>NZ_AP023410.1:0-1217500 GCF_000193495.2 Acetobacter aceti NBRC 14818 | reverse complement strand
ACGTATCGACTACGCGCCGTCCCGCAAGGTGGCGTCGAAGGGTGCGCGAGGCTTCCTCTTCAATTTCCTTCCAGGCAGCACCGGAAATGGGAGCGAGATGGCGATGAAGATTGTTCATATCAATGGTCCTCTTTCAATGAGCCGATGCTCAGGGAGGTGTCGGTCTGGTCTGGCTGCTTCTCTGGTGTTGCGGGTGCGCTGTCGGGCGGCGCAAGGTCAGGAGCGCCATCCAGAAAATCGGATGTCGGGATGAAGAACAGCGTTCCGGTGACAGCTGTGCTGACATCGAGAAGCCGGTCGTAGTTGCCGGGCGGCTTTCCCACGAACATGTTCTGCAACATCTGCTCCGTTCGTGCCGGAGAGCGGGAATAGCCGATGAAGTAGGTGCCGAACTCGCCCTGACCGGGTTTGCCGAATGGCATGTTGTCACGAAGAATCTGAAGCTGCTGCCCGTTTTCTTCAATGTTCGTCAGCACATTGTGGGCGTAGCTTTTCTTGGCGCTGTCGGCGAGTTCAATATCGGACAACTTCTTGCGGCCAATGACGTCTTCCTGCGTCTCGGTCGGCATTGCGTTCCATTTTTTCATGTCATGCAGATATTTCTGAACAATGACATAGCTGCCGCCAGCAAAGGCAGGATCTTCATCACCGATGAGCGTTGCGTCGAGTGCCGCCTGACCGGAGGGATTTTCCGTGCCATCGACAAAACCGAGCAGATCACGCTCGTCGAAATACTTGAACCCATGCACCTCATCGGTAATCGTCGCCACGCCTTCCAGACGCGAGACAATCACGCTGGCCAGTTCGAAGCAGAGATCCATGCGGGTTGCGCGAATATGGAAAAGGAAATCGCCGGGTGTCGAGGGAGCGACGTGCACTCCATGGATCTCCTGAAACGGATGCAGATTCTTCGGACGTGGAGCGCCAAACAGAAAGTCCCAAGCGTTGGAGCCGATTCCGGTGATACAGCTCAGACGTCCATCAGGGATGCGAAATCCTACGCCACGCACCAGAGAGGAAAGATCACCGAGCAGGTCACGTATCTGGATGGCAGCTGATGCGGAGACGCCATCGTTGAGGGTGGCGACCATAAAAATTGCGGCCTGAGTCAGTTTGGTATCGACGGCTTGAGGCGTGGCCAATGGACCGATGCTCCTCTGGGAGGGGTTTCACATGACAATGGGACACAAGCATAAGTTGTCGAGCGATGGTGACAAGAGACGCCATGCATTAAAATAATCGCTATGTGTTTGTTGGCCTGTTTGAAAGCAGGAAGAGACAACAAAGGCTGTGTTCGGGTCAGAAAAGAGAAAGACAACACCACGACAATCCGTCGATTGAGACAATATATGTTGAAGTATTTGCGGGGCAACCAGAACACAATGGCCCAATGCAACGCTGATCCGCCAAAATTGCCGCTTCTACGTTCCAGATAACTGGCTCCTCCCTCTGTATGAACGGGAGACACTTGCAGATTCTTTATGGCTAAGGCTGCTGCGGAAGCTTCACACAGCCTCCGGCGACAGCCTTCCCCGACTGGACAACAGCACCATAACAACACCAATCGCGGCCAGACCCAGGCCAAGCGCCGACACCATGAAATACCCCAGTCCCAGCGACAGAACACTGCCGCCCAGAGCCGCTCCAAGCGCGTTGCCAAGATTGAAAGCGCCGATATTCATGGAAGACGCCAGTCCCGGCGCTTCGTGCGCGGCCTGCATCGTGCGCATCTGAAGGGCAGGGGTGAGCGAGAAGCAGGCGATACCCCACACGAAGACGCCGATCAGAGCACCAGCGGGCGTTTGTGCTGCGATGGGGAAGACGAGCATGATCAGGCCGAGGATCGGGAAGAAGATGAGCAGCGTTTTTGTCAGTGAGATATCGGCGGCCTTTCCGCCCACGATATTCCCAACGCTGAATCCGACGCCGATCAGCATCAGCGCAGTGGTCACCAGTGTGGGACCGGCGTGGGTGACGGTTTCCAGCATTGGAACGATATAGGTGTAGAGTTCGAACATCGCACCGGCGGCGATAACCGTAAGCCCCAGCGCCATCAGCACGTTGGGTCGGACCATCACCTTCAGTTCAGCGGCTGCATTCGGACGGGGGCCTGCTTCGGCAAGCGGCAGGAACAGGGACAGCGCGGTTGCCGCGACCAGACCAAGTAGCGAGATCGCCATGAACGCCTGACGCCAGCCCAGCGTGTCGCCCATCCATGTGGCGGCGGGCACGCCGAGGATATTCGCAATCGTCAGACCCATGAACATGCTGGCGACGGCGCTGGCCCGTTTGGAACGATCAACAAGGCTCGCCGCTTCGACAGCCCCCAGTCCGAAAAACGCGCCGTGCGAAAAGCTGGTGAAAACACGGGCCAGAAGCAGTTCCATGTAAGTCTGGCTGGCAGCAGCTGTCAGATTGCCCACGGTGTAGAGGATCATCAGCCCGATCAACGCATATTTGCGCGGATACCGAGCGAGGAAGAGGGTAATGACCGGAGCGCCTGCCATAACGCCGAAGGCATAGGCGCTGATCAGTCCACCCGCCTGCGGCACGCTGCTGTGGACGCCATGCGCCAGAACAGGAAGCAGACCCATGGGGGTGAATTCCGTCACGCCGATAGCGAACGCTCCGAGGGCAAGGGCGATCAGAGCCTTGTTCATTCTGTCATTCCGTTCCTGTTTGATTGTTTCAGATAGCGAATGTCGCCGCGTAACAGAACCCATTCAGAAACTTCCCCATCAAACGGTCTCGTGCCGAGCGGGCGATAGGGCTTTTCCGGCTGTCAGTGCGAGAGATGAAGCATTTGTGACATGCTTGAATGGAGGCAGGATTCTGATCAGACTGGTTTTTCAGTCTTGCCGTGCGTGGACAGGAAGAGGACGGCCCGAATGTTTCATCTCAACAGAAGAACTTTTCTGTCGCTCGCGGGTGGTGCGGGTCTGATCAGGACGATTGGTGCAGAGGCGGCTCTTCCCGTCCGCCCCCCTCTGCGGCCTCACAAGCCGTTCTCCTTTCTGTTCATCACAGACACACATCTTCAGCCGGAGCTGAACGCGGTTGGTGGCTGTCATCAGGCTTTTGCAAAAGCCCGTTCCATCCGAGCAGATTTTGCCATTCAGGGTGGAGACCATGTGTTTGACGCGCTGGGCGTGAATGCCGGACGAGCCTCAATGCTGATCGATCTTTACAAAAGGACGGCGCAGGACCTTTCTCTGTCTGTTCATCATACGATCGGGAATCATGACTGTTTCGGTGTTTATACGAAAAGCGGTGTGGAACCGACTGATCCTTTATATGGAAAGAAGTTTTTCGAGGATAATTTCGGGCAGCTTTATTATTCGTTTGATCACAAGGGCGTCCATATTGTTGTGCTGGACTCAATCGGGATCACGGAAGATCGTGGTTATGAAGGCAGGATCGATGACGCCCAGATTGGCTGGCTGGCACGGGATCTCGCGGCGCAACCTGTTGGAATGCCAATCATTGTCGTCACGCATATCCCGCTGGTGACTGCCGCCGCCGAGTATGCCGCGCCACAGGCTGTTCTGCCGAAACATCATGTCATGAGCGTGAGAAATGCCTATGACGTGCTGCCGTTATTCGATCGATATAATATTATCGGCGTTCTACAGGGACATACTCATATCCTTGAGCGGATCGAATGGCATGGTGTTCCCTATATCACCGGCGGTGCTGTGAGCGGCAACTGGTGGCATGGAACACGCTATGGAACGCCGGAAGGCTTCATGGTTGTTGATGTCGAAAATGGAGTTATGAAAACCCGCTATGAAACATACGGATTTCATAGCGTTGACCCTCATGACACTTGACGCTCGAAATATCCTGTCTGTGGCGTCCTAATTCAGAATCCATCTATGCTGAAGACCAATATTCCTCATGATGGGTTTGATCTGAGTGTGTGGATTGGAACGACAAGCGTCAAAAAACTCATCAATGATACGGTAGTGGTCATATTGGATATTGTAAGGCGGTATGCCTCCGCCTGCCATGGCTCCGTTCCACCAGCGTTTGTTGGCTTCTGCGGCATCGGGTGTGCTTGGCTCATAGTTCTTTAAAGCCTGCGAAACCGTCTCACAATATCCGTCATAGGAAAGATGAAGCGCCTCCAGATTGACGGATTGTGCCAATGTCATTTGGGAACAGAGGCAAAGACCGGAAAGAACAGACAGCCCGAAGCTGGGCAGGGCAATAGATCTTGTCACACTCAAAAATTGCCTTTGAATTGATGAATATTCAGTTATTGGAAATAACACATAAATATGAAGGGATCGTAAGGCACTTGTCCCATTGGATGAGTAGTATCCTGTTCTTTCGATCAACAGCATAGGGGGTGAGCGCATAAACAATTATATCAGACGTAAAGAGTTAAATTTCTTTGTCAAAATAAGCCGAAAGCGTTGTTTCACCTTTAACGACGTTCTCGGGCATTTCATAACGCTGCTCAACAAAAATTCCGGTCATATTGGCATACGAATGGGTGGCTTCCTCAGAAAAACCGTGTGTCCTGTAGTAGTCATGCCAGTCTGATGGTGGAACGGCATCGACGGCAAAGTCGCCTGATAGATGCTTTGAAAAGCTTCTTGCTACATCAAGGGCCGAATAATATTCTGGTCCTTCAATATTATGGATTCCGGTTTCACTGACTGGATCAGATAATAATTGTGCAGCCAGTTTTCCCACATCCTGTGGAGCGACCATTGGGACCTTGAGGCCTGAGGGCAACAGGCTGGGGAAACATCCCTCCTGTTTCGCCAAAGCCAGAGAAGGGAGCCAGTTGCTCATATAATAAGCAGCCCGCACGATGCACAGTGGGATGGAGGATTGCTGTGCGCCACGTTCAAACTCATACAAAACACCCAGATCTCCACAATGAGCGCCTTCCTGAGCGCCGTATGTGGACTGAACGACAATCTTTTTAAGATCCGTCTTGCTGACAGCCTGCAGGATTGATCTCACGGTCTTTCGCTCTTCCTGGTCCGTGTTCAGGGAGGGGCTGGCTGGTGGATTAAGCAGGAAAGCACGTTCTACGCTTTTGAGTGCCTGTGCCAGAGCTTCAGTGTCGTGGATATCAAGCACAGCAACAGAAGCGCCTCGCCTTGTCCAGTCCGCGGCTTTCTGCGGGTTATGGATGACAACTGTTACGGGAAGGCCCTGTTGCAGAAGATGCTCCGTTACAGCCTTTCCAACATGGCCGGATGCCCCAAGAACAGCAAACATGTCTTCTCCGTTTTTACCCAATTGTCAGCACAATAAAAAAGGCGAAGACCGAAGTCCTCGCCTTTTCCAATTCTTAGCGAAAAACTCTTTCTATTCCTGATCGATTGACCGCTTCGGCAGCAGGGCCGGAATGAACACCAGCGTCGCCAGAAGGGTGCAGCCCAGAGAGAGCAGCAGCAGACGTCCCATGCTGGCGGTGCCGGGATGATGCGAAAGCGCTAGTGAGCCGAAGGCTGTGCCGGTCGTCAGGGCCGAGAACAGCACGGCGCGTGCGGTTGGCGAAGCGAGGGGATACTGCACACCCGCTCGCCAGTTCATCACGAAGTAGATGTTGAACGACACGCCCACGCCCAGCAGTAGTGGAAGCGCGATGATGTTGGCGAAGTTCAGGGTCTCCGGGACCACTCGGATCAGAATGACGGTCATCAGGGCCGAGAGCAGCAGGGGAGCCAGAACAAGCCCCATATCCAGAACCTTGCGCAGCGCGAACAGCAGGATGATCGCGATCATGATGATCGCGGAAATCGCCGCCGTCTTGAATGCCCCGACAATGGTCTTTGCACTTTCGACAATATCCACGGCAGATCCGGCCATGTCAGGCGAAAGCGGGCGGACTGTCTTGACGAAGGTATGGAGAGCACCGGGCTTCGACATCAGGCCGCTGGGATGAATCTCCACCAGAGCCCGCCCATCCGGAAGCAGATAATCCCGTTTGATGACGTCCGGCACATCCTTGAGGGTCACCGGTTGCGCGGACAGCACATCTCTCAGCGAGTCCAGCTGCATCGGCAGAAAACGAACCAGCGCGTCGTTGGTCTGCATGGCCAGTGCGTCAGGCGCCGTTGCGAGTTTGGCCAGTGCGGCCTGAATGCGACGCAGCGGGTCGGTGGGAGCGAGGTCCTTCAGAATGCCCGAGAGCGCAGCGGCTGCGGACGCTGCGGACGCCTTGACGGCGGCGGCGTCAGGGGCTGCCTGCGGGTTCTGCACGGTCAGGCCGGGAATCAGGATCTGTGCGGCATCCTCAATCAACGCCAGCTTAGCCTCCTGATCTTCCGGAACATAGGAGCCGAGCCACATGGCGTCATGCACGCCGGGCAGCTTTCCGGCCTTGTCCGACATGGCTTTGGCGGCATCAAGATTGGGCGCAAGATATTCGGCGCTGTAGGGCGACGAGACCGGATTGCTCATCAGCAGATGCAGGGTCCGCATACCTTCGGACTTGGGATCCTTGGTGTGCAGCGGATCACCGTCGAATTTCAGGCCGGGGATCAGGACAATGCCCGCAACGGCGACAACAGCGAAGACAGCGAGCAGCGGCTTGCGCCAGTGGCGGATCGTCCGATCCACAGGCTTCATGAACAGATAACCTGTCCGTGCATGATCAACCGATGGACGGAAAAGCCGCAACAGGGCGGGCAGCAGCAGGATGGTGCAGACAAACGCCACCAGCATGCCAATACCGGCGATCAGGCCTAGTTCCGCCACGCCCAGAAACGCTGTGGGGGTGAAGGCTAGGAAGCCGGCGGCTGTCGCCAGAGCTGCCACCAGAATCTGGTGACCGGTTTCTTCACCGGTCTTGAACAGCGCTTCTTCCAGTCCCGCTTCGCCGGATTGCGTCGGCTGCTGACCACGCAGACGCACCGAGAACTGGATCGCGAAATCCACGGCGATACCGACAAACAGAATGGCGAACGCCACGGAGATCAGGTTCAGTGTGCCGACAGCCACAGCCGCGAACCCAGTCGTCAATAGAAGGCCGGTGATCAGGGTGATCACGATTGGCACAATGACGCGCCATGTATGCACGGCCAGTGTCAGCCACAGGATGACGAGCGCCAGTGAACCCAGCAGGCCCGCGACCATGCCATCGGCAACGGTGGCGAATTCCTCGTCACTGATCTGCACATCGCCTGTCAGATAAACATGGGCATGACCTGTTTTTACGAATTCAAGACCTTTCGCTGCGGCGCGAATGGCGTCGGACGCTGCGCCGCCCGGCTGGAATGAACCGTAATCCAGCTTTGGTTGGGTCATCACGAACTGGTAGCGGCCTGCCAGATCTGTCAGGTTTCCGGCCAGAAGCTGCTGCCATGACAGGAATTCAGGATGCCCGTTCGCCGCCGCTTCGAGACTGTTGGCGAAGCCGTTCAGGGGAGCCTGAAAGCCAGCCATATTGGCCTGACCGCGTTTGACGCCTTCTGCGATCAGCCCGAGCGAGTCAAACAGACCGCGCGCCGACGGGTCGGCTGCCAGAGCGCCAAGGAAAGGCTGGGCTGCAACGGTGTCGTCCAGAACCTTGGAGAGAGCCTTCTGGTCGAGAAACATCAGCCCGTTGCGGTTGAGGTAGGCGTTGTCATCCGGCAGGCGGATATAATTGAAGTGATCGTGATCTCCGGACAGTCTGTCGGCCAGAGCGCGCGCCGTGGCGCGTCCTTCTTCAGGCAGATCGGCCTCGATGACCGCAACCAGAAGATTGTCCTTCTGAGGGAACAGCTTTCCCATCATGTCAGAGCGTTTTTTCCAGGCCAGCTTGTCGGACAGCATCTTGTCCGTGTCGGTGGTCACGCCAAGGTGATTGTAGCTCACCCAGACGGACGTCGCGGCCAGCAGCATGAAAAATGCGACGACGAGAGAAGCGCGCTTGGCGCACAGGACGATAAGTCGGCCGATGAAAAGGGAGATCATGTGAGGTCTTCAGGCCCTTGCCGTTGACAGCGCAAGATTGGCCAGTCCCGATAATCCCGTGACCAGCGCAAGTTGAAGTAAAGGCTTGGTTTGACTGAACCGGCGGCGGGACGCAAGAGGGAGATGCGGGTTCACGATGAGAGAAAAAAAGATTGCTGAGGCTGATGGTGAACACAGGCAGTCGTTTTGCAGGAGTGAAGACTACCCTACATTTGTATTTTACGGTGATTTCTGATCTTCAACTAATGTTGGCATCCTCTTTCTCTTACGTAAAAATTATGTAATATCAGGCTGTCGGAGACGAAAAAACTGAAGAATACAGGCTGTGTAGAAGTGCTTGGATATGCAGGAAAATGGTTTTGATGATTATTCTTTGAATAAAAGTCTATTTTCCAATTATGTTACGTCTTTTTGTGAGTCATATAACTCACTTTCAGGCTGGAAATGGGGATGTTATGCACGTTAAATCATTGGATGGATTGAGAGGAATAGCCGCGCTTATTGTTGTATTCCATCATACTCTATTATGTTTTCCGGGTACCTTAGAGGATTATAAGACATTATTTTCGTACCCTGTGGGTAGTTTTATGTTCTGGACTTATCTCACACCATTGAGGTTGCTTACTTCCGGTCCATCGATGGTTGTTTTGTTTTTTGTAATGAGTGGTTTTGTGCTTGGTATTTCTTTTGTTAAAAATGATAATTTTGATTATTTTTCGTATATAATAAAAAGAATATTTAGAATATGGTTCCCATTTTCTGTAGCTATAATAGTGTCTTTTTGTTTTTATCTGCTTCTTGGGGGAGAGGTTCCAAGTGCATCTTATTGGTTTAATGATTATACATGGAATGATCCTTCTACCATTAAAACATTATTCCATCATTTAATTATGGATGGATCTATGACTACATTGGATAATCCAATGTGGAGTCTTATAGTTGAGATGCGGCAGTCATTTATATTTCCATTTATTTTTTATTTAATTTTTAGGTTTGGATATTTATCTGTATTTACTTTTGTGATATTGAGTTTTTCGATGATTTTTATAAATAGGCATGTTTTTGGTATTCATATATTGTCCTCAATAATATCAAGCTTATCGTATACATACATGTTTTCTTTTGGTGCGATAATGTCATTGAATTATGAAAAAATAAAATCAAATATGAATAATATTGGTAAAAAATATAAATATTTAATTTTAATTTTTTCTCTTTTTGGTATGTGTGTTTATCCGGAAACGGCTGGAGCAAATTATAGTGCAAGGAATTTTATGCTTCTATTTGTGAGTTCTATTTCTTCATTTGCTCTTGTATGTATTTGTTTTGATTTTCGGGTTGTAACTAAATTACTTGATAGTAGGTTTGCGGTTTGGTTGGGAAAAATATCTTATAGTTTATATCTTACTCATGTTATAGTATACGCTGTGTGTATAAGGTTGCTTGATAATTTTCTTTCGTATCCCTCCAGTGTTTTTGTTTCGTTTTTTGTGGCTATTTTTGTTGCTGTTATATTTAACAAATATATCGAAACTCCATCGCAAAAGATTGGCAGATCTCTCGGTATTCAGATAGAAAAAGCAAGGGAAGCAAAATTGGCTTCGGTATAATTTTCTTGAAGTGTCTTTCAATATGATGGAAGAATTGGCAAGTAGATTCGTTCTTTTCGGTAGAAAGGAGTGGAGTGACTGATCCAAACTTGGACTCAAGGCCTATTAATTCATTAAGTTGATCATTCTGTTGTGATTCACAGTCTTCATAATGGAGGTGAAGCTGTGGGTGATGTGTCTTGGCTGTCTGAACGCCAGATTGAGAGGATCAGGTCGTTTTCCCGCTGGCGCATGGGGGGCCATGTATGGACGATCGACATATCCTTGAGCGGGATCGTGTATGTAATTCGCAACGGGCTTTTCCTCGCCATATCGGACAGACAAAGGACGGACTGAACTTAAGACTCCATGCCATGTGTGATGGTCAGGGACGACCGGTTCGGCTGCATCTGACAGCGGGCCAGTTGAGTGACTTCAAAGGGGCAGACATTCTTCTGAGCGATCTTCCCGATGGGACAGAAGAAGTCATCGGGGACCGGGGATACGACAGCAATAAAATCGGGCTGTCTCCCGCAGAACGGAATATTATTGCCTGTTTTTCTCCGAAGAAGAACCGGAAATCAGGGCCACCTTACGACTGCCATCTGTATAAAAAGCGCCATCTCATCGAAAACATGGTTGCAAAGCTGAAAGACTGGCGGCGCGTCGTCATCAGATACGACCGATGTGCTCACACTTTCATGGCCGCAATCTATATCGCAGCAAGCTTTATCTTCCATCTTAAAGAATGGACCTGAGCCCAATCGAGCTTTCACGCGCGTCACTTGCACACTTGTCGGTTCAAAGTGCCAATCCACGATTTTGAAAGGCTCTTTAAATAAAATGGAAAGTGGATATGGTTGCAATATGGTCTCATCTATTCCCACAATGCCTCATGAATGGATAGAAGAGAGCAAACTGTGACATTTTACCATAGGTAGACCTGATTCAGAGACTCTCAATATCATCCAAACGGATCAGGATCGTAATCCACGCCCACCAGATACAGGCCTTCGGAAGGGGCTGTTGGGCCACCAGCGCAGCGGTCACGCGCCTCCAGAGCCGTGCGTAGTCTTTCAGCATCCCAGCGGCCACAACCGACGAGTTGCAGCGTACCGACCAGATTCCTCACCTGATGATGCAGGAAGGAACGGGCTTCGACATCGAACAGGATCATCTCGCCACCACGGGTGACATCCAGTCGATCGAGTGTGCGGACGGGGCTCCTCGCCTGACAGGCGACCGCCCTGAATGTCGAGAAATCGTGCGTTCCCAGCAGACTCTGCGCAGCGGCGTGCATGGCCGGGACATCGAGCGGATGGCGCACATGCCACACTCTACCGGCTTCGATGCCGGGGCGGGATGGGCGATTCAGAAGCCTGTAGCGATAGCGACGACGGGTTGCTGAAAAGCGGGCGCTCCATGTCGGATCGACGGAAGCTGCCTGCAGGACTACCACGGGATGTGGTTTGAGATGGTAGGAAAGACCGTCCCGCACTGCGCGAGGGTTCAGCGGTAGAGAGATGGGGAAATCAAGATGCGCGACCTGCCCGGTGGCATGGACGCGCGCATCAGTGCGACCGGCAGTGATGCTGGGAACGGTCCGTCCCCCAGCCATGCGTGAGGCCGCTTCTTCCAATAGTTGCTGCACGGACAGGCCGGTTTTCTGCCGCTGCCAGCCGACCAGACCGGTGCCGTCATACTCTATTTTGACGGCCCAGCGCTGCCGGTCTTCGGGCGCATGGCTCTGGCTGAAAAACGCCGGCGTGGAGTCGTCAGTCATGACCCGAGGCGCGTGCCGACCGTCATGGGCTGTCCACGCAGAAACGCCTCTGCGTCCATCATGCCGCGTCCGGGGCGCTGAATCCGGCAGATGCGGAGGGCTGTGTCCTCGCCGCACGCCACAGTCAGGCGGTCATCCAGAACCGTGCCCGGCGTGCTTGAGCGTTTTGCCTCGATCTCAACTGCGCCGATTTTCAGAGTCACGTCATCCAGCGTGGTGAAAGCGCCTGGCCAAGGTGTCAGGGCGCGGACCTGTCGGTCGATGGTCTCCGCAGGCTGCGTCCAGTCGATGCGCCCATCCTCCTTCGTCAGACGAGCGGCGTAGGTCACGCCCTCTTCAGGCTGTGGGATTGCCTGCGGACACTCACGCAACACATCCACCACCATCTTCGCGCCCAGCGCTGCCAGTTCGTCATGCAGGCTGGTTGCCGTCGTCACTGCTGTGATGGGCACACCCACTGAGGACAGCATGTCGCCGGTATCCAGACCGACATCCATCTGCATGATCGTCACGCCGCTTTCCGTGTCACCGGCCAGAATGGCGCTCTGGATGGGAGACGCGCCCCGCCAGCGGGGGAGCAGACTGGCGTGGATGTTCAGGCAGCCCCGTTCGGGGGCGTCGAGCATCGCTTTCGGCAGGATCAGGCCATAGGCCGCGACAATGGCGACATCGAATTTCTGCGCGGCGAACCAGTCCAGTTCTTCCTGATTGTTCCGCAACTTTTCCGGGCAGCGCACGAGAATGCCGAGCGTCTCCGCTGCATGATGCACAGGGGAGAGACGCAATGCCTTGCCACGTCCGGCCGGCCTTGGTGGCTGGGTATAGACGGCCGCAATCTCATGCCCGGCATCGCGGAGAGCATAGAGCGCCGGAACGGCGAAATCGGGCGTGCCCATAAAGGCCAGACGCATCGGTCTGTTCTCCGCAAGTCAGGCCGGAACAGGAGCAGGCCCGCCCGGCAATGTGAAAACTTCGCCGGTGCAGTCTCAGTGCTTGAGTTTCTGCTCTTTCGCCAGACGTCGCATGATCATGTTGCGACGCAGCGTGGAGAGATGATCCACGAATAAAACGCCGTCGAGATGGTCGATCTCGTGCTGGATGCAGGTCGCCAGCAGTCCGTCCACCTCGCGCTCGCAGCGTTCGCCTTCCACGTTCGTCCAGCGCACCCGGACCGCTTCCGGACGGACCACTTCCGCATACTGGTTGGGCAGCGAAAGGCATCCTTCCTCACGCGGCGTCATGACTTCGCTTTCTGTGAGGATTTCGGGATTGATGAGAACGATCGGCTGGCGGTCTTCAGCATCGCCAAGGTCGACAATCACATAACGCTGGCTGATGCCCACCTGAGGGGCTGCCAGACCGATGCCGGGCGCGGCATACATGGCTGAAAACATGCCCGGCAGCGTCGCTTTCAGCGTATCCATATCCTCGGGACGCACGATCCGGGCCTTCTGGCGCAGTACGGCCTGAGGGGCGATCAGAATCTGTGTGGGCGCAGCAGTGGCCCCGGCGAGGGAGAAATCGACGTCGTTCATAGCGCCGGTTTAGCGAGGCTGATTGCGTTTTTCCAGCCCTGACTGTTGGGGGAATATCCCCGTGCGTCGAAACGGACTGCTTTCACCAGTTTCGCGGACTGTATGTAGCGGCATCCGTCGGATCATAGGTCAGCGACATGCGATCCTCGCCCGATCCGGCATAACGACAGACGGCCAGAGTGCTTTCCACCCGGCTGCCCGGAGACGCCAGATAGGGAACAGGCATACAGAGATACCAAAGCCGTCCCCGCGAGCCACCGGCATCACTGACGGCAAAGGCTTTCGGGGCGGAAACCGGCAGCGTGTCGTCGTGACGCGGCGGGTTGTAATGCAGCGTTATCTGACCCGTCGCGTCGGGATAATACTGGAGACCACAACTCTGGATGAAGTCAGCCAGCGTCGGCTGACGCAGCAGAGTGGTGTCTGGCTTTTCCTGCGTACAGAACTGGCGTTTGGTCTGTTCGTACCGGGCGCATCCGGTGACGGCGACGAGACTTGTCAGGCAGAGCAGTCCGGCAAGGCGGGATAAAGGAGGACGTTCAGACACGTTCATCATCTTCGAGCGGTGGTGCGAGTTTGTCACCGACTGCCAGCAGCATGGCGGTTAGCGGGGAGGCGAGGATCAGTCCCGGTGCGCCGAAAATGCCGCCGAAGAATGTCTGGGACAGCACTGTCAGACCGGGTGGCATCTGTACCGCCCGGCGCTGAATCAGCGGAGCCATCACGTTCCCTTCAAAAAACTGGATGACCGCGTAGAGCGCGGCCACCATGGCAGTCTCGCGCAGGCCAAGAGACAGCGCCAGCAGCAGGGCGGGGACAGCGCCGAGAATCGCACCGATATAGGGAATGAAATTGCAGAGCGCGGCCAGAAAGCCGAGACTGACGGCCAGAGGCACGCCAATGATCCACAGTCCCATGCCGGACAGGATGCCGACGACGGCCATATCCAGCGCCTGTCCCGCAACCCATGCCCACAGCGTGTCTGCCGCGACAAGCATGACTTCCTGTCCCCGTGCACGCCAGTGGCGCGGTACAAGTCGGAGGATGCCGTTGGCATAGAGAGCGGGAGACGCCGCGAAATACAGTCCGGCGATAACCACGACGGCGAGCGTGCCCATTACGCCGAACGCGGAACCGAGAAATCCGGTCATGGAGCCTGCAATCCGCGAGCCCAGCGACATCAGACCACCGCTGCCGGAGGTACCGCCGCCGCCGCCGTGTCCACCCAGAGACGCCGGAAGATAGTCCAGCAGGACCTGTCCCTGTGGCCATGCCGCAAGCCGGTCACGAAGGGCGTAGACCTGTGTGGTCAGGGCGTCGCGCAGTTTGGCGGCCTGCGCGACAATGTCCGAGCCGCTTGACCAGCCGATCCCGACGGTCAGCGTGACCATCAGCACGCAGACGATAGCGAGCGCCGCGCCATAAGGCAGTTTTGTCCAGCGTTTCAGCATACGGGCGAGCCCGTGCAGGATCACGGCAAACAAGGTGGATGCAAAGACCACCATGATCACGTCGCCGATCAGCCAGATCGACAGCATGACTGCGGCAATGGTCAGGGTAAGACGCAGGATGCGGGCAATACTGTCGAGCGGCGTTTCGTCCGGTGGGGGCGCTTGCTGTTGGTCGTCGAGGGTCTGTTCGGAAGCCATGAGCGTCTGGGTCACCTGAAGCTGCGGTCATCATTATCATGATCTGAGATACGGCATAACGTCGCCATCAGGCATTTGCTTGCAATGGCGGTTATATTTTTTCGAAAAAAGCAGTTTGAGAAAGCGGATGCGGAGGCTGTGTCACCTGCATATGACGCAGCCGGGCGACCGGTTTGATCCGTCCGTCATCTTGTCTTCAGAGGAACAGAACTGTTTTGGACATAGTCCGTCAGCGGGGCGCGACCCAGCCGTTACCCGTGGAATCGCCGAGGCTGCCCGAGCCGGTCGGACCCGAATCCTGATAGGCGGAACCGAATCTCGACAGGTCGGCCCCTGTGACCGCATCGCGTGTCACATGCTGGGCGTGCTCGGGATCAGGACCATGCAGTATATCCATTGAAGGCGCATCCTGATATCCGGGCGGCAGCTTCCTGCGTCCTTTGACGTGCAGATTTTCATGACGACCTGTCGGTACGCCTGCACCGGAGTCTTCCCGTGTCGGGTCACCGGACATCATTTCGGCACCGGACAAGGCGTCGCTCTGCTGCGCCATCGCCTGTCCGGACAGGGACACGCTGGTGGCCGTCAGCAGCAGAAGAAGGCCTGCCGTTGGGAAAAAGCCGGTGAGTCTGGTAAGAACACGCATAGATACAGATCTCTCAGGGCTGGGTTGCGGGCGCGCGACCGGGCAGCTCATCATCAGGGTCATTTCTATCAGTCTACAATTACCCTCCACCATCTTACAACCGCAATAGATCACGGGCAGACGTGCTATCAGCGGGGGAGCGGATAATGAGACAGGAGAAAGGCCAGTGACCGGGGATCTTTTCGACTTTCTCAACGTAACCGAGACCGGGCGAGGCAGTGGTGCGCAGGAGCGTATCCAGCTGGATACGGGCGCCTTTATTTTCCCCGGCATGGCGCTTTCCCGGGCGCCCGCTCTGCTGGAGGCGGCTCGTCATATCGTCCGGCAGGCCCCGTTCAGACATCTTGTCACGCCCGGTGGTCACCGCATGTCCGTCGCGATGGCTTCCTTTGGCGATTATGGCTGGGTCTCGGATCGATCTGGTTATCGCTACACGCCTGTCCAGCCGGAAAATGGTCAGCCATGGCCTGTCATGCCTGATGTGTTCCGGTCACTGGTGGAAGAGGCGACGGAAGCCGCGGGATTTCCGCATCCTCCACTACAAGCCGGTCTGCTCAATCTGTATCGTCCCGGAACGCGTCTGTCCCTGCATCAGGACAAGGATGAGGAAGACGCCGAGATACCGATTGTCTCTGTCTCTCTTGGAGTGGCGGCGACATTTCTGTGGGGCGGTCTTGATCGGGCCGCTCCCGTGCGCCGGTTTCGGTTGTCACATGGCGATGTCGTGGTGTGGGGCGGTCCATCACGGATGATGTTCCACGGCGTCGCTCCCCTGGCAGTATCCTCGCATCCTCTGACGGGCGAGTGCCGTCTCAACATGACATTCCGTCAGGTCACACGGCGCTCCTGATCCGTATCGACTGAACATGGTCGTCTGCTTCAGTCGTAGCTGAAGTGCGGCTTTTTGTGTGTGTTGATGAAAAGCTGAACCGCACTGGATGTGTCAAAGCCGGTCGGAAGAGGTCCGGCGATGCCTGCCGCCGTAATCGGTGCTGACATGGTGCGGGCAGGGAAGCCGCAGCGACTCAGTGTCGCGGCGATGCTGGAAGCAATCCGGGAGTTCTTGTTGTAGACGTAATATTCTCCGATCCCTCGGGCGGAAAATATCTGTGAGCGCTGGACCTTCCGGTCGATCCCTTCCAGGACGCCCTGTGTCAGGTCGGCCATGAAAGTCGCTTCCGCATCGCCCGCGAGCGTGATGATCTCAAAGTCGTTTCTGAGGTTCACAAAATCACTCTGCAGGCAGACACGCGCCTCATCAGAAATGTCTCGCCACACTGCATTCGCCTTGATCTGGTCTGCTTTCGCTCGCGCTTCCACAGCCTGTTTCTGGGCTGTCAGGATGGCGATCTGGGCATCCTTGTAAGCCAGTGCCTGTGTGGCATGGGCGTGATCCAGTCTGAAAAACATGTATCCCGAACCGAGGCCTGAACACAGGCTTGCAACAATGGCGATCAGCAGGCTCCAGCCGGCGGGGCAGTTCCGGCTCCATGTCTTCAGGAAGGTAAACCTCTCTGTAATGTTCGTTATCCGCATCGTGCGTTAGGACGTTCCACGTAATGAAAACAGGGAAGGGTAAGCTGTAACCGTTCGTTAATCGGGCGTTAATAAAGAAGAAGTTTTTGATCTCATAGTGGGTTTTTTCTCAGGGCTGAAAATCGCTTGCGTTCCTCGCGGTCACAGAGCGCAGAGTTCGTGATAGTCTTGTGGTAATGATTCAACGGAGTTTTCCATGAACGCGTACGACCATCTGCATCGCCTTTTCGGACGTCTTTCCGCTCTGGAAGATGCGGGAGGTCTTCTGTCATGGGATCGCGATACGATAATGCCGGAAGGGGCTGCTGGCCGTCGTGCGACGGTTATGGCGACTCTCGGTGGCTTGCAGCATGAAATGCTGACTGCGCCTGAAGTGACGGACTGGCTTGGTATGGCCAGTGCGGACGGTGATTTCTGGAAACAGGCCAACCTCAACGAGATGAAACGAATTCATGCCCGCGCGGTGGCCGTGCCGGGTGATCTGGTCGAAGCGCTTTCAAAAGCTGGATCGGAAGCGGAAATGGTCTGGCGCAAGGCCCGTGCCGACAACGATTTCAAAAGTCTGCTGCCCTATTTGCAGACTGTGCTCGATCTGACACGCGAAAGCGCAACAGCGATCGGCGAGGCTCTGTCTGTTTCACCATACGACGCGCTGCTGGATGGTTTCGATCCGGGTATGACGCAGCAAGCCATCACGCCGATCTTTGAGACCCTAGCCCGCGCTCTTCCGCCATTGTTGCAGGAAGTACTTGAACAGCAGGCATCCGTAGGAGGCATTCCTCCGGTGGGATCAGCACCTTTTCCGATTGCGGATCAGGAAAAACTTGGCGTGTCCATGATGCGACAGGTTGGTTTCGATATGACGCGCGGGCGTCTGGATGTGAGCGCCCATCCCTTCTGTGGTGGAGCGACGGATGATGTGCGTATCACCACGCGTTATGAGACCGATGATTTTCTTCCAGCGTTTCTCGGTGTGATTCATGAAACCGGTCATGCGCTTTATGAACAGGGATTGCCTGCGGAATGGCAGGGGCAGCCGGTCGGACGGGCGCGGGGAATGACCTTGCATGAAAGCCAGTCGCTGCTGATGGAAATGCAGGTTACCCGATCCCGCGCCTTTGCGACATTTGCAGCGCCGATCATGGCTTCTGCATTTGGTGGGCGTGGATCATGGAAACCGGATGACCTTTATCGTCGTATGACACGGGTCAGTCCCGGCTTTATCCGGGTGGATGCGGACGAAGTCACCTATCCGGCGCACATCATCGTCCGTTACGAGCTTGAGGTCGCCATGATCGAAGGACGGTTGGCGCTAAAAGATCTCCCCGAAGCGTTCAATGCCCGTATCAAGGATATGCTGGGGCTGGATGTTCCTGACGATCGGCGCGGATGTTTGCAGGATATTCACTGGCCGCTGGGGTTGTGGGGCTATTTCCCCTGTTACGCGCTGGGAGCACTGACGGCGGCGCAATTGTTTGCCTCCGCGAAGACAGCGCTACCGGATATCGGGAATGAAATCCAGCGTGGAGAATTCAGCAATCTTCTGGGCTGGCTTCGGACTGCGGTGCATGAACGGGGCAGCAGCGCTTCGACGCAGGACATTATCAGCGCAGCGACAGGAAAGCCGTTGGGAGCCGAAGATTATCTGCGGCATGTTCGGGCTCGTTATATCGATGGGGAGCGGTAGGTTTTTTATAGGAACGGGGCGTTTTTGATTTTTTGAGTCGAGCGACTGTCTGTGGTGAACGGAATGGTCGCATGAGCAGGAACGCATCTCAGGGCCCGTAGGCATCTGTCATAGTGCTTGAAAAATAGTCCCTGTGTGTAAAGAGATATTTTCCATCATGCTCGGTCGCCCAAAAAGGACCGTTCAGCGGCCGGTCGTGCCCTGCCAGCTCCGCGGGGAGCATCCATGCCAGCGGGTAAAAGCCCGCGTGAAGGCGCTGCCCTCGCTGTAGCCCAGAAGAAACGCTGTTTGTGACACGGAATGTTCGCCATTCCGCAGATATTTCAGCGCATGCTGACGGCGCACGTCTTCCACCAGAAGCCGGTGGGTGAAGCCACTCGCGGCCAGACGACGCTGAAGGGTCCAATAGGGGCAGCCAAGTCGCTCGGCGACCTGTGTGATGGACGGATGACCGTGCGGCAGAAGATCAAGGATAACGCTGCGGACCTGCAACAGAAAATCCTGTTCAAGTGACTGTTTGTGCGCCTGTATCTGGAGCAGTCCATCCTTGATTGCGCTGAACAGGAGCCCGTCTGCGGCTGGCATCGGTGTGGCGAGGCTGGCTGATGGAAACAGGATGGAGTTTGTCTGCTGTCCGAAAAGAACCTTACAGCCAAACACCTTTTCATGCTCATTTGTGCAGGACGGCGCCTTGTTGCGAAAATGCACGGCTACAGGTGTCCAGTTCTGGCCGCAGGCATCCCTGATGATGTTGCACAATACGGCGAGAGTCAGCTCGGCATCCTGACGATGGTCGTGAAGGAGCGGGTCGCCAACATCATAATCCAGACGGGCAGTCTCACCCTGTCTGGAATGAGTGACGATGCTGTTGTCCTGATGGATCGGAAAGAACGTCGCCAGATTGTCGAGTGCATCGCCCAGAATGGAGGAGGAGAGGGCAGCGTAGCCCAGCATGCCCAGACGGCGCGGTGCAAACTGATGGCCGAACCATAAACCAAAATTTGCCGTTGCCGTTTTGCTTGCTGCGTAATCCAGCGTGCGACAGTAGGCGTCCAGAGAAACCGTCTCGGAAGGGGTGCTGCTGAGCCGCCCTTCAAGGCCGCATCGGCTAAACACATCCACGGGCTGCGCCCCGAGACGCGCAATGAAGGCATCCAGCCCATAAACGACGGAGGCCAGAACCGTCGTGGATGAGGCCGGTGAACCGGAACGTCCCTGAGTTGGCAGACGTGTCATTCCGCCACTATCTCCCATGATGGCAGGTCGGACTTCTCCGTCCGACCACCGGATCGCGCAAGAAAAGACAGGGTGAAAGAGCGGCGGCCCTCCTGTCAATTCATTTCTTTTTCGCAACGCATTCGTTGTCGGATGTCATGAGATTGTGCCCGTCTGTCATTATCCGTTCTCCCTTGCATGCCTACGCTGTTTCCATGAGGCCACCACGCGGATGGCCATGTGTGAGAGTGTGGGAGAGACGTCATGGCCAATCCGTATCTGGCCGGTTTTGAGAGCAAGGCGGATATTCTCGCCGCGTCGGAAGAATTCTGGAATCCCGACAAGACCCGGTTCTGGCAGAGTGTGGATGTGCCGCTCGTGATCGGGAAGCGCGAAGGCTATGTGCTGACCGACGTGGACGGGCACGAACTGATCGACGTGCATCTCAACGGCGGCACCTATAATCTCGGTCACCGCAATCCCGATCTCATTGCGGCGCTGACCGATGCCTTGCAGTATTTCGATATCGGCAATCATCATTTTCCGTCTCCATCCCGGACGGCGCTGGCGATGAAGCTGCTCAAGCTTTCCGGAGAGCCGTTCGAGCGGGTCGCCTATGCCACCAGCGGCAGCGAGGCCATTGATCTGGCCATCAAGAGCGCCCGTTACGCCACAAAGCGTCGTCGCATCATCTCCATCCGCAAGGCCTATCACGGACACACCGGCCTCGCCGTCGCGACAGGCGACGAACGGTTCAGCCAGCTTTTCCTTGCGGATCGCCCGGAAGAGTTCGTGCAGGTGCCGTTCAACGATCTTGACGCCATGCAGGCCGCGCTGAAAGCGGAACCCGCAGCGGCCGTCATTATGGAAACCATCCCGGCGACCTACGGTTTTCCTCTTCCGGCTCCCGGTTATCTCGCCGAGATCCGCCGTATGTGCGACGAGACCGGCACGCTTTACATCGCCGATGAAGTGCAAACCGGACTGATGCGTTCCGGCGCTCTATGGGCCGTTTCCCGTCAGGATGTGCGTCCCGACATTCTAGTCACCTCTAAGGGACTGGGCGGCGGCATCTACCCCTTCGGTGCGCTGCTGCTGACAAAGCAGGCCAGCGGCTGGCTGGAGCAGGACGGTTTTGCCCACATGTCCACCTTCTCCGGATCGGAAGTCGGGTGTTACGTGGCAAATGCCGTTCTCGATCTGACGACAAGTCCTGAAACCGTCGCCAATGTGCAGGCGATCATTGCGCAGTTTGCAGCAGGCTTGGCGGGTATCCGAAGTCGTCATGCCGACTGGTTCGTGGGTATCCGACAGGAGGGTCTGATCATCGGTCTGGAATTCGCCACGGTGGAAGGGGCGAAGCCTGTCATGCGGGAGCTGTACAAGCGCGGCGTGTGGGCCATCTTCTCCACACTCGATCCACGTGTGCTCCAGTTCAAGCCGGGTCTGCTGCTTCAGTCCGGGCAGGTGGATGACATCCTGCAAAGGCTGGAAGACGCCATTTCCGCCAGTTCACCTTTCTGATGGGAGAATGCGTCATGACTGCACGCGCCTGGGAACAGACTTCATGGAACTGGCAGGACAATGTCGCTCCTTTCCTGCCCCTCTATGGTATTGATCCGGAATCAAACTGGTCCCTGCTTAGCTTTTCTGAAAACGCTGTTTACAGGGTCGATACGCCAACGGGTGAGGTTTTTATCCTGAGGCTGCATCGACCTCATTATCGCAGTGTGGATGAAATCCTGTCGGAAATCACCTTCATCGAGCATCTTCGGGCTGATAACATTCTGAATACGCCAGCGATCATTCCAACGCAGAATGGGGCCATGCTGGCTCATGCGGGTGAGGGGGAGCAGCAGCAACATGCCGTGCTGTTCGCCTATCAGCCCGGTGGGATGCCGTCGGAAGACGGTCTGCCCGACAAGTTTTATGAACTGGGTCGTATCTCCGCGCAGTTACACAATTATACCAGTAGGCATGCCGCACTCAAAAACCTGAAACGTCCTGTGTGGGATGTTGAAGTGGCTGTCGGCGAAAATGCCATGTGGGGCTGCTGGCGGCATACCCGCAACATGACGGCTGAGCAGACGCAGTTGCTTGATGCGGCCGATCGCAGGGTGCGCGCTGAACTGGAGCGTTACGGCAGTCCGGACAACCGTTGGGGGCTGCTGCATGGCGACATGAGGCTGACCAATATCCTTCATTGTGGGGATCAGACCAGCATCATTGATTTCGATGATTGTGGCTTTGGCTGGCACATGTACGAATTTGCCTGCGCCTGTACGTTCATGGAGTGCAGCAAGGATATCGACGCCATCACCACGTCCTGGTTGCGCGGATATACCCAGATACGTCCTCTGTCCGAGGCTGACATCCAGATTATTCCCGCCCTGCTGATGCTCCGTCGTCTTCTGATGGTCGGATGGTTCACCACCCATCAGCACTCAGCTGAAGCGCGTGCACTGGAGCCAGGCTTTCTTGAAGATTCGCTCGATATGACAAGGCGGTATCTCGATGGGACATTTCTACCCTGCCTGATGCAGGCCGCCGAAGAGGCCTGATCGTATTTCTCAAAACTGTTCCGCTGATCTTTATTGTTTCGATATCAAAACGCAGTGCGTCACTTCACTGTCTGTTCAAAGGATGATCGTGATGAAAAATGCTGCAACATCTCCTCCTGTTACCAGCGCTTCCACCAATTTGCAGGGCAATCTCGGCGTCATGTCCATTGTCATGATGGTGGTGGCTGCGGCTGCTCCCCTGACTGTCATGGCGGCGAACAGTCCGTTGATCATTGCGATGGGTAACGGCATCGCGGCGCCTCTTGATGCCGCGATCGCCACATTCATCATGTATCTGTTCACTGCCGGCTTCATCTTCATGTCGCGTTATGTGACAAACGCAGGAGCTTTTTACGCCTACATCCAGAAAGGGTTGGGACGTCAGGTCGGTCTTGCTTCCGCCACGATGGCGGCTGCATCCTACAGTTTCATCGTCATCGCTCTGGAAGCCTATATCGGTTATACATTAAGCGAACTGCTGCATAATGCGCTCGGCGTTTTCATTCCGTGGTGGATACTCTCCATCGTCGTAGTAATGGTCGTGGGCCTTCTCGGATATCGACATATCGAGATGAGCTCACGCTTTCTCGGGATCGCGCTTGTGCTGGAAGTCGGCGTCGTGCTGCTAGCTGATCTCGTCATCGTGGCGACAAAAGGTGTCTCGTCTTTGTCGACGGAACCTTTCACGATTCATGCCGCACTTTCCGGTTCACCCGGTCTGGGCATCATGTTTGCCATCTACTGCTTCATCGGTTTTGAATCGACCGTAATCTTTCGGGAAGAAGCCCGCACACCGGACGTGACCATTCCACGCGCAACCTACACGGCGGTCTTCGGTGTGGGCATTTTTTATGTCATCTCGATGTGGTGTGAAGTTGCCGGGGTTGGTCTGAATTCCGTCGTTCCTATGGCTAACGAACATACGGGCGATATGTACCTGCTTCTTATCCACTCCTATATGGGACAGGTGAGCGAGGACATTGTGAATGTCCTTCTGATAACAAGCCTTTTTGCCTGCATCCTTGCCCTGCATAATGTCGTGGTACGGTATCAGTACATCATGTCCCGCTATGGTGTGCTGCCCGCCGGAATGTCCAGTGTGCATGCGGATTACTCATCGCCACACGTTTCCTCCTTCGTTCAGACCTGCACCTCGTTCGTAGGACTGCTCATTCTTTTGGCGATCGGCCTTGATCCCGTCACCCAGATCTATGCATGGGGCGCAACAGCCGGAACGCTGGGTTATATGGCGATCCTCTCCTTGACCTGCATATCGGTTCTTGTGTTCTTTAACGTTCGCAACAAAGGTCTTGGCACTGTCTGGCATACGCTGATTGCACCCATCGGAGGGCTTGTGGGACTGCTGGCGTGTCTATGGATCGCAATTGCCAACCTTCCGGCTCTCATCGGCGGCGATAACGCTGCCATCGCCGCCTGGGCGATCGGCTTTCTGGTAATCGTCACCTTTATCAGTGGCTATGCTCTCGCAAGCCATATGAAGAGCAGATATCCCCGACGTTTTGAAGCACTCAGGGAACTGGCGTGATCTTTTCCGCTACTCGCTGGAAAACGGGAACGGGTCCGGTATGCATCCCTGAAATAATGGATTTATAGTTCAGGGATGCATGACTGATGAGCAGTAGGAGGCCGCCCCAAAATAATGCATTGATATAAAAATGACTTTTTAAAGCGTCCGTTCATTCTGAAATTCATCATTGCAAGAAAAAATAAAGAGCAAACTTTAGGTTTGCTGGGGCTGGTTACCGTGATCCGCGTTTTATGCGACTACTGCCTGCCGTCGCTCGTTTCGCTACCTCTGTGCGTGCACAGGCTTGTTTAAGGGTTGTCGAAAGAGGTCGTGTCACACCACAACGGCTTGTGAACTGTTGGTGGGTCTGACACGTTGACTGGTCAGAAAATGGCCTCGAACCGGAATTTTTTCCGTAAAAATCCGTCGAGAAACACTGGCCCGAACTGGGCTTTATTGCCTCTTGTCAGAGATGCTTTTTGCACTCAGCGCCAATCTCCGGCATAAAGTTCCACCCGCGTCTTGCGTGGGCATCCCTTCAACATCAGCTTCTCTGAAACAGCCGGTCTCTGAAAGCCCGGCGCTTATCGACAGGAACCGACCATGAGTGTCACGCTCAGCCCTTCCGCATCGTCCCTGACAGCCGGTCCGACGACGGCTGCCAACTGGTCGCCGGAAAGCTGGCGGTCGTTTCCCATCAAGCAGGTGCCGACCTATCCGGACGAAGCCACGCTCAAGGCGGTTGAAGGACGGTTGAAGAGCTATCCGCCGCTCGTTTTCGCAGGAGAGGCGCGCCGTCTGCGTGGCCATCTTGCCGACGCAGCAGCTGGTCGCGCCTTCGTGCTGCAGGGTGGCAACTGCGCGGAAAGTTTCTCCGAGTTCTCGGCGGACTTCATCCGTGACACGTTCCGCGTGCTGCTACAGATGGCGGTTGTGCTGACCTTCGGCGCAAAGGTGCCGGTGGTGAAGATCGGTCGCATGGCAGGGCAGTATGCCAAGCCGCGCTCGTCTGACACGGAAACTGTCGGCGATGTGTCGCTGCCATCCTATCGCGGCGACATCATCAACGGCCCGGCTTTCACGTCGGAAGATCGTATTCCTGACCCGAAGCGGATGGAGACGGCCTACTTCCAGTCAGCCAGTGTCCTGAACCTGCTGCGTGCGTTCTCGCGTGGTGGTTACGCCAACCTGCACCGGGTCAACCGCTGGAATCTCGGCTTCGTCGAGCGGTCTCCGCTGGCCGAGCGTTATCGCGCTCTGGCGGAACGCATCGACGAGACGCTGGAATTCATGGCTGCGTGCGGCATCAACTCCACCACGGCACCGCAGATCGACGAGACTGAGTTCTACACCTCGCATGAAGCGCTGCTGCTTCAGTATGAGCAGGCCTTTACCCGTGTCGATTCCACGTCCGGCGAGTGGTATGACTGCTCGGCACACTTCCTGTGGATCGGTGATCGCACCCGTCAACCGGAAGGCGCGCATGTCGAGTTCCTACGCGGTGTGCGTAACCCGATCGGCATCAAGGTCGGCCCGACAACGCAGATTGATGCGCTGGAGCAGCTGCTTGAGATACTCAATCCTGCTGACGAGGCCGGGCGTATTACCCTGATCTCCCGCATGGGCGCGACCAAGATTCAGGATCACCTGCCGGGTCTGGTGCAGGCGGTCAAAGGGCTTGGCCGCACCGTGACATGGATGTCCGATCCGATGCACGGCAACACCATTTCCACGGCCAGCAAGGTCAAGACACGCTCGTTCGAAGCCATTCTCACGGAAGTGCAGGGCTTCTTCGACATCCTGACCGCTGCGGGCGTGGTGCCGGGTGGCGTGCATATGGAAATGACCGGTCAGGATGTGACCGAGTGCGTCGGTGGCGCGCATCAGCTCACGGAGAACGATCTGGGCGCTCGTTACGAGACATTCTGCGATCCGCGTCTCAACGCGGAGCAGTCTCTCGAACTGGCGTTCCTGATTGCCGAGGAGTTGAATTCACGCGCCCGCACCCTGCGAAAGGGCGCTTAACCGGAACAAACCAGCGTTTATGACGGGAGAATATTCTCCCGTCGTAAGCTGCGCCCTGTCACTTTCTGAGCTTTCCTGCGACCCGTGACCTTGTGGTCGGGGAAGGTCTATGTCCAGAATAATACAGTGCATCTGGTCCTGATGCTTAGGAAAGGGCAGCTCGTGGTCTTGAAATCGTCTTCCGTACCTCCGAAAGAACCTCGTTCCGAGGTGTCTTCCGGGGTAAGCTCCTCGTTCTGCGTAACAGCGCTTGATGACGCGACGATCAAGGCTCGCACTGACAGTTATTTCAACCGCACCAAAGAAATCGTCTCCCGGTTTGGTGATTGCGTGGTGACCTATGCCGTGTTTATCCGCCGGCCGGTTCTGTCCGCCACCGCGATGGTTGAAGACTGGCTGAAGAATATTGCACGTGAGCGCGGTATCGAGATTCTGGTCGAGCCGGTTTTCACGGAAGGTGAGTGGGTCGGGGCAGGCGAGCCACTGCTCTATATCACGGGCTTCTTTTCCCATCTTACGGATCTTGAGACCCTGGTGCTCCAGAAGCTGGGCGCGTGCTGCGTTGCGGCGCATCGTGCCTATCAGATGGCGCTGTCTCTGCCCAAGGCGCAGTTTCTCGCCATGGAAGCCCGCCATTGCGCGGGTTACGAGATGCAGGAACTGATGAGCTATGGCGCATCTGTCGGCAGCCGTGCTGCCCAGAAAGAAGGTGCTGTCGGTTTCATTGGCGGTGCGACCGATGCGACTGCCGCGTTTTTTGGACAGACGCACGGGTTCGGCACGATGCCGCATGCCCTGATTGGGTATGCCGGTTCCACGCTCCGGGCCGCTGAGATGTTCCACGAGGTCTATCCTGACACCGACCTGACCGTGCTGGTTGATTACTATGGGCGCGAGATTACGGACGGTCTCGCTGTCTGTCGCCATTTCAAGGAACTGGCGGAAGCGGGGCGGGTGGGCCTGCGTCTCGATACGCATGGCGGACGCTTTCTGGAAGGACTCGATCCTCAGGAGTCCTATGCTGTTCTGGATCGCTATGTTCCGGACGCGATCCGTCGTTATCGTTCGGAAGGGGAATTACGCAATCTGATCGGGACAGGCGTTTCGGCGGCGGCTATCTGGCGGATGCGTGAAGTGCTGGACGAAGCTGGCTTCGAGAAAGTGAAGATTGTCGTGTCGTCCGGTTTCGGGGTGACGAAATGCGCCAGTATGGCTGACGCCAGTGCGCCGATCGATATCGTCGGGACTGGGTCCTTTATCCCTAAGCTGTGGAATGAGACTTACGCCACAGCGGATATCGTGACGTATGACGGAGTGGAAAGCGTGAAGACGGGGCGGGAGTTTCTTCTACCGTCATTCCGTCGAGCGGAAGAAAGACAGCGTAAGCGTCTGCATCCGGGCTGATCGCCTGTTTCCGAAAATTGCCGTTACCTTATGAGTTTATTGTGAATCACAGGAGTTGTTTCGTTCATGACTGAAGCCGAAGAAAATGGTGAAGACGCAACGGTATCGGCTCAGGAGACGGGGCCGGTTGTGCGTCTGCTCGACCTTTCCGGAGGCGCTGAGGATAATATCATCGAAGACATCAAGGGTTTTCTTGATGCCGAGCATGCAAACGCGTTCGCGCGGGCCTATGTTCGCGACAGTATAGAAATCTGTCGTGTGCCGGGCGCTTCTGCGCGTGACACGCTTGAAGCGTGGTTTTCGTTTGGTGAAAACGCGGAAGTGCTGGGAACCGAAAATCCTTGGGTGTCTTCAGGTGAACTGAACGATTTCATCGACCGTCCGGCGACAGAAGAAGAACGCGACTGGCGTCTGCTTGATCCTCGTCGTTATGAGTCGGAAGAGGAAGAGTAATTCCCAAAAGGTCTTCTGAAATCATCCTTATGAATTAGGGATAAGTGACAGAGCTGCCTTTTTTAAAAAGGCGGCTTTTCCAGAAGGAAGTTTCTTTCCGTTTAGCCCGGCGCGGAAAGCGGGTTGGGGTGCTCCAGAATATCCAGAACAGCAGCGCTGGTTTCTTCAATCGATCGTCTTGTAATGTCGATGATCGGCCAGCCGTGGCGGGTGCAGAGACGCTTTGCCCACATCAGTTCTTCCCGGACTTCATCAGGGTCGATATAGCTCGTGCGGGTCAGTGATGTGCCGCCAGCATGCTGTTTGGTGGGCACCATGCTGTTCAGTCTTGTCCGACGGATCTCGAGCAGGGCTTCCGGCGCAATGGTCAGACCGATGACAGGCTTTTTCAGTTCAAAAAGCTCCGGAGGGAGTGGGGTATCAGGCACCAAAGGCACGTTTGCCGCCTTGATGCCCTTGTTGGCGAGGTAAAAGCAGGTCGGTGTCTTGGAGGCGCGGGACACGCCCACCAGCACCACGTCGGCATCCCTGAGTTCACGGGTCTGCTGACCGTCGTCATGCTCGATCACATAATGCATGGCGTCGATGCGGCGGAAATAGTTCTCATCCATGATGTACTGACCACCGGGACCGCCATCGACAGCCTGTGTTCCCGTCGTGCCTTCCAGAAAGGTCAGCGTATTTTTCATGACATCCAGCAACTGGACCCCTGTCCGCTTGCAGCCCTCCACCAGTTCATTCTGCAATCCGGCGTCGATCAGGGAAGAGAGAACGGGACCGGGTTCACTGGCGATGCCAGCGATAACCCGTCGTAGTTGCGGCCGGCTACGGACCAGATTCCAGTGGCGGATATGAAACTCCACATCTGGAAAATGCGGCGCACACGCCTTGGCCTGCGAGTCGAGGGTCTGGCCGGTGCCGCCGGAAACCAGATGAAGGCAGATGCTGCGTTTGGTCATGGTGAGAACCTGTGTTTTCGGGATTGGACTTCTGTTTTCATTCGGGAAAGCAGCCAGACCAGTTCTTACCACATACCGAAAACGGGGCCCTCCTGCTCAGAGCGCCCCGTCGATACTGATTTCAGGTCAAGCCATTCATAGTCAGGATGAGGCTTTTGCCTTTTTAGCCGCCAAGGCAGCCTGAGCTGCGGCAAGACGGGCCACCGGCACGCGGAACGGAGAACAGGAAACGTAATCCAGCCCAACGCTCTCGAAGAACGCGATGGAGTCCGGATCGCCGCCATGTTCGCCGCAGACGCCAAGCTTCAGGTTGGACTTGGTCTTGCGACCATTTTCCGCACCCATACGCACCAGAGCCCCTACGCCTTCACGGTCGATCGAGACGAACGGGTCTTTCGGCAGAAGGCCGTGATCGACGTAGTAGGGCAGGAACGAACCGGCATCATCACGAGACAGACCGAGTGTGGTCTGGGTCAGATCGTTGGTGCCGAATGAGAAGAAGTCCGCCACGTCCGCAATCTGGCCTGCCGTGATCGCTGCGCGCGGCAGTTCGATCATGGTGCCGATGAGGTAATCAAGCGTCGTGCCCTGTTCCTTGAAGACTGCAGCGACTTCAGCTTCCGCTGCCTTGCGGGTCACCTCGAGTTCCGTCTTCATGCCCACAAGCGGGATCATGATTTCAGGAACGATGGCCTGTCCGGTCTCTTTCGAGACGGCGATAGCGGCCTCGATGATGGCGCGAACCTGCATCGCATAGATCTCGGGGTAGGTGATGCCGAGACGACAGCCACGGTGACCGAGCATCGGGTTGGCTTCCGAGAGAGCCGAGCGACGGGCGCGCAGGGACTCCACGGACTGACCGAGGGCAGTGGCCACTTCCTCAAGTTCCGTCTCGCCGTGAGGGAGGAACTCATGCAGCGGCGGATCGAGCAGACGGATTGTCACAGGCAGGCCGCTCATGATGCGGAAGATCTGTGAGAAATCGTCACGCTGGAACGGCAGCAGCGCGTCAATCGCCTTTTTGCGTGTCGCCGGATCGTCGGACATGATCATCTGACGGACAAAACCGATACGGTCCGGACCGAAGAACATGTGCTCCGTGCGGCTCAGACCGATGCCTTCGGCACCGAAGCGACGGGCTGTCTCGGCATCTTCCGGTGTCTCGGCGTTTGCACGAACGCGCAGGCGACGGACTTCATCCGCCCAGCCCATCAGTGTGCTGAAGTCACCCGAGAGAGTCGGGGGAATGGTCGCAACCTTGCCGACATAGACAGCGCCCGTGCCACCATCGAGGGTGATCCAGTCGCCACCTTTCAGCGTGACATTGCCGACCGTCATGGTCTGCGCCTTGTAGTCGACGGTGATACCGCCGGCGCCAGCTACGCAGACACGACCCATACCACGCGCCACGACGGCGGCGTGAGACGTCATGCCACCACGGGTCGTCAGAACGCCACGGGCTGCGTGCATGCCATGCACGTCTTCCGGTGAGGTTTCGATACGGACCAGAATGACATCTTCACCCTTGGCGGCGCGGTCTTCGACTTCTTCAGCCGTAAAGACGATTGCACCGGCAGCGGCACCCGGAGAGGCCGGGAGGCCACGGGAGAACAGGTTCTTCTCGGCTTTCGGGTCGAGCGTCGGGTGCAGAAGCTGGTCGAGCGAGCCGGGTGGGACGCGCTGGATGGCTTCTTCCTGCGTGATCAGGCCTTCCTGCGCCATGTCGATGGCGATCTTGAGAGCAGCGGCTGCTGTACGCTTACCGGACCGGGTCTGGAGCATGTAGAGCACGTTGCTCTGCACCGTGAACTCGATGTCCTGCATGTCGCGATAGTGCTTTTCAAGGATGTCACGCACACGCATGAGTTCCTTGTAGGCTTCCGGCAGGACCTTCTCCATCGGAGACTGATCGGCAGCCGCACGGGCGGCGGACATGGGCTGCGGCGTGCGGATACCCGCCACGACATCTTCGCCCTGCGCGTTGACCAGATACTCGCCGTAGAAGATGTTTTCGCCGGTAGACGGATCACGGGTGAAGCACACGCCGGTCGCACAGTCATCGCCCATGTTGCCGAAGACCATCGCCTGCACGTTGACGGCGGTGCCCCAGCTTGCGGGAATGTCATGCAGCTTGCGGTAGGTGTGGGCGCGCGGGTTCATCCAGGAGCCGAACACGGCGCTGATGGCGCCCCAGAGCTGCTCCTGCGGATCGTTCGGGAACGGCTTGCCGGTCTCTTTCTGAACGATATCCTTGTAGTCCTTGACGATCTCGCGCCAGTCGGAAGCCTTGATGGCCGTGTCGTCTGTAACGCCCAGACCGTGCTTGGCCTGCTCCAGCAGATCCTCGAAACGGTGATGCGGCACGCCCATCACGACGGAACCATACATCTGGATGAAGCGGCGATAGCTGTCCCAGGCGAACCGCTCGTCCTTGGAGGAAGCCGCCAGACCTTCAACCGTCTCGTCATTCAGACCGAGATTGAGAACGGTATCCATCATGCCTGGCATGGAGACGCGGGCGCCCGAGCGGACCGAAACCAGCAGCGGTGCAGTGGCGTCGCCAAAGACCAGACCAACCGATTTCTCAACGCGATGAAGGGCCGCCGCGACCTGCTCTGCAAGGTCAGCCGGGTAGGCATTGCCGTTATCGTAGTATGCCGAGCATACTTCGGTCGTGATGGTAAAACCGGGAGGCACTGGCAGTCCGATGGAAGCCATCTCCGCCAGGTTGGCGCCTTTGCCACCAAGCAGATTGCGCATTCCGGCGCTGCCTTCGTTCAGGCCGCCACCGAAGCTGTAAACCCATTTCGTCATGACCAACGCTCTCCGAGCGCGGTGATTCCGGCCATCTGTTCCTTCCCGGGAAAATCAGGCCTGAATACAGTCCGCGGGGAATTTATAGTTATTATTAAGTGCTCCGTTCCCGGGCGTCCGCATCATGCCAGCTTGTAGCGGTTTCGGCAATTCGCTTTGCAACGAATATTGCCGGCGAACAGAGTCTGTTACAGAAATAAGGCAGTGATTTTTAAACCTCCGGCAGACCGGCCAGTTGTCGCCACCCCGTTTCATCGACTGTATCAATACCAAGTTCCTGCGCTTTGCGGGCTTTTGAGCCGGCTTCCGCACCAAGCACGACAAGATCCGTCTTTTTTGAGACGCTGTCTGTCACTTTTGCCCCCAGACGTTCTGCCGTCGCCTTGGCCTCCGGGCGTGTCATGGTCACAAGAGAACCTGTGAAAACAATGACTTTTCCGGACAGAACGCCGCCAGCCTCAACGATCTCATCCTCCGCGGTCACGTAGGTCAGAAGATCGTCCAGCGTCGTCTGGTTGTGAGGTTCCGCAAAGAAACTGACGATCTCGTCAGCAATGGCCGTGCCGATCCCGGTGATCTCGCCCAGTTCCTGACGTTCCTCCGAGCCGATGATCTGCGCCGCCTGCATCCGTTCGCGCAGATGCGTGAACGATCCGTAATGACGGGCCAGAAGTTTGGCGTTGTTTTCGCCCACGCGCCGGATGCCCAGCGCATAGATGAAACGGGGCAGGGAGATAGTCCGCCGAGTCTCGATAGCCTGACACAGCTTCCTTGCCGAGGTCGCGCCCCAGCCTTCCCGTTTGGCTATCTCGTCTTCGCGCGTCTCAAGGCGGAAAATGTCGCCCGGCGCTTTCACCATGCCGATGTCATGGAACTCGGTGATGCTTTTTTCGCCCAGACCATCAATGTCAAAAGCCATACGCGACACGAAGTGGATCAGGCGCTCGACGACCTGCGCGGGACAGGTCAGGCCGCCGGTGCAGCGGATGACCGCTTCGCCCGGAATCCGCTCCACGCTCGCACCGCAGGCCGGGCAGTGATCCGGCATGACGAATGGAGCGTGTCGTTCATGGTTTTTCTCGGCGACGACCGCGACGATCTGGGGAATGACATCCCCGGCACGCTGAATCTGTACCAGATCGCCGACGCGGACATCCTTGCGCTCGATCTCATCCTGATTGTGCAATGTGGCGCGTGAGACGATCACTCCGCCGACATTGACGGGTTCGAGATGCGCCACCGGCGTCAGAGCGCCGGTGCGGCCAACCTGCACCTCAATGGCCAGAAGCCGGGTCACGGCTTGTTCGGCCGGAAACTTCCACGCCGTCGCCCAGCGCGGCGCGCGGCCTGCGAAACCGAGACGTTCCTGAAGCGCCAGATCGTCGATCTTGTAGACCACGCCGTCGATATCATAGGGCAACTCGGCCCGTTCCAGCGCGATCCTGTCGAAAAACGGCTCAGCTTCCGCGATGCCTGCCAGCTTTGTGGAAAGCGGATTGACCGTGAAACCCCATGCGCGAAGCTGGTCAAGATAGGCGGAATGGGTTGCAGCGACCGGTCGGGACGAAAACCCCATGGCGTAGGCAAACAGGGAAAGCGGACGACGGGCCGTCACCTTGGGATCAAGCTGGCGCAGGGAACCCGCTGCGGCATTGCGCGGGTTGGCGAACAGCTTGTCTCCCGCAGCTTCCTGCGCGGCATTGATGGCGAGAAATTCTTTCTTCCCCAGAAAAACTTCGCCACGGATTTCGATCAGATCCGGCGCTTCACCCCTCAAACGGAGAGGGATGCTTTTCAGTGTCTTCAGATTGGCGGTGACGTCTTCGCCTTCCGTGCCGTCGCCGCGTGTGGTGCCGCGTGCAAACCGCCCGTTTTCATAAGTCAGGCTGATGGAGACACCGTCGATTTTGGGTTCGCCGACAAAGGCGAGGGCGGCGGCCTGCGCCTCATCAAGACCCAGAAACCGGACGACGCGTTTTACGAAGTCCTCGAAGTCGGCGCGGTCGAACACGTTGTCCAGTGACAGCATCGGCGCGAGATGCCGGTGTTTCTTGAAAGCGCTACTCGGAGCCGCCCCCACCTGAAAGCGGGGGCTGTCCATGCGCATCAGGGCCGGGAAGCGAAGTTCGATTTCTTCGTTGCGACGGCGCAAGGCATCGAATTCCGCGTCCGAGACTTCCGGCGCGTCCTTGGCGTGATAGGCCTCGTTCAGACGGGCGATCAAAGCTGCCAGACGTGCCAGTTCCTGTTCGGCCTGCGCAGCATCAAGCTGATCGACGGGAATATGCGCCGTGTCCATCACCGCTTCTCCAGAAGGCTTTCCGCGGCGGCGCGCGCGGCATCGGTTATTACGTCACCCGCCAGCATCCGGGCGATTTCCTCACGTCTTTCCACGTCAGGAAGAGGAGCAGCGCTGGTCTGGGTCTGTCCGTTCCGTACCAGCTTGCCGATCCGTAAGTGATGATCGGCCGCCGCCGCAACCTGCGGTGAGTGGGTGACGGTCAGGATCTGCATGTCTCGTGCCAACCGGTGCAGCCGCTCGCCAATGGCCGCCGCCGTCGCGCCGCCCACGCCCGAGTCGATTTCGTCAAACACCAGCGTGCCGATGGCTGACCGGCCCGCCAGCACCAGACGGATGGCCAGCATCAGACGCGACAGCTCACCGCCGGATGCGACCTTGCCCAGTGGGCCGGGCGGCTGGCCGGGATTGGCGGCGAGCAGGAAAGTCGCCTGTTCCAATCCATGAGCGCCCCACTGTTCTTCGGCGAGGGGCGTGAGTTCTACCACAAAACGGGCGCGCTCCAGCTTCAAGGGCTTGAGTTCCGCCATGACGGCGGCCTCGATCTTCCGGGCAGCCTTGACGCGCTGGGCGGACAGATCTTCGGCAGCGGCAATAAAGGCGGTCTTCGCTGCTGCTGTCGCGGCTTCCAGTTCGACAAGGCGGGCGGTGCCTGTCTCAAGGGCGTTGAGTCGTTCCGTCAACCGCTTGAGCAGGTCCGGCAGATCGGAAACCGATGTTTCAAACTTGCGGGCCGCCGCACGCAACGCAAACAGACGCTCCTCGACCTGCTCCAGCAGGCGGGGATCGGCGTCCTGATCGGCGGCCAATCGGGTCAGCATGCTTTCCGCTTCGGAGAGCGCCACTTCGGCGGCATCGAGCGCCTTGAGGGCTTCCTGCGCACCGGCCTGCTGCTGCTCGAATTCCGCATCCGGTTCATCGGTTTCCCGTCCCGGGGCGGGCAGGAGTCTGTGCAGGGCGCGACTGGCGGCACGGAGAGCGGCGGCTGGTCCGGAGTTGCGCCTGTCCCGAGGCGTCAGTTCCGCAAGAGCCGCCGCGACGGCCTCGCTGCGCCGTTCATTACGCTGGAGCGCCTGACGCTGGGCGGCGAGTTCGTTTTCCTCATCAGGCTGAGGGGCGAGGGAGGACAGTTCATCAATCGTGTGCCGCAGCCACTCTTCTTCCCGTGCGGCGGTCTCGATTTCCCTTTGTGCTGCTTCCAGAGTTTCTCGTGCCTCACGCCAGGTTCTATGGCAGGCGGCAACCTTGCGCCGTGTGGCGGCAGGAACGCCAAATGCATCGAGCAGATCGCGGTGCGTTGTGGGGTCAGCAAGCCCCATCTGTTCGTGCTGCCCCTGAATTTCCACCAGCATTCCGGCCACGCGGCGCAGCAGACCGATGCCGATGGGCTGATCATTGACCCATGCTCGGGATCGTCCGTCGGCACTCAGGATACGGCGCAGAATCAGGGATTCATCGCTCTCGGCGGGAACGCCCTGTTCCGAGAGAATGTTACGTACGGGATGATCGGCGGGCACCTCGAAGCTGGCGGTGACACGCGCTTCGCTGGCTCCCGCCCGGATCAGACGTGCATTGGCGCGTTCTCCTAACGCCAGTCCCAGACTGTCGAGCAGAATGGATTTTCCCGCGCCGGTTTCACCTGTGAGCGCTGTAAGGCCGGGATGGAAAGACAGATCCAGCGCTTCGATAAGAACGACGTCGCGTATGGAAAGAAAGTTCAGCATTACGAAAGTCCGCTCCGACCTGTCTCCGCATGGAAGCTGGCGATGTAGCGGGGCCTGAAGGAGGAAATACGTGAATGTACGCCTGCCTGCCAGTCGGTGAAGGCCTGCATTTCAATGACAGACACTGTTCACCTCAGTGATCCTCATGCGGACTCAGCGGGCTGAGCCGCGTGCTCCTCTTTCGGAAGCGGGAACACCTGTGCGGGCAAGATTGCTTGTCAGCTCCGATCCGTTGCCGCCGTCATTGAGCTGGCTCGCCGATACGGGAGCAACGGGAGCCTTCGACAGGGAAGGCGGCGCGTCGGCGCGTCCCTCGCCATGACTTGCGGACTGGGCGGGACTCTGCGTCGGCATCGCCGGTGCCGAGATCAGTTTCCCCGGAGCCGGGGTCTTGCTCGAGAGAAGGCGGAAGTTTTTCAGGTCGCTGTAGGCGTACCGATACCATTTGCTGTCAGGATAGTTGTAGGCCAGAACGCCGCCAGTCCGGCGCGCTTCATCAGTCAGACCAAGGTTGAGATAGACTTCGACAAGGCGTTGGAGAGCTTCCGGCACATGGTTGGTGGTCTGGAAGTCCTGCACGACGCGCTGGTAACGACCGAGTGCGGCCTGATAGGCGCGCTGTTCCTGATAATAACGACCGACAAGCATTTCCTTGCCTGCGAGATGGTCGCGGCAGAGGTCGATCTTCAGCTGGGCGTCACGCGCATATTTTGTCTGGGGGAAGCGGGCGATGACGTCCTGCAGGCGCGACATGGCTTCCGCCGTCATCTGCTGATCACGCGCAACATCGCCGATCTGCTCATAATAGCAGAGAGCCAGAAGATAGAAGGCATAGGCAGCATCGGAGCTGGTCGGGTGCAGTTCGATAAAGCGGTCGAGCTGCTGCGCGGCTTCCGGGTATTTGTTCTGGAGATAATAGGCATAGCCCGCCATCAGCTGCGAATTGGCGGTGTAGCCGGAATAGGGATAGTTCTGCTGGAGCGTTTCGAACTGTTTTGTCGCGGACAGATAACGCTGGGTGCGCAGGGCGTCGATGCCGTTGTTATAAAGCTCATCCGCCGAGGAGACTGTAGGGGCGGGCTTCTCGGCCGGGGATGTCTTGAACATCGAGCAGCCAGTCAGAAACAGAAGTGTTCCACAGGCAGCTGCCGAAGCCAGACGCGACGTCACTCTGGGGGGGATGCGCGAGGTTGGCTGCGGCACGTATCAACTCACTGTCTGCGTATATAATGACTGGCCGGTTATAGCACGGAATACAGCAACGGAAAGGTGTTCAGTCCGTTCTGTGTGCTACATTGTTTGTACGGTTGTCCATCAGTACGAACGGACGGACTGTCAGGCCGCCTGAAGCGATGCTGGAGCCGGTTTGCCTGTGCCTTTGACCTCGCGCCATGCGGTCCTGTCGGCAAAAAGCGCACGCAGCAGCTGATTGTTGAGATGGTGGCCGGATTTGTAGCCGGTGAAGCTGCCGCGAATGTGCGCGCCGGCAAGGAAAAGATCCCCCACGGCGTCCAGCATCTTGTGGCGGACAAACTCGTCCTTTGCCCGCAGACCGGTCGGGTTCAGAATCTTGTCCTCATCGACGACGACCGCATTATCCAGTGATCCGCCAAGCGCAAGACCTGCAGCCTGAAGAGCCGCGATTTCACGATGATTGGTAAAGGTGCGGGAGAACGCAAGCTCCGAGCGGAACGATGCTTCCGTGAAAGCCAGATCCAGCGTCTGTCGACCGATCGCGGAGGCCGGAAAGTCGATTGTCATCGACAGCGGCATCTCTGTCGCCGTTGAGGGGCGCAGTTCGGTGAAAGCGTCCCCTTCTTCCACCCGGATGGTCTTCAGAATCTCGATTTCACGGCGTGGCGCCTCAAGCTGCGTCCGTCCGGCGCAATCAATAAGGAAGAGGAAGTCGGCGGAAGAACCGTCCAGAACCGGCACTTCCGGACCATCCAGAAAGATGCGGGCATTATGGATGCCGTTGCCCGAGAGGGCCGACATCAGATGCTCAATGGTGGCCACACGGTTTCGCCTGTCGGACAGATTCCCGATGACCGTGCTCAGTCTTGTATCAATGACATGATCATAAAGTGCGGGAATGGAGGCTGCGCCGGGAATATCCGTCCGTTGGAAGACAATGCCCGTATCAGCAGGCGCCGGCTCCATCCATAGAGTGATTTTGCGCCCTGTGTGCAGGCCGGTGCCCACACATTTTATGGGAGAACGAAGGGTATTCTGGCGCACTGCTACGACCGCTTTTGATAGTTTTGAATAGATACTGAAAGTGGGTATGGCGGATGAAAAGACCTCATCATCCCTCTCGAGCAGCGCGACGGGATCGGGACTGAAGCTTTCCATTGACATATCTCTCGGTCTGACTGGGGCTCTTGGAGCCTGTATTTTGAAGCTTACAATACGCGGGAGACATAATGGTTCCAGTCAATGTTTATTGCGTCGTATTACCGGAAGGGAAAAGATCTTCACCAAGGACCGACGGATCGTTTCGGAAACAAATAAAGAGATTTTTTCAGTAAAAAAAAGGGGCCGTGAAGCCCCGATTTTCTGAAATGTCAGAGTTTAATGCGAGCCTGTCAGGAAGGCCTGCGCATGAATGCCGGAATATCCAGGCCATCATCGCTCTGTGTGGGGCGAACGGTCGGACCTTCCTGCTGTTCGTTGCGCTGGGCTGGCGTAACCTGTGGCGCGGGCTCCTGCCGTGTCTCACGGGGTTCGGCGGCAGGGCGACGCAGTACGCCGGTCATGAGACCGAACAGGCTGCTGCGCGCCGGAGCTGGCTCAGGGGTGCGGGGAGCCGGGGCCGGTGAGCGTGTGTTGCTGGTGAACAGTCCATCCCGTGGCGAAGCAGCACGCGGCGTTGCGTTGGACGGCGCTGACTGTTTCGGCGCGGGCTGCTGATTGAAGTTTGGCGTCTGACGCTGCGGCTGTCCGGCGGCGACTCCATTCGGATGACCGGCAGGTGGTGCGTTGCGGACTGTCTGCATGCCACCACCGAACATAGGCGGCTGACCTCCTGTCTGCGGGGCATTCTGGGCAGCGGCTGCCTGTTCTTCCTGTTGCTGGGCGGCAGCCTGTTCCTCGGCCTCCTGCTGCGCCTTGGAGGAAGGCATGTCGATGCCTGTGGCCACGACGGAAACACGGATCTTGCCATCCAGATCGGGATCAATCGCGGAACCGAAGATGATGTTGGCGTCTTCGGCCACTTCCTCGCGGATACGGTTGGCGGCCTGATCGACCTCGAACAGCGTCAGATCATCACCACCTGTGATGTTGATCAGCAGTCCGCGTGCGCCTGCCATGGAAGTGTCTTCGAGCAGCGGGTTCGAAATCGCGGCTTCGGCGGCGAGACGGGCGCGGTCTTCACCCTCTGCCTCGCCAGTGCCCATCATCGCCTTGCCCATTTCCGCCATGACAGTGCGGATATCGGCAAAATCGAGGTTCACGAGACCCGGAGCCACCATCAGATCGGTCACGCCACGCACGCCCATATAAAGGACGTTGTCGGCCATCTTGAACGCATCCTTGTAGGTGGTGCGTTCATTCGCCATGCGGAAAAGATTCTGGTTGGGAATGACGATCAGCGTGTCGACATACTGCTGAAGCTCGGCGATGCCCTCTTCCGCAGCCTTCGCACGGCGCGGCCCTTCGAAACTGAACGGCTTTGTCACCACGCCGACGGTCAGAATGCCACGCTCACGCGCCATCCGCGCCACGATCGGTGCCGCACCCGTGCCTGTACCGCCGCCCATGCCCGCCGTCACGAAGACCATGTGCGAGCCTTCAAGATGACGGGAAAGCTCGTCCGCCGCTTCTTCCGCCGCTGCCCGTCCAATTTCCGGTTTTGCGCCCGCGCCCAGTCCCTGAGTCAGATGCGGACCAAGCTGGATGCGGCGATCTGCACGGCTGCTGGAGAGCTGCTGGGCATCCGTATTGGCCACCACGAATTCCACGCCCTTCAGATCGGCGAGAATCATGTTGTCCACAGCGTTCGTACCACCACCCCCCACACCGATGACCGTGATCTTCGGTGAGAAATCTGCATGGTGCTGCGGGGGAACGGTGAGGTTCAGAGTCATTTACACTTCCTTGGACGGGACCGGCGCTGGTGAGCCGCCATACTACATCGCGCGACTCGATGGGTGAATTGAAATTTATCCAACACTATAAACATATCGATAACAGCATGTCAGACGCGATCCCGGATGAAAGAGACCAGACGGTTCAAAAAACCTGTCGGACGTTCTTCACTGAACTCGATATCGCCAAATGGACGCTCCGCCGAGGCCGCCCAGGTCAGCAGACCCACGGTGGTGGAGAAGCTTGCTGTGGTGCAGGCATCCGGCAGACCGATGACATTATGTGGACGACCGAGCCGGACATGACGGTTCAGAATCCGGGCTGCGACAGATCCGACACCGTCCAGCAGCGAGCCGCCGCCGGTGAGGATGACACGTCCGTCCGCAAGATGTCCCAGTCCGGCACTATCGAGACGATCCCGCACCAGCTCGAAGGTTTCCTCGATTCTGGGGCGGATGATGTCGCCCAGCATCGCACGGGGAATGGCCTCGAACATCGGCATGTCCGTGCCCTGTCGCTCGATACGGATGGTGACGCCGTCATTGTCGGCTGAAAGATCGGCGTGGCCGTGCATCGTCTTGAGACGCTCGGCGTTATCCGTGGATGTTCCGAGACCACGGGCGATATCCCGGGTGACATGCTCCCCGCCGATTCCGATCTGGGCGGTGTGCAGAAGCTGGCCTTCCGCAAAAACGGCAAGAGACGTTGTGCCGCCGCCCATCTCGATCACAGTGGTGCCCACCATGCGCTGATCTGCGTTGGTGACTGCCAGACCAGCAGCCAGAGGGGCGGACACCAGAGCGTCGAGCTTCAGTTCCGCCCGTCCCAGAAGAGCATCCAGCGTCCGAAGCGCTGTGGAGGAGGCGTCGATTACATGCAGGCGGGCGCGAAGCTGTTCGCACAGATGTCCGCGTGGATCGGTCACACCGTCCGTTTCATCGACCGCAAAATCCAGCGGCAGGGTGTGGATAACGGCACGACCTTCCGACTGCGCCTTCATCCGGCCTTCCGTCACGATCCGGCGGATATCGCCATCCGTGATTTCACGCCCGCCGATCGGCCAGTGAACATTGAACAGGAGGCTTTCCGGATGACCGCAGGACAGGTTGACCACAACCTTGTCCAGTGAACGCTCGGCCTCACGCTCGGCGTTGCCGACCACGTGCCGGATGATGGCTTCGGCGGCTTTCAGATCGACAATGGCGCCGTTTTTGACGCCATTGGAGCGCAGCCAGCCATGCCCCAGAACTCGCAATTTGCCGTTGGGTTCGCCCTTGCCGATCAGGCAGGTAATCTTGGTCGAGCCAATATCCAGAACGCCCACCAGGCCGCTGCGCCATGCCCGCTGTTCCGGCTTGCCCTCGGCGAGATTGAGCAGGCTGCCGGCAGAGTCCTGCGAGTCAGAATGATCCTGTCCACTACGGGCGCGCGCTGTCTTGCTGAGGCTCAGCGCTCTGGAAGACTGTCCGGAAACGATCAGATCGTTCATGCTGGAAGAGCTCCCCCGCTGTTGTGGGCATGTTCGGTGTCATCGTGGAGAGATGAGGGGCGTCTGTCACCCTCGTCCGTGCGTTTCGGCTTTTTCGCAGGTGCCGTCTTCGAGAGCGGTATCTCATCGCCTGCTGCGGGAGCCTGTGACTGTCCGGTCGGTTTCGCTGTGTGATCCTGATCTTCCGGAGCAGCGGCATCGCCGGTAACCGGGGCAGGAGCCGGACGTTCCCGGATGGTCAGGCGGTCTGGCAGGCGCAGGTCGATGATCTCTAGCGGGCGATCAAGCAGATCGAAGCGTTTCTGAAGTTCTTCCAGTCGGGTCAGCGCCTGGGGTTCCGCCGCTTCCGGCAGGTAAACCGAAGCCCCGTCCTTCAGGGTCAGTGTCCAGCGCCGCATGTTGATCAGTGTAGCGGCTGTCATGTGGGCTTTCACATCCGGGGTTTTAGCCAGAGCATCCAGAAGTTCCGCCGCTGCATGATCAGCCCCTTCTCCGACTACAAGGGGAAGCTGCATGAATGCCTGAGCGTCCCTGCTGGTCATGCCCTTGTCCGGAACCGGATTGCCGTCCCGGTCGATAGGCACGAACTGACCCTTGTGCTGCCAGATGGCGAAAGGAGGCCGTTCTGTGAGATGCACTACGATCAGTCCGGAAAAGCGCCGTCCCACCGTAGCGTTCTCGACAAAGGGAAGATCGTTCAGGCGCTCACGGGCCGCCTTGACGTCAAAGCCGAGCATCGGGTCACCGACCGACACGCCGAGCGCTTCATGGATGGCGTTCTGACTGGTGAGATTCGTTCCCTCGACCCGGATTTCCGTCACCTTGAGAGGAATTTCCGCCTCGATCTTCGCCTTGAGCGGAGCAACAAGTCCCTGTGTTCCGTGCATGGACAGAAACACCCACGCTCCCACACCCAGCACGCCTGTGGTGGCCAGAAACTTCAGCTTCCCCTTGTGACGACGGAGAAACAGGGCGACCGCCGACGGTCGATCCGCCTTGTTTGTGTGGCGGAAATGATCACCGCTTCCTGCTTCGCGGCGTTCCGGAGAAGGCGAAGATGGTCGCTTCATCGGCGTGCGGCGTCCGCCCGACGGAGGGCGTCCTGCACCAGTAGGTCGCAGAGTTCGGAATAGGAAATGCCGCAATAGGCCGCCTGTTCCGGCAGAAGCGATGTTGGCGTCATGCCCGGCTGCGTATTGACTTCCAGCAGCACGATCTGTCCGTGTCCGTCACCTTTGGTGTCGTCATAGCGGAAGTCCGAACGGGAGGCTCCGGAGCAGCCGAGAGCCTTGTGCGCTGCGACCGCCAGTTCGCAGGCGCGGGCGAAATCGTCCGGATGAATCTCGGCAGGCAGCGTGTGACGACTGCCGCCCGCACCATACTTCGCGGCGTAATCATAGAAGTCATGCCCGGACCCAGCGTTGGGTGTGATGTCCGTGACGGTAAGGGCACGAGGACCGTCCGGTCCATCATCAAGGACGCCGACCGTGATTTCGCGACCGGGAATATACTGCTCCACCAGCGCTACGGGGCCGTAACGCCATTCTTCGACAACCTGCGCACGCTGGTTGGTGTTGCGCACGATGGAAACGCCGACAGACGAGCCTTCATCAAGCGGCTTCACCACGTAGGGCAGGGGCAGTGGATCCTGCTCCGCCAGTTCGCTGATCAAGACGACGCGCCCTTCGGCAACGGGAAGTCCTGCCGTCATGAAAATCTGTCGGGACGCTTCCTTGTCCATGGCGTTGGCCGACGCCCGGAGGCCGGAATGCGTGTAAGGCAGACCGAGCCATTCCAGCACGCCCTGAATGGCCCCATCCTCGCCAAAACGACCATGCAGCGCGTTGAAAACGGCAACAGGCTTCTGTTCGGCAAGACCGGCGACAACCGCCGCCAGATCACGGGTAACATCCAGCCCCTGTGCATCGTAACCAGCTTCCTTCATAGCCGCGACCACGCCTTTGCCGGAGGACAGACTGACCTCGCGTTCTGCCGAGGCACCCCCCATCAGAACTGTAATCCGTCCCTTGTTCTGCTGTGGCGCGCTCATGCCGCGTCTCCCTTTGTTTCAGAGGCTTTCAGCCCGATGCGCTTGATTTCCCACTGAAGATTGACGCCTGATTTCTCCAGCACGCGCTTGCGGACTTCTTCGCCCAGCGCTTCCAGATCCGCCGCTGTCGCATCGCCGGTATTGAGCATGAAGTTGCAGTGCTTCTCGCTGATCTGCGCCCCACCAATGGTCAGACCACGGCAGCCCGCCCTGTCGACAAGCTGCCACGCCTTCTTGTCGCTGATATCAGGCGAGGGATTACGGAACGTTGAACCGCCGGTCCGCGCCCGCACAGGTTGCGAACCTTCACGCGCGGCACGGATTTCCGCGATACGGCCAGAGACAATGCTCTGTTCCGCCGGTTCGCCACGCAGACGCGTCCGCACCACCACAGCACCGTCCGGTAGGGCGGAGCGGCGATAGCCGAACCGCAGTGCGGAGGCTTCAAGATGCAGTAGCGTACCGTCGCGGGAAACAATCTCGGCCCAGTCCAGAACCGCCGCCATATCGGACCCGTAGGCCCCGGCATTCATGCGAACGGCGCCTCCGATGGAACCGGGGATTCCCGCGAGAAATTCAAGCCCGCCAAGACCTTTGCTGGCCGACGTCTCGGCCACCGTCGCATCAAGCGCTGCGCCACCTACAATCAGACCGTTTCCGTCAACCTCGATGCCGGCAAAAGCACCGCCCAGACGAATCACCAGACCGGGAATGCCGCCATCACGAATGATGACATTCGAGCAGGCTCCAAGCGTCGTCACCGGGATTTCCGGCGAAAGACGCTGCATGGCTGTGACAAGGTCATCCGTGTCAGCGGGCTGGAACAGACATTCAGCCGGGCCACCGACGCGGAACCAGCTGCGTGCGCCCAGAGGCTGATTGACGGACACACGTCCCCGCACATCGCCAAGCGAAGCGGCGATAACGTCGCCAGCCGTCAGGTGCGAAGAGGCGGGGGCGTTGGTCATGCCGCGCCTTTCTGCTTCGCCTGAAGCGCCAGAAGTTCGCCCGGTAGCGCATGAGCCCAGTTGGTGATGGTGCCTGCGCCGAGGCAGACGACATAATCGCCCGGCTTGGCCATGGCGTTGATCATCTCCGCCAGATGCGCCGGGTCGGTCAGCGGCACAACCGAGCGATGACCACGCTCACGCAGACCTTCGACCAGCCTGTCACGGTTGAAACCTTCGATGGGATCTTCACCGGCAGCATAAACATCGGACACAATGACCGTGTCAGCGTCGTTCATGCAGGTGCAGAAATCGTTGAACAGCATCTGCATGCGGGAATAGCGGTGCGGCTGCATCACGGCGATGACCTGACGTGCTCCAGCCTGACGGGCGGCCTTCAGCACGGCGGCGATCTCGACCGGGTGATGACCATAATCGTCGATCACGGTGATGCCGTTCGCCTCGCCACAACGGGTGAAGCGACGCTTCACACCACGGAAGGACGCCAGACCCGAACGGATGGTGGCGTCGTCGATGTCCATCTCGGTGGCGACGGCGATGGCGGCGAGAGCATTCTGCACGTTGTGGTTGCCGAGCATCGGCAGACGGAACGGACCGGCCTTGCGGGTGCGGCGACGGGTGCGATCGGTGATCTGCACTTCAAAGGTCGCGCCGAGCTTGTCGGTGATGACTTTCTCGGCCCGCACATCGGCCTGCGGCGAGAAGCCGTAGGTGACGACCCGGTGATCCGAAAGACGCGGGATCATCTGCTGTACTGCCGGATGATCGATGCAGAGAACGGCAAATCCATAGAAAGGCACGTTGGAGACGAACTGATCATAGCCCGCTTCCATTGCTTCCGCCGTACCCCAGTGATCGAGATGCTCCGGGTCCATGTTGGTGACGACGGAGATCACGGAAGGCAGACGCAGAAAGGAGCCATCGCTTTCGTCGGCTTCCACCACCATCCACTCGCCTTTGCCCATGCGCGTGTTGGTGCCATAGGCCTCGATGATGCCACCGTTGATGACGGTCGGGTCGAGCTTGGACGCTTCCAGAACAGCGGCGATCAGGCTGGTTGTGGTCGTCTTGCCGTGTGTGCCGCCGACGGCGACGGACCAGCGCAGACGCATCAGTTCGGCGAGCATTTCCGCACGACGCACAACCGGGATCAGGCGCGAACGGGCGGCGACCACTTCCGGATTGTCGCGCTTGACGGCAGTGGAAATCACCACAACCTGTGCCTGTCCAAGATTGGCTGCATCGTGCCCGATTGTGACGGAAATGCCCAGAGCCCGAAGACGCTGGACGTTCGCGCCGTCGCTCATGTCCGAGCCCTGCACCTTGTAGCCCAGCATATGGAGCACTTCGGCGATGCCCGACATGCCGATGCCGCCGATACCGACGAAATGAATGGTACCGATTGTCAGCGGCAGGGCTCTCATGGCTTGGACTCCACAGTCGTGGCAGCGTGTCCCGAAGAGGAATGGGAAGACGCAGGGGAAGGGGGAATTGGCGAGGAATAGCGTCCACCGGACCCGTGATGCAAGGTCGTCTCGACCAGATCGGCCAGACGTTCCGCCGCATCCGAACGGCCCAGCTTTGCGGCGGCGGAAGCAGCGGCGGTGAGAATGCCCGTGTCGGTCAGCATCATGGTCAGCAGAGGCGTCAGGGCGTCCACGGTGAAGGTTGGCTGCCGGAAGAGCCAGGCTGCGCCAACGCCTTCAAGGGCCTGAGCATTGGCGGTCTGTTCGTCACTCGCGGCGACCGGCAGCGGCACGAGAATGGAGGGACGACCGGCTACTTCCAATTCAGCCACCGATGAACCGCCTGCGCGACCGATCACCAGATGAGCCTGCTGCATGAGTTCGGCCACATTTGGGAAGAAAGGTGCCAAGGTGGCCGCGATGCCATAGGATTCATAGGCTGTCCGAACCCGTTCGAGATCCTCGGCACGCACCTGCTGCGTGATCTGCAGGCGCTCACGAATGGCGAGCGGCAGGGCCGCCAGAGCGCCGGGGACGATGTCGGAAAAGATCCGCGCCCCCAGCGAGCCACCCCAGATCAGCAGATGGATGAGATCGCCGGGCGGTGTGTAGCCTTCGCCTGCAAGTGCGGCGATGGCGGGACGCACGGGCATGCCGGTCAGCGCGACATGGGCACCGGAAGGCAGCCCTTTGACTTCATTGAAAGACGTGCCGATCCCGTCCGCGAACCGGGCAAGGAAGGCGTTGGCCTTGCCCAGAACGGCGTTGCCTTCATGCAGGATGATCTTCGGACGCGATGAACCGGGCAGTAGACGCGCACCGAGCAAGGGGGGAACGGATGGATAACCGCCAAATCCGACCACGGCAGCCGGGCGCAGTTTCGCCATGATGCTGCGGGCTTCGTTCGCGCCACGCAGAAGGGCGAGGCCACCCTTGAGCGCGCGGACTGGTCCGCGTCCTGCGACGCCTGCGCCCGGCAGGATGAACTGATCCGCCGTGGCGAAAACGCCGGAAGTGCGTTTGCCCGCACGCGCATCCGTCATCAGGGCGACACGGTAGCCGCGCCCGACCAGCACATCGGCAAGCGCCTCGGCGGGGAAAAAGTGACCGCCGGAGCCGCCTGCTGCGATGACGATGGGCCCGGTCGGGGAGAGGTTCGCCTGCGTGTTCATGTCGCTGTTTTCCATGTGCCCCGGGTGGTTTCCGTCAGTGAGCGGCTGAGCCTGCTTTGCCCCACACGCTGCCGCGTCAGCGCGAGCACCATGCCGATGGCCAGCGAGATCGAGAGCGCGGAAGAGCCGCCATAGGAAATGAACGGCAGCGTCATGCCCTTGGTCGGGATGAGATGCAGGGTGGAAGCCATGTTGACGAAGGCCTGTAGCCCGAAGCCGGTGACAAGACCCGCCGTCGCCATGATGAGAAACGGATCGTCGTCCCGCAGCAGCCTCAGAAGCGCACGGATGACGATGGTCGCGAACACCGCGATGATGAACAGGCAGATCAGCAGACCGTATTCCTCGCCCGCCACGGCGAACACGAAGTCGGCGTGGGCGTCAGGCAGCAGATCCTTCACGCGACCTTCACCCGGTCCGCGTCCGAGCAGGCCGCCATTGCCGAAAGCGCGCAGGGCAGTGTCGATCTGGTAATGGTCACCCACATCCGGATGCAGGAAGCGTTCCACACGGGAATGCACGTGCGGGAACAGAAAAAAGGCCGCGATACCGGCCGCGATCATGATGCCAACACCGCCCGCGACCAGAATCAGGTTCAGCCCGTCCACAAAAAGCTGGGCCAGAAAGACGGCCGAGACAACGGTGAGCATCCCGATATCCGGCTGGGATTTCAGCAGGATCAGGATGACCGCGTAACAGGCGAGAGCCAGCAACATGCCCGGAAAACGTCGGACTTCATGCCGTTTGGCGAGAAGCCACGCCGTCATCACGGCGAAGCACGGCTTTAGAAATTCTGACGGCTGCACGGACATCATCGGCAGCGCGATCCAACGACGCGCGCCCTTGATCTCGATGCCATGCACCAGCGTCATCGCCGTGGCGGCGATGGCGATCGCGCCGCCGATAAAGCCAAGCCTGATCACGCCTTTGCGGGAGAGCATCGACACCGCGATGGTCACGCATCCGGCAAGCGTGAGGAAGAAGACCTGCTTGAAGATGAACATGTTGCGCGATGCGCCGATACGCACAGCAACCGCAGGACTGGCGGCGAGCATCAGGATATAGCCGAAGCCGATCAGGATCCCCACGCAGGCCAGCGTCACATGATCGACGCTGCGCCACCAGCGCCCGAGCACCGAGTTGTCGATGCGGGAAAACCGGGCCATCAGGCGTGATCCTTCAGCGCGTGCACCAGTTCGGCAAAGCGGAGGCCGCGTGCCTCGAAGCCCGGGAACTGGTCAAAACTGGCGCAGGCAGGGGAGAGCAGTACGACCTCGGCATCTTCCGTTTCGGCGGCCTGACGGGCGGTGGGAATGGCATGTTCCAGATCGCCCACAATCTCGTAAGGCACCTTATGCGCGGCCAGCGTTTCCGCCAGTATCGGCGCATCCTTGCCGATCAGGAAGGTTTTGGTGATCCGTGAGAAATACGGAACGAGGTCGGCAATACCACCTGCCTTGGCCACACCGCCCGCGATCCAGACGATCCTGCTGTAGCAGCCAAGCGCACGGGATGCGGCGTCGGCATTGGTCGCCTTGCTGTCATCGACATAGGCTACGCCGTTGATGTCCGCGACATGCTTCTGACGATGCGCCAGTCCGGCGAAATCTCCAATCCCGCTGGCCAGACTGCTGGAAGCGACACCGAGACGTAGCGCCATGGCGAGCGCCGCGCAGGCGTTTTCGGCGTTGTGTGTGCCGGGCAATGTCTTGCCGGGCCGGGCGATGACCATGCCATGACTGACGACAGCGCCTTCATGCAGGTGAAAATCAGCCGTCTCGTCATCCTGTCCCGAAATGGTCTCAACGGGAATATCCCGCGCTTTCACGCTGGCGGCGATATCCCGGCACCATGCGTCACCATTGCCGATAACGGCCAGATCGGAGCCGGTCATCCGGTCGAAGATATGGGCCTTGGCGGCGGCATAGCCTGCCATGTCGCCATGCCGGTCGAGATGATCCGGTGTCAGGTTCAGCAGGCAGGCCGTGTCGAAATGCAGCGTCGCCAACCGCTCCAGCATGTAGGACGACATTTCCAGCACATACACGCCATTGTCCGGCAGCAGCGGCAGGGAGAGCGAGGCGGGGCCAAGATTGCCACCCTCAGCAACCGGCAGGCCGGCATGACGCAGCAGATGAGCCAGCAGTGCCGTGGTGGTGGACTTGCCGTTGGTGCCGGTGATGCCTGCAAAACGTGCCTTGGACCCGCTTTTGCGAACCGCCTGAAACAGCAGGTCGGCATCGGAGAGGATCGGCACACCTGCGGCTTTCGCCATGGCCGCGACCGGATGCACGCTCGGCAGGATATGCGGGATGCCCGGTGACATGACCAGCGCATCAAATCCGTCCAGATTCTCAAATGGGGCGACGGTCAGCTTGCCAGATGAAGACTTCCAGCCCTCAAGAACTTTTCGCCCGGCCTCGCCATCATCCCATGCCTGTACGGCTGCTCCCATGCTTGCCAGCGCCTTGGCGGCCGGTGTGCCATTGCGGCCCAACCCGAGCACCGCAAAACGGTGGCCAGCGAACAGATCAGCGGGAAATGAAGTTTTAGCGGGCAAGGCAGGGTCTCCTCAGCGCAGCTTCAGCGTGGCGAGGCCAAACAGCCCCAGCACGACGGAGACGATCCAGAACCGGACGACAATCTTCGGTTCCTGCCAGCCCTTCTTTTCAAAGTGATGGTGCAGAGGGGCCATAAGAAACACGCGGCGTTTGGTGCGCTTGTACCAGAAGACCTGAATCACCACGGAAAGTGTCTCGATTACAAACAGACCGCCGACAATGCACAGCACCAGTTCATGCTTGGTGGCGACCGCCACGGCACCGAGCGCCCCGCCGAGGGACAGCGAACCCGTATCACCCATGAACACGGAGGCAGGGGGCGCGTTGAACCAGAGAAAGCCCAGCCCCGCACCGACCAGCGCCGCGCAGAAGATGGCAAGTTCACCCGTGCCCGGAACCGCGTGAAGCTGAAGATAGTCGGCGAAAACATGGTTGCCGACCAGATAGGCGATCAGTGCGAACACCAGTGCTGCGATCACCACAGGTACTGTCGCCAGCCCGTCCAGTCCATCCGTGAAGTTCACGGCGTTACCGAAACCAGCGATCGTCACCATCGCAAAGATCGGGAAAGCGATGCCGAGCGGTAGAAGGAAATCCTTCACGAATGGAAAGGCGAGGTGGTTGGCCAGTTCAGGAGGCATCATCTGCTGCATCCACCAGCCAGCGATCAGGGAGGTGGCGAATTCGCAGGTCAGACGGGCCTTCTTGGACACACCATCCGTATTGCGTCGGGAAAGCTTGAGATAGTCGTCCGCAAAACCGACAGCGCCGAACGCCGCCGTAACGAACAGCACGGCCCAGACGAACCCGTTCTGTAGGTCAGCCCACAGGAGCGTGGACACAAACAGCGCAATCAGGATCAGGATACCGCCCATGGTCGGCGTCCCGGCCTTCTCCAGAATGTGACGCTCAGGACCGAGCGCGCGGATGGGCTGGCCCTCACGCTGGATGCGCTTGAGCTCACGGATCACCGGATTGCCGAGCAGCAGGGCAATCGCCAGCGCGGTCAGACAGGCTCCGCCCGCGCGAAAGGTGAGGTAGCGGAACAGATTGAGGAACGTCGTGTGACCATGCGCATGATGGGCGACCAGCAGATACAGCATCAGACGCTCTCCGCTTTCAGCGCATCCACCACAACCTTCATCCGGCTGCCGAAGCTGCCCTTGACCAGCACGGCGTCACCGGGTTGCAGGACGGCCCGCACACGCGGCGCAAGCGCCGTAGAGGTTTCCTCCCAGCTTCCCCGACGGGAAGAGGGCAGGGCGTCAAACAGGTCTTTCATGTGCGGTCCACAACAGAATACAAGATCGGCCGCGGCACTGACCGCAGGCTCAAGGGAGAGATGTTCCTCGCGAGCGAAGTCACCCAGTTCGCGGATGTCTCCCAACACGGCAATGCGGCGTTTTGCTGGCAGAAGTGCGAGCACACCAAGGGCGGCTTTGATCGACAGGACGGAGGCGTTGTAGCTCTCATCCAGCAGGAGAGCCTCGCCGTCGAGAATGGGGGACGCCGCACCACGTCCCGTGCCGGGTGTGAAGCTGGTGAGAGCCTCCGCTGCCCGACTGACTTCAGAGTCGCTGCCATGCAGGGCTGCGACGACCGCCAGAGTGGACAAAGCGTTGCGGGCGAGATGCTCGCCGGGCGCATGAATTTCGACCGGAACGGCCGTTCCCGCCACATGCACGACAAACCGGCTGCCTTCGCCAGAGAGTTCAAGATCGGTGATACGTGCTTCACTGGTCTCGTCAAAGCCGGACCGCCAGAGCGTGACGCCGGAAGCCTGCGCTACATCAGTAAAGATCGCCTGACCTTCCGCATCATCCGGCACGATGGCGATGCCGCCGCGTGGGAGAGCTGCGATGATGGAGGCCTTTTCCTGCGCAATGGCGTCCAGACTGCCCATATGCCCAAGATGCGCCGAGCCGATCGTGGAAATGACGGCGACATCGGGCCGCACCAGTTCAGCCAGTGGGGCGATTTCGCCGGGATGATTCATGCCGATTTCACTGACACAGAACACGGCGTCACGCGGCAGTCGCGCCAGCGTCAGGGGCACGCCCCAGTGATTATTGTAGGAAGCGGCTGAGGCGTGCGTCTTGCCAAGTGCGCCAAGCGCCACCCGCAGCATTTCCTTGGTCGTGGTCTTGCCGACGCTGCCTGTCACGGCGACGACATCGCCTGTGAAGCGGGCCCGCGCCGCCCGCGCCAGATCCCACAATCCGACCATCGTATCGCCGACAATCAGCAGGCGCGGATCCGTGGGATCAACACCTTCCAGTTCGTCCGTGCGATGCACCAGCACCGTCGCAGCACCCTTGTCCAGCGCCATGGCGACATGGGCATGACCGTCCGAGTTCTCGCCCAGCAGGGCAATAAACAGATCGCCTGTTTCAAGGGTACGCGTGTCGATCGACACGCCGGAGACCGTGATCGCATGACCCTTTCCGGAGCCAAAGCGTCCTTGTGTCGCGGCGGCCAGTTCTTCGCCTGTCCAGAGAATGCTCACAGTGCCGCCGCCAGATCTTTCACCACACTCACATCGTCAAAAGGCTGCACGACGTCGCCGATGATCTGGCCCTGCTCATGTCCCTTGCCCGCGACCAGCAGCACATCACCCGGCTGAAGCTGATGCAGCGCTTCACCAATGGCTTTTCTGCGATCGGGGAATTCGATGACCTCCTTGGGGGCACCAGCCAGAATATCGCGTCGGATGTCGGCTGCATCTTCACTGCGAGGATTGTCGTCTGTGACGAACACCACGTCAGCCCGCTGCGTGGCTTCCTGCGCCATCAGCGGTCTCTTGCCCTTGTCACGATCACCTCCTGCCCCGAACAGGATCAGCAGACGCCCTTTGACATGCGGGCGCAGGCTGTCGAGCGCACGCGCCAGCGCATCCGGGGTGTGGGCGTAATCGACATACACGGAAGCGCCGTTGGGCAGCATGACGGCCTGTTCCATGCGTCCGCGCACGCCACGCAGCGTCGGTAGCAGGGTCAAAGCCTCTTCCATGTCGGTCGTGTCTGGTCCTGCCAGAGCCACGGCGAGCAGGGCGTTATCCACCTGAAAACGACCCGGCAAAGGCAGGGTCACATCCATTTCCTTCCTGTCGATTTCAAGCCGCAGAAGCTGATGCCCGTTCGGCAGAGCCTTGTGTGCAACAAGACGGATCGTGGTGCCCTTGCGCCCGACCAGCCGCAGGTCGAGATCCCGGCGGCGCTGGATATCGCGCAGGGCGTCGAGTGTGTCCTCATCCATATCGGCATTGGCCGCTGCAAGGCCGCCACCGGGAAGGAGTGTGTCGAATAGACGCAGCTTGGCCGTGCGATAGGCTTCCAGCGAGCCGTGATAATCAAGGTGATCGCGGGTCAGATTGGTAAAGCCGGCGGCGGAAATCTTCACGCCATCCAGACGGCGCTGGTCCAGACCGTGAGAGGAAGCCTCCATCGCCACATCCGTGACGCCACGTTCACGCAGAGCAGCCAGCGCTTTCGCCAGTGTCACCGGGTCCGGCGTGGTGAGGGAAGGGATGCGGAACGGCAGTTCGACCGGAGAAATCAGTCCCAGCGTGCCAAAACTCGCAGACGTGCGGCCCATGCCCTGCCAGATCTGACGCAGAAAATCGACGGTGCTGGTTTTCCCATTCGTGCCCGTGACAGCGACGATATGCTCAGGCTGCGGACCGGCAAGGGTTGCGGCCAGAAGGGCAAGCGAGCGTCGCGGCGTCTTTGTGAAGGCGGTCGGGACCTGGCCTTCTATGGCCTGTTCTCCATCTGGCACGAGAATAGCAGCGGCACCGGCAGCCAGCGCATCGGGGATATAGATGCTGCCGTCTTCCTGAGTTCCCGGAAGCGTCACGAACAGGGAACCGGGCTGAACCTGTCGGCTGTCAGCCGTGACTGACGTAATCTCCGGGTCATCTGTCGCCAGAGAAGCTGACGTCAGGCCGGACTGGGAAAGGAGAGAGGAAAGTTTCATGATCTAGCCCTGTCCGCCTTCCTGTTGGGAACTGTTCTGTCTGTTTGCAGCGTGCTTCATGGCGTTCGCGTCGCCGGCTTTCAATGACTTCTTTTTCTCCTCTTCCTCGACCCGCTTCTCCTCGGCAGCGTGACGTGGGTCGCCCGGATCATTGCCGGGACCGAGGGGTCTTACGCCTCTTGGCGGAGAGGGACGCATCGGAATGGAGAGTTCTGCGTCAATCTGCTGGGCGTGAGCCGTGTCGGGGAATACCTGCAACATCGGTCCAATGCGGGAGATGATCCGGGCGACAGTCGGGGCGGCGTTCCACGCGGCTGTGGTCCAGCCGTGCGTCGCTGTCGTTCCTTTCGGGCTGTCCAGCATGACATAGACGGCGTAATGTGGTGCATTCATCGGAAAGATGCTGGTGAAAGCAGCAATGTTCACATGCTTGAGATAGCCGCCATGTGGACCGATCTTCTCGGCGGTGCCGGTTTTTCCGCCGACGAAATATCCCGGAACTTCTGCGGTTTTGCCGGTGCCAAGCTTGACGTCCAGACGCAGGATCTTGCGAAGTGTCTCGGAGATTTCGGGTGAAAAGACGCGCTGACCCTGAGGTGTAACGGGCGCATCGGCTGCGTCGCCTCCTTCCACGCTGGTTGTTGCGTCAGGGATCGCGTCTCCGGTTTCCGGTCCACCCGAAATGGACGGTCCAGACGCCATTTCCGGCGTATTCCGGGAGTTGGTATCCTCATCACGCGCAAGCAGGGTCGGCTTGACCAGAATGCCGCCATTTACCGTTGCAGCCGTGCCGCGCACGATGGCGAGCGGTGGTTCAGCCACACCATGACCGAAGCCGACCGTCATGACAGTAGAAATGCCCCAGTTCCGGTGCGCCGGGATGATCGGGTGTCCCGCTTCCGGCAGTTCGACCGGAACCGGTGCGAAGAACCCCATGCCCCTGAGCCAGTCCTGCTGCCTCTGGGCGCCAACATCCAGTGCGATATGGGCGGCGGCAGGGTTGGACGAGAACGCCATCACTTCCGGCAGCGACAGCCAGGGGGCGAAATGGTCCGTCTTCATGTCGGCGATGGTGAACCTGCCGATATGGATGGGAATGGACGAGAAGCGGTCCCAGATCTGTGCGACACCAAGCTGGAGCGCCATGGCGGCGGTCTGGAGCTTGAAGGTGGAGCCGGGCTCATACATGCCCGTCACGGCGCGGTTAAAGCGGGCGTCACCGGGCGCATGGGCGAAATCATTCGCGTCATAATCCGGCAGACTGACCATGGCGATGATTTCGCCGCTGTTGACGTCCATCACGATGGCGCAGGCCCCGATCGCCTCGAACGTCTGCATGGCGGCCGCGAGTTCTTCACGCGCCACGCCCTGCACACGCACGTCGAGTGACAGTTTCAGCGGATTCTTGTCACTGATCAGGCGTTTGTCGAAGTAACGCTCCACACCGGCGATGCCATGATCGTCAATATCCACGCTGCCGAGGATCTGGGCGGCAACCTGTCCCTGCGGATAATGGCGACGCTCACCGGCCTCGAAGTAAATGCCCGGAATACCGAAATTGTTGATCGCCAGTTCCTGCTGGAGCGTGATGTTGCGCGCCAGATAGACGAACTGTTTCGCCATCGAGAGACGTTTGACCGTCTCCTCTTCATTCAGTTGCGGCAGAACGGACTTCAGCTTCTTCGCGACATCCTGCGGATCAATCAGTTCCCGCGGGTTGGCGTAAAGCTGTGCAACTGGCAGCGAGACGGCCAGCACCTGATTGTTGCGGTCCACAATCATGGCGCGCCTGACCTGCGGCATGGTCAGCGTGCTGGTCAGCGTGCTTTTCGGATCGACCTTCGGAATGTCCGGCACCTGCGGACGCAACTGCCGTGCTTCCGGCGCCATGGGTGAGATGATGGTGGCGAACGTGGCTTTCAGCGCCACCGTTCCAAACAGCAGACAGAACCCGGCGGCGACTCCGAGCAGTCGCACATGCATCCGCTCCAGCTGGGCCCGTTCACGCAGATCTGCGCTCGTGATCCGGACATCCTGTGGAGGATGCTCGTGATCGGATGAGGGAGACTCAGGTGGCGACGACTGGCGAGGCATGAGGGGCGGCGTATCCTCGAGGGCCCGGAAACATCTGGAAACACGTGTGCCGGAATGAAGGTCTGAAAAAGAGTCCGTGCCGGTCAGACCGGCACGACACTATGGAAACCGAAAACTGTGGCCTTAGTTTGAAACTGGCATTGGAGGCGGCAGTCCACCTCCGATGGCCGAGTGCCCAAGTAGGGAGCCGCTATAGGTTGCGCGGGCTTCCACATAGCGCGGAGCCGCTGCCGGACGCCATGCCGCAACAGTGACCGGTGAAAGTGATGTCGTGTGACGCGCTGTATCACTGCTCGCCACATGGGTCACTGTGTGATGTGTGGTGTGAACGACTTCACTCAGGTCTGTTGTCTCATGCGTGGCGACATGGTGCGTCACGCTGTTGTCTGCCACGACAGTGTGGGCGCTGTGATGAACGGTCGCCGCTTCAGGTTTTTCGCCCAAGGCCAGAGCCAGTGCATCGGTCGATGCCGGCGTCGTGGCCGTATGATGGCTTTTATGCGTGACAGCCGGTGTGGCGTCCGACAGGGCCAGCATCTGCGGTTTCGGGCTTTCGCTTGTCAGCCTGTGCGATTCACTTGCCATATGGGTTTCCGTCACATGCGACTCACGCATGTGTGCCGGAAAAGCTGGTGTTTCAGCCTTTGCCAGAACAACCGGCGCTTTTCTGGCGGGTGCTTCAGCAACACCGGAAGCGGCTGGCTTTACAGCAATATCCTGAACACGTTCATGTTCCGGTGCAGTGCTGGATGCCATGACGACAGGCGCAGGTGTGTGGACCTCGGCAGCAGCGGTCGGCGCAACAGGCGTGTCGGCACGGGCGACGACAGCATCATGAACGCTCACGGCAGGCGGCAGGTGCTGTTTCAGATCCGTCATGCGGACAAACTGCTTCGGCTCCATCGGCTTGAGGCTGGAGTCAAAGCGGGCGGCAAGGTGGTTCAGGCGGTCAGGCTGGTTGAGCAGCGCCCACTGCGTCTGCAGCACGGCTGTCTGCTGACGGATATGCTGGGTGTCACCGACTATCTTTGAAATCTGCTGATCCAGAACGGTTGTCTGATGTTTCTTCGTGTAGAGGTACATTCCCGACGAACCGGCCAGTAACGCACAGAAGAAAGTGAAGGGCCTGAACATCAGACTGTTCCTTTGTCGGAAGATTTTACGGAACCGGCGCCGACATTCGCCTGTGGTTCCGCATGCACGGTCTGTGAACCCAAACAGTCATCTGACAATCCGAGCCGACTCAGGGCACGGAGCTTGGAACTCCGGGCCCGTGGGTTGCGTCGACATTCCTCGTCCGAAGGCTTCATCGCCTTGCGGAACAGGAGGCTGAACGACGCTGCTTTCTTCCCGCGACTCATGGAGCGCGGATCGTAACGGGACAGGCCGGGTTCCTGACCCGCCGCTGCCGCCATCACGCGTTTTACAATGCGGTCTTCCAGGGAATGGAAAGACACAACGACCAGACGTCCGCCCGGTGAAAGAAGAGCGAGCGCCTGTTCCAGGCCGCGCTCGATTTCACCCAGTTCGTCATTTACGGCAATCCGCAGCCCCTGAAAGCTTCGGGTCGCGGCGTCGATGCCCGACTTGTCAGACGGCACGACGGAGCGGATGACTTCAGCCAACTGAAGGGTGGTCTTCAGTTCCGTGTCCTTGCGAGCTTCCACGACAGTGCGCGCTACACGGCGTGCGTGCCGCTCCTCACCATAATAATGGAAGATGTCAGCCAGCTCGGCTTCGGAGGCCGTATTGACGATATCCGCTGCGGAACGACCGGCTTTTCCCATCCGCATGTCGAGCGGGCCATCGTGGCGGAAGGAGAAGCCGCGCTCCGCCTCGTCAATCTGAAAGGAAGACACGCCAAGGTCGAGCATGACGCCATCGACATGATCTGTTCCGGCGGTGTGCAGCATCTCCTGCATCGTGCCGAAACCGCCGTGCAGCATCCGCAGGCGCGGCGTGCCGTCCGGACCTTCACCCCACACACGGGCAAGAGCCTCGCCTCGCGCAATAGCGTCCGGGTCACGATCGATGCCCCAGATGTAGCAGTTCGCTGCTGCCAGCACGGCATTTGTGTAACCGCCACCACCAAAGGTGCCGTCCACATACACTTCGCCATCTTTGGGGGCGAGGCACGCAAGCACCTCACTCCGCATCACTGGAACATGACCGGGATCGTAGTCCGGATGGGGCACAACAGGAGAATTCATCGCGTTCATGCCGCTCCTCCCGACTCACCGGTGCGGTTACCCGGCAATGTTACGCGGCGGGAACGGAGCCGCGCTTCGGCCCGACGCTGCTCGGCGGCCTTCGGTTCCCAGATCTGGAAGATCCGGCCAAGTCCCATGAAAGCCACGCTGTCGGAAAGACCGGCATGCTCTCTCAGGAAATCGGGAATGATGATCCGCCCTTCACGGTCGGAGTCCATTGGATAGGCATCGGCGTACAGTGCGGCGGCAAGGTCGTCATGTTCATCCGAGAACATGTCGAGCCTGTCCAGCGGTTGCGCCAGAGAAGCAAAAGCGGCAGATGGCCATGCCTCGATGCAGGGCTGTGTGTGGGAAGGGCGCAAAACCATCAGAGCCTCACCTTCCACCGTCTGGTTGCGCAGTACCGTGCGGAACCCGGCTGGAATCGAAACACGCCCCTTGGCGTCGATTCGATTCTGGTGTGTGCCGAGAAACACGCTCACCGGGTTGGAAATCCTTCATGCGCAGGGGTGCGGTCCGAGGTTGTTGGGGCCGTTTGGTTGATTCTGGGATATCATGGGATTTTATGGGACGTCAAATGAATCTGTAATAAAAATTGGCAGAAAACCGCGAAAAAAGACAAGTCTGTCGTACTTCGTTCCTAAAAGGTTTCCAGAAAGCAGGTATCCGTTAACAAAAACGATTGTTCTCGTTATGTTCTTTTGCGCATTTCTTATCGCTATATTAAAAATCGGAGCGCCGGGAAGAATCGGCTGCTGCCTGTTTCATCCAGAAAACACGATTCGTTTCTTTTGCGGATTTCAGGAAATCAGAGGTGCCAGACGGTCTGTAAGCCGGGTTCTGTCCGTTCTCCGAAGAGACCGTGACGATCATTCCTCTGGGACGTGTCTTGCAACACGCCTCACGCGACCAACCCGGACGGAAGGCGGGAGAACCTTTGGCAGTCAGGCTGCCTACCGTCCCTATTCGGTCTTGCTCCCGATGGGGTTTGCCCTGCCGCCGCCGTTACCGGAAGCGCGGTGCGCTCTTACCGCACCGTTTCACCCTTACCTCCAGCCTGCGAACAGGCCCGGAAGGCGGTCTGTTTTCTGTGGCACTTTCCCTGAGGTCACCCTCGCCGGCCGTTAGCCGGCACCGTTCTCCCGTGGAGCCCGGACTTTCCTCCATCACCTGATATAGGCAACAGCGATCGCCCGACCGTCTGGCAGGCGCGGACCCTGCGCGTGCAGAACTGTTCCGTCAAGATACGGCTGGACATATTCTGACGTACGCCACAGCCTGTCTGGGTCATGCTGAAGATTGAAATGCTCACGGAACGTCTGTCTGCCAGAAAATTCTCTGGCTCTTTCACCAGAGACAAACCGGATCTGACCTCCCGTCTCCTGCTGCGAGGGCTTCATGCCGCCAGCCAGAGACGCCGCAAACACCGGCAGACCCTCAAAGCTCCGCAGGCGGCCCCGGTCATTCCGCACACAGTATCCGCCGCATCGCTTGCTTATATAAGGCGTCTGACAAATCGTCCGTCTTTTCCCATGCGCCTTTCCGCGCTTCCTCTGAAGCGGGTCATTGATCTGCGTGTGCCGGGCGCTGCGGAACTCAGGCCAGCACGCCTGTATATTCCTTATGGAAAGGTGAGGGGTGTCGTGCTGTTCCTTCATGGCGGAGGCTTTGTGCATTGCGGCCTCAATTCCCATCACGGGATATGCTGTCGTCTGGCGCGTGCGTCCGGTGCTGCTGTTCTGTCGTTTGATTACAGTCTGGCGCCTGAGCATAAATTTCCGGCAGCGGTCGAGGATGTGTGGGCGGCTTTCAACTGGCTGGCGTCGGAAGCCTGGAGGTGGGGCGGCGCTGTTGCTGTCGCGGGCGATAGTGCGGGCGGAACATTGGCGGCCGTTCTGTGCCAGAAAGTAAGAGAGGCTCATCGGAGTGGCGCAAACCCGTCACCTCCGGCTCCCGTCATGCAGGTACTCTATTATCCGGCCACGCTTGGACGAGAGGAAACGCCATCCCGGGAGAAATTTGCTCACGGATATTTTCTTACGAAAGCGATGATGGAATGGTATGGGAGTCAGTATGCTTCTTCGGATGAAGATCTGCTCAACCCTGACTTCGCGCCAGCATTACAGAAAGACCTGTCCGGGCTTCCTTCCGCATGGATCATGACAGCAGAGTGCGATCCGCTCAGGGATGAAGGAGCGCTTTATGGCCGGCGTCTCGCGGAGGCAGGAAACGTGGTCAGCTACACCTGCGTTCGCGGCACACTGCATGGGTTTCTTCAGTTTTACCCCATGATGAGAAAGGCGCGATGGGTTCTGCATCAGAGTGGACGGGCGCTGCGCGCTGTGTTCAGAGCGCGGAAATAACCGCTGACCTGACCTGAAACCGGCTGCGGTTTTGTGACCTTCAATAAGAAGGAAGCTGCTGAGGTTGCCGCTACTACTCAGAGATGAACACGCATGTGATCCCGTAATTCGTTGCACCGCTTGGCATAAGTAGATGCTTTTGAGGCGGTAAAGAAATTGATCAGAAACGCGCCCGCGAGTGAAAGAAATGAGAAAGTAGTCAGGATTTCTCCAGTGAGAGACATTTCAGCGTCATAATGCACGGCTGAATACCAGAGCAGCCCGAGCCCGAGAATCGCTCCAAAGATTCCGAAAACTCCGGTCGATTTCATCAGGGAATCTTCAATGGCTTCGAAGGCGGATGTTTCCCGCCACAGGTCGAACAGCATACGGTCAACGTCGCCCACGGCATCGGCATGGCTGGATTTCTCTTCCGCAGTCCGTTTGTGAGGATTCTTGCGGTGGATATCCAGTTCCTGACGCGCCTTGGCGAAAACGCGCCGCCGCTCCTTGATGGCGGGAAGGCTGATATCCACAAAACTGAGAATGGCGACATTGAGACCAGCTGAAAGCTGTATCACAGCCTGAAAATCGCCCCATGTAGCGCTCATTGATACCCCTTGTTTTCCATTTCTGAAATCTGTAGCGCCACGGCGAGTGTGGGGATAGATGCCGGAAAGCGTAACTGCTATCCCGAAATGAACTGATGGAAACAAAAAAGTTACCAGAAGTGATTTTGGTTTTGTTTAATTTTTACTGTAAATATTTTAACTTAATAGGTATAGTTTTTATATTGTCGATTTTATATTTTTAGTATTTATATATGTATTGTATATAAAAATCCATTATAGTGTATGTGAGTATTTTTGATGTGATTTTACTCATGATCCAATTCATTCTCGGGAGACATGCCTCTCTCAGGATCATCGGATAATGTCAGTCGAATTTATCGGTTATGTCAGCGCTCAGGAGCAGACGGAGGTCGTTGGTCCAAATGGACCTGTTGTAGACCCCGAATATATTGCCAGTAGTGCGCTTCTTCAGGAACGGGGTGGTTTCGACCGTGCCCTGATCGCGTTTCACTCCAGTTCACCCGACAGTCTCGTGGTTGCGCAACATGCGGCGTCTGCAACAACACGTCTGGGATTGCTGATTGCCCATCGTCCAGGTTTTGCTGCACCGACTCTTGCCGCCCGTCAGTTTGCAACACTGGATCAACTGACAGGTGGCCGTGTCGCCATGCACGTCATTACGGGCGGCAATGACAGGGAGTTGCAGGCGGATGGCGATCATCTGACGAAAGCGGAACGCTACAGTCGCGCGGCTGAATATATCCAGATCGTTCGTCAGGAATGGCAGGAAAACGCGCCTTTCGATCATGGTGGAGATTATTATCAGGTCAGAGGCGCTCATTCGGATGTGCGGCCCGTCAGCGCTGCCGGTATCCCGATTTATTTTGGTGGAGCCTCTGAAGAAGCTATTGCTGTTACTGGCAAGTATGCTGATGGCTATGCCTTGTGGGGTGAGCCGCTCAAGGAAGCGGGTGAACTGGTCGGGCGGGTAAAGGATGCCGCGGCCCAGAATGGAAGAAAGATAAGATTTTCCGTTTCTTTTCGTCCGATCATAGAGAAAACCGAAGAGCTGGCATGGGAGCGTGCTGCCGCCATTCAGGCGCTTCTTGAAAAACGGCAGGAAGAAGAGAAGGGGCCGACAGGCATCGGTCTTGATCGTGCAGGTCAGAGGCCAACAGTGGAAAACCTGCCGACCAATGAAGGATCAAAACGTCTTCAGAAAATTGCGGCCAGAAGCAACCGCCATGATGAGCGGCTATGGACGGGCGTTGCTCAGGCGACGGGCGGGCGATGGAATTCCACATCGCTGGTCGGGACGGCGGATCAGGTCGCGGAGAGCCTGCTCCGTTATTACAGGATCGGGATCGAGACTTTTCTGATCCGTGGTTTTGATCCGCTTTCAGACGCCCTGACTTATGGCAGTGAGCTTATTCCCCGGGTCAAGGCGCTTGTCGAACGTGAAGAACGATGTGGCAGATAACATCATGAAAATTAAACAACACATGCTGCCATCATTGTTTTTCGGGGATAATTTTTATGGCCCACATCGGGTTGCGTTCCTTTCTGATCGCCTCACTCTCCGGCATTTCTACAGCCCATGCCGCGACACCGTATGCCTCAAGTGACCATGCCGTGCGTGTGCGCAACCCGCAGGCGACGGCAGCACCAAAAGCTGTTGAAAAGCACGCGGTAGCTCCAAAACATGTTACGGGCGGATCAGAAGTTATTACGGTGCGGACAGTCCGTAATGCTCCTCGGCTTGCCCGGCATGTACCGCTGGGTGCGCTTGGAAACAAATCCGAATTTGACACGCCTTTTTCGGTTAGTTCTGTTTCAGCGGCCAAGATTGAAGCGATGCAGGCGTCCGACATTAACGATGTCATGCGGTATGAACCCGGCGTTCAGGCCAATTCCAACGGAACGTCCACGGCGTCAGGCTCGAGCGTCCGCGTGCGTGGGCTCAATCTGGACTGGACCAACGGTTATAAAATAGACGGGATGGCGATCCCTTACTGGTATATTGATCTGCCCGTTGCCAATTTTGATACCATTCAGGTTTTCAAGGGAGCATCCGCTTTCATGTATGGTTTTGGGTCGCCGGGCGGCGTTCTGGATTACCGGCTGAAAGCGCCGGTTGAAAATAGGAAAGTCACACTGGAGGCGGGTTACCGTTCAGACGCGGTGTTCCGGCAGATGCTGGATGTCGGCGGCTCGCTTGATTCCGCGCATCGTGTCCAGACACGTCTTTCTTTCGCTAGCGAGGTCGGGAACCAGTATAACGCCAGCTTTGTGAGAAATCTTTCGACCTCTTTTACTACTGACATCCGTATTACTGATAAATTGCATTGGCATTTCAACAGTTTTTATCTGAACACTCTCCAGAAAGGCATGGTCAACACGATCGCATCTGCAAATGGTGTGGGTGCTATTGAGACGATCAGCGGACGCTCTGTCTTCGGCGCGAAAAATTCCTGGAAGACAAACGATATGAAGCGGTTCAGCACCGGATTCGACTGGGAGTTTGCAAAAAACTGGTCTGCCGCACTGACATATGGCTACACCCACCTCAACGAACAGTTTCCATCCAACCAGATCACCTTCACCAGTCCGGATGGAGATTATTATAATCAGGCATTCGAGCAGAAACGTGTTCTGACTTATCATCAGGTAGATGCCATCACGCAGGGACATTTCACGACTGGCCCGGTCCGTCAGGATGTAATCGTGGGCATCACCTGGCTGCGGCAGATGTTCGATGCAGACGCCAATTCAGGCGCTCTTGGTCCTCTTGAATACGGTAACATTCATGATGGGAGGCCGATCATCTCGAATGCGACGAATTTTAATCCTCGCATGTATCGCTACATTGATTACCAGCAGGTCGCCCCATTCTGGAGTGATACATTCAGCTATGGAAAATGGTCCCTGATGGCGGGAGCCCGTTACACGGATTATATGGAAAACGATTATTCGAAAACGGGTAGCAGGACAGCAGCCCATCGTAATAATCCCGTCACGCCTATCGTCTCGCTGAGTTATAAAATCACCCCGGAAATCAATGCCTATTTCAGCTGGGTGCAGGCCATGCAGGCTGGAGGGCAGGCGGGTTCGAGCAATGTGAACTACATGCAGGTGTTCGGCCCGATCCGAAGCGATCAGTACGAAGCCGGCATCAAGGTACAGCGCAAAACCTTCAGTGGCACACTGGCTGTCTTCCGTATGGATACAGGGGCCGCCTATACAAATGCCCAGAATTATTACGTTCAGGACGGCAAGTCCCGTTATCAGGGTGTGGAGGCATCGGCCTCATGGCTTCTGACGCGGGATCTGAACGTCAATGGCAGTCTTGCCTATCTGGACGCCCGCTATGTGAAAGCCGCTGTCGGCTATGCAGGCCATAAACTGGAAGCGGTGGCGCCGTTTCAGGCTGCTTTCAATGCCGATTACCGGATACGCCCGGTCAAGGGACTCAGTGTAAACGCCGGTTTCAATTTTGTCTCACGGAACTGGCTTGATGCCGCCAACACAATCCGCCTTCCATCCTATATCGTGGGAAATGTTGGCGCATCGTACGCCGTGAATGTCGGGGGACATCCGATGGTGTTTCGGGCGGCGGTCGAGAATGTCGGCAATGTCCGGTACTGGCTGAGCAGGGGGAGCCGAAATCTGTTTCCCGGCGCACCTCGTACTGTGACGCTGAGCGCGCGTTTCGACCTGTAGAAAATGGGTCAGAGGGAGACGCGTAGATGCGAATGGCTTTAGGGTAGGGAAAGCGAAGTTGAGGACGGTTTTTACAGAATTCTGCTCGATGGAGCGCCTCAGAACGGCAGAAAACCCGGATAGAATGGCTCAGGCCATTCCGTCGCCCGCCGAAATGTTCTAGGAGGCTCGAAAGACCATAAGGGGAATGCTTGTTCTGTCAGGGCGCGCGAGCGCTCCATGACGTCCTGATGCTCCCTAATGGTCGTGGTGATGAGGCTCGTAGCAGCCTGATTTTGAGCAGAAAGAGGAAACGCGCCCATGGTGCCTCGCTACACACGACCCGCAATGCTGGCTATCTGGGCCCCCGAAAATCGTTATCGGATCTGGTTCGAAATCGAGGCTCTGGCGTGTGAGGCGATGGCCGAACTGGGCGAGATCCCCAAGGAATCCGCCCGCACCATCCGCGAGAAGGGCGACGCCGCGATGGCCGCGTTCTCGCAGACCGATCTCGACCGCATCGACGCGATTGAGGCCGAGACCCGTCACGATGTGATCGCCTTCCTGACGTGGCTAGCGGAAAAGATCGGCCCCGACAGCCGCTTCGTGCATCTTGGCATGACATCGTCCGACGTGCTTGATACCTGCCTCTCGGTCCAGCTTACGCAGGCGACGGACCTTCTGCTGGCCGACCTCGATACGGTTTTGGCTGCGCTGAAGAAGCAGGCTTTCGAACACAAATACACGCTGACCATTGGTCGCAGCCATGGCATCCACGCCGAGCCGACGTCGTTCGGTCTGAAGATGGCTGGTCATTACGCCGAGTTTGACCGTAACAAGAAACGTCTGGAAACGGCTCGCGCCGAGATCGCCACCTGCGCCATTTCGGGTGCCGTCGGCACCTTTGCGCATCTCGACCCGCGTGTGGAAGCCTATGTCGCCGACAAGCTGGGCCTGAAGCCGGAGCCGGTCTCCACGCAGGTCATTCCGCGCGACCGTCACGCCGCCTATTTCTGTGCGCTGGCCGTCATTGCCAGCGGTATCGAGCGTCTGGCGACGGAAGTGCGTCATCTCCAGCGTTCGGAAGTGCGCGAGGCGGAAGAGTTCTTCCACAAGGGCCAGAAGGGTTCGTCCGCGATGCCGCACAAGCGGAATCCGGTTCTGTCCGAGAACCTGACAGGTCTGGCCCGTCTGGTGCGTGCCGCTGTCATTCCGGCTCTGGAAAACGTGGCGCTGTGGCATGAGCGCGATATCAGTCACTCTTCAGTTGAGCGTAACATTTGCCCGGATGCGACCATTGGTCTCGACTTCGCATTGGCTCGTCTCGCGGGCATGATGGACAAGCTGCTGGTCTATCCGGACCAGATGGCCGCCAACATCGAAAGCCTTGGTGGTGTCGTGCATTCCGGCGAGGTGCTGCTGGCTCTGGCCCGTGCGGGCGTGCTGCGTGAGGACGCCTATCGCATCGTGCAGCGTTGCGCGATGGAGACATGGACCAAACTCGGCAAGCCGGGCTTCAAGACCTTCCGTGAAAATCTGGACGCTGATCCAGAAATCGCCGGTCGGATCGCACCTGAGGTGCTGGATGCCGCCATGGATAGCCGCTCTCACCTGAAAGCTGTTGATGATCGCTACAAGCTGATCTTCGGCGAGGCTGGTCCGCAGGCCTGATTTATCCTGAAACCGCCTTTTCTGAGGAAGCGGTTTTGCTTTCCGGAAAGGCGGTTCAGTCTTTATATAATATATGGGCGGTTGCAGATGGATCTGATCGCACAGCGTCGGCACATGCTGACAGGTTCCTGTTACAATGATCTGACGCCTGAACTGGTTGATGCCCGGGCGCGGGCCGTCCATCTTTCTGACCGTTACAACGACAGTTTCGGCCGTCCGCAGGCAGAGCGTGAGCAACTCCTGCGAACTCTCCTGCATCATGTGGGCAGCGGAGCCCATTTCGAACCGCGCTTCCGGTGCGAGTTTGGCTTCAACATTTCCGTCGGTGAAAAATTCTACGCCAACTTTGACTGCATCATTCTTGATGCGGCGACAGTATCCATTGGCGACAGTGTGCTGTTTGGCCCTCGGGTGGGCATTTACACGGCCAATCATGCCATTGATCCTGATGAACGCGCCGCTGGGGCCTGTTACGCCAGACCTGTGGTGATTGGAAATCGCGTCTGGATCGGTGCCGGGGTTCATATCAATCCGGGCGTTACGATCGGCGATAACAGTATTGTCGGTTCAGGAAGTGTTGTGACGAAGGATATTCCTCCCAACGTCATCGCGGCGGGCGTGCCGTGTAAGGTCATACGGTCCATCACTTTGGACGATCGAACGGGTTTTTCGACTTTTTGAGCCTGTTTTGCGCGTTTTTCACCATTTTTTCGGCTAAAATAATATGCATCTAATGTGCATGTTTAATTCCCGAGAGTTCTTTCCGTGCGGCAGCGTCCGGGTGCGTTTCTCCAACCCGGCAGTATCATCTCGCTTCGAAGGCTGCTAAGAGGCAGCCGCAGGAGGCCTGTGTTGGGCCGGAAAACTGCGGGTGGGTCTGTTTCAGTCTTCCCGCAAGCCGAGAGTGAGCAAGAACGACCATGGCCCGCCGCCGCCAGCTGTATGAAGGTAAAGCCAAGATCCTGTTTGAAGGGCCGGAACCCGGAACCCTCGTGCAGTATTTCAAGGACGACGCCACGGCAGGGAATGGCGCGAAACATGGCATCATCACCGGCAAGGGTGTCCTGAACAACCGCATCAGCGAGTACATCATGCTGCGGTTGCAGGAAATTGGCATCCCGACGCACTTCATCCGTCGCATCAACATGCGGGAGCAGTTGATCCGTGAGGTGGAAATCATTCCACTGGAGATCGTGATCCGGAATATCGCAGCCGGCAGCATCGCCAAGCGTCTGGGGATTCCGGAAGGCACCCGTCTGCCGCGTTCGATCGTCGAGTATTATTACAAGAACGATGCTCTGGGTGACCCAATGGTGGCTGAAGAGCACATCACGGCGTTTGGCTGGGCCGGTCCGCACGATCTGGATGACATGGTCGCCATGTCGCTACGTGTGAATGATTTCCTGATGGGCCTGTTCGCCGGCGTCGGGATTTCGCTGGTCGATTTCAAGCTGGAGTTCGGTCGTCTCTGGGAAGGCGAGGAGATGCGCATCATCCTTGCGGATGAGATTTCTCCGGATAACTGCCGCCTGTGGGACGCCAAGACAAACGAGAAGCTCGACAAGGACCGTTTCCGTCGGGATATGGGTCAGGTCGAGGAAGCTTATCAGGAGGTCGCCCGTCGTCTCGGCATTCTGCCCGAGGCCGGAAACGGCGATCTCAAAGGTTCTGAAACAATGCAGTAAGCACGCCGTTAAGGGTGTGTTTGAAAGAGTTAAGGCCAGAAGGCCGGAGGGCGGTATGAAGGTTCGCGTGACTGTTTCTCTGAAAGAGGGTGTGCTTGACCCGCAGGGGAAGGCCATTGGCCACGCCCTTCATGTGCTGGAATTTCCGGAAGTGAAAGAAGTCCGGGTCGGCAAGGTGATCGAGCTAGATGTTGAAGGCTCGGACGCAGCAAAGGTTGAGGCGCGCGCCACAGAGATGGCGAAGCAGCTTCTCGCCAATGAAGTGATCGAAGACTTTGCTGTGGAGGTGGTGAAATGAGCCGTTTTTCCGTTTTCTCGACCGCTCTTCTCCTTGCGTCCGGCCTGTTTGTTGCCGATGCAGCCATGGCGCAGCGCGTCTCGCCGATGACGGCTGGTAATTTCGACCGTATCTGCACTCGTCCTGCCGGCGCGTCCGTATGTGACGCCTATATTTCCGGACTGGCCGACGCCGGAACGCTGTCAAAGATCAATGATCGCAATGAAGGCGATCCGAACGCCCCTGCCGGTTTCTGCATTCCCGCCACGGAAACAAGCGCGGCCATGCGCAACAATGTCATCACCTGGCTGAAGGCGCACAAGGACGTGCTGCAGAAACCGGTGGGTGAGGGCGTGTTCATGGCCCTGCATGATTCCTACCCCTGTGCTGCTTCCTCCAAGCCCGCGGAACAGAAGAAATGAAAGCCGGTATCGTCGTTTTTCCGGGGACCAACCGGGAGCGCGACATGGCGATCGCCCTGAAGGCGGTTACCGGTCACGCTCCGAAAATCCTCTGGCACAGGGACACCGAGCTTCCCGAGCTTGATCTCGTCGTGCTGCCCGGCGGCTTCAGCTATGGCGATTACCTTCGCTGTGGCGCAATGGCTGCGCACTCCCCGATCATGCGGGAAATCCGCGCATTCGCCGAAAAGGGTGGCCACATCCTCGGCGTTTGTAACGGCTTCCAGATCCTGACGGAAACCGGCCTGCTGCCGGGTGCGCTGCTGCGGAATGCTGGTCTGCGCTTTCTGTCGCAGGACTGCCATCTTCGTGTCGAGAACGCCGAGACACCGTTCACGCGCCGCTGGAAGAAGGGCGATGTGTTCCGTACGCCGCTCGCCCACGGTGACGGTAACTATGTCGCGGACGCCGAGACGCTGAAGACGCTTCATGGCGAGAACCGCGTGGCGTTTCGCTACTCTGCGCCGAACGGCAAGGTTGACGCGGCTGACCGCGACAGCAATCCGAATGGCAGCCTCGACGCTATCGCCGGTATCCTGAGCGCCAACTCCCGCATCTGCGGCATGATGCCGCATCCGGAAGACCTCGTTGATCCGCTGATGGGCGGTGAAGACGGCAAGCCCCTGTTCGAAAGTCTGGTGGAGGCTCTGGTCCGATGAGCAGCAAGCAGAAAGCGGTCAACGCCGATCTGGCCCGCGAATTCGGCCTCTCCGCCGAGGAATATGATCGCGTCCTCGCCATCATGGGTCGCACGCCGAGCCTGACGGAGCTGGGCGTGTTTTCGGTCATGTGGTCCGAGCACTGTTCCTACAAGTCATCCCGCAAGTGGCTGCGCACCCTGCCGACCACGGCGCCGTGGGTCATCCACGGTCCGGGCGAGAACGCCGGTGTGGTCGATATCGGGCAGGGACTGGCCGCCATCTTCAAGATGGAGAGCCACAACCATCCGTCCTTCATCGAGCCCTATCAGGGCGCAGCGACGGGCGTCGGCGGCATCCTGCGTGACGTGTTCACCATGGGTGCGCGTCCTGTCGCCAACCTGAACGCCCTGCGCTTCGGTTCGCCGGAAACACCCCGCACACGTCAGATCGTGGATGGTGTGGTGCGTGGCATCGGCGGTTACGGCAACTGCGTCGGCGTGCCGACGGTCGGCGGGGAAGTAAACTTCCACCCGGCCTATGACGGCAATCCGCTGGTCAACGCCATGACGGTCGGCGTTGCCCGTCAGGACAAGATCTTTCTGTCGGCTGCTGCGGGTATCGGTAATCCGGTTGTGTATGTCGGCTCCAAGACGGGCCGCGACGGTATCCATGGCGCAACCATGTCTTCCGCCGAGTTCGACGAGAACGCGCTGGCCAAGCGCCCAACCGTGCAGGTCGGCGATCCGTTCGTCGAGAAGCTGCTGATCGAGGCGTGCCTTGAGCTGATGGCGACCGATGCGATTGTCGCCATTCAGGATATGGGCGCTGCCGGTCTGACCTCCTCGTCCGTCGAAATGGCGGGCAAGGGCGGTGTCGGCATCGACCTTGATCTTGATGCTGTTCCGCAGCGTGAGCCGAACATGACGGCTTATGAGATGATGCTCTCCGAGAGTCAGGAGCGCATGCTCATCGTCATCAAGCCGGAACGCACCGAGGTCGCGCGTGCGATCTTCGAGAAGTGGGAACTGGATTTCGCGGTCATCGGTCATCTGACCGACACCGGCAACATCGTCGTGCGCCACAAGGGGCAGGTCGAAGCCGATATTCCGCTGGACCCGCTGGCGGAGCAGGCTCCGATCTACGATCGTCCGACCGTACCTCTGCCCGCGCCGGAGCCTGTTGGTGACATCCATGATCCGCTCGGTCTGGAGCAGACGCTTATCCGTCTGGTCGGCTGTCCGGATATCGCCTCGCGCGCATGGATCTGGAACCAGTATGACAGCACAGTCGGTGGACAGACCGTGCGTCGTCCGGGTGGCGCGGATGCGGCCATCGTCAAGGTCGAGGACACATCCATTGGTCTGGCGCTGACCACGGATTGCACACCGCGCTATTGCCGCGCCAACCCGAAGAAGGGTGGGGCGCAGGCGGTTGCCGAGGCATGGCGCAACATCACGGCGACAGGCGCCCGTCCACTCGCCGTGACGGACAACCTGAACTTCGGTAATCCCGAGAAGCCCGAGATCATGGCGCAGTTCGTCGGTGCCATCGAAGGCATCGGCGAAGCCTGCCGTGCGCTCGACTTCCCGATCGTGAGCGGCAACGTCTCGCTTTATAACGAGACCCGCAATCCGGATGGCACGACCTCAGCCATCCTGCCGACCCCGGCTCTCGGTGGTCTGGGTGTGCTGGATGATGTCACGAAGAATGTCGGGCTCGGTATGCCTGAGAACGGCACGCTGATCCTCGTGGGCGAGACGAAAGGCCACCTCGGCCAGTCGCTCTGGCTGCGGGAAATCCTTGGACGCGAAACGGGTGATGCGCCGGATGTGGATCTGGCCGCAGAACGTCGCAATGGCGACTTCGTGCGTGAACAGATCACGTCCGGTGCGGTGAAAGCCTGCCATGACGTCTCTGACGGTGGCATTCTGATCGCAGCCGCCGAGATGGTCATGGCGACCGGCAATGGCTGCACGCTTGAGCCGCCGCAGTCGGGCATGCGTCCGGAAGCGTTCTGGTTCGGTGAGGATCAGGGGCGCTATCTGGTTGCGGTCGAAGGTGACGGCAAGGCGTTCCTCGCTGCGGCGGAGAAAGCAGGTGTTCCCGCGCGGGTGGCAGCAGCCATCGGTGGTGACTGTCTGGTTCTTCCAAGTGGGGCGCGAGTGTCTGCGGCGCGTATGAATGTGGCCCATGCTGCGTTCTTCCCCGCCCTGATGGATCGCTGAGCGACGTTTCGGACCGGATTCATCGGTTATCAAAGGAGAATGGTCATGGCCATGAGTGCGGCAGATATCGAGGCCTACATCCTCAAGGCGTTTCCTGACGCAAAAGTGAGCATCGACGATCTGGCGGGCGACGGCGATCATTACGCCTGCACTGTCGTCAGTGAAGCCTTTCGTGGATTGCCGCGGGTGAAACAGCACAAGCTGGTCTATAATGCGCTCGAAGGGCACATGGGCGGAACGTTGCACGCGCTTGCGCTCAAGACGTCAGCCCCCTGATGTCCCCGATTTTCTGAATAAAACCGGGCAGACTCCTCAGTTGATGCGGGTCTGCCCGGAAACTGGAGTAAGCAGAGATGTCCACACCTGTTGGTCAGCGCATTCAGGCGCTTGTTGAAGAAAACCCCGTCATGCTGTTCATGAAGGGCACACCGGATTTCCCGCAGTGCGGGTTCTCCGCCCGTGTCGTTCAGGTGCTGAACCACCTCGGCGTGCCTTTCAAGGCCGAGAACGTTCTGGCTGATCCTGAAATGCGCGAAGGCATCAAGATCTTCTCTGACTGGCCCACCATTCCGCAGCTTTACGTCAAGGGCGAGTTCGTCGGCGGCTGCGATATCGTGATGGAAATGGCCCAGTCCGGCGAGCTGCAGACACTGCTTAAGGAAAAGGGAATCGCCTCTGCTGCTGCGTAAGGTTTCCCGCCTGCAATATCGGTTTGCCACGATATTGCAGGTTTCTGTTTTTGATTTGTTCTTTCAGGCCAGTATATATCGTTCCCCCATCTGACGAACGATAGAAATGAAATAGTAATTTACTCCCTTTAGGCACAATCAGCGGGTTGTGAGCGTCACGCAATGACGTATACTCGTGTGGAGAAACGAAATCCGGGGATGAAAATGATCAGGACGATACTGCGGAAGCTGACGATTATCACGGCAGGTGTTTCTGCGGTTGTTGCTGTCACTCACGTCAAATCGGCTCACGCCGAGCGCGTCATTTCCGATTATGAAGCCAGCAAGCTGACCCTCGAGTCCTTGACGGCTGTGCCTGTTTATCATCCGGTCGTGCATCATGCTGTGGCACGTCATTCAGTTGCCGCTGCTTCGCGGGGGCGCACTGTTCTGGCCTCCCGTGCGCAGTCCACTCATCCCATGATTCACCTGGTGTCATTCCATGTCGCGAAGAAAGCGTCTCATTCTGCCCATGTGCGCAATCGTACCTGACGTTTTCTCAGTGCTATGAAGTGGAAAGCCATCTGACAGTGTCGGATGGCTTTTTGTTTATCAGGGTTAGTCCCTCAGTTTCTTTCCCGGGTGCCCTTGTCTTTCTGATACGTCAGCTTTGCCAGAAAGCATTCCGGATTCTTCTGGGAACACCAGTTTCATCTACAAGAATGACATCGAATACGACCGTGTCATAAATCCATTCAGGATGGGTGGCGAGAAGACATTCGGCTGCCTTCATGATCCGGTGGCGTTGCCGTTCACTGATTGCTTCTGCCGCGCGGGCATATGTTGTCCGCTTCTTGACTTCGATAAAGCTCAGTTGTCCGTTTTTGAGTGCGACGAGATCGATTTCACCAGCCGGTGTACGGGCGCGGCGCAGGAGAATCTGCCATCCATGCGAGAGAAGCGCCTGCTCGGCGATGGTTTCAGCCTGCACGCCATTCCGCCAGGCAGTGCGGCCACGTTCCGGCTGCCGGGATATGAGGGAATGTTGGTGCGTTTGCATTCTCCCGGTTGTCTCCCGGTAAGGTAAGAATTTCCTTAAACAGAGGTGAAAGGAAGAGAGAATTCTGCCAAACGCTACAACCCTCACGCTGGATGGCCTGCTGATCAGTCACTGTGCGGTGGCCATGATAGCCGCCGGGCATATTCTCCTGACAAAACGGGATACGTCTGCGGCGATCGGATGGATTGGAACGGTGCTGGTTGTGCCGTTTTTCGGGGTTTGTCTTTATCTCTTTTTCGGCATCAACCGTGTTCACCGTCTGGCGCGTAAACTTGTGCAGGCCCGCAATCCACAGGAAAGCGGGGCCGATCCGGTAGTCAGGTGGAGCAGGGGAGACACAGGATCATTCCGACTGCTCTCACGGATGGTTGGACGGATCACCGGTCGTCCGTTGCTCGGGGGCAATCAGCTTGATATCCTGATCGATGGCGACAATGCCTACCCGGTCATGCTGGAGGCGATTCGTCAGGCTGAGTCCAGCATCATGCTGTCGTCCTATATTTTCAGGTACGACCGGATCGGAAAAATATTTGTATCAGCCCTGATTGAGGCTCATCGACGCGGTGTGGCAGTGCGCGTCCTGCTCGACGGTATCGGCGCGGGATATTTCTTATGTCCTGCGGCAAAGGCGTTGCAGGAGGCAGGCGTGCCCTGCGAGCGGTTTCTCCATTCCGTTCTCCCGTGGCGCATGCCGTTCATCAACCTTCGTAATCATCGCAAAATTCTGGTGACTGACGGGGCAACAGGCTTTCTCGGTGGCCTGAATATCGGTGATGAGAATTGTGGTGCGACCGACATCGCAAAACGTGTCGGTGACATGCATTTCCGTGTACGAGGGCCGGTGGTCAGACAACTGGCCGAGGCTTTTGCCTGGGACTGGTCGTTTACCTGTGGCGAGGAGCTGGCTGGAAGGACATGGTTCCCGCCGCTCACGGAAGAGGGGACCGAACTGCTGCGGGTAGTGACGGCCGGACCGGACACGGATCTTGAAAAGATCGAGTATACGGCTTTGCAGGCTATTACTCTGGCGCGTCACAGTGTGAGGCTGATGACCCCCTATTTTCTTCCCGGCACGCGCCTCCAGTCCGAACTGGCTCTGGCCGCGTTGCGAGGGGTGCAGGTCGAGATTATCGTTCCCCGGCAGAGTAATCATCGCATCATGGACTGGGCGTGCCGGGCCGATATCCATCCGATGCTGGACGCCGGATGTCGTGTCTGGCTCAGCGGACCGCCTTTCAACCACGCCAAACTGATGGTGGTCGATCGGGAATGGGCTTTTGTCGGAAGCTCCAATTTCGATACCAGAAGCCTGCGGCTCAATTTCGAGATCAATGTGGAGAGCTATCAGGCCGGTTTTGCGGAGAAGATCGACGATTTCATATGCAGTCACCGGCGTGGACGGCTGACACACCATGATCTTGATGAGCGCATTCTCCCGGTCAAACTGCGGGATGCGGCGATGCGGCTGTTTTCGCCCTATCTCTAGCCCTGCTGGCAGTCAAAGGCGGGATTGTTGAGTTAGGGGGGCAAACGGCGTAGGAAAAACACCGGAAACAGCTGGCCGTGACCTTGCAGATAATGCTGGCGTGTCACGACAGGCAATAACTTAGAAGTATGGTGTGGTGATGACTTCCTCTCCCTTGCGCGTCGGAATTGCAGGACTTTCAGGACGGATGGGGCAGGGGCTGGTGAAAAGCGCGCTCGACGCAGGTTGTGTCGTTGCCGGCGGCACATGCCGTGATCCGGGTGCCACATCGTTCAGCATGGCTGAACTGACCCGGGACGGTTCGATCACGCTCTGTGCGGATATGCGTCAGCTTGCGGACATCTCTGATGTTGTCATCGATTTCACGCATGTGTCGTCCGTGATTGATCATGCTGCGGCTCTGAAGGATGCTGGTGTGCCCTGGGTGCTTGGCACGACCGGACTGTCGGAGAAGGATCAGCGCGCAGTGGATGAGGCCGCGCAGACAATCGGCGTTGTGCAGGCTGCGAATTTCTCTGCTGGCGTCACGCTGGTGCTCCGGCTGGCGCGTGAAATGGGCATGGCTCTGTCGGCTGAGCGTTTTGATGCGGAAATTGTCGAGATGCATCATCGGCAGAAGGTGGACGCGCCATCCGGGACAGCGCTGGCCATTGGTGAAGCTGTGGCGCAGGGGCGTGGCGTGAAGCTTTCCGACGTGCGTGCGCCGGCGCGGGAAGGACACTGTGGCGCACGCAAGACGGGTGAAATCGGATTTGCTGCATTGCGCGGAGGACAGATCGTGGGAGAGCACGAGCTTCTGTTCACATCCGCCACCGAACAGATCACCCTTGGTCATCGTGCCTTTGACCGACGGGTTTTTGCAGATGGCGCAGTGCAGGCCGCCGAGTGGGTCAGCGGCAAAATAGCGGGACTTTACAATATGGAAGACGTTCTCGGCCTCTCCTGAGGTTGTCAGAACGGATTTCTTGCAGCGCAACCGGGAAAGCCTTGCAGCTTGACCCCGCCGCCGTCATCCGCCAAACGACAGAACTCTCATACCGAGATCTTCGCGAGATCGCGAATTCTCACTAATAGCGAGGCAGTTGGCACAATCATGCTCAAGCAAGGCGACTTCCTGTTTACCTCGGAATCGGTGTCCGAAGGCCATCCCGACAAAGTGGCGGACCGGATCAGCGATACGGTTCTGGATGCTTATCTGACGGCAGACCCGGAAGCACGTGTTGCCTGTGAGACGCTGGTGACAACCAACCGCGTCATTCTTGCCGGTGAAGTCCGCGGTCCGTCTTCCATCACATCGGAAGGTCTGATCGAAGCCGCCCGTGAAGCGATCCGTGACATCGGTTACGATCAGGCAGGCTTCTCCTGGAAGAATGCTGAAATCAGCAACTACCTGCACGCGCAGTCCGCTGACATCGCTGTTGGCGTCGATAGCGCAGGCGAGAAGGACGAGGGTGCTGGCGATCAGGGCATCATGTTCGGCTTCGCGACCAACGAGACCGAGACGCTCATGCCGGCGCCGCTGTACTACTCCCACAAGATCCTCAAGACGATGCGTGACCTGCGTCGCGCTGGTGATCCGCGTGCGAAGGGCTTGCAGCCGGACGCCAAGAGCCAGGTGACCCTGCGCTACCTCAACGGCAAGCCGGTCGAAGCGACATCTGTCGTGATCTCGACGCAGCATGACGAAGGCGTGGACCAGAACGTCATCCGCAATGAGCTGCACAACATCGTCAAGGACGTGCTGCCGGAAGGCTGGATGCCTGCCGACAAGGAATTCTACGTCAACCCGACCGGCATCTTCGTGATCGGTGGTCCGGACGGCGACGCCGGTCTGACAGGCCGCAAGATCATCGTCGACACATACGGCGGTGCGGCTCCTCACGGCGGTGGCGCGTTCTCCGGCAAGGATCCGACAAAGGTTGACCGCTCCGCAGCCTACGCCGCCCGCTATCTGGCGAAGAACGTTGTCGCTGCTGGTCTTGCTGACCGTTGCACGCTTCAGTTGTCCTACGCCATCGGCGTGTCGCATCCGCTTTCCGTCTATGTCGACTTCGACGGCACAGGCAAGGACATCGACGAGGCCAAGCTGGTGAAGGTTCTGCGCGAGGTCATGAACCTTTCCCCGCGCGGCATCCGTCAGCACCTGCGTCTGAACCGTCCGATCTACACCGAGACGTCCGCTTACGGTCACTTCGGTCGTACGCCTGACGAAGCCCGTGACACGTTCCCGTGGGAGCGCACGGATCTCGTCGACGCGCTGCGTAACGCTTTCAACCGCTGAAAGCAGGACGATGAGTGTGGTGGGTGAAAAGAGTGGCGCGGTTACTCCGCATGAGAGTGAGGAGAAGACCGCTTCCACTCTGAAGCCACCGGCTCAGCGTCTTTACGGTCGCCAGCGGGGTCATCCGCTGCGCGACCGCCAGCAGCGCCTGATTGATGAGGCGCTGCCCCGGATAAGGTTTCCGGAAGACAAAGCCTCCGATCCGAAAGCGGCGTTCGATACCCAGCCTGAGCAGGTCTGGCTGGAAGTCGGTTTTGGTGGTGGAGAGCATGTTCTCTCCCAGATCGAGATGCATCCTTCCGTTGGCTACATTGCCTCGGAAGTGTTTGAGAACGGGCTCTGCTCGCTTCTCGCGCCGTTGTTCCCATCACGTGAGGAAGCAACCTCACCTGTGCCGCCGCTTCTGCGTCTGTGGGACGATGATGCGCGTCTGCTGCTCCAGAATCTGCCGGAAGCGTCGCTGGACCGGATGTTTCTGATGTTCCCGGACCCATGGCCGAAAAAGCGCCATGCCAAACGTCGCTTTGTCCACCCCGGCAATCTGCCGTTTGTGGCTCGTGCGCTGAAGCCCGGTGCAATCTGGCGTGTAGCAAGTGATGATCCGACCTATCAGGCATGGGTCGAAGAGGTCATGGACAATCAGGATTTCTTCGAGACGGCTCCTCCTGCGCTTGAGCGTCCGGAAGGCTGGCCTCCGACGCGTTATGAGGCAAAGGCTATCAAAGCCGGACGTCAGCCGATGTACTGGACGTTTGTTCGGAAGTAGTTTCAGGAAAACGGCGTTCCATGAAGCTTTTTGGAAAAAGCTTCACCAAAAACTTCCTTATTGCTTTCAGCTTCATTCGTTGAGCTGCATTATCGTCTTGCGCTCGGTAAGTTGCTGTTGAGAATTACAGGTTAAAATAAGATAGACAGGGAATCTTAAACTTCGCCTTGTCTTTTATAGAAATGCGTCCATGTCGCTTGACCGTCTTCCTCTCATCAATCCTGCCATCCGTAAAGAAATCGACCAGAAGCTGTTCGATATCGAACGGGAACATGCCGTTCGTATTCTCTTTGCTGTCGAGAGTGGCAGCCGGGCATGGGGCTTTCCGTCTGCCGACAGCGATTATGACGTGCGGTTCGTCTATGTGCATGAGGAAGACTGGTATCTCTCCCTTACACCCGGACGGGATGTTATAGAGCAACCCGTGACCGAGTTCTGGGATATCAATGGCTGGGATATCCGTAAGGCGCTGAATCTGCTTCTCAAGCCCAATCCGGTTCTTGTCGAATGGCTTTCCAGTCCTGTCCATTACCGGTGGAGTGATGCGGCTGATCAACTGGTGGCGTTGGGACGTAAGACTGGTGATTCAACAGCCTATCTGCACCATTATCTGCGTCTGGGAAGCCAGCAGAAGCATCTTGCGGAAATGGCCTGCGCAAAGACAGGCGTTACCCATTACAAAAGACTGTTCTATGCCCTGCGGCCTGCGATGGCCATCCGCTGGATACGAATGAAGCCGGGAGTTGTCCCGCCAATGAATTTTCAGGAGCTCTGCGCAGGGGTTGGCTTAAATGCTCAAGAAAAGACGGAGATCGGCCGTCTGCTCGCTCTGAAGATGAAGCTGGGCGAGAACGCGTTGGGACCGTCTGTACTGGTTCTCGACACCCTGATTGAAACGGAATTTGAGTGGGCCAGGGAGCAGGCCTCTGTCCCGCCAGCCGCAGGTTTGCACGCAGAAGCGGAGACTCTGTTCCGCACGATTGTCCGTGGTCCAGTTTCGTAAGGTTGATAGACGATCTGCATCGATCAGTATAACGGCCTGTAGTCAGGGAAGGCTACAAGCCGTTATAAGTGTCTTTCCTGACAAAACGCACTTCCCAATCGCCGAGGGAGAGACGCCAACAGCTTTCGAGCGCGTCAGTGCGTCTCCGCCGACTTGATCACATCATAGCCTGCTGAACCGGGCGGCGGGCCCGGAGGCGGCAGATCATCCGCCGTTACGGAAAGTAGCTGCTGGGCATCCGGTCCGATCTGATGCGCGTTGATGGCCGTTCCATAAACACCCGTAGCGCCCGGTCCCGCTGCATAGAGCATGGCTCCAGGCTTCAGCCATGCTGCGATCTTTGCTGCATCGCGGGTTGGGATACGGATCACCGTATGATCCTTCAGAATGGCACCAATCAGTACGCCCTGAATGTTGTAGAGTGGGTGAGTGATCTCGCCATGCACTACAATGTCAGGTCCGGCGACCATTTCAGGAGAGTGCTGCGGCATGGCAATGCCAACATCCTCGGAACGGCTGCCACGTGGCCCAGAGAGAGAAAAGGCCTGAATAATGGGAAGAACTTTCCCCTTCAGGCCGGTGCCGGTGATCTTTTCGCCCGGCTTGACGATCTTGGGGATATCCCACGACAGATCCTGTGAAACGAGAACCTGCATACCATCGGAGAGAAGCAGACCGGTCACGCCACCTCCCGCTGAAGGGATATACTGTGTCACAGTCCCGCTGAACGAAGGGAGCACGGACAGATCGTAGACCGAGGCGGGGCCGCTTTCGGCTGATGATGAGGCCGCCAGAACGGGAGAAGCACTAAGCGCCGCGGCGGAACCGGCGGCAATGACTGCAAGGCGTAACAGGTGGCGCATGACTGGTCCAATCGTTCACTGGCCGTTTGCTGGCAGAGAGCGAACAGGCCGGAAAAGCGCGAAAAATAAAGCAGTCCGGATATCGCCACGAGTGACGTATCCGGACAAGCCTTTTCGTATGCGGATCAGTGCCTGAAATGACGCATACCGGTCAGCACCATGGCAATTCCGGCTTTGTCAGCGGCTGCAATGACTTCGTCATCACGGATGGAGCCACCCGGCTGGATCACGGCGGTAGCACCGGCAGCCACAATGGTCTCCAGACCATCGGCGAACGGGAAGAAGGCGTCTGAGGCCGCCACACTGCCACGGGTCAGCGGCTCGGACTGGCCGAGAGCTTTCGCCGCTTCAAGACTTTTGCTGACGGCGATACGCGCGGAATCCACACGGCTCATCTGGCCTGCACCCACGCCAACAGTCGCGCCGTCTTTGGCGTAAACAATGGCGTTCGACTTGACGTGCTTGGCGACGCGGAAGGCGAAGATGAGATCGCGCATTTCCTCGGCGGTCGGTGCACGCTTCGTCACGACTTTCAGCGCGCTTTTCTCGATCCGACCATTGTCGCGCGTCTGGGCGAGGAAACCACCCGCGACGGAACGGACGATCACGCCGCCTTCGGTCGGGTTGGGCAGAGCGCCGGTCAGCAGCAGACGGAGGTTTTTCTTGCTGGCGAGGACGGCCTGCGCCGCTTCGGTTGCATCGGGAGCGACAATGACTTCCGTGAAGATCGCAGAGATCTTCTTTGCCGTCTCTTCGTCCAGCGTGCCGTTCAGAGCCACGATACCGCCAAAGGCCGACACCGGATCGCAACGCAGGGCGCTGTCCCACGCCGCGCTGAGGTTGGCGGCAGTCGCCACGCCACAGGGGTTGGCGTGCTTGACGATAACGACGGCCGGATCCTTGAATTCGGCGACGGCTTCGAAGGCAGCGTCCGTGTCGTTGAGGTTGTTGTAGGACAGGGACTTGCCTTGCACCTGACGCGCTGTCGCCACACCGGGACGCTTGCTGCCGTCAGTATAGAAAGCGGCCTGCTGGTGTGGGTTTTCGCCATAACGCAGGACTTCCCGACGCATGCCCGACAGGGTGAAGCGTTCCGGGAACGTGTCGTGGCGCTCCTTGGCGAACCATCCAGCGATGGCGGCATCGTAGGCTGAGGTGCGGGCATAAGCTGCGCCAGCCAGTGCACGGCGGGCTTCCAGCGTTGTGCCGCCAGCCTGAAGCGCTTCAATGATGGCGCCATACTGGTCCGGGCTGGTCAGCACCGCGACGTGGCCGTGGTTCTTGGCCGCAGCACGGATCAGCGCAGGACCGCCAATGTCGATGTTCTCGATGCAGTCGTCAGCAGAAGCGCCGGACGCGACGGTTGCCTCAAACGGATAAAGATTGACGGCGACCAGATCGATCGGTGCGATCTTGTGTTCTTCCATCTGTGCGACATGCGCGGGCAGATCGCGACGGCCGAGGATGCCGCCGTGAATCTGCGGAACCAGTGTCTTGACGCGGCCATCCAGGATTTCGGGAAAACCGGTATGGTCGGAGACTTCGACGACGGGCAGGCCAGCGTCACGCAGGGCTTTTGCGGAACCGCCGGTGGACAGGATTTCTGCTCCCTGAGCAACGAGGGCGCGACCCAGTTCGATCAATCCGGTCTTGTCGGAGACGGAGAGAAGGGCGCGCTTTACAGGCAACAGGCTGGTCTGGCTCATCGAAGTCGAGTCTTTCGCGAAGGAGTCCATCAAAACGACGGTCTGGCAAAACGTCGGTCAGGCGTCGTTGGCGGCGTGCTTAGTGAAGTGGTTGCGATGTGGCAACCGCAACGAGAAAAAGTCCGGGAGTGACCCGGACGGAAAAGCGGCTGGATTTTCCAGATTCTGCTATTCAGAACAAAGGCGCAGCGTGTTTCGACCCGCTGCGCCTCCGCCTTGTTATTTTCCGCGGGCGGTGAAGTTTTCCAGCCAGTGGATCGTATAGTCGCCCTTCTGAAACTCCGGATCTGCAAGGATACGGCGGTGCAGAGGAACGACTGTGCTCACGCCCTCGACCACCAGCTCATCCAGCGCCCGACTCATGCGTGCGATGGCAGCGGCACGTGTCGGAGCATGGACGATCAGCTTGGCGATCATGCTGTCATAGTAAGGCGGCACGCGGTAACCGGCATAGACGGCGCTATCGATACGCACGCCGAGTCCACCCGGCGGGTGATAGACCGTAATTGTGCCGGGGCTTGGGATGAACGTGTCTGGGTCTTCCGCATTGATGCGGCACTCGATAGCATGACCGGAGAAGGTAATGTCCTTCTGGCTGTAGCCAAGCGGTTCGCCAGCCGCGATGCGGATCTGCTCACGGACAAGGTCCACATCACAGACCATCTCCGTCACCGGATGCTCGACCTGAAGGCGGGTGTTCATCTCGATGAAGCAGAACTGACCATCCTGATACAGGAATTCCAGTGTGCCCGCGTTGCGGTAGCCCATCTTGGAAAGTGCCGCCGTCGCCGTCGCGCCAATGGCGTCACGTTCTTCCGCTGTGAGGGCAGGGGAGCCTGCCTCTTCCAGCAGCTTCTGGTGACGACGCTGGAGCGAACAGTCACGCTCACCAAAATGCACGACGTTGCCGTGCGTATCGCCCATAATCTGCAATTCGATGTGGCGCGGCTTGTCGAGATATTTCTCGAGATAGACCGCGTCATTACCGAAGGCTGCGAGGGACTCGGTGCGGGCGACGCTCCAGGCTTCGGGCAGTTCTTCGCGTGTCTGGGCGACCTTCATGCCACGACCACCGCCACCGGCGGCAGCCTTGATCAGGACCGGGTAGCCAACGCGGTCAGCAACTTCGTAGGCTTCCTCAATGCTGAGGAGTTCGCCGTCCGAACCCGGAACCAGAGGAACGCCGAGGGCTTCCATCGTGGTCTTGGCGCTGATCTTGTCGCCCATGGTGCGGATATGTTCCGCGGTCGGGCCAATGAAGGCGAGGCCATGCGCTTCGACGGTCTCGGCGAAGTCAGCGTTTTCGGACAGGAAGCCGTAGCCGGGATGGATGGCTTCTGCGCCCGTGATCGTCGCTGCGGAGAGGATCGCCGCCACATTCAGATAAGAGTCGCGAGCCGAAGGCGGTCCGATGCAGACAGCCTCGTCAGCGAGACGGACATGCATGGCGTCCGCATCGGCGGTTGAGTGGACCGCGACCGAGCGGATGCCCATCTCGCGACAGGCCCGCAGGACGCGCAATGCGATTTCGCCGCGATTGGCGATGAGGATTTTGGAAAACATTATTCAATAATGACAAGTGGCTGGCCGAACTCAACAGGATCGTTGGATGCCACGAGAATCTGTTTTACCGTGCCGGCTTTCGGGGCCTTGATCTGGTTGAAGGTCTTCATCGCTTCGATCAGCATCAGCGTCTGGCCGGCTGTTACAGTCTGCCCTTCCGTGATGAAGGGCGGAGAAGACGGGTCAGGGCTGAGATAGGCCACGCCGACCATCGGGCTGTTGACGGCGCCCGGATGCTTGGACAGATCGGCAGGTGCGGCGGCGGCCGGGGATGCCGCAGCAGGCGTCGGGACCACTGGGGCGGTCACCTGCACCGGGGCTGCGGCGACCGTGGAGGCAGCACGAACAACGCGGATACGGCTGTCCTTTTCGGCGACTTCAATCTCGGTCAGCCCGGTGTCCGTCAGGATATCGGCCAGTGCCCGTATGGCATCTGCGTCTACGAGCAGTCGGCTCATTGCGTTTCCTCGTTCAAAAGTATGTCGGTCATTGCCTGAAGTGCAAGCGCGTAGCCCTGCACACCCAGACCACAGATGACGCCCACCGCAGCGCGCGAGACATAAGAATGATGTCTGAATGGCTCACGGCGATGGATATTGGAAATATGGACCTCGATCACAGGCAGATCGACAGCCAGCAGCGCATCGAGCAGGGCGATGGAAGTGTGTGTGTAGCCTGCCGGGTTGATGATGATGCCCTGTGCCCGTCCCCGACATTCCTGAACCCAGGAAATCAGCTCTCCCTCCCCATTGGTCTGCCGGAAATCAATGCCGACATCCAGCTTTTCAGCGTTCTGCGCGCAAAGCTGCTCGACATCATCGAGTGTCGTTCTGCCGTAGACTTCCGGTTGGCGGAGGCCGAGCATATTCAGGTTGGGACCGTTGAGGACGGCGATGAGGGGGCGTTCCATAACTGCGCGCCGTTAGCACGCCCATTCCTTAACTCCAAGAGTCGGTTCATCATTTTTTGCATGATATGTTTCGTAATGTAATCTCTTTGTGGAAAAGAAATGGCGGAATATTGGTGTAAATTCAGCGATTGAGAGTTTGTCTTGAAAATTACTGTAGTAACTTGTGTGATTTAAGCTGCTTTTACAGAAGTAAAATTTTTTGAAGGAGCCTTTCAGATCAGCTTGTGATTGTTGCAATTAACGGCTCACCGCACTGACTGTCTGTCAGGGTTGAATTTCTCGGAAAAATCGGCTTTACTGACTAAAGTCTCAACAGAAATCTGGTGAATGCGTGCTGTTTTCGCGTGGAAAAAACGGTTCCGGGCTTTTCGCAATGCTGGCCCTGTCATGGACAGTCGGTGTCGCCGAGGCCAAGGCAGCCACGCAGGCGCATGATTCCGGTTTTTCGACACCTCCCGTTCACACAAGCTGGGCTGCATCGGTAAAGGAAGCCCTTGCGAAACAGGCCGCTGGAGCAACGTCGCTGGCTCATCACATCCAGCATGGAATGGCGAGCTGGTATGGCGGTCGTTTTGCGCATCGTGGCACCGCGACTGGCGAGCGGTTTGATCCTTCCCAGATGACGGCTGCCCATCCTTCCGCACCGCTTGGCAGCAAGCTTCTTGTGCGGTCCGAGGAAACCGGTCGACAGATCGTCGTGACCGTCAATGATCGCGGCCCTTATAAAGGTGGGCGTGTGATTGATCTGTCACATGCAGCGGCGGCGCAACTGGGGATGTTGCGCAAGGGTGTTGCGCATGTGGCGGTCAGCCCGCTGACGGAAGAAGAAGCTCTCGAGGTTGCTCAGGCACCCGAGTAATCTTTTGATGTTATGCTGAGGCCACACCCGTCAGGAACAGTGATTCTTCAGTAAAAAGGTCTGATACGCCCAATGCGTGTCAGGCCTTTTTTGCTGTAATTATACTTTGCAGACAGGAGAGCCGCCGGTTTTCTCCATGTCGGGAGAGGCCACAGCTCTCTTGTATCCATTCATTTTAAGTAAGGCGGGATCAAAGGGGCTGTGTCCCTTTGTGAAATTTGCTGGCCGGTATTCCACTTCAGACTCTCAGGATTTCCCGTGTGGTCGACTGCGCCCGCGCTTCCAGCTCAGCGTTGAATTCGGCACCCAGCAGAACGACCCATGCACTGACAAAAAACCACATCATGATAGCGATGACGGCACCGAGGGGTCCGTAGGTCGAGCCATAGCTCGCGATGTTGGCGACGTAATAGGAAAAGCCGGAGGCGGCCAGAATCCAGATGAAGGTCGCTGCAACAGCGCCTGGAATGACCCACCGCCATTTGGCGTGATGGCCGCTCGGACCCACGCGGTAAAGCAGCATGTAGGCGAGAATGATCAGCACGGACATGATGCTGAGACCCGCCAGCCGGACGCCCAGTTCGATGGAACCGGGCGGCGGATCAATCTGCAGGATAACCGGCAGGAGCTGAAACAGGATGGGAACCGCGACCATGATCGCTACCCCAAGGCAGATTTCCAGAATCGCGGACAGTGTCAGGGCGAGGGCCAGCGCCTGAAACGCGATGAAACTGCGTGTTTCAGTGGTGCCATAGGCAATGTTCAGGGCTGAAAGAATGGATTTGATGCCGGCTGATGCTGACCAGAGCGCGATGGATGTCGAGATGGCCAGATTCATGGTCAGGGAGCTGTGAGGCACCGAAACGAGTTCGTTGACCCTGTTTTCAATGATTGTGAAAGCGGCTGGTGGAAGCAGTTGCCTTATGGAGTTCAGCTGCGTGGCGACGCTCTGTACGTCAAAAGCGAGGCCGTAAATGGAGATCAGGGTGCTGATGGCAGGAAAGAGCGCCAGCGTGGCATAAAATGCGCAGCCTGCGGCAATCAGCGTGGTCGGTCCGGCAATGATGGACGTCACCGTCGATTTGCAGACGGCTTTCCAGTCAGCTCGGGTCAGTGCGAAAGGGGAGGACAGGTGGCGGCGAGGTTTGTCTTTCTGTTCGGTCGCCCCAGAATCGCCCGCAGGCATTCCTGTTTCAAGCTTGGGTTCAAGGGGAACATTGGACAGGGAAGAACTCATCAGATGTCGTCAACCTCAAACTATATTCGGTGAAGCCTGCAGCGATTGCCGGGAGTGCAGGGCGCGCCCTGAGTTGAGGAGGCGCTCGGAGTAGAGTTGGGTGGACAGACAGCCCACCAGAATCCGAAGATTCTACTGCGAAAGTTTCTGTTTCATGAAAGACAGTTATTGAATGTCTTAAAGGAAGAGAGAAGGGGTTTTCCAGTTTTTTCGGTGTAATAAAAAAATCTGTTGCATTCGGGCATGAAACGCCCCATATGCCCCCTCACGCAGCAACGCACGTGCCACTGGCCCACTGAGGTTACGCAACGACGTCAAGCGTTCTGGCAACTGGGATCCTTCGGGATTCAGTCTTGGTCGCTGGTCCGTTAGACCGTTTCGCAACACAGCCTGCCACGGCTCCTTATCTGGCAGGCCAGCAAGGGATAGGTGCGATGACACCCAAAATCTCTCAGTTTCTTGCGGAAGAAAAACCCGCAACCCCGTGCCTCGTCGTCGATGTCGATGAGGTCGAAAACCGTTATCGTGCCCTTCAGGTCGCACTTCCTCTTGCCCGCATCTATTATGCCGTGAAAGCCAATCCGGCCGAGGCGATCCTGACCCGACTGGTCTCCCTTGGTTCCAGCTTCGATGCGGCTTCGTGGGAAGAGATCGAAATGTGCCTGAATGCAGGCGCAGACGCTGATGACATCTCTTTCGGCAACACCGTGAAGAAAGTCGGCGCGATCAAGGCCGCTTATGCCGCCGGTGTCCGTCTCTTTGTCTTTGACTGCGAGGAAGAGCTGAACAAGCTCGCCCAGCATGCGCCAGGCTCGAAGGTTTATTGCCGTCTTCTGGTGGACAATTACGGAGCCGAATGGCCGCTGTCCCGCAAGTTCGGCACGACGGTCGAAAGCGCCCGCGAACTGATGCTCAAGGCCCGCGATCTTGGTCTCGATCCGTATGGTCTGTCCTTCCATGTGGGAAGCCAACAGGTTGAAACCGGTAGCTACGAAATGGCGATCAGCCGTGTCGCCGCTCTGGTGTCCGATCTGTCTGAAGCCGGTCTCGATCTGCGCATGGTCAATCTCGGCGGCGGATTCCCCATCCGTTACCGTGAGGACGTGCCGCACATTGACGATTTCGGTGAGGCGATCTCGACGGCGATGAAAAAGCACTTCGGCAATGCCCTGCCGGAAATGCTGATCGAGCCGGGTCGCTTTATCGTTGGCGCTGCTGGCGTGGTTTCCGCTGAAGTCGTGCTGGTCAGCCAGCGTGGACGCGAAGGCGGTCCGCGTTGGGTCTATCTCGATATCGGCCGCTTTGGTGGTCTGGCCGAAACGGAAGGCGAGGCGATCCGTTACGCGATTCGTACGCCGCGTGATGGTGGGCAGACAGGCGCGGTGGCGCTCGCCGGTCCGACCTGTGATGGCGCGGATATCATGTACGAGAAGACGCATTACGAACTGCCGCTCGCTCTCGAATCCGGTGATCGTGTCGAGCTTCTTGGAACGGGCGCCTACGTTTCCACCTACTGCGCGACCCGTTTCAACGGCTTCGCACCGCTGGCGGAACATTATATCTGATACGGTATGGCAGGGCAGTTGTTGACGCCCTGCCGTTCTCTCAAGATATGCTGTGCGCATGACGCGCATTGATACAACAAAACCCTTTCTGCCTGTCCGGATCGCCGTGATGACGGTGTCCGATACACGCACTCTGGAAACGGACAAGTCCGGCCAGATCCTTGTCGATCGCCTTCAGGCCGCCGGGCATGTGCTGGCGGCCCGTTCGATCGAACCCGATGACGCTGACAGGATTGTCGCGCGTCTGGAAGAATGGATCGCCGATTCCCAGATTGACGTCGTGATTACAAGCGGTGGCACTGGTGTCACCGGTCGCGATGTCACGCCCGAAGCGTTCGAACGTGTGATAGAAAAACGTATCGAAGGTTTTGGCGAACTGTTCCGGATGCTGTCCTATCAGAAGATCGGCACATCCACGATCCAGTCACGTGCTTTGGCGGGCGTGGCGCGCGGTACTTACCTGTTTGCGCTTCCCGGTTCGAGCGGTGCAGTGAAAGACGGCTGGGACGACATTCTGGTGTTCCAACTCGACAGCCGCCACATGCCCTGCAATTTTGTGGAGCTTATGCCCCGTCTGCAGGAACGATAAAGGAGACGACGACATGGCCGACGATATCAAGATTCTGATGCTTGCTGGTGATTACGTCGAGGATTACGAAATCATGGTTCCGTATCAGGCGCTGACCATGGTGGGTTACACCGTTGACGTCGTGTCTCCGGACAAGAAGAAAGGCGACAAGGTCATTACGGCCATTCATGATTTTGAAGGCGCCCAGACCTATAGCGAGAAACCCGGTCATCACTTCGCCCTGACAGCGGACTTCGACAAGGTTGTTCTCGATGATTATGTCGGACTGGTCGTGCCGGGCGGACGGATGCCGGAATATCTGCGTCTCGATCAGAGAGTCCTTGATATCGTCAAAGAGTTTTCAGATCGCCCAATCGCCTGCATCTGTCATGGTATCCAGATTCTGACAGCGGCTGGTATTGTGAAGGGGCGTAAGGTCTCGGCTTATCCAGCCTGCCGTCCGGAAGTTGAGATGGCTGGTGGGACGTATGTCGATATTCCGGTAACGGAAGCCATTACGGACGGAGAGCTGGTGACGGCCCCGGCGTGGCCAGCACATCCGGCGTGGCTGTCCCAGTTTCTAAAGGTTTTGGGGGCCAATGTTTCTCCCTGAAATCCTGTTATTCAAAGAGGAACTTTCAGAAGTATAAGCTTCTGAAAGTTTTTTTTGGCAACTTTTTCAGATCGTTTTTACGGAAACAGCGGCTCTGTTGATTTGCCGGGACCTTCACAGCGTGAGAACGTCCTGAGTACCATGTCGCCGATTTCAGCATCGGACGCGGCGAAAGGCACATGAAACACTCTGCCTTCGTTCATATTTCTGGGCCAGGCCGAATGGGCTCCTGTTCTGGAGCTTTTGGTGGAAACGATTTCGATGTCCGGTTCTACTTCGTAGAACCAGCGAACAAACAGGGAATCATATTTGTTCCAGGTCGCTTCCCTGTTTTTGTAGCCATAGGCGCTGGCGAGATCTTCCCAGAAGGCGAGGCGCCGCTCGTTCGAGCTGGCTTTCATGAGGATGAGAGGTTCTCGTTCGATGTCCTCCATTGGCGTCAGATATTCGCTTGTATCAAGGGCCTGCCGGACAGCCGCGCCGATCCATTCGGGCGTGACATCACGCGACGAATGGACCGCGAAACCGGTCGGAGAAAAGTGCAATCCACCAAAAATCACATTTGACACAACGGAAATCCAACGATCAGTGCGGTTGATCTGACAGGATTTATATTTTGTACCGAATGGATGACGACGCTTGATAATCTTTTTGAACTTTTTCATGATGCTACCTTGTCTGTGCTTCCATTATATCTGGATCGATGAGATGCGGCACGGCAAGATCAAGAGTATATTGTTTATAGCTATTGCTTCGAATGAGACTACCGGCTCTTTTTCTATTTTTGACCGATCTGTTTTATATCCCATTATTTTGTCCACGCTGGCTTCCACGCGCGCCGCGCCGGCATTAGGGTTGGCACGATAACTACTGACGTTGAGATCGTGGGTCTTGTCACTGGTAGCAATGTCGTTGTTCTTCCCAGTGATCGTACCAGATGGTGCCGTTAGGGACCTACGTAGGGTTCAGGGTGTTTTGCTTCCACGCTTCATAGGGAAGAAGGCCCGAATCATTCATGGTCGTGCCAGTGTTTACCGATTTCCACTGGATGCCCACATTCTTGTAAGTCTGATTCCAAGGTTTTTCATTCACTTCGGTGCAAGTCTTATTCGCCGTCTTGATCTGATCATTGGTGATATTTGGGAGAATAGTTTTGTCTTTACGGAATGCTACAGGGTCACAATCACAGATCAAGCAAGAGTGCGAGCTTCATCAAACTTCGCGCTCTAATGTCATGTTTTCCGTTATGTAAGTCAGAATCATACCTGCAACCAGCAAACTGCCAAGAACCAGAGCCAATCCTGCGAGACTTCCGGCGAAAGAAAGAGGCACCATGAAGATGGTATTGGCGTATCGCCAGATCATCATGATGGGATAGCCAAGCAAATAGATCGAGAGCGTGTTCCTTTTGGCAAAGGCTGCGACGGTTTCGAGCCAGGCGGGGCATGGGCATGATGCACCTAACCACACTAACAGAGGTACGCCGATGCCCAGTAATGGCGCGCCGATGAGGTGAATTTTCGGCAGGTGCATGCCAACGAATAGTGCGAGAACGGTGACTGGGTGGATTTTCGGGGTGCGCGCCCCATACTCCGCATGCAGATGGCGCAACCATGCGCCCCCGGCGAAGCTCAGAATCATACGAGGCCATCCACCCCAGTAATGCACTGATGCCCAGCCAGCATTGAGATCGCGCCACATCATGCTCAGGGTGAAGTAGATGAAAGCCGCGCCAATCCATAGAACAAACAACCGTCTGGGAGCATCATGAACACGTAGACAGACCAGAAGGGCAAAACCGAACAACTCCAGCACGATAGCCCAGCTGGGTGGATTGAGCGGGAAGACCGAGCCATAAACGAGAGTGGAGAAGAAAGGCATCAGGACAAGACCGGAAATGAAAGCGCCGACCCAGTTTGTGATCGTCCATCCCCCCGCATTGGCGAGTGCCTGCGGAGCGAAGGAACAGAAGCTGACTACGAGTGCGATGGCGTAAACCGGATAGATATGAACGAGGCGGCTGCGGATAATCTGCCACCTGTTCATACTGATAACAGTGGGCTGTGATAGAAAGCCCATTGCGAGGAAACCTTCGATCATGAAAAAAATGTCGATGGCGATCTGCCCCTGAGGCCACAACCGCCCCACATAGGCTTCCCCCCAGTGACCGGTAAAAATACTGAGTGCGACGAGCATGCGCAGCAATTGAAGCATTGGATAGCTTCTATCTTTTTCGCTCGCTAACGAAATATCTGCAGCTATCATGGGCTTACAAACCGTATAACCCAACTGCCGTGGGCTATCAGGATTACTTTTGACTCATTCCTTCCGACGACGAAGATCTGATACTGATGGCGGCATGGTCTGGTCTTGCTCGCCTCCGACAGACCGAACGATGTCATGTTGCGACACGCGCAGCAGAGAAATCGCTTCTCACATGCCTTTCAGTCTCGTGGAAACTGGCGCGATCGACGGGAATGCCAGTATCAGCAAAGGATATGTATTTACTGACAATATACAGTCGAACGATAGCGATGTCTGTCGTCATGTCATCCCTTCCTTCACTGTTTTCTTAATGTCGATTCGGAAATTCCTGTCTCGGTCACCAGTCTTGCAAGTGCAGAATCCTGCCGCCGTGATTGCTCATCCACCTGAAGAACAAGATGGCAGAAGTCGTCGGAAATCCAAAGATTAATGTTAAAACAATCCGTGAGTAAAAAGCTTTTTACGTAATCCATGCCAGCCCTTAGAGGTCAGTGCGCCCACAGCGCAGGACCCGCACAATGCTATACGCACCGGAACGTCGCATGACGACATGCACAATCCTTAAAACGCCGACAGCTAGGCGGGATCGACATTCAGCGTAGCCATATCATGGCAGCGGCGAGATGGACGAAGCCTGTGAAGTGGATGGTGCGTCGGTCGTAGCGGGTAGCGAAGCGACGGAAATGCTTAAGGCGTCCAAAGCAGCGTTCGATCTGGTTGCGATGCTTGTAGATGCCTGCGTCGTGCGAGATGGTGACCTTGCGATTGCGCTTGGATGGGATCACCGCCTCGGCGTTCATGTCTGCGATCCGTTTGCGTAAGTCGTTGCCGTCATACGCTTTGTCGGCAAGAACCGCTCCACCTCGCCGACCTTCGAGCAGATCGGACGCGGAAGCGATGTCGCTGGCCTGCCCAGGCGTGATACGGAAACGCAAAGGCCGGCCGAACGTGTCGGCGAGCATGTGGATCTTGGTCGTCAGTCCACCTCGGGAACGCCCCAGCGCCTGATCCTTGGCCCCCCTTTTCCGGTCGCGGCCTGCTGGTGGGCGCGAACGATGGTGCTGTCGATCATCAGATACGTGTTATCGCGGTCTGCCGTCAGCGCCTCGAATACCCGCTCCCACACGCCGGCATGGCACCAGCGGCTGAAACGCCGATGCACCGTCTTCCACTTGCCATAGCGTTCCGGCAGATCGCACCAATGGGCGCCAGAGCGCAGCACCCACAAGCATCCGTTTACGAACAAACGGTTATCCCCACTCGTTCGGCCGGGATCAGACGCCTTGCCCGGAACCAGCGAGGCAATCCGCGACCACTGCGTCTCGCTCAACTCATACCGTTTGATCCCCATCATTCGCTCCGCGCCTCAACACGGATGCCTATGAATCAGCCTTCACCCCATTTGGGAATCCTGAATGTCGATCCCTCCTAAATCTACGATCCCAATCCGATACTCATAGGAACCGCAGTCATAGGATATGCGGCAAGGCTTGCATTGCTCTTGCCTGCAAGCATGTTCCTATTCCCACTATACGAGCGATCATTATTGTCTTCATCCGAAGTGTTATTACAAAAAAGACGAGATCAAATAAAGGCAAACACATGACAGATCGCGTCATGCACGGCCATCACCATGATCGCCTTTCTTTCAAAGAAAGAAGAATAATCAACCCACACTACACCAACGTCCCATTCAGACGTCACGCCCTACATTTGCGTGATTATAGTAAAAAGGAAATGTCGATGAGGCGATTGAGCGATCACGAAATAGAGAGTGTGATCACAAGAATCCGTACTAAATATATGGTAAATTCTGTAAAGATGCTGGTTTATTATTTATTAAAATCAATTAATTTAATTTTTTTTATTCAATAAAATTAATAAGTTATAAGGCGTCGCAGTATGCGGCGCGATGTCATTCTATAGTGTTGTTCGCTACATTTTTGATGACATGCTTTCTATTTTATGTGTAACGTAGCTGCATATCCGGTTATTCTTAAAAATAAATAAAAACATGTGAAAGCGAAGAAGGTCCGGATCAGTTTCTAAGATAAGGAATAAACGAAAATAATACGACGGAAATTGATGTCAGTTTCTGATGATATTAGATAGTTTGTAAGTTTTTTGTATATTCCTAAAATAGTTGTGTTTAGGTTTAATTTTTCTGTTCCAGATGAATTATGGTTTGGATTGATCTCTAAGAGCCCTTTTGGAAATTCGCTATGATAGGTTTTCAAGAGGTTTTGAGCGTGATTCAAAGGCAGGATGTGGACGCCAGCACAACGAGGCCGCATGGCCGAAATTACACGCAAGACGAAACGCTATCCGTCTGATCTGACAGATGAGGAATGGGAGCGCATAGCGCCTCTGATGCCCCCTGCGAACCGGCGTGGTCGGAAACGGACAACCGATTTCCGTGAGATCATCAATGCTCTGCGCTATCTCGTGCGCTCAGGCTGCGGTTGGGAGATGCTTCCGGTTCATTTTGGCCCATGGCAAACGGTTTACTGGTGGTTCCGCAGGCTGATGCGCCGTTTCCTGTTCCAGACCATTCATGATGTCTGTCTGATGCTTGATCGTGAAGCGGCAGGACGCGAAACCAGTCCATCGGGTGGTGTCATTGATAGCCAGAGTATCAAGGCACCCCACGCAAAGACACGTGGTTATGACGCAGGCAAGAAGATCGTCGGTCGGAAACGTCACATCGCAGTTGATACGGATGGCCGCCTTCTCCTGGTCCAGCTGACAACAGCCGATATTTCGGACAGTGCAGGAGGACAGATGATCCTTGATGCCATTCGTAAACGCTGGCCTTGGGTGAAGCACCTGTTCGCCGATGGAGCCTATGACCGCCTCCAGTTGATGGATAAGGCCACTTTTCTCGACTTCACAGTCGAGATCATCCGGCGGTCAGAGACAGCAAAAGGGTTTGAAATCCTGCCGCGTCGGTGGGTTGTGGAACGGACCTTCGGTTGGATGATCCGCTGGCGTCGCCTTGTGAAGGACTACGAACAGCGGATCGACGTCGCAGAGGCCATGATCCACATCGCCATGGGAAGCCTCATGCTACGCCGAAACGCTCATCCGTGAATTTCCAAAAGGGCTCTAAAACAAATGAAGTCTACTCTGTTTTATTACTTTTATTTTTAAGTGAGTATTTATATTTACCTTCAGTGTGTAGAGAAAATATAGGTATTTATTTCAGAAAGCCATGTTTGTAGAAATCTTTTTTGTAAATTGTCACATGTCACCGCAAGTATATTTTTTGAGAGGTCAATAATGTCGCTACAAAGCCACAGGGTTGCTGACGTAACTGATTGAAATTCGGCTCTTTTGATACAAGTGAGAGAAGGCGAACATGCGAGTTCTGATCGTCGGAAATATGGGTTACGTGGGGCCTGCCGTCTCGGCGCAGTTAAGGCGGACATGGCCACAGAATGTATTACATGGTTTTGACAATGCTTACTTTGCTCATTGCCTCACAGGAGTTGCGCGTCTGCCCGAGAGAGCCCTTGATACCCAGTTTTTTGGAGATGTCAGGGATTTTTCAGATGGATTTCTTGCAGGTTACGATGCTGTCGTTCAGCTTGCCGCAATTTCGAACGATCCCATGGGGGACAGGTTTCAGGATGTCACGCTCGACATCAATCAAAATGCAACGGTAGCCTTGGCGCGGGCTGCATCTGCGGCCGGTGTAAAACACTTCGTCTTTGCATCCAGTTGCAGTATTTATGGAGTTGCCGAGGGTGGTCCCCGCAGGGAGAGGGATCCGCTCAACCCGGTTACTACTTACGCAAAATCCAAGATCGGTGCGGAAAAAGCACTGGAGCAGATTGATAGCGCCATGACAGTCACTTGTCTGCGTTTCGCCACAGCCTGCGGTATGTCGGATCGCCTTCGACTGGATCTTGTGCTGAACGATTTTGTCGCTTCTGCGATGGTTACTGGAAAAATAAGCATTCTTTCGGACGGAACGCCCTGGAGACCGCTGATTGACACACTTGATATGGCCCGGGCGGTGGACTGGGCGGTGAGTCGTTCGCCAGATAATGGCGGACGTTATCTGGTCGTAAACGTAGGCAGCGATGAGCGGAATTATCAGGTCCGTCAGATTGCTGAGGCTGTCGCCCAGGCCTTGCCGGGCACCGCGCTAAATATAAACAAAAATTCAGCAGTTGATAGCCGATCGTATCAGGTCGATTTCGGTTTGTACAAGTCACTGGCGCCCAATCACCAGCCCAAGATGACTCTTGAGGATTCGATTTCTCATCTTAAATCCGGTCTGGTCGGAATGGGCTTTGAGGACAAGGAATTTCGCGATTCAAGCCTGATACGACTGAAAGTTCTGGAGAGCCATATGGCTGCCGGACGACTCAATCGTTCTCTTGTCTGGCGATGCGAGGAGCAATCCCAATGTAATTACTGAATTTGAATATCCCCATCCTTGATAGTCACCAGCTGAAAACAGCTCTGTCTTCAAGGTAATCGCTTTAAAAATGTTTTGCGGCAAAAGGAAAAAAATAGATGAAGGTCGCAATTCTTGCTGGTGGTTTCGGTACAAGGCTCAGTGAAGAGACAATGATCCGCCCCAAGCCTATGGCTGAAATCGGCGGACGACCAATACTCTGGCATATCATGAAGATATATTCCCATTATGGGTTCTCTGATTTTGTCATTCTTGGTGGTTATCGCATAGATTTCATACGTGATTATTTCATGCGCTATCGCTCTTCGCGCAGCGATTTCACCATAGACCTCGGCACGGGGGATGTGCGCTGGCTGGAAGCCCAGACCGACAACTGGCGCGTCACAATACTGGATACAGGACTGGAATCCCTGACAGGTGGACGCATTCTCCGTGCACGTCGTTATCTTGAGGACAGTACGTTCTGTCTCACTTACGGTGATGGTGTAAGTGACGTGAATATTGCTGATCTTTTGGCATTTCATCGGTCGCGTGCCGCTTGGTGTACACTGACAGCCGTAGTGCAGCCCGGTCGCTTTGGCGCGCTGGAGCTTACTGATAATGCGATGTCGGTAAGCGGCTTCGGTGAGAAGCGCGCCGGTGATGGTGGATTGATCAATGGCGGTTTCTTCGTATGCGAACCGCAGGTTCTCGACCTAATCGATGACGATCTGACGACATGGGAAGCAGAACCGATGAGCAGGCTGATCGAGCGAGGGAAGCTGTCGAGCTTTGTGCATGATCGGTACTGGCAAAATATGGACACCCTGCGTGACAAGCAGGTTCTGGAGGCCACATGGGCAACGGGGGCTGCCCCGTGGAAAGTCTGGTCCGACTGAGAATGTCCCGACGAAAACCACTCTGTCCTAGAACTTCATAGTAATAAATCTGGAGCCGGAACATGATTATTGTCGATACGGCATTAAAGCGTCGCGAAGCCGAAGGGCGGCCAGTGACAGTAGCCCTGATTGGTGCAGGGACGCAGGCGAAGGCCATCGCGCGCACCATTGAAACAGCCACACCCGGGATGCGCGTAGTGGCTGTTTGCAACCGTACACGCGCCCATGGTGAAGCCCTGTTTGAAGAGTTGGGACTTGAGCCAGTGTGGTGTCCGGACGCTCAGTCGCTTGAACGTGCCCTTGCGTCTGGGCAGCGGGTAGTGACCAGCGATCCGGTGCTTCTGGCTCAGGCCAGTGGAATCGATGCGATCATCGAGGCGACTGGTTCCATGGAATACGCTGCCAGAGCAGCGCTGGCAGCGATCGAAGGTGGCAAACATCTGATTCAGGTAAACGCGGAGCTTGATGGAACGGTTGGCCCTATTCTGAAAAAGAAAGCTGACCTCGCCAACGTCGTCTATACCGCGGGCGATGGTGATCAGCCGGGCGTCATGATGAATCTGGTTCGCTTCATGAAGGGGATCGGCGTGCGTCCGGTTTTGTGCGGCAGCATCAAGGGACTCTACGATCCTTATCGCACGCCGGACACGCAGATATCCTTTGCGGAAAAATGGGGTCTGCAGCCTGCCATGGCGGCATCTTTTGCTGATGGAACCAAGATCTCCTTTGAGCAGACAGTGATTGCCAATGGCACAGGTATGAAAGTAGCCCAGCGCGGCATGCTTGGTCCCGATTTCTCTGGCGGCAATCCTGATACGCCATTGGTGCCGCTTGAAGATGTTGCGAAAGCTTTTTCTCCACTTCTGGACGCACATCTTGCGGCGGGGGGACCTGGAGTGGTCGATTATGTGATCGGGGCACGACCAGGGCCGGGTGTTTTTGTGCTTGGGACGATGGATGACGTAAAGCAGCGTCATTTTCTGAATTATTACAAGATGGGACCGGGGCCCTATTATTGCTTCTACACCCCGTTTCATCTGTGTCATTTTGAAGTTCCTGGGTCTGTGGCGCGCGCCGTTCTGTTCGGCGACGCGACGCTTGCGCCGCAAGCTGGCCCTGTTGTCGGCGTTATCGCTCTGGCCAAGAAAGACCTGGTCCCGGGTGAGACAATCGCCGAACTCGGTGGTTTCGAAGCCTATGGAATGATTGAAAATATCGAAACCATAAGAGCGGAAAATCTTATTCCTCTCGGTCTTGCCATAGGTTCTACGGTTCGTAGACACGTTCCTCGTGATCGCCCTTTGACCTTTGCAGATATTGATCTGCCGGAAGGAAGAACCATCGATTGTCTTTATACCGAGCAGGAGAGGGAGTTTGCACCACGCGAGATGATCATGGAGGGTGCCTGTGATCTTTCATGAAACCACACTGAAGGATGCCATGATTATCGAGCCACAACTGATAGAGGATAATCGTGGCTTTTTCTCCCGGATGATGTGCCGGGAGGAATTCACGCAACATGGTCTGATTTCCGATTTTGTACAACATAATATGTCATTTTCACGGAATAAAGGGACGGTTCGGGGACTTCATTTTCAACGTGGCGTTCACGCCGAGGCCAAGCTCATACGATGCACCAGAGGCAGGGTTGCCGACGTAATCGTGGATCTTCGTGGAGATTCCGTGACCTATCTGAAACACGAGTCTTTTGTCCTGAGTGCAGAAAATCATCATATGCTGTACGTTCCACCCGGATTCGCTCACGGATTTCAAACACTTACTGATAATACAGAGGTTTTTTATCCTGTGAGCGCAGCTTATACGCCCAGCGCGGAAGGAGGGTTGTGCTACAACGATCCACTGCTTGGGATCTCATGGCCTCTAGAAGTCATTGATTTATCAATTAAAGACGCATCATGGCCGTTTTTGCAGCAGGGGCAGCCTCCAATTTTCTAATGTATTTCCTGCAAAGGCGTCTCATGCTCTGTGAGGAATCTGACGGGAACACGGTGATGTGAATAACCTGAATACTTCCTGTTTCTGCTATAATTTCTCGTAAGCCATATCGGTTTAAATATAGGTTAGTTTCAGGAGATGAAGCCTCGGAATGTCTTCTGTTCCTGATGCCTGGAGTTTCTGATGAAAAACGAAGAAGGGTTTCAGTCTGGAAAAAGACGTTTTCTGGTTCTCGCGCGTGTCGGAGAGGATTCATTGCATCGTGAATGGATTGCGGATGACACAACGCCACGCAACTGGGATCTTCAGCTGAATGTCTATGCAAAAGACCATTCGCTTTCTTTCGATGGCGATCTGCCTACCGTCTTTGACTATGGAACGAAATGGGACAGTATAGCCCGTCATTTTAAAGCAAATCCTGAACTGCTTGATCGTTATGACTATATCATGCTTCCGGATGATGACTTGCGGATGAAGTCCGCTGATATAAGCAGACTATTTGATATTGCGGTGGAACACGATCTCACCATGGCGCAGCCGGCCATGACACATGATAGCTACGTCTCCCACGAGATTGTCTTGCGCGTACCCGGCTTTCGGTTGCGATACAGTAATTTTCTCGAATCAATGTCCTGCTGCATCAAGTCTTCGTATCTGCGCACGCTCCTACCGATGTTCGAGCGGCATTTCACGGGATGGGGAACTGATCTCATCTGGACAATGCTCATGGAGGATCCGGCCTTCCGTGCGGCAATCGTCGATGAAGTACCTATGGTTCATGTCCGCCCGCTTTACAGCGGTCCCATCTATGTGAGTTTCACCAAGGACGGAATCGATCCGCGTCAGGAAGTACGCCTTCTGACGAGTTGCTTCGACAACTATTCGAGGTTCAAGCATGTCTACGGAGGCTGGTTGACCAACGGTCGGCGGGTGGGGGATTTTGAAACGCGTATTCGCAATGCAATCGCGCTTTTGCGGATTGCGCCACGTATGCAACACCCAAGGAGAACAGTCTTTAAATCGTTTTGGCTGGTAGTCTGGGCATTTACCAAAGCAGGATATCGTCCGGAGCAGCTTCGAGCCATAGCCGGTACTGAGATGGCTCTTCTTGGGCTGGGGAAAAGGGCGTCGGTCGCGCGCGGAGAGGCTGACAGCGTTATCGATGCTTCGGCAACGCGCGACACCGTCATTTCTGGGCTGGAGGAGAACAGTATGGCCACACCGCCAACATTCCAGAGCTTGAATTTACCTAGCTGAACAGTGAACTGTAACGCTCCATCACGGATCCGACCAACTGAACGATTGGATGGTTTGGAGATTGCATGAAATCACGAAAGACGGCTCTGGATGCTTGCGAGAAAGGCCTTAACTGTGGAGGAAAATAAACCCTCTGTGTTTATTGAGGTTTCAATATAACTGTCGCCCGAATGGTGGCGCTCACCGTCTGGTCTTCCGAACGCATGGTGGGAGCAGCCATCGCAGCGCGCGCCATAAAGGCGACCGGACGGGCTGTCAGCGGTTCACCGACTGAAATGGAAGAGATTGACGCCACTCTCAAACCAAGATCGCCAGCAATCTCATTGGAACGGCTGCGCAGATCATCGACTGCCTTTTTCTCTGCCTGCCGATACAGGTCTTTCTGATGTTCCGGGGAAAGGGACCATGACACGCCTTCGAGCAGTAATCCGCTGGCCTGAAGCTTGCCGACCAGATCCAAGAGGGCAGAGGCATCCTTGGCTTTGATCTGGATGGTCTGTCGGGCGGTCCAGCTTGAAGGTTTGTTGTCCTTGCGATTTTCCGACACGTCATAGGAATCGGTGAGAACCGTAAACCCTGAGATTTTTTCAGCTTTTGTCACCGCATTATGCGCAGCATCGTTGGTGCGGGCCTGCGCGTCCACAGCCTTTGTCGCTTCATTCTGTACAAGCAGGGTTGCTGTCACCAGATCGGGAGCGGCATCGACGGACCCGGAACCCGTTACATTCAGGCGGGTCGTGTTGTCAGGTGTTGCCGGCTCGGCAGCATAAGTTGCCCCGACCGATACACTGCCCATCAGGGCTATCCCGCAGGTTACAAGATACAGCGATTTTGAAGGGATCATTGGCGAATATTCCTGCCTTTGAGAATGGCGAGAGCTTCCCTCAGCCGGGTGACGCCCAATCTGACATAGCCCTGACTACACAGGCGCTGGCCTTCTTTTCTGAGCGCTGTGACATCAGTTTCGGAATGGGACTGTGCGTTGTATGTGTCAATCGTGCGCATCAGTCGGGAGCAGTAATCCCGACTGTCGGATGTGACTTCCATCCCCACTTCAGTAGGTGAGGTGTCACCCCGTTCTGCTGTCTGAACGATGGAGGCGACATTCGTACCCCGAGAGAGATCTCTCTCGGTCAGGGGCTTGTCAGGAAAGAGCGTATGAACGGATGATTCTCCGGTCTGCGCCGCGGCTGCTCCACATAGGCCGATCAGCAGAATCGGCGCCGCAATTAAAAGTATGATCCGTATCATGATTGAGACATTAACAGATCGGGTCTGTCTTGCGGATGGTAAGTCCGTGAATCCTCCGTCATATCTGTATCCTGCTTTTTGCCATCATCCTCAGGAAGCGGCAGATACATTCTCACGCAAAGACCGGGACTGCGGGAATAAAATTGCAACACACCGCCGTGAAGCTGGACGATAGCCTGTACAAGTGAAAGACCAAGGCCGGAACCCGGTGTATTTCGGGCGGCGTCAGCACGGAAGAAGCGCTCGGACGCCCTCTCCATGTCTGCGTCCGTCATGCCCTGTCCCTGATCGCTGACGTCGATTGTGACGATCCGTCCGCCCGCCCGATCGGCGGGGGCGGGGTTGAAGCCGGTAGCGACAGCAACGGTTATGGTGCCATCATCTGGCGAAAACTTGATGGCGTTATCAATAAGGTTTGAAACCGCCTGCTGAATCATCGAGCGATCGCCGTAGAACTGAAGATGTTCCGGCGCACGCAGAACGATTCTACTGCCCTGATCATCGGCCAGCGGTTCGTAAAGCTCCACAATATCACTGAGCACAGGCATGAGATCGAAAGTTGCAAAAGCCGACCGTCTTGAGCCCGCTTCGATCTGTGCAATTCTCAGAAGGGCTTCGAACACGGCTGTAATATTGTCGAGGTCGCTGACGCCTTCTTCAATGGCGGCACGTAAAGCGTGTTCATCCTTGGCGTGCAGGGCGGCATATTCGAGCTGCGCACGTGCACGTGTGATGGGCGTGCGCAAATCATGGGCGATCGCATTCGAAACCTGCTTCACACCGTCCATCAGGCGTTTGATGCGATCAAGCATCTCATTGATGGCTTCAGCAACTTCATCAATTTCATCACCACGCCCGGAAAGAGGGATCCGACGGTCCATATCGCCGTGGGCAATGGCGGAGGTCGTACGCGCAATCGAGGAAATCATGCGCCTGAACATGCTTCGGACGAAAAAGGCGCCGATGAATGTCAGGATGGTAATGACGCCCCATGCCCAGAACAGGGTGTCGGTGAGCAGGTGACGCAGCGTCGACCTTCCGCGAACATCTCTTCCGACAAGAAGCCGATAGTGCTTGGGAAGATCAAAAGACTGGACTTCGGCAACGCCCCGGACACCGGCCCGTTTGATGGTGAGCTGATACCAGACGTTGCTCATGGCCACGGCTTCCGGCCATGCGGGAAGATTGCCCGCTATACGCTCGCCCTGCGGGTCCACCAGCAGATACAGGGCGTCATCATCGACATTGTCTTCCAGTCGATCTTCAATAGTGAGCGCCAGCGCCGAGAGACCGCCATCCGACCACCGTTCGGAAAGGGCGCGCGCATCGGCTGCGACGGACGCTTCCACCTGTCGCTGCAGGAGGCTCGCGGTTCCCCACCAGATAACCGAGAGAAACAGCCCGGCAGAAACCCAGAACAGGACAGCATAGCCGAGAGCAAAGCGGACACCGGCCGATCTCAGGCCACCGATATGGTAACGCAGCGCCTTGAGCGAGAGACGAGGGAGTCGAAATCCACGGCGGGGTGCGGAAAGGTCCTGCTCATCAGATTCACTGGGGCCGGATATCATAAGTCAGCCACCATGAATTGGCAGGAAAATGGAAAGAGGCCATCACGCACGATCAGTATCCCGACTGGCGAAAACCGATGAAAGGAAGAGGGAAAAGCTGCAACCTTTCACCGGGTTACTGAAAAGGTCAGTCAGCCCGGAGCATGTAGCCCGCGTTCCGGACAGTGTGGATCAGCGGTTGTTCAAACGGTTTATCCACTTTCTGACGCAGACGGGACACATGGACATCAATCACGTTCGTCTGCGGGTCGAAGTGATAATCCCACACGCCCTCAAGAAGCATCGTGCGCGTGACAACCTGTCCGGCGTGGCGCATCAGAAACTCAAGCAGGCGGAATTCTCGTGGCTGGAGATCAATTTTCTGCCCTTCGCGTTTCACGGTTCGGGACAGAAGATCCATTTCAAGGCCACTGATTTCCAGCTTGGTCTGAGGGGCTGACTCATTGCGGCCCCGTCGTCCAAGGGCTTCGACACGGGCCAGAAGCTCCGAGAAGGCGAATGGCTTGGTCAGATAATCATCACCCCCGGCTTTGAGGCCGGCAACGCGGTCGTCCACGTCAGCCAGAGCGGAAAGAATCAGCACCGGAGTCGCGTTGGCCTGCGAGCGCAGCGTCTCAAGGATGCGGAGACCGTCGATGCCGCCGGGTAACATGCGATCAAGGATGATCACGTCAAACTTTTCACTGACGGCAAGGAACAGGCCGTCCTTGCCATTGTCGGCCTGCTCGACGAGGTGGCCTGTCTCGGTCAGGCCCTTGGCGACGAAACCACGGACTGTCGGATCATCCTCAACGAGAAGTATGCGCATAAAACCTGATCTCCGATGCTGCGACGGGTCGCATACTGAATTTAAGCGAAAGATTAGAGAGAGTTGCAGTCCCTGTCACGGGAGGGGGCCTCTGCCGTTTGCCGCAACCCCGGTTTCCTGCCGAAAAGAGGTCTTACATGAGGTGTTATTCATGTAACGGCGAGGTTGGCTTCATGCTCCCGACCTTGGTGGATTTCAGGCGAGGTCCTGCTCGCCGAGGTCGCGCCAGCTGCCGCGGGATAAAATCTCGGCGGGGCGGAAGTTGGTCTTGTAGGCCATTTTGCGGCTCTGGGCGATCCAGTAGCCGAGATAGACATAGGGCAGGCGTCGCCGTCTGGCGTGCTCAATCAGCCAGAGAACCGCAAAACTGCCGAGAGACCGCGCGCTATCGGTTGTATCGTAAAAACTGTAGACCGCGGATAGTCCGTCGCTCAGTGCATCCACCAGACTGACCGCCATAAGGTGATTTTCCGGCGAGCGGAACTCCACCATGAACGTGTCGATGGGGGTATCCTCAATCATGGAGCGATAATCGGCGAAATTCATGCTGGCCATGTCGCCGGTTGCATGTCGGGCAAGCTGATACTGGCGAAACAGCACAAATTGCTCGGCAGTTGCCTTTGCGGGAACCTGAAAGCCTTGCAGATCGGAATTGGCTTTGAAGACGCGTTTCTGCGTGCGGCCGGGAGTAAATCGCTGAACGGGAATACGGATCGGGACACAGGCGTTGCAGCCGTTGCAGACGGGTGCGTAGGCAATGGCGTGACTGCGACGGAAGCCAGCGCGTGACAGCCGATCATGTAGCGTTTCCGCATTGGGGCCGGAAAGATCGGTGACGACCTTCCGCTCCATCCGATCCGGCAGATAGGGGCAGGGCTGGGGGGCGGTCGTATAGAAAAACTGCGGGTGCCGAGACGAAAAAGTCATCAGTCTTCTGCCTCCCGCATTGCTGTGTGTCCTGCTCCAGACCGGTCCGGCCGGGCAGGTCACAGATAATGGCGAACTGCCACGTCCTCCGTCAATTGAAGACCGGGTATGTCCTCATTCTTTTCTCAGAGTTGATACGCCACGCCAAGGCGGAGTTGAACGCCATTTCGCCAGGACAGGTCATTGTTAGACACGGAATTATGAAATGAGTAGATGTTGTAGTCGTAATTGAGTCTGGTACGACCGTAGTTCAGGTATGTATAACGCACGCCGCCAGTCAGATGGAGACGGTCGGTCATGCGATAATCAAGAGCAATATCACCGCTCCATTCAGACCGTGAGCCCTGTTTGAAGTTTTGATTGTGATAGTAATCATGCACTTCCAGATATTGCGCCCAGCCAGCGCGGCCCCGGATGACAAGTCGTGAGGTGATGGCATAATCAATGTGCAGAGCCATGCCTACATAACCCTTGCCGTAAGCCGTAAATGAGTCTTCTGCACCCGCACGATAACCGCCCTGTATGGTCGGGGTGATGAGCAACTGGTCGTTCAGAAGCAGAAAGCCTTTACCGATTTCCCCCGTCACATTGATGTTGGAGCGGTTCGCTCCGAAATTGTAGCGGCCTGACCGGTGACGCGGGGCATAATCTGAACCTGAAGTTCTGGAGCCATATTTGCCGCTGGCCTCGATCGTGCCGTCGTCCAACGTAAAGCTTGCGGCAGCGTAAAGGTGCTTCAGGATACTGGTATCAAACATGTACTGGGCATCGGCCCGGAAACCGGGTGTCCAGCCGGTGGCGTGATCCCGCCCCGTGTCGTTTCGGCTGCCATAACCCCCATAGGAATCATTATAGGTAGACTGCTGCCCATATTTATTGGTCACATCCTGAAAATTACCCGTCACAGACAGACCGATCTCCCGATTGACGGCGACAACGGCCGGAGGAGCAGCGCAGGCTGCGCCGATCATCGAAAAAGTAAGCGTTGCGGCTGTCAGGCAGGTCAGAAAGGTAGTCTTGCGGATCATCAGGCTCAGGGCTTTCACCAGCGTTGGAACGTTGGTGAACCGCATGCCACATGTATCAGCGTAGTTACATTGTGATTAAAAGCGTCACATAAGATGTTTGTTTTTAAGTCACTGATTTAATTTGCATTCCAGATTTGGGGGGTGTGTAATGTTTTGAAGTGTTGCGATTTCGTCACTGTAAATGGCAGTATCGACAGACGGAATTTCCGCTGTCGATACAGTGTTCTGGTCCTTGATTTCTTTTACTGCGCCTTGATGCGCTGGGCGGCCTCAATGGCGAAATAGGTCAGGATGCCGTTCGCACCGGCCCGCTTGAAGGCCAGCAGGCTCTCCATGACAGCCCGCTCATGGTCCAGCCAGCCATTCTGGATGGCCGCCATCAGCATCGCGTACTCGCCCGAGACCTGATAGGCGAAGGTCGGCACGGAGAAGCTGTCCCGCACACGTCGGATAATGTCGAGGTAGGGCATGCCCGGCTTGACCATGACCATGTCCGCGCCTTCGAGAAGATCCGTCTCGACTTCGCGTAGAGCCTCGTCCGAATTGGCCGGATCCATCTGATAGGTTTTTTTGTCACCCTTCAGAAGACCACCAGAGCCGAGAGCGTCACGGAACGGACCGTAAAACGCGCTGGCATATTTGGCGGCGTAGGACATGATGCGGGTGTTGATCAGGCCATTCTCGTCCAGATCACGACGAATGGCTTCGATGCGACCGTCCATCATGTCGGAGGGAGCGATGATGTCGATGCCGGCGGCTGCCTGATTGGTCGCCTGAACTTTCAGGATATCAACGGATTTATCGTTGACGACATATCCGTCCTGAATGATCCCGTCATGGCCATGATTGGTATAGGGATCGAGAGCGACATCGCCGATCAGTCCCATGTCCGGAAATTCTTTTTTCAGCAGACGGGCAGCCCGACACATCAGATTGTCGGGGTTGAGTGCTTCGGTTCCGGCTTCGTCACGTACCTCGGACGGGGTGATGGGGAACAGGGCCAGTGCGGGAATGTCCAGCTTGGCCGCTGTTTCAACATGCGCCGCTAATCTGTCGAGAGTGACGCGCTGCACACCGGGCATCGACGCAACATCCGTAACGGAGTTGCTGCCTTCCATCACGAAGATCGGCCAGATCAGGTCATCAATGGAAAGACTGCTCTCGGCAACCAGTCTGCGGGTGAAACGGTCCTGCCTGTTGCGGCGCAGGCGTGTCAGCGGAAAACGACCGACGGTCATGACAACTCCTCTTGTCCCGTTGGATACCGCAATCAGGGCGATAGGCACGGTGTGAACACACATGATTCCCGTCAGGCCCGAGCAGACGCTCTCGAGCCATACAGAAACGTGGCTAAAGCAGACCGAGGCGGCGTCAGGCCGCACGGGATATGCTTCTTACAGCCAGAGGATTATGCGCCCGGCTGGCGGGTTTGCAAAATCTCCATCAGGGATGCCTGATCTGACTGCAATGACAGTAAACGGAGAGGTCAGTCTGCCGGATAATTGATTCTGAAAGGAAATATTCTGGTTTAAAAATGATACAGGTCCGGCTGTTCCCAAGGTATTCATTATATCCAGTGGGAATGGGACATTTTTCTTCGGGAAGTGATCAGCTCCACACTGTTATCGGATATTTCGATGTAACAGGTACAGATTAACCTATATCTGTGGGGTTTCTGTATCTTTGGAGAAAATAAATAGGGGTAATGCTGATTCGTCTTGCAGAAATGCGACAGTCGCGTCATATCTGAATCATTGCGAAACCGATAGAAATGAGTCTCATGACGTTCCCGCATTCGCGTAATACGAAGAGCAGTCGCGCTGCTTTTCTCCGTTCTTTACTGGGCGGGGTCGCTCTTCTTGCAGCAACAGCCTCGGCGCGGGCAGACGAACCCATTCCCCAGACGGAACAAAGCGATATTGCAACGCTGGCCCCATGGTCGCCTCATACGATTCTGGTCGTGGATGCGGTGTATCAGCATGGCAAGGATGGCCGCGCCTATGTGGTGGACGCCGACAAGGGGCGTCTGCTGGGAATGGTGCAGGCTGCCTATAACCCCAATGTCGTTCTGTCGCCTGACGCAAGCCATTTCTTTGTTGGTGAAACAACATGGGAACGCGGCAATCGCGGTGAGCGTAATGATCTGCTGGCTGAATATGAAAGCAGCACGCTGAAGATCGTTGCTGACGAAAAGCTTCCGTCCCGTGCGCTGGTCACGCCCAAGCGCAACAACCTCGCGATCAGTGCGGACGGGTCTCATGTCTATGTTTACCAGATGAGCCCCGGTAGTGCGGTCGAAGTGGTGGATACTGCGTCCCATAAGGTCACGCAGACGGTCGATGTGCCGGGTTGTGCGTTGGTTTACCCTTGGGGCAATAGCGGTTTTTCCTCGCTCTGTGCTGATGGCACGCTGGCCAATGTCAGCATCGGCGCTGACGGCAAGCCGTCCATGACGCATAGCGCAGCTTTCTTTGAGCCTGACCACGACGGTATCTTTGAGCAGAGCCCGTCCGTGACCAAGGACGGTATGGCCTGGTTCATCAGCTATACCGGCAAGGTTTATGAAACGAAGCTCGGAGCGGATGCTGTTGTGAGCAAGCCATGGTCCCTGCAGGAAGGGGCTGGCATGAAGGCGGCGCCGGACTCGTCCAAGCCTTTCGAGGTGACATGGCGTCCGGGTGGCTGGCAGATGTCCGCCCTGCACAAAAGCAGTCACGAACTGTATGTGCTGATGCACAAGGGACCGTTCTGGAGCCACAAGGAAGCCGGCTCGGAAGTCTGGGTCTACGACACCGAAACGCACAAGCGTGTTCGCCGCATGTCCCTGCCCACGCCGAGCCCGATGGTTGGCGTGACTCAGGATGATCATCCGCTGATGTTCACAACGGACGAAGACACGGGCGATTTTTATATCCTCGATGCGAAAACCGGCAAGCAGGTGCACAAGATGAAAGCCCTTGGCGGTTCGTTGATCTTCACGGTTGCACCCGGTGAAGGATGAATGCCGCCTCTCTCATGATGGGTGGACTTTCTGCCCTCTGTGCCGGAGGGGTGGGGATCATGTTTCTTGTCGCTGGAGTGTCCAAGCTACGGGAACATGACCTCTTTCTTGGAACGCTGTCGTCCTACCGGCTCCTTCCCGCATGGTCTCTTGAGGCTGCTGCGTGGGGGCTGGGTGCGGCAGAGGTGCTTGCTGGTCTGATGTTGCTGTCCGGTGTCAGGCAGGCCGTCGGGGGTGTTGTTGCCGCTGGGCTTCTGGTGCTCTTCGCTGTAGCGATGGGTGTCAACGTCATGCGGGGACGTACCGATCTGTCCTGTGGTTGCACGCCGGGACAGAAAGGCGAGACGCTTTCCAGGTCACTGGTGTTGCGGACGCTGGTTTGTGCGTTGCCCGCACTGCTGCCTGTGATGGCTGGAGTGGCGCCTTCTGTCAGTGTCCAGCTTGAAGGCGTCGCTTGTGGCGTGGCTCTGTGGGTGCTCTGGCAGGCGCTGCGTGTTCTGCCGGATGTGTCGCTCAGTGATGCGACAGGAGGAGAGCGGGCATGATGGTCGCTCTTCTCATCTGGCAGGGCTTTCTGACGGTTCTGGTGCTGGTCCTTGCTGTGACGCTGCTCGCGCTCGCACGCCAGATCGGTGTTCTTCACGAACGCACCGCGCCGATTGGCGATCAGGAAGCGCGGCCGGGACTGGATGTCGGGCAGACTGTTCCGAGACTGGTTCTGCACACGCTGGAAGACAAGCCGGTTATGATCGGTGACGCCCTGCAACCGGGACATTACCAGATGCTCCTGTTCGTGGCACCTGAATGCCCGGTCTGCAAACGCGTGATTCCCGTTGCGCGTGAGGTGGCCGCTTCCAGAGGGTTCGAGTTTTTGTTTGTCGGGGACGGTCCTGTTCCCGAACTTCAGGATATGGTGGCCAGCCGCCCTGAGATGCAGGGTGTTCCGCTTCTGACGGGAGTGGAGCTTGGGCTGGTCCTGCAAATCAACCGTCTGCCTGCTTTGGTGCTGCTTGATGAGCGCGGCGTCATCCGGGTCAAGGATATTGTGAATACACGCCGTCAGATCGAGGATTTGCTGGACACTGTTCCGGTGGCTCCGAAAGTCGAGCGGGTGGAGACAGGAGTGATTTCTCATGCTGCCGTCTGAAAAGAAACAGGGTTCAATGCTGGATCGTCTGACAGAAAGCGTTCTTCGGCGGATCGCCGGGCGTACCTCGCGCCGCGATGTGCTGACAAAGGTCGGTGGCGCTGTTGCGGCGGCTCCGGCATTCATGCTGCTGCCGGTCAGCCGCGCTGACGCGGCGACTGCAAAGCCCAAGGCGCAGTCACCGTTTGCTGCGAAAGCACAGGCCAAGGATGATCTGGCCTGCGATTACTGGCGTTACTGCGCCATCGACGGCAATCTCTGCACCTCCTGCGGTGGCGGCACCCATACATGTCCGCCGGGAACCGCGCCGTCACCCACTTCATGGATCGGAAGCTGCTATAATCCGCAGGATGGCAATTCCTACATGATTGCCTATCGTGACTGCTGTGGTCAGGACTCCTGTAACGAGGTGACCTGCCTCAATACGGATGGTGATCAGCCGTCCTATCGCCCGATGGCCAACAACGACATCATATGGTGTTTCGGAACGGGAACATCGGAGATGTACAATTGCTCGACCGCAGCCGTGGTCGGCAGGGCATCGTAAGACTCCAGAAGCAGATTGTAGTGATAATGAAGAAAATTCTCCTTTCCCTGAGTGCCGCGGCCCTTCTTGTCGGCGGCACGGCCATCTCCGGCAACGCGCATGCCGCAGCAGACGGACAGCAGCTTTACACAGCGAATTGCAGCCTGTGCCATCAGGCCAGCGCCGCAGGTGTTGTCGGACAGTTTCCCCCGCTCAAGGACCGTATCGGCACGATTGCTTCCACACCGGAAGGCAAGGCGTATGTCACGCACGTTCTGCTCAACGGTTTGTCCGGCATGATCAAGGCTGGGGGTAACCCTTACATGGGCTACATGCCGTCCTTTGGTGCGCAGAGTGACGAGAATATTGCGGCCATTCTGACCTATGTTGCGTCTCTCAGCGACGTAAAGCCTGCACCGACTTTCTCTGCTGATGAGGTGAAGAAGGAACGTGCGTCTTCCCTGACGCCTGCGGCTGTTCTTGAAGAGCGAAACAAGTTGAATGCTGCGCATCCTGTCCCCTGAGAAAGCGGGATTGCGGCGTTCAGTTTTCGGAGCGGCTCTCATGCTGCGGGTCGTTCCGGTTCTGATGCTGATCGCAGGAAGTGGGTTCTTCCTGTCCGGTGTTTCCCATGCGAAGGATTCCGTGGAGCACGCGACTGTGCTTGACCACACCAGCGTGACCTATCTGTCTCATTGCGGCGGGTGTCACGGTATTGAGGGCGTGTCGGGAAACAGCTTTGTTCCCACTCTGCGCAACGCTGTCGGTGGGTTTGCCTGCACGGACGAAGGGCGCGCCTATCTGATCCGTGTGCCCGGTGTGTCGATGTCGCTCATTCGGGACGATCAAACCCTCGCGGATGTCATGAATTTTGTCATGTTCCGTCTGGCGGGAACCAGTCTGCCGAAAGGATTCCGACCCTATACGGCAGCCGAGATTCATCAATGGCGGGGAGAGCCTTTATCGGTTCCGGATTTCATGGCGCAGCGGGGGCAGACCCTTGAACGTTCTCTGGCAGCCTGTGCCCAGAAGACTGCAAAGAAACTGTAAAAATAAAACGGTCGCTCATCTCTGTAATCTTCTGGATACCGGGACGTCGCTGACCAGCCAGTATGATGTCAGATAAGGAGTGTTCCGCACATGGCTTTTCGTCCCCGTCTCTCCATTGGTGCGTATTTTGCACTCCAGCTTGTTTCGCTGCCTGCTTTTGCTCAGGAGCGACTGACACCGGAAGAGTCGGGACGTCCTCTGGTCGGTGAGGAGACGGAAGCCGAGAAAGCTGATGCTGCCAAGGTGGACGTGAATCTTCAACCGCCCGGAAGCCATAGCTGGTTTGATGATCTCGAAGGTCACATTGTTGTTGAAGCCGGTGTGAACGGCAACCCCTGGACCCATACAGGGCGTAACTGGGCGCAGTCCTATGTCGATCGCGCCAATACCGCGACGCTGAACCAGATTACTGGCACGCTGTCTCATCCGGTTTCCGAAATCGGCGCCGGATACGGGCTCGGCTTCACATTTGAAGTCCTGTACGGCTCGGACGCCCGTTTCAATCCGACCATTGGCATGGCTGATGGTGCCATCACCGGTATGTACCAGTTTGCACCTACACAGGCGCATATCGATGCGCATCTTCCCTGGTTCACAAAGGATGGCGTCGATCTTCAGATCGGGCAGATGTACGGCATGCAGGGTGTGGAAGGGACGGATGCTCTGGAACGTCCATTCTACAGCTACAACTACTCGTCTGACTTCATCGTGCCGTTTGAGGTGGTGGGTGTGACGGCCACAGTCCATCTGGCGGATCACTTCGACTGGATACTCGGCGTGAACGCCGGTAACTCGACGTCATTCGGTGGTGCGAAAAACAACAGTCGTCCAAAAGGATATTTCGGTTTCCAGTCAAACGGCCTTCTCGATGGAAAACTGGATATTTCGGCTCTTGCCTATGTCGGACCACAGCAGAGCGTGTACGCCATTGGTCGCGACGCCAATCATGAGATGGAATATATCGGCGATATCATCGCATCCTATAAAATCAATGATAAGACGACATTTACTCTCAATGGCACATATTTTCATGACGATTACCTGCAGGACGATGTTTACGGCGTCACAGCCTATTTCGCCCATGACTTCTATCCCTGGCTGACATTCAATGCCCGGGGAGAAATTTTCCGTGACAATAATGGTGGTGTCATCGGCAACAACACTTCGACGATGTCCTACATCAACGAGTTGCGTGGTCGGGCCTATCCGTACGATTATGCTGCCGGGACTACCTATGGCGCACTGACCGTGGGTGTAGCCTATCGTCCGCAGTTCCTGCATCTGCCAAAAGGCAGCCTGACCATTCGTCCGGAACTGCGTCTGGACAAGTCGTTGAATGGAACAAGGCCTTTCAATCGCGTGTCGCCCACGGATGATCCAACCATCAACTATGCGAACAACGGCACCAACAACATGTTCTGGTTCAGCTGTGACGCAATCTGGGCATTCTGAAGTCTGCAGGCTGGAGGCGGGACGATGACAGCACTGATCTGTGTCAATGTGCTGCTGACGGTGGTGGTGCTGGCGACGCTTTTTGTGACCTGGCGATTGACGCATCAGGTCAGGCAGCTTTTTAAGGAAGTCGCACCGGCAGGAGCGCTGACAGGATCAAAAGGCCCTCAGCCGGGAGACAACTGCCCATCGGGACCATTCCGTTTGCTGAACGGAGCGGCTTTCAGTCCAGTTAGCAAAGGTGGTACGACTCTTCTGCTGTTTGTCTCTGCAACATGTCCTGTGTCGCGCAAGATCATTCCGATTGCACAGGACTTCTGCCGGAAAGAACAAGTCGATCTGGTCTTTGCAGGAGATGATGTGCCGGAGGTTCAGCAGCGTTTTGTTCAGCAGTCAGGGATAAAGGCGGATTGCTTTATCAATGATCCCATCATTGGACGTGTGCTGGAGGTCGATAAACTTCCCGCTGCGTTCCTGCTTTCTTCAGAAGGCGTCATACTGTCCCGTGGTCTGGTGAACAGTCGGGAGCATCTGGAAAGTCTGCTGAACGCCTGGGAAAGCGGTTTCACAACGGTGCAGGATTACATCACGCACCGTAAGCGCCAGAAAATTCAGGCGGCCTGACAGGTATTTTCCCCCCAACTATTCTTGTCAGAAACAGAAATCTGCTCTCTGAAAAAGGAAGTTCCAGAGAGCAGGGGATCTTAGTCTGGCTTCTTCGCAAATTCGCTGAAGGCGTGTTCCGAAGGTTTGCCCTCTGTAAAGTGCGTCATCACAAAAGCGGCAATGTCATTCAGGTCTTTCTGGCTGTAATTTCCTCCTGAGAAGGCGGGCATGGGCTGGTTTCCCTTGTCCGTCATCAGGGTCGAGCCATTCATGATGACGTGGAGCAGGTTACGGCCATTGTCCGCGCTCAGGCTACGAGCCCCGGCAATGCTGGCGAAAGCGGACTGGCGACCGCTACCGTCAGGCAGATGACAGCCGCTACAGGCCGATGCGAACAGTCTCGCTCCGTTTGCCTGCTGGGGCAGGGTGGTATCACCGGAAGGAGGCTGGCGTGCTGGTGCCGCACCATCATTGGATGACTGGGGTTTTACATCACGCAGATAGACAATCATGGCGTGAATATCATCGGGTTTCAGATGACGCAGGCTATAGCTGACGACTTCCGCCATATCACCCGATGCCGTTCCGTGGCCATCAGCATGGCCAGTCGCCAGATAGTCAGTCAGCGCCTGATCCGTCCATGCGCCCAGACCGCTGCCTTTGTCAGAGGTGATATTGTAGGCACGCTGACCGTTGACGACATTCCCTGCAAAAGCCTTATCTTTTGACAGGCCGAAAGTTATTGTGCGCGGCGAATGACAGTCAGCACAATGTCCGGGCCCCTCGACCAGATACCGTCCCCGGTTCCATTCAGGCGACTTCTGCGGGTCGTCAGGATAGGACGAGGCCGGACCATTGAGCAGGTTCCAGCCAACCATCAGAGTCCGGATGGAAAACGGGAATTTTACCTGATTGGCTGGTGCTGTGTTGGCAGACGCCGGAACTGTTTCGAGCCACGCCCGAAGATCCTTCATCTCGTCCACGCTCATGCGGGAGTAGGCGGGGTAAGGCATGGCCGGATAGAGATGCTTCCAGCCGGGAGAGACACCCTCTCGCACAGATTTTACGAATTCATCGTCCGTCCATCGGCCAATTCCATGAACCGGATCAGGCGTGATGTTCGGGGAGTAGATGACCCCAATGCCCGGCACATTGAAGGCGCGTCCTCCCGCGAAAGGCGCGCCACCCGGTGCGGTATGGCAGGCCTCGCAGTCTGCGGCGCGGGCGAGATATTCGCCCCGTTCAAGTGAGGAAGCCGTGGCGGCACGAGAGGTCGAGAAGAGACTGGTTCCGGCAAGCAGGGCAAGTGTAAAACAGGAGCGAGAGACAATGCGGCGGTTCATCGTGCTGCTTCCTTTTCCTGATTCCGGCTGGAAAGCAGAGGGAGTGTCCGATAACGATGTCCCTGTGCCGAGGCCATAGCGTTGGCCAGCGCCGGAGCAGCCGCTGCCGTTCCGACTTCTCCAATGCCGCCCGGATCTTCTGTGCTGGCGATCAGGTGAACATCAATGCGTCGTGGGGCTTCGTTCATGCGCATCACACGCCATGTATTGAAATTGTTTTCCTGCACACGACCGTTTTCCAGAGTGATCTCGTTATAGAGCGCCGCGCTGAAACCAAAGATCAAACCGCCTTCAATCTGGGAAATCACCTGATCCGGATTGACGACCTGTCCGCAATCCACCGCTGCTGTCACGCGATGGATGATGACGGTCTCTGGTGTCGGCATCTCGATTTCCGCAACGGTGGCCATGTAGGAGCCGAAGGCGAATTGAAGTGCGACACCTCGTGCCCGTCCTTTCGACACAGGGTCGCTCCAGCCTGAGTCCTTGGCCACCCTGTCCAGAACAGCAACGGCACGAGCATTGTCTTTCGCAAGCTCCCTGCGGTAGGCAACCGGATCAGCACCAGCTTTGACGGCAAGCTCGTCAATGAAGTTTTCCACGACAAATAGACCTCGCGTGCCGCCAACGCCACGCCACCATGCGGTGATGACACCCGGTGCTTCGCGTCTTGCGAATTCAAGCCTGTAAGCATCGTAAGTGTAGGGCGTAATCAGTGTGGCGACGGAAAGATCCTCGTCATAGCCGTCTTTTGTCAGCTCCGGTGGATCCCAGCGGGCGACGACAGCAGGACCGACAATGCGATGTTTCATGGCCGTGATATGGCCTTTTTCATCAAGGCCCGCTGTCACTTCATCGACATAGGCGGGGCGATAGCGGTCGCGTGTAATGTCTTCCTCACGGCTCCAGACAATTTTCAGTGGATAACTCGTCTGTTTCGCAAACTGCACACACTGAGTGATGTATTCATGTTCCAGCCGACGACCAAACCCACCGCCGATATACTGGCTGTGAACCGCGATCTTTTCCTTGGGAAGGCCAGTGACGTCTGCGGCTGTTTCCTGCGCACGGTCAGCAACCTGCGTCCCAACCCAGACATCACAGCCGTCCGGACGGACATGAGCCGTGCAATTGATGGGCTCCATCGTCGCATGGGCCAGCATGGGCTGCTGGTAAACAGCACTGTAAGTGGAATGGGATTTCGCAATGACGGCGTCCGCATCCCCTTTGGGGCTGGGAATGATCGCTGGTCCTTTCAGACCGTCATGCAACTGATCGTAAATTGTCTTTGTGTTGACATGAGCATTGTCGTTCTCGCTCCACACGGGCCGAAGAGCCTGTAGCCCCTTGTGCGCCGCCCAGTAATGCTCGGCCACAACACAGACAGCATCACGCGGTTCGTTGATCAGAACAGCTACAACGCCCCGGACGGCCATGGCGGCGTCACGATCCAGACTGCGGACTGTGCCACCGATGACCGGACTGGCCGCTACCGTTCCGATTTTCTGGCCCGGAACATTGATGTCGATGCCGAAAACCGCAGTGCCGTTCACCTTGATGGCGCTATCGACACGATGCTGTGATTTGCCGATCAGGCTGTAATCGGACGCTGCCTTGAGTGTCGGTTCCTTGGGGAGAGGAAGTTTGGCGGCCTCCGTGGCCAGTTCGCCAAACTTGAAGGTCCGACCGGACGGCGTGTGCGTGACAACACCTGACGCGGCGGTGCAGCTTGTGGGGGGGACATTCCATCGGCTGGCAGCGGCCTGAACAAGCACCGTTCTTGCGGCCGCTCCGGCTTCACGCAGGGGCTTCCACTCGGTCATGATGGAGGTGGAGCCGCCAGTGATCTCGGCGCTGCCGGGAGGGGCGGCCTCAATCTCGATCTGTGCCAGATCGACGCCGAGTTCCTCGGCGATCAGCATGACGGATGACGTATAGATACCTTGCCCCATTTCGATATTGGGCAGGATCAGGGTGATGCTGTTGTCGGGTGTAATGCGGATATAGGCATTGGGTGCAAAGGGAGCCGTGGCGTTTTCAACCAGCATGCCCGTGGACGCGCGCGGTGAAGCCGAGGGCCAAAGTGTCGCCAGAAGCAGTCCACCGCCACCGAAAAGCGCGGCGCGACGGGTGGTGAGAGGCATCCGGGTCATGCCGTTTCTCCCGCCGCCAGATGGATGGCCTTGCGGATGCGCATATAGGTGCCGCAGCGACACATATTGCCGGACATAGCGCTGTCGATCTGCTCATCCGTCGGGTTCGGAACGGTTTTCAGCAGCCCGATCGCCGCCATCACCTGTCCCGGCTGACAGTAACCGCACTGCACAACATCCAGATCGGTCCAGGCTTTCTTGACGGCATGCACGATGGGGTCGGCGTTGTCGACGCCTTCAATAGTGGTGACAGAGCGCTCCCCGATCATGCCGACAGGCAGATTGCAGGCGCGAACAGGATGGCCGTCGAGATGGACAGTGCAGACACCGCACTGGGCGATGCCGCACCCGAATTTTGTGCCGTTCAGCCCCAGCACATCGCGCAAGACCCAAAGCAAAGGCGTGTCAGGATCGACATCGACCGAATGTGTCTGTCCGTTCACGCGCACTGTCTGCATGTGAGTCCTCTTGAGTGTTGTGGCTGCTCTAAACGACCATAACACCTGAAAAACGTTCTGGCTTCATTATTGGAAAATTATTTGTTTATGTCTGTATATATTGAAATATAGATTGGGTTTTTATTATCGATAACTGTTTTCAACAGGATATAGACTTCGTCAGATCCACATCCGGAATACGCCCCGTTCAATTTTCCCTTATCCTGTTCTCACAAGGGATTATGTGTAAGGCTGCCGCCCGAATTTCGACTGTCTGGGAAATTTTCGTGCAGCCCACTTCCGACACACAGACCACAACATCCAGCCAACCTGTGACCCGGGTCTTTGTCTTTACCGGTCTTATCCTCACCATGATCATGGCGGCGCTTGATCAGAGCATCGTCTCGACAGCGCTCCCTACCATCGTGAGCGATCTGGGCGGGCTGGCGCATATCTCGTGGATCGTCACGGCGTTCATGCTGACCTCCACCATCGCCACGCCCATGTATGGCAAGCTGTCGGACATGTTCGGGCGCAGACCGTTGCTCGCCTTCAGCATCGGCGCTTTCCTGTTTGCCTCGCTCCTGTGCGGTGTAGCGCAGAGCATGTGGCAACTGGTGTTTTTCCGAGGGCTTCAGGGCATTGGCGCTGGCGGACTGATGACACTGTCGCAAACGGTCATCGGCGATATCGTGCCTCCACAGCAGCGGGGACGCTATCAGGGTCTGTTCACCGGTGCCTTTGCTGTCAGCAGTGTCACTGGGCCATTTCTGGGCGGTGTGCTGACAAGTTCCTTTTCCTGGCGCTGGGTGTTTCTCGTCAATCTGCCTGTCGGTCTGCTCGCATTCGCTCTGATCATGCTGGGGCTTCCTGCAGGACGCGCCGGGAGAAAGCCGCAGATTGATTATCTTGGGGCCGCTCTGCTGAGCGTCGCCACGGCAGGCTTTCTGCTGCTGTTCAATTCCATCGGCACAACGCTCTCATGGACCTCGCCTCTGGCGGGTCTGCTTTTTGCTGTCAGCTTCCTCTTTCTGGTGATGTTCATTCGACAGGAAAGACGAGCGCCTGAGCCTCTGGTCAGTCTTGATCTGCTGCGGATTCTGGATTTCTCCGTGTGCGTCGCGGCGACCGGCATCATGTCATTCGCCATGATGGGATCAATGATTTTCCTGCCTCTGTATTATCAGCTCGTTCTTGGCGAGACGCCTGAAGTCTCCGGCCTGATGATGTTGCCACAGGTCGGCACGATGATGATCAGCTCGGTTCTGGGAGGGTATGTTTCGTCAAAGACCCAGCGGTATGAACTGTTGCTGGTCATTGGGGTGGGAATTGAATTCACCGGGCTCAGCCTGATCGCATTCTGTGCGCATCATGGGGCTCCGGCCCTGTTCTTTCTGCTGAGTCTGGGCGCTTTGGGGATCGGCATGGGTATAGGCATGCCGAATGCAACGGTCCTCATCCAGAACTCCGTGCCCGGTAACAGGCTCGGCATTGCGACGGCCATGATGTCATTCATCCGTTCGCTTGGTGGTTCACTCGGCGTGGCGCTTTCCGGCGGCGTCATGGCGCTGACCTTGCAGAAAAACCTGAGTAATCTGCCAGAAAAAATCGATATCGCAGCTTTTCTGGAAAAAGGAATGGCTGCGATCAAGACTGTTTCGCCGGAAGTCCATACGGAAGTGACGGAAGCTTACAAGGGGGCGATCAGCGCTAGCCTCAGTGTCAGCAGCAGCTTTATGTTTCTGGCGTTTCTGATGATTTTGGGGTTGATGATTCGGCAGGGAAGGAAGAGGTAATGTTGTTGATATGGTTTCTGTCATAAGGCTTGATGTGTTCTGGTAATAGAGCGCTCTATTCTTTTACTTACCCGCGCATATAAATCACGCCAGACATGTAGTCGACTGAGAATTTTATAGGGTATGAAGGCAGTGTCATTTGAACGCCGTGATTCATTAGCCGAGCAGTGTATGGACTTGCAGCCAGAACTTCGGTCATTCCTCAGACCGAACTCCGGCAATTCGATGACAGGTTCTTGGGAGTTTCTCGCCTACAGCTTTGAGCGCGGATTTGAGGAAATGTGGGATCGTGCTCAACTCGACAGGTCAAGGAGTGTTCTCGATAGGCCACTTCTGATGCTCTGGCGGCAAAGTGTAGAGCTCCATATCAAATCAGCCATTGCATATACGGTCGGCGACGTAAAAGGTGGGTTCGGCCACGACCTGAACAAACTGTTTATCCAATTGCTCCGGGAACGTGCGATCCTTGGATACTGCGACGATAACGATCTCACTCGATGCGTGCAGATTATGATAGCCGAGGTGCAATCTTTCGATCCTTTCGCAGATCGCTTCCGCTATCCAAATAAGAGAAATGGTCAGCCATTCGAGGATATTGAAATTGATCTGGATCATCTTTTTCAAGCGCACTGGATGATTACGACTTGGTGCCAAGGTGCTGAAATAGAAGTTGAACAGAGCCGCGGTATTTTCTGATGGATATTTCCTCTTCCATCAGAATTTATATTTAAAAATGAAGTCAGTTGGGTCGAGGCCCCATTAAATCAGCGAGTGACTTGGTTTAGGAAGCAGTTTTGATCTGCTGGGTGTCTTTGATGAGGGCGATAACAGCCATATTTATAGACGGTATGATTACTTCACTTTAAAAAAGCCCCGCTATTAACGGGGCTTTCCATCAAATCTGCACAATACTCGAAAAATCGAAACTCTCGCCTTTGGGGCTTTCCCCCAACCGAAGCTGGGTTGGACTGACCAGCACATGCGGCGGAACCGGCAGATTGTAAGGAGCCGGAACCCCTTTACGCACACGCCCGGCCAGATCGAATTTCGAGCCATGACACGGGCAGTTATAGCGCCCCTTGTTATCACCTCCGGTGATGGCTTCGTAAACCGGCACGCAACCCAGATGCGTGCAGACACCGACATACACCCCATATTCCGGCACAAGCGAGCGGTGCCAGTTCTTGGCGTAGGATGGCTGCTGGAGCACGGAGGAGTCCGGGTCTCGAAGATCGGCCACCAGAGCGGCGTCCTGAAGCTGCTTCAGGTCTTCCGGTGTGCGGCGCAGGATGAACACCGGCTTGCCTTGCCACACGGCGGTCATCTGCTGACCGGGCGCGAGTTTGGAAATGTCCACGTCCACTGGCAGATGCGCGGAGGCGCTGTCCTGAGGCGCAAGGCTCTGCACGAAGGGAACAGCGCAGGCGCAGGCCCCAGCCGCCACACCAGCTGTCGTCACCATGCCGAGGAAGTCCCGGCGACCGGGTTCCGTGCTTTCCGTGGTATCAGAATGATCGGTCATTGATTGCACGTCCCGTTTACTGCGACTTCACGCGTTTCCATGTCTTCTTCTTCCATGCGATCGCCAGAACAAGAAGCCCGATAAGATAAAGCACCACCCAGAGTCCCGTCCGATGACGGGCGTTGCGATGCGGGTCGGCGGCCCAGACCAGAAAGCTGGTCACGTCGCGCGCCTGCTGCTCGACCGTCGCGGGCGTGCCGTCCGGATACTGAATCATGCCGTTCATCAGCGGGGGTGGCATGCCGATCAGATGCCCATCCACCCAGTCATTATAGAACTTGCCCGGCACGACAGGCGCATCCGCTGGCGGTGGCATCTTGTAGCCGGTCAGAAAGGCGTAAAGCCAGTCCGCACCGTGCGGCTGAATGACGGCCAGACGGGACTGATCCGGCGGCGCGACGCCACCCATCATCGCCGCCGCGGCCTCGTCACTTGGGAACGGTGAGCGGAAATGATCGTCAGGACGACCGGGGCGGGACGTCGGCTGACCGGACACATCGGGTGGTCCGGCAATCATCTTGGAATGTGCCAGATCAAGAATGGCCTGCTCGCTCATCCCGATGCCGCTGAGGTCATTGTAGGTCAGCGCCTTCATACCGTGGCATGTGGAGCAGATCCGGTCATAGACCATGAAACCGCGTTGCAGAGCTTTCTGGTCAAACTGCCCGAACGGACCGTCGAAATCCCATTTCTGGTGCGGTGGAACCAGTGGTTCTGGAACAGCCGCTAGTGTGGTCAGGGGAGCCGAAAGAAAAGCGGCAGCAGCGAGCGCGAGGAAACGTGCGTTTTTCATCATGCGTCTCCCTCTGCGGCGGCAATGGATGAGGGCAGGGGGCGCGTCTTTTCCATGCGGGCGGCCAGTGGCAGCAGCACGAGGAAGTAGCCGAAGTAGTAGAGACCGGCCAGACGGGCGACGATCATCCACACGCCTTCCGCATGATGCTTGCCCGCGACGGCCAGCAGCACGAACGCCACGACAAGGCCAAGCAGCCCCACACGGCAGAGCGGACGGAATCGCGCCGAACGGATGGGGGAGCGATCCAGCCAGGGCAGGAAAAACAGCACGGCAATCGAACCGGCAGCGGCGAGAAGACCGCCGAACTTGGACGGCACCGACTGAAGAAGTCCGTAGAACGGCAGGAAATACCATTCCGGCTCAATGTCAGCGGGCGTGTGCATCGGGTCGGCGGGCGCATAGTTCGCCGGCTCAGCCAGAAGATTGGGCCAGAAGAACATCAGGGCCGTAAAGATCAGGGCGAAGATGATCAAGCCGACCAGATCCTTGGTGGTGTAGTAAGGATGAAAGGTCAGCGTGTCTTTCTTTGTCTTCGGTTCAATGCCCAGCGGGTTGTTGGAGCCGCTGATATGCACGGCTGTCACATGCAGCCCGACAACGGCCACGACGAGAAACGCCATCAGGAAGTGCAGCACAAAAAAGCGATGCAGGAACACGTCGCCCAGATGGTCGCTATCGGTCATGATGTGTTCAAGCGTGCCACCGATCACAGGGACCGCACCGACGGCCTTGGTGATGACATCCGCCCCCCAGTAGGACATCTGGCCCCACGGCAGCATGTAGCCCGCAAAGGCGGTCGCCATGACCATGACCAGCAGGATGAGGCCGGTCAGCCAGAGGATTTCACGGGGAGCCTTGTAGGAACCGTAATACAGGCCACGGAAAAGGTGGATGTAGAGCGCCGCCAGAAACAGGTTTGCGCCTGTCATATGCATGGCCCGCAGGAGCCAGCCACCTGCCAGTTGCCGGTCGATCGCCTCGACCGAAAGGAAAGCGCCCGCATCTGTCGCCGTGTAGTTCATGGCGAGGAAGATGCCGGTCGCCAGCATCAGCACCAGCACGACCGTCAGAATGGCTCCGAAGTTCCAAAGCCAGTTCAGGTTGCGAGGGAGGCGGAAATCGACATATTCGGCGCGAAACGCGGATATGACTGGAAGACGCTGATCGATCCAGCCTGCGAGGCCGGTTGCTGGTGGCGTATTCGCAGAATGGTCGCCCGTATTTTCGGGTGTTTTCATGACGGAAATCCAGAATGCTCGTTCAGGCCTGCATAGGGTTGAACATTACCTCAAGACTAGCATGTTGTTACGGAAAAGACATATATCGGATTCGGAAGTCGGCCCTCTCTTTATGGAACGGAAGCCGTATTGTCGCTGCCTGCTGGCCACACTTCTCCGGAATGCCTAAAGGAGAGATAAGCCACGCTGATTTTCATCAGCACAGTGCAGACAATCTGCCTTAACAGGTATCAGCCTTTCAGGGATCTGGAATCCTCATGACCGAGACCTCACCGCTCCTCTCTCACGTTGATGAAACCGGCGAGCAGCCCCGTATGGTGGAAGTCAGCGACAAGGCGGTCACCAAAAGAGAGGCCCACGCCCAGGCGCGTCTGCGGTTTCCGGAAAGTGTGATTGCTACCTTGCGTGAATCCGGTTTCATGACGAAAAAAGGAGCGGTTCTGACGGTTGCGCAGATCGCCGGAATCATGGGCGTCAAGACGACCTCATCGCTGATTCCGATGTGTCACCCTCTGTCCATCAGCGGTTGCAAGCTTGAGATTACGATCGAGGGTCAGGACGCCGTCATTGACTGCCGTGTCGCCTGCGTCGGTCAGACAGGTGTGGAAATGGAGGCGCTGACAGGCGCTACGGTCGCTGCTCTGACCATCTATGACATGTGCAAGGCGTTAAGCCATGACATGGTGATTCACAGCGTCGGGCTGCTGGGCAAGGTCGGTGGAAAGCGGGATTTTGGCACTTTGCTGGCGCCGGCTGACGGCCAGAAGACCGCAGGACAACAGTAAAACAGGATTGGACCCGCTCCCTGAGATGCAGAACTGATTGTGATGTCAGCGAAATTCTGAAAACGGTTTTCGGCTACATCCAACGTCCTGCCGATTTCATATGAAAGTTCCGGCGTTGTCACCCGGAAGCCGTGCTGTCGCTGAGATGACTGTAGGTAGGGCGGGGGAGTGCCTGGTCTTCTGATGGAGGATGAAATTCACCAGATGATGATTGCTTTGTGCAGTCCTGAATCCGTATAAATTGTCTCTGAAAAACCGGTCTGAAACGCTGTTTTAAATCGGTAGGATCTTTGACATCAAAAAAGTTGTTTTAAATCAGTGGTTTCCACGAAGAGTGTTCCCCGCGTAGGCGGGGATGAACCCGTAGTCAGATGGCCCCGGATGATTTTCAAGACGTGTTCCCCGCGTAGGCGGGGATGAACCGGTCAGCCGGGATGGGCTGGCCGCCTGCCGTTAGTGTTCCCCGCGTAGGCGGGGATGAACCGCGGTATTGATGGACACACCTTCACCCGTTACAGTGTTCCCCGCCTACGCGGGGATGAACCGGTCACGACTGAATCCCGGCCAATGGACGTGGTGTGTTCCCCGCCTACGCGGGGATGAACCGGAGGCACGACCGTCTTTTGTCAGTTTCAGCGAGTGTTCCCCGCCTACGCGGGGATGAACCGTCGAAGCGATAAAAAATCCGGATGGTGCGCCAGTGTTCCCCGCCTACGCGGGGATGAACCGGGATATTTCCCGTCAGGATCAGTGACGAGCGCGTGTTCCCCGCTTGCGCGGGGATATGGTCCATTTACGTTAAGGGCGGAAATGTCGCTCCACTGCATTGCTACGTGCGTGAGGAGCAGCATAAAACAGGGTTCAACGCGGGAAAAATCCGAACACGTCAGAATGACTTCTGTTTCGTTGCTGCAATACTATCGATGTAGGATAAAAATGGTGCCCAAGACCGGGATCGAACCAGTGACACTGCGATTTTCAGTCGCATGCTCTACCAACTGAGCTACTTGGGCACCTGGCCAGCGGTTTGACCGGCTGGTGTGGGGGAGCATTTAACCCGCCTTGCCATGAAGATCAAGCCGGGAGGTCGTCTTCTGTGTCAGAAATTTTTCCATCCTCGGAAACGGGTTCTGCCGGAACGCGATAATCCTCGGAAAACCACCGGCCGAGATCAATGTCAGCGCAGCGACGGGAACAGAATGGACGAAACTCCGGCGTCGAAGGTTTCTTGCAGATCGGGCAGGGGCGGGACTCAGCCACGGACAATACTCCATGAAAGAGAGGGAAGATTCGGAGTGCTGCGAAGGGTCAAAGGATAGCCACACCATGCGGCAACGTCTTCGACAGCCAGAGTGTCGCTGCTCAGAGCCTCTGCAAGCCCTGCTCCAGCCTCCAGAATCGGACGCGAGGAAGGCTGATCGGCACAGGATGCCACGACATCCCGCAGCGCGGTCATGGCGCGGCCATGAGGGCTGGACATCTGCTCATGCAGGGGAGGGCGGATTCTGCTTCGCACGATTTCCACCAGACCCAGTGCTGTAATGCCAAGACAGCGGGCTTTCAGAGGGTCAGCTTTCAGAGCCTCTTCAATGGAGACACGAAGCGCCTGCCTCTTGCGGGTCGAAAGACCGGCGGGGTCGATCAGAATTGCGCCGGAAAGATTGCGAAGACAGATCTGTCGCACCAGCGCCGGGAAGGCGTCCCGGTTCAGGGCAAACTGGGTTGTCTGTTTCAGTCCTGCCATTCCGGAGGCGGCAGCCGTGTCCATGTCGATGGCGACAAGCGCGGGAGTAGGCGTAATGCTGGCTCGCATTCCACCCGGCAGCGCAATGTCCGATGCCAGCAGGTCGTTAACGGCATCGTGGATATCATCGGTCCATGCCTGCTGCACAAGTTTGACCCGGTCCCGGAGAAGCGGGGGCACACGGGCGGCAAAAGTCGGATGATCGACCAGAATATCGCCAGTCCATTGCTGCGCCATATCTTCCAGCGGTGAAGGGCCCTGCTGTATCAAGCCGATCTCTGTAGCAGGAGAAGGCAGCTCCACCCGTTTCAGGCGTGGACCTTTGCCGCCCATACCGCAGCGGATGAGTTGCACAGGGACGGCATCACCCTCGTGCAAGGCGGGATCGTTGTCCCGCACCGGCATGAAGCCGGCTTCGCCGAGGCCGATATGAACGAAGGCCCCTCCGAGCGCGGGCGCAAGAGCTGTGACGCGCCCAAGGAAGATAGAACCAAGATGATCTGAATAACCCGGTGTCCAGATCCCGAAATCCTGAAGGGTGCCGTTCTCGAAAACAGCGATCCGGGCCTCACCCGGCGAGCAGGCGAGGCGTAGCGTGCCTTTCACGGCAACCACTGGCCTTTCTGCCCACGGAGAAGCTGGGCTGTTTCAAAAAGCGGCAGGCCGATGACGGCGGACGGGCTTCCGGAGACAAAGCGGATACAGGAGGCTGCCTGTCCCTGAAGCGCATAGCCTCCGGCCTTGCCTTCCCAGTCGCCGCCATCAAGCAGTCCCTGAATCTGCGCTTCGGTCAGGCGGGAAAATACGACGCCCGTTTCCACCACACGCAGACCGGCGCGTCCGTCTGTCCATGCAGCACTGGGCAGGATGGCGACGGCTGTCAGAACGATGTGACGACGCCCGGAGAGAAGGCGCAGGCAGGATTCGGCTGTCTTGCGGTCTTCAGCTTTCGGAAGAATACGACGACCCAGCGTTACGACCGTATCGGCGGCCAGAATCAACGCCGGGTCAGCCGTGCGGGCGGCGACAATTGCTGCCTTTTCCTGCGCCAGCCGTTGGGCATAGAGGCGCGGCAATTCATCTTTTCGGGGCGTTTCATCAATATCGGGAACATCGATGCGATCCGGCTTCAGGCCAATCTGCTCGAGAAGAGTCAGACGGCGTGGAGAGGCCGAGGCAAGGATCAGGTGGGGCCGCTCTTGCGCGGCGTCACCCGGTCCGCCTGCCGGGTTATCAGACAATCCCGGCACCCGGTCTTACTTGAAGCGGAATGTGATGCGACCCTTGGACAGGTCATACGGCGTCATCTCTACGCTCACACGGTCACCAGCCAGCACGCGGATGCGGTTCTTGCGCATCTTTCCGCTCGTGTGGGCCAGAATCATGTGCTCGTTGTCGAGCTTGACGCGGAACATGGCGTTAGGCAGCAGCTCCGTTACGGTTCCACTGAACTCGATCATGTCCTCTTTAGACATCGTTATTTCCACTCTTCATATGGTTGTCGGCTTCCCTGTAGTGAACCCGGTTGCTTGAAATAGCTGGTCAAGGGCGGTCTTATGACCGCGCCTGCGCCTTCGGGTCAAGTTCTGGCTGATTTTTGCCGAGTCACGAATTGCCGAGACGCGCCGAAATACTCAGCGCGTGGGCTTCGAGACCTTCCGCATTGGCAAGGGTTACGCCTGCGGGTCCGATCTTTTCCAGCGCTTCCCTGTCTGCGGCGATATAGGTCGTACGCTTGAGGAAATCGTAGACTGACAGACCGGACGCGAACCGCGCCGTGCGTGAGGTCGGCAGGACGTGGTTTGGGCCACCGACATAATCGCCGACCGCTTCAGGACAGAAGCGTCCGAGGAACGCTGCACCGGCATGCCGCACCTTTGCGAACACTGATTTGGGATCATCCAGCATCAGTTCAAGATGCTCGGGCGCAATCCGATCCACCAGTTTCGCGGCCTCATCCCAGTTTGCGACAGTGATGATCGCACCAAAATCGCGCCAACTCGCGGAAGCGATGGCGGAACGGGTGAGCGTTTTCAGTTCGGTTTCGACGGCGGCGGCGACCGCCTCACCAAAAGCGGTGTCATTCGTGATAAGAATCGACTGCGCCAGTTCGTCATGTTCTGCCTGCGCCATCAGGTCCAGCGCGACGAGGCGTGGGTTGTTCTGATTGTCCGCCACCACGACGACCTCGGAGGGGCCAGCGATGCTGTCGATACCGACACGTCCGAAAACCTGCCGCTTGGCTTCCGCAACATAGGCATTGCCGGGGCCGACAATGCGGTCCACGGGACGGATTGTCTCCGTGCCGTATGCCATCGCGCCAACAGCCTGCGCACCGCCTATACGGTAAATCTCGGTTACGCCGGAACGCTTTGCGGCTGCCAGAACCAGCGGGTTCAGCACGCCATCCGGCGTCGGCACGCACATCGCCAGACGTTCCACGCCAGCCACATGGGCCGGAATGGCGTTCATCAGCACGGAGGAGGGATAGGCCGCCTTGCCGCCGGGAACATAGAGCCCCACAGCGTCGAGTGCGTTCCAGCGCTGGCCGAGAGTCACGCCATCAGCGTCCGTGAATTCCATGTCCTTCGGTAACTGGGCGCGGTGAAAGGCTTCGATACGGGACGCGGCCACGTTCAGTGCGTCAATCTGGTCCTGCGGCACTTTCGCCGTTTCAGCGTCGATTTCTTCCGCCGAGATGCGGAGGCGGTCCGGTGTCAGGGGAAGTCTGTCGAATTTTGATGTCAGTTCGCAGACGGCGGCGTCGCCACGGGTGCGGACGTCTTCAAGAATGGCGGCGACAGGTTTGTCGACACGGCCACTTTCCGTCTCACGGTCGGCCAGCAGCGCGACAAAACCGGCTTCAAACTCGGCGGAGCCTGTATCAAGACGTTTCATGATGCTCTCTGTCTTTCTGCCCGGTGAAATCGGGCCGGATAAAATGTATCGAGTGATCAGGGTGTCGTCAGGGCATCGCGGAAACTGGCGATCAGACTTGCGATTTCCTGTGGGCGCGTCTTCATGACCGTGCGATTGACGACCAGACGGCTCGTGATGTGGGCGATGGTTTCCACTTCACGCAGGCCGTTGGCGCGCAGGGTGGAGCCCGTATCGACCAGATCGACGATCACGCGGGATAGGCCAAGCATTGGGGCCAGTTCCATCGCGCCATGCAGATGCACGATATCGGCGTTTATGCCGCGAGCGGCGAAATGGCGGCGGGTAATGGAGGGATATTTGGTGGCGACGCGAATTTCCGACAGGCGCGTTTCATCTTCTTCGAGGGAATCGGAAACGGGTTGCGCCACGGAGACGCGGCAGCCGCCGATACCAAGATCCAGCGGTGCGTAGAGCTCGGGGTAATCGAACTCCATGATGACATCGGCTCCGCAGATACCGAGATGGGCGCCGCCCTGCGCCACAAAGGTCGCTACATCGAAGGAGCGCACCCGCACGACGTCGAGGTTCGGATTGTTGGTGGAGAAGCGGAGGCGACGGCTGCTTTCATCAAGGCAGTCGGAAGACGGAATAATGCCTGCCTTCTTCAGAAGAGGTCCGGCGCTTTTCAGAATACGGCCCTTGGGGAGCGCCAGCACCAGCCTGTCATCCGGATGATGGGTCGCGTGCGTCGTCTCGTCTCTGTTGACGGGGGCGTTCGCTGCGAGGTCCGTAGTCCGGTCGAGGTTCATGTGATGCTCCGGGTCGCCCGGCCGGATGCCGGGCTCAGGCCGCGGGGAGGCGGCTTTTGTGTAAGGTCGATGCGGCGTTTACCATAGAGTGAACGCTCCGCCAAAACTGCCTGTTCAGGGAGGATGTAGAGTTTTAACCCCCTCGACTGTAGGGTGCTGGCAGAGTCAAAGCCGGACGGGGTGCTGCGCGAATGGCGCGTGTGAAATGTGTGATGATGCAGCGGGATGAAACCCTGCTGCTGGATGCGTGGTTCAGGCACTACGGATACCTGTTTGGCTTCGAAAATCTTGTTGTTCTGGATAATGGTTCTGTCGAACCCTCAGTGCTTGCCACGCTCGACACCTATGAGAAGGCGGGTGTCCGGGTTTTCCGGGGGCTGGGCAAGGCGAAGGATTTTGAAGCTAAGGGCGAATATGCCCGACGTATCACCCAGTTCTGGGACGCAACGGAAGAATATGATTTTGCGATTCCGGTTGATTGCGACGAGTTTCTCTCGGTTTACACGGAAGACGGTTTCTCCTGTTCCAGAGAAGCGGTTCACGCGTATCTGGATGCGTTGGTCGGTGAAAAACGGGCAATGCAGATCCGCTTCAACCCGGGCAATGTTCCTGGAGTGCCCGGCTGTTTCATGCCGATGGATTTTCCCAAGAGGTTCGTCGCAAGTGGAACCGTTGGGGAAGTGGATCTCGGCTATCATGCGATTACGTCGCGGGTGGAGGAAGGCTTTGTCGAAACCCGGCTGGCCTATCTGCACATGCATCACAAGCCATTTCCCATATTGGTGGAGCACGCCTCTCGCAAGCTCCGTGACCGGGTGGATGTGACGGACCTGGAAGCGCTGAAAAACTTTTCGGGCGCGGGTATGCATCTGATCGAATATTTTTTCATGACGGAGCAGGACTATCTCGCGCACTCTGCCAACGGGGTCTATCTGCGCTTCCCCGGTGTATTGAACCATTTTCGGGCCATCGGAGTGTGTTCAGAGTTTTTTGGAACGGTGCAACCGGCGGTGCCAGCCTCCCCCACAGATCTTGTCGAACTGGTGAAAGTGGAAGACGGCAGGATTACCCAGACCAAGACATTCAAGGCAGAGAGATATCTTGAGCTTTACCCCGACGTCGCTGCCTCGGGCATGAAAGCCTTTTACCATTATCTCGCCTTCGGAATGGGGGAAAAGCGGCGTCTGGACTGAGGAGTGCCGGCCACATTCTGTTCAGGTGTTTGCGCTCTGGGTGGTGCTGATTTCGGAACTGCGCATATCGAAGACGACCCGCGCATGATCCATGATGGCAAGCCCTACCGGGTCATAAGGATCGTTCGTCAGCATTGAAAAGGCTTTGTGGATTGAGTTGGCCAGAGCCTCGATCCAGTCAGCAGGCTCCGTCTGGCCGACATTCTGATTCCTGAGATTTCGTTCGAGAAACTGATCCACTTCCGCCGCTTCAGCGCCGTCGAGCGGAAAGGATATGCCGAGCGCCCGGTTGAGTCCGTCGACAATGCTTCGCCAGTCATGCAGCAGGGCGTCGTACTGAACGAAAGCCCGTCGGGCGCTGCGTGTATCCCGTTCTGATTCGATATGATTGCGGATGTAATAGAGAAGTCCCTGCTCCATGGAGGAGCCATCCCGTGCCGCCAGCGAGGCGGCAACCTCACGCGGCGCCCGGTCGATGAAGCAGAACAGCGGCACGACGCCCGCCGCCTGAAAGACGTCTGCCCAGAGGGGAAGAAGGCGACAGATCCGGGGTTCTTTCAGAATACAGAGTCCTGAGGCGCTCCGGTAATCATTGAGGAACATCTCAGTCAGTCTTGTCGCGTAATGGGCTGCGGCTTCGGAATGGAACCAGTCGCGGGGAAATTCACGCCAGTCGGACCATGAGCTTCCCGTGGAGGCGAGAATTTCGTCATGCAGTTCTGCTATGTCCTGCGGTTCGAAATATCCTTTCGGGTTGGCCCAGTTCGCCTGCATCAGGTTTTGAGGCAGACCGGCTCCAAGAAATGACAGGGTGCCGCTGAGAGCTGAAGTGCCGCTTCGCGCGCCGAGGACCACAATCACCCGTTTTTCCTGATTGGAACCTTGCATGAGAAATGCGCCTCATTTGAAATAACGATGTTCGATCAGAAGAGTTAGGGTGCGATATCTCCCGTGCGTGTTACTGCTTTATGACTGAATGTTCCCAAACGAGTGGTAATGCGGGAAAGAAGGGCGGCCTACTGACGCGAACACATGCGATCACGCGGTCATAACAGGGCGGCTCTTGACCGCGCATGACAAAAGCGCAAGGTGCAGGGCATGATGCTTCCACATTCTGACGGATCTCCCATGGATATGGCTGCTTCGGATATCGGCAAGGCCCTGGATGAGGTCCGTGGGCAGATTGCAGAGGCTGTGGAAATAGCCGGACGGCCATCCGATGCAGTCACGCTGGTCGCTGTATCCAAGTTTCATCCTGCTGCTGCGGTGGAAGCTGCCCTGCATGCTGGACAGAGAGTGTTCGGAGAAAACCGGGTACAGGAAGCCGCAGAGAAATTTCCCGCCCTGCGTGCGCAGTATCCTGATCTTCGGCTGCATCTCATCGGTGGTCTTCAGACCAACAAGGCGCGGGAAGCCGTGCGGATTGCCGATGTGATCGAAAGTCTGGACCGTCCCTCTCTTTCAGACGCGCTGGCGAAGGCGGCGGATCAGGAAGGTTGCCTGCCGGACCTGCTGGTCGAGGTGAACACGGGAGATGAACCGCAGAAATTCGGTGTTCCCCGTGAAAACGCCGACGAATTTATCCGCCAGAGCCGTAAGCGTTTCGGCGAAAAACTGCGCGGACTGATGTGTATTCCGCCAGCGGGTGAGGACCCTGTTCCACATTTTCGTTTTCTGCGGTCGCTGGCCGATCAGCATGGTCTGCCTGTGCGTTCGATGGGCATGTCGGCGGACTATCCCCGAGCGATTGCCGAGGGCGCGACGCTGGTGCGTGTTGGGACAGCCATCTTTGGCGCAAGACCCACAGGGCTTGCCGGAGACTGACCTGAGCTGGTAAGTCTCCGGCAACGATTTTTCCGAGGACGCGGATTTCTCAGTGTGAAAGTCCGCGTAAGGCCCGCGTAAGGGAGTGCAACGCGAAGAATGACCGGACACGAGACATCGGCTGGCAGCAACGGCGCACCGCCTGCTGCTGCGGACAAAGGCGCGGGGGCTGCGGCCCATCAGGACCCGAAAGTGACGGAATTCGGTGCGGATCAGCCTCAGCATGAGGCTCCGCCCGTTGGTTTCGCAGCACTCCTCGGTGTGCTTGGCGTTGTGTATGGCGATATCGGCACCAGCCCGCTCTACGCACTGCGCTCCACCATTGAAGTCGTGTCCGGCCATCATCCAGTGCAGAACACAGAGGTTCTGGGCATTGAAAGCCTGATCTTCTGGACACTCATCATCGTCGTGACCGTCAACTACGTTCTCCTCGTGATGCGGGCCGATCATAATGGGGAAGGCGGTATTCTTGCGCTGACCTCTCTCGCCCAGCGTGTCACGGCTGATGGCCGCATGCGGATGATCCTCGGCCTGATCGGCATTGTCGGAGCCTGCCTGTTTTTTGGCGATGGCATCATCACACCTGCCATTTCAGTCCTTTCCGCGATTGAAGGTGTGGAGGTGAGCTTTCCTGCGGCGCAGGAATTTATCATCCCGATGGCCATTGCGGTGATCATCGGCCTGTTCAGTGTCCAGTGGATTGGCACAGGCAAGGTGGGAGCGATCTTCGGTCCCGTCATGCTGCTGTGGTTCGGGTCTCTCGGCATGATGGGGCTTTTTGAGATCCTGCATCATCCGGGCGTGCTGTTCGCCATCTCGCCGCTCTATGCCCTTCAGTTCATCATCCATCACGGCACCCTGTCCTTCATGGCGCTCGGCTCCGTTGTGCTCTGCGTGACGGGCGCCGAGGCGCTGTATGCCGATATGGGTCATTTCGGTCGGCAGCCGATCCGTTATGCGTGGCTGTTCTTTGTCCTGCCGATGCTGGTGCTGAACTACTTCGGGCAGGGAGCGCTGGTGATGGCGAACCCCAGCGCGCTGGCGAACCCGTTCTTCATGCTGGCCCCGCATTCCATGCAGGTGCCGCTGGTGATCCTCTCCACCTTTGCCACGGTCATCGCCAGTCAGGCCGGGATTTCTGGTGGTTTCCAGGTGTGCCGACAGCTTATTCAGCTTGGCTATCTGCCGCGTATGCGCATCGTGCATACGAATGCCGAGGAAGAAGGACAGATCTATCTTCCTGACTTCAACCGCTTCCTGATGGTGGGGGCGATCCTGCTGGTGGTGGCGTTCCGCAGCTCGGATGCGCTGGCTGCTGCCTACGGCATCGCGGTTACTGGGACATTCATCTGCACGACGGTTCTGTGCTTCATCGTGTTCCGCAAGCATTTCCACTGGTCGGCGCAGGCGGTCTATTGCACGTTCATTCCCTTCCTGCTCATTGATATGACGTTCTTTTCGGCCAATGCGCTGAAAATTCCGGACGGCGGCTGGGTGCCGCTGATGCTGGGTTGCGTCCTCACCCTGATGATGACGACGTGGAAACGCGGCCGGAGCCTCATCATTGCGCGGCAGGGACAGGACAGTCTGCCGATGGGTTCGTTTATCGCCCGTCTCCCGCAGTCCCGCACGATACGTGTGCCGGGTATGGCCGTGTTTCTGACAGCTACGCCTGATTTCGTGCCGCCGTGCCTGCTGCATAACCTCAAGCACAACAAGGTTCTGCACGATCATGTGCTGTTCGTGACCATCCAGAACCTTGATCAGCCGGAAGCCGATCGCGGTCACCGTGTGATGGTCGAGGAATTGGCGCACGACATTTACCGGGTGATCCTGCGCTATGGTTTCATGGAAACGCCGAATATCCCGCGTGCGCTGGAAGAACTTAAGGCCAACGGCATCGATTTCGATCCGTCTCTCGCTTCCTACTTTATCTCGCGTGAGCTGATCGCCCGCTCTTCTGTGCCGAAAATGGCGCGCTGGCGGATGGCGGTGTTCATGTTCATGGCGCGAAACGCTACACCGGCGACCGAATTCTTCAGGATTCCGATGGATCGTGTGGTGGAACTAGGCGTGAAAGTCGCTATCTGAGGCTTTGTGATAACCTCATCTTCTCTCATGCAAGGAGGCTCGTCAGCAGATGGCGGGCCTCTTGCGCTTTATATCCACTGGCCGTTCTGTCTGGCGAAATGCCCGTACTGTGACTTCAACAGCCATGTGCGCGAGCGTATCCCGTCCGACCGTTTTATCGCGGCCCTGCGAAAGGAGCTGGCGCATGAAGCGGCTCGTCTGGATCGTCGGTCCCTGACGTCAATTTTCTTCGGGGGTGGAACGCCTTCCCTGATGCCACCGGAAGGTGTGGCGGCGCTGATCGAGGATGCCCGGGCGCTATTCGATGCGGATCCGAATATCGAGATCACGCTGGAAGCCAATCCAACGAGTGTGGAAGCGGCCCGCTTGCAGGGCTTCCGTGACGCGGGTGTGAACCGGGTCTCGCTGGGCGTGCAGTCCCTGCGTGATGATGCGCTGAAGATGCTCGGTCGCGAGCATTCCGCAGGGCAGGCGGTGCGGGCGCTGGAAATGGCGCGAACGATTTTCCCTCGGGTCACGTTTGACCTTATCTACGCTCGTCCGGGGCAGTCGCGGGAAGACTGGCGTGCTGAACTGGCTCAGGCGCTTGATCTCGTCGCGGATCATGTCTCGCTGTATCAACTGACCATCGAGGACGGCACAAAGTTTGAAGGGCTGTTCCGTCAGGGCAAGCTTGTCCTGCCTGATGAGGATCTGGCGGCGGCGCTTTATGACGACACGACAGAGGTGGCGGCCGGACATGGCCTGTCGGCTTACGAAGTTTCCAATTACGCCGTGCCGGGCGCGGAGAGTCGCCATAATCTGGCCTACTGGCGCTACGGGGATTACCTCGGCATCGGAGCCGGGGCGCACGGGCGTTTGACACTCGACGGACAATTGCTGGCAACGCGCCGTCATCGCGCGCCGGAGATATGGGCTGAAAAGGTCGAGCAGACCGGCTCCGGTGAGACCAGCGCTGATCCTCTGGACAGGCTGGATCGCTCCCGGGAGATGCTGCTCATGGGACTACGGCTGGCGGAGGGTGTCTCCAGCGCCGCTTTTGAAGCGCGCACAGGCTGCGTCTTCGCCGATGCTCTTGATGACAACGTGCTGCAACTGTGTCTGGAGGAAGGGTATCTGCGACAGCTTACGGGAGGCGGCCTGGTGGCGACGCCATCTGGCCGCGTGCGACTGGAAGCGATTCTGCCACGGCTTGTGCTGTAGTGGATTGACCCGTCTGGCGAATGATCTGTCTGTTTTTTGCCAGAATGGGAAAGTACAGAGGTTACAGGGCATAAACGCCCAGTCGGTTGTCATCTGGTTTCTTTCACCCTGTCAGTTGATTTCGGGCGGGTGACGTGGGCTGACCCTATGGTCGGTGATGGAAATGGACTATGTATTGAGACGTTAACAATCGTCTGAAAAATGCGGCAACGCTGTTTTCCCGGTCGGGGTTTCGTGGAAAATAGCATGTTCTGCTGTTGTGGCAGAGTGTCTGTCTGGCCAATGATAACTTGGGTATTGCACTGCCCCTGAGGTGCCCACGGAGGAGCAAGATCCTGTTGAATAAGGATGTGCCTGAAGATCGGGCAGAACAGCACTCCTCCGGGGAGGCGATGTCTGCCGGGCGAAAAGACTCACCGACACCTGAGGAAATTCTGAGCGGAAATTTCGCCCTGCCGCAGATCGAGGCGAAGGTGGAAGCGTGGCTTGTCGAAGCGGCAGGGCGTGAGAAGTGGCTCACGACGGATTACCCCGAGCGTTATCTCAATCTTGGCTATACAATCACGCCTCTCGTGCAGGAAGGAGAGGTGCCGCGTGTGGCCATGCAGGCTGTGGCCGAGGTGAGGCGCAGCATGCTGGCGCGACACTCGGCTGATCTCACTCTTCTGGCCACCATTGTCGAACGATTGAAGGAAATCGTGCGGGAAGGTTACGAGTATGACGACGTCAAGATCCGTGGTGATCTGGTGAAATGGGGGTTGATCGAACCCCGCAGCCGTACAGGGGGGCTGATCGACACGTCGGAAGGCTCACGCCTGACCAGCGTTCTGGAGTTGCAGTGGTTTCTCAGAAAGGTGCAGTGGGAAACAGGCTGATTATTGTTTCCTGAAGGACTTCAGTGCCGGGATGAGTCTGCTTTCCATTTCTGGAGAGCCGCAAGAGTCCGGGAGACATGCTCGTCAGGCGAGCGATTTTCATAGCTCAGAAGAATCTTTCCGTCGGGCGCGATGACGTAGGATACACGTGCTGCATGCGTGTCATGGGACTGTCTGGCGTCATACAGCGCGGATACGGAACCACTCTCGTCGGCGGCGACAGCGAACCGATTGCGGCATTCGCTGACCGAGAATTTTTTCAGCGTATCGAGCTGATCCATCGAGATGCCGATGACGGTTGCGTTCAGGGCCTGAAACTGGTCCATCGCCTCGGCAAAATCATGCGCTTCTATCGTGCAGCCGGGGGTGAAGGCGGCAGGATAGAAATACAGGACGACAGGGCCTTTCTTCAGGGCCTTCGCCAGAGAAAAACTGAATTCATGTCCAGCCAGACTTGCCGGAAGCGTGAAAGCGGGAGCCTTGTCACCCGGCGGCAGAGCGGCGTTTGCCTGTAGCGAGAGCATCAGACCAGCCGTCAGGATCAGGCCGAAGAGCTTGCGTTTGGCCATGATGATCGTTCCTTGCCGGTGAATAGAGCTGATAGCGAAGTCTGGTCAGATGCCTTCAGGCGAGACAACCACACAGTTGGAGGAGCCGACATCGAGGCGATGACAGGCGGCTGTTGCTTCCGAGCGGGAAAGGCCGGTCAGGCGTGCGCGATAGATCTGACCCTTGGCCAGACGGACACTGGCGATCTGGGTTCTGGCCGAAGACAGGTCATTGCTTGCCTTGGAGCGGGCGCGGCTGGCAGCAGTCTGGGCGAGGGAGGGTGTGCTGAACGCACCTACCTGAATGGCCCATGCCCGGGAAGAACTGGCCACGCTTGCACTTTCTGCTGTCGTTGAAACACGATTGCTGGTCGTCATGCGGGAAGACAGCGGGGCGGACGCGGCGGAGGCTGACGAGATCAGGGCGAACCTGTTGGCGGTGCGGGCAGGGCGTGCCGCAGGCATGGCGTTATCATTGATGACGACGGGTTGAGCAGATACCGGCTCAACTGACGCCTGCGGTTGTTCCGCAGGCTCTGCACTTGCACCGCTGGCTTTCATGCGTGCCGCCCAGACCGAGCTGACAGCCTGTGGAGACTCGGTATTGCTTGAAACCGGGGCCATCTGGCTGGTGTAGCTCGGAGCCGAAACGACAGGCGTCGTGTCCTCTGCGGAGGACGTTGGCGCTTCTGCAACTTCTACAGGTCGCGCGTTGCCGCCTGTACGCTGCGCCCACGCATTACGAATGCTCGCGGCTGTTCCTGTCGGCAGGGCTGCTGCGGCATATTCCGCGCTCTGACCGGTTGTATGGCTGGCGACGAGAAGATCAGCCTGCGAGCGGCTGTTGGGATAAATCCCGGCGATCTCGTGCCCGATGGCGGCGACATAGTTACGGGTCTCGCGCGGCAGGGTGCGATTACGGGAAATGAAGTCCTCAAGACGACCGGGGCCTGCGTTATAGGCGGCCAGAAAGCCCGGCGATCCATAGATGTCATACATCTGGCGGATATAGGCCGTGCCCGCGAGCACGTTGTCATGAGGATCATACGGATCGTCGCCGAGATTGTACTGGCTGCGCATGGCGTCGTAGGTCGGCGGCATCAGCTGCATCAGGCCCATTGCGCCGGGAGCGGATGTAACCAGCTCGCCATTATGGAACAGTCGGCCGCCGGATTCGCGCTGGATGACGCTGCGAATCCAGATTTCCGGGATGTCGAAGCGCTGGGAGGCTTCCGTGATGTAGGGGCCCCACGGATCATCGCTTGAGCCGGGAGGAGCGTAATAGGATTTCGCATGGGCCCGGTAGCGCGCTTCTTCCTGCGCGATGGGAATCTGCATGTCAGACTCCGGTCCCTGACCGGCGCATGCTGACAGGAGGGCAAGCAGACCGAGAACGGCAGGAGCCTGAAGCTGGCGGACTATGTGGGGAACCTTGCGCTTTGTGCTGTGCATGGGAGCAGATGTTCTGGCGTGACGCGGGGGAAACCCGGGCGCATGGTGCATCGGTCTCTCGTTCCCGGTCCGCAAAGCGTATCTCCCCTTTCCACCCTGTGTTTCAAAGCGCAGGAATAACCCTCAATGCGGCAGGATGCACGCGATTTATCCGCCTTGCATACGAGCCTGATCCTGAGAACCTCCCCTTTGGCTCTGAATTATGACGTTATCGTGGCATAGACGGAGTCGCGTTTTCACAGGTTCGATTAATGGCGGAGAGCAGCCTGCTTCCGGGTGCCGGATGGCTCACGGGAGTTGCCGCCGACGGGGCGGATGGGCTACGCGGTCGGACCATGACTGCCTCGACTGGCCAGCTTTCTGCTGCGACACCGATCATCGGGGATTTCCCCATCTCCTCCACGCAGGAGAGTATGGAGCATGCGTCCTTGTCGGTAGGTGAGGCGGCTGCCGACAGGCATGTCGATGACTGGGAGCAGGGTGGTCCCGATGATGATCCGGCCGTCAGCCACTCCCGTCTGAGGCTGGCTCTTGCGGATATCGGAGAGGGCCTGCGCCTGTGGCGTCTGGCCGTGTCCCTCGGCTGGCTGGATATCAAACTTCAGTTCCGAGGCTCCCGGGTGGGGCCGCTCTGGCTCACACTCGGCACGGCGGTGATGATCGGCTCGATGGGAGGGATTTACAGTAATCTCTTCCATATCGTCCTGAAGGATTATCTGCCCTATCTCGCGATCTCCATGATCCTCTGGCAGATCGGGATTGCAGGGGTGACGCAGGACGCCTGTTCCTGCTTTATCAATGCGGCGAGTTCGATCCGGGCGACGCGTCTGCCGTTCTCACTTCAGGCCCTACGCGTTCTGGTCCGCAATGGCTTGATGTTTGGCTACAACATTGTCGTGCCGATAGGGGTTTATCTGATCTTTGGGCTGTTGCCCGGACCGGTCGCCCTGTTTGCGGTGCCGGGACTGCTCATCTGGGCGCTGAACGCTTTTGCCTTTTGCCTGCTGCTCGGTTCGGTCGCCGCCCGTTACCGGGATATTCCGCCCATTGTCGCCAGTATCGTGCAGGTCGCGTTCTATGTGACGCCGATCATCTGGAGCGCCAAACAGCTTGGTGCAAAAGGATGGTGGCTGATTTTCAACCCGTTCTATCCGTTGCTTGAAATTGTCAGGCAACCTCTGACGGGAGAGATGCCCTCCATCTCTGTATGGAGTGTCGCAATCGGGTTGAGCGTTCTGCTCTGGCTCAGTAGTCTTTTCGTGTTTTCGCGCTCACGGGCGCAACTCGCCTTCTGGATCTGACGACGTGACAGGCCTTGCCCCCGCTCCAGCCATGACCGACAGGAAACCGGGACAGCCGAAGGCGTTCATCCGGCTGGACCACCTGACTCTCGATTTCCCGATCTTTCACGGCGGAGCGCGTTCACTCAAGAAAAGTCTGTTCGGCAAGGTCAAACGTCCCCTTCAGTTAAGCCGGGGCTCCCGCACGGGTGGCGAAGTCCGCATGAGCGATAATGCGCCCGGCGTGCTTGAAGTGCGGGCCATCAGCGATCTGTCGCTGACGATCCGTAGCGGAGAGCGTGTCGGTCTGGTCGGTCATAACGGGGCAGGGAAGTCCACGCTCCTACGGGTGTTGGGTGGGATCTATCTCGCACAGCCCGGCATGGTGACAGTGCGCGGTTCGGTCGAGACGCTGATCGACACCAATTCCGGCATGAATCCGGCACTGACAGGGCGTGAGAACATCTATCTGCTCGCACAGCACAAGGCGCTCCGATCCGCGCAACTCAAACAGCTTGAACAGGATGTGGAAGCGTTCGCCGAACTTGGCGAATTCATGGATCTGCCACTGAGACTCTATTCATCGGGCATGGCTATCCGTCTCGGCTTTGGACTGGCGACGGCGATTGCGCCGCAGATCCTGCTGATGGATGAATGGTTCATGGCAGGCGACGCCCGCTTTCAGGACAAGGCGCGCGCCCGTCTTGCCAATGTCGTGGACGGAGCGGAGATTCTGGTCATCACCTCCCATTCCCTTCCTGTGCTTGAAGAATGGTGCTCGCGGATTATCTGGCTTGAAGGCGGGCGTGTGAAAATGGATGGCCCGGCCTCTGACGTGCTGAAGGCTTATGCGGAAGCGATGAATGCTCATGTCTGATCATAATCTGTCTGACTCCACTCTGCCTGTCCGGGTTGTCGCGCTTTATCGTTTCACGCCGTTCGAGGATTGTGAGGCCATCCGCGGCTCTCTGGCGAAACTGTGCTGTTCTCTGGGCATAAAGGGCATCCTGCTTCTCGCCCATGAAGGCATCAATGGTACGATCGCCGGTAGTGACGAGGCCATGGACAAGGTGCTGGAGCATATTCGCGCCTTACCGGGTTGCGCCGACTTGGAAATCAAGGAATCCCGCGCTGCGGAACTGCCGTTTCTGCGGATGAAAGTGCGCGTCAAGAAAGAAATCGTCACCATGGGCGTGCCGGGTGTCGATCCTCGCGCCATTGTTGGGACCTATGTCGATCCGGCTGAGTGGAACGACCTTATTTCAGACCCGGATACGATCCTCATTGATACCCGCAATGATTATGAGGTGGCGGTTGGAACATTCCATGGCGCGATAGACCCGCAGATTGCGACATTCCGTGAGTTTCCGGACTGGTTCCGTGCAAAACGCGACGAACTTGCGGCGCAGGGACGCAAGCCGAAGGTGGCCATGTTCTGCACCGGCGGTATCCGCTGCGAGAAGTCTACGGCTTTTGCCAAGGCGGAGGGTGTGGAAGATGTTTTCCATCTCAAGGGCGGCATTCTGAAATATCTTGAAACCATCCCGGAAGATAAGAGTCTCTGGGAAGGGGAGTGCTTCGTTTTTGACCAGCGCGTGACGGTGAAACACGGCCTTGAGCAGGGAAAATACTCCGTCTGCCACGCCTGCCGTCGTCCGGTCAGTGATGAGGACAAGGCGTCACCACTCTATGAGGAGGGAGTAAGCTGCCCTGCCTGCCATGATGAACGGACTGAAGCGCAGCGCCGCCGTTATGCGGATCGCGAGCAGCAGACCCGTCTGGCTGCACGACGTGGCACGCATCATCTGGGGCCGGTGGAGTAAGTTGGTTCCAAAAGCTGGTTCTTGTAAAAGAGGAAGTCGTATCCATAATAATGCGAAATAAGGCTCGGCCTCGCTGGCGATGATTTTTTCAGGAACAGGAAAACTGACTGAACCTGCAACGCAGAGTTCGGAAATGTGGTTTTAATATCGCATTCAAATAAATGCTGTGCCTTCTGATTCCTGTATCATCAGTTGAAATCCTTTCAATTAACGTCATCCAATAATTTGAGGGCGAAAATCATTCGTCTCCCTTGCGATAATCCGTAAAGGGCTGCTTATCTCCAGCTCGAGACTCATCCGGACAGGAGACAGACAGTATGAAACAACGTGAACTCGGGCGCACCGGCATCCTCGTCAGTGAAATCTGTCTTGGTACGATGACGTTCGGTCAGCAGAACACGGAAGTGGAAGGCCATGCCCAACTCGATCTTGCGATCGAAAATGGCATCAACTTCATCGATACGGCCGAACTCTATTCCATTCCGCCCAGAGCCGAGACGTTTGGCGCCACGGAACGGATCGTCGGCAGCTGGCTGGCGAAGAGCGGACGTCGTGATCAGATCATCCTTGCGACCAAGGTTGTCGGTCGTAGCCCGATGGAATGGTTCCGCCCGGGTGGCGAAGAAACCCGTCTGACACCACGCCAGATCCGGTATGCGCTGGAAGGATCGCTCAAGCGGCTCGGCACGGATTATGTCGATCTCTACCAGCTTCACTGGCCGGACCGTCGGGTCAATCTGTTTGGCGCAGGTGGCACGACATTTGAAAAACCGCCTGTCGATGATGAAGTGGCTCTTGAGGAAACGCTTGGTGTGCTGGGCGATCTCGTGACGGAAGGGAAGATCCGGCATGTCGGTCTGTCCAATGAAACACCCTGGGGTGTCGCCAAGTGTCTGGAAGCGTCCCGTCAGGGCGCGCCACGGGTCGTGTCGATCCAGAACGCCTACAATCTGATCAACCGGACATTCGAATTGGGTCTGGCGGAGTTCGCGCTGCGTGAGCAGGTCGGGCTGCTGGCCTATTCACCTCTGGCACAGGGCTATCTGACAGGAAAATATCTGGACGGCGCGCGGCCTGCTGGCGCACGCACCACCCTGTTCAACCGGGGTCAGCGCTATGAAAAGCCGGGCGTGGATGACGCCATCCGGGCCTATATCGCTTTGGCAAGAGAGTTTGGAATCGATCCGGTGCAGCTGGCAGTCGCGTTCGTGACGTCAAGGTCCTTTGTCACCTCCAACATCATCGGGGCGACCAGTATCGCCCAGTTGCAGACCATTCTCGGATCAGTGGATGTTGAGATCACGCCGGAGCTGGAAAGCCGGATCAACGCCATTCATCAGATCCATAACAATCCGGCTCCCTGAGGTGCTTTCTGAAGGGGGTGTGTTCCGGTGATGGCTGGCCTAACATGACAGGCAGGACCGAAACTGCCTCCCGCTCAGGTCGTTCTGATGGGCAAGCGGAGTTCGTCTCCGCACAGTGACGGTCATTTGAGGAGTGCATGATATGGAAAACCCACTGGAAGACTCGCCGCAGCGCGACGCCAAGATCAAGGCCAAAGCCAAGGAAATGTGGATTGCCGACGGCAAGCCGACCTGTGGTCCGGAAGGCTATATGGAAGCCGCAACAGATCTGATCGGGATGGAGATCAATCCTGACGCCGGGGAAATCCCGGTCGAGTCTGCTGTGCCGCTGGCCCCGAATGGCGAGCCGATTGAAGACGCCAAGATTCAGGAAAATCTGGGTAATCTCGGAGGCAGCATGGACGAGCAGGACGACAGGCAGGAAGTGCCGTTCGGAACGCGTGAAGAGGAAGAAAAGGCTCTGAAAGACACCTGATTGGGCGTTTTTTACAGCTTTTCAACGATTGCATGGCTGAACCCTTTCACCCGACAGGGTGTTCGTTGAGCCATCCTGTGTAAGAATGGCCTTCTAGTCGTCACTGGAAGGCCATTTATATGTCGCAAATCCCCGCACCGCCCGTTGCCCACAAGAAGCCCTGCCGCATCGAGCAGCTCGGACGTACCCGTGTGGATGACTATGCGTGGATGAAGGACGATAACTGGCAGGAAGTTCTGCGTGATCCGGCCCTGCTGCGATCGGACATTGCCGATCATCTGCGCAAGGAAAACGCTTACTCTGATGCCGTGCTGGCCCCGACGAAGGCGTTGCAGAGCGAAATCGTCGCGGAGATGAAGGGACGTTTGAAGGAAGACGACACTTTTCCACCACTCCCGCACGGCACATGGCGCTATGGCGTCCGCTATGAGTCGGGATCGCAGTATCCCCGTTACGTGCGTCATGCGGAAGGGCATCCAGAAACGGAAGAAGTGCTGCTCGACGCGGACGTGCGAGCGAAGGGACAGCCCTATTACGCAGCGCGGGGCGCGACTCACAGTCCCGACCATCGCCTGTTTGCATGGGCGGAAGACACGCAGGGTTCCGAAATTTACACCATCCGCGTGCGTGACCTGACCACGGGCGAGATACTGCCTGTCGAGATTGAGAACTGTTCAGGCGAGTTCACCTTTTCTCCGGATTCAAAGTACATCTTCTGGACCTGCCGGGACGATAACGGTCGTCCCGTGAAGATTTATCGCCGTGCCCTGACCGCAAGCGATGATGTGCTGGTGTATGATGAGCCGGACTCAGGCTTTTTTGTTGGAGTGAGCGCAGCGCGTTCCGGCAAATGGATTGTCATCAGCTCCAACGATCACGATACGTCCGAAAACTGGATCATCCCCGGCGCTGCTCCTGAAGCTGCTCCCGTGTGCGTCGCCCCGCGTGAAAAGGGGCTGATGTATGAGCTGTCTCATGGTGGAGACAGGTTCGTTATCCGCACAAATGCTGATGGGGCCACAGATTTCAAGCTGATGACGGTCGCCGATGAAGCTGTGGGTGACCGCTCTGCGTGGTGTGAGCATGTGCCGCATCGCGCTGGGCACTACATCACGGGGGCAATCTGTTTTGCCGACCATCTAGTGTGGACCGAGCGGGTGAATGCAAACATCATCATCGCCATTGAAGACAAGGCTGGCGTGCGGCACCAGATTGCGACAGACGAAGACGCTTACACGCTTTCGCTCGACGGATCCTACGAGTTCGAGACGACGGAACTCCGCTATTCCTACCAGTCGCCAACCACGCCGCGGCAGTGGTTCTCCTACGACATGCAGGATCGCACGCGGCATCTGCTGAAGATGCAGGACGTGCCGTCAGGACATGACCCGGAGAATTATCGGACGAAGCGGCTGATGGCCAAGGCGCCGGACGGCGAACTCGTCCCCATTACGCTGCTCTGGCACCGGGATACACCGGAAGGTCAGCCCGCGCCGATGCTGCTTTACGGGTATGGTTCCTATGGAATCTCCATCGATCCAACCTTTTCGACCCGCAACCTGAGCCTGGTCGATCGCGGCTGGGTCTATGCCATCGCGCATATCCGGGGCGGTTCGGAAAAGGGCTGGAACTGGTTCCTTGGCGGGCGAGGGGAGCACAAGACGAACACCTTCACGGACTTCATCGCCTGTGCTGATCATCTGATCGAACAGGGCTGGACGGATGCCGGACGGATTGTTGCGGATGGCCGATCGGCAGGCGGCATGCTCATGGGGGCGATCACCAACATGCGCCCGGAACTGTTCGCAGGTGTGGTGGCCGTCGTGCCGTTCGTGGATGTGCTGAACACCATGTCGGACGACAGTCTGCCTCTGACGCCGCCTGAGTGGCCGGAATGGGGCAATCCGCTGGTCAATGAAAAGGCCTATGACCGGATTGCCGGTTATTCACCCTATGACCAGATCGCTGCAAAGCCCTATCCGGCAGTGTTCGCGATCGGCGGCCTGACCGACCCGCGGGTGACCTACTGGGAGCCTGCCAAATGGATCGCGAAACTGCGTGAGTATTCTGTGTCGGACAATCCGCTTCTGCTGCGGATCAACATGGAAGCCGGTCATGGCGGCGCGTCAGGACGCTTCAAGGCGCTTGATGAAGCGGCGCTGATTCATGCGTTCGCCATCTGGGCGGAAGCACGCAGCCGACAGCCGGAAGCGTGACAGGAGCAGCCTCGCGTGGCATGCCGTTTATCTGGTCCACAGATTTCGCCAAGGCCTGTCCGGGGAGCAATGCTTGAGGGAAGATAGCTGAATGTCACAATCCGGTCTGCCGCCGCATGATGACGACCATGTTCACCTCCCGCCCTGTCCGGTCGAAGATATCACCCTTGAGCAGCGGCAGGCAGCCCGGCGCGCCCAATGGAAGGCGCGGGAAATTCTGGCTCTCGCCATTGTCGCGATCACAACCTACACAATTCATGGCTTTCTGAGCGCGCTGGCCTGGGGCGTGGTCTTTGCTGTGGCGACCTGGCCGCTCTATCGCAAGATCCAGGCCCGTTGGCCTCGTCTGGCGCAGGGAGCCCTTCTGCCGGCACTCTGCACAGCGGGTATGGCGCTCCTTTTTCTGATTCCCATGTTGTTTGTCGGGCTTGAGGCCGCCAACGAAGCACAGAATGTACTCGGGCTGATGAAGCATGCCCGTAATGCCGGGGTGCCGGTTCCTGTCTGGGTGAGCAGGCTGCCTTTCGGCGCCAACGCCGTCGTCAAATGGTGGAACAGCCATCTGTCCGACCCGAGTGCGGCGGCGGAGTTCTTCAGTTCCTTCGACGCGCGCGGTCTGGCCATGACAAAGACCGTCGGGTCGCAGGTCGTTCATCGCGGCACGCTGTTCTTCTTCTCCATCCTGACCCTGTTCTTTCTCTACAAGGACGGGGACACAATCATGCGCGAGTGCACGGTAGCTTCCCGTCGGGCTTTCGGCCGACGGGGTGAGCTGATCGGACACCAGATCATTGCGTCCATTCATGGCACCGTCGCAGGACTGGTTCTCGTTGGCGTGGGCGAGGGGATCATCATGGGCGTGATCTATTTTCTGACAGGGGTTCCTCATCCGGTTCTGCTTGGTGGAGCGACGGCCATTGCAGCAATGATCCCCTTCTGCGCCATGATCCCGGTCGGACTGGCCGCGACCCTCCTGCTGGTCGATGGCGGCACGATGTCGGCTGTGGCGGTCTTCGCCATTGGCGCGGTAGTGATTTTCACGGCGGATCATTTTGTCCGTCCGGGCCTCATTGGCGGCAGTACGCAGCTGCCGTTCCTGTGGGTGCTGCTGGGGATTGTCGGTGGTGCCGAGACATGGGGCCTGCTCGGTCTGTTTCTCGGCCCGGCGGCGATGGCGACGCTGCATCTGCTCTGGCGGAACTGGTCGCGTGAGCGGGGAGTGGCTCTTCCGGAAGGGTAGCATCCTTTCTGCCGGAGTTGTCCTCCCGGTTTCTCCGTGACAGTCCGCCACGGAATATAAATGTTTTTGTGATAGACGTTCGGCATTCGCGTTGCAGTCCGGTCATGCCATACTGCGGCGAGAGCGGGCGCAGTATTATAAAGTCCGACCCGCAGGATCTGAATGAACGGAAGACCAGTGCCGAGACAAAAGGCGTGTTTCGTGGTCGGCAGCATTATGCGGCACGTTCTCGTTATGGCGGGAACCGGCGCTATCGGGCTGATGGCTGTGTTCGCCGTCGATATGCTGAACATGATCTATATCGCTCATCTCGGTGTGCCGGCCCTGACGGCTGCAATCGGCTTTGCCGGCGCCGTGGGCGGTATCCAGATCGCGGTGTCCATCGGTCTGACTATTGGACTTGGCGCCTGCGTGGGCCGGGAGATCGGCGGCGGCAGCTTCTATCGGGCACGACGGATCGCTTCCTCATTCATGCTGACCAATCTCGTGCTTACGGCGATGGTGGGGATCGTGACGGCTCTTCTGGCGCGTCCCATCCTCTCGCTGCTGGGCGCATCTGGTGAGGCGCTCGACCAGGCGGCTCTCTACATCTATCTGACGTCTCCCTTTCTGCCACTGATTTCGCTCGGCATGTCCGCCTCGGCACTGATGCGGGCAGTCGGAGATGCAAAACGCTCCATGAATGTCACCCTTGCTGGGGCAATCCTCACTGCCATTCTGGACCCGATCCTGATTCTCGGATTCAGGGAAGGGCTTGTGGGAGCCGCCATCAGCACGATCCTTGCGCGTGGGGCGGTTCTCGTTCTCGGATGGCGGGGCGCAAGTCTGCACGGAATGCTCGAATGGCCTAAACCCGTTGCTATATGGGGCGATAGCCGTCGTGTCGCGGGGATTGCCATTCCGGCCATTCTGACAAATCTGGCGACCCCGGTGGGGGGAGCCTACGTCACTGAGCGGATGGCGCAGTTCGGTCTTGAGGCGGTCAGTGGTCAGACAGCAGTCGAGAGGATTGTCGTCGTGGCGTTCGCCATGGTTTTCGCTCTGACGGGCGCGGTTGGACCGATCATTTCGCAGAACCTTGGAGCGGGCAAGCTGGACCGTGTGCGGGAGGTGCTGGTCGCTTCTCTCAAGATTGTGGTGGGATGCGTCGCCTGCACCTGGGGCGTGCTGGCGCTCTCGCAGAATCTGCTGACGGAGGGCTTTCATCTTCAGGGAGATGGTGCCGCGCTGATCCATCTGTTCTGTTCGTGGACGGTGTTGGGCTATCTGTTTGTCGGTATGCTTTTTGTCGCCAATACGGTGTTCAACAATCTTGGCCACCCGCTTTATTCGACCCTGTTTAACTGGGGGCGCGCAACATTGGGAACGATCCCCTTTGTGGCGTATGGAGCCGGATTTGGAGCGCTGGGTGTGCAGATTGGTCAGGCTGCGGGCAGCGTGCTTTTCGGCGGGTTGGCGATCATTGTCGCTTTCCGCGTCGTGCACGGATTGTCGGCTCCCGGCGTTGTTACGGCACCGATGCAGAGAATGGATGTCCGGGCCAGTGATGTGCCGACGCAGAGCGCGGAAGCTGCCATGGCGGATCTTGATGAAATGGATGAGGGAGATCTGTGTGCGAAAGATGGATCCTCCTGAAAAGCTGACATGCAATTGTTGCGACAGAAACAGGGGTCATATCAAAGCGGCACATGACTTGCCTGTTTAAGGTCTGAGGTGCAGCTTTCGCTCAAGTCCGGGATCGTTGGTGGAATGATTTCAGACGAGCGTTTTTTCTGGAGGATCGCCATGTCACGTCTGACACAAGCCGAGCGCGATGCGCTTCCTGACAGTGCCTTTGCCTTGCCGGGAAGGCGCTATCCCATTCCCGACAAAAGTCATGCCAGAGATGCGCTTGCCCGTGCCAGCGAGTTTTATCATCGGGGAGAGCTGTCTGATGAAGAGTATGAAACGATTGTCCGGCGCGCCCGTGAGGTGCTTGGAGAGGACGAGTAAGTAGTCTGTATGTTCTGCCAAGCTGTTTCAGAAGTCTGCTTGCGGGACAGATTATAGAGCGCAGATGCGTTTCAGGAGAGGCTCACGTCTGAAAGGGCTTCTGAAAAACCGGCTCTCTGAAAAGAGCCGGTTTCCACAATCCCGTATGCAACTTATGCCTGAAACAGGCAGGGTCTGATCTGTGGAAAAGACCCTGCTTCGCTCCATCATCAGCTTGAGGTAGAGGAAGAGTCTGACGATGTAGACGACGTCGAAGTCGTGCTGGGACTCGACGTGTCGGAGAACGAGTTGACGTCCGACATGTCGATCGTGCTGTCCCCCATATTGACGTAGATCGAGCTGCCATTGCGGGTGACGCCTGTAACAGTGCCTGTGACGGTAAATGGAACGTCGGAGGTATTGCCTGACGTGTCCGCCGTCTGCACGGCGATGTTGTAGGAACCGTCGCTGAGCTGGGCTCCGCTATCGCTGGTGCCGTTCCATGTCCATGTGTTGGTGCCGACAGTGGAGGTAAGCTCAGCTGTCTTGACGACATTGCCGTTGCTGTCGGTGACGGCAATCGCAATCGGTTCTTCGGTCGTCGCGTTAAAGGAAACGCTGCTGCTGCCGTTTTGCAGCGGCAGTTCGCTTGTGGTCGCGACCGCGGTTTTGCCGACCAGTGACATATCGGTCGACTGCTGACCATCCTGCGTTAGGGAAATCAGTGTTTTCAGGTTGGTGTTGGTATCAACCTGCTGTTCCACGCTTGCGAACTGGGCGAGTTCGGAGGTGAACGTATCGCTGCTCATCGGGCTGCTCGGATCCTGATTCTTGAGCTGTGTGGTGAGCAGGGTGAGGAACGTGTTGAAGTTGCTGGTGAGCGAGGAGAGAGCGCTTGTGCTGGTATCGGTCGCCGTTGTGGAGGAGGCTGCGGTGTTGGCGGCGGCATTGACGGAGGCTGCAGACTGGGACGCATTGACCGCAGATGAAAGAAGCGAAGTTGAAGAGGATGAAGTTGCTACTGTCGTTGTCATATCCGGTTCTTTCAGGCTGTGATGTTGACTGAGCCTGTCCGCAGGGCAGTCAGGGCGTAAGTCTGATCGCTGGTGTCATCGGCGTCTGAAGCCGTGGTTGAGGTCATGGGTGTGGCGGCCGCACTCCAGCTGTTTCTGGAGCCGTCTCCGTTACTGTTTCCAGAGAGTGTACCGCCAAAAGCGTTTGCAAAATCTGAAGATCCAGCAGTCGTGTTCGTGCTGTTATCCTGTGGTGATTGCTGAGACTGATGGTTTTGCGAGAAGGATGAATCGGCATTGTTATCGGCAAGACCGAATGAAATCTGTGATCCAGCAGTTGAGATGCCCGCATTTTCCAGAGCATGAACCAGTTCGTGTTTATGGTTCTGCAGCTCGTTCAGGGTCGTGAGACCGTCTGCGCCAATGTGAATATTCAGTCCGTCAGACTTGTCGGACTTGTCAATGGTGACATGGAGCGGTGTCTGATCATCATTTTGCAGAGCAACTGTCAGATTAAGGGCTGTTGAACTGGCGTCGGATGCGGCAGCTGTGTCGATGGAGGAAGACGAGGTCGTTGCTGATGCCTGTGTAGTGGTGGAGGCAGGAGAAGAGGCGTCACTCGCTGTGCTGGCGACCAGCTGTTCAGAAAAGGGTGCGGCCTCGTTATAGGTCTGTGGCAGTGTCATGTTTGCGGTCAGAGACCGATCAGATGACGTGTGCTGATCAGAGTTTCTGTTATCGTCTTTGTTGCCTTGCTGATCTGCAGACGTTTTCTCTGAAGTGGTGGAAGACGCTACGTCATCTGTCTGCGGTTCGACTGGCGCGGTCTGTGCCTGCGCAGCGTTGGAAATGTCTGTGCGTCCTGATGTGCGATCGTCCAGCGGGGATGTCCTGCTTGCAGTGACTTTCCCTGCGGAGGGCGTCGAGGTGACAGGAGCAGGATTCCAGGCCATCTGCACTTGTGCGGATGTATCTGTTGACTGCCCAGCATCAGTGCTGGCGGTTTTGCTGTTCTGGATAGCGGAGGCCGTCTCCGGTTGACTGGTCAATGTATTTGTGGACACGACCGTCGGCTGAACCGGAACATTCTGAGCAGGATCGGCAACAGGGGCAGGTGTTGCTTCAGTCTTGGTTTGTGGAAGTGACTGTGTGTTGTTTGAAAGAGATTGTCTGTTTGTTTCAGTATTGACCGATGTGGTGGCAATATCCTGCAACGACTGGATCTGGCTGAAACTGGTTACGCTCGTAGGGCGGACGTCATCATGAAAGAATGAGGCGCCGCTGGTGTCGGAAATTGAACTGACTTTTATATCAGCAGGCATTGTCAGGACTGTTTTGTAGTCCCTCGTTTGAGTGTCAGTGGTAGCGCTGTTTGTTGGCCTCGCTGGTTGTGTGTCTGTGCTCTTGCTGCTCGCCGTCTGGTTGCCCGTCATTTCATTCTGTACTGTCTGAGCGAGAACATCGCTTACAGAAACATTACGAAGATAACTGGCCGTGTCGGAATTTTTTGAGTCAACCACGGAGTTGGGCTGACCAGGCGCTTCTGCTTTCGCGTTACTTGACGATGCCTCTCCGGAGAGAGAGGCATCGGTGCCTGAAAGTATATTACGGACAGCCTTTGCCGTCATCGAAGTGTTTTCTGACACGGAACTGGAAGCAAATGATGAAGGAACAGCGATTTCCTGCGCAGACAATGGAGAAAGAGTTGTCTGATCTTCATTGCCGGAGAGTGTGGCAGGTGTTTCTGAGGGAGAGAATGACGGCTGGTAAACGCTCAGGGCTGCCAGTTCCAGCGTTGTATCTGAGGGCGGTAGCGTCTGGCTGCTGCTGTCATTTGTCGTATTTTCAGAGCTGGTCAGCTTTTCCGGGTGCTGATTTTTGGTTGATCGACTGTCAGTTGGTTTATGGCTACCGTCAGTCACAGCGCTGCTGACAGTGGAAGCTGAAGAACTGTTTTCTGTAGCGGAAGACAATGAAGACTGGCTAGCTGCGATGGTGGCAGTTGCATCCGCTGTCAGGGCTTTCGCTTTTTCTGCGGCGTCTTCCTGTGCCATGTTGATGGCGGAAAGTGACAGGGACGTATTATCGGCTGATGTTGTGTTGTCAGACGATACCTGCGCGTCTTCATTCTGTTCCAGCGATTGGGAGGAGGCGCTTGATGTCTGTAACTGGGCAGAATTTGCCGGCCTGTTCCGGGATTGGGAATTGTGCGGCAGACTGGCGGTCTGGCGCGCCATATGATCGCCGAATGTGGACTGCGTTCCGGTTTCAGCCTGATCGCCTGTCGATGATTGGGCAGAAGACAGGGGGCGTTGGGATGTCGCAGCAGAAGACACGGACTTTCCGGATGTGACCTTGGTTGTCTTGGTCATTTTGGGGGCGGTTTCTGTAAGCAACGATGTCACCAGACTTGCCATGACTTAATCCCAGTCGAATTATGCAATGAGAATAGATGCAACTTTCGGGCCAACTTCGACTGATCAATCTTTTTATGGGTGTTTGGCATCGATTTTTTGCTATGATTTTTCTATAATTTATTGAATTTATTGTGTTTTTATAAAATTCATATGGTTGGATGAAATGAAAAGGATTTGTAGTGAGATGGATGCGGCAATAAATTGGCAGCGAAATATCTGCCTCATACAGGAACAAAAATGCCTTGGTCGGCAAAATGTGCCGGTTTGCCGTAATGTGTCTTTTTCAGCAGCCAATAAACGAAAAAAAGAAAAGTAAATATCATGCAAGATTCCCGCAGGTTTCCGGGAGTGTTTATTAACTTCGATAAAAAATCGTGATTGGGTGAAGGTTGGCACGCTTTCTGCATGGATAAGGGGTGTTGAGGTCGTCGGCGCCGCGCTGCCGGGGCCGCCCTTTAGGAGTGATCCATGTCGATTTTCAATTCCCTTACAACGGCTGTTGCAGGTATCAATGCTCAGTCAACAGCTTTTACAAATCTCAGTAATAATATCGCCAACTCCCAGACTGTCGGATACAAGGCGTCGGAAACCAGTTTTCAGGACACGGTTTCCAATAATCTTGCTTCTTATGCGCAGGGGCAGGCTGTTTCTGACGGTGTATCAGCTTACACAACTTCACAGACCCAGCAGCAAGGTACGATTGCAGCCAGCACGAACACGCTTGCTGTTGCGATTTCCGGTAATGGCTTTTTCGATGTCTCGCAGCCTAATGGGCAGGCAACGGCCGGTCAGGAATCATTCAGCAACCAACAGTATTTTACACGAAATGGTGATTTCTATCAGGATAAAAATGGCTATCTGGTCAATACATCAGGTTACTATCTGAATGGTTATATGGCTGATCCCACAACAGGCCAGCTTAGCTCTACACTGTCTCAGATACAGGTTTCCGATGTGGCCTTTCGTCCTACGGAGACAACTACTCTGACGAGAACGGGAGGGATAAGCACTTCAACCCCGGATTCCACGACAATTTATGATTCCACCGGACAGTCCCATGATTTGAGTGTTACGTGGGGAACGCCAACGACTGATGCAAGCGGTACCGCGACTTATCAGGTCACGATAGCGAATGCTAGTTCAACGGACACCACGATGTCGGTAATGGGGGAAGATAGTTCAGGAAACACCAGCTCGACAACACCATTGACGTATACAGTTTCTTTTGATTCTTCCGGTAATCTTGAGAGTGTAAAAGATGCAACTGGTAACGTTGTCGGCACGGGTTACACCGGGTCAACAGCAACTCTTTCAATTCCTCTGACTTATACTGAAAATCTGACCACGAAGGCTACTCCTACAGATCAGACCATAAGCCTCAATCTGGGTACGATTGGTAGTAATGCTGGAACCACGGATACTAACGCACAATCTGATCTGACCAGTGATAGTGTGACGACAGGTACTTACCAGGGTATCTCCATGGAAACTGACGGTTCGATCATGGCGACCTTCAGTAACGGTGACACTCAGCTTGTTGGTAAAGTCGCTCTTGCTTCATTCGTGAATCCGGACGGGCTTATGGCTGTTGATGGGCAGGCCTATCAGGCAACTTCAGCTTCTGGTTCCGCAACAATCGGGACTGTGGGCTCAAACGGTACCGGAGTTCTGAAAACATCCTCCACAGAATCCTCCACCACGGACCTGACGTCCGATCTGTCCAGCCTGATCGTCACTCAGGAAGCCTACACAGCCAACACAAAGATCGTCACGACGGCTGACACCTTGCTGCAGGCGACGATTGCGATGATCCGCTAACGGCTCATTAACCTGTTTTTCATCTGAGTGGGGTAATCTGAGCAAAAGATCGGTAGTCCCGCCCGGTTCAACAAAGCGCTGCGTTGCCAAAAAACTTGGACGTGGTGCGCCTTGCTCCATTTTTATTGGTTGGCGAGGTTTTGTCGGAGTTCAAGGTCATGGATCTGAACAATGCCCTGTCCATCGCCACCAGCGGGCTGGAAGGCAATCAGTACGCTCTCGGTGTGCTGTCACAGAATGTCTCCAATGCCAGCACTACTGGCTATGTGGAAGAGGTTGCAAACCTCAACTCTGCCGATACGACGGGCACGGGCTCCGGCGTCACGATTGGCCTGACAACGCGCAACGTAAACAACGCACTGCAGGGTAGTCTGTACACGCAGAATGCCGAAGTTGCTGCGCTGACGGTGCAGAATAATTCTCTCTCCGCCATTACGGCGCTTCAGGGATCGACCAGTTCAGATTCAGGATCAAGCGCGACTCTCTCTGACGAAGTCGGCAATCTTTCAAATGCCATAACGGCCCTTGTTTCAACGCCTTCCGATGCAACGGCGAGAAGTACCGTCATCAGCAATGCGCAGACACTGGCTTCGTCCATCAATACTTTGTCGTCAACCTATCAGGCGCAGCGTCAGGCGGCACAGGATTCAATTACCGCTGAAATTTCATCGGTGAATACGGATCTGACGACGATTGGTGTTCTGTCAAAGCAGATCATGTCACTTAAAGTGCAGGGGATGAGCACGGCAGATCTGGAAAACCAGCGTGCCGCTGCCATGTCTGATCTCTCATCCTATATGTCGGTTACATATACCGAGACATCCAAAGGGGACATGCTGGTCAAGACTGCTGATGGAACACAGCTGCCGACCTACCCGAAAGATAGCAATAACAGCATTCTTTCCACTTATCCCACGACTGATTCCAATAGTACGGGAACATCCACGCTGGAACCCAGCTCGACCTGGCCATTGACGACAGACGATGTAACCATCACTGCGACCTCTTCCATTACGGCTTCGGATACCAGCAGCTATATCCCGGCCATCACGCTGGTCGGCAGTACAACTGATCTTACATCTCATCTGACGGGTGGCGAGCTTGGCGCGAACATTGATCTGCGTGACAATGTTTACCCGAAGATGCAGGCCCAGCTGGATTCCTTTTCCTCCACTCTTGCGACGCGCTTTAACGATCAAGGGGTTAAGCTGTTCACTGACGCTTCCGGTGATGTGCCGGGATCAAGCACAACAGCCGTTCCTCCTGATGGTATCGTAGGGTTTTCCAGCACCATTCAGGTAGGCGCGGCGATTGCTGCTGACCCATCTTCATTATCTGAGGATGGATCGACAGATACTGCTCTGGCCCTGTTGCAGACTACACTTGGATCAGACTCTCCTGCGGCTCCAGGTTCGGGGCTTGGTGTGGATGGGAATATTTCCACCGGCTATAGCGGGAGCCAGACACTTGCCAATCTTGCGACCTCTCTGACCTCCGCCCAGGCGCAGGTGGCATCGACGGTCTCAGCAAGTCTCACGACAGCTACGTCCGTTCAATCTTCCTTGACCACCAAAGTCTCGAATGTTTCGGGGGTCAATGTGGATAACGAGATGTCCAATATCATTGCATTGCAAAATGCCTATACAGCGAATGCAAAAATCGTCACGGCTGTGAAGGATATGTTCACGGCGCTTCTGGATGCGGTGTAAGAATCATGAGTACATCTGTTGGTCTTTATGGCGCAAGTGGCACGGCTTATGTGTTGCAGCAGGCGGTTAGCACTCTGACTGACAAGCAGACAGCCCTTGTTGCGCAGGCGACAACTGGCGTGACGTCAGATACATATGCTGGTCTGGGAGATCAGCGTGGACAGGCGTTGAGTTTGCAGCCGCAGATTACCGCAATTTCCACTTGGCAAACTTCCGTTTCTGGCGCGCAGACGAATTTAAGTGTGACGCAGAGTGCCCTGACGCAAATTTCATCACTCAATACGACACTACAAACCGATCTGCTTTCCCTGAATGGGACGTATGGACAGGAAACCTTGGCGACTGTTGTCGAAAGTGCAAAAACAGCTCTGTCTGAACTGGGAGATTATCTGAATACGAAAGGCAGCAACGGATATGTATTTGCTGGCACTGATGTCAATAACGCTCCGGTTCCAGATGCCAGTAATCTAGCTACCAGTACTCTTGCGACAGTTACGTCCGATGCCGTCAGTCAGCTTGATACGCTGGGCGCGTCTTCAGTTTTTCAGACAGCGACTTCATACGCCGCAAGTGGTGGAACGTATACTACTACGGATAATACAACAGTTGGTCTTTCTGTCTTCTCATCTGCTCTGTCCACGGATCCCAGTTCGGCAGAAGGGCTTGAGACAAAAGCAGTTGTCGGACAAGGGGCTGTTGTCAATGTGGGCATGGTTGCTACAGAAGGTACGACGCCGACGAGTTCTCAAACAACTACGACTGGATCTCCCATTCGGGATCTGATGCGTAACCTGATGATTGTCGCTTCTCTTGGAAATGCTGATACGTCCAGCAGTAATTTCTCCGATCTTGTGGATCAGTTGAAAGCATCAACCAGTACGGTGGGAACAGAGCTGAGTAATCAGGTGAGTTCTCTTGCTCTTACGCAAAACTCGTTGACAGCGCAGTCTACAAACCTGTCAACAATGAGCACTATGCTGACGTCTCAGCTTTCGGATATCAAGGATGTTGATATTGCAGCGGTTTCTGTGCAGACGGGAAATGTTCAGGACCAGCTTCTTGCATCCTACACCCTGATCTCTGATCTCAAGGGTATGACGCTGGCAGACTATATCTGATAAGCAATTTTTGAAAATGATAGTGCAGAAGGGTATCTGAAAGCCCTTCTGCTGACTGTTCAGAAACCTATCATGGCGTCGCCACCGAACGTGAACATGCCACTGTTACGGTTATCATTGAACGGTGTCGTCCCATTCAGCGAGCGATCAAAGCGGACTTCCGGGCGGATTGCGAAATAACCATAGTCTTTGCTCAGAGAGGTCCTGTAGGTCACGCCCAGTGTCATGGCGCCATAAGTGGTGGGTGGAGCGCTCTCTGTCGGTGCTGAACGACCCGCAATGGCGTTCATGTAACCTTCATTGGTTAAAAAATTGGCGACCATCAGGCCCGTGTTGTCACGGTAAATCTCGCCTCGATAATTGAAGGTCAGATTTTTCATGAAATTCCAGCTGAGATAAGAAACAAAACTTTCTGTATCGGCTCTCAGTCCATCATCATGCATGTAATTGAATTCACCGGTCAAAGTAACGGTGGGAGTAATTTTATAAATGGCCGTAAGGTCATTCCAGAAGCGTAGATCCTCATTGGCGCCATGATGAAAGGCGATACGAGAGTCCTCAGAGCCAAAACGGCTTAATTCCGTTATGGTCAGTTTGCCATGTGCAAGATTATTCAACGTGATGCCTGCGTATCCGGCAGGCGCGCTGTTGTTGTCGCTCCGTCCGAATGTCGTCTGGTTACCGGTATCTATGCCTGTGAGCACGTCAATCATGGGCGTGACGTGAATGGTGGCCATCATCCCGACATGCTGGAAGGGCACAGAATATTGGCCCGTATAGCTAAATGTATAAAATGGCCGTGCGTTCGGATCGAACGCTTCCAGCCCCATGGGGGCTTGAAGGATGCCGGCGTGCATATCGACGCCCAGCTTGGTGAACCACGGGAGATGAGCGTCCACCTGCGCATGGGAAGGAATGATCTGATAGCGCGAATTGAAAGCCCGGTCGGAAATGCCGAGGAGATGGTAATACCGTGAGTCCGAACCATAGGACGCTTCAAGGGTAAAACCGAAGCTGTAGCCATCAGTCGTTGTATCGATGTCATGTGCCAGCGTCAGGGCAAACTGATTGAGCTGCGCCTGATTGGCATGGTCGCCAATAAAGTTGCCGAAATTGATACCGTTATCGGGGCGGGCCGGATTGGCAGATATGCCGCCATCGATACGGCCGGCCAGCGTAATGCCCCGCCACCATTCCTCGAAACCGGTTGCTTCAGTACTTTTGGTAAATAACGGAATCGCGGCGTGGCCCGAAATGGAGCTGCCTGTCGTCAGAAGAGCCAATGCAGGGATAAGGGCTGGTTTCCATTTTGATATTGGCATTTCTCTTCCTGTGTTGCGGAGAAAACGCAACTCTCCGCCGATGGCGCATTTCAGTATGACACGATCATAAGGGTAAATTCATTTGAATGTGAAACAAAAAAACACAAAGCGCCTTTTTGTATCATCTGTAGATACGAAAAGACCTTTTGAAAATATCGTGCGATATCGGAAAACATGCGCGGCCATTCCGGCTGCGCTTCTGATATATAATTCCCCTCGCTTTAGTGGTGTGGAGAGGGGCTTTTTTTCCGCTGACTTTAAGGGCTGGGACTCATCACGTCTCTTATTTTACAGCAGAAATTGGTAAAGGCGTGATGGATTTCTGTATTCAGTCATTCACTCGCAAGAATAGATGCGCTCGTTAATTCTGCGTTATTCAGGCTTGGGTTGTTCGGCTGTCTCTTCAGCAGTTGTCGTCGAAATGTCTGTTTTGCCAACCAGACCACGAGCGAATTCCTGCGCCGAGAAAGGACGTAAATCCTCAGCCTTCTCTCCAACGCCAACGGCATGGATCGGCAGCTTGAACTGGTCCGCCAGTGCCACCACGATGCCGCCACGGGCCGAGCCATCCAGTTTGGTCACGATCAGACCTGTGACATTCACCAGCTCACGGAAAACGCGCACCTGTTCAATCGCGTTCTGCCCGGTCGTCGCATCCAGCACCAGAATGACGGAGTGGGGTGCTGTCTCATCAAACTTCTTCATTACACGGATGATCTTGGCCAGCTCCTCCATCAGAGCGCCCTTGTTGTGCAGGCGTCCGGCCGTGTCGATCAGAAGCAGGTCCGCGCCTTCTTCCTTGCCGCGCTTGAGAGCCTCGAAAGCAAGTCCCGCAGCATCGGCCTCAGGCTTGCCTGCAATGACCGGCACACCCGTCCGCTCACCCCAGACCTGAAGCTGCTCAACAGCGGCGGCACGGAAGGTATCGCCCGCCACCATGATGACTTTCTTGCCCTGCTCGCTGAAATAGCGGCCCATCTTGCCGATGGTGGTGGTTTTGCCGGTGCCATTGACACCGACCATCAGCACGACATGCGGCTTGAGCTTCGGGTCTGGCTCGAAAGGGATCGCGACTGGCGTCAGGACGCGGGCGATTTCATCCGCGAGGGTCTGCCGGATTTCATCATCTGTCACTTCCGCCCCGAAACGGGTGCTGCGGAAGGATTCGATGACCCGTTCCGCAACTTCCGGACCGAGATCCGCCGCGATCAGATGATCTTCCAGATCTTCCAGTGCCGCTTCGTCGAGCTTGCGCTTGGTGAAGACGCTGCTGAGTTTCTGGGTGGAGCGCGACAGCCCCTGCTTGAGACGGGAGAAAAATCCGAGTGCCATGACTATACGATCTCCGCCACAAGCCCTTTTTCGTCAACCGCTACGGGACGCAGAACTTCAATGCGCCCCATCTCGGACTGACCCTGCGCCAGCCGGACCGGGGCGAATTCCTCGCTGTGACCGCTTTCAGGGGTTTCCATCAGGACGCGTAGTTCACGACCCAAAAGGCTCCTGAAATAGCTCTGCGCCGACTGCTCACCGACAGCGCGAACCCGGGCAGCGCGGGCCTTGCGCTCGACGACCGGCACGGCGGGCATCTTTGCGGCAGGAGTGCCGGGACGGGCGCTGTAGGGGAAGACGTGCAGATAGGGAAGGGCGGCCTGCTCAAGGAAAGAGAGTGTCTCCTCGAACAGCACTTCGTCTTCGGTCGGGAACCCGGCGATCAGGTCCGCGCCAATGCCGATCTTGGGCCGGATCGACCGTGCCCGTTCAATAACAGACGCTGCATCTGCGACCAGATGACGCCGCTTCATCCGCTTGAGGATCATGTCCGACCCGGCCTGCAGGGACAGATGCAGGTAAGGCATGAAGCGTGGTTCGTTTTCCAGCAGACGCCAGATATCCTCGTCGATCTCCACCGGATCGACGGAGGACAGCCGGAGCCGTTCCAGTTCAGGCACCAGCGCGAGCAGACGTCGGCACAACTGACCAAGTTGCGGTGTTCCGGGCAGATCGTCACCCCATGAGGTGATGTCCACGCCGGTCAGCACGACCTCACGGTAGCCGGACGCCACGAGCGCCCGCACCTGTTCCACCACCACGCCGACCGGCACGGAGCGGGAAGGTCCGCGCCCGTAGGGGATGATGCAGAATGTGCAGCGATGGTTGCAGCCTTGCTGAACCTGCACGAAAGCGCGGGTACGTCCGGCGAATTCCGTCACCAGATGCGCGGCAGTCTCCTTGGCGGCCATAATGTCGGACACGGCATTGCCGGACCCGAGGGCAGGGAGGCTCCAGCTTTCCGCTTTCAGCTTATCCTCGTTGCCCAGCACGCGGGTCACGCCGGGAATGGAGGCCCAGCGGTCCGGATTGATCTGCGCGGCGCAGCCGGTCACGACGATGCGGGCATCCGGACGCTCGCGATGTGCGCGGCGGATGGCCTGCCGCGCCTGCCGCTCGGCCTCGTTGGTCACGGCGCAGGTGTTGACGATGATGACATCCTCCAGCGCAGCCGCGTGGCCGCGCATGACCTCACTCTCATAGGTGTTAAGGCGGCAGCCGAAAGTCAGGATATCCACGCCCTGTGTTGCGTTGGGCGTCTCGTCCGCCGGCATGTCCGGAGGGGTGTCAGTCATTTTGGATAGGCCTCGAGATCGACGGTCCCTTCAAAGGCAAGCTGGGCGGGACCGGTCATCAGCACATGATCGTTGGCATCCCATGCGATAACCATCTCCCCGCCGTCAACCTCTACTGTCATCCGGCGTTCTCCCAGACCACGCCGGGCGGCGTTCACGACGGCCGCGCAGGCGCCGGAGCCGCAGGCCAAGGTGAAGCCCGCGCCGCGTTCCCAGACACGCAGTCGCATCCGGTCTGGCGCGTCGATGCGGGCAAAGCCGATATTGGCGCGATCGGGGAAAATCGGATCGACTTCCAGTGTCGGGCCGCGCTCCGCTTCCGACAGATCCTCTACAAAGAAGGTCGCGTGCGGATTGCCCATGGAAAGGGCCGCAGGCTCGCCCGCAAGAGGAAGGCGGAGTGTGTCGGCTGGTTTGGCCAGCGGCACCGCCTGCCAGTCAGTCTGGGGGCACCCCATATCGACTGTCACGACAGCGCCTCCCAGCGCGTCGCGGGAAAGCACTTCTGCTTTCAGGAGCCCGTTGCGGGTCTCGAAGGTCAGGCTGTCAGTGTCGCGTTCCTGTCCGAGCAGGCTGGCGACGCAGCGGGACGCATTGCCGCAGGCTCCCGCCTCGCTGCCGTCAGGATTGAAAAAGCGCACAAAAACAGCCGCTTTATCATCTGAGGACGCTGAGAGAGTGACGAACTGGTCGCAGCCGATTCCACGCCTGCGACCGGCCAGACTGGCGATGCGCGTGGGTGTCAAGTCAAAAGAGCCTGATCTTTCGTCGATGATGACGAAGTCATTCCCCAATCCATGCATCTTGTGAAAAAATGTCTTCATATGTGACATTTAGGCCAAAAATCCCTTGAATGCACGATTTTCCGGGAAAAATTACGATTGGCGAAGCTTTTGGCAGGCTTCTTAAAATTTTTTTGAATGACAATTTAATGCTGGTTTATTATTAAATGTCCTGAATAAGAAATACTTTGACGTAAAACTTCTTCAAGACAACGGACGCTCCTCCTCCATGCCCCAATGCCCGACGTTTTTCCGCCGGACCAGCTCTTCTCTGGCTTTTCTGCTTTGTGCCGGGGCAGCCTTTTTCCCTCTCGCAGCTTACGCTGATGAACAGAGCGAATCCCTGGAACTGATGGAGCAGCAGATTGCACGAATCCAGCAGCAGCAGGCGCAACTGACCAAAGCGCTTATGGGATTGCAGAAACAGCTTGTCGCAAGAAAGGCGGCAGTCGGCAAAACGACCAGTCACGCCGGTCTGAGCAAGGCCACGCGTCAGAAAATCATGATAACCAACAATGAGACTGGCCCCGTTCCTGAAACGGAGATCGAGGAACCGGTGCGGGTGACATCGCGTAAGCACGAACCAGAGGTACGCCCGACTTTCGTGACTGAGGATGTTCCGACGGTCAAGACAGTGACCGCCCATCGCTCGGAAGACATGATCGCCCACACCGCGGAAAACGGTGTGGGGCCGCATGCGCGTGAAAGTGTGGGCGCGCAGGCAGCCGGTGCCGTGGGCGATCACGGGGTTTTTCACGTAGGACCGGTGACGATCGCGCTCGGCGGATTTGTTGATGCCGCAACTGTGCTGCAAAACCGCCAGATGTCGTCGGGCACCTTCACCTTCTGGTCCGGACTTCCGTTTAAGAACAGCCCGAACTATCACACAAACAGTTTTGAAGGTTCTGCGCGATACAGCCGCCTCTCTCTCATGCTCAGAGGCAATATCGACCAGTACGAGACCATTTCCGGCTTCTTTGAAACCGATTTTGGCGCGGGTGCTGACACGACCAACGCCTATGAGAGTAACAGTTACTCCCCGCGTCTTCGGCAGGCCTACCTTGTTTACGATAACAGCAAGGAAAACTTCCATTTTCTGGCCGGTCAGGCATGGAGCATGCTGACGCCGGGCCGTATCGGCATCGTCCCGCGTCAGGAAAGTCTGCCGGAGACGATCGACGCCGCGATGATCGCGGGTCAGACGTGGGCGCGCCAGTGGCAGGTCCGCATCACGCAGGATTTCTTCAAGCACAAGCTCTGGCTTGGTCTGTCCATCGAGAATCCCCAGACCCTGTATGATACGACCGGCTACACCACAGATGGGGATGAAAGGGTTCTTCTGCCGGGCGGCAAGGTGGCGACCATCAACAAGGATGGCACAGGGCTGACCAATAATGGACCGTTCTCGAACGAGATCGCGCCGGATGTGATCGCCAAGATCGCCTACGATCCGCACTGGGGCCATTACGAAATCGAAGGCATTGCCCATTTCGCGCATGACCGCGTGTCATGGGTCGGTGGTGGACACAACTACACGGCGCCAACCGGCGGCGGCGGCGGTTCCATGATCCTTCCCGTCATCCCGCACAAGGTGGAAGTGCGGATCGCCGGTCTGGCGGGGTATGGCATTGGTCGATATGGCTCGGTTCTTCTGCCAGATGCGACCATCAATGCCCAGGGCAAGCCGCAGCCACTGTTCTCGGCACAGGGAACGGCAGGCATCATCGCTCATCCCAGCGCGAGATTCGATGTCTATGGCTATTTCGGAACCCAGTGGGCCGGACGTAACTATTCCACCCTGAATGGTTCGGCCTATGGTTACGGCAACCCGAATGCGATGAATGCGGGCTGTAATATCGAAATGTCCTCAATGCCCTGCACGGCTAATATCCATAGCGTCATGGAAGGCACGATTGGCGCGTGGTGGCGTTTTTTCAAGGGACGGTACGGGACTGTCGAATTTGGAACCCAGCTGGCCTATTCCCGTGTGCAGGCCTATCAGGGGGTGGGTGGAAAACCGCATACTTCCGAAAGTCAGCTCTTCTTCGATTTTCGATATTTGCCATTTCAGTAAATATGGCTGCATACAGGACATGCGGGCGCTCCTCTCCGGGCGCCCGTTGTTTTTTATGAGCTGACGCTGGCTTTTCCCGAGATTTCTCTTTATGTCCGGCTTCCAGTCTCCCGTTCCAGGACCAATCTAAACCATGCCTTTTCCGGACACAGTCCCCACGCTTGCGCACGCTCTCGCCCAACGCGGCTATCAGGAGCCAACGCCCGTTCAGGAGGCAGTGCTGGATGAAAAGGCAAAGGGACGGGATCTTCTCGTCTCGGCGCGTACAGGGTCCGGCAAGACAGTCGCCTTTGGTCTCGCAATGGCCAACGAACTGCTCGATGAGCAGGGCAAGGCTGCACATGCCTCGACACCGCTGGCGCTGGTGATCGCACCGACCCGTGAGCTCGCCCTGCAGGTGAAGAGCGAACTGGAATGGCTTTACGCTGACACAGGCGCGCGCATCGTCTCCTGTGTCGGTGGCATGGAGCCGCGCAAGGAAGCGCGTGCGCTGTCGATGGGCTGCCACATTGTGGTCGGCACGCCGGGTCGTCTGTGCGATCATCTTTCACGGAAAAACCTGAATCTTTCGGGCCTCAAGGTCGCCGTTCTCGACGAAGCCGACGAGATGCTGGATCTCGGTTTCCGCGAAGAACTGGAAACTCTGCTCGACGCCACTCCGCAGGATCGTCGCAGCTTTCTGTTCTCGGCAACGATCGCTCGCGAAATCGCCCGTCTCGCCAAGCGTTATCAGCATGACGCGCTGCGCATTGACACGATCGGCGACAATGAGCCGCATACCGATATCGAATATCGCGCCATTCTTGCCGATCAGAACGACACGATCGGCGCCATTATCAACACGCTGCGGCTGATCGAAAGCCCCTGTTCGATGGTGTTCTGCCACACGCGTGAAGGCGTGCGTCAGTTGCACGCCGCTCTTCTGCAGCACGGCTTCTCTTCCGTCGCGATTTCCGGTGAACTGGGTCAGAATGAGCGTAGCCGTGCGATTGAAAGCCTGCGCAACGGTCAGGCCCGCGTCTGCGTGGCTACCGACGTGGCGGCACGCGGCATTGACGTACCGTCCCTCGGACTGGTGATTCACGCCAGCCTGCCGGGTAGCCCTGCCACGCTGCTACATCGTTCAGGCCGTACTGGCCGTGCTGGCCGCAAGGGCATCTGCGTTCTGGTGACCATCCCGTCGAAGAAGCGTCAGGCTGATCGCCTGCTTCAGGCTGCCGGAGTCGATGTGACGTGGAATACGGCGCCAACGCTGGATCAGATCCGCGAAGCAGACACGGAGCGCCTGATCACCAGTGAGGCTCTGACGCGTGAAACGCCGGAAAACGTAAAGCCGCTTGTTGAACGTCTGATCGCTGAGCGGACGCCAGAGCAACTGGCAGCGGCACTCGTGTTCCTGTGGAACAAGGGTTTGCCCCAGCCTGTCAAAGTGCGGCCGATCACGCCCTCCAGCGCGCCAGCGCGTGCGCCACGAGAGGGTGGGCGTGAGCAGCGTGAACCTCGCGAGCCACGTGAACGGAAGCAGATGGAAGGCGGAAGCTGGTTCAAGCTTTCCGTTGGCCGTGCTGATAAGGCTGACCCCAAGTGGCTGGTGCCGGTCATCTGTCGCCTCGGAGGCGTGACCAAAAAGGATATCGGTTCGATCCGTATCGCACCGACTTATACGCTTGTAGAAATTTCGCCGGAAAAAGCGCAGCGGTTTGCCGAATGCGCTTCCGCTGCCGATGCGGATGAAATCAGGATCGAGCCCGCCAAGGCGCCTTCAGGCAATGAAGCACCTTCACCACGTGGACGGGCTCCGGGCTCGCGCTCACCGAAGCCGCGCCGCTCCGGCGGTGATCCCGCACGTGATTCTTCGCGCAAGCGCCGGTAATCTTCAGATCGTCTTATGTGGGGAGAGACCGCCGCAAGGTGGTTTCTCCCTTTTTATTTTGACAGGCGTTGCAGAGCTGTTTCCAGCGCTATGGACTATTCACGCACTCTTTTGGCAAGGGCTGCCAGAGCGCTGATCTGACGGGTCAGAAATTCCCGTGTTCCGACATCGGTCAGTTGCAGACTCTCAGGATCTATTTTCTGCGTGGCCTGACCAATCATCGCTTCCGGCTTGTTGAGCACAAACGCGTCCAGAAAGACCAGCGACTGACGGAGATGATACTGGGCGCGGGCACCACCAATAAGACCCGGTGAGGCTGTCTCGATTGCAACCGGTTTGCCGACGAATGGCTGCGGCGATACGCGGGAAAGCCAGTCGATCGCATTCTTCAGAACGCCGGGCATGGAATAGTTATATTCCGGCGTCACGATGATGACACCGTCAGAAGCAGCAATCTGCCGAGCCATCGCCAGGACGGGAGCTGGAAAGCCTTCATCCTGCACGTCGGTATTGTAATGGGGAAACTCACCGATCGATCCGAGAGGCGTGATCGTTATGCCTGGAGGCGCCAGATCAGGCAGTGCACGAGCAACCGCTGCATTGAGCGATGATTTGCGCAGACTTCCTAAAAGAACGGAAAAGTTCAGTCCGGAATCTATATTCATTGGAATAACTCCACAGGCTGTCAGAAAATATTGGATATCAGATGATGAGTCCGATGGTCGCTGAGGAGTGGAGCAGAAACGGGCTGCGTCCGTCCAGTGAGAAGCGCGTCACGATGGCTGCGTGCTTTGAATGAAGAAGGGAACCTTGCGACAGTTTTCTTCGATGAAGGATGAAACCCGCTCCTTCGGCATGGCGTAGCCGAAGAGATAGCCCTGTACTTCCGTGCAGCCTTTGCTGCTCAGTCTGTAGAAATATTCTTCTGTTTCGACGCCTTCCGCTGTGACGGCCACCCCGAGATCGCCTGCCAGCGCAATCACGGCGCTGACAATGGCGGCGCTGCGGGAGTCCGACAGCATATCCCGCACAAAGCTTGCATCGAGCTTGATTTTGGAGAACGGAAAAAACCTCAGATATCCAAGGGAAGAATAGCCTTTTCCAAAATCGTCAAGAACAATCCGGATGCCGAGGATATTCAGTTCCTGCAGCACTCCATAAGTCGCGGCATCAGACTCCATGAAAATGGTTTCGATGACTTCAAGCTGGAGACGCTTGGGTGGATAGGAAGTTTCCTTCAGGATCCGTTTGATTTCCTGAATGAAATTACGATGATAGAGCTGCTCGACGGAAATATTGACCGATATCCACAGATCATTCGGCCAGGAAAGCGCTGTAAGGCAGGCTTCAGCAAGAAGCGAAACTCCCAGATCATGCATCAGGCCGGCCTCTTCTGCGAGACGGATGAAGCGGTCCGGGGGAATGGGGCCGAGAATGGGATGGGTCCAGCGGGCAAGGGCCTCAAAGCCCGCGAGATGACGCGTCTGCGCATTGATGATGGGTTGATAATGAAGCGTGATGCTGTGTGTCCGGATGGCTTCCCGCAGATCACGGATCAGATCTCTGCGGGAATCTGCAACAGCTCTGTAGGAGGGTACGAACACGCGATAGGTGTTGCCGCCTTGTCGTTTTGCCTCATACAGAGCGAGATCTGCCGCCTCCTGCAGGGAGCTTTCATTGGAACCCGCAACAGGCGCAAGGGCGATGCCGCTGCTGATGGAACAGTGAATGACGGTTTCCGCGATGAACAGCGGTCTGGCGACTTCGTTTATGAGCTGCGTAGCAAGATCTGTGGCTGAGTCGAGGGTAGCGTGATGATGAATGAGCATCATTTCATCGCCTCCAATACGAAACAGCATATCACTGTTTTTCACGCAGGCCTGCAGGCGTTTTGAAATCTCGATCAATGCAAGATCACCAACAGCGTGTCCCAGCGTGTCATTGATGGGTTTGAACTTGTCGAGATCCAGCGCCAGAAGCGCAAAAGGCGCGTGTTCACGGGAGAGGCGGACAAGAGCACCTCTGAAAAAATCTTCGTATGAATACCGGTTTGGCAATCCGGTCAGACTATCATGGGCCGCTCTGAACGAAGCCTGCTGATCCAGTGCATAATCCTTGGTGATATCGGCCCCGATGCCGCGATATCCCGTGAATTCATCATTGTTGAAAAGAGGATGTCCGGTGAGGGAGAAAACGCGGATCGAGTGCGTGCTTCTGAGTGAGACAATCAGATCGCGGAAAAACAGACGTGACTGTATGCATTCTGCTAGATGATGCCACTGGGCCTGTGCCGCCACATACTCTTCGAGTGTTGTCAGAAACTGTTTTCCCGACAGATTGCCGGTATTTTGAAAAATGGCCTCAAGTGCCGGGATGTTGCAGGTCAGACGCCCACTGACGTCAGTTTCCCATACCCATTCGCCGACGCTCTGATCTGAACGACGCAGCATTAGTCGGACGATTTCAGTCTGTTCCTCAAGTTCCAGACTGGTGATGATATAGCGCTGAAGAAGAGTGGAAACGGCCCGCCCCAGTCCAAGAATAAAAGCTGCATAAATGCCGAGGAGCATCATGAGCACCACATACAGTGTATCTGGTTGCAGGAGCCAGGCCCAGAACAGGGCAACGATGCAACCAACAATCATGGTGGTGGCGAGAGCAACAGTTCCGCAGAAAAACGGCGATATGGACAGGGATGTTGCAATCAGGGCGACGATGTCACCTGCGATCAGCGTCTGCTCCTGATCGGACCCGTTAGGGAACACGATGACAGGGAGGCTGGCCCAGCACAGTCCAAGAAGCGTGGTGAAGATCGTAAAGTTTTTTTTGGAAAGAGCCGTGTTCTGAAAGAACCATATGAAAAAGGTGTAACTTAAAACCAGAATTTCAATGATGATGAGAAGAATAACCCCGTAAACGGGATGACGCGTTTCAATGAAAGACAAAGTCAGTGGTGCGCTGATGATATTGGCTGTCAGATGAAAAGGAAGCAGACGCAGCAACGTCCTGCGTTGCTGTGTTCTGACAATCCCCTGTAGACGTGGAGGTATGACCGGTCCTTTCAACAGGAAAGGAATATTTTTGAGTTTCTTCCAGAAACTTGCAAAAAATACCGAGACTGTCATATTTTTTAGATATAAATCTCGTTTTGTCGATTTTTCATACCTCGGTTACCTTCCTCGTGTTCTGAAAATGCCTCTTTTCCCTGACAAGTAAAGAAATAGAGGCATTTTCTCTTGAAAAAACGACAAAATCGTATTAGAATAAAGACAAATCTTTATTCAAAGACTCCTCTGTTTTTAGGAAACTTTTTCCGGTTGGACAAGGGTTTCCTGAATCTGGTCTGCTGCCTTGTCAAAAAGATGGATGCAGCGACGGATATTGGCTCCCATGGTCGCCCCCACAATTTTCGAATCGTTTGAGGGGTGATAGGCCCGGGCAAGATCTTCATCTATTTCAAGATGTGACGGACCATGATGGTCATGAGCATTGTGAGCTTCGCCCCAGATCCAGCGACCGGACGGGAACGTGCTGATGAATGCTGGTGCGTGACAGAGGTAGGCTGAAAGTTCTTCAGCAAGATATTCAACCCCGGCCAGCCAGGAAAAAAACTCGACAGGATCGTCACTGGTGGAAGCCTGAATGAGATTTTCAACCGACGAGAGCTGCGGATATTGATCTGCATTCAGATCGATCCCCAGTTCTTTTGCGCCCGCGACCCAAAGCAGTGCGTGCGAACCTTCCTCTTCCTTCATCTCTCTAACAGCCTCACGCGCTTCCGAGAAAAATGTCTTTACGCGTGACTGACCAAAACGTTCCACAAGCGGACGCAGGGGAAGATGTCCGACGCGCTGGTCGATGGCGCGTTCAAAGGCCTGCACGAAGGGCCAGAACCCGATCAATAGAGCGCGGATGGAGGCGCGATCACCCTGCGCACAGGCGCGGATCAGCGGAGATGAAAAGATGCCTTCTCTGGTGCCGACACGGACAACATCACGATCAAGAACGGGTTCTGCAAACAGTAAGGCGTACATGGCGTAATCCTCAAATAAACTATCCCGGTTTTCCGGTTAATCTTAGTATTAATCATTTTTTGTTTTATAAATACTTTGTTTTTATTAAATAATATTATGTAAAAATAGTCGATTTTATTTTCTATAATTGCATTAAATGTTTTGATATCGAAACGAAGTTAGGGGATGAGTGACCGAGGTATTCAGGAAAATTGATGTCTAGGAAGGAGTTTATTCGGGAATAGGGAGATACGTGTCTCCTGTCATCCCGAATATCAGTTTTCGGAAATAAATCTGATTATTTATTGATGAACTCTGACAGTCCGGCAGCCTTGAGGACTTCAGCCTGACGGGCAGCCAGAGCGTCCTCATCAAAATCAGCAATAAGATCCTGGAACATTCTGTGCCAATTCAGTTTTGCTCCAATCCGCATGAAGACGGAACCGAGGCCAATGGCTGAACGATCGACAAGAACAAATTCACGCGGAGGTTTGACGCCACCTGTTTTTTGCAGGCCGGTATGAACACGTCCGGCGATGTCGCGTCCAAAGATCGTTTCGGCATTTTCATTGATGGTGCGTTCGCGATCTTCCATCAGCGGCTCATAGAGGAAACTGGCCCACTCATTGAGGACGGTCATCGTTTCACGTGACAGGCCGGTGAAGCCCCACATCTCGTAAGCATGGGCTGCACGATCTTCATCTTTCGTGCGCAGGGCTTCACAAAGTTCGATAATGCCACGGATGAAACGAGGACGGAAAACCCGGATCGTGCCGAAATCAAGAAGATTGAAACCGAAATCCTCACGAACCGTGAAATTGCCCATATGCGGGTCGCCGTGAATGATGCCGTAGCGATAAAGCGGCACGTACCACGCTTCGAAAAGCGCACGCGCCATGGTGTTGCGCTCCTCCTGCGTCGGGTTGGTGTCAAGAACCTTCTGGAGTCCCTGACCATTGACCCATTCCATGGTCAGAAGGCGACGGGTGCAAAGTGCATCTACGGTTTTTGGAATGGTAACGGCAGCCGAGTTCTTCAGCATGATATCGTAAAGCCGAAGGTTCGCGGCTTCACGTTTGTAATCAAGCTCTTCTCTCAGACGGTCTGTCAGCTCTTCAATCACGTCGTCCTGACGAATGGCGTTGTCCAGCTTGTGGTAAACACCCATGGCCATCCGAAACTGCTTAAGATCAGCCTCGACTGTGGTCGTCATGTCCGGATATTGCAGCTTGCAGGCGACAACTTCGCCATTCTGCAGAACCGCCTTGTGGACCTGTCCGAGGCTGGCAGCCGCTGCTGCTTCCCGACCGAACTCGCGAAAGTTCTTTTGCCAGTCAGGGCCAAGCTCGGCCGCCATGCGTCGACGCACAAAGCTCCAGCCCATAGGCGGCGCATTGGACTGAAGCTGGGCCAGCTCCGTCGCATATTCGTCAGGCAGCGCGCCGGGGATGGTGGCGAGAAGCTGTGCCGCCTTCATCAGCGGCCCCTTGAGCCCGCCGAGAATGGCTTTCAGATCTTCTGCGTGGGCTGCGCCATCACCCTTGAAACCAAGCCGGTGTCCCGCCATGCGGGCGGCGATGCCGCCGACTGTGCCGGTCGTGCGGACCATCCGGCGAAATTCTCCGAACAGGCCTGTCGTATCGAGATCTTTTTCCGCCATGGCTCAGGCTTCCTTCAACTGATCAATAAAGCCCGAAATCACATCCAGCCCCTTGCGCCAGAAGGCGGGATCACTAGCATCAAGGCCGAAAGGCGCCAGAAGCTCGCTGTGGCGTTTGGTACCACCAGCCTCCAGCATTGCACGATATTTCTCCCGGAAACCCGGCTTACCCTGCTGATAGACGCCATACAGCGCATTCACTAGGCAGTCTCCAAAAGCATAGGCATAGACATAGAATGGCGTATGCACGAAGTGGGGAACGTAAGCCCAGTAGGTGTCATACTCAGGTGTGAAGTTGAAGGCCGGACCGAGGCTTTCGGTCTGAACGTCGCGCCAGATAGCCCCAATCTGCTCAGGAAGCAGTTCGCCTTCACGGCGGGCGTGATGCACGCGGCTTTCAAACTGATAGAATGCGATCTGGCGGACAACGGTGTTCAGCATGTCCTCAACCTTGGCGGCGAGGAGAAGTCTTTTCTGAACAGGGTCTTTTTCCGCATCGAGCAGATACTGGAAAGTCAGCATCTCGCCGAACACACTCGCCGTTTCCGCCAACGTCAGGGGTGTCGATGAGAGAAAATAGCCCTGCTTCGCGGCAAGTTTCTGATGCACGCCATGTCCGAGTTCATGCGCCAGTGTCATGACGTCCCGTGTGCGCCCGCGATAGTTCATCAGAACATAGGGATGGACCGAAGGCACGACCGGATGGGCGAAAGCGCCCGGTGACTTTCCCGGAACGGGTGCGGCATCGATCCAGGGCTTGTCGAAAAACTCGCTGACAATTTCACCCAGCGCCGGATCAAATTTTTCATAAGCCTGCTGCACGATCGCCTTGGCGTCCGTCCACGGAATATCCTTCTCACGCATTCCCGGCAGTGGTGCGTTGCGGTCCCAGTGTTCCAGCTTGTCCAGACCGAGCCATTTTGCTTTCAGTCCGTAATAACGATGCGACAGGCGAGGGAAGTCGTTCGTCACAGCGGAAACAAGAGCATCCACGACCTCGTCTTCCACCATGTTGGAGACATTGCGATAGGACTCGGGACGTGGGTAACGTCGCATCTTGTCGGAAATGGCCTTGTCCTTGGCGAGCGTGTTGGTCACCAGAGAAAACAGTCTGATATCGCCTTCCAGCGCCTTGCCGACGGCCTTGCCAGCGGCTTCGCGTCGGCTGCGATCCTGATCCGACATCTGGTTCAGGGCTTCGCCAAGCGGCATTTCCCGTCCGTCCAGTGACACACGGAGGGCCGTGATCTGCTCGTCGAAAAGACGGCACCAGGCGGATGCGCCAGTTACGGATTTTTCCAGCAGCACCTGCTCTATGTCGTCCGGTAACTGATGCGGACGGAACATCCGGTGGTCACGCAAGAATGGCCGCCAGTGCGCCAGCGTGGAGGAGGAAGACAGTTTTGCTTCCAGCACATCCTCTTCAATGGTGTTCAGTTCCAGAGTGAAGAACAGCAGGTCCGCCGAAATGTCGGAGATACACTCACGCACGGCCTGACTGAATTTGCCCGTTTCGGGATCAGTCATATCGGCGGAGAAGGACAGGGACGCGAAGGAGCCGACCTTGCCGAGGATTTCGTTGATCGTCTGGCAGGTCTCGATCGCCTTCGCCAGATCCGCGCCGGAGAGAGAGGCGATGGTGCCTTTATACTGCCCCGCAAACGCCTTGGCCTCGGCAGCCGCACGATCCAGATCGGCCTTTACCGCAGGCGAGTCGGGACTCGTATACAGGTCGGACAGGTCCCAGCGAGGCGGGGACATATCTGTGCTCGGCCTGGATGATGTGGTGTTCGCCGAAAGCGAAACCTGAGCGGAAAGGGGCCGCAGTCGAGCGTGCGGATGGGGGAAGGGAGCCTGATCTACCATGTCCGGAATTGTAGCGCGGGTGCGTGCGGGTGGCGAGGCCGTTTGATTCTTTGCTGCATGTGCATTTCCCACGCTTTCGCGTGCTGACTTTTGCCGCTTTATCCCCTATGGAGCGGGCATGACCGATACGCCTCTCTCCCTGATCCGTAACTTCTCGATCATCGCCCATATCGACCACGGCAAATCTACTCTTGCCGACCGGATGATTCAGGCTTGCGGCGCGCTGACCGCCCGCGAGATGACGAATCAGGTGCTCGACAATATGGAGCTGGAGCGCGAGCGCGGTATCACTATCAAGGCGCAGACCGTGCGCCTGACCTATCCGGCCAAGGACGGCAAGACATACATCCTGAACCTGATGGACACGCCGGGCCACGTCGACTTCGCTTACGAAGTCAGCCGCTCGCTCGCCGCGTGTGAAGGCTCGCTGCTGGTTGTGGATGCCTCGCAGGGTGTGGAAGCGCAGACGCTGGCCAACGTTTATCAGGCCATCGACGCCAATCACGAAATCGTGCCTGTCCTTAACAAGATCGACCTGCCTGCCGCCGAGCCGGAGCGTGTGAAAGCGCAGATCGAGGAAGTCATCGGCATTGACGCCGAGGACGCCGTGGAGATTTCGGCCAAGACCGGCATAAACATCGAAGGCGTGCTGGAAGCTGTGGTCACCCGACTGCCTCCGCCGACAGGTGATGCCGAACTGCCGCTCAAGGCCATGCTGGTGGATAGCTGGTACGACGCCTATCTCGGTGTCATTATCCTTGTCCGCATCAAGGAAGGTCGCCTGAAGAAGGGCGCACGCATTCGCATGATGTCCACGGGCGCGACCCATCTGGTGGATCAGGTCGGTGTGTTCGCGCCGCGCATGGTGCCGGTGGACGATCTCGGACCGGGTGAGATGGGCTACATCAACGCCGCCATCAAGACCGTCGCCGACTGTAACGTGGGTGACACCATCACCGATGACCGCCGTCCAGCTGCCGAGCCGCTTTCGGGCTTCAAGCCTTCCATTCCGGTGGTTTGGTGTGGTCTGTTCCCGGTCAATGCGGATGATTTCGACAAGCTGCGCGACAGTCTCGGCAAGCTGCGTCTGAATGATGCCTCGTTCCATTATGAAGCCGAGACGTCCGCCGCTCTTGGCTTCGGATTCCGGTGTGGCTTCCTCGGTCTGCTGCATCTGGAGATCATTCAGGAGCGCCTGTCCCGCGAATTCGATCTCGATCTGATCGCGACAGCACCGTCCGTTGTCTATCATCTGAATATGAACGACGGCACGAAGGAGGATCTGCATAATCCGGCCGACATGCCGGATCCCATGCAGATCGAGACCATCGAGGAGCCTTGGATCAAGGCCACGATCATGGTGCCAGATGAGTATCTTGGCGCCGTGCTGACGCTCTGCACCGAGCGGCGTGGCGTGCAGATTGATCTGACCTATGTCGGCAATCGTGCGATGGCGGTTTATCGTTTGCCGCTTAACGAAGTGGTGTTCGATTTCTACGACCGTCTCAAGTCTCTGACGCGTGGTTACGCCAGCTTCGACTATCAGATGGATGGTTACGAAGAGAGTGATCTTGTGCGGATCTCTATCCTCGTCAATCAGGAACCGGTGGATGCGCTATCCTTCATCGCACATCGGTCTGCGGCCGAGAGTCGTGGTCGTGCCATCTGCGCCCGTCTGAAAGATCTTATCCCTCGCCAGCTCTTCAAGATCGCCATTCAGGCGGCTATCGGTGCACGCGTGATTGCCCGTGAGACCATCGGAGCCCTGTCCAAGGACGTGACAGCGAAGTGTTACGGTGGTGACATCTCGCGTAAGCGCAAGCTGCTGGAGAAGCAGAAAGAGGGCAAGAAGCGGATGCGTCAGTTCGGCAAAGTCGAAATTCCGCAGAGCGCGTTCCTTGCTGCGCTTAAGATGGATCGGTGAGCTGAAGACACGTTGCATCAAAAATAGGACGGCTGTTTTAAATTGTTGCTGCGTCGGTGAGGTAGAATCCGCATTGGACGGCAGGTCTCATGTAGTTTTAAAAGGCGTATATAAAGAGAAGCATTAGAGCATGATCTGAAGCACGATATTCCCGGTGTGGGCAATAAGTGTGTCGGAAGCTGAATTGGGTCACATGAACAGTTCTTTGCCGCTATGACCACAAAAACAGCCGGTTCATCCGGAGTAGGGAAAGCTGCGACCAGCGGTTTTCTGTGGCTTGCAGTTCAGAGTCTGGCCGCCCGGGGCATTGGATTTATCTCGCAGCTTTTCCTGGCGCGATTACTTCTACCGGAAGATTTCGGTACAATCGGTCTTGCGCTGACAGTTACTGCCATTGCCAATTCCCTTATCAGCTTCGGGATCGACGAGGTTCTGCTTCAGCGTCAGAAAACCATGACGTTGTGGGAACCCTTGGCGTTCTGGATGTCAGCAGGCGTTAGTGTGGCCGGCATGCTGGGTATGTTCATTGCAGCGCCATTCGCCGCACACTGGTACCATTCCCCAGCTCTTGTCGGCCTCATCATGGCGATTGCTGTTGCTACGCCTCTTCGTGCACTAAGCACGGTGTCGGCCGTAAAGGTCCGGGCAGAAATGGATTTCCGATTTCTGGCCGCCTGCAACACATTCGAGATTGTGGCACTACAGGTTCTGACCATTATTCTTGCCGCGCTGGGAACGGGGGCATACGCCTTTGCCATCCCTTATCCCATCGTTGCCCTAGTGCGGACAGCCTGGCTCTGGAAGCGGGCCGCACCTTCGATAAAAGGGCGATACAAGGCCATACAGGCCCGTTATCTGGTGGGTAACAGCACGCTCATTCTGTTGAATCGGACCTGTATAGAATTCATCAATCAGGGTGACTACATTGTCCTTGGACTCATCGCATCGAAGGCGATGGTCGGTTATTACTTCTTTGCTTTTCGGTTTGCCGCCCAGCCTGTCCGCATGTTGGCTGGTAATGTCAGTAACGTCGTGTTCCCGGCTCTTGTGCAGTTCCGGAATGAGCCAGCCCGCCAGACTGACGCCGTCCTCCGTGCATGCCGTCTTCTGGGCTATCTTGTCATGCCGTTCTGCTTTTTGCAGGCGGGGCTGGCAAAACCGGGGTTGCATCTGCTGTTTGGCGATCGCTGGATGCCTGCGGTACCCTATGTCATCATCCTGAGCATTGGTCTGCCATTTGACGCGATAAGCTGGATTACGGGTGCTCTCCAGAGCGCAAGGCGGGAGTTTGCACGGTCCTGTCAGTATCGGCTTATTGCGTTTCCCCTGTTTTACATCATGGTTGGTCTTGGGGGATATTGGGGAGGCGTCATGGGCGTCGCTCTTGCTGTGGCGGCCTATTATTTCCTGTGGCCGCCCATCACTTCCTATCTGATTTTGATTGGATCAGGTGTGTCGGCTCTGACCGTGGCCGAATTCTATTTCATGCCCATGATTTTTTCCTGCATCGCCATCGGAGCCGGCATAGCTCTTGCGCAGACTAGTCTCTTCCACGGCAACGATTTCGTGGAATGCATGATCATCGGCATAGTGACCTGTATCGTCTACCCGGCGCTGCTGGCGGTGTTCCGGCCTGAGATGTTCAGGGAAATCGTGAACCGGTTCGGTGACAAGTTTAAAAAGCGTCGTCAGACGGACGGGGCTAACGCCTGATCCACTCCCGACAAAAGGACTGGCGCCGCTCCCAACCGAGCCGCTCCAGTTCCGGTGTGTCGTGACGTTCACGCGGGTATCCGACGCACAGATAAGCGATAAAGCGCCACGATGCCGGACTTTCCAGCGCCTGTCGCACAGCGTCAGGTTCAAGAATGGAAACCCAGCCCACCCCAATTCCCCGGGCGGCGGCGGCCAACCAAAAGGTGTGGATCGCCATGACCGTGGACCATACCGTTGTCTCCGGCATGGTGCGGCGACCGAGGCCGCGCCCCTGTTCCGGATCTTCCACCGAAAACACCGCAATATGATGGGGCGCGTCGTCCAGCCCGGCTAGTTTCAGACGGGCATAAGCGGCGGCGTCCTCGCCCTCACGTTCTGCTAGGGCTTCGGCTTGGCTGCGGGCAAAGAGACCCCGAACCGCTGCGCGGCGCGCAGGACTGTCCACCCGCATGAAGCGCCACGGCTCGCTGAGACCAACCGATGGCGCCATGCTCGCGACTTGTAGCAGTTCATCGAGTGTAGCATCGGCGACTGGCTCAGGACGAAAATGCCGGACATCCCGCCGCCAGCGGAAGACGTCCTCCAGAACGGCTGAAGCTGTCATCCTTTATAGGCTTCCCCCGGCGGAAGAAGTTTGCCGGGATTGAGAATGCCGCGCGGGTCCATCGTCTGCTTCAGGGCGCGCATCACGCTGAGTGCTCCCGCGCCATGTTCCGCCTCAAGAAATTCCAGCTTGCCAATCCCGACGCCATGCTCGCCGCTGCATGAACCGCCCAGCGCCAGCGCACGGCCGACAATGTTGCGGTCCAGTTCAAGCAGTCGTGCGCGTCCCTTTGGAGAATTCTCGGTGAGAATCAGGGTGTGGAAATTGCCGTCACCCACATGCCCCAGCATGGCGGCGCGCAGGCCGGAAGCAGCGATGTCCTCGCGTGCGCCGTCGATCAGTTCGCCAAGGCAGGAGATCGGCACGATGCAGTCGGTCGAGATGACAAGCGCCGAGTGGTCGATGGCGCGCGCCGCCCAGAAGGCGTCGTGACGGGCCTTCCACAGACGGGTGCGTTCCTCGGGTGTGTCAGCCCAGGCAAAGCCGAGACCGCCATTGTCGCGGGCGATGCTCTCCGTGGCTTCCACCTGCTCACGTACGGACGCGGGGCCGCCGGAGAACTCGAATAACAACGTCGGCAGAGGTTTCAGTTCATCAAGGTGAGAGAAGGCGATGCTGGCCGCCATCTGTACTTCATCCAGAAACTCCACGCGGGCGACGGGGAGGCCGTACTGGATCATCTCGACGGCGGTGTTGATCGCCTCGTCCACCGTGTTGAACTGGCAGATCGCGGCAGCGATGCTTTCCGGCAGTCCGTAGAGACGCAACTGGATCTCGGTGATGATGCCGAGCGTGCCTTCTGAGCCAATAAACAGCGAGGTCAGATCATAACCCGTCGAAGATTTGCGGACGCGGCCACCTGTGCGGATCACCTCGCCAGTGGCGAGCACCACGGTCATGCCGAGCACGTTTTCCTTCATCGTGCCGTATTTCACCGCCGCCGTGCCGGAGGCGCGGGTGGCGCACATGCCGCCAAGCGTGGCTTCACCGCCCGGATCGACCGGAAAAAATAAACCGGAATCGCGGATGTGGGCGTTGAGTTCCTGCCGCGTCAGACCGGCTTGCACACGGCAGTCGAGATCTTCCGGATTGAACTGCACGATCTTCGTCATGCGGGAGAGATCGAGGCTGACGCCTTCTGCGGGCGGCGTGACATGGCCTTCAATCGACGTTCCCGCACCGAATGCTACAACCGGCACGCGGTGTTCGTGGCACAGGGACAGCACGCGGGAGACATCGTCCGTGCTTTCCACAAACACTACAGCGGCGGGCAGACAGGACGCATCCAGCGCCTCGCCGTGGCTGTGTTCCTCGCGCACGGAAGCCACGGTGCTGATCTGGCTCCCCATGGTTTCGCGAAGAGCGGAAAGAACGGTTTCCACGCCGGTCATCGGGGCGGAGAGGGTGTCGGACATGCGGCCAGCCTGATCAGTGAAGACGGAATTCACGCACTTGTATCCGCTGTTCGTGTCTTCGACTACCGATACAGGAACGCGGCAGGGTTTCCGGCGTAGGAGAGAAATACAGCGCTGTTCACGCCTGTGAAACCTCTCCGGACTTGACATGAGCGCCTGTGACCGGCTTCCTCCGCCCCTGAATTTTCACATTGTGGCCGGACGGCTCCCCGCTGTCCGCGCCGCGTTCCAGCCGGGCAGGAATTGACCACATGCATCCGTATCGCACCCATAGCTGCGCCGCCCTCCGCGCCGAAGACGCCGGAAAAACCGTGCGCCTGTCCGGCTGGGTCCACAGCAAGCGAGATCACGGCGGCCTGCTGTTCATCGATCTGCGCGATCAGGACGGTCTGACGCAGATTGTCATTCCCGCCGAATCTCCGGTCATGCCGGTGGCTGAGGAAACCCGCGTCGAGAGCGTCATCACCGTGACGGGTGAGGTCGTGCTGCGTGAGGAAACCACGCGCAACCCGAACCTGCCAACCGGCGATATCGAACTGCGTGCAAAAGAATTCACTGTGCAGTCGGCCGCCGCCGTCCTGCCGTTCCAGGTCGCCGGCAACGAGCATTATGGCGAAGAGCTGCGCCTGAAATACCGCTATCTCGATCTGCGCCGCGAGAAGATTCACCGCAACATCCTGCTGCGCTCGCAGGTGATCGCCAGCCTGCGTCGCCGTATGGTCGAGCAGGGCTTTACCGAGTTCCAGACGCCGATCCTGACGGCCTCCTCCCCGGAAGGCGCACGCGACTTCCTCGTGCCGTCCCGTCTGCATCCGGGCAAGTTCTACGCGCTCCCGCAGGCTCCGCAGCAGTTCAAGCAGCTCGCTATGGTCGCGGGTTTCGACCGCTATTTCCAGATCGCACCCTGCTTCCGTGACGAAGCCGCCCGTGCTGACCGTAGCCCCGGCGAGTTCTATCAGCTCGATTTCGAGATGGCCTTCGCAACGCAGGAAGAAGTGTTCGCAACACTTGAGCCGGTCATGGAAGGCGTGTTCCGCGAGTTCGGCAATGGCCGCGCTGTGACGCCCGCACCGTTCCCGCGCATCCCGTATGCCGAGGCGATGGCTGTTTACGGTTCCGACAAGCCGGATCTGCGTAACCCGCTGAAGATCGCCAACGTCACCGAGCTGTTCGCTGGCTCATCCTTCGGTCTGTTCGCCAAGATTGCGGCGGGTGGTGGCGAAATCCGCGCCATTCCGGCTCCGGGCGCTGGTCCGAAGCCGCGCGGCTTCTTCGACAAGCTCAACGCATGGGCGCGTGAGAACGGTGCTGGTGGCCTCGGCTACATCCAGTTCGACGAGGAAGGCGGCAAGGGACCGATCGCCAAGAACCTTGAAGCCGACCGCGTGAAGGCCATTCAGGACAAGCTCGGCCTGAAAGCCGGTGACGCCGTGTTCTTTGCCGCTGGCAAGGGCGACGAGGTGGCGAAGTTCTCCGGTCTGGTCCGCACCAAGATTGCGACCGAGCTGGAGCTGATCGAGGAAGGCGAGTTCCGCTTCTGCTGGATCGTCGATTTCCCGATGTATGAGAAGAACGAGGAAACGGGGCAGATCGACTTCTCCCACAACCCGTTCTCCATGCCGCAGGGTGGCCTTGAGGCGCTCAACACGCAGGACCCGCTCGACGTCAAAGCCTATCAGTATGACATCGTCTGCAATGGCATTGAGCTGACCTCCGGCGCGATCCGTAACCACCTGCCAGACCTGATGATCCGCGCCTTCGAGATCGCGGGTTATCCGGAAAGCGTGGTCGAGGAGCAGTTCGGCGGCATGCTGAACGCCTTCCGCTTCGGCGCACCGCCGCATGGTGGCGCTGCTCCTGGCGTGGACCGCATGGTCATGCTGCTGGCCGACGAGCCGAACATCCGCGAGGTCATCCTGTTCCCGCTGAACCAGCAGGGCGAGGATCTGATGATGGGCGCACCGTCCACCGTCGAGCCTGCGCGTCTGAAGGAACTGTCCATCGCGCTGAACCTGCCCAAGCCGAAGCCTGTCGTGAAGAAGGATGCGGCGGAGACGGAATGAAGCGCGGGAGTGTTTTTGTAGAGGGGTGAGAGTTTGGGAGCCGGGAGCAGCATGTTTGTTCCCGGCTTTTCTTTTTGAATTAATGTAATCGGAACGCGGCAGTCGGGGCTGGTAGGCCATTCGATTACATCTTCGCCCATGGTCATGATGATTGGTTTTTCAGTCAGATAGAAGAAGCAAGCAGCCTGATAAACCGATTTACGTCATCGGGGAGTTGTGCAGGCGTATCTGCAAAATATGGTCTGTTTATAATCGACAGTCAGGCTAGGATTGCCGTAGCATTGCTTGCCCAGATGCGTGTTCGTGGTGACGTCAATGCCTGTTCAGAAGGACTGCATTATTGACCAATGCTCCTTTGCCGTCTCCAGAAATTTTTCAGCATGTTCGCATCATCATGGGGATGGTCGTGGGTCTGAGCATGACCCGTCTGCTCAATGGTCTGGTGCGCATCATTCAGCATCCCGGACAGACGCGGATCTACCCGGTTCATATCGGCTGGGTGCTGACCCTGCTGCTCATGCTCATGCATTTCTGGTGGTGGGAGTTCTGGCTGGTCACACTGCACTCCTGGACATTCGAGATTTATCTGTTTCTAATTATTTACGCGATTATCCTGTTTTTTCTGAGTGCATTCCTGTTCCCTGATTCCATTAGTGATTACACGGGATATGAGGATTTCTTTATTTCAAGACGAAAATGGTTTTTTTCGTTTTTCGCTCTGAGTGTCATATTCGATCTGATCGATACGCTCCTCAAGGGGGCGGCTCACTATGCTATGTTTTCGGCTGAATACTGGTTTCGGGTGCCGGTCTATATTGTCCTTTGTGGCATAGCCATTGCTTCCACCAACCGCCGCTTTCACATGGCTTTCGTCAGTCTCGGACTGGTATATGAAATTTCCTGGATTCTTCGGCATTTTGAAACATTGAGCTAAAGGAAAAAAGCTTGGAAATCACCTCAAATCTTGGAGTGAAGGTGGTCGCGGCTGCAAGAAGGCAGGTCATTATTGGTATGGTAAAAGAAAACTGTGTCTCGTGGTTTTTATGCCTGTAATGACTTCGGTTTTCTCCCGTATTCTCACCTTTCCGCATCGTTTTTTGTAGAGGTGAGACTGGTTATTCCCCCTCCATTTTTCTCCACCGGCACCGCCGTAACCAAAGTCTCAGCAGGTGGCGGCTCTGGCAACTGCGGCAGGTCGTTCAATTCCATCAGAAACTCCTGCTCCCGCACATCCAGTTGACGCCCGATCGCACGTTCTGTCAGGTCGTTGATATTGCGGTCCGTCAGCAGGGAATGCAGCACGCGCCGTTGCAGGCGCACGATGCGTAGCCGCAGCATCAGTTCGTCGCGCTTTCTCTGCACACTGCCGCTGCGTTTGCCTTCCCCATCATCGAGTGTCGGGTCCAGACGGCGCAGGCGTTCGTTGAACTCGGTCATCAGCAGGCTGACTGTGTCGTTGGTGCGGTTGGCGTCCGGCGGCAGGCGAGCCTGTTCCGCCTGAAGCTCGGCGATGCTGGAGCGGATCAGAGTGATGCGGGTTTCCAGAAGCTCGCGCTGCGCCGGGGTTTCGCCATCGTTACGCGGCAGCAGTTTCAGGGCGCGGGGCAGGCCGAACGTGGTCAGCAGTAGCGATGTGATGATGACGCCGGTCGCCAGCACGACCATCACGGTCCGCTCCGGCATATCGCTTTCCGACGGCAGGGAAATAATGGCGGCCAGTGTCACGGCCCCGCGTGCGCCCGCCAGCGTCATGACCAGCACGTTGCGCCAAGACGGCAGGGCCTGCGGACGGTGGATCAATTTCCCGACGCCATAAAAGACAAGCCCGTTTGCGACCATCCAGATCGCGCGCAGCAGACTCATGGCGCACTGGATGCCGACAATGGCCAGAGGCAGCATCCACGGCGTCAGTCCGGCGGAGCGCACGATATGCGCAGCCTGCTCGACCTGTCCGGGAAGCTGCTGTCCAAGCATAATGAACACCAGCCCGTTCAGGGTCGAACAGAGCTGATCCCACAGGGTCGCCGCCCGCAGTCGCGTTTCAATCTGCGTTTCCGACATCACGCCGGTCAGACGGATGGAGATACCCGCTGCGACGGAAGCGAGGATACCAGAACACTCAACAGAGTCGGCAATCAGATAGATGATGTAGGGGATAAGCAGCGAGATCAGGATGTGGTTCGATGAATCGTCGTAACCGCGTCTGAGCGCCATCAGTTCAATCCGGGCGAACAGCCAGCCCAGCCCCGCGCCGATCAGTACGCCGCCAAACGAGACATAGACAAAGTTGCTGGAGGCCGCCTTCAGGGAGAACAGGCCGGTCGTGGCGGCGGCGACCGCGAACTTGAAGCAGACAAGGCCGGAAGCGTCGTTCAGCAGGGCCTCGCCGTTGAGAACCTGCGTCAGACGCGCCGGGGCCTTCGCCGTGGCGAGGAAGCTGTTGACGGACACGGCGTCCGTTGGTGAGAGCGCCGCCGCCAGCGCCATACCGGCGGCAGGCAGGATCGCGGGCATGATCCAGTGAACGGCGTATCCACCTGCAACGGTGCTGAAAATCACCAGTCCGACAGCGAGCGAGAAGATGATGGTTCGTAACTCGCCGAATTCCCGCATGGGGATGCGATAGGCGTCGATGAACAGCAGCGGCGGCATCAGCAGAAGCAGAAACAGCTCCGAGGAGAGCGGCACGGAGAACCCGAGGAAACTGACGGCGCTTCCCGCTGCAATCTGCAAAAGCGGCAGGGGAATACGGACGGGGAGCAGTCGGCCCAGCAGCCCTGACAGGGCAGTCATGACAAGCAGGGCCAGAACGGTAAGGGCGACGTCCATCAGAACTCTCGTTTAGAGGGGGAAGCCGCCTCTTTCGGGGAGAGGTATTGCTGACGGGGGAGGGGGCGGCAAATGAAAAAAACAGGTGAGAGGTGAGCGATGTGAAAGACTTGTGTCGCTTCCCATTGACCCGGCCGGTTTGCGTTCCCATTATTTTATAAAGAGAGGGTGCAGTCTGTCGGCGCGTTGTCCATGGGGAGACGCGACGGGACTGCGCCATAACAGAGATCCGTGCGGGTGCGTCACAAGGCGGTCCGGAACCGGGTCTGCGATATTATGGTGCGGGGTTACGACCGTTCCGGATCTGGTGGAGCAGGATAATGGCGACTGAAGGCCCCGAGGCACAGTTTCTCAAGCCGCGTCTTAACGCGCTGGTAGCTGAAGCCGCGAAGAATGGCTTTTCGACGGATGTAACGATCGCCGTTCTGCTTGATCTGCTGGATACGGAGAGTTTTGGTGTGACCACGCCTGAAGGAGAAGATGAGTGAGCGCAGGCGATCCATATCAGGTACTGGGTGTCGCGCGAACCGCGAGTCAGGACGAGATTCGCAAGGCCTATCGCAAGCTGGCCAAGAAATATCACCCGGACTTCAATCCGGGCGACAAGGAAGCCGAGGAGAAATTCAAGGCTGCCAGTCAGGCGAATGACCTGTTGTCAGATGAAGCCCAGCGGGCGCGCTATGACCGCGGTGAGATCGATGCGACCGGACAGGAACGTGCGCCTCCGGGTTACGGGGCGCATGGCGGCTACCGTGACTTCGGGGAAGGCATGGGCGGCTTCCGTCAGGGCGGGGGAGCCGGTGGTTTCTCGACCGAGGATCTGAGTGATCTGTTCGGCGGCATGTTTGGTGGTGGTCGCGGTGGTGGTGGCGGTTTCAACCGTCGTCCCTCCGGTCCGCAGCCGGGACAGGACAGATCCTATAATCTGACGGTGTCCTTTATCGATTCCGTGCTGGGAACGACCTCACGTGTTTCGTTGCCGGGAGGCTCCACGCTGGATGTCCGGATTCCGCCGGGTATCGAGAGTGGGCAGGTTCTCAGGCTGCGTGGAAAAGGCGGCGAGGGAATTCAGGGCGGTCCTGCCGGGGACGCTCTCATCACTGTCACGGTGACACCGGATGATCAATATACACGAGAAGGGCGTGACCTCCGGCAGACCCTGCCGGTCGATCTGAAGACAGCCATTCTCGGTGGGCCTATCACGGTTCCGACGCCATCCGGGGCGGTGCGCATGAATGTCCCGGCTGATTCTGACACAGGGACTGTCCTGCGTCTGAAGGGACGGGGCGTGAAGGAGCACGGAAAGCACGAGGCCGGTAATCTGTATGTCCGGCTGGAAGTACATATTGGCAAGGCTGACGAGAAGTTGAAGGCCTTTCTCAAGGGGCAGGATGCTGAAGAAGAGGCCGCCTCTTCCGCCGGGTAAGAGTGTCAGTATTGGTTTGAATCAAAACGCCCTCTGTCAGTCTGGCAGAGGGCGTTTTTATTATCAGAGGCTCAGTATCCGGGGCCGCCCATCATAGCGCCCGGAGCCATAGCGCCCGGAGCCATGCCACCCGGTCCCATTCCGCTGACCACACCATTGACAACCACGGCCGAGATGATGCCGGTGGCGATGGCGGTCAGAAGGAACTGATTGCCCGACTGGATCCAGCGATATCCGTAAGGAGGCGCGTAAAGGCCGCGATAGGACCGCCAGTTGTCGATCCACGGGTCACCGCCCCAGTAGCGGGCGCCAGGACGCCAGTTGTTCATGGGCGGTGGAGCTCCACGGCGACCGTATCTTCCATCGCCACCACGAGAGTCACGTCCTCCGGGGCCGCCGTGGTATGGGTCGCCTCGTCCGTCGCCGCGGAACTCACCGCCCTGATGACCTCTTCCGGGCATGGGCTGTGCCATCGCGCAGACAGGCGCGATGCTCAGAACGGACGCCATGATGAATGCGATCGGTTTTATTCGCATGAAGAACTCGTTTCCTGAGTTGTGTTGAAGGTCAATCTGACACGGAAACGATGGCGCTAACATGGCGTTGATTCAAGGTGAAGTGAGGCCAGTCATATCCGTTTTTATTGCAGACCGGGTTTTTCAGCTGTCCTGTTTGTTCACTCACTCTTTGAAAATAAACCGGAACCAACAGAGAGTTTGCTAATCAACGTCCCAGACGGCAAAGCGGTTTTATCATAAAGAAAAACAGATTTTCACAGACTGTAACTCTGCATCAAAATCCGGACTGGAAGTTACGCTTCCTCATCGCCCTCTTCGCCAAAGCGGGAATTGCGGTGAACCCAGACGGACATGAGCAGTCCGAAACCAAGCATCACGTTGATCAGGGCGGAACCGCCATAAGACACCAGCGGCAGGGGCACGCCGCCGACAGGGATGGCGCCCATCACCATGGAAAGATTGACCAGACAATACAGGAAGAAATTCACTGAAATGCCCAGAGCCAGCAATCGTCCGAAGCGGTTGCGGCTGCGGATGGCCATCACCATGCCGCCGAGAATGAGGAGAAGTAGCAGGCCAATGACCAACGCTCCGCCTGCATAACCCCACTCTTCGGCAATGGTCGTGAAGATGAAGTCCGTCTGCTTTTCGGGAAGAAAGTTCAGCTGCCCCTGTGTGCCATGCAGATAGCCCTGACCCCACATGCCCCCCGATCCGAGAGCGATCTTTGACTGGATGATGTTGTAGCCAGCCCCGAGAGGGTCGCTTTCCGGGTGAAGGAAGGTGGTGATACGCGCCCTCTGATAATCATGTAGATGGGAGTAGGCGATTTTCAGAAGGAAGGGCACCGGCAGCAGGAGAAGGACGATCTGCCAGAGACGCATCCCGGCGGCAAAGAACAGGGATGCTCCAATGCCACCGATAATCACCGCCGTGCCGAGGTTGGGTTCCTTGAGAACCAGACCCACCGGGACCAGCACCATGAGAGCCGGGATGATCAGACGCAGCGGGTTACCCATCTTGCTGTAGGGAATGCGGGAGAACCATGTCGCCAGCATCAGGACGAGGGCGACCTTGGCGTATTCGGACGGCTGAACCTGCGTGCCGCCGATCATGACCCAGCGCTCCGCACCCTTGCCGACATGGCCCATCTGAAGAACGACGACCAGCAGGGCCAGCGAGATGAGATAGAGTGGCCATGCCAGCCGGACGAGAAATTTGGGGGGCAGCATGGCGACGGTCAGCGTCAAGATCAGGCCGAAGCCAAAACGGGCGGCCTGTGGTCCGGCGAAGGGACGGGCGGAGCCGCCTCCTGCTGAATAGAGCGCAATATAACCGACGCCCGCCAGCGTGCAGATGAGAAGAATGTACAGCCAGCTGACCTGCCAGAGTTTTGACAGCGTGCGAAAATTCGGTTCGGCGCGTAACAGCCGTTTGCGAAAACGCCTCATCGGCATCCGTGAATCCACGGTGATGCCCTCCTCGAAATCAGATGGGGACCAGTTCAGAAACCGCTCAGACTACTCTGCATCCGCAACTGTCTGCCCCGGCGCGCTCTTGTGATTGACTGGGTCGCGCAACAGGGTATCGGTCATGATGTCCCGGGCGAGCGGCGCTGCCGCTTCTGCGCCAGCATTGCCGTGCTCTATCACGACCGAAACCGCATAGCGCGGAGAGTCATAGGGCGCAAAGCAGATGAACAGCGCATGCGGGCGAAATTCCCACGGGAGTGTGGCGGAGTTGAAGTGACCACTCTCACGGAGGGCTCTTGAGACACGCCGCACCTGCGCAGAACCGGTTTTACCAGCCATTTCGACGCCCGGGATGGCCAGACGCGCCTTGGGCGCTGTGCCGTGGCTCTCGTTCACGACGGCGAACATACCCTCCCGGACGGCTTGCAGATAGCGGTCATCCATTCCCAGTTCCGGCCAGTGCTGTGGGTCGACCTGAGCGCCGATATCCCCGTTGACCGCCCGGACAAGATGCGGTTCGACCTTGCGACCTGTAGCGATGCGGGACGTATAGGTCGCCAGTTGTAGAGGCGTGACCTGCACAAAGCCCTGACCGATACCGCTGACGACCGTATCGCCGCCGTTCCAGTGGTGTTTGTGTTTCTGACGCCATTCGGGGGTGGGAATAAGCCCCAGACGCTGGTGAGGAAGCTCAATGCCCAGTTCCGTGCCGAGCCCCAGTTCGTGAGCTGAAGCCGCCAGCCTGTCCATGCCGACTTTCATGGCGACTTCATAGAAGTAGACGTCACATGAATATTTCAGCGCAAGGTGCAGATCGACCGAGCCGTGTCCATGCTTTGCCCAGCAATGGAAACGCGCCCCACCCAGATCGAAATGGCCGGGACAGAAAAACCGGTCGGAAGGAGAAATCACACCTGCATTCAGGGCGGCCATCGCCACGGCAGGCTTGAAGGTTGAACCCGGCGGATAGACACCCGAGACGGTCTTGTCGATCAGCGGTGTGCGCTGATCGTTGGTCCATTCAATCCATTGGGCGCGACTGACGCCGCTGTCGAACAGGGTGGGATCGAAGGATGGTGTGCTGCACATCGCCAGCACTTCGCCATTGCGGCAGTCCATGACGACGGAAGAGGCGGCCAGGTCGCCGATCCTGCTCTGGATGGTCTGCTGCAATCCTATGTCGAGTGTCAGCGCCAGTTCATCGCCGGGCGTGCCATCCTGACGGTCGAGTTCCTTCATGACGCGTCCGACGGAATTGACCTCCATCTCCACGGAACCGGCCTGTCCCCGCAGCATGGCGTCCTGGCTCTGCTCAATGCCGGCCCGGCCGATACGCATGCCTGGCAAGGCGAATAGCGCGGATTTGGCCACATCCTGCTCATTGGGAGGAGCAACGTAGCCGATCGTGTGGGCCAGAAGCTCTCCAAAGGGGTACGAGCGCGTGGTGCCGACATCGATCAACACACCCGGCAGCGAGGGGGAGTTGATTTCAATGCGGGCCATGTCGTCCCAAGAGAGAAACTCCCTCAGGACGACAGGGATGAATTTGCGTTTGTGCCGGATCTCGCGGGCGATGCGGGAACGATCATGTTCGTCGAGCGGCACAAGCTGGGAAAACCGCTCAATGCTGCCTTCGACGTCCGTGGTTTCTTCCGAAAGAAGCAGGGCGCGCCAGTTGGTTTTGTTGGCGGCGAGGATGGTGCCGAAACGATCGGAAATCAGTCCGCGTGGCGGGGCCAGCAGGCGTTTGCTGGTCCGGTTCTTGTCGGCCAGTTTGGCGAAATGGTCACCATTATTGACCTGCAGGTCGTAAAGACGACGGCCTAGTTCCCCAAGCGCCGCCGTCTGCACGGCCATGATCAGAAGAGCGCGTCGGGTGAAGACACCCTTGCCGGGATCTTTCTGGTCACGGACAGGTAACAGCCTGTTCAGCTTTTCCCTTTTTTTCCGTCCACGGAATTTCATCAGACGGATGCTCCGGCGACAGACTGTCGGCCGACTGGCATGCCTGTTGTGATTTCAGATGCCATCACAGTTGCGGCTCCGGATTGGAAAATCTTCGATGCGCCCAGTTTCCGAGGGCGGCGAAGGGAGGATAAACACCCGCAGTGAGCATACATTCGAACATGACCGGGGCTGTCGGCATTATTCTGAATGAGAGTGAAGAAACCAGAAACCACGACAACCAGCATACGCAGCTTTCCAGAAGTGTGAAAGCCAGCCACAGCGTGACAAAATTCAGGCGCATGAGCCCAAAGCGCATGTGAACGGCTGTTCCATGCAGCAGCAGAAATGCGAAGGCAGTGACCCCGAGTGGCGCGAAACCGATCAGGTCAAGCAGAAGGCCCAGACAGAACACCACCGGCACGGACATCGAAGCCGGTCGCCAGACGGACCAGAAAAACACCGAGGCCATCGCCAATCCCGGAATCAGCGCGATGGCACCTGGGATGCCGGTCGGGGCAGCCAGCAGAACGGCGGCAAGGGCTGTGAGGCCACCGGGAAGCAGGCGCATGGCCAGCCGGTCAAGACGCTGCGCAAGAGCAGGCGCGGACCGGACATCAGGGTGCCAGTGAGACTGCGGATGAGAGTGAGGATCGGAAGACATGACGTGCTCTCTCATCCGCATCCTGCCGGAGGGAAACTGAAAGACGAGTGAGGCATGATGGAGCCGGATTTCTGTAACGGCTGATGATCACCCTGCGTGTTGTCATCCTCATTCTGGTTCTGCGGATGCTCCTCGTTCGTGCGGAATGAATCCGGTTTTTCGCTGCCCTGAGTATCCTGACGTTGCGGCTGATAGCCCGCGGGTGAATGACCGGTCGCGCTTTCGACCACGCCGCCAAGGGTCATGCCGTCGAGCAGATTGTCCTTCTTGCCGTCGCTGCGGAAACTGCGGCTGGAGGTCACAGGCACACGCCCCGGCGCATCCGGTGACTCGATTGTCCCGGTTTCGAAATTGAAGACCCGCAAAATGCTCAGATGATTCAGGCGGGCATAGGGAACCATAACAGGCGTTCCGGCATGAATATAATGAACCGTGCCGACCGGAATACCCGTCGGGAGAAGATCCGCCTGTCCGGATGTGACGACACGCTCTCCCTCAACCGGGTGATTGTCCTGAGCATAAAAGATCAGTCTTGGAGTCGATGAATTGTCACCCGCCATGATGGCCGTACCGTGGCTAGATTCCAGCAGGACAGGGATACGGCTGGCGACGTCATTGATCAGAAGGATACGGGCGGAATGCTCGCCTGTTTCCGTCACGCGTCCGGCAAAGCCGTCAGCGGCCAGCGCTACGTCACCGACCCGGACACCATTGGCGGGTCCGGCATTGATGAGCACGGCATGAGAGTAGAGCCCACCGACATCGCCGACCACACGCCCCGTCACGAAGGACGGCAGCGGATCGGGCATCCAGTGGAGATTATCTTTGAGCGTGGCGTTTTCCTGCGTCAGGGAAACGGCGACATCATACCACCCGCGCAGGTTTTCGTTCTCGGAGCGGAGCTGGGCGTTTTCATGTGCGAGGTGCCCGATGCTGTGCAGTTCGGAAACGGCTTCCGAAATTTCATGACTGGGTAGGGCCACGAGCGACCAGAGCGGCGAGAGGACATCGGCCGTCGCCATGCGTGCCGCTACCGTGACTCGCTGGTTGGCCCATCCCAAGAGCATGATCGCGATGGACAGCAGAAGCATGGCGGGCAGCCAGAGCCGGTCCAGCGCCTGACGAATCTGGATCGAGACAGGGATCATGCCGTGGGTCTTTCCGGCAGCGTTGACTGGCAGAAAGGCAAAGCCGGGGCGGCTGTCCTGTCAGACAGCGCTTTCCCGGAAATCCGTCCTGATTTTTCCTCGCAGCTGCTCGCCAAGGAACCCCCATGTTTTGGGGGCTGTATCCCCAATCTACGCTCTTCGAACCATAAGCCTTCAGCTCTCTGCTGATATAATGGCAAAAAGCTGTAGAGAGTGCATGGTTATTTTTCGTTAATACATTGTCGTAAGGACATTGCGCAGCCGCTTCATTTCCTCAAGCGCACGGCCTGTCCCCAGTGCAACACAGGATAGTGGATCCTCTCCGACCGTAACCGGTAGTCCCGTCGCCAGCCTCAGCACTTCATCGAGGCGATAGAGCAGGGCGCCACCACCCGTCAGAACAATGCCCTTATCCACGATATCGGCAGCCAGTTCCGGTGGTGTGTTTTCCAGCGTCAGCTTCACCGCTTCGATGATCTGGGTGATCGGTTCGGCAAGACTATCCGCAATCTGCGCCTGCGAGACGATGACTTCACGCGGTGCGCCGGTGATGAGATCGCGCCCCTTGACATTCTGGAGCGGACCGGGATCGTTCGGGTCATCCGGCATCATGGCCGAACCGATGGACATCTTGATCCGCTCGGCAGAGCTCTCGCCGATCAGAAGATTATGCATCCGGCGGATGTAGGAAATGATGGCTTCATCCATCTTGTCGCCGCCCACGCGCACCGAGCGGGCATAGACGATTCCACCAAGAGAGATGACGGCCACTTCCGTGGTGCCGCCACCAATATCGACGATCATGCTGCCGGACGGCTCCGTCACCGGAAGGCCTGCGCCGATGGCTGCTGCCATGGGCTCCTCAATCAGGAACACGCGACGGGCTCCAGCACTCTCTGCGCTTTCCTGAATGGCGCGGCGCTCGACAGCCGTGGAGCCGGAAGGGACGCACACGATGACCTGCGGGCTGGCGAAAATGCTGCGATTATGCACGCGGCGGATGAAGTGCTTGATCATCTCTTCCGCGACTTCGAAGTCAGCGATCACGCCATCACGCATCGGGCGGATCGCCATGATGTTGCCGGGCGTGCGTCCGACCATCTGCTTGGCTTCCTCACCGACGGCGAGAACCTGTTTTTTGCCACGTGAGTCGGCAATGGCCACAACGGACGGTTCGTTCAGAACGATACCGCGGCCTTTGACATACACCAGCGTATTGGCAGTGCCGAGGTCGATTGCCATGTCGGCCGACATGAGACCCAGCAGGCGAGCGAACATCCAAAACTCCTGGCCAGCAGTCATGCGCGCACTGAGGTCGTGCGGCATAATAAAACCCGCATGACGTGAGGGACGCCAGTTTTCCAGGTGCGATGAACGCGGGAAGCATGTGTCGGTCGCGCATGCAGGTCGGTTGCGACGCTTAGCGAGGCTGTGATGACACCGCAAGGGCTGATACGCAGAAACTATGGGAGAGACATAGCGTTCCTGATTTGGCCACAAATCTTTTTCAGAGTGTGGTGAAGCAGAAAATCCGGATCTGAACGATGTTTCGGATTTCCTGCTTCCCGTCAGGCCGTTGTGGAACTTCCGGAAGCGCCTTGTCGTTTTTGCCTGTCCTGCACCTGACGAGTCTCTGGGGAGACTGTGAATGTGGTGAGCCATGAGGATCAGAGGCTAGTGACATGACAGAGAGTGCCATTAAAAAAACGGGACCCGGTCGAACAGGCATGCGCCTTCTGGCCGCTACCGGATTGATGTCCGTATCCCTTCTGGCCGGGTGCGGCAGTCCCTATGACTCCGGTGCCCGTGCCGGCAGCGGAGCCCTGATTGGCGCTGGCGGTGGTGCGGCGATCGGCGCTCTTGCCGGTGGCGGAAGAGGCGCGCTCATTGGGGCGCTGGCAGGCGGTGGAACAGGGGCGGCAGTCGGCGCTGCGACAACCCCCAATCCTCCGCAGGCTGGTAACAGGCGTTGATCCCTGCTGATTTTCAGGGCAGGCGGTGTGCGTCAATGACAAGGTATGGGCCTGGCGGTTCTATCGTCCGCAGCTCACAGGCCTATAGAATGAATGGATGGCGATGACGGTGAATAGACAGAAAGCGTGCGGCATTGCGGTGTTGGCTCTGCCTCTTTTTCTCTCCGCTTGCGGTGACCCCTATAGCCCCGGACAAAGAGCCGGAAATGGCGCGCTGATTGGAGGAGGCTCCGGCGCCGCTATCGGGGCGCTAGCCGGCGGCGGTCGCGGCGCGGCCATTGGTGCTCTTGCCGGTGGTCTGCTCGGTGCGGGGGCCGGCGCACTGACCACGCCCAATCGTCCCGGTGGCGGTTATACGCAGGGATACCAGCAGCCTCAGGCCGCTTATCCCCAGCAGCAATATCCTCAACAACAATACCCTCAGCAGCAGCGCTATCAGCAGGGCGGTTATCAGGCTGCCCCCCAGCAGGGAGCATATCCCCGCACCTATGGCGGTTATCCTGCCGGTTACGCTCCTCAGCAGGGGTATTGAGAGACAGAGCGGGATGAAGAAGAGCCGGGGCGCATCGATCGTCCCGGCATTCCTGTTGCGTCGTTACTGCTTTTCCGCTAAAGAGCGCGCCTCGCGTCGGCACCCCTGGAGGCCGGCGTCCGTTCGCATACTCAGGAGTTAACACAGTGGCGACGAAACTGATTCCTCTCGAAGCATCCACGCGCGCGAAAGCAGGTAAGGGGGCAGCGCGCGCAACCCGACGTGCAGGGCTGGTCCCGGCTGTCGTGTACGGTGCAAAAGCCGAAGCCTCCCTCATTGCGCTTGATCCGCGTGTCATCATGCGTGAGCTGCACAAGCCGGGCTGGCGTTCGCATGTCTATGAAATCAAGGCTGGCGATCTGAGCGAGCGCGCCCTGATGCGCGACATCCAGTTCCATCCGGTCTCTGATGCCCCGATTCACGTTGATTTCCAGCGTCTTGCTCCGGGCCAGAAGGTCCATGTCGAGATTGTTGTGAAGATCGAGGGTGAAGATAACTCCCCCGGCATTTCCCGCGGCGGTGTGCTCAATGTTGTTCGCCACACGATCGAAGTGACGGCTGACCCGAGCAATATCCCCGAGTTTTTCACGGTGGATGTTTCCGCTCTGGACATCAACGACAACGTGCGTTGGGATGATCTGAAGGGCACCGAAGGCGTGACGCCGGTTCTGCAGATTCCGAACTTCGTCGTTGCAACGATTGCGGCTCCGTCCGTTGATGTTGAGCAGGACGAAGCAGAAGCAGCTTCCGCTGAGGCAGAATCTTCCGCAGAAGAAAAGAAGTAAGGAGGCCCGTCGGGTCGGGAGCATAGCTTCCGGCCTCGGGACAGACCGCCATGCAACCGGCGATCCAGCTCTGGGCGGGGCTCGGTAACCCCGAGACTTCCATGAGCCATAACCGCCACAATATCGGCTTCATGGCGGTCGACTCTATCGCGAAGCGTCACGGTTTTTCACCGTGGCGCAAGCGCTTCCGCGGCGAGATCGCGGAAGGACGGATCGGCACAAGTAAAGTGCTGCTCCTCAAGCCGATGACCTACATGAACGCATCCGGTGACAGCATCCGCGAAGCCGCGACGTTCTACAAAATTCCCCCTGATGCCATTACCGTCTTCCATGACGAGCTTGATCTTGCGCCCGGCAAGGTGCGTATCAAGAAAGGAGGAGGCGCTGCCGGTCATAACGGCCTGCGCTCGACCGACAGACAGCTTGGCACACAGGATTACTGGCGCGTGCGCCTCGGTATCGGTCATCCCGGTTCGAAAGAACGCGTCCACGGTTGGGTTCTCGGAGACTTCGCCAAGGCCGACCAGCCCTGGCTCGAAGATCTGCTCGACGCCGTGGCCGATACTGCCCCATTGCTGGCTGCCGGTCAGCGCGAAGACTGCATGACACGCATTGCGCTTCTCACGGCAAACAGCCCCAAACCAATAATTCCCGGCCCGAAGGCAGGAGAAACAGGAGTGAAAGACTGATGGGCTTCAACTGCGGCATCGTCGGACTGCCCAATGTCGGTAAATCAACCCTGTTCAACGCCCTGACGGCCACGGCCTCGGCGCAGGCGGCGAACTATCCGTTCTGCACCATTGAGCCGAATGTCGGTCGTGTTGCTGTGCCTGATCCGCGTCTCGCGGAACTGGCGCGTATCGGCAAGTCACAGAAGATTCTGCCCACGAGCCTTGAATTCGTGGACATCGCTGGCCTCGTGCGTGGTGCGTCTCGCGGTGAAGGTCTGGGTAACCAGTTCCTCGCCAATATTCGCGAAGTAGACGCCATTATTCACGTTCTGCGCTGCTTCGAAGACGACGACATCACCCATGTCGAAGGTGGCGTTGATCCGGTTCGTGACGCCGAGATCATTGAGACCGAGCTGATGCTGGCCGATCTCGACTCCCTCGAAAAGCGCATTGTGCCTTTGCAGAAGAAGGCCAAATCGAACGATCGTGATGCGCAGGCACAGATCGAAGTGATGGAGCCTCTGATCGCGGCGCTACGTGAAGGCAAGCCAGCCCGCACGGCTATCCCGGAAGGCAAGGAACTGATCGCCGAGCGCCTCCAACTCATGACGACCAAGCCCGTGCTCTATGTCTGCAATGTCGAGGAAGGCTCCGCGTCGACCGGGAATGCATTCTCCAAAGCCGTCGAAGAGCGTGCGAAAGCGGAAGGCGCAGCCTGCGTCATCGTGTCCGCCGCGATTGAGGCCGAGGTCAGCCAGCTTCCGCAGGAAGACCAGAAGGAATTTCTTGAGGGGCTTGGCCTTGCGGACAGTGGTCTCGATCGCGTCATCGCTGCGGGTTACAAGCTGCTTGGCCTGAAGACCTACTTCACCGTCGGTCCGAAAGAGACCCGCGCCTGGACCATCACAGCTGGCACCAAGGCGCCTCAGGCAGCCGCTGTTATTCATAACGACTTCGAGCGCGGCTTCATCGCCTGTGAAACAGTCGCTTATGACGACTATGTGAAGTACAACGGTGAGGCAGGCGCGAAAGAAGCGGGCAAGATGCGCATCGAAGGCCGTGACTATATTGTGCAGGACGGCGATGTACTGCTGTTCCGTTTCAACGTCTGATACATCAACATCATAGAAGAAGAGGGTAGGGGACCATAAATGAGCGCCAGCATGAAGGCGGAAGCGACAGACTCCAATGCGATCGCGGGCATGGCCCGGGCCGCACGGATCGCAGCGCGGACGCTGGCCCAGTCTCCAACCGCCATTCGTGACAAGGCCCTCTGGGCCGCTGCCAATGCCCTGCGTGAGCAGAGAGACGCCATTCTGGAGGCCAACGCAAAAGACCTTGCCGCCTACACCGGCAGCGAGGCTTTTCGTGATCGTCTCACTCTGACTGCCGAGCGCGTCGAGGGGATGGCCAAAGGGCTGGAAGATATGGCCGACCTGTCCGATCCTGTCGGACGTATCCTCAGCGAGTGGACCCGTCCCAATGGGCTGAAAATCCGTCGCGTCGCCACTCCTATTGGCGTCCTTGGCGTGATCTATGAAAGCCGCCCGAATGTCGGTGCGGATGCTGCGGGCCTGTGCATCAAGTCCGGAAACGCTGTCATCCTGCGTGGCGGTTCAGAAAGCTTCCATTCCGCGCAGGCCATTCACAAAGCCATGGCTGCCGGTCTCGAGGCCGCAGGTCTGCCTGTGGACGCCGTTCAGGTCGCGCCCAGCGCTGACCGCAAGCACGTCGCCGACATGCTCGCCGCGTCTGGCCTGATCGACCTCATTATTCCCCGTGGCGGCAAATCTCTCGTCGAGCGCGTGCAGAACGAGGCGCGTATTCCCGTTCTCGCCCATGCCGAGGGCCTGTGTCACACCTACATCCATGCCGCCGCCGAGCCGCAGATGGCGCGTCGTGTTCTCGCCAATGCCAAGATGCGTCGTCCGGGTATTTGTGGCGCGACCGAAACCCTGCTGATTGACAATGCCATTGCACCTGAACTGTTGCCTGAGATTGTCAGTGATCTGCGGGAACTCGGCTGTGATTTCCGTGCCGACGAGCGCGCCCGTCACATCGTTCCCGGTCTTGAGCCCGCTGCTGATGAGGACTTCGCGACCGAGTGGCTGGCTCCCGTCCTGTCGATCGCCATTGTGGATGGCGTGGAAGCTGCGCTTGCCCACATCGCCCGTTATGGCAGCGGCCATACCGAGGCGATCATCACGTCAGACGAAGCCGTCGCCACGCGCTTCCTGAACGGAACGGACAGCGCTGTCGTGATGTGGAACGCGTCCACCCAGTTCTGTGATGGCGGCGAGTTCGGATTCGGTGCGGAAATCGGCATCGCCACCGGCCGTATCCATGCGCGGGGTCCGGTCGGACTCGAGCAGCTTACGACCTTCCGTTATGAAGTCCTCGGCACAGGCCAGACGCGTCCATAAACGTATCGTGGTTTCTCATCACGATACGATCCCGATCCGGGGTGACCGTCGCGCCTCCCGGATCGGTCTCCTCGGTGGATCGTTTAATCCGGCGCATGAGGGACACGTCCAGATCGCTCTCAGGGCCCTGCGCCAGCTTCGTCTCGATCAGGTCTGGCTGATGGTCTCGCCGGGCAATCCACTCAAACCCAGCAAGGGTATGGCGTCGCTTGCCGCACGTCTGGCATCGGTCGAGCGGCTGGCAACCGACCGTCGGCTTATCCCCACCGATATTGAAGCTTCTCTCGGCACGCGTTACGCCTTCGACACCATTCGTGCGCTCAAACGTCGTTTCCCCCGCGCCCGCTTTGTCTGGCTGATGGGCACGGATGTTTTTGCGGAACTGCCCCGCTGGCACCGCTGGCAGGCGTTTCTCAGGCAGGTTCCATTGGCTGTCATGCCGCGTCCGGGGAGCAATGCAGCGGCCCTGCATGGCAAGATTGCCGGGCGTCTGAGCCGCTGCCGCCTGCCGGTTGGGAAAATTCGACAGCTTCCCGATAAAACGCCCCCAGTCTGGGCTTTTCTTCCTGGCCCGCAAAACGGTATATCGGCAACAGCCCTGCGACGTGCGGGACACACAGAATCCTTATTCCGGACAGATCGGGCAGCCACCCGGCAGGAGACACGGTCATAGCCAGAAAGCCCCCAACCGATACGGAAACGACGGATCGTCGCCCGGTCGCAGCAAAAGCTGGCGCGTCAAAAACGCCGGCAAAATCCAGAACGCCCAAGGCGGTCAATCCGAGTCTTGCCGCTGTGGCAAAGGCTCCGGGTACGCCGCGCAAGAAAGCTGCGGCAGCAGGACCTGTCAAAGAAGGCAAGAAGCGCCCTCACGCTCCGGCTGATGAGCTCGAGAAGTATCTCGGTATCATCACGGAAAGCATCGACGATGATAAGGGCGAGGACATTGTCGTCATTGATCTGACCGGACGTGCTTCCTTCGCGGACCGTATGGTCATCGCGACGGGTGTGGCGGATCGCCAGATTGCCGCAATGGCCCAGCATATAGAGCGTAAGCTTAAAGATGTCGGTCTGAAGCGTATTCTTGTTGAAGGCGCGAACGGTTCCGATTGGGTGCTGATCGACGCAGGCGATATCGTAATCCACCTGTTCAAGGCGGAAGCGCGTGCGCTTTACGGTCTGGAGCAGATGTGGGGCACCGACTTCGATGGCGCCGATGGAGGAGAGATTACGTCTCTCTGAAGACTGGTTCGGATATCGGGAGAAGTGAGTGCTTCTTCCGATATTTATTTGGCATCAGGTTTTTAACAAATCATTCGAAAACAGCATTTGTACTGTATCGACAACAGTATCTAACTGTCTGGAAAGATCATTTAGATCTTTTAGTATCAACTCAAGATTACTTTCCCCAACAAGTAGACAGCTCGCGCTTTTGTTGCATGGGAGTGAGCCCCGTTTGTATTTGGTAAGCGATATCTGAATAACTCTTTCCATCAGATCTGCGGCTGCAGATAAACCCGGTGAATTGGGAGAGGCGTCTATAGTCGCGCAGATCCATAAGACTTTATAAGGACCGTAGCGCTCTGATGCTTTTTGTGAGTCTGGAACGCGGGCGAATTTTTTATTGAGATGTTTGGAAAGACGACTTTTTAAAGAGCCGGACTGACCCAGTCGACTTCCGGCAGAACCGTATCGAATAACATCAGGATCGGTAAGAGACTGAAGAACATACACCGCATATCGATATTGTTTTTTAAATTCTTTTTCGAGATTGGAGGAAGTGAAGATTTCTATACACTTCATTTTCAGCTTTCCTCCAGATGCGATGGTGCATCACACCCGCCGCACGACGTAATGCTCCCGCAGCGCCTCAGTGATCTGCTCGGCATGCTGAGGATCTCGCGCCTCAATCATCACCTCAAGTTCTGCTGCCTGCACCGAGGGCGCAGCGAACAGACGCTGATGCGACACTTCGATAATGTTGCCGCCTGCCTCGCCGATCGTTTTTGAAATATCTGCCAGCACACCGGGACGATCCGGGATTTCCATGATCAGGCGCAGCAGACGCCCGTCACGCAGCATGGCGCGCAGCAACGTGTTGGCGAGAATACGTGTGTCGATATTGCCGCCGCTCACAGGGAGCGCAAGACGCTTGCCCGCGAAAAGGGCAGGGTGGCTCATGACGGCAGCCAGCCCTGTCGCGCCAGCGCCTTCAGTGACCTGCTTGGCACCCTCAGCCATGAGGGTGATCGCGTTTTCCACGTCACGCTCGGACACGACCACAACCTTCGAGACAAGCTGCTGGATCACTTCATGCGTCCGGCGACCAATCTTCATGACCGCAATACCCTCGGCGATGGTCGCGCCACCACAGGGTGTCACCTCGGCTCCGGGAAAAGCAGACAGGGAGGAATAGCTTTCCACCTGCACGCCGATCAGTTCGATCTCGGGACGCATGGCCTTGGCCGCAACGGCCATGCCAGACAGGAGACCGCCGCCGCCAATCGGCACAACAAGCGCATCCAGCGGTCCTGCATCTTCCAGAAGTTCCAGCGCACAGGTGCCCTGACCGGCCATGACGGCGTCATCGTCGTAGGGATGGATAAAAACCCGCCCTTCGCGCTCCTGCAGATCCTTGGCGAACAGGGAGGCTTCAGCGAAGTTGTTGCCCTCAAGCACAACGCGTGCGCCCCAGCCTTCGGTCCGTGTCACCTTGGACGCAGGCGTGAAGCGCGGCATGACGATCACTGCGTCAATGCCCAGCAGGCTCGCGTGACGCGCCACGCCCTGTGCGTGATTGCCTGCCGAGACGGCGATCACACCGCGAGCGCGTTCTTCCGGTGTCAGCAGCGCCAGCTTGTTCGCAGCACCACGTTCCTTGAACGATCCGACGGCCTGAAGATTTTCAAGCTTCAGCGTGATCTCTGCGCCCACCGACTTGGACAGCGAGTGGGACGGCAGGGTCGGCGTGCGCAGCACGCGCCCTTCGATCCGCCGGGCGGCGGCCGTGATGTCTTCGAACGTGATCACGCGGGCAGCTTTCTTCAGGCGTAAACGACGGAGGTGATTTCATAGCTCCGGTCACCGCCCGGTGCAGGCACGGAAACCGTATCGCCCAGCGATTTGCCGATGAGGGACTTTGCCAGCGGGGAGGAGATGGAGAGAAGGCCCTGCTTGATGTCGGCCTCATACACACCGACGATCTGGTAGCGCACTTCCTTCTCGGTTTCCTCGTCAATCAGGGTGACGCGGGCGCCGAACTTGACCTGATCGCCGGACAGCTTGGAAGGATCGATCACCTCGGCTGTCGAGACGATCTCTTCAAGCTCCAGCACGCGCCCTTCAATAAAGGACTGGCGCTCGCGGGCGGCATGGTATTCCGCGTTTTCCGAGAGATCACCATGCTCACGTGCTTCAGCGATTGCACGAATAACGGCGGGACGTTCCTCAGACTTGAGATGACGGAGTTCGTCCTCAAGTCGCTGCAGGCCGGACGCGGTCATCGGGGTTTTCTGCAAGGTGCCAATCCTCGGAAAGCGGAACACAAAAAGAAGACCAGACCAGCATGAACGCCAGTCCAGCCCAGGGTGAAGAGGGATATTCCCTCACGATCTTCTGAAAGACGTGAGCCTTACATCAGACCGTTTCAGAACGGTAAACATACCGGAGGCGGATGAGGGACGTTTCCAGAAACGCCCACCCCTCCTTAGAACGATCCATTAAAGTAGGACTGAAGCGGCGCAACTTCAAGCGGACCCTCGCGCATCGCTGCAATCGCATGGATTGCAGCACGCGCTCCGGCCATTGTGGTGAAGTTCGGCACGCCCATCGTCAGGGCCGAGCGACGGATGTCATAGCTGTCCTTCACGGACTGACCGCCCTGCACCGTATTGATGACCATCTGGACTTCGCCGGAGCGGATGGCGTCCACGCAATGCGGACGACCTTCCAGCACCTTGTTGACGATCTTCACTTCAATTCCCGCATCACTCAGGCACTTCGCCGTGCCGCGTGTCGCCAGAATGGTGAAACCCATGTCGGCCAGCATCCGTCCCAGACGCGGCAAATGCGCCTTGTCACCGTCACGCACCGACAGGAATATTGCGCCGGACATCGGCAGCTTCACGCCAGCGGCCAGCTGCGACTTGGCGAAAGCTCGCTCGAACGACGTGTCGAGACCCATGACTTCACCGGTGGAGCGCATTTCAGGGCCAAGGATCGTGTCCACGTCCTGGAAGCGATGGAACGGAAAGACGGCTTCCTTCACGGCGACATGCGGAACCACGGCCCGGTCATCTAGCGTGAACTCGGACAGCTTGGCACCAGCCATCACGCGGGCACCGATCTTCGCCACCGGAACGCCAGTCGCCTTCGCCACGAACGGCACGGTGCGAGACGCACGGGGGTTCACTTCCAGAACAAAAATGTCCTGCCCCTTGATCGCATACTGCACGTTCATCAGACCGACGATGCCCAGTTCACGGGCCATCGCCTCGGTCTGCGCTTTCAACTCCGTCACGATGGCCGGGGAGAGCGTGTAGGGTGGCAGAGCGCAGGCGCTGTCACCCGAATGGATGCCGGCTTCCTCGATGTGCTCCATGACGCCTGCGACATAGACTTCGTTGCCGTCGGCAATGCAGTCCACGTCAGCTTCAATGGCGTCGTTCAGATAGTGGTCGATCAGAACCGGACCGTTCGCCACTTCCGCACCGGCCAGCTGCAACGCCACCTTCATGTAACGCTGGAGGCTGGCGCGGTCATAAACGATCTCCATCGCGCGACCGCCGAGAACGTAGGACGGACGCACAACGACCGGATAACCGATCTGCTCGGCGATATCCTCAGCCTCGGCAGGGGAGCGGGCGATGCCGTTGGCGGGCTGACGCAGGCCGAGCTTGCGGAGTAGCGCCTGAAAGCGCTCGCGATCCTCGGCGCGGTCAATCGCATCAGCAGGCGTGCCGAGCAGCGGAATGCCCGCTTCTTCCAGAGCGCGTGATAGCTTCAGTGGCGTCTGACCGCCATACTGCACGATGCAACCCAGAACCTCGCCCGTCTCCTGCTCACGACGGATCAGGGCGACGACGTCCTCACCGGTCAGCGGCTCGAAATACAGGCGGTCGGAGGTGTCATAGTCGGTGGAAACCGTCTCCGGGTTGCAGTTGACCATGATCGTCTCAAGACCGGCTTCACGCAGGGCGTAGGCGGCATGGACGCAGCAATAATCGAATTCGATGCCCTGACCGATCCGGTTCGGACCGCCGCCGAGGATCACCACCTTCTTGCGTGATGTCGGATCGGACTCGCAGACCGGCTGGCCGAAGCGGTTTTCATACGTCGAATACATATAGGGCGTGGCGGAAGCGAACTCGCCAGCGCAGGTATCGATGCGCTTGTAGACAGGCTTCACGCCAGCCTTCTCACGCAGGGCGGTCACTTCCTTTGCCTGCGTGCCGGACAGACGGGCAAGCTGCACGTCCGAGAAGCCCATGGCCTTCAGACGACGCAGACCCTGCGCATCTTCCGGCAGCCCCTTGTCGAGCACTTCTTTTTCCGCCTGAACGATTTTCTCAAGCTCACGCAGGAACCACGGCTCGAACTTGCACGCCGCTGCAATCTCATCCACCGAGAATCCTGCACGGAGCGCCTGCGCCGCCATCAGGATACGCTCGGGGCGTGGCTGAGACAGCTCGGCGCGGAACGCATCCACACCACCGTCGCCGGGAGCCTCGACCGGATCGAGACCGACGAGGCCGGTCTCCATGGAGCGCAGACCCTTCTGGAGTGCTTCCGGGAAGGAACGACCGATGGCCATCGCCTCGCCAACCGACTTCATGGAGGTGGAGAGCAGGGCAGGGGTGCCGGGGAATTTCTCGAACGTGAACCGGGGGATCTTCACAACGACATAGTCGATGGTCGGCTCGAAGGAGGCCGGGGTCGAACCCGTGATGTCGTTGGTCAGCTCGTCCAGCGTGTAGCCAACTGCCAGCTTCGCGGCGATCTTGGCGATCGGGAAGCCTGTCGCCTTGGAGGCCAGCGCCGAGGAGCGCGACACACGCGGGTTCATTTCGATGACCACCATGCGGCCATCCTTCGGGTTCACACCGAACTGCACGTTCGAGCCGCCCGTCTCGACGCCGATTGCCCGCAGACAGGCAATCGAGGCGTCGCGCATCCGCTGATATTCCTTGTCGGTCAGCGTCAGGGCCGGAGCGACGGTGATTGAGTCACCCGTATGCACACCCATCGGGTCGATGTTCTCGATTGAGCAGACGATGATGCAGTTGTCCGCCTTGTCGCGGACAACTTCCATCTCGAACTCTTTCCAGCCGAGCACGGACTCCTCAACCAGCACTTCCGTTGTTGGAGAGGCGTCGAGGCCACCCGTGACGATCTGGTCGAACTCTTCCTTGTTGTAGGCAATGCCGCCACCTGCGCCGCCCATGGTGAAGGACGGGCGGATGATGGCCGGAAGCCCGACATTCTTCAGCGCGTCACGGGCTTCTTCCAGCGTATGCGCGATGAAGCTCTTCGGGCTTTCGATGCCGATGGCGTCCATCGCCTCACGGAACTTCTGCCGGTCTTCGGCGCGGTCGATCACATCGGCCTTCGCGCCGATCAGTTCCACATTGTGCTTCACGAGAAAGCCGGAAGCATCCAGCGCCATCGCCGCGTTCAGCGCAGTCTGGCCGCCCATCGTCGGCAGGATTGCGTCCGGCTTTTCCTTGAGGATGATCCGCTCCACGAACTCCGGCGTGATCGGCTCGATATAGGTCGCATCCGCCAGACCCGGATCGGTCATGATCGTCGCCGGGTTCGAGTTCAGCAGGATGACGCGGTAGCCTTCCTCGCGTAGCGCTTTGCACGCCTGCGCGCCCGAATAGTCGAACTCACAGGCCTGACCGATAACAATCGGACCAGCGCCGATGATCAGGATAGAGCGGATATCTGTCCGTTTGGGCATGATCAGTCCTTTTGGTCAGTCGTCTGAGTCGGCCGGGTCGGTGCCCATGGTCCGAATACGGTGAAGATAGTTTTCAAACAGGGGAACGGTGAACGCCGTCTCGCCATGAGCCGGACTGTAGACCATGCCCTTGCGGATCAGCGTTGCGCGCACAGGGGCTACGGCCTGCGTGCGCGAGCCCATATGTTCGGCGATTTCGCCGGAGCGGTGCGAGCCTTCGCCCAACTCCGCCATAGCCTGACAATATTCCCGTTCACGGGGTGTCAGACGCGCATAACGCATCCGGAAGAAGCCCCCATCCAGCGAGGTGAGCGACACTTCGGTCGCCACATCGATATCGCCTTTGAGGATGTGATCGCCATGCGCCACGTTCCACGCATGGTAAGCCCATTCCTGAAGAAAGTAGGGATAACCACGAGTAATGCGCACGACTTCCGCGACGGCTTCCGGTGTGAAGTCCACGTTTTCCCGTGCCGCTGGCGTACGGAGCGCATCTGCACATTCGGTCGGTGACAGCGGTCCGAGAACCGGAAACTCGAACAGGCGCTCGGCATAGGATTTGGCCTGTCCGATCAATGAGACCAGATGCGGCAGGCCCGCTCCAACCAGTACGATCGGCAGACCTTCACGCATGACACGATGCATCGCCATGATGAGCGCCGACAGATCGGCCTCGGACAGGTTCTGTATCTCGTCGATGAACAGCGCCACGCCGGTATGGCGGGACTGCGCCGCCTGACCGAGGGCGGAAAGCATGTCGGGCAGATCGATTGTCAGATCACCCGTATCGGCCGTTCCGTGCTCAGGCTCTACATCCAGTGTAATGCTGAAACCAAGCACGGACTGGATACGCAGGCCACTGGCGAAACTTTTCAGAACACGCAGGCCACGTTTGACCTGTTCTGTGACGGCACCCAGACGATCGAGTTCCAGCATCATCCGGCGCAGGTGAGGAGCCAGCGTTACGCCAAGCGGTTTTTCTTCCTCTGCTTCGACAAAACAGGTCAGATACCCGGCGCTTTTCGCGAGCTGTTCGACGCGCGCCAGAACAACCGTCTTGCCCACGCCCCGCAGGCCGGTCGCGATGAAGCTCCGCGCACTTTTACCGGCAAGCGCACGCTGCAACACGATTCCGGCCTGTGTGAACAGGTCTTCCCGCCCGGCAAGCTCGGGAGGGGACGCGCCTGCTCCGGGAACGTAGGGGTTACGAACAGGATCCATGCGGGAAGGCTCAGGCGGCCTTTCCGTGTTTATCAATCAGCGCCACGAACCGTTCAAACAGATAGAAGCTGTCGGACGGACCGGGGCTGGCTTCCGGGTGATACTGCACCGAGAAGGCAGGAAGCGTGGTCGAGGCGATGCCTTCGTTAGACTTGTCGAAGAGGCTGATATGCGTGACCTTCACATCGTTCGGCAGCGATTTCTCATCGACGGCGAAACCATGGTTCTGGCTAGTGATCTCGACCTTGCCGGTCTCAATATCCTTCACGGGCTGGTTCGCGCCACGATGGCCCTGCGCCAGCTTATAGGTCTTGGCCCCAAGCGCCTGAGCGAGAAGCTGGTGGCCAAGGCAGATGCCGAACACGGGAATGCCCGCATCCAGAACGCCACGAATAGCGGGAACGGCGTAGGGAGCCGTGGCTGCCGGATCACCGGGGCCATTGGAGAGGAATACGCCTTCCGGCTTGAGCGCCAGAATTTCTTCGGCGGAGGTCGTCGCTGGCACAACGGTGACATCACAGCCTGCGGTTGTCAGGCAGCGGAGAATGTTCCGCTTCGCGCCGTAATCGACTGCGACGACCTTACGACGCTTGGCGGGCAGCGGTTTGGTGCCGGACGGCCAGTTCCACACGCCTTCGGACCATGTGTAGGGCTTGTCGCACGTCACGGTCTTGGCAAGGTCCATGCCTTCCAGACCCGGCCACGCGACCGCTTTTGCCTTGGCGGCGTCGAGGTCGATCTGACCGTTGCTGACAGGCACAAGAACGGCAGTCTGCGGACCGCCATCACGGATGCGAAGGGTCAGCGCGCGGGTATCCACACCGCAGATACCGGGGACATTGCGCTCTTTCAGCCAGGCATCGAGGCTTTCCGTTGAGCGCCAGTTGGCCGGCTCCGTCAGGTCCTGCTTCACGACAAGACCGCGTGCGGCAACGCGAAGGGCTTCGTCGTCCTCGCTGTTCGTGCCGACATTGCCGATGTGCGGGAAGGTGAAGGTGATGATCTGTCCGGCGAAGGAAGGATCGGTCAGGGTTTCCTGATAACCGGTCATGCCGGTGGAGAAGCAGATTTCACCGATCGCTTCGTCGGTCGGTGCGGCGCCAAAGCCGATTCCCCAGAACACCGTGCCATCGGCGAGGACGAGGGCGGCTGTCGCTCCCTCCGGAACATCAGTGGCGGAGCTTGCACGCTGTTCGGACATGTTCGGTTTCCGGTTAGGGGACTCGGGAAAAGAGGGAGTGGATTCTGGCTGAAGCTCATCAAGCGAAATGCCAGCAGCCCGGGCCACAACAGGCCAGTGTTTCGGGGGAATCGTACGCGCCTGACGCCATTTGCGTACGGCTTCAGTGCCGACGCCAGTCAGCGCCGCGATCTTTTCAGGACCGCCGATCCGTTCAATGATGGCTTCGACAGACAGAGACATGGCTTGCTTACTCCCTACCGAAGGGCCTTTTAGCAGTCCGAAACGGTAGTGGGAAGAAAATTCCCAACCTGGAAAATTATGGTGGGATTTTTTTTCTCAGACGAAATGTATAAGAGAGCAGTTCATCGTGTCCGCGCAGTGGATGCCACGCCGCAGAGCTTTCTCACGTTAAATAGCAGACACTGAAGTGTACTTTCCTCTTGATTGCGTGAGGAGACGATTGCGCTACGGGTGTTGGTCCAAAGACGCGTGAAAATCAATCGGGTGCATCAGTTGATGACAGGCAGGCATCCAATCGGAACGCTTCTCTGTATTGAAGTAAATACATCCAGATTTATCGATATAATGTTCTGAACATTTTGATACCCATAAAGCCATCACACCCCTAACATATTTCGGTAACGATATGATGGGGTGCGTGATGAAGTCACTCAAAGTGCTTGCAGCTGTTCTCGGTCTTGGCTGTGCGACAGCAGCGCATGCTGACGACACAATTCGAATCATGGCGCCTGTCTGGACAGGCTTTGCTCCGGTTCTGGTCGCGCAGGATCTGGGATATTTCAAGGACGCCCATCTTTCCGTCGATCTGAAATTTTCCGACGAACGCTCCGATGTCATGGCCGCCATGGCGCATGGTTCCATCGAGATGGAGATGCGCACCCTCAGTGAATATCAGGGACGTCCACGCGACGAGAACACGCCGGGCATCGTCATCGGTTCCATCGATCGCAGTCTTGGCGGGGATGGGGTGATTGTTGACGGCTCCGTCCACGACGTCAGTGACCTCAAGGGCAAGACTGTTGCCTCGGAAAGCAATATTCCCGGTCGTCTTCTCTTGCAGATGGAACTGCACAAGCATGGCATGACTCTGGCCGATCTCAAGGTGAAGGAAATCCTGACCTCCGACAGTGTGGCGGTATTTGCAGATCCGAGCATCGCGGCGGTTGTGACCTATCAGCCTTTCCTGCAGCAGATACTGGGCATTTCAGCAGACCGTCATCCAAAGGAACTGGTGTCGTCGGCTGATTATCCTGATTACATCGTGGATGTTCTCGTGGCCCGCAATGACGACCTGAAGGCCAATCCCGACAAATACAAGCGTTTCCTGACGGCTTTGTACAAGGCTGTGACCTACTATAAATCCAATCCGGAAGACTTCGCGAAGATCGCCGCGCCTCACTTCGATCTTTCGCCGGATGACTTCAAGAAAAGCGTGGTGGGAAGTCTTGAATACACGGATCTGGCTCAGTCAAAGGCCTATATGGGCACGCCTGAAAAGCCGGGAAAGATTAGCGAGATTTTTGTCACTCTCATGGGGCTGAACATCGAAAATGGAGCCGCCTCTGTTCGTCTCGATCCAGCGCATTCCATCGATAGCAGCCTGATTGCCGAGATTCCTTCTCCATGACGGCAGTGACTTCTTCTTCCCGGAAAGGTCCCGACGGCCTGTTTCGTTTTCGGGCATCAATTCCACAGAGCGCCACACTGTTGGCTGCAGTGATGGGAGCGGCGGCTTTTCTCGGAGGCTGGCAGTTACTGGTGTCGCTGCATGTGGTGGCGCCCGTCTTCCTTCCCACGCCTCTCAAGGTCGCGCAGACCTTTATCCGGATGTGCACGGATGGCGCGATGCTGCCCAATACGGTGGTGTCCGTCAGACGTGTGTGGCTGGCTTTTCTTCTTTCGGCTTTGCTGGCTGTGCCACTGGGAATCCTGATGAGCGGATATCGCATCATCGGCGCGACACTGGAGCCGATGATCGACTTTATCCGTTATCTTCCGGTGCCGGCGCTCGTGCCACTCGCGATCATCTGGTTCGGGGTGGGAGAGACAACCAAGATCTTTCTGCTGTGGCTTGGGACGTTCTTCCAACTCGTTCTCATGATCGCTGCAGACATGAAGCGTATCCCCAACGAATATTTCGAGACGGCTTACACGCTGGGTGCCCGTCCACGCGAGACGCTTCTACCTGTGGCGCTTCCGGCCATGTTGCCGCAACTCATGGACAGCATGCGCATAAGTCTCGGTTGGTGCTGGACCTATGTGATCATCGCGGAAATCGTTGCTTCCGACAGCGGTCTTGGTTTCGTCATCTGGACAGCGCGGCGCTTCATGAAAACCGATCAGGTCATGGCAGGTGTCATTATGATCGGCCTGATTGGCCTCGTGACAGATCAATGCCTGCGTCTGCTGCACCGCAAGCTCTTCAGGTATCAGTGAACATGGAACAGATCTCGCCCTATCTCCAGTTCCGGAATGTCACGAAATTCTTCGGAGACGTTCCGGTCGTGCAGGAACCGTTCAATCTTTCCATTCCTTCTGGTCATTTCACGGTTTTTCTCGGTCCATCCGGATGCGGCAAGACCACGCTCATGCGGATGATCGGTGGTCTCGACACGCCGACTTCCGGAGAGATTCTGCTTCAGGGAACGCCTGTCGGTGAGCCGGATATCCGTCGGGGGATGGTGTTTCAGTCCTATTCTTCCTTTCCGTGGCTGACAGTGCGCAAGAATATCGAGTTCGGTATGCGTTTTCGCAGGGACCTCTCGACCAGTCAGAAAAAGGAACGTGCGGAGCATTTCCTCAAACTGGTCGGGCTGGGTGATTTTGCGAAGAGTTTTCCATCGCGCATCTCGGGCGGTATGCGACAGCGTGTCGCCATCGCCCGGACGCTTGCCGCCGATCCTGATGTGCTGCTGATGGACGAACCCTTCGGAGCGCTGGACGCCAATCTGCGTGAGGATCTTCAGTTCGAACTACGAAAAATTCAGAAGAGCTCGGGGAAGACGACAATCTTCGTGACACATGATGTCGAGGAAGCCGTTTTCCTTGCTGATCGGATCATCGTGTTCGGACCACGTCCGGCGCATGTCATTGCGGATATCGACGTAACTTCCCTGATCGGTACGGAGAGAAATGAAACCGTGCGCGACAGCGAGCAGTTTTTCCATCTGCGTACCGAGATACTGCACCTTCTGCGAGGCCGTCAGGTGAAAGGGGTTGCCGCATGACAATGGATTTTTCGAAAAAGTCTGTTTTCATCACAGGAGCAAGCCGGGGGATCGGCCTCGGCGTGGCGCAGGCTTTCGCACGCGCAGGGGCGTCCCTGACTCTCCTTGCTGACGACGATGCGATTTTTGATGTTGCGGCTTCTCTCAATGCAAAGGCCGTAAAAGCAGATATCGGCAATGCATCAGCCATCACTGAAGGTCTGTGGGATCACGGGCCGATCGACGTGCTGGTCAACAATGCCGGGCTTGAGCGATTGACCCCGCTGGAGAGTCAGGATGCCGAAACCGTCGCCATGTTTGAGCGGATCATCCACACCAATGTCGTCGGCACCTATCATGTCACGCGTCTGGTGCGTCCTCTCATGCGGGCAGGAGGGACCATCATCAATACAGCCTCGATCTGGGGCCGTGTGGCGGAACCGCTTTTTGGAGCCTATGTCGCTTCCAAACACGCCATTATCGGTCTGACAAAAACCTGGGCGATGGAGCTTGGGGCGCAGGGCATCCGTGTCAATGCCGTAGCACCGGGCTGGGTACGAACGGAGGCCGCCATGCGCTCTCTGGCGACGATGTCGGAACGGAGCGGACAAAGCGAAGAAGACAGTCTGAATGCTATCATCGCGGCTCAGGCTCTTCCGGGGCTCATGGCGGCGTCCGATGTGGCTGATACCTACCTGTTTCTTGCGTCTCCCCACGCAGCAAGCATTACCGGCCAGACGATCCAGATCGATCGCGGCGAATATCCCCTGTAGGTTCCAATGAAAATACAGTCCTCACATCAGCATGTCCTTGTGACAGGAGCTTCGTCAGGGATCGGGCTTGCCATTGCGCAGGCGTGGTCAGCGATTGGGGCCAATGTGATCGGTCTGGATCGCAAAGCACCTGTTGAGGGGCTTGATGGTCTGGAAGTCGATCTGACAGATGTCGCTGCTCTGCAAAAAGGTATCAGGGACGCCGCGGAGCATCTGGGAAACCGGATCGATGTTCTGGTCAACTGCGCCGGCATCATGATCGAAGAAACACTTCAGGATTTAACCAGTGAAGCACTCGATCTTACGCTGGCTGTCAATCTGCGCGCACCCTTTCTGGTAACACAGAACGCGCTGCCGTTCATGAGCGAGGGGAGTTGCATCATCAATATCGCGTCCGAGCTGGCCTATCTCGGGCGCGCCGGGGCTTCAGCCTACTGCGCCACCAAGGGGGCAGCCCTGTCCATGACGCGTTCATGGGCGCGCGAGCTTGCGCCCCGCATCCGGGTCAACGCCATCGCCCCCGGACCAGTCGATACACCATTGCTGAATTTCGCCCAGCAGGATGCCGCCACACAGGCTCAGGATCTTTCCAATCCGCTGGGGCGTATCGGACGACCTGAGGAAATTGCCCGGGTTGCTCTCTTTCTCGCGTCTGCGGACGCATCCTTCATCACCGGCCAGTGCCTTAACGTGGATGGCGGCGCCGCCATGCACTGACCTGCTTTACGTTCGGAGGTTTCAATCTATCATGTCCAGAACCGTCAAACTTGCTGAACTTACCTGGCCAGATTTTGCTGCCCGTGTGGCGGAAAATCCTGTGGTGTTTCTGCCGATCGGCGCCACGGAGCAGCACGGTCCGCATCTGCCGCTGAATGTCGATCAGGTCCTTCCCACTGCCGTCGCCGAACGTGTGGCGGAAAAGGTGGGAGGGCTGGTCGCCCCGACACTGCCTTACGGCTACAAATCGCAGCCCCGTTCAGGCGGCGGCGAGCATTTTCCCGGCACAATCGGGCTGGATGCCAATACGCTTACCCTCGTCATCCGTGATATCGTGTGTCGGCTGGCGCATCATGGTGTCAAACGGATCGTTCTGGTAAACGGTCATTTCGAAAATGCCTGGCCTGCCGTGGAGGGTCTCGATCTTGCCATGCGCGATATCCGACGCGACGGGATCGAAGGCCTCACCGCCATGCGTCTGGAATACTGGGATTTCGTCGAACGTGCGACGCTTGATCGCCTGTTTCCGGAAGGGTTTCCCGGCACGGAACTCGAGCATGCAAGTCTGCTTGAAACCTCGCTGATGCTGCTCGTGCGAGACGATCTGGTTGATATGAGCAAGGTCCCCAATGACGGGCCCGCCACATTCCCCCCCTATGACCGCTGGCCGCTGCGTGCGGATTTTGTTCCTCCGTCGGGCGTGCTGGCCAAGGCGCAGGGTTCCACGGCCGAGAAAGGGCAGTGGCTGATGGATGATCACACACGTCTGCTGGCGGAAGCCATCAGCAAGGAGTTCGGACTATGACGCATCACGGTGAAACCCATGTGATCGACGCCAGTCAGGTGCCCCGTTTTGCGGGTGTTCCGACCTTCATGCGGCTCCCGCTGGCCAGTAGCGCAGAGGGGTATGACGTCGTTTTCACTGGCATTCCGTATGACGGCGGCACAACCAATCGTTCCGGTGCACGGCATGGTCCGCGTGAAATGCGCAATGCCTCCTCCATGATGCGGCAGGTCAACGCCAACGGGATCGCTCCCTATCAGGCGCTGAACGTGGCTGATATTGGAGATTGCCCGGTCAATCCGTTCAATGTGACGGAGTGTCTGGATATGATCACCGCGCATTACGCTGCCATTGCGGCCGCAGGTGCGGTGCCCATCACGGCGGGTGGTGACCATCTTGTCAGCTTGCCCATCCTGCGCGGTCTTGCGGCTGAGCGTCCTGTCGGGCTGATCCACTTCGACAGTCATACTGACACCGGTGACGCCTATTTCGGGAAAAACCGTTATACACATGGCACTCCTTTCCGGCGTGCGGTGGAAGAAGGGTTGATCGACAGCAGCCGGACGCTTCAGATCGGTCTGCGTGGCTCACTGTATTCGCCAACGGATTATGATTTTGCCCGTGAAGCCGGGTTCCGGCTGATCCTCATGGATGAGGCGATGGATCTTGGGCCGGACGGCATCATCCGCGCCATTCGTGAGCGGGTAGGTGACGGCCCCGTTTATGTGTCGTTCGATATTGACTGTCTTGATCCCTCGGTTGCTCCGGGCACAGGCACGCCCGAGGCAGGAGGTTTTCTGATGCGTGAAGCGCAGAAGATGGTCCGTGGTCTCAACGGTCTCGATATCATCGGCGCTGACGTTGTGGAGGTGTCACCCCCATTCGATGTGGGAGGCATTACGTCTCTTGCCGGTGCGACCATGATGTTTGAGCTGCTGTGCGCTGTCGCGGCAGGAGAGAAGGCATGAAAAACGGTTACGACAGCGGGCGTCTTGATCTGCCTTTTGTCGGTATATGCAGTTTCGGAAAATACCCGATCCAGCTTGATTGGTCGGCTATCGACGCAGATGTGGCGATCATGGGGGCACCTTTCGACTGCGGCACCCAGTGGCGTAGTGGAACCCGCTTTGGTCCCCGCAGCATCCGGGAGGCGTCGACCCTCTTCGCCTTCGGCCATGCCGGGGCCTATGATCATGAAGATGACCGGGTTTATCTGGATGAAACCGGAGGTCGTATCGTCGATATAGGCGATGCTGATATCGTGCATACGGATACGGAGCGCAGCCACGCGAACATTGAAGCGGGTGTTCGCGCCATTCTTGCTGCTGGCGCTCTGCCTGTTGTTCTGGGCGGCGATCATTCCATCAACATTCCCTGCATCCGGGCCTTCGACGATCAACCTCCGATGCATCTTATCCAGATTGATGCGCATCTCGACTTCGTGGATGAGCGGCAGGGTGTTCGTCACGGTCACGGCAATCCGATGCGCCGTGCCGCAGAGCAGCCTTACATCACCGGGATGACGCAGATCGGTATCCGAAACGTGTCGTCAACGGGACGGGAGGGGTATGAGGATGCCCGGGAATTCGGCTCGGACATTCTCAGCGTGCGACAGGTACGCAAGCTGGGGCTGGAAGCCTTGCTTGAACGTATTCCTGCTGGTGTGAACTATTATCTTTCCATTGATATCGACGCTTTTGACCCGTCTATCGCTCCCGGAACGGGCACACCAAGCCATGGAGGATTCCTGTATTACGAAATACTGGAGTTCCTCGTTGCTCTGGCGGAAAGAGGTCGTGTGGTCGGGGTTGACCTGGTGGAAGTCGCGCCCGATTACGATCCGGCCAAAATAACACCCATTCTCGCTTCACAATTGCTGCTTAATTTTATCGGACGCATCCTGTATTTCAGGAAACATGAGTCCTAAACGCCCTCCATCGGCGCATTCCCTCCCGCCTGTCCAAAAAAAGCAGGCTGCTCCTGGCGCTACGAGGATGCGGCGGTTCGACAATATTGATCTGCGCCTCTTGCGGGTTTTTGCGACACTCGCAGAAACGGGCAGCTTTTCGGCTGCCCAGATAACCCTCAATCTCAGCCAGTCCACATTGAGCACCCATCTGGCTGCGCTGGAGCAGCGGCTGGGCGGGGCGCTGTGTCTTCGGGGACGCAAGGGCTTTCGGCTGACGCCTCTGGGAGAGGAGACAGTCGAGGCAATTCAGGATCTTTTTGAAAGTATCGACACTTTCCAATCCCGGATCAGTCAGGCTCCAACTGAATTGGGGGGAAGGCTGCGGATCGGCACGATTGGGGGAATCATAAACAGTCCTGAGATGGCGCTTCAGCATGTATTGGCGCGTGTGGTTGCTCAGATCCCTAATATCCATATTGATCTGCGATTGGGTGTGCCGCAGGATCTGGAGCTTCAGGTGGCGGACGGGACGCGTGATGTCGTGGTCGGGCCTTTCGCCCGGCACGCGCCCGGCGTGCAGTATGTGGAGCTCTGTGACGAACCGCATGCCTTGTACTGCGGCGAGCAGCATCCCTTCTTTACAATGAAAGATGCTGATATTTCGAAAGACATGATTGATCAGGCCCGGTTTTCCGTAAGAGCCTATCGCAAGCTTGAGGATCTTCAGCGTATCCGGCATCCACGCGCCAGTGGCAGCATTGTGCATATGGAGGCGCAACTGATGATGATTCTGTCAGGAAGTTTTATCGGTTTTCTGCCTGAACAGGCAGCGCTCCCCTATGTCAAAAGCAAGCAGATGCGGGCCATAAAGCGTGATATATATAAATTTTCATCAAAGCATTATGTCGCGTTTAGAACGATAGATGAGAAAAACAGAATAATAAATACATTTGTCGATGAGATTATCAAAAGATGCCGTATTGGCAAGTGAATATCTGAATTTTACTGGGTTAAATGAACTGTTTTTCTGTCCTTCCATTCTTCTGCAATCGCATGTTTTTTGACTTCATTTGAATCCCGGTTTCAGGGGCGCATCGCAGCCAGATTGAGTGTGAAACACAGCGCTCTTTCTTGGAAAGCGCGTCCGGAAGGCGGGCTGCCTTGAAGCAGTTTTCCTTGACCAGTCTGAGAATAAGGGAGACACCCCCTGCACCTGACCCACTCTACTGGAGGCTTGTCCATGACCGATATCCGCACCCGCATTGCAGAAGAAACCAAGACCGCCATGAAGGCCGGTCAGAAAGAGCGCGTCACCACGCTCCGCATGATCGGTGCGAAAATCAAGGACGCTGACATCGCTGCGCGCGGGCAGGGCAAGGAGGCTCTCTCGGATGATGACATCACCTCTACACTCCGCAGTATGGTCAAATCCCGTCAGGAATCTGTGAAAATGTACCTCGAAGGCGGTCGGGAAGATCTCGCCGAAAAGGAACAGCACGAAATCGAAGTCATCCGTGAATTCCTGCCGCCGGAAATGGACGAAGCCGCGCTCAAGGCCGCTGTCGAAGCCGCCATCGCCGAGGCTGGCGCTTCAACGATGAAGGACATGGGCAAGGTCATGGGCGCCCTCAAAGCCAAATTCGGCGCGTCTCTCGATCTCGGTCGCGCAAATGGTCTCGTCAAGGCCGCTCTCTCCGCCTAAATCATGGACGTATGAGCCTTGACGCCGCCTTCCTCGACGAACTCCGCGCGAGAACCCCACTCGCGCCCCTGATCGCTCGTCGCGTCAAGCTCACGCGTTCAGGCCGTAACTGGAAGGGGTGCTGCCCCTTCCACGGCGAAAAAACTCCATCCTTTTACGTCTACGACGACCATTTCCACTGCTTCGGATGCGGCGCGCACGGCGACGCCATCTCCTTCGTCATGCAGATCGAAGGGAAAGGCTTTCCCGAAGCCGTCGAAACCCTCGCCGCCGAAGCCGGACTCAGCGTTCCCAAGCCCAGCCCCAAGGCCCGCGAGGAAGCAGCCCGCCAGAAAACCCTCGGCGACGTGCTTGAAGCCGCCCAGCGCATCTACGCCCACGACCTGCACCAGCCCACCGGACGCCCCGGCCTCGACTACCTCCGTCGACGCGGCCTCACCGACGAGACCATCGCCGTCTTCGGCCTCGGCTGGGCCAGCGACCGCCGCAACGCCCTCGTGGACGCCCTCAAGCCGCAGGGCATCACCCCGGAAGCGATGGCCGAAGCCGGCCTCATGCGCCTCGACGAGCAGGGACGCCCCAAAGGCGAACTGTTCTGGAACCGCGTGACCTTTCCCATCCGCGACCGCCGCGGCGACCTCGTCTCCTTCGGTGGCCGTATCCTCGGCGATGGCCAGCCGAAATATCTCAACGGTCCTGAAACTGCGCTCTACTCCAAGCGCCGTCTCCTATTCGGCTTTGATCGTGCTCGCCCAGCTCTTCGCGCTGCCCGCCCCAGAGGCGCACCGCCCGCCGAGGCTCTGGTCGTTGAAGGCTATATGGACGTCATCGCCCTCCATCAGGCCGGTTTCACGGGTGCTGTCGCCCCGCTCGGAACGGCCATGACGCCCGAGCAGCTGGAAGTTCTCTGGCAGGCAACACCCTCTCCCATCCTCTGCTTTGACGGTGATTCCGCCGGTCGTCGCGCAGCCGTTCGTGCTGCCGAGACTGCGCTGCCTCTCATCTCGGCCGATCGTGGTCTGCGTATCTGCTTGCTTCCCGAGGGCGAGGATCCTGACAGTCTCCTTCAACGTCGTGGACGAGACGCTGTGGCGGCACTGTTCGCTCAGGCCCGTCCTCTGGCCGACATGCTCTTCGATCTGCTTGCTGAAGGTACGCCGGCTCAGCCGACACCGGAGCAGCGCGCTGCTCTCCGTGGTCGCCTCACGCAGGCCGCCGCCAGGATCGAAGACAAGACGCTCGGCGGTGAGTATCGCTCCACGCTTCTCGACAGATTTTTTCAGACCTACCGCCATAAACGTCCTGCCTACGGAGGCGGGCGCTCAGGAAAGGCTGGACCTGCTCTGCCCGACATCAGTCTGGGTGCGAGGGCGGAGACACCCTTTAGCGGTGACAGGGGTAGTCTGGAGAAACTGACAGACCTTGTGCTGCGTTATCCTTGGCTTGCGGAGCGCATCGGGGATGCCTGGTGTCGTCTGGCGTTACCGGAGGACCTGACCGATCTGCGTTCTGCGATCATGATGTTCGTGGAGGACGATCTGGATGCCGAGGGGCAGTTTCATCCGGAAGATATACATGCAAGACTGATGCAGGTTTTGTCGGTTCAGGGGTTGAGCGAGAAGGCTGAGGCTGTAATCAGGGCTTCCTGTAGTCCGACAACGGATCGTCAGCCTGATCCCGCGACTGCTGACGAGACACCGGAAATGCAATGGTGGCACTTTTATGCTAACGTCAATCGGTCGGAGTTTGAGGCTGATGTTGTGCGGGATACGGAAGCCTGGACGAAAAACGGGATGGACCCCGATGAATGGGACAGGCTGAAATCCCGAATCGACGCGCTGGCGGCATTGCGGCGTATGGAGGACGGGTTCAGTTGAAAAATCGTGTGTTACAGATGCAACACACAGATAACTTGCCTGTTTGTTGAGGAAGCAGCCTTGACTTCCGTGGTTGGATCGACCACCTCCACGCTGCCTTATTCTTTATGTGTGCATTTTGTGCTGTCCTGTTTTCCTTCTTCAGGAAGCGGGCAGAGGGAGACTATCCAGGGATGGCGACTAAGACTGCAGCCGGGACGACCACCACGTCAGGTGAACAGGACGGGGACAATGCACTCCTCGATACCCGCTCCGGCGCTGTTAAACGTCTGATAGCCAAGGGCCGGGAGCGTGGATACATCACGTTCGACGAGCTGAATGCGGTTCTTCCCCAGGATCAGATGTCTTCCGAGCAGATCGAGGATGTCATGGCCATTCTCTCCGAGATGGGCATCCAGGTCGTAGAAAACGAAGACAACGACGAAACCGAGACTCCGGCTGAAAAGACAGCCGAAGGCGAGGAAGAGGAAGCCGAGGAAGAAGAGGCCGAAGCCGAGGCCGGAACCGAAAGCGCTTCCGGCAACGTCAGCGAAAACCTTGGTCGCACCGATGATCCGGTCCGGATGTATCTGCGTGAGATGGGTTCGGTCGAACTCCTCTCCCGTGAGGGCGAGATCGCCATCGCCAAGCGCATTGAGGCTGGTCGCAATGAGATGATCGGCGGACTCTGTGAGAGTCCGCTCACCTTCCGCGCCATTATTTCCTGGCATGAGCGCCTCAAGGTTGGCGACATGCTTCTTCGCGATATCGTCGATCTTGAAGCCATGCAGGCTGAGCAGAACGGTCCGGAAGGCGTCCCTGCCGAGGGTGAGGACGGCGAAGAGAATAGCGAAGACGAGACCGATGATGCGGAAGACGCAGAAGAGGTCGACGGAGCCGAAGGGGAGGGAAGCGGTCTTTCCCTGTCAGCTCTTGAAGAAAAGCTGAAGCCTGACATTCTGCTCCAGTTCGACGAGATCGAACCACTCTATGAAAAACTGCAGAAGATGCAGGACAAGCGTCTTGAAGCGCTTGTGGCGGGTGAAGAAACCACCGACAAGATCGAAGCTGACTACCAGAAGCTGCGGCTGGAACTTGTTGCCAAAGTTGAGCAGGTTCACCTGCACAATAACCGGATCGAAGAGCTGGTCATGCAGCTCAAGGAGCTGTTCCAGAGCCTGAACGCCTTTGAAGGCAGAATGCTCCGACTGGCCGAAAGCTGCAAAGTCTCCCGTGACGACTTCCTGCTGAAATATCGTGGTCATGAGCTTGAGCCGGGCTGGATGGACATGATCACGACTCTTCCGGGCAAGGGATGGAAAAACCTTGTCACGAAGCACACAGACATGATGAACGATCTGCGGACGCAGGTTGCCGAACTGGCGCAGGATACAGGTCTGTCTGTTGGTGAATTCCGTCGCGTCTATGCCACTGTCGCCCGTGGTGAGCGTGATTCTGCTCGCGCCAAGAAGGAGATGATCGAGGCCAATCTGCGTCTCGTGATCTCGATTGCCAAGAAATACACCAATCGTGGCCTTCAGTTCCTCGACCTGATTCAGGAAGGCAACATCGGCCTGATGAAGGCCGTGGACAAGTTCGAGTATCGTCGCGGCTACAAGTTCTCCACCTACGCCACATGGTGGATCCGGCAGGCCATCACGCGCTCCATCGCGGATCAGGCTCGCACGATCCGTATCCCGGTCCACATGATCGAGACGATCAACAAGCTGGTCCGCACGTCGCGTCAGATGCTGCATGAAATCGGCCGTGAGCCCGCACCGGAAGAGCTGGCTGAAAAGCTGGGCATGCCGCTGGAGAAGGTCCGAAAGGTTCTCAAGATCGCCAAGGAACCGATCTCTCTCGAAACGCCAATCGGTGACGAGGAAGATAGCCATCTTGGTGACTTCATCGAGGACAAGACGGCCATCATTCCGCTCGATGCGGCCATCCAGACCAATCTGCGTGAAGCGACGACCCGCGTGCTTGCCTCTCTCACTCCGCGTGAAGAGCGTGTTCTGCGTATGCGCTTCGGCATTGGCATGAACACCGATCACACGCTGGAAGAAGTCGGGCAACAGTTCAACGTGACCCGCGAACGTATCCGTCAGATCGAAGCCAAGGCGCTCCGCAAGCTCAAGCATCCGAGCCGTAGCCGCAAACTCCGGTCGTTCCTCGACGACAACTGAGATCATGGAGCCTGTTGATCGGGTTCTGGTGGACGTCACCTTTCTGGAGATGATCCACCCCCCGAGATTTCCGGCAATAGCCTTGCCGTCGGGGTTTCGCATCGAGCAGGAACATAAGCCGACAGTAGCGTTGTATCGTCAGTTGCACACGGATGTGGGCGGGAAGCACTGCTGGTGGATGCGTCGGGTCAAATCCGACGAGGAACTGGCGGCTATCCTTGCTGAACCAAGGCGCTCACTCTTTCTGTTGAAAGAGGGTGGCGTTGTCCGTGGTTTTTTCGAGTTTGAGCTGCACCCTCACAGGACGGTCAATCTCGCCTATTTTGGCCTTGTGCCGGACATGATCGGTCGTGGAATAGGGCGTGCCTTCCTGTCGCAGGCTGTGGATATGGCGTGGTCCGCCAATCCGCTTCGCGTGACGGTCAATACCTGCACGGCGGATCATCGACGCGCGCTGCCGGCCTATCTTGCGATCGGCTTTCGGGTTCTGGGTGTTGTGAGGGAGGAGTGGGATATTCCTCTTCGTCTGGATTTGCCTATCCCTGAGCATCTGACCAGACTCTGACTGTTCGCTCCTCAGCGGAAAAAGCTGATGAAAGTGCGAAAAAACTTGCTTTTCAGGTCCAGTCGTGTTTGATCGCCCCTCTTCCCTGCCGGGCGCGTGGCATCGTGTCCGGCTATACCCGTGCGTTCAGGAATTTCCTGCCGCGCAGCATTGTCGGAACGGTCCGCAGTGTTTGGGTTGAAGCAATCCGGAGGGACTGCATGCCATTGTATGAAACCGTGCTGATCGCACGTAACGATATCAACCAGCAGCAGGTTGAAGCTGTTGCCGAAATGATCAAGGGTCTCCTTGAGGCAGACGGCGGCTCCATCAAGAAGCAGGAATACTGGGGTCTGCGTTCACTCGCTTACCGCATCAAGAAGAACCGCAAGGGCCATTATATGCTCCTCGGTCTTGAGGCGAAGCCGGAGACGTTGCGTGAAGTTGAGCGTCAGCTCAGCCTGAACGAAGACATCCTGCGCGTTCTGACGCTGCGTGTTGAGGAAATCGACGAGAACCCGTCCCCGGTTCTGTCCCGCAAGGGTGACGACCGTGGTGAGCGTGGCTTCCGTGGTCCGAAGCCGTCCGGTCGCTTTGAAAGCGGTCGTTCCTCACGCCGTTCCTATGACGATCGCGAAGAATATCGCGCTCGTGAAGAGAACGCCGAAGCTGCAGCGGAGTAAGAGCGAATGTCCGAAAGCAACGAAATCAATCCGGGCGCCCGTCGCGTAGCTGTTGGTGCGCGTCGTCCGTTCTACCGTCGTCGCAAGGCTTGCCCGTTCTCCGGGCCGAACGCGCCGAAGATCGACTACAAGGACGTCCGTCTGCTGAGCCGCTTCCTCTCGGAGCGTGGCAAGATCGTCCCTAGCCGTATCACGGCCGTGTCCGCGAAGAAGCAGCGTGAACTGGCTCAGGCCATCAAGCGCGCCCGCTTCCTTGCCCTGCTGCCCTATGTTGTGGGCTGAGGGAGAAGATCATGGCTGCAACTGAAGTTATCCTGCTCCAGCGCGTCGAGCATCTCGGCCAGATGGGCGACCTTGTTAAGGTGAAGCCGGGTTATGCCCGTAACTTTCTCCTGCCACAGGGCAAGGCGATCCGCGCCAATGCTGCAAACCGTGAGCGCTTCGAGCGCGAGCGCATCCAGCTTGAGGCTCAGAACGTCAAGCGTCGTGAAGAGGCCGAGCGTCTTTCCGAGCGCATGGAAGGTCTGTCGGTCGTTCTGATCCGTCAGGCTGGTGACGGCGGCAACCTGTATGGTTCCGTCTCCACCCGTGACATTGCTCAGGCGACGACCGAGGCTGGTCTCACGATCACCCGTAATCAGGTGTTCCTGCCGCACCCGATCAAGTCACTGGGTCTGTATGACGTTCGCGTCGCACTGCACCCGGAAGTCTCCATCTCCGTGCGCGTCAACGTGGCCCGTACGGTTGAAGAGGCCGAGCGTCAGGCACGCGGTGAAGTGATTGGCGCCGAGGAAGAGGAAGAGACACCTGTTCTCGAACTCGTCGAGGAAGAGACTGTTTCTGAAGCTCCGGCTGAAGAAGAAGCTTCTGCATAAGACTTTCTGTCTTATTTGGAATCTTGAAGAGGGCCGGGATGGTTTAACCATCCCGGCCTTTTTCTTTTGTGATTCATGGAAATTGTAATTAGGTTTTCAGAAGTCCACCCAACCGGGACAAAGATGCGAGGCTTTTTGGAATAATAGCTTTTCCATTACGAAGAAAAGCAGATCCCGTGCCTATGCCGGATCGTAATAAGATATAAGAAAACCAATCTGTTCGGGGTATGGCATTCTGTGATGACCGAACGTCTTGTTTTGGAGAGACCACGCATGAAGAGCCTACTTAATATCCTGCTTCGGCGCTTTATTTCCGTTGGTTCTCTGGGTGTTGTTTTTGCTGATGGTTCGTCAGCCCTTTTCAAGGGGGCGCAGGCTGGCCCACATGCGGCGCTCCGTTTTACAAGCGCGGAAGCTGAAAAGCGTCTTCTGCTGAACCCCGGTCTGGGCTTTGGCGAAGCCTATATGGATGGCGGTCTACAACCTGACGGTTGCACGCTTTACGATCTTCTTAACGTCATGATGATCAACGCCATGAAGCCGGGTGGCCATATCGGAGAGGCCATTTCCGCGACGGCGCGGTATGCAAGACGGAGTTGGATTCAGTTCAATCCGGAAAGTCGGTCACGCAAAAACGTGGCGCATCATTATGACCTCGATACGCGCCTGTATGATCTGTTTCTGGACAAGGATCGTCAGTATTCCTGCGCCTATTTCAGGACCGGCAAGGAAACGCTGGATGAGGCACAGGAGGCCAAAAAACGCCATATCGCTTCAAAGCTTCTGCTCGACCGTCCCGGACTGGAAGTGCTCGATATAGGATGCGGCTGGGGAGGGATGGCTCTCACGCTGGCCCGGGATTACGGGGCAATGGTGACGGGTGTTACATTGTCCGTCGAACAGTTGAAGATCGCCCGCGAGCGAGCGCAGGAAGCGGGTCTTTCCCATCAGGTCCGGTTCGAGTTGCTTGATTACAGGCATGTCCAGACACGTTACGACCGGATCGTCTCCGTCGGCATGTTCGAGCATGTCGGGATTGCGCACTATGAAGCTTTTTTCAGGAAAGTTCGGGAATGTCTGAAAGATGATGGTGTAGCTCTCCTGCATTCCATCGGTCGTAGCGATGAACCGGGGACGACCAATCCCTGGATTGATAAATACATCTTCCCCGGTGGCTACTCGCCCAGCCTGAGCGAAACGTTCGCTGCGATCGAAAGGACAGGGCTGTGGGTCACGGATTGTGAAATCCTCAGACTGCATTACGCAAAAACGATAGCCATCTGGAGACAGCGTTTTGCTGAGCAGCGTGAAAAAGCCAGAGAACTGTACGACGAACGCTTTTGCCGCATGTTTGAATTTTACCTTGCAGGAGCAGAGCTTTCCTTTGAGGTGCAGGGGCACATGAACTTTCAGATTCAGCTGACCCGGAACATCCGGGCGGTTCCCTTGACGCGCGATTACATGTTTGAGGCGGAAGGTTCCTTGCCCGGGAAATGAATTTTTGAATCATTATCTCCATTGCTAGAAGATGATGATTCAAAAAGCGGTTTTTATGACATGGATTTTTGGTCATGAGTAGGGTGCTACAACTCTTCACGACAAAGCTGCTTTGTTTTTGAAAACATACAAACAAAGTTTTTTCTGAAGCTTTTCTCAAAAAGCTTCAGAAAATCAGGTCCATCATTAAAAAAATCAGCCCCGCGTAAACGCGGCAATGTAATTCACGCCCAGATCACGGCTTTCCCGCCAACTGTCGCCCAGCAGGGAAGGGGTCATGCCGGCAATATCTTCCAGGCTCAAACCGGCCTGACGCCCGTAATGCCCCAGTTCGGACGGTGTTACGAACTTGCGCCAGTCATGCGTGCCGACAGGAAGAAGTCGCATGATATATTCCGCCCCGACTTTTGCGAAGGCAAAGGCGCGGGCAGTACGGTTCATCGTGGACACGAACACCCAGCCGCCCGGTTTGACCAGGTTGGCGAGCATCGACATGAAAGCGGTTGGGTCCGTAACGTGCTCAATGATCTCAAGCGCCACGACGGCGTCGAACGTAACGCCTTCGGCGACAAGCGCTTCAGCGCTGCCGACACGATAGGCCAGCGAACCGGACCCGGCAGGCAGCGGGTTGTCCTCAAGATGTTTGCGGGCAGCGGCAATCCCTTCGGCCGAGGCGTCCATGCCCAGCACATCGTGACCTGCTTTTGCCAGCGCCTCACTGGCAAGTCCCGCGCCACATCCGAGGTCGAGCACGGTCAGGGGTGACTGTTTTCTGCTTCTCAGCGGCAGATGACGGTCGATCCAGCCGATGCGGAGAGGGTTCATGGCATGCAGTGGACGCATTGGTCCGGTGGGGTCCCACCATTCCCGGGCAATCGCGCTGAAACGGGCGATTTCTTCAGGAGAAACAGACGCAGCCGAAGCATTGGCCTGTCCGGTTGCTGTTTCCGGTTCTGTTGTCTGCCAGTCACTGTCATGAGCAGAATGCATGAAACGACACCTTTCAACTGCGTTCCCGGCTGGACGTAAGCCAAGGGCGAGGTTATGTGACGCGGCTTGCACGCGTTGGCAATGGCTGGTCATGCAGGGGGATGGTTGCCTGATCCGTATCGGCAACTCCCAGTGTACACAGACAGTCCATTCGTCGAACGTAAGAGATAACACAAGACACGCAGGGTTCAGGTGGCGTTTCTGACATCTGGACGCCTGCGTGAAAAGAGCAGGCCTCCGCACGGACGGGGGATGGAGACAGGTCAGATCATGGAGCGCACTCCACCACGGATCGTCATGAAGTTCGGCGGCACGTCAGTCGGCGACCTCGATCGGATCCGTGCGGTCGCCAAACGGGTTCAGGCGCAGGTCAACGCCGGTTGCGAAGTGGCTGTTGTCGTCTCCGCCATGTCCGGAGAGACAAACAAGCTTGTCGGTTTCTGTGAAAGCCTGTCGCCGCTTTACGATCCGCGTGAATATGATGCGGTGGTCGCGACAGGTGAGGAAGTCACCAGTGGCCTGCTCGCAATCGCCCTGCAGGCCCTCGGTGTGAACGCACGATCCTGGCAGGGATGGCAGGTGCCGATCCGCACCGACAGCGCACATGGCAAGGCCCGCATCGACTCCATCGACGGCGAAGGACTGTCCGCCTGCATGAAAGCGGGACAGGTGCCGGTCATCGCCGGTTTTCAGGGTGTTTCGCCAGAAGGGCGCGTGACGACACTTGGGCGTGGTGGATCAGATACGTCCGCCGTGGCCATTGCTGCTGCCGTGAAGGCCGATCGTTGCGACATCTACACGGACGTGGACGGCGTTTACACGACCGACCCGCGGATCGTGCCGAAGGCCCGCAAGCTCGCCAAGATCACTTATGAAGAGATGCTGGAACTGGCATCCGTCGGCGCAAAGGTGCTGCAGACCCGCAGTGTCGAACTCGCCATGAAAGAGCGCGTGCGTGTGCAGGTGCTTTCCAGCTTCGCTGAAGAAGCTCCCGCAGAAAATGGCCACCTGCCCGGGTCGCTTGTGGTTGATGAGGACGAAATCGTGGAACAGGAACTCGTTACCGGCATCGCTTATTCCCGCGACGAAGCCAAGATCTCGATGCGTCGCATTCCGGATCGCCCCGGTATCGCCGCCGCCATTTTCGGCCCGCTGTCCGAGAACAACATCAATGTCGACATGATCGTCCAGAGCACGGGCGAAGACGGCATGACCAACATGACCTTCACGACCAGCAAGACGGATCTGGCCCGTGCCATGGCAGTGATCGAGGCAGCGCGTCCGGACATTCAGTACGGCGAAGTCATCACTGATGACGCTGTGGTCAAAATCAGCGTGGTGGGTGTGGGCATGCGCTCACACGCCGGTGTCGCCAGCACGATGTTCCGCACATTGTCTGAGCGCGGCATTAACATTCAGGTCATTTCCACCAGTGAGATCAAGGTGTCCGTGCTGATCCCAGCGGATTACGCGGAGCTGGCCATCCGTGCGCTTCACACTGCCTACGGGCTCGACGCAGCGTAAGCTGTCGATTTTCTGACGCCATGACGGAGCATTCTGTGACGACCGCCGCACCTTCTGACACGCTGGCCCCTGACATGCAGGCTGCCCGTCGGGAACTTGATCGCCTCTGGTCCCGCGGCACCGCGTTTCTGGGCACTGAATACGCCATCCTTGGTGGCGCCATGTCGTGGGTGAGTGAGCGCAATCTCGTCGCAGCGATCTCTAACGCGGGCGGCTTTGGTGTGATCGCCTGTGGCGCCATGACGCCGGAACTGCTGGAGAAGGAAATTGCGGCTACGCAGGCTCTGACCAGCAAACCGTTTGGCGTTAATCTGATCACCATGCACCCCCAGCTTGATGAGCTGGTGCAGGTCTGTCTTCGGGCTGGTGTGGGACATATCGTGCTGGCAGGTGGTATTCCGCCTTCAGCCGCGATCCGTGCCGCCAAGGATGGTGGCGCGAAGGTTGTCGCCTTTTCCCCAGCACTGGTTCTGGCCAAACGCCTGATCCGTATGGGCGTCGATGCGCTGGTGATCGAGGGTGCGGAAGCCGGAGGTCATGTCGGACCAGTCTCCCTGACCGTTCTGGCTCAGGAAATTTTGCCGCATATTCAGGATGTGCCTGTCTTCGTGGCCGGTGGTATTGCCCGTGGCGATGCGATTGTCGGTTTTCTGGAGCAAGGAGCCTCCGGCGCACAGTTGGGAACGCGCTTTGCGGCGGCGGAGGAAAGCATCGCTCACCCACGCTTCAAGGAGGCGTTCATCCGCGCCGCTGCCCGCGATGCGACGACTTCGGTGCAGCTTGATCCTCGTTTCCCCGTCATTCCGGTCAGGGGACTGGTGAATGAAGGAAGCAAGAATTTCCTTGCGCATCAGGCGGAGACGCTTCGACGGTTTCAGGCGGAAGAGCTGACCAAAGAGGAAGCACAGCTTGAAATCGAGCATTTCTGGGCTGGCGCATTGCGTCGGGCCGTGATTGACGGTGATGTCGAGACCGGATCGGTCATGGCCGGACAGTCGGTTGGCATGGTAAAGACCATCCAGCCGGTGAAGGACATCATCGAAGAACTCGTCCGGCAGGCAGTTGGCGCTCTGGCACAGCGGGGCGCTCGTCGAGGAGAGTGAATGAGCGTGGAGACCTCGAAGCGAATCGAGGAAGACACAATGGGAGAGGGCGGACAGCAGGACACTGCGCAGATTCCTGATCAGATTCCTGATCAGACTGCGGAGGCCTCCCGTGCGTGGTCTGCGCCATTGCCTGATTTTCATTCTCTTGGCGTGGGGCACGCGCTGAAAATACGTCGCGAAACGCTGGGCTGGTCCTTGCCCGATGTCGCGGCGTGGCTCTGCATCAAACAATCCTATCTTGAGGCTCTGGAGCATGATCGGGCGGACACCATTCCGGCCGGTGTCTATGCGCTCGGTTTTCTGCGCACTTATGCCGCAGCACTGGGTTTCCCCGCCGAGGCGATGGTTGCCCGTTTCAAGCGTGAAGTCCGGAATGTCGCGAAAAAACCTGAGCTGACATTCCTCACTCCCGAACCAGAGCGGACAGTTCCTGCGAGCGCCTTCGTGCTGGCGGGTCTGTTTGTCATCGTGCTGGCTTATGTTGGCTGGTATGAAATGGGCGGCCATGAGCCGGTTCATCTGGAGAAAGTTCCGTCGGTCGCCAGTGTGATGCCGGGCGTGAACAGTGCTGCATCTCCTTCTCCGCAGATTGCGACGGTGATGCCGGATGCAGCCCCTTCAGTGCTGAATGGCAGCACACCTCCGGCTCTTCAGGCAGTGCATCCTGACGCGTCCAGCCATGTCAGCGCGGATGAGTTTGCTAAAGCTGTGACCATGCCGCCAGAACCGTCGTCTGCTGCATCCGGTTCAGTGGGGTCGACTTCTTCGGAAAATGCGGCTGTAGAAAATGGACTGGCGTCGCCCGAAATCCCTGCTCCTCCAAAAGCGGCTGAAATCAAGGCGACAGCTAAAAGCTGGATTCAAGTGAAGGACGCTGACGGCAAGGTTGTGTACGACCACATCATGGAACCCGAGGAGACCTGGGAGTTTCCAAAGGAAGGCGCGCCGTTCACTCTGACCGTCGGGAATGCGGGCGGTGTGGTGCTGGCTGTCGATAATGTGGTGACCCAGCCGCTGGGAAAGGACGGGGCGGTCCGGCGTAATATTTCAGTCAGCGATGATGCGATCCGCGATGGCAGCGTTGCAGCACTGGCTCCAAAAGCAGGCGACGCTGTAATGTCCCCCGCTGTGGTGCCAGACGATGCCGCTTCTGCGGAGGAAAAGCCCCCGATTCCCCTTCCTCCGCCACCTGTGGTAAAGCCACGGGTGTTGCGCCCGAGATCAGCGCCGCCGGAAAAAGAACTTTCCGCGGATGATCTGAATGCGCGCCAGTTGAAAAATATGGGCGATCCCCGCTGATGCGCCCTACAGGAAATGACCTGCCTGTTAATGTCACGCACTCCGGTCAGGGCTTGCGCTCTGGCTTTCGGATGACAAATTTGGCAGGAAGACCCGGAACAGATACCGAGGCGTGCTTTTTCAGCCTCGACCTTCGTCCCGACAGGAGGATTGAACGATGAGTGGCTACAGGCCCTATCAGTATATTGAACGCCGCAAGTCGCGTCAGATTCACGTCGGCAAGGTCGCGGTCGGTGGTGATGCGCCGATTTCGGTCCAGACGATGACCAACACCTTGACCAGCGACGCCCAGGCGACGATCGACCAGATCCGTCGCGCTGAACTCGCCGGTGTGGACATCGTGCGCGTGTCCTGCCCCGATGAGGAAAGCACCGCTGCTCTCCACGAGATCGTGCGTGAAGTGAATGTTCCCATCGTCGCGGACATCCACTTCCACTACAAGCGCGCCATCGAAGCCGCGAAAGCCGGTGCGGCCTGCCTGCGTATCAACCCCGGCAACATCGGCAGCGCCGAGCGTGTCCGTGAGGTTGTGAACGCCGCGAAGGACCATAACTGCTCCATTCGTATTGGCGTGAACGCCGGTTCGCTGGAAAAGCACCTGCTTGAAAAATACGGTGAGCCGAACCCCGATGCGCTGGTCGAAAGCGCTCTGGAGCACGCCAAGATCCTTGAGGATCATGACTTCCACGAGTTCAAGATCAGCGTGAAGGCATCAGATGTCTTCCTTGCTGTTGCAGCTTATCAGCAGCTTGCCGATGCGTGTGACCATCCGCTGCATATCGGCATCACCGAGGCCGGCAGCCGTCGCGCCGGAACGGTGAAGTCCTCTATCGGTCTTGGAAATCTGCTGTGGGCCGGTGTGGGCGACACGATGCGCGTCTCTCTCTCTGCTGAGCCGGAAGAGGAAGTGCTGGTTGGCTGGGACATCCTGAAGTCCCTCGGCCTGCGTCATCGCGGCGTGAAGATCATTTCCTGCCCGTCCTGTGCGCGTCAGGGCTTCAACGTCATCCAGACGGTGCAGACGCTGGAAGATCGCCTCGCACACATCAAGACGCCACTGACCCTGTCCATCATTGGTTGTGTTGTGAACGGTCCGGGTGAGGCGCTGATGACTGACCTCGGCGTGACCGGCGGCGGTTCGGGCCGTCACATGGTCTACTCGTCCGGCAAGCAGGACCACACGGTGCCAGCCAACGACATGATCGAACACATCGTTGGTCTTGTTGAAGAGCGTGTAGCGAATATCGAAGCCGAGGAAGCCAAGGAAAAGGCGGAAGGTATTGATCTGCCGCTGCCTGACCTCGCCAGCGCGAAATAAAAAACTCAGGTCCCGGAGGCGTCTGTCTTCGGGACAGTCTATGAGAGATGTCATTACGGCCATCAGGCGTTTCCGTCTGATGGCCGGTTGGCGTCCTGAAGCCATTTTTTTCGGAGTCCTGTCCTTATGAGCGCCATCAGACCCGTTCGTGGCACCCACGATCTGATTGGAGAGGACCAGCGTCGTCACGCTCATGTCGTGGAAACGGCGCGACGTGTCACGGCTCTGTATGGCTTTGAAGAATGGGCGACACCGGTTTTTGAGGAGACGGGGGTTTTTTCCCGCTCTCTCGGCGACACATCGGATGTCGTGTCCAAGGAAATGTATACCTTCGAGGATCGCGGCGGGGATTCCCTGACGCTTCGTCCGGAAGGGACGGCCGCCATCTGCCGCGCGCTGGTCACCAATGGACTGACACAGTCGCTGCCGCAGAAAGTGTTCTACGCGGGTCCGATGTTCCGCTATGAGCGACCCCAGAAAGGACGTTATCGCCAGTTTCATCAGATCGGCGCGGAACTGATCGGTCCCGGCGAACCGATGGCTGACGCTGAAGCGATCACCATGGGACGCGACGTTCTGGCGGCTCTGGGGATCGTGAATGATGTTGTTCTGGAACTGAATACGCTGGGTGATGCGGAAAGTCGCGCTGCTTGGCGTGACGGACTGGTGGCCTATTTTTCGGACTTTCGCGATCGCCTTTCTGAAGACAGCCGGAATCGTCTGGAACGCAATCCGTTGCGTATTCTCGATAGTAAGGCTCCAGAAGACCGGGAACTGGTGGCTGACGCGCCGATGCTGGCGTCCTTTTTAAATGATACCTCCCGTCGCTTCTGGGACGATCTCCGCGAAGGCCTCCAGATGTTTGGCGTCGCCTATACCGAAAACCCCCGTATCGTTCGCGGCCTCGACTATTACAGCCACACGGCGTTCGAGTTTGTAACAACCAACCTTGGCACACAGGGTACTGTCCTTGCTGGTGGACGGTATGACGGTCTTGTGTCGGAAATGGGTGGGCCTCAGACGCCGGCCATCGGCTGGGCGGGCGGCATCGAGCGTCTGGCCATGCTGCTGGATGCCGCTCCCGCCGTACAGCAGCCTGTCGCGGTGATTCCGGTCGGCGATGGTGCGCAGGAAGCCGCGATCCGTGCTCTTGCAGCATTGCGGGCCGGTGGCATCCGGGCCGAGATGGCCTATCGCGGTAATCTGAAAAAACGCATGGAGCGCGCCAACAAGACCAATGCGTCCCATGTCGTGATCATCGGTGAAACCGAAGTGGCTGCGGGAACGGTGCAACTCCGTGATCTTGCCACCGGCCTACAGAATGAAGTGGCGGCATCCGCTCTGGTTGAGGCCATCCGCCAGTCTGGAGACGTTCGCGCGTGAATCTCGACGACCGGCTTGATCGTATCGTTGCCCGCAGTGAAGAACTCGAAGCGCTGCTGGCAAGCGGTGTAACGGGAGAAGATTTTACGCGGGCTTCCCGTGAGTACGGTGAAATCGAGCCTCTGGTCGCGAGGATCAATGCTCTTCGCGCAGTCCAGGCTGAAGAGCAGGATCTGAAGCAGCTTCTTGATGATCCGGAAATGAAGGCGCTGGCGGAAAGCGAGCTTCATGAGGTGAAGGATCGTATTGGGATGCTTCAGCAGGATGTCCGTCTGGCGATGCTGCCTAAGGATGCGGCTGACGAACGCAGCGCCATTCTTGAAATACGACCCGCTGCAGGAGGGGATGAAGCAGCGCTGTTCGCATCAGAGCTGTTCGGCGCTTACCGACGTTACGCTGATCTTCGTGGCTGGAAGTTCGAAGTCATGGAGTATGACGAGAGCGAACTTGGCGGTCTGCGTGAAGGTATTGCGACCATCAGCGGGAAGGGCGTTTTTGCGCGCCTGAAGTATGAATCCGGGGTTCATCGCGTGCAGCGTGTGCCAGCCACGGAAAGTCAGGGGCGCATTCATACCTCTACCATCACTGTCGCTGTTCTGCCTGAGGCGGAAGAGGTTGATGTGCAGATTGATGAAAAAGATCTGCGTATCGACGTTTACCGCGCTTCCGGGGCAGGGGGACAGCACGTCAACAAGACGGAAAGCGCCGTGCGGATCACACATCTGCCGACAGGCGTTGTCGTGGCGATGCAGGAAGAGAAAAGCCAGCACAAGAACCGTGCGAAGGCTATGAAAATTCTGCGGTCCCGACTTTACGAACAGCAGCGTGTCAGCCTTCACGAGTCCCGAGCCGCCGATCGGAAATCGCAGGTGGGAACGGGCGATCGCTCCGAACGGATCCGGACCTATAATTTTCCGCAGGGTCGTGTGACTGATCATCGCATCGGGCTGACGCTCCACAAGATTGACCGGGTGATGCTGGGCGAGCTTGATGAGATTGTTGACGCTCTCATTCAGGAAGATCAGGCAGAGCAACTGGCGGCCGCTGGTCTGTAATTCTATGAAATCTTTATCGGTTGGACGATGAAGTTAGGTTTTAACTGAATACTAACCGTGCCGGTTCTAATGTCCTGCTATTGGGGTTCATAAAGCAGGTTGATTTCATTGCTATATTTTCCTTGCGCTCCAGCAGTGCAGTCGCAAAAGAAATCTGATTGTTTTCATCATTCCCTTAAGCGCAAGGCAGCCTTCCAGAGCAGGATAGGTTTGTCTTTTAAATTGTGTGATGTGCTTGTTGCTGTTCTGATTAGTCTTTTGGCGTTCTGTGCGGCTCCAGCATCAGCGCAGACTGTCCGTTTTTTTAACGGACAGACCGGCCTTTCTGATGCTTCCCGAAATATCTTCGCTCAAGATTCCGATGGTTTTTTCTATATTGGAAATAAAACCGGATTGTATGTCAGTTCTGGTGGTGAGTTTACCCGGATCGACAGGCCTGACGGAACTCCTTTCAAAGATACTGCAGCGATTGCGGGAGGAGCCAATGGTAGCATTCTGATTGCTGCCGATAGGGAATTATGGCTGAAAACAAAGACTAGTTTAGAAAAATTATCGTTTCAGTTTGATGGCCGGATAGCTCTTGCTGCTGATGGGATGGATTTTATCATCTTGTCAGGCGAAGGACCGGCTCGAAATGGAGGCATCTGGCGACTATATCGTCACCAGAGAGGGGAGTTGGTCTTTGCATCGCTCGTAAAAGATCATGCCGACAGTCAGGTCCCATCCACAAATCCGCTGGAATCTGAAGTTCTTTCGGCCATGGCTTCGGAAGCGAAAAGTGTTTGGGTAGGCTGTGGAGAGGCGCTCTGTCGCTATCGGGACGGTGGCGTCGACACCTTTGATGAGCGTAGGGGAGTGCCGCATGAAATCTGGCGTGCGCTGGCTATTTCTCCGGACGGTACCCTGATTGCCCGAAGTGTCGGAAAACTGGTGATCATTGCAGCGAATGGTGGAGTTCATGTGGAAGATATTCCCTATGAACTGCCGGAATATTTCAGAGAAAGACCTTCTGAAATTTTTATATCCCGAATGACTGATGGCTCCTTGCTGATGCCTGGAGACGGTGCGCTTGTTGTCCGGTCTTCTGCTGGACACTGGGAGGATATGGACTGGCCTTCCGGTTATTCTCCCCAGGCGATTTCGAGCGCTTTTATCGACAGGGAATATGGTCTGTGGCTGGATAGTCCAGGACGCGGCCCCGTCCGTATTGCGGGCTTTCCATTCTGGCAGGTTTTTCCTCACGGAAATGATGCGTTCCCTGTGCGTGTATCTGGCGTAAGACACGACGCAGCTGGCAATTTCTGGATTGCAGCTGCAAATGGTCTTTTTGAATATGCGGCATCATCTTCGAGCCATGATGGCGATCATCTCCTGAAACATATTGAGCTTGAAAATATCAGTTCCCTTCTTCGTACCGGAGATGGTGCGCTCTGGACAGCTGAAAAAGGAAAAGGGTTGATCCGGATAGACCCAGCCACCGGTCAGGTCAGAACCCTGCCTTCTTCCGAGCCGGTGACTGGGGCTTTGATCCTCGATAGCGGTGGTCGAATATGGGTAGGTACCGTTTCTGGGCTCATACGGATAGATGATCCGTTACGTTATGCTTCTCATTTGCCAACGGTATTCGCATTACAAAATCGTCGTATCAATGCGTTGTGCTTCGATCAGTTTGGACGGCTTCTTGTTTTGACAGATAGCGTTCTGTTTCAGCAGACAGCGGAGGAGAATGTTTTTGATCCTCGGGTTGATCTGGAAAGTTTTGATATTGGGAACGGCAGTGCGATAACAGTGGGGATGTCCAATGACATCTGGGTTTTAGGAAGTAAAGGAAGCGTCAGAAAGATATTTCTTCCGGAAGATGGTTCTCCTGTCGTGTCCATGCTGGATAATGGGCCAAAAGATTCCGACTTTACAACGATATTTCGGGATAGCCGAGGATGGATATGGCTGGGTGGTTCTCATGGACTGGATGTTTCCACTCCGAATGGTTGGTCTCATTTTGATTTGACGAGTGGGTTAATCTCCAGCCGTATTCTTTCTGGTTCAATCAATGAAGATGATGATGGTTCACTCTGGTTCGGTACAGAAAGCGGACTAAACCACCTTAGGGAGCCGGGCTCTCTTCCGATTTTACCTGATTTACATACAGTTTTTCTGTCTGCACGTCTGGATAATATAGATCTTCTAGGAAAAGAGCGTTTCTGGCCTGATGGTGACAGAAAGCTTTCCTTCCAGTTTGTTGCCCCAACCTTTACAGGAAATAGAGAGATTAAATACCAGTATCAACTGCTGGGTATTGATCAAGAAGTTGTATATTTGTCAAAAAACTTTATAAATTACAACAATATAAAAGGAGAAAAAATAATTTTTACGGTTCAGGCGCGAGATATTCTGAATTACCGTTCTGCAAGTAGTGCGACTTTGTCTGTGCGTTCTTCCGGTTTGAAAATATCAAGTTTCAAGGGAATCTTGTGGTGGGCTTTTCTTTCATTTTTATCAGTAGCATTACTTGGCGCTATTTTGTACAGAAGAATAAAGCTTTCGAGGCAAAAAAATTTCGAAGCCGCTGTGCGAGGACGTACTCGTGTGATGGAAGAAATGCAGACACAGCTTTTGCATCAATCGCGTGTTGATAGTCTGACTGGATTGTTTAATCGCCGGAGTGCTCTTGATGAACTTGATGAACTGGTAGCATCTATTTCTCCGAATGAACTTATCGCAGTGGCACTTATTGATATTGATCATTTTAAGATGATTAATGATACTCTTGGCCACCAGGGTGGTGATTATGTTCTGAAGCAATATGGACAGTGTTTACGTAAATTCGCTGGGTCAACGGCTATTTGTGGGCGCTACGGAGGGGAGGAACTTATCATAGTGTTCATGTCCGTTCCTTCTACAGAAAAACTGCTGGATCAGGTTACAAAATTGCATGAGCACTTACGTAACCCAATGGTCTACGGTGCCTCTGAGGTCGTTGCGACTTGCAGTATAGGTCTGGCTGTTATTATACCTGGTGATACGGCATCAACATTGATTGGGCGCGCCGATCGGGCGCTTTACAGAGGTAAAAAACGCGGAAGAAATTGTATTGTTGTCGCTGATTGAAAGGTAATACATGAATTTTTACGATTTTTGGTGTTGATATGACCAAATGCTTTGCTACACCTTTCTTTCGCTTGGCGATCATCAATGACAGCTGAGCGAAAGAAAGTAATTCGTATTTAGTTACGAATAGAGCTATACGTCTTGTAGCAGTAAGTCCTCTGATTAAAATTAGTAAGCTGCACCTTCTGTCGCAGCAAAAGATTCGGGTTGAGGATCGTTCCGGTTTTCCTCATCTTCCGAGGCAGATTCAGCGTCCTGTTTATAAGAGGCTCTGGCCCGTGCGGAGCGCTCCTGTCGTTCCTGCTGTGCCTGCTGTGCAGCCTGATTCATGGCATTGAGAATGCGGAAATAATGTTCTGCATGCTGAAAATAGGCTTCTGCGAGAACCCTGTCTCCACTGCTTGTGGCGTCACGTCCCAGCTGAAGATATTTTTCGAAGAGCTGCTGTGCAGTGCCCCGAATGCGAACCTCAGGACCATTACTGTCAAATACATGATTACGATTAAGAGGTATCTGACCGTTCTGGTGGCGCGTGCCTCCTCCGCCGTTGCTTCCGCCGGGACGATGATTACGGTTGCGCATGCGCTTTATATTCATGGCGTTACCACGATGCCTTCTTGGTTTTCAATCGATTGGTCCTCTGGACAGCTAGCTGAACCCCTGATTTACCCTCACCAATATATCCTGAAGCGTATTCACACTTCATCCGGCAAGACGTCCAAGGAGTTTAGAGGGGCTATTGGTACGAACGGTATGAACAAAAAGTCAACCGCCTCTGCCAATGCTCGGGCTATTTTGACCACAAGAATGAGCTACATGCAAGGGTAGATATGCAATCTAGGTGATAATATCGTTATCGTTGTGGATGCTGTGTCCAAATGAATATAATATGGAAGTAAGGCGATACGTCATAATCCTCTGATACGAAATGAGAAAAATGGGTCACAATCATTCTAAACCGGCTGGGATTGCTCAACGCCTGGAGCGAGTCTTGTCTCGCCTCGCCTGCCTGATGACTGGGAAGTGCGTATCGAACGCTCTGCTGCGTCGCGTCAATGGCGAGCGATAACTCAGGCTGCTGACACGGATGGGGTCTGGAGTGAGGAGGCAGCTACTTTGATTGAGGCGCTTGAAGGTGCGTGGCGCCTGAATCGAAGGATACCGTCTTTGGAATCAGAGTGTCTGGAACCCGCGCCAGATCATGTACACAGCGACAGTAAAAATAATACTGGAAAAAATAGTCGTTAACTGGCAACCCTTTTTACATAGAACCTTGGCACAATAACTGCCGCTGTAAGTGCCGATAATCCCACCCAAAATGAAGAAAGTAGCCAAACTCCAATCAATGTAGCCTGAAAGGAGATAGCTGAGCGCTGCGCTGAGACCAAAAGCTGCCACTGCCACCAGTGAAGTGCTCACAGCATTGATGATCGGCATATGAGTTGAGGCCATGAGACCAGGCACAATCAGAAAACCTCCCCCTATGCCGAAAAAGCCTGACAACAAGCCCGTTCCCGCCCCAAAACTGGCAATTTTCACAATATTTTTTGGAGCATAACTTGTTTTTTCACAATCAGTTTCACGACGTCCACGAAGCATCGTGACGCCAACGCCTATCATCAGGAAAGCGAATAAGAGCAGTAACCTTTGTCCGTCCATGGCTTTTCCTAGCCAGGCACCGCCTATGGCACCTATCATTCCACACGGAGCAAATACGGCTGCACATCGCCATTGCACCGTCCCGCTGCGGGCATGTTGTACCAATCCAGCAAGAGCGTTAACAGCTACAGCGAGAGCGCTTGTACCAATGGCGACATGAGGATCTTTCACGCCCACCAGATAGACCATAAGTGGGACGGCAAGGATTGAGCCTCCGCCGCCGATCAGTCCAAGCGTGAAGCCAACCGGCACGCCGGACAAAATTTCCAGCGCTACATGACTCATATTAGTTTGCATGTTTGCGGATATTGGATTTTCGGCAAGAATGTCATGCTGATGACTATAAATCTTTTGGATGCATTCCGATATAGAGGCGTTGGATCGTTAAATTATCTTGGATATACCTGATAAATTCACCAAAATATGATGGTATATTTTGCTGCTCATCAATTCTAAAAATATTTTATGTGTTTGCGATTGAGGTATAACTATCAAAAAAGGGATGATGTCGTATTCATCCCTTCACGCGATAAAAAAGTTTAAACCACAATCGTACTGGTGATGTGGTTACGCGGGGCACCTTATCTGTTCGCTAATGTGAAAGAGGCGGTCACACCAAAAATGCCGCCCTGATAGCAATCGTAATTGCCCACAAACTCTCATAGACGTCACATGCGATTAATAGGAATCTTTATATAGCTTACACCGTTTTCTTCAGGCTCTGGTAAATGTCCAGCGCGCATGTTCACCTGAACGGAGGGCATAATCAGATGAGGCAGGGAAAGGGTTTTGTCCCTGTTGGTTCGCATGGTGACGAACTGATCTTCTGAAATGCCCTTATGCACGTGAATATTGTTTCGTTCATCGCCTATTGTTGTTTCCCACATGAAGTCATGGCGATCTGCCGTTTTATAATCATGACAGAGAAAAACGCGTGTTTTGTCCGGAAGAGAGAGGAGGCGTTGAATGGATCGATAAAGCTGGCGGGCGTCACCGCCAGGAAAATCGGCGCGGGCGGTCCCGTAATCAGGCATGAAGAGTGTATCGCCAATAAAAGCCGCGTCGCCAATGATGTAGACCATGTCAGCCGGAGTATGTCCCGGTACAGACAGGGCTATGGCTGGCAATCTTCCAACCGAGAATGTCTCTCCATCATGAAAAAGCTTGTCAAATTGTGAGCCATCACGAGAAAAGTTTTTTTCAGCATTGAAGATTTTTCCAAAAACATCCTGCACATGAGTGATGTTTTCACCAATGGCAATCTTGCCTCCCAGCTTCTCCTTTAGCCAGACAGCGGCAGAAAGATGATCAGCGTGAGCATGTGTTTCCAGCTGCCATTCAACAGTAAGTCCGTTCTCTTGAATATAATTCAGAACCTGTTGCGCCGATGTATTTTGTGTGCGCCCTGATGCAGCATCATAATCAAGGACACTGTCAATTATGACGGCCTTTAGTGTAGCAGGATCATGGGCAATGTGAGTTGCCGTAAAGGTGGTCTCGTCAAAGAAGGTCTGCACGATCGGTCTAAGATCAGGATTGAGAATGGCTTGTTCGATTTGACGAGATGCGGTGGCAAGGTTGGTGTCTGACATGAAAAATCTTTCATGTTATCAAAATAACTTTTACAAAGTATGCTTGCATGCACCCTGTGTCAATTTAAATATGAGTTGTTTTGGTTTTTTTTATACTTATAATGTAAAAATAAAATATAATTTTTATTTCTTAAATTTATTTATATATGTAAATTGTAATATTTTATTATATTTTAAATTCAGATTTTTATTTAAAGTTGTTTGAAAAATAATTTAACTATAATTATTAAAAAATAAAATAAAGGCGTTGCTGATCTGCATTGAAGTAATATTTTTTATAATTATCTGTTTTATTTAAATAAAACATTTATTTGTTTTTTATTTTTTGTAACGAAAAATTGTGTTGTCGCTTTGCAACATTCTTTGGAAATTGAGATGGAAAGCGGTGCCGTTAATATTGGAAGAAGGGGTAATTCGTAGTACGTCTGGGAGGGTCAAGGTGAGTTAGTGGTAATGAAAAAAACAAAAAAAATACCCCTCTCCGGTAACCGGGCGACTGCAGTTTCGCGTCGAAATGGCTGGATTACGTGTGCTCCATTCTGGGTGCTGATGGCTTCTTTTGTCAGTGCCACGGAAGTGCGGGCGGAAAAGCAGGAGATTGTACAACGCCCGGAAGCGGATGTGTCTGCTTCGGCGCAGAAAAAGGTTGGCCCCTATGATGCGCCCGCTCATGCGGCTCCCAAGAAAACGGTCATAACGCCCGCTCAGCGTCTGGAGAGTCTGTTCGACACTGAAAGTATTTCGTCGCTGCTTAACAACAGAGACGACGCCATTCGTGAGCGTGATCTGTCCGCAGGTTATTATGTTCCTGCACAGACGTTCGGTAATCTGGTTCCCCAGTTGCAGCCATGGCGCAAGTGGATGCAGGACCGTGGGTTCAGCTTTCAGTTTTCTTATAAGGGTGAGGGTATTGCCAATACAGGAGGTGGTCTCTCCAGGGGTATGGATTATGCCCATGAGCTGACGCTCACCACTAGATTTGATCTGGGTAAGCTTGTGGGGTGGAACGGCTGGATTCTGCATGCCGTCATGATGGAGCGTGCCGGACGTCAGGTCACAACGGACTATGTCGGTGACCATCGCATGCTGCTGTCCGAAGTCTACAGCCTGTCAGGTCATATGGCTGCCCATCTGGCCGATATCTACCTTGAGAAATCTCTTTTCCATAACAAGGTTAACATTAACGTCGGTCGACTGACTCTGACGCATACCTATGCAACATCAGTGCTGCTGTGCACATTCATGATCCAGTGCTCCGCGCCGGTCGCTCTCAAATCGCAGGCAGGCTGGAGCGTGTATCCGAAAGCGACCTGGGGCGGCACCATCCGTCTGAGGCCGGTGCGGGACCTCACTCTGACGACAGGCGTATACGCTGCGGGACCACTGACATCGAATCCGTCGGGATGGGCTTGGGGTGGCGAGGAGCATACCGGTGTGATGCTGCCAATCGAGTTGGCATGGGAGCCGTTTCTTGGAGAAAAGAAGCTGCCAGGTCATTACAAGATCGGGTTCGGACACGACACTAGCCATTATGACGACATGCTGGGCAGTATTCCCGCAGCTTACCAACATGATTATCTGGGGCATAATGGCGGTCCTCGCGATACATTCTATTTTGAGGCCGATCAGATGGTGTACCGTAAGGGCGGAGATCATCAGATGGCAGGCGGATATCTGCTTGCCGGGTATATTCATAACACCCCGAGTGTCTCGGTCTGGTCTGACCAGTTTTATGTCGGCGCGTCGCTGCTCGGCATTCTTCCTTATCGACCCTTCGACCGTTTCGGTGTGATGTATTCCTACTATCAGATCAGCCACAATCTGACGGAGGGGCAGCGCTTGCGTCAGATGGCGGGCATGTCGATGGGAGCGTACGTCAATGGTCCCCAGACCCATGCCGCGACGCTGGAAGCCTATTACGGTATTCCGGTGGTGCCCGGTCTCGTGATGCAGCCTGTGTTTGAATATATAATGCGTCCGGGAGAAACCTCGGTTATTCCCAATGCTATTCTGGGTGGTTTGAAAATTCTCGCTGCGTTGTAAGAAAAATGCCGCCCTGTTTTCCTATGTGGTGGAGAGTAGGGTGTGCAGGCGTTCTGTCTTGCGGGTTCTTTTCACAGACATCCATTCAGCCTTATTTGAAATTTCGTATGGTTCTCTGTAGGGAGTGTGTTCTCTATTGTGACGGCGTGATTCGATTATGGCTCTTCCTCTCTCTGCTCTTGCCTCTGATTCTGCCGGTGATGTCGCGCATCTGATTGAAACGGCTCTGACGCCGGTTTTCATGTTGTCAGGTGTGGGAACGTTGCTGAATCTGTTGAATACCCGAGCTGGTCGTGTTGCAGACCAGATTGAAAAAGCCTCTGATCTGCTCACGGACGAAGAGGATAGCAAGGCCAGGCATAAGCTGCAGAAGCATTTCGTGCGTTTGCAGAAGCGTGTCATGGTTCTTGATATGGCCATCATGTTTGGCGGCCTTGCCGGAGCCATGACATGCGGCGCTGCCTTCGTGCTTTTTCTTGGTACCGTCAGGGATGCTTCGATTGCTCTATGGCTGGTAGGGCTGTTTGGGGCCGCGTTGCTCTGCACGATCGCGTCACTGGCATCTTTTCTTGGGGACTGCTTTCTGTCGTGGGATAGTTTGAAAAAAGTCGGCCCGTTACCGAAAAGCGTCAAAAAATCGGATGGAAAAACAGGTTAGTTGTAAGCTGAAAATCTCTTTTTCTATCGGCCAGTTTTAAAACGCCTTTTCCTTCATGACGACAGAAGGAAAAGGCATTTCTGATTTCAGTCGAACCGTTTGCCATTGATGATGGCATAACCGGGAATGTCCCAGGAACGACTGGTGCCTCTGTGGGTCCAGTCGATCCCCTGACTGCGAGGGGAGTCATAATAATAACGCCCTACAATGTCAGCCATGTCGCCATCCCGCACCCATGGCCATTCCGGCGCATTGATTTCATCAAGGTTGCTGACTACGCGGATTGAAATGCCCTGTCCGACATTTACATAAAAATAACCATGCCAGCCGCTGCGCGTGTGTTTGGCCTTTTCCGAAACAGCGATGACCTGACCGCAGATATGAACAGGAATATCCTGTTTTTTTCTACCATTTTCGAAGGCCTGCTGAGCCTCAATGAAACCGCTATTGTCGCAGGTGGACGAAACAGTGCGCGCAAAAGATGAAGCGCTTCCCAGCGTAAGTGCGAAAAAGACCCCGGCTAAAAGGGCTCCGGACTGTCTGGATGATGCGATCATGAATTTTCCCTTGTTCCCTTGACTGGATCGTGTGGCGTGAGTGTGAAACGCACTGATGGCGTAGATGAGGCAGCCTGAGTTGTATGGACGGATTTTAACCAACCCCGATACGGGCCGTAGCAAAATAGCGATCCACAGCATCCCGCATGGCGCCGGCGACCATGGCCCGGTGGCCGGCTTGACGTAGGGCAGCTTCATCGCTGCGATTGGACATAAAGCCCATTTCCACCAGCACCGAAGGAATATCGGCCGCCTTGAGCACGACAAAGGCGGCATGGCGGTGCGGATGCGACAGCAACGAGATGCGCGACTGAAAGGAAGAGACAACCTGATTGGCGATGCGGGTCGATCCCCGGCGTGTTTCTTCCGAAACCAGACTGGCCAGTATCTGTTGCACTTCCGGTGATGTTGCGTGGACATGGGGCCCACCGAAGAGGTCCGCGCTGTTCTCGCTCTGGGCGATCATGGCGGTCTGGGAGTCCGATGCGGCCCCCGCAAGCGTATAAACGCTGGCGCCGCGGACGGCAGAATCATGTAGTGCGTCGGCATGCATGGAAATGAACAGGGAGGCCTTGTGCGCCTGCGCCATTTCCACGCGCCCTTCCAGTGGGATGAAGCGGTCACTGGCGCGGGTCAGCGCTACCCGATAGCGGCCTGTCGCCAGTAATTGCCGTTCCAGTTCGGCGGCGGCGGCTTCAGAGACATGCTTTTCATATGTTCCTGAATAGCCGATGGCGCCCGGATCTTTTCCTCCGTGACCCGGGTCCAGCATGACCAGAGGCGGCGGAGGTGCTGCGCCTCTGATGATGGCGGGGGCATGGAGCGTATTCGTGTTATGGGCATGCGACGAAGTGGAAACGTGTGCACTTTTTCCTGTGCGGGCCATAGCGGCGTGCGGAAGCAGGGGCGCAAGGCTTGCGAGAAGAGCGGTTCTGCGGGGCAGGGCGAGGCCCATAAGGCTGGATAGAGCTTCAAAGGGAAGTGGATCCGCTGCTTTGGCGATGCAACCCTGCCGGAATGATTTGCCGGGAAGCAGATGGTTGGTCGGCACTGTATCTCCGTTATCCGGTTTCTGAGCCATGAACTGCGTCCTGAAAAAGGCTTCTGATGTTTTGCCATGCTGACGTTGGGAAGTCATTAATGAACGATGATTATGTCAGGAGAGTGTGGGGTTCGTTGCGGCTGCATTCACTCCCGGTTACATACAGTTGTATCCGACGGCTTGCGTACTCTGTTGGTTTCGGCCATGTTTGCGAGCATGTGGCCCGTCTGTGACGGTTATCCACGCTGCCCGGACCAAGGCAAGCCGTTTCTTCATCATGCAGAGAGCGGCTGCGTTTTGGGTCAGGCCTAATTTATACTGATCGACAAGGGCGGATGAGAGCAGGTCTGGACACACTGGCGGAACAAGGGAAGGGCAGGGAGCGTAAGTATCCTCTTGATGCCCCATTTCCGCTGTCAGTGATGGACTGTCATGCCGGCATCACTGTCTCCCGAGTGTCGCTCACGCCCGTTATCCCCGATCCTATAGTCGATTTGCCCGCAGCGCTCCCGCGCGGCGCCCATTTCCATGTTGGTTTGTTCCAATCTGGTTGGCTGCGCCCGTCTGGACGAGCGCCGGGCCACCGGAGTTTCCTTTTTTATGAACAAGCGTATGCTGATAGACGCGACGCACGCGGAAGAAACCCGCGTCGTTGTGATGGACGGGAACCGTCTTGAGGATTACGACGTTGAGGCTGCCAATCGCAAGCAGCTCAAAGGCAATATCTATCTTGCCAAGGTCATCCGCGTTGAGCCCAGCCTTCAGGCGGCCTTCGTAGAATATGGCGGAAACCGTCACGGTTTCCTTGCTTTCAGCGAAATTCACCCAGACTACTATCAGATTCCGGTTGCTGACCGTGAAAAGCTGCTGGCCCTTCAGGAAGAAGAACCTGCTGAAGAGGATCTGACGGACGAAGCCTCCGCGACGGATGAGACGGAGCAGGCTGAAGAAACCACCGGATCTGAAGAAAACAGCGAGGAGACTTCCTCCGAGCAGACGCCAGATTATGTCGGCGGCGAGACTGACACCGGCGAAGAAGCCATGGTGCAGAAGCGCATGGCCCGCTTCCTGCGTAGCTACAAGATTCAGGAAGTCATCCGTCGTCGTCAGGTTCTGCTGGTGCAGGTCGTCAAGGAAGAGCGCGGCAACAAGGGCGCAGCCCTGACCACCTACATCTCGCTGGCCGGACGCTATTGCGTGCTGATGCCCAACGCCCTGCGCGGTGGTGGCGTGTCGCGCAAGATTACCTCGGTTGCTGATCGCAAGCGACTTAAGGATATCATCGCGGATCTCCAGCTGCCGCGTGGCATGGCCATGATCGTGCGCACAGCCGGAGGGCAGCGGCCCCGTCCGGAAGTGATGCGCGATTGCGAGTATCTGCTGCATCTGTGGGACGAGATCCGCGAACACACGCTCAATTCGGTCGCACCAGCTCTGATTTACGAGGAAGCCAGCCTCGTCAAACGGGCAATCCGTGACGTCTACACCCGCGATATCGATGAAATTCTTGTCGATGGCGAGCAGGGCTGGCGTGCTGCGCGCGATTTCATGCGGATGCTGATGCCGCAGAGCGCTCAGAGGGTGAAGCTGTGGCGTAAGGAAAACCAGCCTCTCTTCAGCCACTATCAGGTTGAAGGCCAGCTTGACGGGATGCTGTCGCCGACAGTTCAGCTCCGTTCGGGTGGTTATCTGGTCATCAACCAGACGGAAGCGCTGGTGGCGATCGACGTGAACTCGGGACGTGCGACACGTGAGCGCAATATCGAGGAAACAGCGGTCAAGACCAACCTTGAAGCGGCTGATGAAGTGGCGCGTCAACTCCGCCTGCGTGATCTTGCTGGTCTGATTGTCATCGACTTCATCGACATGGAATCCCGGCGTCACAATGCTCAGGTCGAGCGGCGTCTGAAGGATGCCTTGCGTCATGACCGCGCCCGCATTCAGGTGGGAGGAATCTCTCACTTCGGGCTGCTGGAAATGTCGCGCCAGCGTCTGCGTCCTTCCGTCGCGGAATCTGCTTTTGTGCCCTGCCCGCACTGTCAGGGCACCGGTATTGTGCGCGGTATCGAGAGCTCGGCCCTGCATGTGCTCCGTGCGGTTGAGGATGAGGGTGGTCAGCGTCGTGCGGCGGAAATCGTCGTGTATGTCGCTGGTGAGATTGCACTCTACATTCTCAACAACAAGCGCGACTGGCTGACAGCCATCGAGACACGTCACAAGATGCACGTGATCTTCTCCGCGGATCAGTCTCTGCCTGCGCCGCAGATCCGGATCGAACGTCGTCGTGCGCAGACGGCCCGCTTCGATGTGCCTGCGATTGCTGCTCCTGTCGAGGATGAAAGCTCTTCGTCGGACCGTCACTCCTCGGCCCGGAAGGATGGGGCTGCGTCGACAGAGACGCGCACAAAGGTCATCGCCATCAGCGATGAGCCACCCGCTGTAGCAAATGAAGCCCGTGATCCTGCGGTGGCACAGGAGGATGAGCGTGGTGAAGGTGATGGCACCGGTCGTCGTCGTCGTCGTCGCCGTCGTCGTCGTGGGCCGAGAGAAGAGGGTACGGCGGAAACGCGTAACGCAGAAGGCGTGACGGCTGAAAGCACAGGCGAGCAGCCTGTTGCCGAAGAAGACCCCTATGCAGACAGCGTGCCTGCACCTGCGACGGAACCGAATGAAAATCTGGTTCCGGGTCGTAACCGCACCCGTTACTCCCGCAAGACGCCGTCTGCTCCTCAGGCGCAGGCACGGACGCCCACTGAGCCGCGTCAGACAAACGAGAGAAGCCAGCCTGCCAAAACACCGGCTGCTGCTTCTGGCTGGCGTGGGCCGACACCGGCTGATCCGTTTGGCGGTAGCTTCGATATCTTCGACATCATGGATCAGGTCGATTTTGAAGCTTCGTCTGAACCAAAGCCTGCGCCGGCACCCAAGCCTGCTGCTGTCCGACAGCACGAGCCGGTTCCTGCTGTTGAGGTAGAAGATGGCGAGGCTGATCATGCCGTGAAGGCGGCTGAAACCGAGGCCACTGAAGGGGAAGAGCCTGTGCGGGAAGCCCGCCCGGCACGTCGTCGCAGCCGAGGACGTCGGGGCTCTGGTGCTTCCAGAAACGCGGTGGAAGCGACGCGGGAAGAGCCGGTTGAAGCTGCGGAGCCGCCTGCTTCTGAATCCGAGACGGAAACAGACGTGCTGGCAGATGAAAAGCCTGCTCCTCGTGGTCGTCGTCGGACACGGAGAAGTGCGGAGGCAGCTCCGGTTGCCGAAGCTTCTGTGGCAGAAGCACTCTCCGAAGCACCAAAGGAAGAGGCTTCGAAAAATGATCGGAAGCCGGTCGTGGTCGAGCCGAAGATCATTGATGAGGACACACCTGTGGCAAGGCCGCGCACAGGCTGGTGGCGTCGTTAAGCCGTTCTCTTCTGAGCTGTAGCTAATGGAAACGGGGACGAGGCAGATGCTTCAGTCCCCGTTTCTGTCTCTTGCGGGTTGAGCGATGAACGCCCATGTTCACGAAATGGCCACTCGTTCCCGATCCTCCCTTGAGGGAAATCCCGCCCTTCTGTTCCAGCCTGAGCGCCAGCCTCCCAAGGAGAAGCGCTTCCGCATGGAAGTGGTGTCAGAGTATGAACCCGCCGGCGACCAGCCGACGGCAATCCGTGAACTGTCCACTGGTGTGCAGGAAAATCTGCGGGATCAGGTGCTGCTTGGCGTGACCGGTTCCGGCAAGACCTTCACCATGGCCAAGGTCATTGAGGCCACGCAGAAACCCACGCTCATTCTCGCACCCAACAAGACGCTGGCGGCCCAGCTCTATGGTGAAATGAAGCAATTCTTTCCCAACAACGCGGTCGAGTATTTTGTCAGTTACTACGACTATTACCAGCCGGAAGCGTATGTGCCGCGTTCTGACACGTACATAGAAAAAGACAGCCAGATCAACGAACAGATTGACCGGATGCGGCATGCGGCCACACAGGCGTTGCTAGAGCGGAATGACGTCATCATCGTCGCGTCGGTTTCCTGCATCTACGGTATCGGATCGGTTGAAACCTATTCCCGCATGGTCGTGCGGCTGGAGGTCGGTGGTGAAATCGACCGTGACAAGCTGATCAAGGGGCTGGTGGAGCTTCAGTATCGACGGAACGATGCAGCCTTTGTGCGTGGTGCGTTCCGTGTGCGGGGAGAGAGTATTGATATCTTCCCGTCCCAGAACGAGGACCGTGCCTGGCGGGTGTCCCTGTTTGGCGACGAGATCGACCAGATCATCGAGTTTGACCCGCTGACGGGTGAAAAGACGGCCGATCTTCAGGAAGTCAGTCTTTACGCCAACAGCCACTATGTTACGCCGCGTCCGACGCTCAATCAGGCGATTGTAGGCATCAAGCAGGAGCTGAAGCAGCAACTCGCGAAGTTCATCGAGGAAGGTAAGCTGCTGGAGGCAGAGCGTCTGCAGCAGCGCACGACCTTTGATCTGGAAATGCTGGAAACAACCGGCGTCTGCAAGGGTATTGAGAACTACTCACGCTATCTGTCAGGTCGTGCCGCAGGGGATCCGCCGCCGACATTGTTCGAATATCTGCCGGAAGACGCCCTGCTGATTGTAGACGAAAGCCACGTCACGGTGCCTCAGATTGGCGGCATGGAGCGGGGAGACCATGCGCGCAAGTCCGTGCTTGCCGAGTTCGGGTTCCGCCTGCCGTCCTGCCTCGATAATCGTCCGCTGAAGTTCGAGGAATGGGAGGCTTATCGCCCTCAGACGCTTTTTGTCAGTGCAACGCCCGGTCCTTGGGAGATGGAGAGGACAGAGGGTGTTTTCAGTGAACAGGTCATTCGTCCCACGGGTCTGATCGATCCTGTGACGGAGGTGCGTCCGGTCGAACGGCAGGTGGATGATCTGCTGGCTGAGTGTCGGGAAACGATCGGCAAGGGAGGGCGTGTGCTTGTCACTGTTCTGACCAAGCGCATGGCCGAGGATCTCACGGAATATCTGGATGAGGCGGGGATCAAGGTTCGGTATCTGCACTCGGACATTGATACGCTCGAACGGATCGAGATCATCCGCGATTTGCGGCTTGGCGCGTTTGATGTGCTGATTGGCATCAACCTTCTGCGAGAAGGTCTGGATATTCCGGAATGTTCGCTTGTTGCGATCCTTGATGCTGACAAGGAAGGTTTTCTGAGATCGAAGACGTCCCTGATTCAGACCATTGGCCGTGCTGCCCGTAACATTGACGGACGGGTGCTGCTGTATGCGGATCGCATGACCGACAGCCTGCGTTACGCCATTGAGGAGACGGCGCGTCGTCGTGAAAAGCAGTCTCTCTGGAATACCGAGCATGGCATCACGCCACAGGGCGTGCGCAAGCAGATCGGCAACATTGTCGGCTCCGTGTTCGAACAGGATTATGTGACAGTCACGCCGACGCAGGGTGCGGAAGCCGACGAGTTTGTCGGCAAGAATCTCGATCAGACGATTGCCGAACTGGAGAAGAAGATGCGTGCGGCGGCGGCTGATCTCGAGTTCGAGACAGCGGCTCGTCTTCGTGATGAAGTCAAACGGCTTGAAGCCCTGCAACTGGGCATCGAGCCGCCGCCACCGACAGCGCCTCGTCAGAAGGCGGGGGGGAGTCGGAAAAATAGCGCACCTGTGCCGCTGGGTCCGGGTGGAGGCGGCTACGATCCCGAGAAGAAGCGCGGGCGGGCGAGGGGACGCAGCAAAGCGAAATAAAAGTGTTGGTTTCGTTATCGGTCACCAAAGGCAACATCTCGTCAGTATTTGAAAAAATTCCTTACGGAAACGGGAAAATTTGCCCTGATTTTGCCTTAAATGAGGTCTCCTGTAGCCTGAGAAAAGCGCCTCTGTCCTTGCCGGGTTTATCGAATGGACAGATACAAGGGGAAAATTCCTCATGAACGATACAATGAAGCAGGAAAAGCGGGACGTTTCAGTCTCACCACTTTCCGGAATCGTACGTCTTCGGCGTAAAACAGCACGTTTCTGTGCAACCTGCGCAATGGGTGCCTGGGTTGTGCTAGGCGCTGTGCCGTTTCTGATCATGCTGATCGAGCTGATCTGATAAAAACGGAACCAGAAGGGCTGGGACAAACTGTTGCGAAAAGAAACGCGTCAGTCGGTCCTGCTGTCTGGTTGCCGCAACGTAGGCTGTCCGATCAGATAGCCCTGAATTTCTTCACATCCATGCGCTTCCAGAAAACCAAGCTGTTCTTCGGTTTCAACGCCTTCTGCGCAGCAGGTCATGTTCAGGGCGTGAATCATATAGAGTGTGCAGCGAAGAACCGTTTCGACCCGGCTGTCGACCCCGACGCGACGTACAAATGAGCGGTCCAGCTTGACCTGATCGAAGGGGTAGTTGGTCAGACGTTCCAGTGCGCCGAAACCGGTTCCGAAATCATCCAGAATAAGCCGGACGCCCATTCCCCTGATTCTCGCAAGTTCCTTTCGGACAATATCGGGAGATCCGAAATCGCTTTTCTCCGAGAACTCAATCTGGAGACGGAGAGGATCCAGTCCGCTTGTTTTCAGGGCCGATCCGATTGTTGTGGCGACCCGTTCTGTCGCCAGCCATGAGGGAGACACGTTCACACTCAGTCCGAGTGGCTCTTTCCAGTTCTGGGCCTGATGACAGGCGGTGTGCAGCACCCAGGAATCGATATCCTCGATCAGGCCAGCCTGTTCGGCGCAGCGCAGGAACTGTGGGGGATCGACATCGCCGTGATCGGGCCGTTTCCAGCGTACGAGCGCCTCAAATGTGACAACGTGCTCTGTTCCGGTCTCAAGAACAGGAAGCCAGTTCAGAGTGAAGGCATTATCGATCAGCGCCTGCCGGAGGTCACTTTCCATGCCGACTTCATCCGCATGGGCGTGCGCAATCTCCGGAGCAACCCGGTTGATCAGGGGGCCTGCACGCAGCCCCCTGATACGGGCCAGAGCGGCGTTCGCGAAACTGACCAGCGTGTGTGTATCCGGCGCATCGAACGGATAACAGGCCCAGCCGATATACGGTTCGAAAGGAAATCCGTCCTTGGGAGCGATGACTTCATGCTGCATGCGTCTGAGCAGATCGTCAGCAAGTGTTTCCGCCTCCGATACGTCCTTTTCGACAGGAATCACGATGGCGAAGCTTCCGCCCCCCAGATGCACAGTAAAGCAGCGGGCGGGGATAAATTCGCGGATCAGCGAATAAGCCCTTTCGATGAGGGCATCGGAAGCAGGCCAGCCATCCCGGTCATTGATGGGGCTGATCTTGCCGAGGTCAAGCCGGAGAAGCGCCAGAGGCGTGGAGGAAGAAATTTCAGCCGGCGATATTCGTGTGTCGAGATACCGTGTCAGATCAGATATCCGTCCAGTATGGCTGATTTTTTTCCGGATTTCAGGAGAGCTGACGTTGGCCGTCAGCGTCGCCAGTCTGGTGAGTGCCGGGGACGGAAAAGGCTCCGTGCTGCTGTTCAGGCACAGCACCAGCACCTTGTGGCCGTCTTTCGACCCAATAGGTTTGCTGGCCCAGGAACGGAAGCCATGGACAGGCTCAGGGAACAGGCCGGCTTCTACCCCGCCTTCAGCGGACAGTCGTGCTGTGGATAGCTTCAATGCGTCAATCAGCGACGAGGCCGTAAAGGCTTTTTCATGATCCGTGCTAAAACACAGGATTGTCGGTACCGAACCCGTTTCGAGTATAACGGCAGCTTCGCAAGGCAGAAGTTGCGGCAAGAGATGGCATAGTGCGCTGCCAGACACATCCGGGCCGTTTTTGTCTGCCTTGTTATCACTCATCGTAGCCATGGCCTTTGCGAAGAAGGCTGACGAGAAAGAACGGCTCCCCGCGTGCCTCTGTATCGATTGGTCTCTGTGGTAGCAGAGGCCCGTAAATCTAAAATTAATGACACAATAATCAAAAGTTAGATGACTCTCTTGTTGGTGTTATGCCTGTAAAATGGAAGCAAAATTACTTTTTTTAAACAAGGATAGAAGGCAGAGAATATTCTCGGGCACATCACGTTGCCGTTTCATCTGTCCTGATAGGGTTTCAGCCGTCTGGCGGGCAAGAACAAGCAACGAGCCAATATCAATGTCACAATTCTCCGGATCGGCCAGCCTGAAGCCCGGTAGCCCCGATTGACGTTTCCCGGTCACGTCACCACCACCCCGAACACGGAAATCCTCATCGGCGATGAGGAAACCGTCTTCCGTTTCCCGTAGAAGACTCAGGCGCTGACGGGCGACCTGTCCCATCTCGCTTCCATGCAGGAGCAGGCAGAACGACTCGGCAGCGCCACGTCCCACCCGTCCGCGTAGCTGGTGCAGTTGCGCGAGCCCGAAGCGTTCCGCGTGTTCGATCACCATGACGGTGGCGCTTGGCACATCAACGCCTACTTCGATGACCGTCGTGGCGACAAGCAGCTTCGTACGTCCTTCGGCAAAGTCGGTCAGCGCTGCTTCGCGCACGGCAATATCCTGTTGTCCGTGCGCCAGACCAACCCCAAACCGTTCCCCGAACCGTTCGGCCAAAGAGACATGCCGGGCTTCCGCCGCCGCGATGTCCAGCGCCTCACTCTCGCTGACCAGCGGACAGACCCAGAAAATCCGTGCGCCCGACTTCAGCGCCCGTTCCAGACCGGCAAGCACGCCCTCGAAAGAGTCTGGTCCATGCACGGACGTCCGGATGGGCTTTCGACCGGCGGGCTTGCTGTCCAGACGGCTGACTTCCATCTCGCCCCACTGCGCCAGCAGGAGCGTGCGGGGAATGGGCGTGGCGGTCATGACCAGCATGTCCACGGCGTCGCCCTTGGCGCCGAGCGTCAGACGCTGTCCGACGCCGAAACGGTGCTGTTCGTCCACCACGGCCAGAGCCAGATCATGATAATGCACGGCGTCCTGAACTAAGGCGTGTGTGCCCACAATCAGAGAGGCGGACCCATCCGCAATGGCGGCAAGCGCCTCACGTCGGGCTTTGCCGCGCACTGAACCAGAGAGAAACACGACCGGAACCGGAGAAAGCCGCTCGAATGTCGCGAAATGCTGGCGGGCGAGGATTTCCGTGGGGGCCATGATCGCCGCCTGCGCCCCGGCCTCAGCGGCCCGGAGCATCGCCAGAAGCGCCACCAGCGTCTTGCCCGCACCAACATCGCCCTGAAGCAGACGCACCATGCGCCGAGGAGCAGCAAGGTCGATGTCGATTTCCCTGAGCGCCTTCGACTGGGCGGAAGTGAGGGTGTGCCCAAACCGCGCGAGGGCTTCCCGACGCAGATGGCCGTCGCCTTTCAGGGACCGTCCGGGACGCGACCGGTTGGCCTCCCGCGCCAGAAGGGTGGCGATTTGGTCGGCCAGCAGTTCATCCGCCGCCAGCCGCTCGCGTGCCTTGCGCCGGCTCTCCCGCCATGTCTCGCCTTCCTGAAACTCCGGCACGTCGCCGGGGAAGTGGGTCCAGAGCAGCGCTGTCCTGAAATCGGGCCAGTTGCGCTTTTTCACGACAGCCGGATTTTGCCATTCGGGCAAATCGCTCGGCACGCGGGCAAAGGCGCGGCGCATCGCGGCCCGCACCTGACCGCCGAACAGACCTGCCGTCAGCGGCCAGACGGGATCGAGCGGAGGAATATGGTCGTCGGCTGAGACGAAATAGTCGGGCGTGTTCATGACCTTGCGGCCATTGAACAGTTCGATGCGGCCGGACACCTGCATGGCGGCGTTCAGGACGGCGCGTTTGGCCATCCATTTCGAGAAGAACGCGATATCGAGCGTGCCAGTGTTGTCGGCGAGCGTGACCGTCCAGGGCTGCCGTCTGTGCGCCGGTTCGGATATCCGCGTCACCGTTCCGGTCAGAGTCACGATCTGACCCGGATCAAGGGCTGCGATCGTTGAGCGACAGCGCCGGTCGATGACATTTTCGGGCATCAGGAACAGCAGATCAATGATCCGGCTACCGCCAGAAACCCGCGACAGCAGCTTGACCGTCGCCTCACCAATGCCGGGGAGGGCGGTCAGAGGTTCCAGAAGCGGCGCGACGCAGGCAGGTGGCTGCACTGCCTCCGTTTCTTGCGGGGCAGGCATGACCTCACCCGCCCGTGAGGGGGACTGCGGGCGAACTGGTCTGGACACGGACGGCGCAACGGCCTTTCTTGTCGGGCTGACAGGCATCAGTCATGAGGCTATAGGACACCACAGCCATGGAACAAAACGAAACCGTATCTGCCCCGGAATCAGCGCAGGGCTCTGAACCCGATCTTGAGACACGGCGGCGGCGTCTCGTCTTCCGGGCGCGTCATCGCGGCACCTTTGAGACCGACATTCTGATCGGTGGTTTTGTCGATCGAAACGTCGATAAAATGGATGCAGCCGACCTCACCGATATGGAAGCCGTGCTGGAAATGCCTGACCCCGATCTGTCGGACTGGCTGTTCGGGCGTCTGCCTCTGCCGAAAGAGCGCGAGACTCCCATGCTGGTGGCCATGATCAAGGACTGCCGGGCGCAACGCGGCGAAGACTGAACTTTCTCTCTCTCTGACTGATGGACCTCTCCCCGATGGACGCGGACGCACGCAACACCCGGACAGCCACCACAGCCGCGACCACCGTCTGGGGTGCGCCGGATGGTTTTGATGCGCTCCTGCTGGTCAAGCGTGCCCGTGAACATAACGGGCCGGTTCTCCACGTCGCCAAGGACGATGCCGCGCTCAATCGGCTTGGCGAGGCATTGGACTACATGGGAGAGAAGACGGAGGTCCTGCGTTTTCCGGCGTGGGACTGCCTCCCGTATGACCGCGTTTCTCCCAATCCGGTTCTGATCGCCGAGCGTGTCGCCACCATGACGCGCCTGCTTGAACCGACAAAGGCGAAAGGCGGTCGGATCGTTCTCACCACGCCTGCCGCCCTGATGCAGCGTGTGCCGCCACGTTCAGCGTTTGAAGGTCAGTCGCTTGAAGTGGCGCAAGGTGAAAGTCTCGATCAGTCCTTTCTGATCGAACTGCTGATCGCCAACGGTTACACCCGCACCGATACGGTAATGGAGCCGGGTGAATTCGCTTCCCGCGGCGGAATTTTCGACCTGTTTCCGGCGGGACAGCCCGAGCCGGTCCGTCTCGATCTGTTCGGTGACGAGGTCGAGAACATCCGCTACTTCGACCCCGGTACCCAGCGTTCCACAGGCAAGGCCGAGAGGCTGACTCTCCGTCCTGTGTCCGAGTTTTCGCTCGACCCTGACAGCATCTCGCGTTTCCGTTCCGCATGGCGCGATCAGTTCGGGCAGGCTGCCGCGACGGATTCGCTGTACGAGCATGTCAGCGACGGGCGGCGCTATACCGGCATCGAACACTGGTTGCCGCTGTTCCATGCGGACATGGAAACGCTGTTCGACTACCTGAAAAATCCGGCCATTTCGCTCGATCATCAGGTGGATGAATCTCTGGCGGCGCGCATGGAGATGGTGCAGGACCATTACGAGGCGCGAAAGACGCCGCCGCGTGAAGGGGAAACGCCCTATCGCGCCCTGCCGCCACATCTGCTGTATCTCGACCGCAAGGGCTGGGACGCCGCGCTGTCGCGTTTCCCGGTCACGAAATTCAGTCCCTTCGCCAAGCCGGATGGCGCGGAGGGGATCGATGCGGGCGGTCGTCCCGGCATCATGTTCGCCAAGATGGCTCCGCAGGGTGAGCGCGAGAAGGTCTTCGATCTGATCGCCGATTACGCGCAGCAATGGGCGCAGACGAAGCGTCGTTGTTTTGTTGCCGCATGGACCAAAGGTTCCCGTGAGCGGATCAAGACGCTGCTCATGGAACATCGAGTGGCGGTTGAGACGTTCGACAGCTGGGATGCTGCCAGCAAGATGAAGGCCGGTCCGGTCGGGTTGCTGATCTTCGGCATCGATCGTGGTTTTGTTGGCGATGATATCGCCATCGTTTCCGAACAGGATCTGCTGGGCGAACGGATTGGCCGTCCGCCGCGCAAGCGTCGTCGCGCTGATGAACTGATTTCCGAAGCGGGCGAGATCACCGAGGGCGATCTGGTTGTCCATCAGGATTACGGCATCGGGCGTTATGACGGGCTGGAGACGGTCAGCGTTGGCGTTGCGCCGCATGACTGTTTGCGCCTGCTCTATGATGGCGGCCAGAAGCTCTATCTGCCGGTGGAGAACATCGAACTGCTGAGCCGCTTCGGCTCGGATCAGGCAGGTGTTGCGCTCGACAAGTTGGGTGGTGTGGCGTGGCAGGCCCGCAAGTCCAAGATGAAGGAGCGCATCCGCGATATGGCGGGCTCTCTTATTCGCACGGCGGCGGCGCGTGCGCTCCGGGAAGCGCCTTCACTGGCTCCGCCAGAAGGGTTGTGGGAGGAGTTCTGCGCCCGCTTCCCGTTTGTGGAAACGGACGATCAGGCCCGCGCCATCGCTGATGTGATTGAGGACATGGCGTCCGGGCGTCCGATGGATCGCCTCGTCTGCGGCGATGTCGGCTTCGGCAAGACCGAGGTGGCGCTCCGTGCGGCGTTCGTAGCGGCAATGTCCGGCACACAGGTGGCGGTAGTGGTGCCAACCACGCTGCTGGCCCGTCAGCATTTCCGTACGTTTGAGACGCGCTTTGAAGGCTTCCCGATTCACGTCGCGCAGCTTTCGCGCATGGTCACGGCCAAGCAGGCGACCGAAGTGCGCAAGGGCATTGCTGACGGCACGGTGAACATCGTGGTCGGCACGCATGCGCTGCTGGCCAAGACCGTGAAATTCGCTGATCTGGGCTTGCTGATTATCGACGAGGAGCAGCATTTCGGCGTGAGCCACAAGGAGAAGCTGAAAGCCCTGCGCGAGGATGTGCATGTGCTGACGCTCTCCGCCACACCGCTTCCGCGCACGCTCCAGCTTTCCCTGTCCGGTGTGCGCGAGATGAGCCTGATCGCCACGCCGCCGACCGATCGTCTGGCTGTGCGCACGTTCATCATGCCGTTCGACAGCGTGGTGATCCGCGAGGCGATCCAGCGCGAGCGCTTTCGTGGCGGGCAGATTTTCTGTGTTGCGCCGCGTATCGAAGATCTGAACCGTCTGGCGGAACGTCTGGCCGACATTGTGCCGGATGCGAAAGTTGTTCAGGCGCATGGTCAGTTGTCGCCCACCGACCTTGAGCGGGTGATGACGGAATTTGCTGATGGTAAATACGACATTCTGCTTTCCACTAACATCGTAGAAAGCGGACTGGATATGCCGTCCGTCAACACGCTCATCATCCATCGCGCTGACATGTTCGGGCTGGGGCAGCTTTATCAGCTCCGTGGGCGTGTCGGGCGCGGCAAGCAGCGTGGTTATGCTTATCTGACATGGCCACAGACGCATCTTCTTTCCGCTGCCGCCCAGAAGCGGCTTGAGATCATGCAGACGCTCGACACGTTGGGTGCGGGCTTCACGCTGGCCTCGCATGACCTTGATCTGCGTGGCGCGGGTAATCTGCTGGGTGATGAGCAGTCCGGTCATATCCGTGAAGTGGGTATCGAGCTTTATCAGCAGATGTTGCAGGACGCTGTGGCGGATCTGCGGGCTGAAAAGGGCAAGGCCAAGCGGGAAGACCGCGACTGGACGCCGAACATTGTCCTCGGCCTGCCGGTTCTCATCCCCGACACCTATGTCACGGATCTTCCTGTCAGGCTCGGCTTGTATCGCAGGATCGCCTCGCTGGCGTCGGCTGCCGAGGATGAGGCGATGGAAGCCGAACTGGTGGATCGCTTTGGTGAAGTGCCGCCTGAGCTGAAAAACCTGCTCAATGTGGTGGCGATCAAACGGTCCTGCCGTGCCGCCGGTATTGAGCGTGTGGAGGCGGGTCCGAAAGGCATGGTGATCCAGTTCCGGGGCAATCACTTCGCCAATCCGGATGGACTTATCCGCTGGATGGGCAAGTGGACGGATGGGCAGATCCGTGTCCGTCCGGACCAGAAACTGTCCATCGTGCGCGAATTGCTCAATGCGCAGCGGGTGGGGCTGGCGCAGAAAGTGACGGCTGTTCTGGCTAAGCTGGCGGCAAAGGTTGAGGGGTAGAAAGACTATCCCTCTCTTTTTGGATGGTCAGGCCTTTGTCAGATGGCGTCGTTGCAAAACGCCATGTGGTTCATAGGCAGACTTGCTCCGTGAACTTTGCGTTTATACGTTTTTTCGCTCTGCGCGGCCATAAGTCGCGTTCAGACGTTCTTCCAGATAGTCTCTTCCGGTAACCGGCGGATAATGCGGATGATCTTCCGGCCCGCTGAGTATGGGATCTACGATTGCGTCATCATCCGGATCCAGGAAAAAGGCGACCGAATAGCGCTCCCGTGCAGGGCGAAGAACCCGATGCGGCGTGGAGACATAAACATCGTTACTCCAGCGCATAAGGCAGTCGCCGATATTGCAGATAAAGGTGCCCGGAATGAGCGGGGCATCTATCCAGTCCTGTCCTCTGGGACGGACCTGCAGTCCGGACACGCTGTCTACTGCGAGAATGGTGACATTGCCGTAGTCAGTATGAGCGCCTGCTCCCGGCACATCCTCATCCCAGGAGGTGGAGGGAGCCGGATAATGAAGTAGGCGCAGCGTGGCTTGCGGATTTCGAAAACTTTTTACGAAAAAATCTTCTTCAACGCCCAGATCACGAGCAAAACCCCGGTGAAGGGCGGCCCCAAGATCAAGACAGGTTGAGAAATACGAGCGCATGATATCGCGCCATCCCGGTATATCAGGCCAGACGGAATCCGCATCAGTTTCATCCAGACTGATATTGAAGGCTTCCTTGTGATCCGGTTTCGACCGCGTATCCAGACGTTCGACACCAAGTCCGACATAACCGCGATTGCGGCCAAGTCGACTCATTGCAAGTCTGTTTTTTTCCTCAGTCGGTTGTCCGAAAAACGCATGAGACGCATCAAAAACGGTCTGGAGTGTGGACGGAGACATGCCGTGCCCTGAAATATAGAAAAAACCTGTTTCCCGGCTGGCTCTTCCGAGAGCACGCGCGGTTTCTGCGCATCCCTTTTCTGCTCCCACACGCAGGGGAGAGATATCTATGACAGGAATTTCATGTGACACGGTCAGGCTCTCTTACGGCGGCAATGGCGGCCTGTGCCGCCATCATCCGATCTCAGAATGACGTGGAAATCGTACCTGTCATGCTGAAGCGAGGTTCAACCATGAAAGAGTTTCCATATCCAGTGCTTGGTGCGGAGTTGCCGCTCCAGACCGGGTGTGTGTTGGCGTCGCTGCCTCTGTAGACCACACCCATCGCGCCGGTCCGGACGACAGAGCCGGTCAGGTTTGTAAAGTTCAGACGGAAAGTCGGAGACTTTGCGAACATGAAGGGTTGAAAGTGATATCCCAGAGAAAGCGTGTCGGTGACATATCCCGGAATATGCTGATCGCCAGCAACGCTGACAGACTGAGGGCCGGTGTAATGCACTGTTCCGTTCGCGAAAAATCCTTTGTAGGTATAGGTCAGACCGAAATTCGCCACCACATGCGGTGCCAGAACGGCCTGCGAACCCTTCGAGTGGATCATGGTGTTGGTATAGGGATCCATTACGTCGCTGTCCTGCGTGGCATGCAGATATTCGACAGAAGCAAACGGGCTGAAACCATGGATGGGACGTCCGGAAATCGAGACATCGAAACCACGCATGGTCTGATTGCCGATCGAGAACGGCAGGAAGCTGTTCATGCCGATATACTGGTTCACGATGCGGTTTGTCACATTGTAATTGAAGAACGCGACATCGGCGATGATGTATTTGTCATTATAGCGATATCCCAGTTCTTCCTTGATGGAATACTGATTTTTGAGAAAATTAGGACTGGTGGGCATCCAGCCCATGTCAACGGCGCTCGGCTGACGATAGTCACCTTCGGCATTGATGTAGATCTGGTTGTGCTCGTTGATCTTGTAACCGATTGAAAGCTGAGGAAGCGGCTCGGTCGTGTTTTTGCTGTAACGGTTATAGGGGTCAGACGTCCATGAATTGACCATCACGAATTTGAACCCGCCATGAATAGTGAGGCGATCCTGAAGGTATTTCGCAGTTTCTTCCAGAAATAGTCCGTGAATTTCGTATCCGGCATTCTGTCCATAGGGAGATGTTGTCTTGTAAAGAGCCCAGGGGGAGGGCGGTGTGCCGTTCGTGTTGGTCAGGCCAGTCGGATAGGACTGATCGGTATAGTCGTTCTCATACCAGTAACCGCCGGTAATATGGTTATGATGATCAATCTCGTAATTCAACTTTGACACAGCGCCAACTTGCTTGGTTGAGTTCTGGAGAAAGAAGCTGGTCAGATTTTGTCCTGCACTATCATATCCGCCGGGAGCTGCATCCCAGCCCTGACCAAAGCTGAAATAGGGTTGAAGATCGAACGAGAACTTCGCTGGAAGAACAATATGCACAGGTGCAGTCAGAAAAATCTGGTTCCAGTGATCGAGGCTGTTCTTCCAGTAGTTGTCGCTGGAGGACTGGGCTGATCGTCCCCAGCCTTCGCCCGTCTTCTTGTACCGAAGAAATTCCTGTGTCGTGGGGTAGTTGTCGATCGTGAAATCGGCATTGTTCCATGAGAGGAACAGCTTGGCGTTTGAACCGTTATCCCAGTCTTTCTGGAGCCCGAAGTCAATGTGGTGTCGCTGATTGATGCCGGAACCCATCCAGCTGCGGCTATGACTGTTCGAGAATGACAAATAGCTGCGTACACCACTATTGCCGATCTCGCCGGATTCCAGTCGTATGAACTCCCGGGAGAGATTGTTGGTGCCGTAAGAGAAGTCCACCATACCCCCGAACTTGCGGGCAGCAGTATGAGTGTGCTCTTCAAGGACGCCGCCTGCAGCAGACATCGCTGGAAGCGCTGTTGCAGAACTTCCCGGGGTGACGGTGATCATCTCCAGATTTTCGGAATCAAGATTCTCACTCATGTATTTGGCTGCGGCTGCAGGAGCGCCGTCGATCATCAGGGCCATATCGAGATCTGTCAGACCACGTACCTGAATCATACCGCCCTGCATGCCGCTGGTGTCAGGTGTCGAGACACTCAGGCTGGGAACATTCTTGACGAGATCCAGTGCCGTGCTGGATCGGTGAACGCATGCTGATGAACTGTTTTGTGACGGTCTGCACAGTATGAGGCGCTGTCTCGACCCGCATCATGCCACCACCGCCGTTCAAGGACTGCCGTGATCTGGTAACTTTTATCTCTTCTGTACCTTTGGCGTAGGCTTTTGCTGGTGTGTGGACTGCATGAGAAGAGATGGAGGGGCCTGACGTCGCAGCATTTTTCGCTGATTTATAGTGTTTTGCCGGTGATGCGGCCTGTGCTTCAGGCAGGAAGGCAAATGCAGAGAAAACGCTAGCCAGACAGGTTATCGTATACAGACGTTCTTTGGTTCGAACCATGGCGGTAAAAGATGTATAAACAATACACCTATTGCGCTTCCGTATACAATTCTGCATGTGGCCTTCCTGAATCTCTCAAGATTTTTCGGTCGCTTTCCGATTCGATATCGGAATGTGTCATTTCGATATCGTTTTGGTCTATGGGGATATAAAGCATTTCTATGATGCCTTTTCCAGCACCTCAGACCTTTTCACGAAGGCGGATTGGTTGAGAAGCATACAGCCGTTGCTTTATTGCAACATAAATCCGATGGCTCTTTAAATCTGCCAGTAACTCTCAAAGTGAGCTCGGAATGTATTGAGATCTAGCTCAGTGCCAGATTGCAGATGAGGCGTTGTTTGAAAAAGCCGGTCTTGTCGTGAGATCCGGTCCCCGCCTGGTTCGGGGGTAGCCCGGACTTTGTGTGCTTCGGGATGCAAGGAGTGGTAGTTTATGTTTAAATCATAAGGCTGTGCGTAGGCCGCATTAAGTGTTCGCTGCACATTTCCTCCTCATCGTTGTCAGAGGCTTCTGGTCTTCCTTACAAGTCTGCGACCGAATAATGTCGTCGTGATAAGTAACCTGTCTTGCTCAAATGGCTGTCGTGCAGGCAGCGCCTGAATTCGATTACGTAAATTATTTTTCCTTCTGATCAGCTGCCATGTCTCGACCTGTCTGAGATAGTCTTCTCAAAACTCAGGAAACGTCTGATTGATGTTGCAGCAAGCGTACAAAATATTGGTTAGTATAGAATAAATTTTTTGATCAAAACAATGAATTTTTTCTTCAATCCTTCAGGGTATTATGCAAAAAAAGAAAATAATGTTGTAATTTTTAATTGCGTAACGTATTATATTTTAAAAATTCATGCTTGTAATTATTTAAGAGCTCCAGTTTTTCGCGAAATCGGCATAAAGAGTCAGGCCACCATCAACATACAATGTCTGGCCAGTAATGTAGGAAGCCAGTCCAGAGGCCAGAAAAAGCACTGGTTCTGCAATTTCATCAGGTTTTCCGGGGCGGCCCATAGGAATATGTGATGACACAGTTTCATATTTCTGTGGATCGTTCATCCAGGCGTCATTCATGGGTGTGAGAATCGCGCCGGGTGCGACACCGTTTACGCGAATGCCGCGCGATGCGTATTCCAGTCCCCATGTCCTGACCATATTGCCTACGGCGCCCTTGCTGGCGGAATAGGCGAGAAAAGCAGGTTTCGGGATGATCTGATGCACCGAACTGTTGATGATGATACTTCCTTTGGTGCCGGTGTGCAGCCAGCGTTTAAGCACCTCACGCACACAGAACATGACGCCCGTAACGTTCACACTCATGACCTTCATGAAGTCTTCGTATGTAACGTCTTCGGAAGGTGATTCCGAAAGAACGCCTGCATTGCAAATCAGAACATCGAGGCCACCGAAATCACGGAAGGTCTGATCGATCGCGTTGATGACCGACTGTTCATCGGCCACATCGGCAGGACTGGAGATATGAGGTCCAGAACTTACGGCAGGAAGAGTAGGGAGGAAAGCGTCCAGTTTATCCTTGTGACGTCCATTGACGGCAACACGTGCGCCTTCCCGTGCAAAAGCATGGGAAAGGGCCTGACCGATGCCCTGACTGCCTCCACTGATAAAAACTCTCTTGTTCTCAAACTGTCTGCTGGAGAGCGTTGAAGGCATGACAGGTCTCCCGAAGGTTGATGTTTCAGAGAGACAATGCATCGGGAGAGAGGTGGTTGCGTTGCTCGCTGTTTATTCGATTTCTGTGTCCGCAAAAATCTTAGGCCGCACAGCGTTTTCTGGCAGATTTCATTGCTTTTTATAGGACGGTCTTCAAAGATCCCTGGTCCTGCATGAAGGCCGCCAGTAAGGAGTAGGGCCGTTCAGATGACGACCTTTTTTACAACCTCAAGGCCATGGGTGCGGCAGCAGTCATAAAAAACTGACAATTTCTCACGAGGTACAAAAGCATGGTTCCATGAATGGTTATCAAACGCAATTCTCTCGTCGAGAATGGCCATGTCATGACGAAGTCTGAAGTCATAATATCCCACAGAGGGGAGGAAACTATTAAAGAAACCTGTATCAGAGGAAAGTATTTCGCAGAATATAATTGGCCTGTTTCTTTTTATTGTCTCAATGGCGCCTTTCATGAAGGATGGTTCGTGCCCTTCTATATCTACTTTTATAACTGATATATTTTCATATAGACCAAATGAGTCCATGGTTTTTACGTCAACACTTATCGTGTGACTTATGTTGTCCTTGAACGTGCTTTCAAGGGAGCAGCTCGTTTCCAGAACGCCATGAGAATCATCGGGGATATAGAGTGGAAGGGTCCCTTCCTGATCGCTGAGAGCGTAGGGAAAAAGAGAGACACGCTGATCATAGCCGTTGACGATGACGTTCTTTTGCAACGCCTCTCGGACCAGGGGATAAGGCTCAAATGCCAGAACTTTGATTTCCGGAGATGTGGCGCAGGCCAGAATGGTATATATGCCACTATTGGCCCCGACGTCGAGGAAAGTGCCGCCCATTCTGGACAGACTCGCCATAATCATTATTGGGAGAGGCTGCTCAAATGATCCGTTTCTGATTTGTTGGGCTATCTGGTCCTTGCCATCCACATCATCGAAAAAGAAATCTCGTCCTGCAAATGAAATTGATTTTTCCATTGGTTTCCCGTTTCAACTATGACGATAAAATATATTACAATAACCATGTGATAAACAAGTAAATTTGAGTGCATCCAGCATGAAATGTCAGCCGGGAATTCAATGTCGCAATTGTGTTGGAAGGATCAATATTGGAGGAGAAAATATCCCGACAAGTGACAGGTTCAGGATGAATGGTCATCTGTCCCTCCAAGCCGCTTCTTGTGAAAGGCGTGTGGGGTCGCGTGCCATGTAAGGTGTGAAGTCATTGCACATCAGTTTCTCTTTCGTGTAGGTCTGTTGCGTTATCGTAAGAAAGAGAGCGAGCTGAAATGCGGATTGCCGGACTTCAGACAGCAGGAACGCCGGGTGACGTGGCTGCCAATCTGCGGGAACTGGATCGGGCTGCCGGGGAGGCGCGTACGCTTGGAGCCGATCTGCTTGTTACCCCCGAACTGTTTGTGACGGGTTATGACATTGGTGAACGTCTTTTTGAACTCGCCAGGACAGACCCGATTCCTGCGATCAGGGAGATCGCTCAGCGGCACAGTCTCGCAATCCTTGTAGGCTTTGCGGAAAATACACCGGAAGGTTTCTATAACAGTGCCGTCATGTTGACGTCTGAGGGGCATGAAGTGCTGCGTTATCGCAAGCAGCATCTCTTCGGTGAACTGGATCGCCATTTCTTTCTGCCGGGCGACGCCAATCCTGAAGTCGTGTCGTTCATGGGCATTCGGATTGCTACAATGATCTGTTATGATGTCGAGTTTCCCGAATATGTGCGGGCCACAGCTCTGGCAGGGTGTGAACTGCTGCTTGTCCCGACGGCGCAGATGGAGCCTTTTACTTTTGTCGCCCGTGAAGTGATCCGTGCGCGGGCATGGGAAAACCAGATCTATCTCGCCTACATCAATCATGATGGACGCGAAGGTAACACTCACTATGTGGGCAACAGTCAGATCGTGGCTCCGGACGCTTCTGTTCTGGCACGCATCGAACGTGGCGACGGTCTGATTGTTGCCGATGTGGAGCCCGGTCTGGTTGCCCGCGCCCAGCACGACAATCCCTATCTTCAGGACAGGCGGCCATCCGCCTATCGATCTCTGATCTCCGACCCACGAAAGGAAAGAGCATGAAGAAAACCGACACCTCTTCACCGCAAGGACGCCTTTCCGGTAATCTGGGTGTGGCGGAGATCATCTTTATGGTCGTGGCGGCTGCTGCGCCTCTGACTGTGGTCAGTGGAAACGTGCCGCTTGCCATCGCTCAGGGAAATGGCCCCTACGCCTGGACCGGCTTTGTCGCAGCGGCGCTCGTGTTGATGCTGTTTTCCATCGGCTTTGTCGCCATGACGCCCTATATGAAAGAGGCGGGCGCGTTCTTTTCCTATATCCGTGAGGGGCTTGGCAAACGTATCGGCTGCGGCGGGGCTTTCGTGGCTCTGCTGACCTATACCGCCATTCAGGTTGGCGTTTACGGCTTCTTCGGCTGGGCGGTTGATGACGCCATCAGGGAGTGGGGAGGTCCGCATCTTCCCTGGTGGCTTTATGCCTTTGGGGTGCTGGCTGTGGTGGGCGTGCTTGGCTATCGGCACATTGAACTCAGCTCGCGTGTCCTCGGTATCGCGCTGATTCTGGAAATCGGTGTGGTAGTCATCATGAATGCAGCCATCGTGATGCATCCATCTCCCGTTCCGGCTCCCGTGACCACAGATGCGGCAGAGCCAATGGGGCCATTTGCCGTGGCGCTTCTCTTCGCCATCACGGGCTTTCTGGGGTTTGAAGCCACCGCGATTTTCCGGGACGAGGCGCGTGATCCTGAGCGCACCATTCCTCGTGCGACTTATGGTGCTGTGGCGATCATCGGTGTGTTTTACGCCTTTTCCTGCTGGTGCCTGATTGAAGCCTGGGGCGCTGATTCCGTGACCGCCGTAGCCCGCAAATATCTGGCAGACGGCGGCAATATGGTTCTGGATACGGCCAGCCGCTATGTGGGCACGGGCATGCGCAACGTCATGGAAGTATTGCTGCTGACCAGCCTGTTCGCCTGTCTGCTTTCATTCCACAACATCATTGCGCGCTATCAGCTTGTGCTTGGTCGTGAAGGCATTCTGCCCGGTTTTCTGGCGCAGACCCATTCCCGTCATGCCTCACCGCACAGTTCTTCTGTGGTGCAGACCATTACGGCGTTCCTGCTGGTTGGTGTTGCCGCATTGTCCGGGGCCGATCCGCTGGTGACGGTTTTTGGCTCGATGGCTGGTATCTCGACAGTGGGAATCGTGCTGCTGATGATTCTCACATCTGCCGCAGTGGTCATGTTCTTTCGGAACAATAGAATAAAGAAGGCTGGAAGCCTGTCGACAAACTGGTGCCCGGTTCTGTCCGTGTTTGTGCTGGCCAGCGTGCTGTTTATCATTCTTGATAACTTCACGACCATTACGGGTCTTTCTTTGGGGATCAGTACGTTTCTGGCTGTTATGCCCTTTGTCGCGCTGCTGGGCGGTTGGTGCCTTGGTGGGCGCAGGGTGAATGTTCCGGGGCAAATGCCGCAAGGACAGGAAGTGTAATCGTCTCGTTTTGCAAATATAGAGGGAAAAGTATTGGTCTTTTCTCTGTTCTTTGAGTCTATCCAGAAGGCAATAAAAAAGCCGGGCATCTTGCGCCCGGCTCCCTATCAGCGAATTGGCCAGGGCTTACTTCTTTTCGAACGCGCCGGCGATCATCAGGGTTACATCGTCACCGACCACAGGCAGGTATTGGCTGACACCGAATTCACTGCGCTTCACCGTAGCTGTGCCTTCAAAACCGATGGTATAGGCCTTGTCCATCGGGTTGACGCCTGCACCGATGAAGTGAGCATGAAGCGTGGCTGGCTTGGTGATGCCGTGGATGGTCAAGTCGCCGGAAATATCAGCTGCCCCTTCACCCGTCGGGGTCACGCTGCTTGAAACGAAGGTTGCGGTCGGGAACTGGGCTGCATCAAACCAGTCGGCACTTTTCAGTTCATCGGTAAGACGAGGGCTTGTCGTCTGAACGCTGTCGATTTTCAGAGTGACATCAAGCTTCGTCCTGTCGAGATGCTTGGGATTGAATTTCAGTGTGCCGGAAGCATCTGAAAACAGACCACTATAGTTGGTGAAACCGAAATGCAGCAGGGAGAAAATAACCTGTGTATGCCCCGGCTCGATTGCATACTGACCCGATGGAATATCGGCGGGAAGTGGCGCAGCGCTGGCGGTTCCCAATGTGGCGATCAGGCCGAAAGCGGCCAGAGAGGAAGTGAGGAGAGTTCTTTTCTTCATCGATTTATCCTTTGCTTGAAAAATTGAGTTATCCGAAGCGGAAGCCCGAAAGGGCTTTCCCCATCACCACATCGCTGTATGTGCGCGCTCCACGATCCTGCCCGGCGGCACCGGCGGCGATCATGATGGAGAGAAGATGTTCTTCGCGTGGGTGACATATCCGCGCGCCGGGCGCCTGTTCCCAGTTGACCAGCGCCTGATCCCGCTCGGCAGGGGCTGCTTCCACGGTCCGGGAAAGCCAACTGTCGAATGTTCGCGCAATGGCGTCCGTGGAGGGATCGCCCGTCATGAACTGTCGGAGATTGTGGTAACTCATGCCGGTTGCGACAATGAGGACATTCTCGTCCCGCAAGGGGGCGAGGGCTCGTCCGACACGGAGTTCCTCGGCTGCATTCATGTCTTCACGCAGCGACAGTTCCACGATGGGAATGTCGGCCTCCGGAAAGGCAAGCATGAAGGGGATGAACACGCCGTGGTCCAGTCCGCGACTGTCATCCTCGGCGCTCGGTATGTCAGCCTGCGTGAGCAATGATCGCACACGAGCAGCAAGAGCGGGCGAACCGGAGGCGGGGTATTTCAGATGATAGGTGTGGTCTGGAAATCCGTAATAATCATAGAGCAGAGAATGTTTTTCTGCTGTCGTGACTGTCGGCACACGGGTTTCCCAGTGGCCCGAAACCACAAGAATGGCTGAGGGTTTGCGCGGCAGCGTAGCGGCAACGCTCCGAAGGTGGGCTTCCATCTTGTCCCACCCTGCCCAGTCCATGAAAAAGCATGGTCCACCACCATGAGGCAGGAACAGAACTGGCTGACGTTCCTCTCTGGTGTTAGCGGTGTCAGTCATGGGATTGCCCTCCGACAGTGTGCTTAATCGAAGAATGGCATCCAACCTAAGTTGTGATAATGTCTGTTTCAGGCAAGATATCTGGAACTGTGGGTGTGAGATGCTGGACCGGGTGACAAGCATGCAGGTCTTTGTGCGTGTGGTTGCACAGGGCAGTTTTGCCGCAGCCGCCCGCACCCTGTCTCTCTCCCAGACCATGGTGACGCGCCATATTGTGGCGTTGGAAGAGCGTCTGGGCGTGACGCTGTTTCACCGCAGTACACGTCGTCTGTCGCTGACGGAGGCGGGAAAGGGGTATCTTCTTGGTTGTCAGCGGGTTCTGGGCGCTCTCGATGAGATGGAACATGAGACGGCTGCCGGAGGGCGCGAGCCACTGGGAAGATTACGCCTGAATGCGCCTGTTTCTTTCGCCATCAGATACCTTGGACCTGTCTTGCCGGAATTCAGCAGGCGGTATCCCAAGGTTTCCGTCGAACTTGGGCTGGATGATAGTCTGGTCGATCTGATCGCGCAGGGCTGGGATCTGGCTCTGAGAATCAGACGGATGGAAGCGAGTAGCCTGAAAGCACGTAGACTCACTTCCATTCGTTTTGTCGTGTGTGCGGCACCGTCTTATCTCAGACAGTATGGTGCGCCAAAAACAGTGTCTGAATTGGCATCACATGTGTGCCTTGGTTACACGCTCAGTGAAGCTGTCGGTGTCGGGCGATGGAGTTTCGGCAGAAATGGCGAGGTGACGGTACCGATCTCCGGGCCGCTGAGCGCGAATAACGGTGACGTGCTGATGGAGGCGGCCCTGGCTGGAATGGGAATTATCTACCAGCCTCTGTTTATTGTGGCTGATGCCGTTCGCAAGGGTGACCTGACAATTTTCGAATTGGACATGCCTCTTCTGGAAGGGCCAGAGTTGCAGGCAGTCTACACTCCTGCTCTGACAGTACCGCTCAAGACCCGTGTCATGATTGATTATCTGGTGGAGTGTTTCGGCGAGAAACCTCCCTGGGAAATCTGAAAAAGGTGCTGTCCATGCAAGGTGGACAACACCTTTCGACACGAGAGGCAGAGCCCGATCAGCGGCTCATCAGCACAAGTTGTGTATTGTTTTCCAGAACATGGCGCGTCACGCCTCCGAGAATGAGCTGACGCAGGCGGGAATGGGAATAGGCGCCCATCGCCAGCATGTCGGCACCGAAATCCTGACAGGCTCCCAGAAGTCCTTTTCCGATATCGCGGTCAATAGCCTGAAATTCCTGCCGGTCGGCTGCGATGCCGTGCATGGAAAGATAGTCCACGACTTCCCGGGCATCCGGACCGCGACGCTGATAATCTTCGCAATGAAGAACGCGGACTCTCTCGGACGTGCTGGCCCATGCGAGAACCCCACGAAGCGCCGAAGCGGCTTCTGCCGTGCCATTCCATGCGATGCACACGCGCTTTACAAAGTGAGGCATCGGTATACGGGGTGCAATGACGGCAGGACGTCCGCTATCGAAAAGCACAGCGTGGAGAGCTTCGGAGGAAGACACTTCGTCCCCACTGTCCGGGTGTGGCACCAGCGTGAAATCGGAAAGCCGGGCATGCCACGGGATGACCTCGCTTTCTGCGCCTTTGAGGACGTTGAAGCTCATGCTCGGCCGTCCCTGCGGAAACGGGATACGGGGAGGGACGGCTTCGATGTCCGGTGTCCGGCTTGCGAAATCCTCGAAGGCGTTCTGCACTTCACGGGAACGCTTGCCGCCTTCCTTCTCGGCGGAAGCGATGAGTTCTTCCACCATGCCTCCGGTCAGACCTTCGCCCGCGAGAGGTGCAATGTCACGCCCATCCGATCGGACATGCAGAACGGCGAGATGGGCCGAGAAACGGCGGGCGAAGTTGGCGCCGGAGACAAAGGCGGCTTCGGAATTTCGTGCGCTGCTGAGAGGAAGAAGAATTTTGCTGACCTGCTTCATGATGCGCTCCTGCCGTTAGGACTTATTGCTCTTGCTGTACTGGATAAACGCGCGAAATGGCCAAAAGTTACGGTACTGAGAAATATGTGATGATTTGAGAACAGCAAGATGTGAATAGGGGAAATGAGTAACAGTCTGGGGTGATTTCTAATACTTTGGTATGTAATAAAAATAGATCTTTCTTTGAAAGGGATCGTGAGAGGGCATACTTGCTCGGTGCCGGCATGGCGTGAGGGGCGTGTATGGCGTACAGTCCGCGGTAAGCATGGTTACGCAGGAGCAGGCCGTCATTCGCGCTGTCACATCCATTGATGTCGCCCGGTTGGCCGGTGTCTCCCAGTCAGCAGTCTCACGGGCGTTCTCTCCCGGGTCCAGCATTTCGGACCAGACGAAACAGAAGGTTCTGGCCGCTGCGGAGAGCCTCGGATACCGACCAAACCGCATCCCGGCCATCATGCTGTCGGGCCGATCCTGCATGGTGGGCGTGGTCATCGGTGGTCTGGAAAATCCGTTTTATGCTACGGCTCTGGAGCGTCTGGCGACCGCATTGCGGGAAAACGGCCTTCAGGTGCTTCTCATGCATGTCGATGACGCCCTGACCCTTGATAATGCGCTCGACCAGTTGGTGAGCTACCGGATCGACGCCATTGTCACGTCACTGGCAATCGGCTCGAAGACGGTGGCGCAAGCCTTGTCCAGACTCCGGATTCCGGTTGTCTGCTTCAACTCGTCTCTGGTCGGGCCATGGATTTCGACCATCAACTCCGACAATCACGGAGCGGGTTTCGCCGCTGCACACCTCATCATGGAAAAAGGCCGCGTGCGTCCGGTGTGGCTGGCTGGACCCGAGCGAAATGCAGCTTCCCTTGCGCGTGGCGAAGGGTTTTTGCAGGGCCTGCAGCAAACAGGCGCAAGCCATATCGAACTGACCCGTCTGCAGGGTGATGACACCTATGACAGCGGCTATGAAGCCATGCTGAGCCTGAAAAGGCAGGGCATCCGGCCGGACAGCCTCTTTGCCAGCAACGACATGATGGCATGCGGTGCGATGGACGCTCTCAGGGAAGAAATGGACCTGCGCTGCCCTGACGACGTCATCATGCTGGGGTACGATAATATCCCACAGGCGGCATGGCGCAGTTACGATCTGACATCGTTCGACCAGTGCACCGGGAAAATGGTCGCCCGCGCTCTAGAACTGCTTGAAAAAGCCTTTCAGGCAAAAGATAGTTCCCATTCGCACACTCACATCATTGACGCGAAATTGATCGAACGTGGAAGCACGCGCCTTCCTCTCTGAACGAGGAAGGGGTTGCATCCGCCCCTGAAAAGCGTGTTGTCTTGCATAGCTATGCAAAACTATTTGCTACCAGTCAGGAGCCCCGTATGAGCGACCAGAATTTTCGCAGCATCCTTACCGGATCCTTCTCCACGCCCTGCGCCGACAACCCGACAGTCGCCATGATCGAGGCAGCCTATCATCACGCCGGGATTGATGCGCGCTACATCAACTGCGACGTGCAGGCCAGCAATCTGGCAGACGCAGTGAAGGGGGCAGTCGCCATGGAGTGGGTCGGTTTCAACTGCTCGCTTCCCCACAAGGTGGCGGTTATCGAACATCTCGACGCACTGACCGATGCAGCCAGAATCATTGGCGCCGTGAACTGCGTCACCATTCGTGACGGCAGGACGATCGGCAACAATACGGACGGCAAAGGCTTTCTGGCCTCTCTCAAGGATGTGGTTGATCCAGCGGGCAAGAAGATTTTCCTGCTTGGTGCTGGTGGAGCCGCACGCGCCATTGCCGTGGAACTGGGGCTGGCTGGTGCAGCCCACATAACCGTGGTCAACCGTGACGCCGCCAAGGCTGAAACCATTGCGGCTCTGGTGCGGGACAACACTGACAGTGAGACAACAGCCACCCCATGGGAAGGAAAGGTCCAGATTCCTGTCGGCACGGATGTTGTCATCAACGCAACCTCGGTAGGGCTTGGCGATGCGAATGCGCTTCCTGAAATCGACCTCAGCACTCTGAAAAAAGGCCAGATTGTTGCAGACGTTATTCCAAACCCGCCGATGACGCGCCTTCTGCGTGAGGCACGCGAAAAAGGCTGCACACCACTTGATGGTCTGGGCATGCTGGTCAATCAGGGCGTGATCGGCGTGGAATTGTGGCTTGGCAAAACCCTTGACGCAGACGTCATGAAAAAGACCCTGCGTGATATTTTCGGTGTGTCCGGCGCAAGCTGAAAACAGCGTTTTCCATTACAGGGGAAGGAGCTTCCCATATGCCAGCCGCCGTGGATCAACCGCATTCGCACAAACATAAACGCGCCCTGACAGCACTGTCTGACATGGGGCATCAGGGTGACCAGACCCGCTCCGCGCGCCGGTATGTGTCCATGGCCGCAGCAGTGGCCGCAGTGGGCGGCCTCCTGTTCGGCTACGACACCGGGATCATCGCCTCCGCCCTGATTTTTGTGACGAAGACCTTTTCACTGTCCACCGCAGGACAGGAATGGGTGGCGGCCTCCCTCAATATCGGCGCTGTTTTTGGCGCTCTGCTGAGTGGGCCTGTTTCGGATCGTTGGGGCAGACGCCCGGCCATCATGGTCGCGGCCGGCATATTTATCGCAGCCTCCGTGGGCTGCGGACTGGCCCCCAATGTCAGCACGCTGATTGCCGCCCGTCTGTGGCTGGGCGCGGCAATTGGTGCGACAACGCAGATTGTTCCGGTCTACGTCGCGGAGCTGGCCCCGGCCTCCCGACGTGGTGGACTGGTGTCGCTGTTTCAGCTCGTCTTTTCGCTTGGACTGCTGCTGGCTTTCCTTGTCGGATATGAACTGTCGGGTGGCGCAGGTGCGTGGCGGGCCATGTTCATGCTCGGCGCCATTCCGGCAATGCTGCTTGGCCTTGGCATGTTCTTTCTGCCGGAAAGCCCGCGATGGCTGCTGCATCACGAGCATGAACCGCGAGCCGTCTCGATCCTCTACAAACTGCGCGGACACAAGGATCTTGTGCGTCAGGAACTGGATGATGTCCTGACAGTCGATCACAAGAAACAGACAGGCTCCACAGGATCGGATCTGAAACAGCGCTGGGTACGTCCCGCTCTGATCGCAGCTCTTGGGGTCGCCGCCTTTTCACAGCTCTCCGGCCCGAATGTCATTGTCTATTATGCTCCCATCATCCTGTCGCAGGCCGGACTTGTTCATTCCGCCGCCCTGCTGACATCGGTGTCCGTGGGCGTCACCTCCACAATCACGACGGCAATGGGAATTGCATTGATCGACAAGGTCGGCCGCCGCCGCATGATGCTCGCCATGCTGCCGATGGCCGCTCTCTCCCTGTTCCTGCTGGGAGCCGTTTTCCTGAGTTCCGCACCGCTGACCGGCGGTCGCCTGATCCTCATGGTTGCATCGCTTCTGGGCTATATCTTCTTTAATTTCGGCTCGCTTTCCGTAGCTGTCTGGCTGATCGCAGCCGAAGTCTTCCCTCTCTGCATCCGCAGCAAGGCCATGGGACTGGCGAGTGCAACGGTATGGCTATCTGACACGCTTGTTTCCCTTGTGACACTGTCTCTTGTTGAGGCGCTCGGCACGACTGGCACCTTCTGGCTGTTCGGCTTTATCAACGTCGCTGCCTTTGTCTTCGTATGGAAATACGTGCCTGAAACAGCAGGAACCACACTGGAAGAAATTGAAGGCGCACTCCGGTCCGGAACCTTTTACACGAATATCGGGCAGCAGGCTGCCAACAATCGCAAATCATGACCTTTTGGGCGGCTCTGTCACCAAACAAATCGGACTTCTGGTTTGGTTTCTGTAAAAGATTTCTTATAAAAAGCATGATGTGTCTTTGAGCTATCTGAATTTTTGTGCGGATATCAGTTGAGATAATCCGCCCGGATGGTTCATGACACTTCAGATAGCTTGCTATACTGACAAGAAAACCTAAAGATCCATCCGATACCTTACAAAATCATCCGCTTTGACAAACTCATCATAAAGTTTGCGGGCTGGATTGTTTTCCCTTGTGTGCCAGTAAAGCCGTGACCAGTGCCGCGTCCTGCCCAGATCGACAAGATCCCGGATCAGGGCGCGACCCACGCCGCCGCCACGGGCCTCAGGCGTCACAAACAGATCTTCTAGATAACAGATCGGTTCTGCGACCCATGTGCCTTCATGCAGAACGTTATTGGCAAAGCCGATAACTTCTCCTGCTTTTTCAGCAACGCGGCAGAAAAGAGGATTGGTAGCGTCAAGCAGGCGCTTCCATGTGCGATCAGTCACATCAGGCGCTACTGTCGCTTCGTAAAACCGGTTATAGGCTGCCCATAACCGGAGCCATGCGATTTCATCGGAAGCCTGGACGTCCCTTATGACCAGCGGAATATTCATGTGACAGCCTCCGAATAATAATTGTCTTATGGATAGAGACGCGTCACGTCCCATGCGTCCGCGCCATGACGAACCCAGATGGCGCGGTCATGCAGACGATAAGGGCGATCCTGCCAGAATTCAAAACGATCAGGCGTCAGACGGAAGCCTGACCAGTTGGCGGGCCGGGGTATATCCTGACCGGCATACTTCTCTTCTACATCATGGATGCGCTTTTCGAAGGTAGCGCGATCGGGCAGGGGACGCGACTGGTCGGAAGCAATGGCGCCGATCTGCGACATGCGACGACGCGTTGCAAAATAGGCGTCTGCTTCTTCCGGCGTCACGGGTGCAACAGTGCCTTCGATGCGGATCTGGCGTCGCAGGCTTTTCCAGTGGAACAACAGGGCGGCAACCGGGGTTGCGGTCAGTTCACGTCCCTTGCGGCTTTCCAGATTGGTGTAGAAACAATACCCCTTTTTATCAAATCCCTTGAGGAGAATGATACGTGCGGAAGGTCGTCCTTCCGGTGAGACTGTGGCGAGAGTCATTGCATTCGGGTCATTCGGTTCGGATGCTTCCGCATCCTTTATCCATGCAGAAAAAAGATCGAACGGATCAGCTGAAAGATCGATTAATGGCTGATTTTCAGGGGTTTGTGGTGCTTCATCGCTGGAAGTGCTCATGGATGTTCCCCGTTCTCTGTCACGAGTGGAAAGGATTCTTGTTCTGCTCGGGCTTGTTCCCGCACGTTTGTTGTGCAACGACCCGTGCCATCTTGTCATTACTGTAGTGGTAGAGGTTTTTTTATGACTGAGGACACCCTTGCACCGGCTGGCGGCACCCTGATGCGCGGAAAGAAGGGGCTTGTCATGGGCGTGGCGAATGATCGCTCCATTGCATGGGCCATCGCAAAAGCCGTTGCTGAGCAGGGTGGTGAACTGGCCTTCACCTATCAGGGAGAGGCTCTGGGCAAGCGCGTGCGTCCTCTTGCCGACAGCATTGGTTCAAACCTCGTCCTGCCGTGTGATGTGTCTGACGATGCGGCGATTGATGAAACGTTCACAGTAATCGAGAAGGAATGGGGTGGTCTTGATTTTGTCGTGCACGCTATTGGATGGGCCGACAAACAGTATCTGCGTGGACGTTACGTCGATACACCGCGTGAAGCTTTCTCCACTGCACTTGATATCTCCTGCTATTCCTTCACAGCTGTCGCCCGTCGTGCGGCTGCCCTGATGAAGAATGGTGGTTCGCTGCTGACCCTGTCCTATCTCGGGGCCGAGCGCGTCATGCCGCATTATAACGTCATGGGTGTCGCCAAGGCTGCTCTCGAAGCGTCCGTACGTTACATGGCGATGGATCTGGGGAGCGACGGTATCCGCGTCAATGCAATCTCCGCAGGGCCGATCAAGACGCTGGCAGCAAGTGGCATTGGCGATTTCCGCTATATTCTCAAATGGAACGAGCATAATTCACCCCTTGCGCGGAATGTGGCGCTGGAGGAAGTAGGGGGCGCCGGTCTTTATATGCTGTCCGACCTTTCCCGTGGTGTGACCGGTGAGGTACACCATGTCGATAGCGGCTATCATATTATCGGCATGAAGAACCCGAAGGCTCCGGATATTTCGGTAGCTGGCGAGTAAGAACGGGAGCGGTCAGGGATGTCCTACAACACGTTCGGGCATATGTTCCGTGTCACGACCTGGGGCGAGAGTCACGGGCCGGCGATCGGATGCGTGGTGGATGGCTGTCCGCCGCTGCTGAGTCTGACCGAAGAGGACATCCAGCCGTTTCTCGACAAGCGTCGCCCGGGCCAGTCCTCTTTCACGACTCAACGTCGCGAGCCGGATCAGGTGAAAATCTGCTCGGGTGTGTTTGAGGGCCAGACCACAGGCACGCCGATTTCGCTGGTAATCGAGAATACCGACCAGCGGTCCAAGGATTACGGCGATATCGCCCAGACCTTCCGCCCCGGTCATGCTGATCTGGCCTATCAGACCAAATATGGCATTCGCGATTATCGGGGCGGTGGCCGTTCTTCTGCCCGCGAAACGGCGATGCGTGTCGCGGCAGGTGCGATTGCACGACGTGTGCTCGGGGAAAATATCCGTATTCGTGGCGCTCTGGTGCAGATTGGCAAGCATGCCATCGACCGCAGTCGCTGGGACTGGAGCGAGGTGGAGCGCAATCCCTTCTTCTCACCGGACCCGGAGAGCGTTCCCGTCTGGGAAGAGTATCTGGGCGGTATCCGCAAGGCGGGTTCCTCTGTTGGCGCGGTCGTCGAGGTGGTCGCGGAAGGTGTTCCGGCGGGTCTCGGTGCGCCACTATATGGCAAGTTGGACGCCGATCTTGCCGCCGCTCTAATGAGCATCAACGCCGTCAAGGCAGTTGAAATCGGTGATGGCTTCGAGACCGCTGCTTACGAAGGCCCGGAAAATGCGGACGCCATGCGGATGGAGGACGGAGAAGTCGCTTTCCAGAGCAATCATGCGGGCGGCATTCTCGGCGGCATCTCCACGGGGCAGCCGATCGTCGCACGCTTTGCCGTCAAGCCGACCAGTTCCATGCTGATCCCGGTGCATTCGGTCAATCGCGCAGGCGAGGATGTCAATGTCATCACCAAGGGGCGTCATGACCCTTGTGTCGGCATCCGTGCAGTTCCGGTTGGCGAGGCGATGCTGGCCTGTGTTCTGGCAGATCATCTGCTGCGTCATCGTGGGCAGGTCGGCCGTCTGTGACGCGCCCTTCCTGCGCCTGAACAGAGACTCTCCCTTTTCAAATCGGCCGCAAATCCGTAAGGCGACAGGCGTGTCCCTTATCGCCTTACAGGAGCTGTTCCCATGATCCGAGTCAGCGAGATCCGTCTGCCGCTGGACCATGCTCCGGACGCCCTGCCTGAAGCGCTGGCCCAGCGTCTGGGAGTGAGCGTATCGGATATAGGCGCGTTTTCCGTTGCCCGTCGTGGATATGACGCTCGCAAACGGGGACGTATCTTTCTGGTCTATACGCTGGACTGCACGGTGCCGGATGAAGCGGCGATCCTGAGCCAACACAGTGATGACCCACAGATCAAGGTCACGCCTGAAACGCGCTATGAACCTGTGGATGTGGATGTTCCGGCGTTGCTCGCGCAGCCGGATTTTCAGCGTCCTGTGGTTGTGGGCGCTGGTCCCTGCGGCCTGATGGCGGCGCTCATTCTGGCGCAGATGGGCCTGAAACCGATCATTCTCGAACGCGGCAAACCTGTGCGCGAACGGACAGTCGATACATTCGCGCTTTGGCGCAAATCGGAACTGACACCGGAAAGCAATGTGCAGTTCGGCGAGGGCGGAGCAGGCACCTTTTCGGACGGCAAGCTCTACACCCGGGTGAACGATGCCCGTCATCTGGGTCGCAAGGTGCTCGACGAGTTTGTTCGTGCCGGGGCTCCGGAAGAAATTCTTTATCTCTCCAAGCCGCATATCGGCACGTTCCGACTGGTCTCGATGGTCGAGCATATGCGCAGGGAAATCGAGGCTGCGGGCGGAACCTACCGGTTTTACACGCGGGTTGAGCAGTTGCTTCTGGATGAAAAGAGACAGGTTCGCGGCGTCCGCCTGTCGGACGGTGAGGAGATCCAGACCCGTCACGTTATTATGGCCGTGGGGCATAGCGCACGCGACACGTTCGAGATGCTGGCTGAGGAAGGTGTGGCGATGGAAGCCAAGCCGTTCTCCATCGGTGTGCGGATCGAGCATCCCCAGTCCCTGATCGACGCGGATCAGTTCGGGCCTCAGGCCGGGTCCGAAATACTCGGTGCTGCCGATTACAAGCTGGTGCACCGCACGGAAGAGGGGCGAGGAGTCTATTCCTTCTGCATGTGTCCGGGCGGCACTGTTGTCGCAGCAACGTCCGAGCCGGAGCGTGTCGTCACCAACGGGATGAGCCAGTATTCCCGCGCCGAACGAAACGCCAATGCAGGGATTGTTGTCGAACTGCGCCCCGGTGTGGACTATCCAGACGATCCGCTGGCGGGTGTAGCGTTCCAGCGGCACTGGGAAAGTCAGGCATTTGTTGCCGGTGGCGGTGATTACAAGGCGCCGGGACAGCGGGTGGAGGATTTTCTTGCGGGACGGCCTTCCACGCATCTGGGAACTGTTACGCCGTCCTATCGCCCCGGTGTGACCCCCACGAGTCTTGATTCCTGCCTGCCTGACTTTGTCTGTGCCGCCATTCGCGAGGCTTTGCCGGTCTTCGCCAGCAAGCTGTCGAGTTTTGCTCTGGGGGATGCTGTGATGACAGGTGTGGAGACGCGCACGTCTTCTCCCCTGAAAATTCCACGCAAGGATGATGGTGAAAGTCTCAATACGCCAGGGCTTTATCCTGCAGGAGAGGGCGCGGGTTACGCGGGCGGGATCATGTCGGCGGCGATGGATGGTATCCGCGTGGCGGAGGCGGTGGCGCTCGCGCTGGCCGGACGACAGGCGAACGGCCTGCTGCGCGGAAAATCAGACAGTCTTGTCTGACCCTGAACGCCGGACTTGCGAAATGGCCGGGTTTCGGCTGTTGTGACGAAAAATCAGCCGGACTCATAGCCGGCGGGAAGGGGGCCACCCATGCGTGCTGTTGGCTATCAGAAATCATTGCCGGTGACGGACGAGAACGCTCTCGTTGATGTCGAACTTCCGGACCCCGTTGCCTCGGGGCACGACCTGCTGGTCGAGGTGAAGGCTGTTTCCGTCAATCCGGTCGACGCGAAAGTACGGATGCGGGCGGAACCTCCCCCTGGCGAGTGGAAGGTTCTGGGCTGGGATGCTGCCGGTATCGTCAGGGCTGTCGGGCCGGATGTGAAGCGTTTCCGGCCCGGTGATGAGGTCTGGTATGCCGGTGCGGTCACGCGACAAGGCTGCAACAGCGAACTGCATCTGGTGGATGAGCGCATTGTCGGCAAGAAGCCTCGCACCCTGAGTTGGGCGGAAGCGGCGGCCATGCCTCTGACGGCTGTGACGGCGTGGGAAATGCTGTTCGATCGTCTCGATATCACACGCCCGATTCCCGGTGTGCCGCAGGCTATTCTCATCATCGGAGCCGGTGGCGGCGTGGGTTCGATGGCGGTCCAGCTGGCCCGTCGTCCGGGAAACGTGACGGTGATCGGCACGGCTTCACGGCCCGAGACAGCGGAATGGGCGAAAGCGTTGGGGGCCGACTTTGTGCTCGATCATAGCAAGCCTCTCGCTCCCCAGATCGAGGCGGCAAGGCTGAGCGCTCCGGGTTATGTCTTTTCGATCACCCAGACGGACAAGCATTTTGCGGATGTTGTGAAACTGATCGCGCCTCAGGGACGGTTCGGGCTTATCGACGATCCGCCGTCTCTCGATATCATGCCGTTCAAGGCCAAGAGTGTTTCGGCCCATTGGGAGCTTATGTTTACCCGTTCGACCTTTCAGACGGCAGACATGATCCGTCAGGCGGAAATTCTGGAAGAAGTTTCCAGCCTTGTTGATGCTGGCGTGCTCAGGACGACCCTGACCGACGTGGCTGGACCGATCAATGCGGCCAACCTTCGTCGTGCGCATGCTCTTCTGGAGAGTGGGACTGCAAAGGGCAAGATCGTTCTCGAAGGCTTCGGGGCATAATGGCGTCGGCCTGATTTATGGAGTGGTCTGTCTGCGCAATAATCTTTGCAAAAACGCTGTTTTGCTATAGGAGCGGCGTTATTCAACCCTGCAATATGGTTAAGAGACTGTTCAATGATGGAAACAGAGACAATATCGGTTGAGCAGTCACCCTGTATTGCTGTGCTGGTGCCGTGTTACAATGAAGAAGTAACGATCGGTACTGTTGTGCGCGACTTTCGGCAATCCCTGCCGTTTGCAACGATTTATGTCTACGACAATAATTCGACAGATCGGACACAGGAAATCGCACGGGCTGAAGGCGCTGTTGTTCGTCGTGAACTGATGCAGGGTAAGGGAAACGTTATCCGTCGCATGTTCGCAGATATTGACGCTGATTATTACGTTCTGGTTGATGGTGATGCGACATATGAGGCGGATGCGGCTCCACGTATGTTAAGTGAGGCCATTGATAACAATCTTGATATGGTGACCGGGCAGAGAGTCACGGATCGCAAGGCGGCGTACCGTCCGGGCCATGTTCTGGGGAACAAGGTTCTCACCTCGCTGGTTCACCACTTTTTCGGACGGGCCACGGATGACATGCTGTCCGGCTACCGTGTGTTTTCCCGGCGTTTTGTAAAATCATTTCCGGCTGCGTCAGCAGGCTTTGAAACAGAAACGGAGTTTACGGTACATGCTCTTCAACTGAGTATGCCGATTGGTGAAATCCCCACCCGGTATATTGAGCGTCCCGAAGGCTCCACCTCCAAACTGAATACCTGGAAAGATGGTGTGCGGATTCTGTCGACCATTATTCAACTGGTCAAACAGGAACGACCCCTCCTGTTCTTTACCCTGATTGCCGCATTTCTGTCATTGGCAGGCGTGCTCTGTGGAGTTCCGGTTATAGCTGACTACATGCGCACCGGTCTGGTTCCCAGACTGCCGACGGCTGTTCTGGCTACCGGGTGCGAAATTGTGGCGGCATTGTCTCTGGTGTGTGGTTTGATTCTGGACAGTGTGGCAGTCGGACGCCTGGAGGTGAAGCGTCTGGCTTATCTGAGAAGCTGATCTGGCCCTTTACTGCTTGTCCCGGACAGTTGCTCTTTGGAGTAATAATGGCTGTCAAGCAGTAAAAATCTCTGCTCCGGACAATAAATCAATCGACCGTCATGCTTTTCTGGCCTGCGGCAGGATTTTGGAATGTTAATGCGCGATATAATTTCAGACAGGCCATTTTCTCTGGCAAGAGTCTATCTCTTCTTTGCGTCCATTATGGTCGTGATTTGCGCCCTGATTACACCTCCCGGGCAGACACCGGACGAACTGACGCATTTTGCCCGAAGCGTACAGCTGTCCGAAGGCGTAATTATTGGCCAGCGTCTGTCTCCCAGAGACAGTGGCGGCATGCTGCCAACAAATTTTCTCCCTGGATATACCGGGTTCGACAATCTTCCTTTTCAGCCAGCGCATCGAACTTCAGTTGCTGCAATGGATGCAGCCAGAAATGTTCACTGGAATAAAGAGCTGGGTTTTGTCGATTTTCCCAATACCGTCATGTATGCGCCTTTTACCTACATGCCCGGTGCTGTGACAGCGTGGGTGGGGCGACACACCCGGATGACCATCATCCAGACAAGCTATGCAATCAGACTTGTGAACGGTTTTCTGTCCGTCTTCATTTGCACGGCTGCTATTGCACTGGCGCGTCGGGGGGCTCTCTTTCTGGCTGTCATAGCAAGTATGCCCATGACAATGGCCCTTGCGGGGTCCTGTTCGCAGGACGGGATACTGATCAGTCTTGCCATTCTGGCGGCCAGCATTCTTTCCCGTTTTAATCGTTTCTCCGAGATCAGCCTGCGCAACTGGATTTTACTGAGTATATTCTTCGCCGTACTGGCTGTCAGCAAGCCGCCTCTGCTGATGTGCTCGATTATTCCAACAGCTTTTATGTTTGAGAAGAAAAAGCTTCTTGCCCTGCTGCCGTTTGTAATGAGTGTTCTTTTTGTCGTGAGCTGGAGCTGGATCGGGATCAAGCCGGTCAAGATACAGTTTCTTGCCGAACTTGGCGTGTCCGATAAGGAACAGGTCCACTGGCTCCTGACTCATATCACGTCAATACCGAGGCTGGCGGTTGATACACTTATGCAGAATGGTTACGGCTACGCTGCACAGTGGGTCGGTGTTCTCGGCTGGCTTGATACGCCACTGCCCGCTTCCTTTTATATTCTTTCAGGTATAACCGTAGCCATTGCAGCAGCAGTCTCCATCTCTTCTGTGCGCAACAAAGAGGTCATTCTGCCAACCAGACTGGCATCGGCGTTGACTGTCCTGTCTACCCTCGCAGCTGCTGGTGTTGTCTTTCTTTCGCTTTATATCATCTGGTCAAAAGTCGGAGCCCCGATTGTTGACGGTGTGCAGGGACGGTATTTTTTACCGATCATGCCGTTTCTGATCCTCCTGTTTCCTCAATTGAAACAGGAAGGACGTATCAGTCCGTCTCTTGCGCTGCATCAGATTGCAGTAGTTGCAATAACGGCTTTCTGGGTCGTAGATGCGCTGACTATTGTTAACGCTTTGTCTGCCCGGTACTGGTGATCGCTTTGCCGGTAATATTCCAGTATTAAAGGCATAAATTTAATGGATCTCAGTGTTGTATTTCAACCCTGAGATCCATCAAAATAATCCCGGAATCTCAGGGTTTTATTTCACGTTACTGGGCGAGTGGATAATCCGTATAGCCTTCTGCGCCCTGCGAGTACCAGGTGCGGATATCGTCCTTGTTCAGGGGCAGATTGTCTTCCAGACGATGCACGAGGTCCGGATTGGCGAGGAAAGGCCGACCAAACGCAATGGCGTCCGCGACACCGGTTGCGACTGTCTCGATCGCTTCTTCCCGTGTGTAGTCCTGATTCAGAACCAGTGGCTTCCTGAAAACCTTGCGGATCGGGCCGTGCAGCTTGGGCTGATCGGTCTTGCCGAACGTGCCATTTGGTCCGGGCTCGCGCAGTTCTAGGAAGGCGATATCGAGGTCGTTCAGCAGCTTTGCGGCTGGCACAAAAACCTGCTCGGGATGGCTGTCGATGCAGCCCTGCGTATCGCCATTGGGGGACAGCCGTACTGACGTTTTGTCCGCGCCGATCGTCGCGATCACGCGCTCCGTGACTTCACGCAGGAAGCGGATGCGGTTTTCCGGCGAACCGCCATATTCATCGGAACGATGATTGGTGCCGTCACGTAGGAATTCGTCGATCAGATAACCGTTGGCGGCATGAATCTGCACACCGTCAAAGCCTGCCTGAAGGGCATTGCGGGCGGCATTTTCGTAGTCGTTCAGGATACGGGCAATATCCTCTTTGGTGAGAGGACGGGCGACTTCGGGAGCCTGCTTGCCGTCATACGTATGGAGGGCTTCAGGCGCTTTTGTCGCCGAGCAGGACACAGGCTGCTGGCCCGTCACGCTGGAATGCACCATCCGCCCCATATGCCAGAGCTGGGCCACGATCTTTCCGCCCTTGGCGTGAACTGCGGCAGTGATGGGCTTCCAGGCTTCCACCTGTTCCTGCGACCACAGGCCCGGCGCATACGGCCAGCCAAGACCTTCGCGGCTGATACCGGTTGCTTCCGAGATGATCAGACCGGCTCCGGCCCGTTGGGCGTAATATTCGGCCATGATGGGGGTGGGCACATGCTCACGGGTGCCACGGGCGCGTGTCAGTGGCGCCATGAGAATTCTGTTTTTGGCGTAAATGCTTCCCAGTTCAATCGGCTCAAACAGGCTGGGCATGACAGATCCTTTCTCAATAGACGCAGTCGTTATGAGTTGGGATGATCGTCCGTGGATTACAACAGGAGGCCTGTCTTTAAACACGGTGGTCGGGAGACGAACACATAAAGAGAAAGCTGGAACAAGGGGTTATGAAGGAAAGGAGAGTTCTGTTTCCTCTCAATGAGAGGCAGATCCGTTTGGGGCAGGCTTTCCGCTGCCCGTTTTTGGCCGGACGGGAATCTTCGCGGCAAAAATCCGTCCCTGCCTGTAAAAGATCCAAACATGATGGGCTGCGAACCAGTCGGAGCCGAGCAGCATATCGACAGACTGTTCGGACACGGGAGAGACGGTCAGCACAGGATTGTGCTCGGTTTCCTGTCCAATGGTCAGACTGTGAAACTTGTGCCAGCGATAGACCGACTCTTTCCCGTCCACACCCGCCGTCGTGCCGCCCGGATCAGTGGCAAGCTGTTCTTCTGTCAGCCCCATCGCCTCGGCTGTACGGCGTGAGAGGATACGGGATCGTGCCCCGCTGTCCAGCAGAGCTGTCAGTTCATGCCCATCCAGTTGGACGTGAAGGACGATCCGATGACCACGTTTCTCGGCTTCAAGGCTTTGCCACTCAACACCGGGAAGGAAAGGCGGTTCTACAGAACAGGCATCGGTCTTGCGGCCCGGTGCGTTCCACATGGCGACACGACCATGTGGGGCATCGATCTCCAGCACATCCTGCGCCAGCACGTCGCCGCCAAGCAGACCTTCGACAGGAGGTGTGATATTCGGGCGGCTGGGCAGAAACCCGAGCGGCATGGAAACCGGACCAAACCCGGTGCTGCCAACCTGCAGGCTGGGAATGATGACGTTCGGCACCACGCCACCGGAGCCGCCTGTGCCACTGACATGAGTCAGCGCGTTCGGATCTTCCGGCAGTTTCATGAACCGCGCGAACCACGGTGAAATCAGGCTGCCTTCTGACCCCGTATCGACAATGAAGCTGACAGTCCGCCCGGCAACCGTCACGGGCGCGGATAGAAAGCCAAGATCATTCCGCAGGGGCGCTTCCATGATCGGTGTCAGCGGGCAGGGGGCAGCGAACGCCGCTGACACCGCAAACGCCTGTAAAGCAAGGCCTGTCAGGAGGGAGCGGAGGCGCATCATGCTCAGCCCAGATGCTCCGCGAAACGATCCGTGGCGTCGAGAAGCGCCGACAGAATGCCCGGTTCGGACAGAGCGTGCCCGGCATCGTCGATCAGTTTGAAATCGGCCTCCGGCCACGCCTTGTGCAGGTCCCATGCCGTTCGCACCGGCGTGGCGATATCGTAGCGCCCCTGCACGATGACCGTCGGGATATGGCGAATACGATCCACATCGCGGATCAGCTGACCTTCCGCCAGCCAACCTGCGTTCACAAAATAATGGTTCTCAATGCGCGAAAAGGCGAGGGCGTAGGTTGGGTCTTCGTGCTGTTTTACCATATTTGGATCGGGCAGCAGGGTGAGAGTGGAGCCCTCCCAGACCGACCATGCGATGGCCGCCTTTTCGCGCTCGACCGGATCGTTACCGGTCAGACGGCGGTTATAGGCCATCATAAGGTCGCCGCGTTCTTCTTCGGGGATGGGGGCGAGAAACGCATCCCACTTGTCCGGGTAAAGCCATGCGCCGCCGCCTTGATAATACCAGAGCAGTTCCTCACGCCGCAGCGTGAAGATGCCGCGCAGCGCCAGCGCTTTCACCCGCTCTGGATGCGTTTCCGCATAGGCGAGCGCCAGTGTTGAACCCCATGAACCGCCGAAGACGACCCATTGTTCGACACCGATCATCTCCCGCAGTCGCTCAATGTCGGCGACCAGATGCCACGTCGTGTTGTTCTCAAGAGAGGCGTGTGGCGTTGAACGACCGCAACCACGCTGGTCGAACAGAAGAATGTCATAACGGGCCGGATCGAACATGCGGCGCTGCATCGGCGAGCAGCCGCCACCGGGGCCGCCATGCAGGAACACGACGGGCAGGCCGCCGGGCGTGCCACACCGTTCCCAGTAGACCAGATGCCCTTCACCCGTATCGAGATGACCGTGCGCGTAAGGTTCGATGGGTGGATAGAGTGTGCGGGTGGCGGTCATCATTGGTCTCCGGCGTTTTTCGAGGCGCGGGGGTGAGCTTTCTGCCAGACATCCAGCAGACGGGCTTCATCGGCAAGGGTATAGCGTTGAGTCGTGGACAGGCTGGCGTGACCGAGCAGTTCCTGAATCACGCGCAGATCGGCGCCACCTTCCATCATATGGGTGGCGAAGGAATGGCGTAGCGCGTGAGGCGTGGCGTGTTCGGGCAGGCCTTCGCTTTTCCGCCATTGCCGCATGGCTTTCTGCGCGACGGTGGCGTTCAGGCGGCCTCCACGCACGCCGGGAAACAGAGGTTCGTTCCGGGATGGCGAGGGATGAAAGCCGCGCCAGCGTTTCAGGGCCTCGGACACGCGTGGGAGCAGCGGCACAAGACGCTCCTTGTTGCCCTTGCCCCGGATGCGGAACACGCCGGTCGAAAGCGCCTCGTCGAAGTCTCCGACATTCAGCCCGAGCCCTTCGGAAATGCGCAGTCCACCGCCGTACAGGAGAAGAAACAGTGCTTTGTCCCGTTCCTGCGCCATACTGTTCACTTCCAGCATGCCGATTCCCTCACCCGCTTCGAGCGCCTCGGTGACGGGCAGGGGGCGCGGCAACGGCTTTTTGGTGCGCGGTGTAGCCAGCAGGCTCGGTGCAGGGTTTTCCACGCCTTTATGTCGGGCGAGGAAGCGGAAGAAGGAGCGGAGCGCCGAGACCCGACGGGAACGGGTGCGGGCCGATTTGTCGCGGGTCGTCGGCCGCTGGCCGAGGCGGGGTGTCAGCGCCTGAGTCTGCTCGTGCGCCAGCCACGCGCGGAGGTCGGAAAGGCTGGCTGTGCCAAGAGTGGCGAGCGTGGGTTCCTCGCCATGATGGTTGGTCAGAAAGCCGAGAAAACGGGACAGATCGCCCTGATAGGCGTCGATGGTATGCTGTGATGCGCCCCGCTCGGCGGTCATCCAGGCCAGAAACTGTTGCAGGGCGTCGTGAGCCTTCAAAGCACATTTCTCCGAAGGAGGGCGAGACAGGACGCCGTGAAGAAGGTAGAGAGAGCCATCATGGTGCAGAGCAGCCTACTGGAACCTTTGCCTTCGCGAAAGCGCGTGTCTGTCCTGCTGCCACTGCCGTTTCCCTGTGCGCTGGATTATGCCGTTCCGCAGTCGTTGGCTGATTCGCTTGCCCCCGGCGATGTGGTGGTCGTGCCGCTGGGTGGTCGGCGGGAAACAGGCGTGGTCTGGGAACAGACGGTGCTTCCTGTTGATCTTGCACCGCCTCCGCCGCCTGAAATTGCCGCCTCCCGTTTGCGTCCGATCAAGGAGCGGCTCGATCTGCCGCCGCTCTCGGCTGAATTGCGACAATTCATCGACTGGGTTGCGGCCTATACGCTTGCGCCGCCGGGCATGGTGCTGGCGATGGCGCTGCGTTCCCATCTGCGTGGCGAGCAGACAGCGGCCGCCGTGGGGTGGGTGCGTATTGGGGAGCCGCCAGAGTCCTTAAGGATGACGCCCGCCCGCCGTGCTGTACTGGACGCCCTGCCGCAGGGTGCGGCCCCGGTGACAATGGCGGAACTGACAGAGAAGGCAGGTGTCGGCGTGTCGGTCGTGCGCGGTCTGGCGGATGCTGGCGTTCTGAAAAGCATGCTAATGGGGCCGGTCTCTCCCTTTGCGGAACCGGATCCCTTTCATAATCCGCCGGTTCTGGAGGGCGATCAGGCGACCGCCGCCACCGAGTTGCGGGCGCGTGTCGATGAGCGTGCGTTTTCCGCGACCTTGCTGGAAGGCGTGACCGGTTCCGGCAAGACTGAAATCTATCTGGAAGCGGTAGCTGAATGTCTGGCGCAGGGGCGACAGGCGCTGGTTCTGCTGCCCGAGATTGCTCTGTCTGCTCAGTGGATGGACCGTTTCGCCCGACGTTTTGGTGTGCGCCCGGCGGTCTGGCATTCCGAGATTGGGCAGAAGGCGCGCCGTCTGACATGGGCAGCCTGCGAGGACGGCTCGGCCAAGGTCATTGTCGGTGCGCGATCGGCGCTGTTCATGTCGTTTCGCGATCTGGGCCTTGTGATTGTTGACGAAGAGCACGAGGCTGTTTTCAAGCAGGAAGAAGGCGTTACTTACAACGCCCGTGACATGGCGGTCGTGCGGGCACGGCTGGCCAAGGCTCCCATCGTGCTGGCTTCCGCGACGCCGAGCCTTGAGACGCTGAACAATGTCGAGACCGGGCGTTACCGGCATCTGGTGCTGACGGCACGGCATGGCGGCGCAGCCATGCCTGAGACGCATCTGATCGACATGCGGGAAAACCCGCCACCACGCGGACTGTTTCTTTCACCTGTGCTTGTGGAAGCGGTGAAAACCCGGCTCGGGCGTGGCGAACAGGCCATGTTGTTCCTCAATCGTCGCGGTTATGCGCCGCTGACGTTGTGCCGGACCTGCGGGCATCGGATGGAATGTCCTCACTGCACATCATGGCTTGTTGAACACAGGAAAAAGCATGTTCTGGCCTGCCATTACTGTGAGCATACTGAGCCTGTTCCTCATGCCTGCCCGACATGCGGAGCTGAGGACAGTCTGACAGCCATCGGTCCGGGGATCGAGCGCATAACGGAAGAAGCCCGCAGCGAATTTCCTGATGCGCGGATCATGGTGATGGCCAGCGACACGATCAGCGGTCCGGCGGCAACGGCGGAGGCTGTCGGCAAGATTTCACGGAGGGAAGTGGATCTCATCATTGGCACGCAGATTGTCGCCAAGGGCTGGCATTTTCCGCACCTGACGCTTGTGGGTGTGGTGGATGCTGATCTTGGGTTGGGAGGGGCTGACCTGCGGGCAGGGGAGCGCACGATGCAGCTTCTGCATCAGGTCGCCGGCCGTGCGGGACGTGCGGAAGCGCCCGGCGAGGTGCTGCTTCAGAGCTTTACACCGGAACATCCCGTCATGCAGGCACTGGTTTCGGGCGATTTCGCGGCTTTCATGGCGGAGGAAGCCGATCAGCGGAAGCCGGGTTTCTGGCCGCCTTTTGGACGCTTGGCGGCGTTGATTGTCAGTTCGGAAAATGCTGATGCTGCGGATAATGCGGCTCGACAGCTTGGTGTTTCCGCGCCGCATGGCAACGGGATCGAAGTGCTTGGCCCGGTTCCCGCGCCGATTGCCGTATTGCGTGGTCGACATCGACGACGGCTGTTGCTGCGGACGCATCGGAATATCGCCGTGCAGCCGATCCTGCGGCGTTGGCTGGGGCAGGTGACGTTTACGAGTACTGTGCGCGTGGATGTGGATGTAGACCCGATTTCGTTTATGTGAGCGTTATTCTATATCCCCCAACAGTCGTGAAGCCGCCGCCGCTGCGGCCGCACGCCCGCTGAAACCGGCCTTGTTATAAAGCTGCTCGGTGTGCTTATCGATTGTGCGCGGACTGATGCTGAGGATTTCAGCAATATCGCGACTGCTTTTTCCCCGGCTGATCCACAGAAGAACTTCTGCTTCCCGTGCGCTAAGACCGAATTTTTCCTGTAGAATCTGTTCGGGACGATCCAGTTGAAACGCGATGGAGAACAGCCATTCCTGAGGGCCGTCCCGTCCGATAAAAGTGACGCGCAGAACACCATTCTGATGAGGGGTAGTGAAAATGACCTGTCCCGGTTCCGATTTTTTCATGACGAATTTGGAAAAATGCTCGGGCGAAGGGAGTTGCGCCAGAAACTCGGCGGCTTTTGGAGTGGACCACAGCAGTTCACCGTTGTCATCAAGGGCGAAGAAGCGTCTGCCGACGCTGTCCAAGGCTGCATGAGCCGTTCGGATACGACGTGCGGCGATCAGGTGAATTTCGATACGGGCCAGAACTTCGGCGAAGTGGAATGGTTTGGTCACATAGTCTGTGGCCCCAGCTTCGAACGCCCGCAGGACATGCTCGATTTCCGTCAGACCGGTCATGAAGATGACGGGTAGAGCGTTGAGCGTGGCATCCGCCTTCATGCTGCGGCAGATATCCCAGCCGCTCAGTCCCGGCATGATCGCATCGACCAGCACGAGATCAGGCAGGGTCCGGTTCATGACTTCAAAGGCGCTGTCACCAGATTGCGCCAGCAGAACCGAGTAACCGGCATTTGTCAGTGCCTCGTCCATCATGCCAAGGGCGGCTGGATCATCATCAATTACAAGCAGGGTGGAACGGGAGGGTGTCTCACGTGTCATGCGGGCAGTTCCTCCAGCAAACGTCTGACTGTTTCGAGTTGATAGGTGCGGGCTGCTTGCTTAATGGGGTCAAGAGTCATGACAAGATGAGGATAACTGTTACAGAGAAGATCAAGTTTTTGTCGTAAAAGACGGACGTTTCCGGAGTTGATCAGTTCGAGAAGGTCTGTTTTCTCATTTTCTGTCAAAGAGATATTCGATGAAAGGTCGAGTTTGATGTTGTCCGGTGTTCGTGTCGTCTCCTGCTCTGAAGCTAGTGTCTGGAGCGCTTCATCGTCAGATGAAAACACCCATTGCAGATCCAGAAGTCGCCCGATTTCATCGAGAAGGACCTGAAAATCGACGGGTTTTGGCAGCACTGTACAGTCATCCAGTGAAGGAACACGACGCGCTGCCAGTTCAGTCACGTTGCCGGTGAGAAAGAGCAGGGGGAGATGGCCTGCACTGGTTTCCCGAATGCGCAGCGCCAGTTCCCGTCCATCCATGCCCGGCATGGAGAGATCGAGAATGATCAGGTCAGGAAGTTCTGTTTTCAGAAATTCAAGACATTCAACACCGCCAGAGACATCGTGGATATTGAAATGTCTGGACCCCAGAAATTCATGCATCATACGTCGATGAGCGGCATTGTCGTCGACCACCAGTATGGTTTTTCTGGCGCCGTCATAGCCCGAGGGAAGTCCCTGAAGGACGGGGGTTGCATTTTCGGCACGGTCGGACAGGAGCAGGCGCACCCGGAAGCGTGTTCCATGTCCGACCTCACTCGCCAGAGTGAGTTCTCCTCCCAGAATATGAGTGAGGAGGCGCGTGATTGTCAGCCCCAGACCTGTGCCGGGGACAGCGTCTCCGGCCGCTCTTTCGAATGGTTCGAAAATCCGTTCCTGATCGGCAAGAGCAATGCCCGGTCCGGTATCTTCGATGATGAATTCGGCAATCTGGCCGCGCCAGTTCGCCGTGAACGTCACTGAGCCGGATGGAGTAAATTTCACGGCATTGGACAACAGGTTAAGTAGGATCTGACGGAGGCGGTGCTCATCTCCCATCACGACGGGCGGCAGGTATCCAGGATGATAATGGAAATCCAGTCGTTTGGCTCGTGCCTGCGGGCGGACCATCTGCACAACGGTGTTGAGGAACTGACCGAGAGCGATCCTGTCGCTGTAGAGCTCGATCCGACCGGCCTCGATTTTGGAAATATCGAGAAGTCCGGTCAGAAGTCCGGTCATATGCTCACCACTTTCCCGAATGGTGCGCAGAACATCCTGCCGATCTGCGGGAATACGATGATCGTTCTGGAGAATCTGGGTGTAACCCATGATGGTGTTCAGGGGCGCTCTGATTTCGTGACTGATGCCGCTCAGATAACGGGTTTTTGCCAGACTGGCGGCCTCAGCCTTTTCCCGTGCCCGTTTCAGGGCGGCGTCTGTCCGCTGGTGGGCACGGATTTCGTTCATCAGAAGGAGGGTTTGTCGGCGTGTTTCTTCTCCCGCAGCTTGTCGTCCATCCTGCCCAAGCACGACAAGCCAGGATGTCAGAACGACAAGAAGAAACAGCACCAGGTAGGCATGATGATGGGCCAGCGCGCTATCGCCGATCAGCAGCATCGCCGCGGTGCCAAGACCGGAAAAAAGGAGAAAACGGCCCTTTGTCGATAAAAGAAAGCTTTTGAGTTTTTGCGGGAGGAGATCGAAAGGCAGACTGAACTGTTGCCTTAGATGCGTGATAGCAGGTTTGCAGCGATCATTGCAGCGGGCGTCCAGCGAGCAGCAGAGTGAGCAGATGGTTCCGCCATAGGCAGGACAACTGGCCATGTCGGTAGCTTCAAAGGTGTGTTCGCAGATCACGCATTTCATGGAACCGCGTGTGTTCCAGTCTGCGGGTGCCCGTCGTGCGAGATAGGTTCGCCCGCCTGTCAGCGCCGCCAGAAGGGGCGTCACCAGAAACGAGAGTCCCAGCGCGATGAACGGCGAAAACGCCGAGGCATAGGGGCCGAAATAGCCGTCAGTGCAGAGAATGCCCGTCACAGCGCCTGTGAACGCCGCACCCAGCCCTACGGGATTGATGTCCGGCAGGAGCGCGCGTTTGAATTCGACAAAGGGTGGACTGAGCTTGAGAGGTTTGCACAGCACGATATCCGCGAGGATGGGGCCGACCCATGCGGCGGCAAGATCAGCATACAGGACGATGCCCGTCTCAATGGTGCTGACCAGACCGGCGAGCATAAGAAGAAGGGCAAGCGCTACCGTGAACAGGACATAGAACACCCGTCCCGGATGGGAGTGCGTCAATCGGGAAAAGAAATTCGACCAGGCGAGGGAGCCTGCATAGGCGTTGGTGATGTTGATCTTGAACTGGGCGACGATGACCAGAGCCGCAGTGGCAAGTGTCGCGAACGCAGGCGACAGGAATGTGCCGTAGGCCAGCCTGTACATCTGCTGGGGCTGCACGGCACGGTCTGGTGAAAAGCCGGCATTCAGGACCGCCCACGCCAGAAACGATCCAGCGAAAAGCTTGGCCGCATCAAACACAATCCAGCCCGGTCCTCCGGCAATCAGCGCGCACCACCATCTCACCCGGTTGGTGCGTGTCAGGGAAGGCATGAACCTCAGAAAATCCACCTGTTCCGCGCTCTGACAGATCAGCACGAACATGATGGACGCTGCACTACCAATGGCGAAGATGTTTACGGGCTGGGTTGAGGCCAGTCCCTTGAACTGCACCCAGTCGCCGATCCAGTTTGGGTGAGCGTAGAGAATGGCGATCAGGGGAATGAGGTTGAGCGCGAACCAGATGGGGAGAGAAAAGATCTGGAATCGTGCGATAAACCGGAACCCGCCAGTGACCAGTGGAATGACAAGCAGGGCTGCCAGACAGCACGCAATGGTGTGGGAAATCCCAGGAATTTGCTCCAGCAACGCGGCCAGAATGGCGGCCTCGATCCCGAAAAAGATAAAGGTGAAGCTGGCATAGATCAGCGAGGTCAGGGTTGAGCCAATATAGCCGAACCCCGTGCCGCGTGTGAGCAGGTCGATGTCGAGACCGCTGCGGGCAGCCGTGGCGCAGATGGGCAGGCTCACCAGAAAGATCACAACACTGACGAAAGCGATGGCAAGGGCCGTGTTGGTGAAACCGAAAGCCATTGTCAGCGTGCCGCCGATCGCCTCAAGCGCGAGAAAGGAAATGGAGCCTAGAGCCGTCAGTGCCGCTCGCAAAGGCGTTGCGGCCCGGGCTGAGCGGGCCGTAAAGCGCAGGGCGTAATCCTCGAGCGACTGGTCGGCCGCCCAGCGATTGTAGTCGCGGCGCATACGCACGATGCGCAATGGCCTCATGGCAACACGCCTGGGCACCCGGACAACCGCTCCTGCATCTGTGTTTTCCTTTGCATCCCTCATGCCAGATGCGACATCGTAATGAACTACGCAAGTTTGCGTATGGGAAAATCTGCCCCGGTGGGGATGCTCATGTCAGTATCAGAAGGACAGAGGCCATGACGATGTCGCCGCGTTTCTCCCGCCGTGATTTTACGAAATTCAGTCTCGCCGCATCCGCAGCGATGCTTGCCGGTGTGAAAGGGGCTGCCGCAGCAGCGCCCAAAGGCGAGCCGATCCGCATCGGTGTGCTGCATTCCCTGTCGGGCACCATGGCCATCAGCGAAACCACGCTGAAAGACGTCATCCTGATGCTGGTCGAATTGCAGAATCGTAAAGGCGGCGTGCTGGGGCGTCCTCTGGAAGCTGTCGTGGTCGATCCCGCTTCCAACTGGCCGCTGTTCGCCGAGAAGGCCCGTCAGCTTCTCGCCGTAGACAAGGTGGCGTCCGTGTTCGGTTGCTGGACCAGCGTGTCCCGCAAGTCCGTATTGCCGGTGTTCGAGGAACTCAACGGCATCCTGTTCTATCCCGTGCAGTATGAGGGACAGGAGTGCAGCCGCAACGTCTTCTACACGGGCGCGGCCCCTAACCAGCAGGCCATCCCGGCGGTCGATTATCTGCTCAGCGCCGACGGCGGCGGAGCGAAGCGTTTTGCACTGATCGGCACGGATTATGTCTATCCGCGCACGACGAACCAGATCCTTCAGAACTACCTGAAATCCAAAGGCATCGCAGACGCCGACATCATGGTGAACTACACGCCGTTCGGTCAGTCCGACTGGCAGACCATCGTGTCGCAGCTCAAGGCCTTTGGTTCAGCAGGCAAGAAAACGGCTGTTGTGTCCACCATCAATGGTGACGCCAATGTCCCGTTCTACAAGGAACTGGGCGCGCAGGGCATCTCCGCCACAGATATTCCCGTCATGGCCTTCAGTGTCGGTGAGGAAGAGCTCGCCGGTATGGACACCAAGCCGCTCGTTGGTCAGCTCGCCGCCTGGAACTACTTCGAGAGCATCGACAGCCCTGCCAACAAGTCCTTCATCAAGGAGTGGCATACCTACACGAAGAATCCGAAGCGTACGACCAACGATCCGATGGAAGCGTCCTATATCGGCTTCAATCTGTGGGTTCAGGCGGTCGAGAAGGTTGGTTCCACAGACCATGACAAGGTCATCGAAGCGATGGTCGGTCTCAAACAGCCCAATCTGACGGGCGGCACGGCGCAGGTTCTTCCGAACCATCACATCACCAAGCCAGTCTATATCGGCGAGATTCAGGATGACGGGCAGTTCAACGTCGTCTGGCAGACACCCAAGGAAGTGCCGGGCATGGCCTGGTCGCCTTATGTGGCCGAGACGAAGAACCTGATCGGCGACTGGACCAAGCCCATCAATTGCGGAAATTACGATACGGTCAAAAAGGCCTGTCTCGGAGCAAAGCATGGCTGACGTTGCGATGTCGGGTCCGGCAGCCCTTTCAGGCCGGAAAATGCGGAACGGTGTGCGGGGTATCTTCGCCGTCGTCCTGCTGAGTCTGCTTTTCATTCAGCCCCAGCATGCACGGGCGGATGAAGATGCGTTCGCCGGACTTGCGACAACGCAGTTCAATACCATCGCTTCATCAGTCGATCAGATTGCGCAGCAGGGAGGGCCTCGGGCTCTCCCTGTTCTGCGCGCTCTGGCCGACAGGAAACTTTTTGCCGCTCGCGAGGGCGACGGTCTGTTCATCCGCACTGACAGTGGGTGGGAGGATGCCCGGTCCGGTGCGACCGTCACGCCTGATGAGGAAAACCTGCGCCCTGTCCGGGTCAATAACCGTGTCAGGCTTGCTGTTGTAGCAGCCGAGGCTGAGCTGGAACTGGTCTCCGGCACGCCTGCGGAGCGGCAGGCTTCCGCAAACGTATTCTATCAGCGCCACGATCCGGCCATGCTGCCCGCCATCGACAAGGCGTTGTCAAAAACCGATGACGCCGCCCTGAAAGACACGTTGCTCAACGCCCGTGCGGCGGCGCTGCTCAGCCCCGGTGCTCCGGCGTCCGATGCGCAGGCTCAGCAGCAGGCTGTGGCAAAACTCAAGGCCGCTGGAGGACTGGATGCACGCGGCGTGCTGGCTCAGGCATCCACTTCGGAGACTCTGGACCCGACGACACGTAAGGCTGCTGAAGCGGCTGTCTCTTCCATCGATTTCAAGCTGAAACTCTGGGGTTTCGGACAGGATGCGTTTTACGGGCTGAGTCTTGGTTCCGTGCTACTGCTGGCCGCCATGGGGCTGGCCATCACCTTCGGCGTCATGGGCGTGATCAACATGGCCCACGGCGAACTGATGATGATCGGTGCTTACACGACGTGGCTGACCCAGAAAGCCGTGTTTTCCGTTGCGCCTGCTCTGGGGTCGTTCAGTCTGATCCTTGCTATTCCTGCTGCCTTTCTGGTGTGTGGAGCACTGGGGATCGTCATTGAACGCGGACTGATCCGGTTCCTGTATGGTCGTCCGCTTGAAACGCTTCTGGCGACGTGGGGGCTATCTCTCATTCTCCAGCAGGTCATCCGCTCCCTGTTTGGCCCGACGAATGTGGCGGTCATCACGCCACCGTGGCTGTCCGGCTCCTTTCATCTCGGCGGCATCGAGGTCACGATTGATCGTTTGGCCATCATGATCTTTGCAGGCGTGGTCATGGCGGGACTGATGCTGGTGCTGCGTCGCACGCCTCTTGGTCTGGAAATGCGGGCCGTGACCCAGAACCGGCGCATGGCGGCGCTGATGGGCATCCGCACGGCGCGGGTCGATGCGCTGACCTTCGGCCTTGGCTCCGGTATCGCCGGACTGGCGGGGGTCGCGGTCAGTCAGATCGACAATGTCAGCCCCAATCTGGGGCAGAGCTATATTATCGACAGCTTTCTCGTCGTCGTGTTCGGCGGTGTGGGCAATCTGTGGGGCACGCTGGCTGCGGCGGCTACGCTCGGTGTCGGCGGCAAGGCGCTTGAGCCGCTGGTCGGGGCCGTGTCGGGCAAGATCCTGCTGCTCGTTCTTGTCATTCTCTACATTCAGCGTCATCCGCGCGGCATGTTCCCGCTGCGGGGCCGGGGAGTGGAATCGTGAACGCATCCCTCTCATTTCGTGGCGCGTCCGTCACGGCGGTCATCGTTGTCCTGCTGACGGGCGTGCTGGCAGTGGGCAGTCTGCTGCCCGCGTCCAGCCCGGTGCAGGTGTCACCGTTCATCATGACGCTCGCCGGCAAGTATCTGGCCTATGCCATGCTGGCGCTCGCTGTTGATCTGGTCTGGGGTTTTGCCGGAATCCTCACGCTTGGGCATGCAGCCTTCTTCGCGCTCGGCGGTTATGCGATGGGCATGTATCTCGTGCGGGAAATCGGTGCGCGCGGTGTTTACGGCAATGCCGATCTGCCGGATTTCATGGTCTTCCTGTCATGGAAAAGCCTTCCCTGGTACTGGTGGGGTTCTGACCATTTTCCTGTGGCGCTGCTGCTGATGCTGGTCGTGCCTGCCGGTTTGGCGGGACTGTTCGGCTGGCTGGCGTTCCGCTCCCGCGTCTCGGGCGTGTATCTGTCGATCATCACGCAGGCGCTGACCTACGCACTGATGCTGGCTTTCTTCCAGAATGGCTTCGGGTTTGGCGGCAACAACGGTCTGACCGATTTCAAGGACATTCTCGGTTTTGACCTGCACAGCCCTTACACCCGCGCCGGGATGCTGTTTATCAGCGGCCTCATTCTTGCAGGGGCGTTGCTGGCGGCGCGGTATGTGGTTGGAGGCCGGTTCGGAAGTCTGCTGATTGCCGTGCGTGATGCGGAAAGTCGCACGCGGTTCCTTGGCTATCGTCCCGAGCAGGTCAAGCTGCTGGTCTGGGTGTTCTCCGCTGTAATCGCGGCGATCGGTGGCGCGCTCTATGTCATTCAGGTCGGCATCATCAATCCCGGCGAGTTTGCGCCCGCCAACTCCATCGAAGCGGTGATCTGGGTGGCGGTTGGTGGACGTGGCACGCTGTCCGGCGCTGTCATAGGCGCGATCCTCGTCAATCTTGGCAAGACACTGTTCACCGCCTGGCTGCCGGAAATGTGGCTCTATGGTCTTGGCGCATTGTTCATGGCGACAACGCTGTTTCTCCCGCAGGGACTGATGGGACTGATGCGTCACCTGCCAGAAAAACGGCCTTCCGAAGTAACGCCTGAAGTGACCAATCCGGAAGGAGGCGAGGCATGAGCGCTGGAACCCTGCTTGAGTTGAGCCATGTCTCCGTCACGTTCGACGGTTTCCGGGCGATCAATGACCTCTCGCTGTCGCTGGCTCCCGGTGAAATGCGGGCCATTATCGGACCGAACGGTGCTGGCAAGACCACGATGATGGACATCATCACCGGCAAGACGCGCCCTGATACAGGCGTGGTCAAATTCCGCGAGCATGATCTGACGAAGCTGGATGAACCGGCCATCGCCCGCATGGGGATTGGTCGCAAGTTCCAGAAACCTACGGTGTTCGAGGAACTGACCGTTCGCGATAATCTTCTGCTGTCGCTGAAAGGATTGCGTTCTCCTTTCGCTTTGCTTTTCGCAAAAGAAACGGCGGAAGAAAAAGTCCGGATCGATGGCCTGCTGTGCACAATCCGTCTGGGCCGTGAGGCATCCCGGCAGGCTGGTGGATTGAGTCATGGTCAGAAACAATGGCTGGAAATCGGAATGCTGCTCGGTCAGGAGCCGGACCTGCTGCTGGTCGATGAACCTGTGGCGGGTATGACGGACGCGGAGACCATGGAGACGGCTGATCTTCTCCGTGAGATCAACCAGACACGCAGTGTAGTTGTTGTGGAGCATGACATGGAGTTCGTGCGGGCGCTGGATGTGAAAGTCACCGTGCTGCACGAAGGTTCGGTTCTCGCGGAGGGCGGGCTGGATCAGGTGAGCAACGATCCGCGTGTGATCGAAGTGTATCTCGGACGCTGAGGAAACAGACAGATGCTCGACGTTCAGGACATTCAACTTTATTACGGCGCGGCGATTGCCCTGCGCGGCGTGTCCCTCTCTGCGCGCGCTGGTGCCGTGACGTGCCTGCTGGGCCGCAATGGTGTCGGCAAGACCAGCGTTCTGCGCGCGGTCACGGGGATGCACGCCGTCTCGTCCGGCAAGATCATGTGGGAAGGGGAGGATATCACGCGCCTGCCTGCCTATGAGCGGGCGCGACGCGGCATCGCTACGGTGCCGCAGGGACGTGACATCTTTCCGCTGCTGACAGTGAAGGAAAATCTGGAGACCGGCTTTGGTCTTCTGCCGCGTGGTCAGCGGAAAGTGTCGGACGAGATCTATGATCTCTTTCCCATTCTGGCGAAGATGCGGGACCGTCGTGGCGGCGATCTTTCAGGTGGGCAGCAGCAGCAGCTTGCGATCGGTCGTGCGCTCGTGATTCGTCCGCGTCTGCTGGTGCTGGATGAGCCGACCGAAGGTATTCAGCCGAGCATCATCAAGGATATTGGTTCGGTGATCGGCATGCTGCGGGATCGTGGCGATATGGCGATTCTGCTGGTCGAGCAGTATTTCGATTTCGCCTATGAGTTGGCGCAGGATGTGGTTGTTCTTGACCGTGGCAAGGTTGTTGCCAACGGGGCTGTCGAGACACTGGAAGCTGAGGAGATCCGGGGGCTGGTGGCGATCTGAGGTTGCGGATCAGGGTTTCAGTTTTTGGAAGCAAAAACCCTTGATTTCTGATGGCCGCGTAAACAGATTGGTAACTGTTTTCGGGCCACGAAACGAGAGACAGATTTTCCTGATGGAGGGTTTGGTGATGCGTTTCTTCAGACAGTCTTTTCTGGGCAAACTTTCAGCGGTTACTCTGGTTGCCGGTGTGGCGACAGTATCGCTTTCGCCACAGGCAATGGCGCAGGAACTGATCCGCGTAGTCGATACTCAGGGTCATCAGATCGGTGTGCTGATCCGTGCGCCTGCTGCTCAGCCTGTCAATGTCGTGCCCATGCAGTCTCTCTTTGAGAATATGGACCGCATGATGGCGCAGCAGATGGCGATGATGCAGAAGGCTGAGCAGCGGATGATTGAGGTCGCCCAGCATACGCCAGCTATAGCAGCGCCAGCAGCCGGCATGATGGGTGGGTCTTCTTACCAGTCCATTACCAGCGTGAGCTGGAGCGGGAATGGCGCGGCCTGTTCCAAGACAGTCACGATGAGTCAGAACGGACAGGCTGCTCCGGTCGTGCATGTTTCCGACACGGGGAGCCAGGCGGGATGCATGCAGGGTAGTGCTGCCCCTGATGTCCGGGGATCAGCGCCGACTGTGTCGCGGTTTCTCCATCATTCTGATCTGGTTCCGGCTGTGGACACAGGCAGCGCGGAAGATGAGACGAAGAAAACGTCCAGTCATATGTGAAACACAATCAGGACGGGCCTCATTCGAGCCTGTCCTGATAATTTCAGGCAGCCCTTTTATTCGGCCGTGACGGTCGGAGATGATTTCGCGGCAACGCCTCCCGCCGGAAAGATCGAGTCATAGGCTATGTTGAACAGAAACGTATAGGCCAGATAAAAGAGCGCAATCGCCATGTTGAGTGAAAAGGCCTGCATGAGCGAGATACCGAGATAGAGCGCAATTGCGGGCAACAGTACGAGCTGTAATCCTATTTCAAACAGGAGCGTGTGCAGCAGTCGCACGGGGATGCTCTTTCGGGTCGAGCCTGTCAGGTGGCGCATAATGCGGTCGAAAAATAGATTGTATCCATAATTCCATAGCGACGCAGTAATAGCGCAGCCGACGCCGATGGCGCTCATGTCTGAACCCTGCACGCCAAACAGCATGCTGCCGCACGGTATAACAATAGCCAGCGCAAGACATTCGAAGAGCACCATATGACGGAGGCGATCGGCACCGGAACGCATGGCTGGGGAAGATTGAGTGGATTCGGTTGACATGCGCGGCAATCTACACGGATTTTTAGATGGAAAAAGTTAGAATCAATCTGTTTTAAAGATAGGTCAATGAGTATCTCTTTTGAGCAACTGGAGGCTTTCGTGGAAGCCGCATTAGCCGGTTCCTTTTCTGCGGCGGCACGCAGGACCGGCAAGGCGCAGTCAGCGATCAGCACGCATATCAGCAATCTGGAAGATGACCTCGGAGTGTTACTGTTCAGTCGTGAAGGGCGTGTGCCCGTTCTGACACCGGCAGGTCAGAGACTGCTGGAAGAAACGCGCGTCGTTCTGGATCGGCGGGAGCATCTGGTCGGCGTGGCTCGCTCTCTGGAAGAAGGTGTGGAAAACCGCCTGGTCGTTGCTGTTGACGAACTGTATCCGGAAAATGCGCTTGGTTCCATTTTTCAGGATTTTGCAGCCTGTTTTCCGCATGTCGAACTGGAACTGCTGTTACCGCTGATGGAAGATGTTGGCCACATGGTGCTGGCCGGGACGGCGGATCTCGGCGTGATGTGGCAGCAGACGACACCTCCGGTTGATCTTGCTTTTCGGACGATAGGACGTGTGCCGCTTCGGCTGGTCTGTGGCCGAGACCATCCACTGGCAATGCAGCCTGTGGCTTGGGAAGAACTGAAACGTTATCGCCAGATTTTGGTGGCGTCCCGAGGCAAGAAGCAGAAAAGGGAAAGCCTGCGTATAGCAGCTGAAGTCTGGTGGGTTGAAAGTAACTGGCTCATTCTGGAAATGGTCAAACACGGGGTAGGATGGGCTTTCATTTCAGATCATGTTCTGGCGTCTTCGCCGGTGGCTTCGCACATTGTGGTGCCTGAACTGTTGTTTGATGCCGGTCATCACGAGGTTCCCTTGTCGATCGTATGGCATAAGAAAAAGGTGCACGGTCCAGCAGCTCTCTGGTTGAGGGAGAGAATATCCCAGGAGAAAAGTGTCTTTATTGTTTCTGATGGGTAAGGATTGATTCTGAATTTGAAAACTGTTTCAGGAAGAACGATATTTCGAATTTTCGTAGTTGATTGTTCTTGTTGAGATTATGGTTCTCAAAAATCCTTCGAAACTTTCAATCGGTATTTTGTCTATAAAAAATCCTTTTGAACACCCTGATTATAAAAATATCTTTTTATAATCAGGGTGTTGTTCTGCCGTGATTGTCTGTGAAGTGTTTCCCGACTGTTTCTCCGGTTTGCGGTGGTCTTACATATAGGTAATTTTACGCATTCCGCTCATACGATACGTTGCCGTAACGTAATCAGGTCGCCGGGTGATGGCTGTGGCCATAAGAGGGGGTGTTCATGATTGCGCGAGTGTCACGGTTTTCTTCGGACCGAAAAAAGAAATTGCTACGTTGTGGAAGCATTTTGTCAGCTTTTGCAGCGTTGGGAGTGATGGCGCCTGAACAGTCACAGGCTGCCATGACAGTCAATTTCGGAAAAAACCAGTACTTTACATTCGGTGTTGGTGTGAGAGCGCAGTATCTTACCCAGGACCCCGGAGCGACACCAAGTAATTCCAGTGCCGCGAGCGCAAGCGATCTGCGTATTTACATGGGTGCGCAGTTCCATAAATACGTCAAGACGACCCTCAATCTTGAACGGCTGAGAGATGGCAACTGGAACGTGCTCGATGGTATCCTTCAGGTGGAGCCGTGGAAAGAATTCAATGTCTGGTTTGGTCGTATGCTGCCGGGAAGTGACCGTTCCAACCTTGATGGTCCTTACTTCCTGAGCACATATGCCTACCCGATTGTTTCCCAGTATCCAGGGGCCTGGTCGGGCCGTGATGACGGTGTTACGGTCTGGGGGAAAACCCTGAAAGACCGGTTCCGTTATACTCTTGGTATTTATCGAGGGCATAACTGGGTACATGGTGGATCGAACTACGGTGAACATCCTATGTTTGCTGGTCGTATGGAATACAATTTTCTCGATCCAGAGCCATCTCCGGCCTATTACACCGCCAGCACCTACTACGGTAAGGCTGATATTCTCGCAATCGGTCTGGCCGGACAGTATGAAGTCGATGGTGTCGGTAGCGCTGAGCAGAAGGGTGATTACAAAGCCTGGAATATTGACGGTCTTTTTGAAAAGAAGATCGGAAAGAACGCTGAGTCAGGTGTCTATACTCTGGAAGGCGCGTATTACCAGTATTATACTGATGGCGTGAAGGATATCGCTGCGGGATATGGTCAGCGGGCGCCGGAATATGGAAATGTCGGCGGCGTCAATAATGGCACTGCTTTTCTTGCCAGCACGGCGTATCTGATTCCCTACAAACTGGGGTGGGGTCGTCTTCAGCCATTGGTCCGTTACCAACAGTTCCGTTTCAAAAGAGATCTTTATGGTCCGGGGCATCCGAAAACCACCCAGTTTGATGCTGGAGCCAACTACGTGATGGATGGTCATAACCTTCGTTTCACGTTCGATTATGTGCGTTACCATCCTGCCAATACCCGCACCTCAAATGCTTTTCTTCTGGGCATGCAGTTCCAGTACTGAGGTCGAATGAGAGGATGGCATGATTGAGCAGACGTGCTGACGAACGCAGAAACTGGGGGAGAGTGGTATGATGACCTTGAAACGAACAGTCCAGCTTGGGACTTTTATAATTCTTTCCTGTGTCGGGAGAGATTTTGCGGTAGCAGCTCCGGCCTATGAGGCAATGGATTGCCGTCACCTCTTCGCAGAAGATGTGCGTGTTTCCGATCAGATTACCTTGCTGCGGCAGAAACAGTCAGATGCTGTGTCGAGTGGTAAAGATACTGCGGATGATGGTTTTTTTGTAAAATTCGATCCCATTCAGGGAATTGGAATTATGAATGGCGTAACTTTATCACCAGAGGGGAAACCTCTCGGCGATGAAGTTTCCGATGCAGCCATCGAGAAACAGACAAAAAAACAGGCTGCGATCAAACGGCAGGAAGTACAGAAGGTCTGTCCGACAATGACAATGCCTCTGTCAACGCAGACTCGTTTGAAAGACGATCAGATGCGAGTGGCCCCTTAAAGAAGCTTTTTAAACGAACCCTGATTCATGCTAAAAAGTTTCTGAGTGTCTCTCTTCTAAGGCGCACAAGGTATTTTGCGAACATAAGGCAGCACAGGACATCATCTCGTAACCGCAAGGGGTCAAACCCCCCTCATCTGACTTTTTTAACAAATAAGGGTCAAAGGGACTATGTCCCTTTGATGAGTCTGGGGCAAAGCCTAGAAAATCCAACACATCCGTATGCGTAATAGTGCCGCTATATGCGGCACTCCCGGTATCTTCCGAATGTTCGTTATGATTTCTTTTTGGATGAAGACAGGCCTCCTTTATCGCAAATGAACCGGGCGATCTCTTCAACCCCATCGCCCTTGCGAATATTCGTGAAAACAAAAGGTCTTTCACCACGCATGCGCTTACTGTCCCGATCCATGACAGAGAGGTCCGCCCCGACATAAGGGGCGAGATCAATCTTGTTGATGACCAGAAGATCGCTTTTCGTGATGCCGGGGCCGCCTTTGCGGGGGATTTTGTCCCCGGCTGAGACGTCGATCACATAGATCGTCAGGTCTGCCAGTTCTGGGCTGAAGGTTGCGGCCAGATTGTCGCCGCCACTTTCGACAAGCACGATATCCAAATTTGGAAACTTGTCGTTCAGTTCGTCAATACCGGAAAGATTGATGCTGGCGTCCTCACGAATAGCCGTGTGCGGGCAACCACCCGTCTCGATCCCCATGATACGCTCCGGCGGCAGCGACCCAGCGCGCGTGAGAAACTCCGCGTCTTCGCGCGTGTAGATGTCATTGGTCAGCGCCGCGATATCGAACTCATCGCGAAAGCGGCGGCAGAGCGCATCCATGAGCGCCGTCTTGCCTGTGCCGACAGGACCGCCGATACCGACGCGCAAGGGTCCGTGATGTTTCTCTGTCATGTTCTGAACAACCTCGTTTCCTGAGTTTCATGATGCATCGCGGCAAGATCGGAACGGAAGCAGAGTCCGCCAGCATCTTCCAGCGTAAGGGATTTTGTTGTGGCAACAGCCGCCGCCATGCGCTTTTCCAGCGCCGCAAGAGCCCGCAATCCGTCTGTCTGACCAAGCGGGATCAGGCGCACAGCCGCCGAGACAAGGGCGGAAACCGCGACGTGTGCACACCCTAAAGCCGCCACGTCCTCGTCAAATCCTGCGGCTTTCAGTGCAACGCCATACATCACCGGCAGGGGCCATTGGGCGGTCAACGTCGTGACGGCGGGAGGAAGACAGTCCCAGATTTTCACAGCCCGTAAAAAAGCATTTCCCTGTTTGACGGTTTCTTCAAACCGCTCACGCGAGGACGCCAGAGCACATCCTTCCTGAGCCACGACACGCATTTCATCCAGCGTGTCCGCTCGCCAAGCCGCCCGCAGCAGGATCATGTCGGTGTGCAGACTGCCATGAGCCAGAAGGCTGCCGATCCACTCGACGAGAGACGGCACATCCGTGACATCGCCGCACTCAATGGCCCATTCCAGACCATGGCTGTAAGCAAATCCGCCGGTTGGAAAAGCCGGTGACAGCCACGAGAGAAGTCTGGTGAGTTGCAGGGCGTCCATCATGCGTCTCGCAGGGGATCAGTGATGGTGATGATGCCCGTCGCCATGCTCATGACCTTGCGCGTGCGTCTCTCCGTGACTGTGGGAATGCCCGTGTCCGGAGGAATAGGCGCCTGTTTCTGGATCAAACGGTGCGCGCACGGTGTGGATGTGACCACCCAAACCGCGCACCATGTCGGCAATCACATGATCATTGCGGATGAGAATACGCTTTTCCTCGATCATGGCAGGCAGGTGCCGGTTGCCCAGATGCCACGCCATACGCAGCAGATGCAGCGTATCATGACCGGTCACTTCCAGCAGGTCTTCCTCCTGTGCTTCGACCCTCACGACACGACCGTCTTCCAGCAGCAGTCCATCGCCTGCGCGGAGCAGGCGGGCATGCTCCAGATCGAGCAGCATCCGCTCGCCCGAACGCAGATCAAGCATCATACGACGGCGATGACGGCCTTCGTAATCAGCGGAAAAGACATCGCACTCACGCGAACGGTCCCAGCTTCCTGCTGGCAGGATTTCAGAACATCTCATGTCAGAACAGAAAATAACGCTGGGCCATGGGAAGGATCTCCGCAGGTTCACATGTCAGAAGCACACCGTCGGCACGCACTTCATAGGTTTCAGGATCAACCTCGATCACCGGGGTTGCGTCGTTGTGGATCATGCTCCGCTTGCCGATGCCGCCACGGGTGTTCGACACAGCCGACAGATGTCGTCTGAGACCGAGCTTATGGCCGATGTCATCTTCCAGCGCAGCCTGAGACACAAAGGTCATGCAGGTCGCAGCAAGAGAACCGCCGAACCCACCGAACATCATCCGTCCATGCACCGGCTGCGGGGTGGGAATGGAGGCATTCGGGTCACCCATCATTGCGTAGACGATAGCACCACCCTTGACGACAAGATCAGGTTTCACGCCAAAGAAAGCCGGATCCCACAGGACGAGATCAGCCAGTTTGCCGACTTCGACCGAACCGACCTCATGCGCCAGACCATGCGAGATGGCCGGATTGATCGTGTATTTCGCGATGTAGCGTTTAGCGCGGTTGTTGTCCGCATCGCCATCGCCCGGCAACGCGCCGCGCTGGAGCTTCATCTTGTGCGCCGTCTGCCATGTGCGGATGGAAACTTCCCCCACACGACCCATCGCCTGACTATCCGAGGACATCATCGACAACACGCCCATGTCGTGAAAGATGTCTTCGGCAGCAATGGTTTCCCTACGGATGCGGCTTTCCGCGAAGGCGATATCTTCCGGCAGGCTCGGATTCAGGTGATGGCACACCATGAGCATGTCGAGATGCTCGTCCAGCGTGTTGATCGTGTAAGGCCGCGTCGGATTGGTGGAGGAGGGGAGGACGTTCGGCAGCCCCGCCACGCGGATGATGTCGGGGGCATGACCACCGCCCGCGCCCTCGGTGTGGAAGGCATGGATCGTGCGCCCCTTGAAGGCGGCGATGGTGTCTTCGACAAAACCACTTTCATTGAGCGTGTCGGTGTGGATCATCACCTGCACGTCCATGCGGTCGGCGACCGACAGGCAACAGTCGATCGCGGCAGGAGTAGAGCCCCAGTCCTCATGCAGCTTCAGGCAGCTTGCCCCGGCACGCACCATTTCTTCCAGCGCCTCGGGGCGGGAGGCGTTGCCCTTGCCCGCGAAGGCCAGATTGACGGGAAGCCCTTCCGCCGCCTGAAGCATCCGCGCCATGTGCCACGGACCGGGCGTGCAGGTGGTCGCCGCCGTGCCGGTTGCGGGACCAGTACCGCCACCGAGCATGGTGGTGATGCCGGACGACAGCGCCTCCTCAATCTGCTGCGGACAGATGTAATGGATGTGACTGTCGATACCGCCCGCCGTCAGGATCTTGCCTTCACCGGCAATGACTTCCGTGCCGGGACCGACGATGATGTCCACGCCGGGCTGCACGTCCGGATTGCCCGCCTTGCCGATGGCGTGGATGCGCCCGCCAACAAGCCCGACATCGGCCTTCACGATGCCCCAGTGATCGAGGATCACCGCATTGGTGATGACGGTATCCACAGCCCCTTCGGCGTTCGTGCGCTGGGACTGACCCATGCCGTCGCGGATGGTCTTGCCACCACCGAATTTCACTTCCTCACCGTAGATGGTGAAGTCTTTTTCAATCTCGACCACCAGCGCCGTGTCGGCCAGTCGCAGACGGTCGCCCGTCGTCGGCCCATACGTCATGGCGTAGTCAAAGCGGCTCAGTCTTGCCATCAGTCGATCTCCCCCATGACGTCGCCCCGGAAACCAATCGCGCGTCGTGCGCCCCGGAATGGTACGAGTGTGACTTCGCGTTCCTGTCCCGGCTCGAAACGCAGTGCGCCACCGGACGGCACGTCCAGACGCCAGCCGAGCGCCTTGTCGCGGTCGAACTTCAGCGCCGGATTTGTTTCAGCAAAATGATAGTGGCTGCCGACCTGAATCGGACGATCACCCGTGTTCGTGACCAGCAACGTGACGCGCTTCGCGCCCTCGTTCAGTTTGATGTCGCCTGCTTTGGGCAGGATCTCGCCGGGGACGGCGCCGGGGGGGAGGGGATCAGCGTATCGGGTCATGAACCGTCACCAGTTTTGTGCCATCGGGAAAGGTCGCTTCGACCTGAACATCGTGGATCATCTCGGCCACGCCCTGCATCACCTGATCGCGGGTGATGACATGCGCGCCGCGTTCCATCAGATCGGCCACGCTCGCGCCATCGCGTGCGCCTTCGACCACGAAATCCGTGATCAGCGCGATCGCTTCCGGGTAATTCAGCTTGACCCCACGCTTCAGCCGCTTTCGGGCGACGATGGCCGCCATGGCCACCAGCAGTTTGTCTTTTTCCCGAGGCGTCAGTTTCATGACCCGAGTGCTCCTTTGTCCAGCCTACAGCGCGTCCGCCAGCATTCTTTCATGCGATCCTGCCTCATCATGTGCGCCACGTCACCGGATCGCCTCGCCCTTCCCGAAGAATGGACAGCAGACGCCGGGAGAGCCGTGAGATGGCGAGGCTGCTGGTTCCAAGCGCACGAACCGCCAGCATGCCATTCCAAGCGGAGGCCGCGGCTTCCACATCTTTCTCCTGCGTGTCGAGCGCTTCCCGGATGGGGAGCAGCCATGTCTCTGCGTCCGGCGCGACCAGCCACAATGTCAGCATCACCGTCCGTCCGGAGGCGACGGCTTTCTGTTCCAGAAGCCTCGCTAGTGGCCCTTCCGCAATCAGCGACTCTACCCAGAGCAGTTCATCGCCCCGTTTGACCCGCAGGCGGTCCCGTAGGCGGATATGCTCGACCGTTTCGTCAGAGCCGGAACGTCCGAAAACCCGTGTCTCGCAGCCAAGAAAGATCGCGTCTCCGGCCATTTCGATTTCCAGAAGGCGAGATGTCGCGCTCCGGTCGAAAAAGATCGTCTCCAGTGGCAGCCAGTCAAGACGCGCTCCGGCTTCGACCCGGCAGCGCGCTTCGATGCGGGCGGGGGCATCCTGCTCGCGCGCCTTGTAAATCCGTTCCGCCGCCTGTGTCGTAACGGTCAGGCAACTTCCTGTGCGACAGACAATCTCTCCGGTGATCTGGTCTCCTGCCGCAATGCCGCCGGAGACATTGACCAGCACGGCTTCCGGTGTGCCCATTGGTCGACGCGGCATCAGGATGCGGCAACAGCCCTGCTGTTTCAGTCCGGCAACCCGTGTGGCGTCTCCGGAGAGGCGGACATCCAGCCCATAAGCGCCGACGGCCCGTTCAAGAAGAACAGGGTGACTCATTTCATGCCGGTCATGATGGACGCTGGAGCAGAGAACGGTTCAGCGGTGTAATGGTGCATGACCTCCATGCAGCACAGAAATACGCCTTCTGCCAATGTCGCAATGGGGGAAAATGCGTAGGGGGGCGGATGGATGTGGAAAATCCGGAGCATATTAGACCCGGATATACAGTCCTGAGCGTCTTGCTTCATGATTGATCAAACTGAACTTCGTTTCGATCCAATGGTTTTCCCGTTACGAATGTGTTCCAGTCTACTGCAGGATCATGGTGCAGGGAGAGAAGAGACCAATGGACACGACAAAACTGGAAGCCCTGCGTAAGAAATATGGCGCTGCTTCGGGCAGTGACATGTTCGACCCGGAATTCCAGGCTGTTGCCGCGACGCAGTTTTCTGATGGCGATCGGCGCAGCAAGCCCTATTCTGGTGTGCAGACCTTCCTGTCGTTGCCCTATCGTCCGGATGCCGCGTCATCTGACGACTTTGGCGGTCTGGATGTGGCTGTTGTCGGCGTGCCGATGGATCTGGGTGTAACGAACCGTTCCGGTTCGCGCTTCGGGCCCCGCGCCGTACGTGACATCGAGCGGATCGGTCCTTACGAGCATGTTCTGAAGCGTGTGCCTTCCAGCATGTGCAAGGCGGCCGATATTGGCGATGTCGGTTTTCGCAGCCGGTTCAGTCTTGAAAAATCCCATGAGGATATTCAGGAATTTTATGGTCGTCTGGTGAATGCCGGTGTGATTCCGCTGTCTGTTGGCGGCGACCATTCCATCAGCTACTCGATCCTCAAGGCGGTCGGGGCGAAGCAACCCGTCGGCATGGTGCATTTCGATGCGCATTGCGACACTAGCGGCGAGTATGAGGGCGCCAAGTTCCATCACGGCGGTCCGTTCCGTCTCGCTGTTCTGGACGGTGTTCTGGACCCGGAACGCTGCGTGCAGATCGGCATTCGCGGCTCCTCCGAGTATCTCTGGGAGTTCTCGAAGGATTCTGGCATGACCGTCATTCATGGCGAAGAAGTGCCGAAGCTGGGAACCGACGCCATTCTGGAAACCGTGCGCAAGGTCGTCGGGACCGGTCCTGTCTATGTCAGCTTTGACGTGGACTGCCTCGACCCCGCTTTCGCACCCGGCACTGGCACGCCAGAAATAGGTGGTCTGACCACCCGCGAGGCGCTGGAACTGCTGCGCGGTCTCGACGGTCTCGATATTGTTGGTGGCGATGTTGTTGAAGTCGCGCCGCAATATGATGCGACCACCAACACGGCGCAGGCTGGGGCCCAGATTCTGTTCGAGATCTTCAGCCTGATCGCGGGAAAAATCGCCGCCCGCTAATGCGGAGAGAAATCCCCCCTACGGCTTGTGTCGCAGGGGGATATTTATCGGAAATATCGGCGCTTTGTTTTTGTAGAGATGGCGTCATGTTCCGGTGGTCGGACTGGGCAAGCCGACCGACCTTATACAGTCAGCAGAAAATGCCGGTCGTTGAGTGATCACGCGGTCCGGGCGCGTTCGTAACAGCCAGACTTGACCGTCAAAATGATGGTGCCGGACGGAATGATGGTTCCTGTCCTTCAGTTTCCGACAGCATTCCAGTTTGCCAGCTTTGTTAAGAAAAGTTTCAGCCAAGGCTTTTCCCGGAAGATTTAAGGGGTTTGTCTCCTCTGGAGAAAGCATAAATCGAAAAAAATATTAATAAATATCAGTGTTTTAACTTGTTCCTGAGCTTTGAAACCTCGGGTGGGAAAGGTTCTCTGTTGGGTTTCACGGCTTTCATCGGTTATAGGGCGTTGGGTATCGTTTGACAGACACTGCGCGGCGCGGTGCGTTCGGGAGACTGTTCATGGAACTGATCCCTTTGCCGTTTCAGGGGAGAACCATGCATGCAGGCTGACATTCCGGCGCGTTCCGCCGTTGTCGACCTTGGCTCCAATTCCGTCCGCATGGTCGTCTTTGACGGGATTTCACGAAATCCGGTCTCCATCTTCAATGAAAAAGCCGTCCTTCGTCTTGGACGGGGCCTGACCCATACGGGACGGCTGAATGAAGAAGGTGTAGCGCTCGCCGTGGATGTACTGCGCCGTTTTCACGCCATCGCCCGCGGCATGAATGCCGATCCCTTCGAGATTCTGGCGACTGCCGCCGTGCGTGACGCTGCGAATGGTCCCGAATTTGTCGCTTCTCTTCGGGAGATCATGCCGGATGTGCCCATCCGCATCCTGTCGGGGATAGAAGAGGCTGACCACGCGGCGCTCGGTGTTCTGTGTGGCATCCCGGAAGCAAACGGTCTTGTGGCTGACATCGGCGGTGGATCGCTGGAACTGATCAGGATTGATTCGGAAGGGCGTCATGACGCCAACACCCTGCCGCTGGGCGTTATTCGTCTTAGCGATCGGGCCAATGGTGATCTGGCTGCGGCCAAAGCCATAGCCGATGCGGAGCTTGCCGGAGTCGAGTGGCTGGAGAGCATGAAAGGCCGGACGCTCTATCTTGTCGGTGGCGCTTTCCGTGCTCTTGCGCGTTTGCAGATGGCCCGTACCAGCTACCCGCTGAATATCCTTCATTATTATACGTTGACGCCCCAGATGGCGCGCGAGATGACGGGCTGGCTGATCCAGAGCAACCGGAAAGTTCTCGAGCGCCTGCCGGGAGCGCCGAGAAAGCGACTGGATGATGTTCCTTTCGCGGCAACCGTTCTGCGTCGTCTGGTCAAGCGGGTTTCTCCCGATCGCATCGTGTTCTGCGTCGATGGTCTGCGGGAAGGCTGGTATGTGCTGAACGTTGCGCCGGGCCTTCAGCAGGAAGACCCGCTTGAAGCCATGGCGCGGCAGATGTGTGAGCGTTTTGGCCGTAGCACCACCCTGCCTGAGGCGCTGTTCGACTGGATCTCCGTGATTTTCCCCGAGGAATCAGAGCGTCAGAAACGGTTGAGAAAAGTGGCTTGCTGGCTGTCTGACGTTGGCAGTCACGACCACCCGGAATATCGGGCTGAACAGACGTTTCTGCGTATTCTGTGGATGCAGAGCGGGGGGATCGATCATCAGGCAAGGGCTGCGCTCGCGCTTGCCCTCGCCGTGCGGTACGAAGGTGAGGTCGATGCCGGCTGGCTGGCTCCGGCCCGCGCCTTGCTCGATGCTGATACCTTCACATGGGGTTTTACGCTCGGGCTTTCGCTGAGACTGGCCTATTCCCTATGTGGCGGCACCGAAACGCTGCTCAGCGGCACAAGGCTGGAGCGGGAAAAGGACGGTCTGTGCCTGTATCTCACATCGGCGCGTGTGGCTGTGCGTGGAGACTCCGTGCGTCGCCGCCTGACCCGACTGGGGCAAATCATGGGTCTCGAATCCCGTGTGGATGAAGTGCCTTCTGTCTGAAAAGCCGCTGTGGCAGATATTGTCTACTCCCGTTAACGACCTGACGCCACGCAATATGGCGCTCTTGTCCGGATTGGGTTGTGCCTGAAAAGGGCCAGATAGTACACGCACTTGCGATCAGTCAGGTGCGATGAAAAGCGGTATGCTTCACGCTCTGTTTATGTCGTGTGCAGGCATGGTCCGCTTTCTGCCCAGAACAGACTGTTTCAGGGCCCGTTTTTTGTGTCGCGGTGAGATGGAGTTGCAGGCATGCAATAGCGCGCCTTCACGGGAGTCGAATGGTGACGACAGCGGATCAGGTCTTTTCACAGCCGACAGCGGTTATACGTCAGGCTACTCCCGAGGGACTGCCGGTGCGTGTACTGGTGGCCGACAATGATCCCGAAATCCGTGCGCTTGTCCGTCGTGTGTTTGCCGCCAGCCCAGACTGTTCCGACTGCCTCGAGGCGGAAGATGCTGAGGATGTTTTCACCACGCTTGAGACTTCGTCTCCGGATGTGATCCTACTCCGGTCAGCCCTTGCCGGGATGAATGGATTGCAGGTCACGCGATCCATCATGGTCAGGCGCCCGGTTCCGATCATCATCATGGCTGATGCTGGGGAAGAGGATTTTGATCGGGCGTTTGAATGTCTTCGCTCCGGTGCTCTTGATATTGTCATGAGGACAGAAGCAGCACTTTCCTCGTCAGAGACCGTTGCCCGGGTTGTGAGCCTTGCGCGTCAGGTGAAGGAACTGCAGTCATGTCAGGATGCGCCGGAAGTGCAGACGGATGCTTCAGCCTTTCCGGTTCGGGCTCTTTTTCTGATGGCGGGGACAGGAGCTCTTGGATCGGCTCTGCGTGTCTATCAGGACTGCGATCTCGCTGCTTCCATACCGGTTGTTCTGGTGACAGCGCTTGCGCCATCTCTGCTGCCAGAGTTTGTGCGCTGGCTGGATGAAACGCTTGAAAACGGTGCGAAGCTGGCGGACCTCGCTACCGGGCAGCCTCTGAAGGCCGGGTCGTTGAATGTTGTGGCGGCTTCCGCCCTGCCACGGGTGGTGGCTTCAGACGACAAAGGCGTCATTCTTGCCGGACTGCCAGATGGTCCGTGGGCTGCGCCTCTGACCCCATCGGGAGAAAACGGTTTTGATGTGCTGCTCGCCTCGGCGGCTGAAGTGGCGGCAAAAGAGATGGTCGCGGTTATGCTGGGAGGGCTTCACTCCTCAGGGGTTGCTGGTCTTTCCCTTCTGAAGCGGGCAGGGGGGCGCGCCTTTGTGGAATTGCCCGCATTGTGCCCGTTTGCCCGCAGTTCTTTTACCGCAGTCAGGATCGGGGCTGCGGATACATACGCGAATGTCAGCCATCTCGTGACGTTGCTGGATGGTCTCAGCGCGCAACAGGCAGTGTCCGGTGCATAGGTATGAGCAATCACAAGCCCCTCGTTCTTCTGGTTGGACAGTCTGAGACAACGGACCGGTTTTCCGCAGGACTGACCGGGCACGGCTATGAGGTCAATGTTGTCGCAGACGCAGAGGCGGCGCTTGACAGTCTCGATCAGCGGCCTCCGGCCATTCTGATTACTGAATTTTCCTTGCCCGGTATGACGGGATGCAAGATGACACGCCAGCTTCGTCTCAACAGGCTCACACGCTCGCTGCCCATCATCATGCTGACTGATAATGAAGCCATGATGTGCGAAGCCTTCAGGGCTGGTATTGATGTTTGTGTTTCTCGTAATGTGACCCCAGCCTTTCTCGCCTTGCGGATCGAAACGCTGTTGCGTGGCCTGAAAATTACCGCTCAGGCCATGATGCAGGAGCGGTTCAGGCGCCCAACCGTGGCCATCGCCACGATGGGCGATGGCTGCCTGCGATACTGGCCTGCACAGTCCGATCAGGGAGAGACCACGCCGCCCGTTGTGGATCTTCTTAAAGGGGAAGGTGTGGACACGATCCTGCTTGATCCTTCCGCTCTTTCTGGGGCGCCTGATTTCTGGCTGCCCGCCGTTGATTGTGTGGTTGTGGACCTGTCGTCCCGTGCGTTCGATGGACTGGCTTTCTGCCGTCTGCTCGACAGGCAGCGCTATACATCGTTCGTCACCACGCTGACGCCACCGCGTCTGCTTGGATTTGGAAGAGATGAAGAAGCTGACGTCGTTGCAGCCTATCAAGCTGGAGTTGATGACTGCGTCGGGTCTTCAGTCAGTGTCGAGATCCTGCTTCTTCATGTCCGCAGCCTGCTCTATCGCAAGGCTATTCTCGACGAGAGGCGGCGAAGCGAGGCTGAACGCGCTGCACGGGATGCTGCCATGGAGGGCGCACGGGCCAAGACGGTTCTGGCGGATGCGCTGGAACAGGCCAACGACGAACTCGGTGCGGCCAACCGTAAGCTCATTGAGGCGCAGACGCGGCTTGTGCAGTCAGCAAAGATGGCGTCTCTCGGTGAACTGGTTGCCGGTATTGCACATGAATTCAATAATCCCCTCGCTTTTGTGATTGCGCATGAAACGACGGTTTCCCGTACTCTGGAAGGGGCCTTGTCGGCGCTGGATAAAGGAGATGTAGCAAGTGTCCGGGCGCTGCTGGAGAAAGGGCAGGATCGCCTCGGGGCGACTTCAATCGGGCTTGGACGCATGCGGGATCTGGTCTCCAGTCTGAGACGTTTTTCCAGACTGGATCAGGGCGCTTTTGAAGACGTGAATCTTCCGGAAGCGATCACCACCGTGCTCGCACTGCTGTCTCCAAAACTCTCTGAAAATATCAAGGTGGATCTCGTATTCAATGCACCACCCGTTCTCCGGTGTCAGGTCGCGCTGGTGCATCAGGTCGTCATGAACATCATCAGTAATGCAGCCGATGCCCTGCTTTCCCTGCCGGAAGGCGACCAGAGAATTCCCCAGATCAGTATCAGCACTGATCTTGGCGACGCAGAGAATGGGACGGCAGGCCATTATCTGATTTCCATATGCGATAATGGACCAGGTATTTCCCCTTTCATGCGGGAACGCGTTTTTGAACCTTTCTTCACAACAAAGCCTGTCGGTGAAGGAACCGGCCTTGGCCTTGCCACGGCATACGGCATCGTGCAGGCTCATGGAGGAACGATTGAGGTTTCCAAATCTTCCATGGGTGGGGCCTGTTTCACTGTAGCAATCCCTTGTCTGCCCCCGGAGACAGCAGAAGGAACGGCTTTTCTTGTGGAACAGTTGCCATGAACACGATACTTGGAGGTATTCATCAGGATAAGATTCTGATCGTTGATGACGAGCCTGAAATCCTGATTGCTCTCACTGATCTACTGGATGACGAATTTGTGATCATTCAGGCTTCCTGCGCACAGGAAGCTTTGAGTCTTCTTGGCAATCATCCAGATATTTCAGTCATCATTTCTGACCAGCGCATGCGCGACATGACCGGTGACGTGTTCCTCACCGAAGCCCGTAAAATCTCGGATGCGGGGACAATTCTCCTTACCGGTTATGCGGACCTCGATACGGTGGTTTCCGCGCTCAATCGCGGTGCGATTTCCTTTTACGCCGCAAAACCGTGGGAGGCAGGCAGCCTGCTGGCCATGGTGCGGGAAGCGGCTGCCGGATATCGCACACGCTGTGAACTGAATACGGAACGCGCCCTGCTGAGGAGCCTGTTCGACAATCTCCCACTGGGGCTTGCGATTACCGATACGGCAGGGCGTATCACGCGGCTGAATGCGCTGGCGGCGGAGGCCTTTGGGCGGCCATTGAAGGAGTGCATCGGACAGGCGGAGACCGCTCTGCTGGGCGATGTGCCTGTTGAAACAAGAAGCGCCGATAATCTCAGGACAGTTGATGAATTTCCGGGCGTACGACGGGTCGGTCCCGATGGTCGTGAAAGCTGGCATCGGATTTCACGGGTTGAACTGGCTTTGCCGTCGGAGACATCTGCCGTTCATCCCGTCTCGGTGCTGATCGACCAGAATGTCACTGATCTGATCGAAATGGAAAAACGGGCGCGTCAGGCTGACAAGATGCAGGCCATCGGCACACTGGCCGGCGGCATTGCCCATGATTTCAACAATCTTCTGACCGCCATCCTGGGCTCTCTTGAACTTGTTCAGGATATGCAGCCTCCAACCGACCCCAATATCAGCCGCCTTTTCACCAATGCGATGGATGCGGCGCGCCGGGGAGCAGTGCTGACGCAGAAACTGCTCGATTTCAGCCGCCCGCGTGACCTTGCCCGTCGTCCCGTCGATGTGCCGAAACTGCTGGGACAGATGCAGGGTTTGCTGGCGCAGAGTGTTGGCGGCGGTGGTTCTCGCGCTGTTCCAGTCAGGCTCAGACTTCCCGATGAAAATCTGCCGCAGGCGTCCACCGATCCGTCGTTGCTGGAAGTCGCTCTGGTCAATCTGTGCCTCAATGCCCGCGATGCCCAGCCGAAAGGTGGCGAGATCATCATTTCTGCTGAAGCCATGAGGTTGAGTCTGGAAGATCAGCGGGAAAACATGGTGGTCGGACGATCCGGGCGGCCCCTGCCTCCGGGGCATTACGTTGTTGTTTCTGTGGCCGATCGTGGTGTCGGCATGACACCGGAAACACAGGCCCGTATTTTTGAGCCGTTTTTCACGACAAAATCAGTCGGCTCAGGGATCGGGCACGGACTGCCGATGGTGTACGGCTTCGTGCAGCGTAATGGCGGCGATGTCAGGGTTTCCAGCAATCCCGGTGTCGGAACCTCCATTGAACTCTGGCTGCCGGCAATCAGCAAGGACGGCAGTCAGGGAGCTACACAGCCTGGACCAACGGAAACGCATCACAGTCACAACAATCAGCGTAGTATCCTTGTGGTGGACGATGATCCTGCCGTGGCGGCTGTGACAGTCGGCTTTCTTGCAAAAGCGGGTTTCAGGGTCCTGGAATGCCACAGTGGGGCGAAAGCACTCGATCTGGTTCGTTCCCGCCCGGATATTGGCCTGGTCGTCATGGATCTTCTGATGCCCGAGATGAACGGCGATGAATGCGCGCGTCGGATTGCGGTCCTGCGTCCTGATCTGGCGGTGATTTTCGTCACAGGGTTTGCTGATCGCGCCATCCTGCCCCCCGATGCCCGCGTGCTGGCCAAGCCTTTTACACGCGAGGCCCTGTTGTCCGGGGTAGAGGATCTTATTCCTGCGAAGTAGGGAAGTAGGGATGAAATACAGGGGGGGATGCCAGTCTTGAATCAGCAAGGAGAGATGCTGTTTTCGAGTTATTGGAACAAGCAGGAGATCCATTTGAGCCTGAAGGCAGCTAAGGCTCAGCAGGCAGATAGGGCGGTGGAGCGAGTGCGAGGCCTCGACCGATGTTATCGGACCCACTTTCACCCGTTATAAGAGTGCTGTTTGCGTTACTGAAGAGTTCGTCGCGAACTTCGGATGGAGTGGGTGGCTGACCTTTTTTGAGTGACAGATGCTGCCACCAGAGTGCGGCGACCCCTGCTACATGCGGCGCTGCCTGACTTGTGCCGCTCATTGTCGTCAGTTCTCTTTTCGGTGCAGCCGAAAGGATGCCGACACCTGGCCCACAAATATTGGCCTGTGCGTTACAGAATGGCGCAACCGAAAAACTGCCGTCCCCTGCCCGACAGAGAGCTGATACGGCAATGACGCTGTCCGCTACTGCAGGCAGCGTGGCGGGCACCCTCCTTCTGTCTGATGGATCGCTATCATTCCCGCAGGCTGCGATCACCAGGGCGGATTTTTCTGCCACACCCGGCGTTACGACTGTCCGCATCAGCGCATCGAAAAAGCGGGTATAATCCCTGTAGTCGTTTAAAGCCTGCGCCATTGCTACCCGTTCGGAAAAGCCGCGATCTTCCAATGCTTTCTTATGCCCAAGAAAGTCCAGTCCTACCGAAAGTGAAATGATGTCGGCACCTTCACTAACTGCCCACGTCAGTGCTTCACGCAGTTCCTTTGTCGTTGTCACGAAATTATTGTCGGCAATCTTGCCAACGAGTATCCTGCTGACACCCGGAGCGATGCCGATCCGCTGACCGTTTACCGGTCGACCGAAAATGATGCCTGCGCAATGTGTTCCGTGCCCCACGTTGTCGGTCAAACCGTTACCGGTAAAGTCCTTGTAGTTTTCCTCTGTGATCAGACCCTTGAATGCTGGATGGTTCTTGTCGATCCCGGTATCGAGGATGGCGACGGTTACGCCTTGTCCCTGCTGGTCATTCGGCAGGTGATGGGCCTGCATGGCTTCAATGCCCCACGCACTTCCGTCCTGGGAACTTGCCTGCTGATCGAACTGCGGAATGAGCCGAATCGGCATAAAGGGCACACGCATCACATCCTGACCGCCAACGCGGGCTATAGCCGCTGCTTCCGGGCTATTAAGGATGTGGATCTTCGCAGGTGCGGATCTGTCCCGTAGTTTTTTGGTGAGATCGGGCCGCGCGTTTTTGCGACGAAACCCGGAATCGTCATCAACGGAAGTGACGGTCTGCAGAGTTTCGGCAATGTCAGAAGCGATCGGCGCAGACCCAAGCCGAAAACCATTGAGCGCCCAATTAACGGGAGGCGGTGAACTCTCAAAGATCACATATTCGGCATCATCCATAATACCACCATTGCTGGCTAATTTATTTTATTATAGAATAACTAATATCATAATAAATAATAAATTTACAGGACGAATGTGCGATGCCGATTGATACGATTGTCTTCGTGCCCGGAATTTGCGGCAGCGTTCTCGTCGATGGTGAAGAGACGATCTGGCCTGGAACGCCTGATCAGGTCCTGTTCAAATCCTATCCGGATCGGCTGGTGAATATTCTGGCGACAAGCACGACGATCCGGGCGACGGATGTCCTGCGCAGTGTTCCGCTCAAGCTGTTTGGACAGACTATTTACCACTTTTCAGGCTACGGGCAGGCTCTCAAATCGCTGGAACAGATGGGTTATAGCGAGAAGCGTGGCAGTCTCGTTCCATTTCCCTATGACTGGCGACAAGACATCCGGGAGAGCGCGAAGACGTTGCACACGCGTCTCTCCCAGCCGGACTTGAAAGGCAAGCGGGTGGCAATCGTCGCGCATTCAATGGGCGGATTGCTGGCTCGCTATGCTCTGGAGAAGATAGGTATTCCCGCGGGACTCAACCTCCGGCTTCTTGCGCTGCTCGCGACACCGCATCTCGGTGCGCCGGTGGCGATGCAAAATGTGCTGGGCCTTCGTCCCGAAATATTCCTTTCGGCCAAGCAGTGCCGCGCCGCGCTGGCGAACCCGGCTTTTCCTTCAGCCTACCAACTGTTGCCGCGTCCCGGCGTGCCAGTACTGCTGGCGCCCGACCCGGATACGGGGTTCAATATTCTAAATCTGTTCGATAAGGCTGTTTATGAGAAGCTGAAGCTGGTTCCCGGCGCCGTCGCAGCAGCAGAAGCGTTTGCAGGCGCGCTTCCGTTTATCGGGCCAGGCTTCCGGTCACCGTGCCCGTATCTCGCTATTGCCGGCAATGCCCAGAAGACAGTCGTCGCCAACTACGATCTGCCGAAAGGGATCACAGCAGTGGACGAGGAGAACTCCGGCGACGGCACGGTGCCGCTCTGGAGCGCTGCGCCACCGGGTCTGCCCGTTCGCTACGTCGCCGCCGCGCATCTTGATGTCTGCTTCGACAGCGAGGCAATGGCCATGCTGCGGGCCGTGCTGCGTCCAGACCTGCCAGGTGGACGACTTTTTGCGGTGAATAGCGCCGAGGCCGTTACCTTCTCGCTCCAGCCAGTCAAGGAGTCTGTCTCTCCCGGTGAGCGTTTCATTGTTGCTGTTGTGGCCACCGAAACAGTGAGCAGCATCCATCTCGTCGTCGAATTGATCCGTGTTTTTGATAAGACTCAAAAGGATGCGCCAGAGCAGGTGCGGCTGGATTATGACGGCGGTCCGGTGCGCAGCATTCCGCTGGAATTCACGGCGCCTGAAAAACGCGCCGTGCTATTGTTTCAGCTTTTCGACAAGGATGGCCAGAAGGTGGGGGGACCCCGTTCGGTGCTTGTGGTCAGCTGAACGGTTCCCATCGGTTTTGACGATCTTCCGGGTGTCAGTTCCGGGTGTCAGTCTGAAAGGTCTGCGCCCGTTTTCCTTGGGCTCCGCCCGCGAATATAACAGGATGAAGGCGTAAACAGTCTTCCGTTATGTGAAGATCCCAATGCTCTTTCAGTGGTTATATTTTTCCGGAAGAGCAAGACAGGAAAACAGTCACTCCTCGGATGAGCGATCGTTTTCCTGAGCAGCTGCCGAGCGAATGGCCCGCGCCATCGCTTCCACGCCGTTTCCCCGGTTGGTGGAAAGAGCCTGCACCAGTCCCAGATCACTCAGGAAGGACGGTTCTGTCTCCAGAATTTCCTCAGGCGTCCGGCCGGAATAGACCCGCAGCAGCAGGGCTACGAGCCCCATCACGATGGCGGCGTCTGATGCGCCTGCAAAGTACATTGTCCCGTCATCCATCTGAGCTTCAAGCCAGACCTGACTCTGACAGCCGGGAACGCGATGCGCGTCATCTGTCCATTCCTTGGGGAAGGGAGGCAGCTTGCGCCCAAGTTCGATGATGTACTGGTAGCGGTCCATCCAGTCATCAAAGAGCGCCAGTTCGTCGCCAATCGCTTCGATGGCGTCCACAGCGGTATCGTCCTCCGGACGGACAAAAGCCTCGCCCAGCATCAGAGGATGAACCGGCTGAGGTCGCCCTGCTGGGCAAGGGGAGCCACACGCTCACGAACGAGGTCCGCATCAATCGTGATGGTTTCGCCCTGATGCTCAGAGGCTGTGAAAGACACATCCTCTAGCAGTTTCTCCATGACCGTAGCAAGACGACGGGCGCCGATATTCTCGACACGCTCATTCACGTCGGCGGCCAGTTCGGCCAGAGCATCGACTGCACCATCCGTGAAGGTGAGAGTCACGCCTTCCGTGCCGATCAGGGAAACATACTGCTTGCATAGCGAATGTTCCGGTTCGGTCAGGATGCGACGGAGGTCGTCACGGTTCAGCGGCTGGAGTTCGACACGAATGGGGAGACGGCCCTGAAGCTCCGGCAGCAGATCGGACGGCTTGGCCAGATGGAACGCACCGGACGCGATGAAGAGGATATGGTCCGTTTTCACAAAACCATATTTCGTCGAGACGGTCGTGCCCTCGATCAGCGGCAGCAGATCTCGCTGCACGCCTTCACGCGACACATCTGCACCCCGGAAACCTTCGGACGAGCGTGCGCAGACCTTGTCGATCTCGTCGAGGAAGACGATGCCGTTATCCTGCACATGCTGCACCGCGTCGCGGTTGAGCGCGTCATTGTCCAGCAGCTTGTCGGCTTCCTCACGCACGATCTGTTCGCGGGCAGCGGCAACGGTGAGGCGACGGGTCTGTGGCGCACGGCCCATGATGTTCTTCATCATGTCGCCGAAATTCATCGGACCGCCGGGCATCATGCCGGGGACATCGCCGCCGCTCTGGGTTGTCGGATCGGGGGTGATGGCGATCTCGATTTCCTTGTCGTCCAGCGTGCCGCTGCGCAGGAGCTTGCGGAAATGCGAGCGTGTGTCGGCAGAGGAGGCTTCGCCAGCAAGAATGGTGACCAGACGCTCTTCGGCGGCTTCCTCGGCGCGCGGGCGCACATCCTTGCGGCGCTGTTCACGCAGCATGACGATGGCGTTTTCCACGAGGTCGCGGATGATGCTTTCCACATCGCGGCCGACATAGCCGACCTCTGTGAATTTGGTCGCCTCGATCTTGATGAAGGGAGCCTGCGCCAGCTTGGCCAGACGGCGGGCGATCTCGGTCTTGCCGCAGCCGGTCGGGCCGATCATCAGAATGTTCTTGGGAACAACTTCCTCGCGCAGACCCTCGGGAAGCTGTGCCCGACGCCAGCGGTTGCGCAGGGCAATGGCGACAGCGCGCTTCGCGTCATTCTGGCCGATGATGTAGCGGTCGAGTTCAGTGACGGTCTCGGCGGGGGAAAAATGATTGATGGTCATGATTACGCCGCCTTCTCATCATCTGAGTGCAGGGTTTCAATCGTCACGGAATGGTTGGTGTAGACGCAGATGTCGCCGGCAATCTTCATCGCCCGCTGTGCAACCTCTCTGGCCGTCAGTCCTTCTATCGGCAGCAACGCACGCGCTGCGGACAGGGCGTAATTGCCGCCTGATCCTATGGCGATGATGCCGTCCTCGGGCGAAAGCACATCGCCATTGCCCGTCACCGTGTACGAACCCTGCCGGTCCGCGACAATCAGCATGGCTTCCAGACGACGCAGATAGCGGTCTGTGCGCCAGTCTTTCGCCAGTTCCACGCAGGCGCGCTCAAGCTGGTTGGGGAAACGGTCCAGCTTGGCTTCCAGTCGCTCCAGAAGCGTGAACGCATCGGCGGTCGCTCCGGCGAAACCGGCGAGTACCTGCTGGTTCGAGCCGATGCGTCGAACCTTGCGGGCATTGCCCTTGACCACCGTGGAGCCGAGGGAAACCTGACCATCTCCGGCCATGGCGACCTCTCCATCCCGGCGTACGCAGATGATGGTGGTGCCATGCCAGCCGACAGGATCGTGGGGAGAAGACTGATGTGTGTTCATGGCTCACAGAGATAGTCCTTCCGGAGGCAATCTCAAGAGGGAAAGGGCTCGGAATAAGGGGGAGAGTGGTGAACGATGGAAATGGGACGAGGACAGAAAGGACGCCCTGTTTGGGACCCCGAGCGTTTGTGATGGCGTCTGTAGTGGATGAGGGATGCTGCTATGGCCATAAAAGGAGATGGATTTTCTCCTGAACAGGTCAGTGACGATAATATCTGTTGCCGCTCCGCATGTGGGGAGGGTGATCTGATGACATTCCAGCAGTGCCCTGTGCGCAAGGGCCTGTCATGATCCACTCACATTTAGACGGTAAGCACCGGACAAAGCTCTATCAAACGATTGAGGATACTGATGGAAAAGCAGGTTACTTCGCTCTGGACGCAGGTCAACAACTTGATGCCGGTCATACTGGGCTATGTCGGGCAGTTTGTTCTTGCTCTCGTCGTGCTTCTGGTCGGCTGGACCGTCATCAACATGGTGACCCGCGCCATGGGACGGATGATGGCCGCCAGTCATGTCGAGCCGACGCTCCGGGGCTTTCTTCTCAGTGTGGTCGGGCTTCTGCTGAAAGCGCTTCTGCTCATCAGCGTGGCGTCGATGGTCGGTATTGCCACGACCTCGTTTGTCGCCGTGCTCGGTGCGGCTGGACTGGCTGTCGGCATGGCGCTTCAGGGCAGTCTCGCCAATTTCGCAGGCGGCGTTCTGATCCTGCTGTTCCGTCCCTTTGAGGTCGGAGATTCCATCACGGCCGGTGGCAGCTCGGGCACTGTGGTTTCAATCGAAATGTTCCGCACCGTCATGCGGGATGCGAACAATGAATTCATCTACGTGCCCAACGGTGCACTTTCGAACAATGTCGTGATCAACAGTTCGCAGGCCGAGAGTGTCGTGGCGACGGTTGGCCTGCTGATCGATTACCGCGATGATCTCGACAAGGCGCGTGCTCTTCTGCTCAGCCTGTTGCAGGGTGACGAACAGGTTCTGGCCACACCGGCGCCCTCCGTGTCCTTCCTGCCGCAATCGGCGAATATCGCCGTTTCCCTGAGTTTTCACTGCACTCCCGGCAACGCATCGGCTCTGACCGCGAAATATGCCGAGGCAGCGATCAAGATCCTCAACAAGGAAGGCTACCATCTGGGGATCAGCGCACGCGCCAGCGCGTGAGATCCTGATCAGTCTTCAATAACAAAGTCAGGCCGTCCGAAACTCTTCGGGCGGCCTGTTTGTTTGGAAGGGCAGTCGTTGGTGCGCGAGACGCCAGACAGAAAATTCAGAGACTGTCCTGTATCATTTGCAAGGCGTGCAGAACGGCCTGCGCACGGACTTCCGTTCGGTTTCCACCAAAGATCTGCTTCTGCGTAAGGGGCGGCTTGCCAGCGCGTTTCAGGCCGAACCAGACAAGCCCGACCGGCTTCGCCTCACTGCCGCCATCCGGCCCGGCGACGCCTGTCAGGGAGACGGCAATGTCTGCTCCCGGTGCATGGGCAAGAGCACCTTCTGCCATTGACCGCGCCACCTGTTCGCTGACGGCACCCCTCTGAGCGAGCATGTCCTCCGGCACGCCGAGCGCCGCCTGCTTCATCGCATTCGAGTAGGTCACAAATCCACCGGCTACCGCCGCAGATGAACCAGCGTGAGCCGTAAGCGCTCCCGCCACCAGACCGCCGGTGCAGCTTTCGGCCGTGACGACCATCAACCCTGCCGCTTTCAGTTGCTCAAGAACCGTGGCGGACTTTTCAAGCACTTCAGCAGGCAGGATGGCTGTCATGGCTGTTGCTCCGGATGTTATTTCAGCAGACCGACAATCCGCTCCACCTCATCCACGATCGGATTGGCGATGGCCGCAGCCCGTGCGGCTCCGGTGCGGAGCACATGATCGAGATGGTCGGTATCTTCGAGCAGACGGGTGGTCTCTTTCGCAATCGGTTCAATACGGGCGATCATGACATCGGCCAGCGCTTTCTTGAAAGGACCGAAGCCTTCGCCGCCATGCTGGGAAAGAACCTGCTCCGGCGTCAGATTGCTCAAGGCTGCATACAGGCCGACAAGATTGCGGGCTTCGGGCCGGTCCACCAGTCCTTCGATGGAGGAGGGCAGGGGCTCCGGATCGGTTTTGGCGCGGCGGATCTTGAGGGCAATCGTATCCGCGTCGTCTGTCAGATCGATACGGCTCTGTGCCGATGGATCGGATTTGGACATTTTTTTGGAGCCATCCCGCAGGCTCATCACGCGCGCGGCCTGCGGCGGAATGAGAGCTTCGATCTCCTGAAAGAAATCGATTTCGTAGTCGTGATTGAACTTCTTGACGATGTCGTTGGCCAGTTCGAGGTGCTGGCGCTGGTCATCGCCCACGGGAACCTTCACGGCCTTGTAGGCCAGAATGTCGGCGGCCATCAGGTTGGGATAGACATACAGACCGGCGGAATGGTTCTCCCGGTCCTTGCCTGCCTTGTCCTTGAACTGGGTCATCCGGTTGAGCCAGCCAAGACGGGCCACACAGTTGAAGATCCATCCCAGCCGGGTATGGGCGCTGACAGCGGACTGGTTGAACAGGATGTGTTTTTCGGCGTCGATCCCGGAGGCGAGCAGCACGGCGGTTTGCTGACGGGTCTGCACGATCAGATCAGCAGGGTTTTGCCAGACTGTCAGTGCATGAAGATCAACCAGGCAGAAGATGCATTCATGGTCTGCCTGCAACGCAACCCAGTTCTGGATCGCACCGAGATAGTTGCCGAGGTGAGGAATACCGGTCGGCTGGATGCCGGAAAATACACGTGTCATTCTTGCTGCTCAGATCCCTAGGTCGCGACAGTCTGCCCCTGTCTTACGGCAGAGGATGTTTCAGGTCGAGTTTCGCCCGCATATCTGCAACGTCTCCCGCCGAAATCCGGTGCGCCCGGGCTGCGGCGATGTCTTCCCGTGTGATTGTGGGAGCCGGTTTTGTCTCACCCTGCTGTGAGAGCCATGACAGGATGGTGGCTGCTTCCTCATCTGAAAGATACCGGAAGAGCGGCATTTCTGCCCTGTAAGGCACGCCTGCGGCCCTGATCGGACCACTGACCCCGTTCATGAGAACAGAAGCCAGATAGACACGCCCTTCGGGGGTCGCTGCGATGCGGTCAATTCTTCCGCTCAGGGGCGGTACAGAGCCAGCCATGCCTTCTCCACCGTGATGGCAGATGCCGCAGTTGGAACCATACAGATAGCGGGGGCTTTTGTGCCGGGAGCATCCGCCGGGAAGCACGAGAAGCGCCAGAAGGAAAACCAGCTTTTTTCGTGCAGAGATGGTATGGAAGAACAAACGCATGAAACTTGCTTGAATATCCGGAGGTTCTGGTTTCAGGGGACATGCTGCGCCACTCTGGAGCATGAAAGGAATTCTGAGTGAATCCTATTACATCCTACAGGCACCTTTTTTTCGTGGCGACTTGCGGACTTCTGGTGTCAGCGGTCTCGCCGACAACCGTATTTGCTGCAACGCGGGAAGAGCAGACAGCAGCCTGCAAGGGGGATGCCCTGAAGTTCTGCATGCTTTCGATCCCCAATGAGAAAAAGATCGCGGCCTGCCTGCAATCTAAACGCGATAAGCTCAGCCCAGCCTGCAAGGCAATGTTTCCTGAGAAGAAATCCGGAAAGAAATCCGCCAGCAAAAAGAGCTGAGTGCCAGAACGAGAAAGGCCGGGTCAGAGACCCGGCCTTTCGGTTTACTGCTGTCCGCCGTGTTCGACGCCAAGCAGCTGGATCTTGAAGATCAGCGGGCTGTTTGAAGGGATGATACCCATCTCACGCTTGCCGTAGCCCAGCTTGGCCGGGACATAGAGCATCCAGGTATCACCCACATGCATCATGGGAAGCGCTTCCATCCATCCCTGCACCAGACCGTCCAGAGGCATGCGCATATAAGCGCCCTGACCGTGCTGGTCGGAGCTGTCGAAGATCGATCCGTCCGGCAGGCGGCCTTCATAGATCAGCATCATGCTGTCGCCCTTGACGGGGGAAGGACCATCTTTCGGCCCGGATGCCAGAACCTTGTAAGCCAGTCCGTCCGGAAGAACCTTTACGCCCGGCTGGGAAATCTCCTTCTGCATGATCTGCTCAGGCGTCAGTTCCTGATCCTCATGACTGCATCCCACGATCGGCAGGCAGAGCAGTCCGCCCAGAAGCAGGGTACGGAGACGGATTGAAGTCAGTGAAGAACGCACAGCTATTCCCTCGAAACTAGTGTCAGGATTGTCATTCAGATCGCAGAGACGCGCCTTAGAGCGCGCCCCCTCGTCGACCGATCTGACCACCCAGACGCAGGCGCAGGGCATTGAGCTTGATGAAGCCCTGAGCATCCTGCTGGTTGTAAGCGCCCTCGTCATCCTCAAAGGTGACGACGCGGGTGTCATACAGGCTGTTCGGGCTTTCACGGCCCACGCAGATCACGTTGCCCTTGTAGAGTTTCAGACGCACGCGACCCGTTACGGAATGCTGGGACGTGTCGATCAGAGCCTGCAACATGCGGCGCTCCGGCGAGAACCAGAAGCCGTTATAGATGATCTCGGCATATTTCGGCATCAGGCTGTCCTTGAGGTGCATGGCCTCGCGGTCGAGCGTGATGGATTCGATGCTGCGGTGAGCCGTCAGCAGGATTGTGCCGCCCGGCGTCTCATAGATGCCGCGTGACTTCATGCCGACAAAACGGTTTTCGACCAGATCCAGACGACCGATACCGTTGGCCTTGCCGAGTTCGTTCAGCTTGGTCAGCAGGGTGGCCGGAGACATGGCCACGCCATTGATCGCAACCGGGTCACCCGAAACGAAATCGATGGTGATTTCGGTCGCGACATCCGGAGCGGCTTCCGGCGAGATGGTGCGCTGGAAGACAATCTCTTCCGGCCCGACGGCGGGATCTTCGAGGATCTTGCCTTCGGAAGAGGAGTGCAGAAGGTTTGCATCCACCGAGAACGGGGCTTCGCCACGCTTGTCGCGGGTCACGGGAATCTGATGCTCTTCCGCGAACGCCAGCAGACGGGTGCGGGATGTCAGATCCCACTCACGCCACGGCGCAATCACGGTGATGTCGGGCTTCAGCGCATAATAGGCCAACTCGAAGCGGACCTGATCGTTACCCTTGCCGGTTGCGCCATGCGCCACGGCGTCAGCACCGACCTGCTCGGCAATCTCGATCTGACGCTGGGCGATCAGCGGACGGGCGATGGAAGTGCCGAGAAGATACTGGCCTTCATACAGCGCATTCGCCCGGAACATCGGGAACACGAAGTCCTTCACGAAGGTCTCGCGCAGATCCTCGACGAAGATTTCCTTCACGCCGAACATTTCGGCCTTCTTGCGGGCCGGTTCCAGCTCTTCACCCTGACCGAGGTCGGCCGTGAAGGTTACGACTTCGCAGCCGTAAGTGGTCTGGAGCCACCGCAGGATGACTGAAGTATCGAGGCCGCCTGAATAGGCCAGAACGACCTTCTTGATCTGTCGGGTGCCTTCGGCCGGGGCCATGCGCATTCTCTCCGGGTTTCTGCGGTGGTCGGAATGGAAAAGCGGCAAACCCTTGTTCACCGCTCTCTTTGGGGCGTCAGTAGCATCCGCGCCGACGTTGCACTAGTCCCAAGGCGAGGAGAGCTACCTTAATTCGGGGCGAATGTTTTCACTCGCCGACCGCAGCACCTCCCGGATGACGATGGTCCGCACCCCCGGACAGGAGCGTCTGTTCGTTGCGGTTGGCAGCGAGAGCGCCCGTGACAATACCTTCCGGCATGCCCCATGCCGCATGATCACGAAAAACATACCCCTGTTCGTTCAGAGCCTTTGCGACAGCGGTATCGACCGCGCCCTTTTCGACTTCAATGGTTGAAGGTTCCCACTGTTCATGAAAGCGCGGCAGATCAATGGCCTGCTGGATGTTCAGGTGATAGTCGATCACGCCGGTAATGACAGACAGCACGATGGTGGGGATGCGCGAACCGCCGGGGCTGCCGATGACCATGACCGTCTTTCCGTCCTTGGAAACGATGGTTGGCGTCATGGAAGAGAGGGGGGTTTTGCCGGGCTGAATGGCGTTCGCCTGACTGCCGACAATGCCGAACATGTTAGGCGCACCGGGTTTGGCGGAGAAATCATCCATCTCGTCGTTCAGGAAAAAACCCGTTCCCGGCGCGATGACCCGTGCTCCAAACCATCCGTTGAGTGTGTAAGTGGTGGAAACAGCCAGTCCGGAAGAATCCATGACCGAGAATTGCGTGGTTTCGTGTTTTTCCCTGTCGACAGAAGGCGAGGAGGGCGCTGTGGACGTGGCAGGAACAGGAGAACCTGCTGTCAGGGTCTCTGATTTTACGGCACCGGACTGCGGCAGGCCCCCACGGATCTGCACGGCATAGGCCGGGTCCAGAAGATGATCGACGGGATTGGCGACAAAAGCCGGATCACCCAGATCGCGCCGGTCTGAATAGGCGTGACGCATGGCTTCGATCTGCTGGCGGAGCGCTGGGGTGCTGTGCAGTCCTTCTGCGCCGAGATCATAACCGGATAGGATCGTCAGCATTTCACACAGAGCGATACCACCGCCGCTCGGCGGGGGTGCCGTGTCGATGTGATAGCCGCGATAAGAGCAGGTCAGCGGCGGCATAACGCGAGGTTTGTAACGACCGAAATCTGCCATTTCCAGAATGCCGCCATTGCGCTTGCTGGCGTCGACTACCCGACGGGCGATGCTGCCTTTGTAAAAGATATTCTCACCGTGACGGGCGATTTCTGAAAGGGAGTTGGCGAGATCGGTCTGCACGAGACGATCGCCGGGACGGAAGGACTGACCGTCCGGTCGCAGAAAGATCCTGCTGACAACAGGATCAGCGCGGAATTCCTTTTCAAAGGGACGAAGCAGGGCGACGTCGCCTTCCTCCAGAACAAAGCCCTCCCGTGCCAGACGAATGGCGGGTTCCATGAGTTTGGCGCGGGAGAGATGGCCCCAGCGTTGCCTTACATATTCGAGACCAGCCACGGTTCCCGGAACGGCCACAGCTTTCCACCCAGCCGTCGAGAGGCCGGGAATAACCTGTCCATTAGCATCCTGAAACATGTTCGGCGTGGATGCGAGTGGCGCTTTTTCACGGAAATCGATGAAAACTGCCTGTCCCTGACGTGGTTTCAGAACCATGAAGCCGCCACCACCAATATTGCCTGCGGCCGGGTAAACCACGGCGAGCGCGTAACCCACGGCCACTGCGGCATCGGCGGCGTTTCCGCCCTGCGTCAGTATTTTTGCACCAACGTCGGACGCGAGATGCTGCGCGGAGACCACCATTCCATGGCGGCCCAGCACGGGCTTGTCGGACGCAGGTGATTGCACGGATGCTGTATAGGCCAGTGGATCAGGCACACCAGCGGGGAGGGCAGAGGCCTGCGCCCAGCCATTGGTGGAGAAACTGAGACAGGCGATGAGACCTGTCGTGAAGACGAAAGGCTGCGCGTATTTCTTCCGTGAGAGGATACGGACTACGGCGGAAGGCAACACGGCACGATCCTGCTTCAATGAAAAATGAGGAGAGGTCAGAAGACTTTCAAAAGTCGTCTGAAGCACGCTCTTTTAAATCATGAAGGGTTTCTGGTGAAGCGTTTTCAAGCAGGCTTTGGGAGCTGCTTTTTGAAAAACAGTGGTTGCATCTGTTTTATTGGCCGTCGCTATGCGTAAAGGCTTCTGACGATTGTTTTGCTTCCAACAAAGACAACCGCCAGAAATTCTTTATATCAGCTGACAGTTTCAGCTTCTGAAAAGCCGATCACGCGCCGTAGGGCGGCCGCTTATAGCCTTTGGGAGAGAGTGTAAAAATCTCATACCCGTTTTCCGTGACACCCAGCATATGCTCGAACTGCGCTGTCAGGGAGCGATCACGGGTGACGGCTGTCCAGCCATCTTCAAGGATTTTCACTTCCGGCTTGCCGATATTGATCATCGGCTCAATGGTGAAAACCATGCCCGCCTTCAGTTCCAGACCAGTCCCCGGTTCACCATAGTGGAGAACATTCGGGGCGCTGTGGAACGTGCGGCCGATACCGTGACCACAGAAATCCTCAACAACCGAATAGCGATGCTTTTCAGCGAGAACCTGGATTGCATGGCCGATGTCACCCAGAGTTGCGCCCGGTCGCACCTGTTCGATGCCGGCCATCATGCAGTCATAGGTTACATCAATCAGCTTTTCGGCCTTCTTGGGGGCTTTGCCTGCAATATACATGCGGCTGGTGTCACCGTACCACCCATCAAGAATACAGGTGACGTCGATGTTCAGAATGTCTCCGTCCAGCAGTTTACGATCGCCCGGAATGCCGTGACATACGACATGGTTGATCGAGATGCAGGAGGATTTCGGATAGCCGCGATAGCCGAGTGTCGCCGGTGTCGCGTTATTCTTGAGTGTGAATTCGTGGATGATGGTGTCGAGTTCACCTGTCGTCACACCAGGACGCACATGCTCGGTGATCATATCCAGCGTTTCGGCAGCCAGTTTTCCTGCGGCGCGCAGACCCTGAAAGTCTGCCTCAGTGTGCAGGACAATACCGTTGCGTGCTGATTTACCCTCCATCCTCTCCCTCGTTCTTAGCCTGTTGTGGGCGGACAATGCCGCTTATGGCACATCGGTGCAAGGGAAGGTGGTCCTGCTCTTGAGAACAGGACCACTCTTGTATTCAGGATGAGAGGCCGTTCGTATCCTGCTTTTCCTCGCCTTCTTCCGGAGCCTCGGCAGCCGGGGAAGACGTGGCGTTCTCGAGATATTCGAACGAAAGTTCGCCATCCTTGACGGAGATCTTGACCGCGCCACCTTTTGTCAGCCGTCCGAAAAGCAGCTCTTCGGACAGAGGCTTCTTGATCGAGTCCTGAATGACCCGGCCCAGAGGGCGTGCGCCATACAGGCGATCGTAGCCGCGTTCCGCCAGCCACTCCTTGGCGGCGGACGACATCTCGATCGTGACGTTCCGATCCGCAAGCTGCGCTTCGAGCTGAAGCACGAACTTTTCGACCACACGACCGACCGTTTCCGGCTGGAGATTGCCGAACGGGATGATCGCATCAAGACGGTTACGGAATTCCGGCGTGAACAGACGCTTGATCGCTTCCTGATCTTCGCCTTCACGGGTGTCGCGCCCGAAACCGATGGCCTCCTTGCTCAGATCAGCCGCACCAGCATTGGTCGTCATGATGAGAATGACGTTGCGGAAATCGACAGTCTTGCCGTTGTGGTCAGTCAGCTGTCCGTGATCCATAACCTGCAGAAGCACGTTATAGAGGTCCGGATGCGCCTTCTCGATTTCATCGAGAAGCAGAACAGCGTGCGGATGCTGATCCACAGCGTCCGTCAGCAGACCACCCTGATCAAAACCGACATAGCCCGGAGGCGCGCCAAGCAGTCGGGAGACGGAGTGGCGCTCCATGTATTCGGACATGTCGAACCGGATCAGCTCAATACCGAGAGTGCTGGCCAGCTGGCGAGCGACTTCGGTCTTGCCGACGCCGGTCGGGCCGGAGAACAGATAGTTGCCGATCGGCTTCTCGGGTTCACGCAGGCCAGCACGCGCCAGCTTGATGGCGTCCGACAGTGTCTGGATGGCCTTGTCCTGACCGAACACCATGTTCTTCAGGTCACGCTCCAGAGCCCGCAGCACTTCCTTGTCGTCAGCGGAGACGGTCTTGGCGGGGATACGGGCGATCTTGGCGATCGTGTCTTCCACGTCCTTGAGCGTGATGGTCTTCCGACGCTTGCTTTCAGGCAGAAGCATCCGGGACGCACCGGCCTCGTCAATGATGTCGATGGCTTTGTCCGGCAGCTTCCGGTCGTGGATATATTTGACCGACAGTTCCACGGCCGCACGGATGGCGTCATCCGTGTAGCGGACCTTGTGGTGTTTCTCGTAGTTCGTCTTCAGGCCACGAAGGATTTTCACGGCGTCATCGAGGTTCGGTTCCTCGACGTCGATCTTCTGGAAGCGACGGACGAGGGCGCGGTCTTTCTCGAAGTGCTGACGGAATTCCTTGTAGGTCGTCGAGCCGATACAACGCAGCGTTCCGGCAGCCAGCGCAGGCTTGAGCAGGTTGGAAGCATCCATCGCACCGCCGGAAGTCGCACCCGCACCGATGACAGTGTGGATTTCATCAATGAACAGGATCCCGCCGGGATTCTGCTCAAGGTCATGCACGACTGCCTTGAGACGCTCCTCGAAGTCGCCACGGTAGCGCGTGCCTGCAAGCAGGGTGCCCATGTCGAGCGAATAGATGGTGGCGTTCAGCAGAACTTCGGGAACGTCTCCTTCCACGATTCGCTTGGCCAGACCTTCGGCGATGGCCGTCTTGCCCACACCCGGATCACCCACATAGAGCGGGTTGTTCTTTGTGCGGCGGCATAGAATCTGAATGGTGCGCTCGACTTCCGACTCACGGCCGATCAGGGAATCGATCTTGCCCTCGGCTGCCTTCTTGTTGAGGTCGACGCAGTAGGTTGCCAGAGCTTCGCCCGTCTTGGACGCGGAACCCCGGCCTTTTTCTTCGCCGCCGGTCTCGTCTTTTTCAGCCGAGCCTGTCGGTGCCCCATTCGAGCTCCGTCGTACTGAGCGATCCGGCGCCTTGGCGATTCCGTGCGAGATGAAGTTGACCGCGTCAAGGCGCGTCATGTCCTGCAATTGCAGGAAGTAGACAGCATGGCTCTCGCGCTCGGCAAAGAGGGCAACCAGCACATTGGCTCCCGTGACTTCGTCGCGACCGGTAGACTGCACATGAATGGCGGCACGCTGAATGACACGCTGAAATGCTGCGGTCGGCTTCGGCTCCGTCGTGCGTTCGGCAGTCAGACCTGCCAGATCCTTGTCGAGAAACTCGGTCAGATCCCCCCGGAGTTTATCCAGATCAACGCCACAGGCCCGGAAAACGGTTACCGCATCCGGATCATCAATCAGAGCTATCAGAAGATGCTCAAGCGTTGCGTATTCATGATGCCGCTCACCCGCCAGCGTCAGTGCCCGGTGCAACGTCTGTTCGAGATTGCGTGACAGCATGATCAAGACACTCCTTTCGCCGTCTGGCGTATAAGGCCACGCTGCCTGAACGTGACCCTGTCACCATATTTGGGCTGTTCCGAAAGAAATGCCAGCCATAAGACGGGCCTCTGCGGAAAAAATTTCATGACCCTGTCACTTGCTCGAGAGAAATCCGAGGAAAACGCTTATCTCCTGATCCTGAAACAATGAGGTTTATAAGCTGTTAGGAAGAGGAGAGTGCAGAGAGGTGTGAATGGATGCAATAAAATTTGTGTCTGAATGGCTTTGCGTGGGGCAGGGGCGTGTGTTATTCAATTTGACGGGAGATCTGTGACGGACGGGCGCCTTGCCAACCCGGTCAGATCCGGAAGGAAGCAGCCGCAGTAAGTTTTGCTCGGGTTGTTGCAGGTCTCTCACCTTCCTTTGAACAGGAAATCAGATCCGCTAGAGAGGCTGTTAAGCCCGGCTGCAAGCCTGCGCGGGCTGAAAGCGGATTGGCTGGAACCATGCCTGACAGTGATAGAGAGGCAGACGACGATCTGCCATTGCCACCAAGTGAGGGCATGGGACTCTTTTTCGGCGAAGCGCCGGAAGCGTTAGACCCGGCCAGTGTTTCCTCTCAGGACGCTGTGGCTGCTCAGCCAGCAGCATTGCCCGCAAAACCTTCTCCGGAAGATCCTCCGAAGCCCGCTGCGGCCTATCGCGTTCTCGCACGTAAATATCGCCCCGCGACCCTCGATCAGCTGATCGGGCAGGACGCGCTTGTCCGCACGCTCAGAAACGCCTTTGCGGTGGGGCGCGTCGCGCATGCCTTCATGCTCACCGGCGTTCGCGGAGTGGGCAAGACCACCACCGCCCGAATCATTGCCCGTGGCCTCAACTGCATCGGTGTGGACGGTAAAGGTGGTCCGACAGCGGACCCCTGCGGTGTGTGCCCGAACTGCGTCGCCATTCTGGCTGACCGGCACCCCGACGTGCTGGAAATGGACGCCGCGTCCCGCACCGGTGTTGATGATGTCCGCGAGATTATCGAGGCCTGTCATTTTCGCCCGATTCAGGGGCGTATGAAAGTCTTCATCATCGATGAAGTGCACATGCTGTCCCGCAACGCTTTCAATGCGCTGCTGAAAACGCTGGAAGAGCCACCTCCGCAGGTCACATTCATCTTTGCCACGACCGAACTGCGGAAGGTGCCGATCACGGTGCTGTCCCGTTGCCAGCGATTCGATCTTCGTCGTGTCTCTCAGTCGGAGTTGCTCTCCTTTTTCACGGGCATTGTCGAAAAGGAGCATGTCTCTGCTGAACAGGAAGCGCTGAAACTCATCGCCCGGGCCGCTGATGGTTCTGTGCGTGATGGTCTGTCCCTGCTGGATCAGGCGATTGCGCAGGGTGCCGGCACGCAAGGAGCGAGCGACGGCAGCGTCACGGAAGCTGGCGTCGCGGCAATGCTGGGTCTGTCCGACCGTGCGGCGATCTTTGATCTGTTCGATTGCCTGATGCGCGGCAATGTGACGGAAGCGATCCGGCTTTCCGACAATATGTATGACCGGGGCAATGATCCGGGGCTGATGCTGCGTGATCTGGCCGAGTTGACGCACACGGTCACGCGTCTGAAAACCGTTCGCGGTCTGGAAGATACGCTTGAACTGCCGGAAATGGAGCGGACAAGAGGCGCTGCTTTCGCCGGTTCCCTGTCGCTCTCCACACTGTCTCGTCTCTGGCAGATGCTTCTGAAGGGAATTTCGGAAGTCGATGACGCGCCGTTGCGTCGTGAGGCGGCAGAGATGGTGCTGATCCGTCTCTGTCATGCTGCGACGATGCCACCACCGGAAGAGTTGCTGAAAAAACTGCGCTCTGGCGAAGTCGCACCGGTTGTCGCCCCCGTCAATCGGGTGGCGGATGACGGACGGGATGCTCCCCGCGCCATGATGTCACCGCCCGAGGACGGCGGAAGCAGGCGTCAGAGAGTCGCCAATGAACGGTGGGGCGACGTTGGAGAAGGGAGCTCCGAGCCGATCCCGTTGGCGAGAGCCTCTGCTCCGTCAGGCCCGCAGCCGCCACGCAGTTGGCGTGAACTGGTGGCCTTTGTGAAGGATAACCGCGAGGCGACCCTGCACGGCCACCTGTGTCACTCCACGCATCTGGTGACGTTTTCTCCGCCGCTGGTTGAGGTGCGTATCGACAGCCCGGCTCCTCCGGACCTTGTAAAACGGTTGCAGGAAATGCTCCGAGCAAGCTTTGGGAGCGAGTGGGTGGTGCGAACCGCCGAGGCGCAGGGCGAGCCGACGCTGGCTGAGCAGAGCGCCGAGATCATTCAGCTTCATAACCGCCGCTCGTCGAACCACCCGCTGGTACAGGCGATTCTTGGTGTGTTTCCGGATGCTGAACTGGGCGATGTGCGGGACCACACGCTCGACGACCATTACGGGTTGCCTCCCGAAGATTTCGGATCGCTGGATGCTGGGCCGCTGGCAATAGGGCTTGACCCGGAACTGGACGCCCCCGAAGAACAGGACTGACAGTTTGATGCTGGTCGGGTCACGCTCGTGGCCGCCAGTCATCGTGTATGCAGGGATGATTGAATATGAAAAATCTTGCCGGACTGATGAAGCAGGCTTCGCAGATGCAGTCGAAGATGGAAGAAATGCAGGCGAGTCTTGAGAAAATCGAGATTCAGGGTAGCGCCGGTGCGGGCATGGTGACCGTGACGCTAAGCGGAAAGGGCGATCTGAAAGCAATCACGATCGACCCGAAGCTGGCAGACCCGACCGAGATGGAAATGCTGCAGGACCTGATCGTCGCCGCCTGTGCGGATGCGAAGGCGCGTCTCGATAAGACGGCTTCTGAAGAAATGCAGAAGGTCACGGGTGGCCTGAACCTGCCGCCGGGACTGAAGCTGCCGTTCTGAGCCACGGTAGTCCGGTCTTAACGGATGGCTGTTGCCGATATTGACCATCTCATTGGTCTGATCGCCCGCCTGCCGGGGCTTGGTCCCCGGTCGGCGCGACGGGTGGCGCTGGCGTTGTTGCGTGATCCGCAGCGCCGGATGCTTCCGTTGGCGCGTGCAATGGAAAGCGCCGCAATGTCGGTGAAGACCTGCTCCGTCTGCGGTAATCTCGACGTGACCGATCCCTGCCGGATCTGTGTCGACCCCGACCGGCCGCATGATATTGTGTGCGTTGTTGAAACCGTCAGCGACCTGTGGGCGTTGGAGAGGGCCGGTGCTCATCGTGGTGTCTATCAGGTGCTCGGCGGTGTGCTGTCGGCGCTCAAGGGTATTGGTCCGGAAGATCTGAACGTTGGTTCCCTGTTCGAACGATTGAGGGATGGCTCCATAAGGGAAGTCATTCTGGCGCTTGGTTCGACCGTGGAGGGAGCAACGACCATGTACTGGCTGCAGGAAAAGATTGCGCCTTACGACGTGGTGGTCAGCCGGGTGGCGCAAGGTGTGCCGATGGGTGGTGCGCTCGATGTGCTGGATGACGGCACGCTGGCGGCGGCGGTGAGCGCCAGACGACTGATATAAAACGCCTGACAGAGTGATGAGAGACGGTATGACCGCTGAAGCCTCCCTCGCCGGAACATTGATTGCCCCGGACATTCCCCGCATTGCATTCATTACCGGTGGTGCTCAACGGCTGGGACGCGCCATGGCGCTGGCATTGGCGGGAGCGGGTTTTTCCGTGGCGGTGCATTATCGTTCCGGGGAGGATGACGCTCATTCCCTGAAACGGGAAATTGAAGCCATGGGGCGGCAATGTTGCCTGCTGCGTGCCGATCTTGCTGAGGAAAAAGAAGTCACAGGTCTCATCGCGAAAGCCGTTGCCGCACTGGGTGGGCCTATCGGGGTTCTTGTGAATAACGCTTCCACTTTCGACAGGGATGAGTGGAATACGGTCACCCGCGAAAGCTGGGACGCACATATGGAGCCCAATCTGCGCGCGCCTTATGTGTTGACGCAGGAGTTTGCGAAGCAGCTTCCTGCTGATCGGGAAGGGATGGTGCTGAACATGCTCGACGAGCGTGTTTGGTCCCTGACGCCTCATTTTGTCAGCTACACAGTTTCGAAATCGGCGCTTTGGACGCTGACGCAGACCATGGCGCTGGCGCTGGCTCCAAAGAAAATCCGGGTCAACGCCATTGGTCCGGGGCCTGCGCTGCCGAGCACACGTCAGACACAGGAACAGTTTCAGGCGCAATGTGCGTCTGTGCCGCTAGGGCGTGGAACTTCGCCCGAAGAAGTGTCGCGTGCCCTGCTGGCGTTTCTGGTGCTGCCTTCAGTGACGGGTCAGATGCTGGCGCTCGATGGGGCGCAACATCTCCAGTGGTATTATTCTCCTTTGGTCTCCACGCATGTGATGGAAGAGTAGCGCAATGACAATTCTGGCGCCTTGGCCTGCTGATCTGGCTGTAAGACGGCTCTTTCTCAAGGATATGATTGTTGACGCCTATATCGGCGTTTTTCCACATGAGCAGGGTGTGACACAGCGTGTTCGCATCAATGTCTCGTTTGGTGTGGATGACAGTCGTGACCTGACGGAAGGTGTGGACGACCTCAGCCGGACGGTTTCCTACGAGACGGCTGTTCTGACGATCCGTCGTCTGGCGACGGAGACCCACACGCAGCTTGTGGAGACGTTGGCTGAGCGTATCGCTATTGAGGTAATGAAGGACCGCCGGGTGAGGGTTGTTCGTATCAGCGTTGAAAAACTCGATATCTTTTCTGACCTTGATTCAGTTGGGGTTGAGATCGAGCGCTGGGCGACGGAGTAGGGATTCCATGAGTGTACCCGCTAGGCGGGAAAATCAGTTTTCCTGCACATCCGGATAATCCTGTTTATTCAGGTCTGATCCTTAACCCCAAGATCCGTACGATCTTTCACGGTATTATCCATTGGGGTTGAAAACAGCTTTGCTATCAGTACTTCCTCGCTATTCTCCGTATTCGTGTCGGACAGCATAGCTAGTGAGGATGTGCTCTGGCTGCTAAGGGCTGCTGTGCCGGATGCTGTATAAAGTGTGATCGTTGACGAGGACGAACTCAGATCGGTCTCAAGAGTGCCGTTGACCGTTATCGCGCCAGGAACCTTGGAAGCAGGCCGTCCGTCGATCACGTCACCGGGATTGTCAGGAACATACCGGTCACCCTCAGGTATCAGAACGATAGGTCCGTCATAGTCGTAGACAGCCGACGACGAGGTTGATGACACATCGAGTATGGTTGCCGCACCACTTGCGTTGAACGATGTGATCGCCTCGTTCGTCATTGATGACGTTGCAGCAGTCGGTGTGATCAGGCCAAGTGCAGCCGAAAATCTGGTAGAGACTAAGTCGCTTGAGAGGTCAATATACATCATATGACTCCAGTGGAGCCCGTATGCGATGGCATAGGGATGGGCAATTTTCTGTTGGAAATCATTTTTGATATGGAAAGTATACAGGGTATTAATGGGGATTGTTTTTATTTATATCAATTTCAAATAAGTTAAATTTAAATCATATATATCGTTTTGTATTTAATATATAAAATTCTTCATCAATATAATTGACCTGTTCGATATTGGTCTCGGGATTCAATGAGCTTCTAAAATGATAATGGGTTTTCTGGTTCTGAAATCCGGATTTGGTAGATGTATTTATGGAATGTGCGGTCGTTCATAATCCTTAAAGCGGCATCAAAAATGTAAGCCGTCAATGAAAGCAGTGAGATGCACATTGAGTGCATCAGGCGTAACTGTTCATGAGGTGGATAAGAACCATCGATTACGCTCTTTCTTTACGTTGACGCCGCACCCCATCCCCCGTAAAAGCCCGCTTTCTGACCTAGCGAAGCCCGATTAGGCGCAACCTTACTGAGCGCCGGAGGCGCCGCTTGCATGTCCATCACTTTTGAAGATCTTGCCCTCTCACCGGCCCTGCTGCGCGCTCTGGGTGAAGAAGGCTATGTCAAGCCAACCCCAATTCAGGCTCAGTCCATTCCCCTGCTGCTTGAAGGCCGCGATCTTCTGGGAATGGCGCAGACCGGAACCGGCAAGACGGCCTCCTTTGTGCTGCCGCTGCTTCATCGGCTTGCCGAGACGCCTCGTCCGGCACCCAAGGGCGGTGCCCGCGTTCTGGTTCTCGCGCCGACACGTGAACTGGTCTCCCAGATTGCTGACGGCTTCGAGAGCTTTGGCCGTCATCTGGATTTTCGGGTCACAACGATCTTCGGCGGCGTCAGCCAGTTCCATCAGGTCAATGCGCTCAAGGAAGGTGTGGATGTCATTGTCGCTGCGCCGGGACGGTTGCTGGATCTGATCGAGCAGGGACTTTGCGATCTGTCAGAGCTTGAGGCGGTTGTACTGGATGAAGCCGATCAGATGCTGGATATGGGGTTCGCCAAGCCGATCGAGCGTATTGTCGCGACGTTACCGAAGGATCGGCATACAGTGCTTTTCTCGGCTACGATGCCGAAGTCCATTGCAGCTCTGGTGGACAGTCTCCTGAATGACCCGGCGAAGGTGGAAATCGCGCCTCCTTCAACGACGGTCGACCGGATAGAGCAGTCGGTCATGTTCATGGATGCTGCGCACAAGAAGACCGCTCTGCTGGCGCAATTGCAGCAGACGCCTGATATGGGGCAAGCGGTTGTTTTCACCCTACAGAAAAACATCGCAAACGAAGTTTGCGCTTTTCTTACCGAGGCGGGTATCACTGCTGAGGCGCTTCACGGCAACAAATCGCAGGGGCAGCGTGAGCGGGCGCTGGAGGCTTTTCGTGCCGGTGATGTTCAGGTTCTCGTCGCAACGGATATTGCAGCACGCGGTATCGATGTTGATACTGTCACGCATGTTTTCAACCATGATCTGCCGAGCCTGCCGGAAAGCTACGTACATCGCATAGGCCGGACTGGTCGTGCTGGACGCAGTGGTTACGCCATTACGCTGTGCGATGCCGAGCAGCGTGCCTGGTTGCATAATGTGGAGCGGGAAATCGGGCGGGCCCTGACCGTTCACACTGACCACGAATGGCATTCGGACGAGGCGCAGAATTCAACCATGCGTCCCCCTGTGCTTGGTGGTGGTCCGGTCAAGCAGGTCAAGCCGCAGAAAGTGCGCGAGCGCAAGATCTGGACCGAGGAAGAGAAACAGGCTGCACGGGAAGCGGCCAGAGCGAGCAAGGAAACAGTCTGATCCAGCAGGGAAGGACTACGGATAGTCGCTTTTCTGGACAGGAATGTTCCAAAATAGAAATGGGATAGAAAAATATCCATGCGGCGGGAAGTTCTCCCGCCGCATGGGTGTAAGATCAGTAGCGACCGTCAACCAGCGTTACGTCCTGACCGACAAAGACTGTACCGCCTGCAGCAGTACGTCCGATGGCGGCTCCATCCTGCCAGGTCTGTGTGCGATCAAGCAGAAGAGTGACTTCGGGAACAGGAAGCAGGATAGAGGCATTCTTGCCCGTGTTGTCCCAGTGGGAAAATTCCCAATAAACAATCGGTCCGTCATTACCGCTGTCTGATGTGAACAGTCCGATCCCGGCGCAGACAGGATAGGTCGCCTGCGGTGCTGGAAAGACAAGATCGACTTCCGGGCGTGTTTCACTGCCACCGCCGAGCGCCATGAAATTCACAGGAACCCGGTCGTAACCGGCCAGAGTCAGTTCGGTCCATCCGGGAAGCATAAGACCTGCCCAGCCTTCGAAAAAATAATTCATATATAATGCCTTATCCATATTGTGTGACGGTCAGCCAGGAAGGGCCGCCATCACCACCGTTTTTGTAAGTGCCACTGGGGGCTACACAGGAGCCGGAGCCCCCGCCGCCGGGGTCGCCGGGTTTACCGGTCTCGCCCGAACCTGATTCCCACCCGCCTGCGTAATAGGGCGCACGGGCCCCGCCCGCGCCGCCGTATCCGAAGAAGTAATTTTCCGAGACTCCGGAGACGTGTCCCGAAAATCCGCTCTGACCTGTTGCGCTGTTCAGAACCGTGATGCCGGTAGCCGTCGTGACCTGCACAGAACCACCAGCACCTGCGCCACCGATGATGGCGACACCGCCGCCCTGTGCGACAAGGCCGCCGAACCCACCGGTCACAACCACCATGCTGCCGAACGCCGCCGAGCCGCCTGCATTGCCGGTCATGCCGGTTGAGGAAGACTGTCCTCCCCGGCCACCGGCTCCCAGTGTGGCGGTAACGGGCCATTGGATTTTCGAGACGTCCACTAGGAAGCGGCAATATCCCCCCGCGCCGCCACCGCCACCGGTTCCACCCTGAGTGGAGGAGCATGTTGGGGCGCCACCACCACCACCACCGCCACCGCTCAGTTCGACAATCAGAAACTTTGTTCGGGATTCGACAGAAATCTGCAGGACATTATAGCCGCCAGCACTGGCGGTCGGTCCGAAATAGATATCGCTCTGAAGAAGGTTTCCTGCCGACCAGTTTGTGATGAATGCTGTTGTTGCAAGAAGATTTGATGAATCGCCAGCGGCCGGAGTGGGAGCTGTCGGCGTGCCGGTAAAAGTTGGTGAATCTTTTGGGGCGAGCGCCGGGATCTTGGGATAAAAAAGACTGTCATTATCAAGAGAAATCATCGACTGCGTAACGCTTGTTGCATTCGCAGGGAGATCAATCCGCCACAGTGCGATAGCGTTCGCCGGAGGCGTCGTGGTTGAGATGGTCACTGTAGCTACCGCTGCCCGCTGTGTCGGTTGTGCGGTTCCTGTGTCGTCTTCACCTGAGAGTGTTTTGGTGTTGTCGGCAGCGTCCAGATAACGCAGCATTGTCGAGCCTGTATCGTTCAGGCCGACCGTGGCGTAGATATAATAGGTCAGGGCTGTCGTGGCTGCCGTCAGGGTGAAGCTGGTTGCTACCGCCGTATATTGGCGCATGATGATAGAGCTGTCGGCAGCGAGAGTGCCGTAAGCAGATGAATCCGCTGTAGCTCCCTCATTGATCTGACCACTGCCGACATTAACCACCATGTCTGACCCGGAACAGGTTGCGGCGAGGCCGCTCGCAAACGGGCCGGGTCCGCCCATGGACATTGCAACAGCCTGGCCAATGGCGCGTTCAGTGTTGCGCTGCGCAATCAGGGTATCAGTATCAGCGATAACCTGAGCAGGATAAACGATCACACGATCCATGTGTGTCTCCTCCTCAGACAGATGCCTGTGATTTATAATCTGGCAGCTTGCTGAAATATTTGTTGGCAGATTCAGTGGAGACTAGAGTTCTTCCTCCGAGTTTTTTGGCTTTGATATGACCTTCGGCGAGAAGTTTGTAGCAATATGTGCGGCCAATTCCATAAATCTTGCAGGTATTGCTAATGTTCATAAACTTTAATTCGTTTGGTTTTTCTTTATTCACTTATGAAATCCTTTTTGAACGCAAACACATGCCAGCGGACCCAGAAAGAATATGCTGTGTCCCAAGATGTTCGCGCTATCAAAAAGAGATGTTCGTATGCGGTTTGATGGAAGCAGTCTGGTATGAACAGATCAGCTTTTAGAGGTTTTGGCCTGAACGGGACAAAGTCAGGAATGATTTCATCCCGATATCACTAAGAAAATAAACGTCTTTTACAGAAACAGCTTTGCCCGCAGCGAAGTCATTTGTTCTCGGTGAGAGAAACAAACCGGGCAGCATCCGTCACATCGGCGCTCATTGTCGCAATACGGTCCAGATGCGCGACATCTTCGCCCCAGCGCTCCATCTGCGCACGTTCGTCCAGTGTGGCGATATTGACGGCTCGCTCGGTATCCAGACGACCATCAATCACGGCAAGTCCCAGTGTCAGACTACCAAGTGCGGGAACGCAGACACCAAGCGCGGCCAGAATGGCATCACTGCGCTCTGACAGAACCTGCTTCAGTTTTTCCAGAGAGGCTGACGGTTGCGGAACAGGCATCAGCCCATGCGTCACGGTTAGTGTGACACCATATGTCTCATGCAGCCAGTCGAGCCAGGGCTGCCACAATTCTTGCTGTCTGGCGCTCAGAGGATCAGCAGCCTCGGCGCGATAGCAGAGTAGATCATGCTCACCGTAACCAGCCAGCGTATCGACCGAATGCTGGCGGTCAGGTGTGACGCGCTCAATCATGGTGCCCGCAATACGGGTCAGAGGAAGATCGTCTGCTGCAAAGCGCTTTTGCGGATCATCCATGCCCGCAGCCTGCCATTCAGCGGCCAGAGCTTCAGCCAGTGCGCGAGACTGCACTTGCAGGATCTCCCGTCCCGGAAGTCGCACTGGTTTCCCATCCAGCAGGACAGCAAAGCCATTATCCGAGGGCTCTACGCTTGCCTGCGTCCAGAAGCGTTTACGTGGGGCAGGACCGTCTGCCGAGAACTTCTTCTTCTCGCTCATCGCAGGAGGCCTTTCAGCATGTTCATGATGCCGCCAGCCTTGTTGGCCGGTGGCGGCGCAGCAGCCGGACCGGGAGTGCCCTCCCGCGCCGTAGCCAGCAGATCGGGGCATTGATCGCCTGGGTCATTGGCACCACCGATTGAAATCGCGAAACGACCATCTGCTCCGGGTTCAAGGCGTGGCTGAGGTGTATCCACTGTGCCGGTCACCGCGACAGGGGAGGAAGCGGCCGCACCTCCTACGCCGATCCGTGGTGAAAGATGGAGATCAAGCGCCCCATTGGTGAGTTTGACGGTACCATGACCCGTCAGAGACAGCAGATCGGATTCCAGCCCCAATCGTCCGATCGTGGCCAGCCCATCAGTGAGTTGCATGTGAGCACCGAAGCACCGAAGGGCGAGCGTGCCCCGCATGGGGATATTGCGGCCCAGAATGGCTTCCAGAGCCTTGCCGTCCACGCGCCCGCCAACCATCGACAGACCGACATGTCCCGTGGCGGTCTGCTCCCACTCATCAAACCGTGAACCATCGGCTGTGACGGTGCCCACAACCTGCATGGAGCCGTTTACGAGAGGAGGCATGCCGGTCGAGCTTTGCATCATCTGGGTCGGCAGAACAAAGGGCGCGGCAGTGATGGTCAGATGCGGCACTGGGCCGGAGGCATCGTAAACAATCTGCCCGGACTGGGCGATTCCCTTGGTGTTACCCGTGCCATTGCCATGCAGCGGATCGACAGTCAGTTTTTGGCCGCTGACCACCACATGCGCGGTGAGGGCCTCCCATGCGACGGATTGCCAGCTCATTCTCTGTGCCCCGACATCCAGCGTTGCCTCGGACGTTTTGAGCAGAGACGCCGGATCAGCTTTCTCCAGCACACTCAGGGGAGCGGAGCTGGTCATGTGACCATCGACCTTGAGGCCCTGAAAGCTCGGTTTGCCCGGGCCAAAGGTCATGGTGGGGAGGGCGCCATGAACGTCGAGCGAGGTCTTGCCGCCACCCGCCACGCCATCCACGGTGATGGACGAACCTCCTTCCCCGAGTGACAACGTCACAGGCATGGGCGCGGTGTCAGGGGCACGCAGCGCCTGAGTGGTCTGGGTCAGTGTGCCAAGGGTTCCATGCACCGTGACCGGCTGTGTATCCAACTGACCATTCATGGAGATGGCGACGCGCTGGTCATTATCGTCTGCATCAAGGGTGATGGCGCTGGCTTTGAGACCGGTCATCAGACGATCAAGGCTGGCTGGTCCTGTGCGCAGATGCAGCATTCGCAAGGAAGGCGTACGCCCGCTGCCAGTCACGCCTGCCTGTAGGGAAACCGACGTTACATCCGGAAGGCCTGCATTGGGAAAAATTGTTTGCAGATCACGCAATTGATCGATCGTGCCGTTGATCTGGATATCGTAACCCGCATCATGCAAAGGATCAGCGACCACGCCGCCGACCTGAATCTGTCCGGCCTTCCGTTTGTCTGCTGATAGGGTAGCGGTCAGGTTGAGCGGCCAGGGCTGTCCATCAATTGGGGGCAGGGGACCGGTTGTTCCGCTGACAGTGAAAATGCCGTTGCCGTGGTGGCCACGCAGGTCGATCTTGGCCATTGTGCCGTCAAGACCGGTCAGGTCGACACGATCGAGATCTGCTGTGCCAGTGATATGGTTCCGCTCATCGTTCCATGAGGCTGCTCCATCCCGCAGATGGAGTGCTGCGACAGCGAGATTCCAGTGCTGGTGCCCGCCTGAAGCGGCACCATCGCCAGCGCCGCCGGAAGAGGCGGGTGGCGTCAGAATCCAGTTGGCCGTTCCGTCTGGTGTCCGTTCAAGCGTCAGATGCGGATCAGACAGGCTGACATCATCCAGCACGACCCGATGATGGAACAGGGGTGAGATCGCCAGCCGCGCCCGCACTTCTTTGGCCGTGAACATCTCTTTGTTCGCACTACCGGGCGTGTTGGACAGTCCAACACCCTGCGCGCTGATCCACGGATACGGCAGAAGCCAGACATGCAGCGAATCAATACGAAGCGTCCGGCCTGTCTGGTGCTCGACAGCCTCGACAAGGCGTGTCCGCATCCAGTCGGCGTCCATGAACGCGGAGGCCAGCACCGTGCCGCCCAGCAGCACAGCAATACCGCCAACACCAAGGCCAAGCTTCGTCTTGAATTTCATGCTCATTTCCTGCGGGGAGCCGGGGTTGAGCCGGCTGTAAAGCCGAGCGTTCTGAAGGTTTCTTTCATGTGCGGCGGTAGTTCGGCGCTGACTTCCAGCCATCCTCCCGCCGGATGCGGCAGCACAAGACTGCGGGCATGCAGATGCAGACGGTCGGCAAAACCATCGACATGCGCCTTGTCGCCACCATATTTTGGGTCGCCAAGGATCGGCGTGCCAAGCGATTCACAATGAACGCGCAGCTGATGCGTGCGTCCGGTCAGTGGTGAAAGCCCCAGCCATGAGAACTTGCGCGCCGCAGAGTCCAGCACCTCGTAATCGGTGCGGGCTGACTGCGCATCTTCGTCATTACGGTCGGCGGCGATGGTGATCGATCCCGGTCCAGCACCAAGGCGGGCCAGCGGCTGGTCGATTTCGCCCGACATCGGATCGGGGCGTCCGACAACGACTGCCCAGTAGGTCTTTTTCACGTCACGTCCACGGAAAGCCGCCGCCAGTTTTGCTGCGACACCCGGAGTGCGGGCCAGCAGCAGCAGGCCGGACGTGTCGCGGTCGATGCGGTGGACGAGGCGGGGACGCGGGTCATCACCCTCACGCAGCCCGTCCAGCATCATGTCCACATGCTGTGTGATGCCGGGGCCGCCCTGCGTCGCCAGACCGGACGGCTTGTTCAGCACGATGATCTGTGGGTCCGAGTAGATCACCATCTTCCGGATTTCACTGGCCAGTTTAGGGTTCAGCGCTTTCGGAACATCGCGGGACGGCTTGGCGGCCATGGGGATGGGCGGCACGCGCACGGATTGCCCCGGCACCAGTCGCGTGTTGGCTTCCACCCGCTTGCCATCCACGCGGATCTGTCCCGTGCGGCAGAGCTTCTGCAACGCACCCTGCGTCAGATGGGGGTAATGGCGACGGAAATATCGGTCGAGGCGAATATCCGCTTCATCCTCACTGACCGTCAGTTGGGTCACACTCATACTCTTCCGCGCCTCACGATTGCTTGCCCTGTTTTGCGCGGCTTGCCCTTATTCCGGCCCATGTGTCCAGCCTGCGACGCACTTCCCGTTCAAAGCCGAGCCCTTTCGGGTTGTAGAAATTCTGCCGTTTCATGCCGTCCGGGAAGTAGTTCTGGCCGGAGAAACTTTCTTCCGTGTCATGGTCGTACTGATAACCATCTCCGTAGCCGATCTCTTTCATGAGCTTGGTCGGCGCATTGAGAATATGAGCCGGAGGCATCAGACTGCCGGTCGCTTTCGCCGCCCGCCGGGCCGCACCATAGGCTTTATAGACAGCGTTCGATTTCGGAGCCGTGCCCAGATGGACGACCAGCTGCGCCAAGGCCAGCTCTCCTTCCGGCGAGCCCAGTCGCTCGTACGTCTCCCATGCCGCAATGGCAAGAGGTAGGGCGGAGGGATCGGCCATGCCGACATCCTCGGCGGCGAAGCGTGTCAGGCGACGGGCGATATAGCGCGGGTCTTCACCGCCCTCCAGCATCCGGGCGAACCAGTAAAGCGCCGCGTCCGGATCGGACCCGCGCAGGGACTTATGCAGCGCGGAGATGAGGTTGTAGTGCTCTTCCCGATCCTTGTCGTACAGCACCGCACGTTTGGCCAGAATGCGCGCCAGTTCCTGTGAGTCGAGCGGCTTTTCCGTCTTCAGGCTGAGGATCTGCTCGACCATGTTCAGCAGGTAACGACCATCGCCATCCGCCATGGCGCGCAGGGTGGCGCGGGCGGATTCGGTGAGCGGCAGGGTGCGTTTGGTCTCTTCCTCAGCCCGAACCAGCAGGGCCTCCAATGCAGGATCGTCCAGACGACGCAGCACCATAACCTGACAGCGCGACAGCAGCGCCGAGTTCAGGGCGAAGGAGGGGTTTTCCGTGGTCGCACCAACCAGCACAACGGTGCCGTTCTCCACCACGGGCAGGAAGCCATCCTGCTGGGCGCGATTGAAGCGATGGATCTCATCCACGAACAGCAGCGTGCCGCGTCCTGCTTCGGCAAAACGTCGGGCCTCGTCAAAGGCTTTCTTCAGGTCGGCGACACCGGAAAAGACGGCGGAAAGCTGTACGAAACGTAGATTGGCGGCTTTGGCGAGCAGGCGGGCGATCGTGGTTTTGCCGACGCCGGGACCGCCCCAGAGAATGAGGCTGGCGAGCGTGCCGCGTTCCAGCATCAGCGTGAGCGCACCGGTCGGGCCAAGCAGCTGCTGCTGTCCGACAACATCGTCCAGCGTGGTCGGGCGCAACCTGTCGGCAAGGGGCTGCGTGGGGGTATGTCCGCGGCCCGAATGAGTGCTTTCTGATCCGGTGGGCTCCGTGACGCTGCCGCCGAACAGATCACCGCCCGATGCGGGTGGGGTCTCACGCCGCGCTGTCATGACTGGTCTCCCTGTCGTTCATCCTTCGTTCATAGCGCGGCTGGCGCTGTGATGCGACCTCGGTTTGCTGTTGAGACGGGCAGGGCTGGTCGAGTGTCTCGCCAGCAGGCATGATCGTTACAGAGCCAAATCATTGAACAGGATGGTCCATGCCATATTTTCAGCTGATCATTGCGATCTGTGCCGAAGTGCTCGCCACCTCCTGTTTGAAGGCGGCTGAGGGATTCAGTCGGCCTATACCCTCTCTGGTGACGCTGATCGGATATGGCGTGGCCTTCTATTTTCTGTCGCTCGCCCTCCAGACGATCCCCACCGGAACGACCTATGCCATATGGTCCGGTGTAGGCGTGGTGCTGGTCACGCTCATTGCCTGGCTTGTGCAGGGTCAAAAGCTGGACGCGGCAGGCCTGATTGGAATGGGGCTGATTCTTGCAGGCGTTCTGGTGATCAACCTGTTTTCAAAAAACTCCGCCCACTGAACGTTTCTCCGATCATCAACAGGAAAATCTGAACGGCGCTTGTTCAGAAAAGCACCCACTATCCTTTTTCTGCTGTCAGGCCGGTGATATTACAAACGTGCTGCTGATTACTGTCCGGCATCACGCAGGCGAACGCCCGAGTTGATGCGGTCCTCAATATCTTCCAGCGAACAGCCCTTGGTTTCAGGCACAAACATCAGCCCTACGACAAAGAACAGGGCATTGAAGCCAGCGAGGCACCAGAAGACGCCATAGTCACCAATCACGCTCATGCTGGAGAGGAAGATATTGCTGATCAGCCAGTTGGCGATCCAGCTTGCCAGTGTGGAGCACGACACGGCGAATGTACGTCCCCGCAGAGGCTGAACCTCGGAGCCGATGATCCACGGCAGCGGTCCCTGACCGACGGCAAAGGCTGCGATGAACAGAAACAGAAAGCCCATTGCAATCATGCTGGCGGTCATGGAGGTCGCGCCGGTCCAGAGCAGCGTGCCGAACCCGAGCATGGCGATGGCTGCGAAGAACGTGCTGATGCTCAGAAGAAGGCGTCTTCCCCATCGGTCCATAAGAGCAACCGCGGCCAGCGTCGCGAGTGTGTTCACCACGCCAATGGCCGTTGTGCACCACACGGAACTCGACGCATTGAAGCCCATGTGATTCAGCACGGTGGGAGCATAATACATCAGCACGTTGATGCCGGAGAACTGCTGCAGCACCTGCAGGGCGATCCCGAGCGCGAAAGTGCGCCGGAAATTGGGGTTTGAAATCAGCAGGGCGGCTCCTGCAGATTCCTCGCGTCCAAGTTGCCGGTCGATACGTGAGAGTTCCGCGTCGGCTTCTTCCGCCGTCTCCCTCACACGCAGCAGAACGTCGCGCGCTTCCTGACGACGTCCCTTGGTCAGAAGCCAGCGTGGGGAGTAGGGCAGGAGCAGGGTGGTGAGAAGGAACAGCACCGTTGGCACACTGAGAACGCCGAACATGATACGCCAGTGTCCGCCCGGCGTGAGCAGGCTGTCGGAGGTGAAGGCCAGCAGAATCCCGATGGTGATCATCAGCTGGTAAGAAGAGATCATCGCGCCGCGCCGGTCCTGAGACGCGATTTCGGCGATGTAGAGAGGCGCGGCAAAGGCCGCCAGTCCCACGCCCAGCCCCAGACAGGCGCGACCGACAATCATCATGCTGACGCTGGTGGCCAGTGAACAAAGGGCTGTTCCGCTTAAAAACAGGCCGCCGGCCACAAGCAGGGTGCCCTTGCGGCCCCATTTGTCTGCGACGAATACGGCCAGCACAGACCCGAACGCCGCAGCCAGCATGAGGGAGGAGACAATCCATTCCGTCGTGCGGTCGTTGGTCTGGAATTCCTCGCGGATAAATCCGAGAGCGCCTGCGATCACTCCGGTGTCCAGCCCGAACATGAGGCCCGCAAGACCGGCGGCCAAGGCGAGAAAGAAAGTAGTGCGGCGCACGCGCGCCGAAGCATCCCGCTGGGCGGATGTCGAAATGGAGGAAGGCATCTGGGTGTTCTGACCTCTTGTGACGCAGCAGACTTATTAAGTGTCTGTGGATAACCTTTCGTGCGAGCCCTCTGACAAGTCAATACACTCTTAATGTTTCAGCTTTTTCTTCCAGGCTGCCCTCACTTCCGTCGGGCTCATTTTTTTATCACTGCCCTTGGGGGCGGCGTTCTCTTCCACCCCACCCGGCGCCTTGCCCGAGGCTGGATTGCTGTTCACTTCCTGCAGGGCCTTCTCACAGAGGGAACCTTTACCCACGCCGAACTGGATTGTCGGCAGAAGAGCGAGCGGCGGGAACACGAAGCCAAGCCCGGCTGCTGCGGCGGCGCGACCCAGAATTTCCGCACCCGGCAGCACGGTTGGGGACTTCAGCGGACCTGTGATGTTGAACGCACCCGGGAAGGACAGGATGGTGAAGCCGGTCGAACGGGTCGTCAGAGAGTAGTCGATTTTATTGGTGCGGAAGTTGATGTCGCCGCGACCAAGTGTGCGGGTGTCGTTTGTGCGGAGCAGCATGGAGCGGGTGCTGGCGACACCGTTGTTCAGCGGCATGTCGGTCACGAAGCACTCCACCTGAGAGTGGGACGGCAGACCAAGCGCCGACAGCACGGCGTCACCCAGCTCCAGCCCGAGTGCTGCCGGAATGAGCGCCGAGATTTCGCCGCCTTTCACAAGAACGAGGGTAAGACCGCCATTGCCGTTCGCCATGAGAGACGCAATCGAGTTGCCGGTGGAATTCAGGCTGAAGCGGCCGCCGATGACACCACCCTGCGCGGTGGTCCCTGTCGCGGTGCGCATGATATGCGCCAGATCAATGCGGGAGAAGTCCACCTTCGCGTTGACGGCAAAGTTCTTGTCATTCACCGGCTTCAATGTCGCGCTGCTGGCCAGTGTGCCTGTGCCGACGCCGAAGTTCAGCTTCTTCACGTCAATAGCGCCGTCCTGAACCGAGAATTCGGCGTCGATATCGTCCAGAGGAAGCTGCTTGTTCTGGATGTGCTCACCCTTATAGGTGACATGGGCGTTGATGGAGCGGAGCTTTGGCACGTTGATCGGTGTATCCGGCAGGACATTCGGGTCCCTGGCGTCAACCTTTTTCTCGGAAGCGGTCTTTTCTTCCGGCTTTGCGCCGATAAAGCCACCAAGATCCTGAATATCCACACGTCGTGAGCGGAGCGACGCCTCGACAAACGGCACAGTCTGGTGCGGATCGACCGTGATGGTGCCGCTCAGGTCGCTGGATCCCATGTGGCCGGTAAAGCTTTTGAAAGCGATATGCTGCTGGTCGTAATCCAGCTTGCCGCGAATATCATAGGACGGCGTCTGCGGAATAGGCACGCCCGTCAGAGGATAGAGCAGGGACATGTCCGGTCCGGACAGATGCAGGACGAGCTGCGTTCCCTCAAAGGCCAGCGGATTGTTCACGGTGCCCTTGAGAGTCACGCGGGTGCCGCCGTTTTTCACCTCCAGATTGATGGGATAAGGTGTCTTGACGTTCTGCAGGGACAGAAGCGCTCCACCGACGAAATGACTGATAATAGGCTGGCCAGCATATCGCCCGGTCGTGTCCATGACGATCGTACCGCGATCCGTGGCGGAGGTCGGCGGCGTCGTATGCAGTTGTGAGGTCATATCCGCCCGCAGCTTCTGGTCACGCAGACGCAGATGGCCGTCCCGGATGGCAAATTCTTCGATGTCGGGAAGAGTGACCGAACCGTTTTTCCTGTCGTTTTCTGTCTTCTTGCTGTCAGAAGCGAACGTGTAGTTGTTGCTTTCGTCCTGACGTCGCTGGATGTCTGCGCGGGGGGTATCGACCGCAATGCGGGGCAGTTCCGTTCTGCCGTGCAGAAGCGCCAGCAGACGGATTCTGACAAGCAGGTGATCTGCCGTGAAAAACGGCGTGGTGTCAGATTTGAAAGTGTCAGGCTGCTCGATCCTGACGCCATCAACCCGCACTTTCGGCACGAAACCGACGCTGACATGCAGATGTTCAATCGTTGTCTTGCGTCCAAGGAGCGCCGTCGTCTCACGATTGACCAGAGGCACGAACCAGTCCCACGACCAGAGCGCGATAAGCAGAAGGATCAGTACGACCGGGGTACCGAGGCCAATGAACAGTTTTCTGTGACGGCTGGACAGGGAATGACTGGTCATGGGGGTCCGTCAAGGCTGTGAACAGGGCTATCGGGCACAACAAAACACAATGTTTGTGTCAGGTTAACGCACATTCTGTGTCCAGGTTCGTCCTGAAAAGGCAGGAAACTGAAAGATCCTCGCCTGAAAGGTTCAAACCGATAAGACAACAGTTACGCAGGCGCAGTCTGGGGCTGAATGCACCGCAGATTCCGACTGTCCATCAACCACAGTCCCGCACTTCCCGCGATGGCGGCAATGGTGACGTAAATCGCTGGAGCCAGCGGCGTGTAGGGCGTGAGCGAGGAAATGATGGCGGGGGTCAGTCCACCGAAAATCGCATAAGCAATGTTGTAGGCAAGGGAAACGCCGGAAAACCGCACCATTGGAGGGAAGGCCCGCAGCATGCCAACGGGCACCAGTCCTACAAAACCGCAACAAAGCCCGGCCAACCCGGCCCAGACAGGCAGGAGATGCGGAAGCTGGGCAGGCAGACTGTACAGTGCGAAAGCGCCGGCAACGAGCAGCGGTCCGCAGACGAGACTCATTACGCTCAACGAAATGCTGTCGGTCAGGGCGCTCACTGACACGACCGAAACCGTGAGACAGAGGGTCGCGACAAGGCTTGCCAGCATGGTTTCCGAAGGCGGGATGTGGTGCAGGGACTGCATCAGGGGCGGCATCATCAGGATCAGCACGACAATCGCCGCCGTCAGGGTCCATGTCGTCAGCACTGAACACAGGATGGAAAAGCGGTGATCCCGCAGCAGAATGGCGGCGGGCAGGGAGGAGGCGGTCTCGGCGCGCTGGTGCATCTCACGAAACACGGGTGTCTCGTCCAGCCAGCGCCTCAGGATCATCGCGCCAATCCCGAAAACTCCTCCGATAATGAAAGGAAGACGCCAGCCCCAGTCGTTCACGGCACTCGGAGCCAGCGCCGTGTTCAGCGCCAGAATCACCAGTGATCCGAGCAGGATTCCGCCCGTCAGGCCGCCGGTAAGGAGACCCGTCGCCAGCCCCACACGACCCGGTGGAGCATGTTCGGCAACGAAGACCCAACCGCCCGGCGCTTCGCCACCGATGGCCGCGCCCTGCGCCATGCGCAGAAGCAGCAGGATCAGAGGCGCGCCCGGTCCGAGCGTTTCATAGCCGGGCAGAAGACCCATCATCAGCGTGGGGAGCGCCATCAGCAGCACACTGAAAGTGAAGACCTTTTTGCGCCCGGCAATATCGCCGAAATGCGCCATGATGATGCCGCCGAGGGGACGCGCCAGATAGCCCGCACCGAACAATCCGAATGCCTCTGTCTGTCTCAGCCACGCCGCCTGACTGGCCGGAAAGAAGTGGAGAGCGATGAGCTTGGCCAGAAACGCGAAGATCACGAAGTCATAAAACTCTAGCGCGCCGCCCAGTGATGCCAGAACCAGAATGCGAATCTGGGAAAAGGACAGAACTTTGGACGATGCTGTTGCCACTGGAGAGGGGACTGAAGACGAGGACATGAACCGAAATCCGAGAGAGGACAGGCGGCAGGAAAGGCAGCGCTGAATGGGTGAGGCGGCGCTTATAGGGGAAAATTCCGACAAATCCCACTTGTAGCGGTTTTTTCAACTTCCCGTTGACAACCCGGGGGCATCTCATCTGTTTGTGTATGAATGCAATGTGCGATTGACGTCGAAAAGGCCCTGAATTTATGACAACGCGTGCTGACAGGCCCGGAGGGTTACTCGTCGTCACTGTACTCGTGACCGCCCTGCTTGGGCTGGTTCTTGCCGGTGGCGGACTGTGGCTGGCCACTCTGGGCGGATCACTGTTTTATGCGCCGTGTGGTGTGGCGGTTCTTCTTACCGCCTATCTTTTATGGAAGCGCAATGCTGCGGCGCTGTGGCTTTATACTCTTATCGTTTTCGCCACGCTCATCTGGGCTGTGGTCGAAGCCGGTTTTGATTTCTGGACGCTCGCGCCGCGCGGCGACCTGATCCTTCCTCTGGGTATCTGGCTGCTGCTGCCGTTTGTCACCCGTCAATTGGGACGGAACGCACAGGCAGCGCGTGCGCCTCTGGCTGCGGGTATTGTCACCGGTGTCGTGATTTTCGGTTATGCCCTGACTCAGGACCCGCAGGATATCGCGGGCAGCCTGCCTCAGGCAGCAGCGGATGTTGTGCCGGGTGATACCGGGCAGGTTGCGGACGCTGACTGGGGTGCTTACGGACGCACCCAGTTCGGTGACCGCTACTCACCGCTGAAGCAGGTGAATCCGCAGAACGTCAGAAACCTGAAAGTGGCGTGGACCTTCCGTACGCACGATCTGAAGGGGCCAAACGATCCGGGCGAGATCACGGACGAGGTCACACCGATCAAGATCAACGACACGGTGTATCTCTGCTCTCCCCACCAGAAGCTGTTCGCGCTGGATGCCGCGACAGGCAAGCAGAAATGGGTCTTCGATCCGCAGCTCAAATACAATCCCAGCTTCCAGCACATGACCTGCCGTGGCGTGTCCTACGCCGAAACGGCGGATGCGACGGATGACTGCGCCAGCCGCATCTTCCTGCCGACCAATGATGGCCGTCTGTTTGCCATCAACGCAAAGTCCGGCGCGCGCTGCCCGGCGTTTGGCAGGAACGGTGAGATTGATCTGACCGATGGCATGCCGATGAAGGAACTCGGTTTCTATGAGCCGACATCGCCGCCGGTTGTGACCGGCAAGGTTGTCATCATTTCAGGGGCCGTGACGGATAATTATTCCACGCATGAGCCGTCCGGAGTGACGCGTGGTTTCGATCTGCGCTCGGGTCAGCTGGTCTGGGCCTTTGATACGGGTAATCCCAACCCGAACGAGCTGCCTTCCGACACGCATAAGTACGTCGCCAACTCTCCCAATTCGTGGATCACCTCGTCCTACGATGCGAAGCTGAACCTGATCTACATTCCGACTGGCGTCGCAACGCCGGACATATGGGGTGGCCATCGTTCGGCGGATCAGGAGCGTTACGCCTCCGGTCTTCTGGCCCTGAACGCCGATACCGGCGAGAAAGCTTGGTTCTACCAGACCGTGCATCACGATCTGTGGGACATGGACATTCCGTCCCAGCCGAGCCTTGTCGATATTCATCAGGCCGACGGCACGGTTGTCCCGGCGATCTATGCTCCGGCCAAGACCGGCAACATCTTCGTGCTGGACCGTCGCACGGGGGTGCCGGTGGTGCCTGCGCCAGAGACGAAAGTTCCGCAGGGTGCTGCTCCGGGTGATCATGTTTCTCCCACGCAGCCTTACTCCGAACTTACATTCCGTCCGAAGAATAACCTGACGGATGCGGACATGTGGGGTGCCACCATGGTGGATCAGCTTGTCTGTCGCATCCTGTTCAAATCGCTGCGTTATGAGGGGCCGTTTACGCCGCCTTCCACGCAGGGAACGCTCGTGTTTCCGGGGAATCTCGGCATGTTCGAGTGGGGTGGCCTTGCGGTCGATCCTGTCCGGCAGGTCGCTTTCGCCAACCCGATCGCCATTCCGTTTGTCTCGAAGCTGGTGCCTCGCGGCCCCGGTAACCCGGCTAGTCCGGCGACGGGCGGTGGTCCTTCGGGTACGGAAACCGGTATTCAGCCACAATATGGCACACCGTTTGGTGTTGAGCTGAACCCGTTCCTGTCGCCATTCGGCGTGCCCTGCAAACAGCCGGGCTGGGGGTATGTCGCAGGCATTGATCTCAAGACGAACAAGATTGTCTGGATGCACCGCAACGGCACCACGCGTGACAGTTCGCCTCTGCCGTTCGGCTTCAAGGTCGGTATCCCGTCGCTTGGTGGACCGATCGCGACTGCAGGCGGCGTGGCGTTCCTGACGTCAACGGCGGATTATTATATCCGCGCCTACGACATGACGACTGGACAGCAGCTCTGGGAGGATCGTCTGCCGGCTGGCGGGCAGTCAACACCAATGACCTACGAGCAGAATGGCCGTCAGTTCATTGTGACGGCTGCAGGCGGACATGGCTCGTTCGGCACGAAACTTGGCGATTATGTCATCGCTTATGCCCTGCCGGAGGAAGGCAAGGCGTCTGACGCGAAATAAAAAAGGTCGTCTTTCCGATTGAGAAAGACGACCAGTCCTGAAGAAGCGCCATGCCTTGCGGCATGACGCTTTTTTCAATTCAGGCAGGCGTCAGATGGGGGCGGGGATTATTCTTCGCCCTTTTTTATCAGCCACAGGAGTGGGGGAATATGCCGGCCCATTGCGTCTGCTGAGTGCAGTCCGATGTATGAGCCGCTACGGTGCAGCTACCAGCATGCCAATCCTCGATCTGACTTCCGCAACCACCCGTGGAAGTGGTGGTGTTGGTCCAGTTGCTCCAGTCTGTTTTGCAGTCGCTGTAATGATCCTTCGCAACACAGTCCCAGAAGTTGTTGTCTGTGTGCGTATCACAGGAAGAAGTATGACCGGAGCAGTCGCCCTGACCATTCCAGGGAAGTGGTGATGGGTTGGAGCAGGAGCCGTGATCCCACCATGTCGGTATTGTGCAGCCGTCATGGTGGTGGTCGGTCCCACCATTGTTGCAGCTGCCACCACTGCCGGTGTTGTCATCGCAGGAACTGCTGTGGTCGTGCCCCGGCGGCCATCCGCTGACAATCGAGGAAGACAGGTTGCTGTCGGCGATCACATAATCACCGGCCTTGTCCTCCGTCACGGTCAGAGATCCGGGTGTGTAACCGTTTTCCACGTTGATGTTGCCAAGGGTGATGGTCTGGTCGTTGCTGGTCTCGATTGTCAGCGTATAGCTGCCGTTGCTGTTGGCGGAATAGCTGGCGGACACAGGAACAATGCCACTGGTACCGTTGATGGCGAATTCAGAGTTCTCGGAAACATTGTTGAAAACAGTGTCTACGGTTGAATAGCTCTGATCCAGAACAACCATGTTCTGCGTTGACGGGTCGAAATTGATAACACCGCCTGTTCCGTTCCCCTGGGTATAGACAGTGCTGCCCCCCGTCAGGTTGACGGTCATGAGATTGTCGAGAACGACACCAGCGCTTTCTGCACCCAGCGTGGAATGATTCAGATTGACCGTGCCGTCGCCGGAAAGGCCACCGGACGTGATCGTGACATTGGAGCTGTCATCAATCGTCAGGGTTCCGGAAATCTCGTTGATTCCCAGCTGAACAGGAGAGGATGTGTCAACAATAAGGCTGCCTGTATCGAAAATCTGCAGGGCGGTCGCTGTAAAGACAGGAGCTGCTGTAGCAGAGGAGGTGTCGCAGGCGGTGATCTTGAGTGTTCCGTAATCGCCGATAGTGAGGCTGGGAACTTCAGTGGTGTAAGTGCTTCCAATGACTGCCGTAACAGGAGCAGATTCTGTCCCTGTTATGTTGATTTCATGATAATCCGTCGGCAATTCGCCTGAGGCCCAGTTTGTCGGGTCCAGAAAATCAGTTGATGTCTGTCCCGTGAAGTAGTCAGTGGCATTTTGCACCATGATAACTCTCAGCCTTTTGCTTGTTTTGTTACCCTTGGATTGCCCGAAGAAATTTTTCCTTCAGTAATCTAGTAAAACCAATACAACATTTAGTTTGCTAATGAGATATTACGGATTTGTAATTTTTGAAATGAGTATGAATATAGAAATTTAAAATTCGCGTAGAATTTGAAATTTTATAGTGAATATAAGAGTTAATGAGAATTAAAAATCTGATATGGAAAAATTTTTTATAAATTTAAATACTAAATATCATATTTTATACGTATCAATTAAAAAAACAAACACCAATTCAGTCAATAAATATTAATTTATAGACTGAATTGGAAAAATATTAATTTTTGAGATTGTTTCTGCGGTGTGGGAGGGGAGGCCGTTCAGGCTCCGGCCAGTCCCTTGCCGACCATCTTCTTCGGATCGACGTATTTGTTGAAGGTCTCTTCATCGACACCAGAGGCAAGCGCCGCCTCACGTAAGGTCTCACCTTTTTCCATGGCGCGGTGGGCGATGGCGGCGGCCTTGTCGTAACCGACAGCAGGACTGAGGGCCGTCACCAGCATGACTGAGTCTTCGATGTATTTCTGGAGATTCTTCTTGTCGAGCGTGGTACCTTCAACAGAGAAGACACGGAAATTGTGGCATCCATCCGCCAGAATGCGAATGGCATGGAGCACATTAGCAACAATGACCGGTCTCATGACATTGAGTTCGAGATTGCCCTGCGCTCCAGCGAAAGCCACGGCGGTGTCGTTGCCCATGACCTGCGTGGCAATCATCACCATCGCTTCGCATTGGGTCGGATTGACCTTGCCGGGCATGATGGACGAGCCGGGCTCGTTTTCCGGAAGATGAAGTTCTCCCAGACCGCAGCGCGGACCTGATCCCAGCCAGCGCATATCATTGGCAATCTTCATTAACGCTACGGCAAGGCCGCGAAGACCGGCGGATGCTCTCACCATGGCGTCCAGACCACCCAGCGCCGCGAATTTATTGGGGGCGGTGATAAAGGGTTTGCCGGTCAGTTCGGCAATTTTCGCGGCAATCGCCTTGCTGAAGCCCGGTGGCGCATTCAGACCCGTGCCGACGGCGGTCCCTCCGGCCGCAAGCTGGGCCAGTCCCGGAATGGAGGCTTTCAGGGCGTCGAGAGCATCTTCGAGCTGCTGTGCCCAGCCGGACCATTCCTGTCCAACGGTGAGTGGTACGGCATCCTGAAGATGGGTGCGTCCAATCTTGACGACATCCATCCACTGATCGGATTTGCTGCGGATGGCGGCAATCAGCTCTTCAATTTGCGGAACAAGGGTGTTCTCGATTTCCAGCAGCGTCACGACATGCATGGTTGTGGGAAAGGAGTCATTGCTCGACTGCCCCATATTCACGTCGTCATTGGGATGAACGGGTTTTTTTGAGCCGATTTCTCCACCGAGAAGCTGGATCGCCCGGTTCGCGATGACCTCATTGGCGTTCATATTGGTCTGGGTGCCGGAACCGGTCTGCCAGACGAAAAGAGGGAATTCGCTGTCGAGCTTGCCTTCAGTGACTTCGTCAGACGCGCGAATGATGGCGTCCGCTTTCCATTTTGGCAGCCTGCCATCAGCAAGATTAACGAGCGCCGCTGCCTTTTTCACGATTCCATAGGCCCGACAAAGCTCAATCGGCATGATATCCCTGCCGATTGAGAAATGTACGAGGCTCCGCTGGGTCTGCGCGCCCCAGTAATGCTGGGCGGGCACCTTTATCTTGCCCATTGAATCAGTTTCGACGCGGGTCCCCGTGGCGTTAATGCCTATGGGCGTATCGTGCATCATAAATGTGTCGTTCATATCTGACTCCGCTAACAGTTTTGGTCAGACTAACGATGTATGAAGCCTTGAGGTCAGCAGATCGCGAAAGCGTGAATTTTATATAATTTTTTCAATGTCTTTATTTTAAAATGAAGCCGCAGGAAGAATTCTCTAAGAAAATTAAAGATTTATCCACGAATTTCAATGCAAATCCTATGCTGAATTCCATAGCTACTGCTGGCGTTTGGCCGACTATGCAACCGAGAGAGCAGGCTACATGACTATTGATCATACAGTTCTTGATATTGACAGCAGACTTCGCTTTCTTGGTCTCGGAAAAGCTGAACTTGACCAGATGGAAGGACTTGTCGGGCCCATTTCCCGGGTGCTTCCTCAAGCCCTGAATGATTTTTACCTCAAGATCAGCGAAACGCCTGAAGTCGCCCATTTTTTCACAAGTGATGAGCAGAAGGCTGACGCAAGCTCAAAGCAGTATGAACACTGGAAGAAGATAGTCAGTGGCCGGTTCGGCGCCGATTACTTTCGGGATGTGGAGCGTATAGGGGTTACACACGCCCGTATCGGGCTCGACCCCCGATGGTATATTGCGGGCAATTCCCTGCTTATTGAGCATATCGTTGAAGCAGTAGTCCGTGAGAACTGGCCTACGGTGGTGAGGGGTGGTTTTGGTCGTAAACCCCGGATCACAGGCAATGAAGAGAAGCTTGCCAAGGATCTCGGTTTGCTGATCAAGGCGACGATGCTGGATATGGAACTGGCGGTAACGTCGGCCCTTAACGAACTCGAAAAACAGCGCAAAATGGCGAAGCAGGAGCAGGAAGAAGCTCTTGAAATGCTGGCGATAGCTCTTGAGCGGGTCGCAGAAGGCAATCTCGTTCTGTCAGTAGATGAGAAGCTGAAGGAAAAATCTCCGCGACTGGGAAGTGCTTTCGAGAAGCTGCTCAATGGTCTCGGTGGGTTGATTTCTTCCGTGCGGGAAACGGCCGAAAAAGTAGAGGCTGACGGACGTGCCGTGGGCGAAGCCAGTCGCAATGTTGCGCAACAGATGAATGTGCAGGTCAGTGGTCTTGATACCATTGTGCACACAATTGAAGAAGTGACTGTTTCGGTAAAGGCCGTGGCGGATCAGACTGTCCATGCGGATACGGCGGTCAAGGATTGCTGCAAGGAAGCTGAAAGAGGGCAGGAGATTGTCTCTGATGCGTCCGCCGCCATTACAAAGATTTCTGATTCATCCGGGCAGATCAGCCAGATTATCGGCATGATTGATGAGCTTGCCCTGCAGACCAATCTGCTGGCCCTGAATGCCGGGGTGGAAGCAGCCCGTGCGGGTGATGCCGGGAAAGGGTTTGGGGTCGTCGCACAGGAAGTGCGTGCTCTGGCTGGGCGGTCAGCCGATGCCGCCAAGCAGATCAAGACTCTTGTTTCCATGAGTGTCAGGGATGTCGAAGAGGGCGTGAAGCTGGCAGGCTCAGCGGGAAGCGCCATAGGCAACACCAGAAGCTCGGTTGAGAGTGTCGGTGGCCTGATTGGTCAGATCGCAGAAGCGTCAGCCACGCAGGCAACGCGCGTTGATGCTATCAATCGGGACACGGTGCGGCTTGCCCAGGATACAAAAAGAAGCGCTTCTGTTTTGCATAACACGATCAAGATCGGTCAGCAGCTTGAAGTGAGCTCGTCCCAGCTGTTGCAACTGGTCACAAACTTCAAGGTGCGTAAATCGGGCCACGAGCGGATGTCAGCCCTTTCCGCAGCAGAATGGAGCTAATCAGTATTTTTCTGGCGCATGGCCATGAGTTCAAGCGCACGGGCGTAAACGGTCTTTTTAGGCAGGCCGTTTGCTTTTGCAACAAGAGCAGCAGCATCCTTGACTGACTGGCTGGCCAGTGCTGTCTCAAGCTGCTTGTCGAGCGTATCGGCATCTTGCCCTGTCTTCTCAAACGGTCCGATCAGAACGGTGATTTCGCCTCTGGCCGCCGTTTCAGCGTAAAATGAAGCCAGCGTGCTCAGTGTGCCGCGCTTTGCTTCTTCAAAACGCTTTGTGAGTTCCCGAGCAACGACAGCGGGGCGGTCCTCGCCAAAAATTTCGCCCAGATCGTTCAGCATTTCTGCCAGACGATGAGGCGCTTCATGCCATATCAGGGTGGCTTTCAGGCCTGCTCTTTCAGCTGCGTGCAGGGTGGCGAAACTTTCCTTTCGGGCCGTACTCCGTGGTGGCGCAAAGCCGACAAACAGGAAGGGATGAGGGGGCAGACCTGAGAGAACGAGGCCCGTCAGGGCGGCGTTTGGTCCCGGCACAGCGGTAATGGTTATGTCCGCATCTATCGCCGCACGTACCAGACGATATCCGGGATCGGACAGGAGCGGCATCCCTGCATCGGAGACAAGCGCGATCTGCTGCCCTGCCAGAAGGCGGTCGATCAGTCCCGGCACTCTCTGGCGTTCATTATGTTCATGGAGCGGTTCAGCGTGCGTGCTGATATTGTGCTCTATGAACAGACGCGCCGTTACGCGGGTGTCCTCGCAAAGCACCAGATCTGCTGAACGCATGGCCTGAACGGCGCGAGGAGAAAGATCGCCGAGATTGCCGATCGGCGTGGCCACCAGCGTCAGAAGACCGCCCTTGTGCAGAGGCGCTGGTTCCCCAGCATCAGCTTCTTCATCAGACCGGACATGACGTGGCGGCATTCCTTCGCTATGGGAAGGAGCATCATCAGGGTAACCCTCCGCCTGTGGCCCGACAGGCAACCGTTCAGATGAAGAGGCGGACGATGAATCGGACATGCAGGTTCCTGTCGCGAGAGGCGGCTGACACTAAAACAAACGGTGGTGCTACGGGGCGTCTGGTCGGCAGGAGCGATACAGCACGCAGCATTCTGCGGCATACCAGCCGAACCCTTTCGCGTCACCTTTCCGGGGTCGCGCTTCTGGCACTTGCGGCCTGTAGCTCCGGTGGCACCAGCGAACCCGGTGGGCTCGCCGGGAGCGATACCACAGCCTCGGCTCCGAATGTCGGGCTGTTGCTGCCTCTGACCGGTGCGAACGGGGTTCTTGGCAATGAAATGCTGGCCGCCGCAAAACTGGCGTTGTCAAAGCAGACTGGAACTCTGCCGCTCCCTAAACTCGACGTTCATGATACGGCGGGTGCCGGTGGTGCGACAGAGGCCATGCAGGCGGCCATTACGTCCAGAGACGGTATCGTTCTGGGGCCTCTGACCAATGTCGATACGGCGTCTATTGGCCCGATGGCTGTGCGCGCAGGCATTCCGGTTATCGCTTTCACCAGTGATCTGGCACAGGCGCGTCCCGGCGTCTGGGTGTTTGGTATTACGCCGCAACAACAGGTCTCGCGTCTCGTGGACGCTGCAAAGATGGAAGGTCGCCATCACTTTGCGGCTTTCCTGCCCGACACACCTTTGGGCCACGCCATGGGTGATGCCTTGGTGCGCGCCTGCCGCGAAGCAAGCCTTGCTGATCCGCAGGTTGTCTATCACGTGGGTACGCCTGAGGCGATCAGAAGCGGACTTGCTACTCTGAGCGCCTATGACACCCGTGTCGCAACAGCTTCCGGTCAGTCGACCGGGCCTGCGCAGGATCTGCCTGATGATCTAGAGGCGGCGCTATCGTCCGCCTCTAAAGCGAGCGGAACGGCGGATGCCCAGTCGCCGGGCGACCCCAAGGCTTCTCCTTCGGCTCAGACGTCAGCCGCAACATCTTCGGACGCTTCCCCCCCGACCCTGTCCGCTCCTCCGTTCGACGCCCTGCTTCTGGCCGACACCGGACTGTCACTGAAGAATGTGCTTGATGCGCTCAAGGCCAATCAGGTCCGTACCAGTGACGTCCGTCTTATGGGGCCTGGCCTGTGGGGTGCTTTCGCAGGAAAGCTGGGATCCGTCGCAGGAGCCTGGTATGCAGCACCCGATCCAGCGGCCCGCACGCTTTTCGTGCAGCAGTTTTCTATCCAGAACCACCGCGTCCCCAAGCCGCTGGCAGATCTGTCATATGATGCAGGCAGTCTGGCGAATTCGGTTTATTCAGCAACGGGTGGAAAAGGATATCCGGTCGATCTGCTGACGCAACCTCAGGGTTTTTCCGGGGTCGATGGCGCTTTCACGCTGACCGGAAACGGCCAGACCTTGCGCAAACTGGGTATCTTTGAAATCCAGCCGGGCGGCGGTTCCCGTATTCTTCCTGCTCCGAAATCTGTTGCACCGGTTCCTGGAGCATCCTGACACAGTTTTCTTTGGATATTTTGAAAGCTATTCAAACCGCCCCGCTATCTTTTTGCGAGGCGGTTTTTTTTATATTGCCATTAGAGACAGCGTCTGAATTTTTGTTTCTCTTCAAACAATTAGATCAAGATCTCCCAAAACCCGATCGTAGCTTTTGAACTGTCGAAATGGCTCTCGGTAATTACCAGCACATCAAGATTATGTCGATGATATTGCGAGTAAGTCTCATTTACGGCATAGCTGTGCCAGCTTATGCCACGAGATGTAGAAATCATGACGAATCGTTTTATCCGCCATACACTACGACCGACACCGCTGACTGCCGGACTGACTCTGGCCTGTTCTGCTCTCCATCCGCAGACTGCCGATGCCGGAACAGTGAAAGCGCGTCATGCTCATGCCCGGACGGCGGTTCAGAAGCCTGTTTCAAAACAGGGTGTGGCGGTTCAAACGACCTCTGTCGCACCTGCCGCCGGAGTATCAACTCCATCAAATACGAACGCCCATGCAGTGAATACGGGTGTGAAAACCCTGGAAACAGGTTCGAAATCAGAAAGTATTGTGGTGCATGGTCGCAGTATGAACGTACTGACCCAGGATATGGGGTTTGGCCGCATGCCGCAGGATGTTCTGCACACACCGCAGACGGTTAATGTTGTGCCAAAAGTTCTGATGGAACAGCAGAACGTCAAATCCCTTGAAGAAGCGCTTCGGAACGTCCCGGGCATCACGGCATCGGTTGGTGAAGGTGAGGGGGGTATGAGCGGGGATCAGTTTCTGATTCGCGGATTTCAGGCCCAGAATGACATTTATCAGAACGGTCTGCGCGACTTTGGCGTCTATAGCCGTGACAGCTTCGATTATGACCATGTCACAGTTATCAAGGGTCCTTCTTCTGAAGTCTTCGGTAACGGCACGACAGGCGGCGCCATTAACGTCACCACCAAGGTTGCGCATCTGGGAAATAATTACGGCGGCAGCTTTTCTGGTGGTTCTGCGAGTTATTATCGTGGCACTCTCGATGTGAACCAGCAGATCGGTGAGCATACGGCTATCCGCATTACCGGCATGGGTAATGAAAATAATGAAGTCGGTCGTAACGATATTTACTCACATCGCTGGGGGCTGGCTCCATCCATAGGGTTTGGTCTTGGCACCAAAACGACCTTTACTCTTGAATACTTTCACCAGAGCGATAACCGGATGCCGGATTACGGTGTTCCGGTTGTTACGCGGCCCGGTGCTACAATTGGAAAACCCGCGACGGAATATGGTCTGAATCGCAAAAACTGGTACGGCACGACGTATGATCAGGATGATTCATCGACTGATATGCTGACGGCACGGTTCAAACACGAGTTCAACGACCACATCACAGTCTTCAATGATCTGAAAGGCGGTCTGTACAGTCGTTATTATTCAGCATCGCAGCCCGGATGTGATACGACCTGTGCGAAAAATTTCTTTACCGATCCATCGGCTGCGATGATCAACAGGCGTGGTCATCTCGGCGGTCCTGAGCCTTATCAGCAGGATGACTGGTCGGTGCAGAACGTGCTGTCCACTCTGGCGAAATTCAACACAGGCTCTGTCAGGCATCAGATTATCGCCGGTGTCGATGTGATGCATGTGTATGACCGTCGCAAGAACTACGCCTACAATTTCAACGGGGTGAATGGTACTGCTGCTGATACGACCAGCATGTTGAACCCTTCAGCTTATCAACCCGGACTACTTCTTGGTGGGCTGGGCCAGTATGCAGGAAATCTTGTGACTATCCCGAACGGTGTTGGTCAGAAGCTGTACAAGACAGGCGATGCAACGGACGTGGGTGCGTTCTTCTCTGATCAGGTCTGGCTTGTGCCGTGGTTCTCGATCAAGGCCGGCTTCCGTTGGGATCATTGGAACAGCCATTATGCCGCGACCGATGGTGCGACGTTGGCCGATACACGGCTGCATCAGTCGCAGGATACGTTCAATCCCAATGTCAGTCTGATGTATACGCCGACTGACAATGCCATGGTGTATTTCAACTGGTCAGAGTCCACGACCCCTCTGGGACTGTATGTGACGAACAGCAGCGAGCCGATGACAGCCAATGGGTCGAAGATGCATCCCGAGCGCAGTCGTCTTTATGAAGTTGGTGCTAAATATAATGCATTTCACGGACGTGTAGGATTTACCGTATCGGCTTTCCGGCTTGAGAAGTCGAACGCGATCCTGGGAAGTGACAGCAACAGTTCTGTCATCGCGTCCAGTGATCGTCAGCGGAACCAGGGCGTGGAGCTGAGTGCCTCCGGTGAAATCATGAAAAACTGGCAGCTCATCGGCACATATGCGTATTATAATTCAGAAACCACATGGTCCACGACAGCTGCCAATGTGGGCAAGCAGGTTCTCTACGTTCCGAAGAACTCTGCGACGCTCTGGACGACTTACACTGTCGCACCCGGAAAGCCCTGGAACCTGATGTTTGGCGGTGGTCCGACATGGCGTGAAGGCGTCTGGCTGAATGCTGCCAATACAGCCCGGGTGCCCGCCAACCTTGACTGGAGTGCTGTGATTTCTCACTCGTTCCTGAACAATCACTGGCGTGTGGCCATGAACGGCTACAATCTCGCCAATCGCCTGAACTATGCCAATCTGTTCAGTGACCGTGCCGTTCCAGCCGTTGGGAGAAGCTTCCTGTTCTCGGTTTCCGCCAATTACTGAGTCCTGGTGTCCTTGTCAGGCCGGATTATCAGGTTTGGTGTGGTGATCCGGTCAATGCAGATGTGAATACGTTGCGTATGGAAAAACCGGAAGAAATCGGTGTGTTGATTTAGGTTGAACTGGCAGTCCCGTTCTGTCCCAGGCGGATATCATGGATATCCGTCAGTCATATGAGATTCGAACAGATTATTCTGATATATGTTTTGGACAGAGCGAACTTCTGCAGGTGAAGGAGGCAGCGAAGATTTTCTTTTGCCTGTCATCATCAGAGAGTCAAAGTTACGAGATACGGCAGGAAACAGAAGTCAGGCTGCTGCGACAGAGCCCTGCAGGGGAAGGGCCGGGCGGATAAAGTCGAGCGCCATTTCGAAAGAGCTTTCGTGGCTGAGGACATTGCCGCGCAGGGCGTCAACGACAACCCAGTGCGTGCCTTCCGGGTGCACAACGTAAGCCGGGCTGGCGTTTTCACGAACCCAGATCAGCGCCTGCTCTGAATCTGCGAAAGTGGCCTCATCGTCGATACAGAACTCGGCATCACACAGGCCCATGCGCTTTCCGGCTTCAAGCCAGCGAGCGAGATATTCCCGATGGCGCGGCAGAATGACGGCCATCCGGAATGGGATAACATTCGAAGGGAACACTGACTGGTCGGTCTGCATCGCCTGGGACATCCCTGATCTCTCCTCTACGTTCTGAACAAACGGTATGGGCTTCTCTCTCACCTCGCCAGTGCGAATAGAGAAGGAAGCGCTTCCAGAAGAGGCAGATCGAGAAAACTGTGATCAAAAAGATACAGAAACATAAGATGTGACAAAAATTAAGCATAAAAATTGATCAATTTTGGACAAAAAATGCATATAAAATGTGCATAACATTCAAAAAGAGATCGTTTTGTAGGCGAAAAGATGTGTTTTCGGTCAGAATCGTCGTGTCACTTGTATTGATTCGACGCCCTGTAAAGCTCTTTGGGCCAGCGCCGGTGCAACCAAAGCCAGCTCTCGGGTCTGGCCCGGATCCATGTTTCCAGCCTGTCATTGATGGCCTGGGTGAAGGCGGCGACATCATTCTGTCGGTTGCCGGTGTCAGGGAGGGTCATTGGCGGTTCCACCACGATCCGCAGGCGCGCTGGTCCGAGGCGTTGCACATGCCCCGGAATAACCGGACAGCGGAATTTCAGTGCCATGGCCGCCAGAGCTGGCGCGGTCATGGCGGGGCGGCTGAAGAAACGTGCCTCAATGCCGTCATTCATTTTCTGATCGACCAGCATGCCCAGCCTATGGCCGGTCGCCACCCATCGCAGCGCGTCTTTGGCCCCTTTCGCGCCCTTTGCAAACAGGGGAAGCGGGTCCTGCATCGCAGCGTCGCGTAGGTCACGAATCATCCGGTCCACCAGAGGATTGGCCGCCGCACGGTAGAAGGAGGCAAAACCGGCACCGTATTTGGCGACACCGGGAGGAAGCATTTCCCAGTTGCCGATATGACCCGAGACGAACAGGACCGGTCCGCCACTCTTGGCCACCGCCAGCAGATGCTCTTTGCCGGTGACTTCAAAGCCCGGTCCTGCCGAAGTGTCTTCCTTCAGGGACGCAATATGTGGAAATTCCCCGACGGTGCGACCGAGATTGTCCCAAACCCCTTTGATGATGCGCTTCCGTTCGGCCTTGTTCAGTTCCGGCATGGCGAGACGGAGGTTGGTGTCGGCCACTTTCGAGACGGGCAGAAGCGGCCCAATGCCGGAGCATAGCTTGCCTCCGATATTGGAAGCAGTCTCCGGACGGATCTGTCGCAGCAACCGCAGAGCGCCACGGGCGGCCAGAGCTTCCAACTTCATCAGAAACGGTACGGACGGACCTTTATCTGTCGTGGAGGAAGAGGAAGCTGAAGTCATGGTCGTGGCATCCGTTCCGTCAGGCTGTCGAGAATATGATCCAGTGAGGCTATGTCCGCCCATTCCAGCTCTACATTCACTACTCTGACTTTCTGGCGAAAAGATTCCGGAAGTCGTACGGCGTCCTTGGGTGTGGTGACCAGAAGAGCGGAATGCTGTGCGGCGAGACGGGATAGATGGGCAAGATCGGCGGCTGTGAAGGCGTGGTGATCGGGAAAAGAAATGCACTTTATTGGGATAACGTCATTTTCCCTGAGGCAGCCAAAGAACTTGTCAGGACGGGCAAGCCCTGCGAAGGCAATGACCTTCTGCTGACGGAGAGAGACGATGGAGCGTTCCATCTGCAATGCCGCTTTCAGGATCGGATAATCGACTTTGGTTGTAAGGCTTTTCCGAACACCACAAGTGTCTTGTCCCGTGATGACAACAGCGTTCGCAGCAGCCAATCCTGTCATGAGAGGCTCGCGCAGGGGGCCGGCCGGCAATACGCACTGATTGCCAAAACCGACAGCGCCATCTACCAGAATAAGGGAAAAGTCCTTGTGCAGACAGGGATTCTGGAAACCGTCATCCATGATCAGAAAGGTGGCTCCGGCCGTAATAGCGGCGCGGGCTGATGCGGCACGGTCAGGACTGACCCAGCAGGGCGCTGCGGCGGCGAGAAGCAGGGGTTCGTCGCCGACATCCGTTGCGGTATGACGGGCCGGATCGACACGCAGCGGGGTCGGTCCCTTCACGGCCTGTCCCCGGTAGCCGCGTGTCAGACAGTGCACTACGATGCCCCGCTGGTGCAATCGATGGATAAGATCAAGCACGGTCGTGGTTTTTCCGGTTCCTCCCACCGTAAGATTTCCGACGCAAAGCACCGGAACCGGAGCGCGCCAGCCGGTACGTTGCCTGCGCTTTTGGGCCACTAAACCAACGATAGTGGCAATGGGTTTCAGAAGCGTGCTGATGAGTCCGGGAGGGCGAAACCAGAAAGATGGTGCGCTCAGGCGAAGGAAGCCGGTCATGAGTAGCTGCAGGTCCGGCAGATGAGGTCCGCCAGCCGGGACGGCAGATTCTGGTCACGTGTTGCGATCCGCTCTCCTGCCTCACCGAGCGCTGCTACCCGTGCAGGCTCGTCGAGCAGGGCTTTGACCGTGTTCGCAAGGTCCTGCACTGAGCGGACCACGCTAACGGATTCACCAAGAGCAGCAAAGGTTTCTTCAAAATTGTCGATCGCTGGTCCCGTCATGATCGCGCATCCCAGTCGGGCCGGTTCAAGCGGGTTGTGTCCGCCGCCTTCTATCGGACTGTCAGGAGCGATCAGGCTGTTTCCCATGAAAACGATGCGTGACAGACGGAACAGGATGCCGAGTTCACCCAGCGTATCGACAATCCAGACGGAATCTGCCTCGTTTGGGAGTTCGCCCTGCGAACGGCGAGGCGGTTGACCTGAGCCAGAAAAAGCCTCCTTCACCTCAGTGGCAATGGCAGCGCCGCGGTCCGGATGACGTGGCGCGATGATGGTCAGAAGATCAGGGTAGGAAGCCCGCAGAATTTTCGCAGCTTCGAGAATCTGTTTTTCTTCACCGGGATGCGTGGAGGCCGCAACCCATACCGGTCGTTTACCGATAGCCTTGCGAGCAGCGTCCAGTATGGCTGTGTCCGCAGCGAGGGGAGGGGCGGCAGTTTTCAGATCGCCGTCACAGAACACGTTTGAAGCACCGAGCATCCTGAAACGAGCGGCATCTTCCGGCGAGCGCGCTGCGATCCATGACTGTGCGGTCATCATGCTCTCGGCCATGCGGGGCAGTTTGCGCCATCCCTTCAGGGCCGAGCGGGACAGGCGGCCGTTCACCAGCATGACGGGCAATTTCGCCACGTTGCAGGCTGCTATCATGTTCGGCCACAACTCGCTTTCCGTCAGAACAAGTCCGTCCGGTCGCCAGTGACGCAGAAAGCGCTTGATCCATCGTGGCACATCGAGAGGGACGAAGCTGTGTAGAACCCGTCCTGCGTGCATGGCTTCCGGCAGTTCTCGTGCCAGTGTCGCGGAGGCGGTGACGGTGCCGGTTGTGACAAGAACAGTCGGAGCAGAAGGCTTTTCCAGAATGGCCTGAATAACCAGAATGATGGAGAGGGTTTCGCCAACACTGGCGGCATGCATCCAGACGAGTGGTCCATCGGGACGGCGCATCGCGGTAAAGCCAAGGCGCTCTCTGGTGCGCTCGCGAATTTCCTTGCCTCGACGCACCCGTATGCGAAGCGTCGCGATCAGACCGGGAGCGAGCAGGGAGGTCAGCAGCGACCAGAGAGCAGGTGTACTGGAGGGTTTCGGACGCTGCGGCATGGTGGGCGCACGAACAGACCCTTCCACAACTGCCCTCTCTGGCATGGTGGCGAGTGTATCAGGGTAGGTTTCTGTCTGTGCTCCAGCTTCGTCCTGCGCAGCCGTCAGGCGAAGAGCCAAGGTCTGGCCCGCTGCGTCACGCTTTCCCGGTTCAACGGAAACAGGTGCGCCACAGACGATACGTCCACGCCCAAACGGCAGCGGCACGATCATCCGATCCCATGAGGGCGCATGCAAACACGTGCACTGCACACCGACTGGCAGGATGGAGATGCCGGTTTTTTCAGCCAGCGCGAGAACGCCTGGCTGTATGACGCGACGTGGTCCCTTGGGGCCATCGGGCATGACGGCGACGGTATGGCCCTGCGCCAGAGCCTGACGAATCTGACGGAGGGCCGCGGCACCTCCCTTGTTCTTGCCCTTCTTGTCGGACGAACCGTGGATCGGGGGAATCCTCCACGGCGTGACGATCCGTGCAATCAGCCGGCCGTCACTGTTGCGGCTGATCAGGACGTGCAGGCGCATGGAGGGATTGCGGGGCTCGGTCCACCACCAGAGCGCCGGAGAAAGAGCGAGCGCCTCATGCCAGAAAGCGACGAGTAGCCCCGGCTGTGTCCCGTCTCCGCGTTCATGCAACAGAAGGGCTCTGGCTTCCGGCGTGGCCTCGAAATGCCAGCGTGTCGTACGCAAGGCGAAGCCGAGCCAGCCACGAATGGCTTTCTCAAGAATCTGCTGCCCCAGAGCAGAGAAACCTTCTCTGGAGAAAGAAGAGGATGCGGATCCGTCCTGCATGCAGCGCGGTTAGCACGGGGCGGAGAAGGGGAAAAGGATTGAGGCTGTTATGGGTAGAAGGACGGCAGCAAGATAAGGCGGATTTGAATTGATTGATCGCATTGCGTGGTCAGCCGCTAGATGTCGGAAAAACCTGTATCCACTCCCACTGGTTGTCACTCAGACCATACCGATGCATTCACACTCTCCCTAAAAGAAGAGAGAAAACATCACAGATCAAGCCGATGTACAAACCTCATGCCACAGAGTGAGAACTCACGACACACCCAAGGTATTTCCTGTTTCAGACTATCTCCGGACATTCGACCACATCTCTGCTAGCGAGGGTGCGCACATGATCCGGGACAGGATGGCTTAATCTGGACCTCGTCATCATGGGCGTAAATCTTCTCGGCTCCTTTCCAAACAGCCTCCAGACTCAGGTCTCATTCCTTGAGCCAGAAGACGGTTGCTTTGATGTGGATATCGGACTTGAACGTATAAGCGCATCTGTCGTATCTGGTGACGCCTTTTACACAGATGCCAGTCGTAAGATGGCCTTGATTTCCGGTTTTTCTTCGACGGGATACAGGCAGTGATGTTCCGCCCTGCGAGTAATTGCCTGATCCGTTCCATCTGGTGCCCAGACAGAAAAAACACGTCACTCACAGGTTCACCCTCCATCGGTAAACCTGTGAATCACAATAACACGCTCACTTCAATAAATTAACAGATCCTGCTCCTAAATGACGAGCAAACTGCAGGATATATGTCATATTATTACTAATAAGAAATGATTTTTCTTGTAAAAATATGTATATTAAATGCACATTAATGCTTTATTGACGTTTGTTACTTTTTGATGCTTTTGTTTTTCCGAGCGCTCGAGAAATTTGAATTGGAGAGAAAAATGCGTGAACTGAACGTCAGTGAAATGACTGAAGTTTCAGGTGGATGCTATCTGCTGCTGGGTAGCTTCGCTCTGGGTGTTCTGACAGGTCATGAGAGCTGGGGTAACAATTGGGGCGGTAACAGCTGCGGTTATGCCCCTCCTCCGCCTCCGCCGCCATCAAACAACTGTGGCTGTGGCACGCCTTCATTCCCAATCGCCAATGGTGGCTGGTTCGGTGGCTCGTTCAATGATGTTCTGAACAGCATCATTCACAACTCCTGATATCGGCCTTCTGGTCAGGGTTCTGAAGATGGGTCTGTTTTCAGAGAATGAGTGATGATCAGAAGCTAAAGAGTTGCCCGGCCTGTCCGGGCAACTTTTCTGTCGGCTTCGTTTTCGAATTAAAGTGATTATTTCAATACCAGATCAGGCGTAAGTATCAAGGCCATCATCACTGGAAGCAGTTGAACTGCGTGGCGTTCCTTCGGTCGTCTGGGAGACAATATTTCCACTTGAATCGGTAACCGTGACAGTGATTGTTCCATCGCTGTTGGTGGTCTCGGTTGTGGTGTCAGCAGAAGATGTAGACGACGTCGAAGAAGTCGAAGAGCTTGAGCTTGCGTCAGACGAAGATGACGTATTGAAAAGGCTTGCGATTGAAGAGCCGCCGATGGAAGAGATTGAAGAGGACATGGATTGGACTCCCTGTGTGGAAACTCTCTCATCTTCAGCCAAAACCAATTAACGCAAAGTAAAATCCTCTGTAACGAAGGGAAACCCTGAGAGAATTAGAGTAACTTCTTTCCATGTTGAAAATATACTTGAGATTGTTTGGTTTTATTATCTGTGCATAGTTAAAGAGAAGATTTTTTAATGTGGTGCGTGGCCTGTATGGATTAAAAAAATCTATTCAATTGAATCGTTATAGTATTGGATATGCATCCACTCGGAGCGGTTTTGGGGACAGTAAATTACCTCTAAAATATCCCAAAATATGAAGAAATGATGAAGATCCAGCCTGCATATCGTGCAAGATAAAATCTCCCGGACTGAATCCGGGAGATTTCCTGTCTTGCGCAGCAGATCGTGGAAACAACTTTTCCTTACGCAATCAAAAGCTGTTTCTGCACAAGCGCGATCAACGCTGGCACAACAGATGTATCCGCCAGCGACGACAGATCGCCCAGACTATCCGTCTCGTTGGAAGCAATCTTGCGCAGCAGGCGGCGGACAATCTTTCCTGAGCGCGTCTTGGGAAGTTCGGAAACAAGGTAAACCTTTTCCGGTGCGGCATAGCGGCCCACTCGCTCACAGATTACCTTGCTCAGATGCGCTTCGGAGGGCAGCGTCTTGGTGTTACGCGCCACAACAAACACCACAATACCCTGACCTTTCAGATCATGATTGATGCCGACAGCCGCCGCCTCGGCAACAGAATGATCAGTCGCGACAGCATCCTCAATCTCAGCCGTGCCGATACGGTGACCTGACACGTTGATCACATCGTCCATTCGACCCGTAATCATGAGGTTGCCATCAGCATCCCGGCGCGCGCCGTCACCTGAAAAATACCGACCTTTGCTGAAGGTAAAATAGGTTTCCCGAAACCGCTTGTGGTCGCCCCAGATGGACCGCGTCTGACCGGGCCAGGACTCATCGAAGCACAGACAACCTTCCGCTTCCCTGTTCTCGATGATTTCGCCTTTCTCATTGGTGAGAGAAGGAAAAATCCCCGGAATGCCAGTCGTCGCCCAGCCGGGTTTCAGCTTCTGCGCTCCAGCGATGGCGCTCAGCATCGGCCCAGCGGTTTCCGTCTGCCACCACATATCGATGACCGGACATTTCTTCTGCCCGATTACTTCATAATACCATAGCCACGCATCCGGGCTGATCGGTTCACCCGCCGAAGCCAGCCGGCGAAGAGACGCAAGGGAATACTGGCGCGGCAGGTCGTCGCCATCCCGCATCAGCGCACGGATGGCGGTAGGGGCAGTGAAGAAACTCGACACATTGAAACGGTCGATAATGTCCCACCAACGCCCAGCCTGTGGCCATCCCATCAGTCCTTCAAACAGCAGGGTCGTTGAGCCGTTGGCCAGCGGTCCATACACCACGAACGTATGCCCCGTGATCCACGCCACATCGGCCGTGCACCAGTGCGTCGTGCCCCGTTCCGCCGGGAAAGTGACGTCCACAGTATAGGCCGCCCAGACGAGGTAACCGCCCGTTGTATGCACAATTGCTTTCGGTTTTCCCGTGCTGCCGGACGTGTAAAGCAGGAAGAACACATCTTCCGCATTCATGATCTCGGGTTCGCAGACATCGGACTGTCCGGCCACCAGTTCTGCGTAATCGTGGTCCCGTCCCGCCGTCATGGGAGCGCTGGTGTCACTGACATTCACGACGATAACGTTCTTCACACTGCCGATGGAGCCAGTATGCCTCAATGCGGCGTCAATGACCGCCTTGTGCGGAATGGTTTTTGCACCCCGTTTGGCCGCATCGCAGGTAATGACAGCCACCGCTCCACTGTCGATCAGACGCTCGCCAATCCCTTCCGGCGAGAACCCGCCGAACAGCACGACATGCACAGCGCCGATGCGGGCGCAGGCCAGCATGCAGGCCACTACCTCGACGGTCATGGGCAGATGAATCGCCACGCGATCACCGCGCTTCACGCCCAGACTTTTCAGGGCATTGGCGACGCGGCAGACTTCGGCGTGCAGTTCGCGGAAGGTAAGCTGACGCGACACGCCCGGATCGTTGCCCTGCCAGATCAGGGCGGTCTGGTCTCCACGCTCCTTCAGATGACGGTCCAGGCAGTTGACCGAGACATTGAGCTTGCCGTCCTCATACCAGCGGATGGATACTTCATCTTCAAATGTCGAACGGTTTCCGACAGAGGGGAAACGCTCCCACTCAAGACGTTTTGCCTGTTCCAGCCAGAATGTTTCAGGATCAGCCTGCACCTGCTCACGCATCGCCCTGATCTGCAACGCCTTGGCCGGATCAACGCTTTCAATATCCCAAATGGCGAGATCGGTCTGGGGTGTGGACACCTGTTCTTCTCCTGAATGGAAACGGGCGATGTTAAATCGCCCGGGTGTGACCTTGGATTTGAGTGTGATCTGCTCAGGTAAAAACTCAGGCCGCTATGGTCGGCAGCACGGTTTCCACAATACTGCGGTCCAGCGCTTCATATTCATGATAACGCAGCGTCCTGTACAATTCCTCCCGCGTCTGCATCCGGGGAAGCATGGCCTCCGTGCTGCCGTCACGAGCGATGGTGGCGTACAGATCGGCCTGCGCCTTGTTGGCGGCACGTAGCGAACTGACCGGCCAGATGATCATGCTGTAGCCCATCTCCTCGAACTCCTTCGCCGTGTAGAACGGCGTGCGTCCGAACTCGGTCATGTTGGCCAGCAGCTTCACACCCGGCATCCGTCGTGCGAACTCGCGGAACATCTCGGCGTTGGTCAGCGCTTCCGGAAAGATCGCGTCCGCACCGGCTTCGATGTATTTCTTCGCACGAGCAACAGCGCCATCAATACCTTCGCTGGCAGCCGCATCCGTCCGGGCCACAATGACCAGATCACGGCGCGCCCGACGGGCGGCGCTGACCTTCATGGCCATCTCATCCGCGCTGGCGAGCTTCTTGTCGTTCAGATGCCCGCACTTCTTCGGGAGAAGCTGGTCCTCCAGATGCAGTGCACCCGCACCGGACTCCTCGAACGCCCGAACCATGTTCATCACGTTGAGGGTTTCGCCATATCCCGTGTCACCATCGACAAGAAGCGGCAGGGCCGAGGAACGGACGATCTGACGGATGAAGAACTCCACCTGATCGATGGTGATGATCCCCAGATCCGGCAGCCCCATGCTGGCTGTCATGGCAGCACCCGAAAGATAGAGCGCCTGAAAGCCGGCATCCTTCGCCTGAAGCGCGGCCTGACCGTTATGAGCGCCCGGCAGTTGAAGGATGCCGGGAGCATCGAGGAGTTTGCGAAACCGGCTGCCTGCTGATTCCGAAGGGGCTTCCGCGCCGACCAGATAGGTCATGCTGCTTTCTCCTGCACGCTACGGTTATGGATATGAACGAAAGCCCGGTCTTCCGGTCCGACATATTCGGCGGAGGGGCGGATGATCTTGCCGTTCTCGCGCTGCTCGATCACATGCGCGCTCCATCCGGCGGAACGGGCGATGACGAAGATGGGCGTGAACATCGCGGTCGGGATGCGCATCATGTTGTAGGAAACGGCACTGAACCAATCGAGGTTGGGGAACATCTTCTTGGTGTCCGCCATGACCGATTCAATGCGCTCCGCCACATTGTAGAGGCGCATCGAGCCGTTCTTGCGCGACAGCGCGTAGGCCGTTCGCTTGATAATCTCGTTGCGTGGATCAGCGATTGTATAAACCGGATGTCCGAAGCCGATGACCACCTCACGGTTGTCCACACGCCTGCGGATATCGGCTTCGGCTTCGTCCGGCGTCTGGTAACGCTGCTGGATTTCGAGCGCCACTTCGTTCGCGCCGCCATGTTTCGGACCACGCAGAGCGCCGATACCGCCGCACAGCGCGGAATACATGTCGGAACCCGTGCCTGCGATCACGCGACAGGTGAAAGTTGACGCATTGAACTCATGTTCTGCGTAAAGAATGAGCGATACGTGCATGGCCTTCACCCATTCCGCTGACGGCTCCTTGCCGTGCAGGAGATGGAGGAAATGACCACCCACCGTGTCGTCGTCCGTCTCGACCTCAATCCGACGCCCGTTGGTAGCGTAGTGATACCAGTAGAGCAGGATCGACCCAAGAGACGCGACGCAACGGTCCGCAATTTCTCGCGCCCCGACAGGGTTCTGGTCCCGTCGCTCCGGCAGCACGCATCCCAGCGCGGACAGGCCGGTACGCATGACATCCATCGGATGTGTGGCGGCCGGAACCTGCTCCAGAACCCGTTTCACCTGCTCGGGCAGGCCACGCATCGAGCGCAGGTTTTCCTTGTATTCGGCCAATTCGGAAGGATCGGGGAGATGCCCGTGAATGAGCAGGTGAGCGACCTCCTCATATTCACAGTTCTCGGCCAGATCCTTGATGTCATAGCCACGGTAATGCAGATCGTTGCCGCTGTGGCCGACCGTGCACAGGGCGGTTGTCCCAGCCGTGACGCCTGACAGGGCAACCGACTTTTTCGGACGTTTTTCGTGAGAGGTTTGCGTCATGGTCTGCGTCTCCTCTTTCTTGTTCTGTCGTCTGCTGCGGACGGCTTCATGAGTCTGAAGCCGTCTTCCTGTGTCGCTGCGTGTTACTGGCCGAAACCGAAAATGCCGACTTTCGGATTCTTCCTGAGTTCACCGGCTGGAAGCGTGATTTCCAGCTCGCAAAGCTCTTTCGCCGAGAGTTCGGGAAGGCGCTGGGCGACTTGAAGGAACCGGTCAGCTTCCTGCGGGGTGATGATGCCGTCAGTCAGCGTACGGAACTTTTTGATGTAGTCCGGACGCGTCCACGGTGTGGCCCCGAGCGGATGGGCATTGGCGACCGCCAGTTCGTCGGAGATAACGGACCCATCATTCATCGTGATGGTGATACGACCACCGAAAGCCTTCACGTTCGGATCGATGGAGTGATAACGCTCCGTCCATTCCGGACGCTCGATCGTGTGAATCTTCTGCCACAGACGCACAGTATCGGCACGGTTGGCGCGCTCCGGTGAGTAGGAATGGACGTGGTGCCACGAGCCATCCTGAAGCGCGACCGCAACGATATACATGATCGAATGATCGAGCGTTTCACGCGATGCTTTCGGATCGAACTTCTGCGGGTCGTTCGAGCCGGTGCCGATCACATAGTGCGTGTGATGGCTGGTCTCGATCAGAACATCCTTCACATCGTCCCAGTTTTTCACCTGCTTGCCCAGCTTGAAGGCAAGGTCGATGAGGGCCTGACTCTGATATTCGGCGGAGTGTTCTTTCGTGTAGCTGTCGAGGATCGCCCGTTTGGCTTCACCATGCTCGGGGAGACGCACGATGTAGTGCGCGTCCTTGCCGTCCAGCATCCACGCGATCACACCGTCCTCGCCCTCATAGATCGGGCTTGGCGACGTTTCGCCCAGCATGGCGCGATCAACGGATTCAACCGCCATCTTGCCCGCATGGGACGGCGCGTATGCTTTCCAAGAGGAAATCTCGCCCTTGCGGCTCTGGCGCGTGGCGGTGGTCACGTGCAGCGCATGCTGGATCGACTGATAAATCGTCTCTGTCGGCAGACCGAGCAGTGTGCCGATACCAGCTGCCACGGACGGACCAAGATGCGCCACATGGTCGATCTTGTGCTTGTGCAGGCAGATGCCGCGCACAAGGTCGATCTGGATTTCGTAGCCCGTGGCGATGCCGCGGATCAGATCCTTGCCGGAACGCTGGCACTGCTGAGCCACAGCGAGGATACCGGGGATGTTGTCGCCGGGATGCGAATACTCGGCGGCAAGGAACGTGTCGTGGAAGTCGAGCTCGCGGACGGCTGTCCCATTGGCCCACGCAGCCCACTCGGCGTGGACTCGAACGTCCGGTCCACAGCCGAAAACGGTCGCGCCACCCGGACGCTGATGCGCCAGCGCCTCAGCCCGTGCGCTCATAACGGAGTGGCGATTAACCGACGCGATGGCAACCGACGCGTTATCAATCACGCGATTGATGATCATCTCAGTGACAGGGGCTTCGATTTCCACCGGGTCGGCCGCCACTTCGGCAATATGCCATGCGAGTTGCTGTTCGCGGGGCAGGCGATCTTTCTCGGGGTGAACCTTGATGTCGTAGGTTTGCATGTCAGCCTCATTCACGAAAACTGAGGTGAGTATGGCTTAAGCGCGAATTTCAGCTATGGTGAACGAAGCGAATTGAAGCGATAAAAAGAAGCTGTTTTTGCAAAGGATGCGAAGGTGACGAAACGTGTCAGCAAGGTCTTCGCGGGATCACGTATTCGGGAGTTGCGTGGCAGGATAAGAAAAACACAGCAGGATCTGGCGAAGGATCTTGGCCTGTCTCCAAGCTATCTGAATCAGATTGAAAATGATCAGCGGCCCATTCCATCCCCACTGATGTTAAAACTTTGCAACCTGTTCGATGTGTCACCCGCCTATTTTGGCGACAGTGACGAAATCCGGCAGATTCAGGCCCTGCGAGAAATTCTTGGCGATCCACTGTTCAAGTCTGCTTCCCTTCGCCCGGCGGAACTTCAGGCAGCCGTCAGATCAGCGCCCGCACTGGCTGACCGGTTTGTGACGCTTTATCGGGCCTACCGGACCATTGTTCGGGAACGGAGTGATACGGAAATTCCGCATCAGGCTTTGTCTCTTTCGGGAAACGGCCTTTCCGCCCCTCACATTGACACATCCGGTTCGCCGGTGATGGCGGAGCCGATGACAACAGTCTCGCCCTACGAGGCCGTGGGGGACTGGGTGCAGCGTGAGCGGAACTACTTTGATGAAATCGATCGTGCAGCCGAAGAGCTTTACGAAACACTTGATTTTTCGGAAGGTCTTCTGGCCGCCAATCTCGAACGCTATCTGCGCGACCATCATGGCGTCAAAACCCTGACCGACAGCACTCTGGACAGCCGGTCGGTCATCTGGCGTTTCGACAAGCGGGGACGGCGTCTGCTCATGGCGGATGGCGTGCCGTCGGAAAGCAGCGTGTTCTGTATGGCGCAGGTGGTGGGACGTCTTGGTTACGGACGTCTGCTGGATCGGGCTGTGAAACGGTCCGGCCTGACCTCTTCCGATGCCCGTGACCTGGCCCATGTCGGTATGAGCAATTACTTCGCTGGCGCGCTACTGCTGCCCTACACACGTTTTCGGCAGTCTGCCCGCACGAAATCGCATGATCTTGACCAGTTGCAACGTCAGTTCGGGGTCAGTTTCGAGCAGGTCTGTCATCGTCTCTCGACCCTGCAACGGCCGGGACAGGAAGGGCTGCCTTTTTACTTTATCAAGACGGATATCGCTGGAAATATTCTTAAAAGTTACAGCGCCACACGATTCAGCCTTCCTCGTTTTGGCGGCCTCTGTTCACTGTGGAACGTCTTCCGCGCCTTTGCGACACCCGGAGAACTGCAGGTGCAGGTCTCACAGACGACAGACGATGCCGTATTTCTGAATGTCGCGCGTACAGTCGGTCATGCCGGCGTATCCTACTTCGATCGTCCAAGACGGGTGGCGATCGTGCTGGGATGTTCAGTCGCTCATGCTGCCGAGCTGGTTTATGCTGCCGGTCTCGATCTCACGGATGAACGCACGATCATTCCGATCGGTCCGGGATGTCGGGCCTGCATCCGCACGGATTGTCGCCATCGCGCCATCCCTGCGGCAGGTTTTCAGATAGATGCGGGTGGAGAGGAGAGGGGGGTCGTGCCCTATCACATGCTGGCGCAGAGTGGCGAGTGACAGACGGGCTAGTCCCCGCAGAGGTTAGCGTCCTTTTGACTGAGGCTGACGACGCTTTCTGATCAAGATACGCACGGCTCCCCGGTTGGCTTCATGCGTGTGCGTGACGGCCAGAATCATGCGGCCCAGATCATCCCGGCCAAGCCAGAAAGGCAGTTCACGTCGCAGGACCCCTCCTTCAGGCCCGGAGCCAAGTCCGGTCACGATCTCAACACACCGGATGCCCTGGCTGTAGGCTGCAAAGAGAAACTCATGCAGGCGCATGAAAGCGGCCTGAGCCGTCATGCCGTGCAGATCGAGTTTACGTTCAACCGGTGTGTGTCCTTTTGAGAGCCGTTTCCAGCTTCCGGTATCCAGCCCAGCCTGTCGGGCACCGATCTGTGCCGGTGTATTGGCTGATTTTCTCTTCGCAGCCTTTCCGCGCAGATGATTTGCAACAGCGATTTCCCCTGCCGTCATGAAGGCAGCGGAACGGATGTGCGTCTGTCGGATTGCGACAAGATCTGGTTGTACAGATGCGCCACGCATGGGTTGATCAGGTTGCAGCCCACCTTCCGCATTACGCCGGGCGGGTAACGCCCTGTCTGGCGCAGGCGGACGTGGTTCCGAGGGAAGCCCGGAGGAGCGTCCACCGAAGGTAAGCGGCTTCACGCCACGGACGAAGGACGTCCATAGCGCCTGCTCTTCCTCGCTTACACTCCGTTTCCGGCGCACCGGTTTCTCCTTTGATGACGCAGGCATACCACTTGGCGCAAGCATCACCTGCCAGCGCGACAACTGCAAGCTGTAAGCAGTGTAAACCCGCGCTTGACTGGTTATATTATAGCCGATCTTTCGATAATTTCCGCGCATGCAGTAAAAATATCATCGCAGTCAGGCAGACAGCCCCTTATGCTGACCCACACAATGTGCGATGCCTCGGGTATCAAACGGAGCAACGAAAGGGCTGCCCCATGAGTGAAGACGAAATCAATCTTGATGACGAAGTCGTTGTCGGCTTTCTGATCCAGCGCGAGGCCGAGAACGGAGATCTCTCCTTCTGGAACCCTGAGACAAAGTGGACCGACGATCCCAACGAAGCCATGCTGTACGAAGATGAGGACGTGGCGGAAGACACGGCCGACAAGCTTCAGGCTGAAGACGAGAGCGTCGAAATCACCGTCGCCGTTGTCATCGAAGATGACGAGGAAGACGATGAGGATGAAGACGAGGCCTGAGGCTTCGATCTTTTACCGGGCAGGACTGGTTTTGCTGGTCCTGCTTTTCGACGTTGGCTGGACCACGATAATACCTCTAAACGGTCAGGTTTCCTGTCGATAAAAAATCTGCTCAGACATGTTTCAGGCTGATCTTTTGCCGAAATTTGCGGATGCCTAGACAGCATGCTGGCGTCTAAACAGGGCATCGGACTTGCACGGTATAGGTTTGTCTCGCTCCCTTTAAATGGAGGTCTCGCGACGGAGCATGGGAGCAGTGAATGATCTGCGATATCTTGCAAACATCCATTTCTAAAGCATCAAAGACGATTCTCTTGCCGGACGCACTCCCGCAGACAATCTTTTGTTTGTCGACTCTATCAGGCGTAATGCAATGTATGATGACGAACTGGAATCAATCTTTCTTGCATTGGTTTAGCTTGTTTTCACAATCCTTGGATTGAATCGAGCGATTTGTTCAGAACAATGAAATCGATCAAAACCGTCGGACGTAGGGTCGAAAAGACAAGTCGTAGAAGAGACGAGTTATGATAACAGATCACACTGGGTAGTCTGGTGTGAGTATGTCCAAAGTCTATGGATTGAGAATGATAAAAGTGGCATCGTGATAACAACTAGGCCGATGCATTCCCAGTAGTTTGCATTGAGAGTTTTGGCGAAATACACTTCAACAGACGATAATATGGATGTAAAAAAAGTCACAACATAGAATTTAAAAAAGCTTTTCTTGGACATTCTGTCGTTAAATGTCCAAGTTGTGTTTACAATGTATGAAAACAAGCCCGAAGAAAGAACAGACAGGCAGCTGGAAATTTCCTGGTCTACATGCAGTTTATATAAATAGAATGATGAAATAACATAGAGTAAAGTCGACAGTACTCCACAGACAAAAAATTTGAAAAATCTATAAGAAATGAATTTTTGCATAATATCGATTTAATATATGTGCAGGCAGATATTGGAACTGAACGGTCCAAGATTTATCCCGGTATAAAATATACGATAATTTAAACCTGCTGGGATCAAGGATTCCAGATAAGAGCGGGAAATCAGAATCAAATGATCATCATCTGCCCATTGAGATTTGTTCACCGCATTACATACAAATTTAAATGTATGTGGGAACCAATGAAGAAAAGGAATGGAGGTGTGATGTTCTATTGGAAAAAACTTGTTGGGAACTGTCAGGAAAACCTGCTTCCCTACGCGTGCAGCTTCCTGAATGAAGTATCTCTGATTTGCTGGAGATCCGACATGCTCAAGCACGGCGTTTGATAGCACAACGTCGAAGGATTTATCTTCAAATGGCAGGCGGGCATTGGGAATGATCTGAACATAGGTCATGGAAGAAAATTCCTCACGGAACTCTTTTCCATCGCCCAAGCCTACAGCTGTAATGTTTTCTGGGTAAGGATACTTCCTTTCCAGTACGTTAGCGGCATCTCCGAGTACGTCGGACACTCCAAAATCAAGTATTTTACTTGACGCTGATGGAGAGCATTTGGAAACAAAATCACTATAGATCTTGTCTCGGGCATATACCGTAAGCTTTTCACCAATTGATTTCTTTGGTATTACTTGGTAATATTTTTTGTCGACTTGCATTTTAATTCCAGTTCTGTGCTGTGAGGTATAATTACGGTCACCAGCCGGACCAGAGTGTCAGGCTTGATCTCGATGTAATTGTAGTGTTTCAGCCTCTGGGAAACAGGTTTTTGTTATTCTGGCTCTGATCGTGATTCCTAGATTGTCGGTGTAATATTCCGTTCCACATGAAAAAGCTCAACTTCTTGCCAGTTTTTATTAAAGCATTCATTGGACGGCTCAAAGCTGGGATATGGCATTACAAAACAGGCTTAACACAATGAAGCCTCCTGGCCAAAATCCTTTGGCAGGGTAGGACAAGGTGCCATCCTCCCACCTTCTCTGAACTGATGACTGGTTTAAGAGCATTTTATATGGGTTCGTCAAGCAGTCCTCAGGGCAGGCTGTCCGAACAGGGTCTGTCGTGCAATGAGCTACCGGTTACAGGCATAATGTTGATTCAGTAGGGAATAGATACCTGTTTTCTGAGCTGATATCGACCTGATATCTGGTGGGCTGCTACGCTCGTCACAAGAGCGATAATACAGCGATCGAACGCTTTGCTTTTAGGGAATATTACCAACTATGCATTTGGTTTCTTTTTATTTCGATATTTTAAGTGTTACAGCGAAAAGGCACGAATCAAATAGATGGATTACATGAGTTTTTGGAAATATGGATTAAAGGTAAGCCTTAAGCCTTTTCTGATTTATGCAGAACAAGCTGATTTTTCAATCGTATTGCGAGCGTAGCAAGATTATAGCCTGAAATCGTGCCTTATGCGCTTTGCCGCGCCACAATAGCTTGAAATGCTTACGTTGCTGCACATTAGGCATAGAGAATGCCCTGTTCACGCCAGTTGCATGCGTGTGGGGCTGCCTGACGAGCATCACCAATCGGATATCAGTCCGATTTATGATAAATTTCAATATGCGTGCTAACAGCGTGCCAGACTTAACTGCAAAGAACGATAATCCAAAGCATAAGTCTCAGAAAACCATTGGTTTTCTGCCGGAGCAGATGGTGGGCGCAACAGGGATTGAACCTGTGACCCCTACCATGTCAAGGTAGTGCTCTACCGCTGAGCTATGCGCCCATCTGTCCGGTAAGCGGGCTTTTAAAAGAGCTCTGCGAAGAAGGCAAGCCCATGTGGAAAAAATAGTGTAACCTGTCAGAACGACCTCAATAATCCCTTGTTCTGAGTGCTTATGCTGGACCAATCAGGCGCTGTTTTCAGCGATTCTTTCAACGCCAGAGAAGAAGATACGTCTGTCGGTTTCCGTGCGAATCCGCCCGTAACTGTTGTGCGCCCATCCGGCGAATCTATACCGCTCATCATCTCGTCACCCCATTCAGGCCGCGATTATTCTTCCAGCTTTCTTGCCCAGGTCAGATTGCCGCTTGAAGTGCTGCGCAGTGGGGAAGACTTTCACGTCGATACTCTGGTCGCTTCTGCGCCAGATCATGGGGCAACCCTGCTTTCTGCTACGTTTCCCAGGGTCTTCTGCGATGTGAACAGAGCCTCACTCGATCTCGATCCGGCCATGATCGCCGGAGCAGAGGGAGAAGCGCTCAGCCCCTCCGCCCGCGGACGTGCGGGCCTTGGAAGTATCCCGGTGGTGGTTTCCGGAGGAAGGCAGCTCTATGCCGGGAAACTCTCCATGGCGGAAACAACGGCTCGCTTACGACGTTACTGGCATCCATACCACGCTGAACTTCGTAAACTAATCGCGGAAGTGAAAGAGAAGCACGGGTTCTGTGTTCTGCTCGACATGCACTCCATGCCGGCGGGAGTGGATGGCTCGAAAGCCGACTGTGTGATTGGCGACTGTTTCGGCGCCTCAAGCGAGCTGCATTATGTGCAGGCGCTGGCCCGTAATCTGTTGACCCAGAATATGAAAGTCGCCCGTAATCATCCGTTCGCCGGTGGATTCATCACCAGCCATTACGGTCGTCCGGCTGAAGGCGTCAGCGCCATACAGCTTGAAATGAATCGTGCTCTTTATGTGAGCCGGAGGGCCAATGGCGGTTCCGGGCTAAATCCCCGCTTTGCCCAGAAAATCGAACAGGTCATCGCAGACATGGCGACTTATGTCGCGCAGTGTGTGAAGGCGCGCTGATCAGAGTGTGCGCACCATGATTCTGAAAGCCGTGGCGAAATGCACATCTGCCGCGTCAGTGGCATCCTGATTAAGACGAATATCGACCGTTGGCTGGGAAGTCATATAAATCTGGCAGCTTCCGTTCTCGACCTGATCCAGATGGCCTGTCACGCAGACAGCATGGTGCGAGGTGAGGGCGTTTCGCAGGATAGGTGTGCCCGCCCCATTGGCGGACACCACAGCCACAAACGCATTGTGATTTAGATCATCGAGACGCACGGCAAAAGCATGCATGGTAACGCCGATGTTCTGTGAAGTATCTGAAAAAGCCTTGCTGATCTGCTGCGCTTCCTGCTCTGAGCCTGTCACTGCGGGATTATAGACGACCGCCACTGAGATTTCGCCCTTCGGCGGTGGCACAACAAAATGCAGGGCTTCGCCAAGGATGGTGACATCCTTGGAATCAAAAGCTTCTGCATATGCTGGCATAGCGGCGAGCAAGCCACAACTCACGCCACATGCAGCCACAAATCTGGCAGTTTTTCTCAAGACGGGTATCAGCTGCACAACCTTCGATCCGACCAACTGGCTGGATAATCAGTCACAGCTATTGAAGAACATTTAAGCAGGTCACGGTGTTGGAGGGAGTATTGTTATTTCGCAACGCTTTTTTCTGTCGCCGCCAGCCATGCCGCAATCTGGGCCTCAGGATCAGGCGCGAGGATGAAGTCGGAAACAGCCGAAACGCAGTCTGCACCGGCGGCAATGCACTCAGGAGCGCGGGCAAGGGTCACACCGCCGATCGCGACAAGAGGCAGATCTCCAATCCTCTGCCGCCACTCGGCCAGCTTTTCCGTGCCCTGCGGACCAAAAGCCATTTTCTTGAGACGCGTCGGCCAGATCGGACCCAGCGCGACATAATCAGGCTTTACTGCCAGCGCCCGATCCAGTTCTTCCACGCAATGCGTGCTGATGCCGAAACTAATGCCTGCATTCCTGATGGCGTCGAGGTCCGCTGTATCGAGATCTTCCTGCCCCAGATGTAGCCAAGGTGCGCCACACAGAATGGCTTCCTGCCAGAAGTCGTTGACGACCAGCGACACGCCATGCTGCTCGGCAAAGCGCAGTCCTTCCTTCAGCTCTTCAACCAGAGCCGCCCCGGTTTTGTCCTTGATGCGAAGCTGGATGAAACGTGCGCCTGCTGCGCCAAGACGATCGACCCAGAACGCGCGGTCCACAACCGGATAGATACGCTGGGGTAGCGGAGAATGGGTCATGCGAGCACAGGCTTTCCAAGGAGAGGAGTGGAGGGGGCCGCCATATCGCGTTCCGCCATGGGATCAGCCTGATAGGCCAGAGCGCCTGCTTCGACCGCAAGACTGAAAGCCCGCGCCATTGCCACCGGATCACCAGCCTTGGCGACGGCTGTGTTGATGAGCACCGCGTCGTAGCCGAGTTCCATGGCCTGAGCGGCGTGAGACGGCACACCGATTCCGGCATCGACAACCAGCGGAACATCCGGGAAATGCGCACGGAGAGCGCGCAGGCCGAACACGTTGTTCAGGCCCTTGCCCGAACCAATGGGCGCGCCCCACGGCATCAGCACCTCGCACCCAGCCGCCAGCAGTTTTTCCGCCACCACGAGATCTTCCGTTGTGTAAGGGAAAACCTTGAAACCTTCAGACGTGAGAATACGCGCCGCTTCCACAAGGCCGAACACATCCGGCTGAAGCGTGTCGGCTTCGCCGATGACTTCTAGCTTCACCCAGTCTGTCTCGAACACCTCGCGGGCCATGTGGGCTGTCGTGACCGCTTCTTTCACCGTGTGACACCCGGCGGTATTGGGCAGCACCGGGACTTCAAGCTCGCGAATGAGGGACCAGAATGCCTGACCGGCTTTCTGACCGGCCGATTCACGGCGCAATGACACCGTGATCACGCCTGCCTGTGCCACCTTTACAGCAGAGGCAAGGATTTCAGGAGAGGGATACTGAGCCGTGCCGAGCATCAGGGGAGAGGAAAGTGTGGTTCCGTAAAACTTCATTGTTTTATCCACCCTGCATGGGAGCGACGATTTCAATCTTCATTCCCTCTGCAATGGCCAGATGAGAGCGACGGGAGGCCGGTACGAAGTCGCCATCCACAGCGGTGGCGATGCGTGCGCCCTTCAGGCCGAGTTCATCGACAAGCGCGGCAAGAGTGGAGGCACTCACCTCGCGGGCTTCGTCGTTGACCAGAATGTTCATGTCAGCCTCCCTGACCAGACGTCGTCACTTGCATGGTTCATGCATCACTTGGGGCTTTCAGGAAGGCCACGCAAGTCGCAGGTGTTTCAAGAATCGAATACGAGCTTCTCGACCTGTTCGCCCAGCCACGGTGAAAGAAGATAGCCGTGACGGTACATGCCGTTGACGAAAATGGTGCGGCCTTCCTGCGTCACGAGCGGGACATTATCCGGATAGGATGGCCTTAGTCCTGTTCCGATATCCACGATTTCAGCTTCCGCAAAACCGGGGTGAAGCGTCCAGGCCGCGTTGAGCAGTTCGCTCATCGACCGGAGCGTCATCGGCCCGTCATTCTCGCTTTCGATCATCGTTGCGCCGACCATGAATAGGTGATCGGCTCGCGGTACTATATAAATAGGAATACGGGGATGCAGCATCCGCACTGGCCTGTGCAGTTCAACGTCGGCACAGCGAAGAAGAAGCATCTCTCCTCTCACGCCTCGCAGCGCAGAAAGTTCCTTCCGCGCCCGCAAGCCTGTGGCATCGACGATCCAGTCAAAAGACTCGTCGGCTGGTGCGTCCGCAGTATTCAATAGCAGGCGGCCGCCCAGTTCGTTGACCAGACGATCAGCGAGGGCAGGGAGCGCCTTCCTCGGGTCGAGATGCCCTTCTTCCGGGAAAAAGAGGGCTTTCTGAAAACGGTCGGCGAGATCCGGTTCCAGTTCGCCGATCTCCTGTGGACCGATTTCCCGGAAATGACTGGTGCGGCGTCCAAAGCGGGCGATTTCTGCTGCGTCGCGGGGAGGAGCGACCACAAGACTGCCGTTGGACTGCACATCTGGCACGTTGGCGCGCCACCAGGCGAGGGAATCAATTGAACGTTCGGTCACTTCAGGCGGCGCTGCCTCTGCTTCACACCAGGGGGCCAACATACCGCCCGCCATCCAGGACGCGCCTGAACCAACCTTCGGTCCAGCCTCGGCTAGGGTGACGCGCGCTCCCCGGCTGGCCAGTCTAACGGCGGCAACAAGACCCGCGACGCCAGCGCCGCGGACCAGAATGTTTTGAGGGCGTGTCATGAGAGCCTCCCTTGCTGCCAGAGCCGAAAATCGTGCGCCACGATGGCGATCTTCCGACGGTTTGTTAAGGGGGGCGAACGCTTGTCAGCAGAGAGCTTTCTGCGGACCGTTCAGCATCAAACGATCTTTGTCAGTTTTTAGCGAAAAAAATGGTAATCAGGAGTAGTTATGGTCCTATTGACCATGCGTTCAGGTTGTAACGATCTGAGGATTTGCTAATAAGTTGCCCAGATAAGTCCGTCGGAGAACATGGAATGACTGAACCGGTAACGCCACCGCATCTTACTCCCTCCGATCTGGCAAATAATGAAAGAGCCGTTGCTTATTTTAATGAGCATGGCTGCGACACTGTTGAGAAGGCGTTTTACCTCGCCAATATTCTCCATACGGATCGGTGCGTTGCGGAAGCGGCCCGTGTTTATCATATCGGATACGAGCTTCATTCCAAGTCTCCGGACCAGCATCCCGGTGCGCACATCCTGCTGCATGTGAGCCTGTTGTGTCAGCTGAAAGCCGGTCTGCCGCTTGATCCGGCGGATATGGATGCGCTCCGTTCGCTCTCGCTTCCCCTCTACAATTACATCCTCGGTATCCAGACGGCATGGACAACAGGTGACCTGATCAAGGCCGCCCGTATCATGGGGAACTGTTACGACGAGTTCCACACGGGCGAAGAGTGTGACCGGCTGTATCTGGAGGTCATGAACCGCCTCTACACAGAGCAGATGCGTAACGGTGTGGCTGATAGCCGCGTGCCGGGCGCTCTCATCCCGCGCAAGATCTTCATGTACTGGGATAAGGAAACGCCTGACGAGGTTGAGCGTAACTTCGAATATCACCGCAATCTCAAGGGCATTGAAGTCAAGACCTTTAATCAGGAAGAAGCCGCCCAGTGGCTGTATGACGTCTACGGCGTCGAGGCCCGGAACCTGTTCCTGAGCACCCGTCACCCAGCCGAGGCCGCTGACTTCCTGCGCGCCCATGTCATCCAGAAGCTCGGTGGCTGGTGGCTTGATGCCGACATTCGTATCCGTTCCGAGGAAGTTTTCTTTGAGCGACTGTCCCATCACCACTCGCATGTGTTCCTGCTGACCCATGACAGCGTGGTGCATAACGACTTCTTCGGTTCTGTCTCGAACAGCCCGATTCTGGAAGACGTTCTGCTGTCGCTCTATCGGAACTGCTATCTGCATCCGGGTCTGTACATCCCCTACAAAACCGGCCCCGGTGTATTCGAGCGCGCTCTGAACCGCACGTTCCATGCAGATTTCATGCGGGTGCGTCCGATCCCGTCCATGATCGTGTATGACAATCACGTCTTCTCCGAAATTATCGAAGAGCTGCATGTTGACTACAAGTTCCAGGGCAAGTCCTGGCACGCGGTCAGCAACTGATCGGTTCATTCAAGAAGGGTATTACCCGTTTGACGGGTGATACCCGCAGCGTCTTAACGCCGCCTCCATGTGGGGCGGCGGCGGCGCGACAGCCGTGATCGGCGTGGGAAGTTGCAGAGTTAGCTCCCGACTCAGAAGCTGTAACGGACCTGAAGTCTCATTTTTTTCTTCGGAATAGATCGGGTCGCCTTTGATAGGGGTGCCCAGCAACGCGCAATGAATCCGCGCCTGATGGGTTCGACCTGTATGCAGCGTCAGTTCTACCCATGAGCAGACGCCATCCGTTCCCAGACGTCTCAATGTCGTGCGTGCGTTCTGCCCGTCCGGGGCAGTGCACATTCTCCATCCACCAGACTTCGAGCTGATTTTCTTTAGAGGCTGATTCATCTCTACCGTTTCCGGGGGAACACCCTGCACGATGGCCCAGTAGATCTTGCGGGTGAGGCCTTGAGCGAAGCAGGACTGCATTGCCAGCAATGTCTGTTTGCGCAGGGCAATGGCAAGGCAGCCTGCCGTATCGGCATCCAGTCTGTGCGCCAGCCACGGACCGTCTTTCCGTCGGCTCATCAGAGGAAACCAGTCTTCAACGCTGGGTCCACCACGAGGTCCGGGGTGAACCGGCAGACCAGCAGGCTTGTTGATGACAAGCGCCTGATTGCTTTCATAGAGCGTTTCAAACGGGAGCGTTGAAGAGAGACCCGTCATGACCGTTCACTCATTTCCAGCATCAGAGGAAGCCTTCACCGCTTCTCTGGGAATAAGACCTTGAGAGGGGAAGGCTACAATCGAGAGCCTCTCCATTCAGCGAAATGAATAAAGAAGCAGTTTGAACCATTCCGCTAAGCCAGAACGCAGTGGAATGGCTCTATCCAAACTTGGACGTCAGTCTTCCGCGCCACGCCCGATCAGCACCTTCCGGCGTCCCACATGGTCGGCAGCCGTCACGATGCCGTTCTTCTCCATCTGTTCGATCAGCTTGGCGGCGCGGTTATAGCCAATCGATAGATGACGCTGAACGAAAGAGGTGGATGCCTTGCCTTCGCGGATCACGATGGCCACCGCCTTGTCATATAGGCCGCCTGCTTCGCCATCGCCACCGCCACTTCCAGCATCGAAGGCTCCCGCAGCGCTGTCGTCCTCGCGTTCGGAGATGACGTCCTCGTCGTAAATTGGCTCGCCCTGTTCGCGCAGGAATTCGACCACCGCTTCGACTTCGCTATCCGCCACGAACGGCCCATGCACACGCGTAATGCGACCACCGCCCTGCATGAACAGCATGTCGCCCTGACCCAGAAGCTGCTCTGCGCCCTGTTCGCCAAGGATCGTGCGGCTGTCGAACTTGCTGATGACCTGGAAGGAAATACGCGTCGGGAAGTTGGCCTTGATGGTGCCGGTGATCACATCCACGGACGGACGCTGCGTCGCCATGATGACGTGGATACCGGCCGCACGGGCTTTCTGTGCGAGACGCTGGACGGCGGCGTCGATTTCCTTGCCTGCCGTCATCATCAGGTCGGCCATTTCGTCAATGACCACAACGATAAAGGGCAGGGGATCGAGCGTCAGGGACTGTTCTTCAAAAATCGGATTGCCGGTTTCCGGATCGTAGCCCGTCTGGACACGGCGCGTGACTTCCTCGCCGCGCTCGCGGACCTGCGCGGCCCGTTCGTTATAACCGGCGATATTACGCACCTGCAGATGCGCCATGGCGCGGTAGCGACGGTCCATCTCACGCACGACCCATTTCAGGGCGGTGACGGCCTTGTTCGGCTCGGTGACGACAGGCGTCAGCAGGTGAGGGATACCGTCATAGATCGACAGTTCCAGCACCTTCGGGTCGATCATGATCAGGCGGCACTCGTCCGGCGAATGACGGAAAAGCAGCGACAGGATCATCGCGTTAATCCCGACCGACTTACCGGAGCCGGTGGTGCCTGCGACGAGCAGATGCGGCATCTTGGCGAGATCACCGAAGACCGGTTCGCCAGCGATGTCCTTGCCGAGAGCCAGCTCAAGCCGCGCCGTCGTGTTCACCCATTCCGGGCATTTGAACAACTCGGAAAGATACACCGTCTCACGGGTCGCATTCGGGACTTCAATACCGATGACATTACGGCCGGGAACGGTGGCGATACGGACACTGAGCACGGACAGGGAGCGGGCCACGTCGTCCGCCAGACCGATGACGCGCGCGGCACGGATACCGGGAGCGGGTTCAAGCTCGTACAGCGTGACCACCGGGCCAGGATGCAGATCGACGATCCGTCCCTGCACGCCGAAGTCGGCAAGAACCGTCTCGAGAAGGCGGGCATTCCCTTCCAGCATTTCCCGCGACGGGGCCATGGCGGCACGCGAGGCGGGCGGAAGCTTCAGCAGGGAGACAGGCGGCAGAATCCACCCCTGAGATGCTTTGGCTGCTTCGCGGCGACCTGAAGCTGAACCGGCATCATTCTCTGAGCGTCCACCGAACAGTTTGGAAAGCAGGGACTTCTTGCCTTCACCTTCAGCAGGCGCACCGTAACCGGCAGACTGTGTGACCGGTTCAGGACGGACAGCCTGCGGGGGAGGTGCTGGTTGTGGGGGGACTGGTGCCTGAAGATCAGAAGCCTCGGTCTGCTCATCCCGATACGCCGAGAGGCGCTCGGTCGGCGGCGGGGCGTCATTCACCGGGCCGGGCAGGGCGTAGACCGGCTCGTCCTCATTGACCGTGTTGGCAGGCCTGCGTCCAGTCGGACGGTTAGCTGGAGGTGATTCCGGCGAGGGCGCCAGAAGAGCAAGATCGGTTCCGGTCGGAGCTGTGCTTCTCGTGGCGGCAGGCTGTCTTGCTGTTTCGGAACGTGGCGGAGGTGGCGCAAAGCGGGTTTCCTGCGCGGCCTTTGCAGCAAGATACTGCCCGGCTGATGCGGTGGAAGCCTTGGCCCGTCGTGGAATCCATGACCGTTTGCTACCATTGTCCTGTTCGACAAAACCTGTTTCGGAACCGGCTGTTTCATAGCCATTGCCGTAGTCGTTGCGTGCGTATGCGTCCTCCTGCCCCGGAAGGGTGCGACGCTGACGCGCAATAATCACCTTGGCGAGGCGACCGGGCTGACGACCGATCAGCAGCATGGTTGCGCCCGTCATGCGGGCGATGCTGTTCCATTCATTCTTGTCGAGCCCGAACGCCAGCGCGCCCAGAAGAACAGCAAGGATCAGGCCAAGGAACCAGATGATAACGCCGCCCGCAGGGCCAATCGCGGACATTCCGGCAGCAACGGCTTCCCGCGCTATGCTGGCTCCGATTCCGCCACCGATGCCTGCGTCAGATGGCCATGCTGGCGCGTGAAAGGCCGTGATCAGAATGGGCAGCGCCGCAAGAAGAGCGGCTCCCACCGGAAGGAGAAAACAGAGGGCGACAGCCCGTATTACGAAGACGCTCAGCCCGCGATGCCGGAAGATTCTCCATCCCCATGCGGCGAGGGCCACAATCAGCAGCGCTGTGGACAGACCGACAGCCTGAATGAGAATGTCGGCCAGAAACGCTCCCGGTCGTCCAAGCAGGTTCGTGGGCGCTCTGTCAGTCGACACATCCGGGGAGGGGGCGAGCGGGTCATAGCTCCAGAAACAGGCCGTCAGGACGAGCGCCAGCACCCATAGCAGAACGCCGCCAAGTTCATCACCTCGGCGTTTCAGCGACGTTTTCGTCGTGGCGGATGAAAGGCTGGCTGGAAGGATGCGGCTGATACGCGCCAAGAAACCGGTCCCAAGGTTGCAGTGTTCAAAAGCTGGATGCGCCCGCCTCATACGGTCGCGTGGAATGCGAACATATCGCGTGCAGGGTGCATCCAAAAGGTGAGGAACCGTTCTTAAAGCCCGGATATGGCCAAAAAGCGAAGATTTTTTGAGTTCGTGAAGAAGGTTGTCCTGACTTCATGCTCACGGGGCGCGATACTGCCCCAGAGCGTCCGCCATCAGATCAATCTCGGTCAGCTTGTCTCCAAGCGCAGCCCAGTCGTCCTGCTCGCTCAGTTTTGTCCAGAGCGCCTCGACCGTTGTGATGAGCATGTCACACGGCTGACCGCCTGAAAAATAAGGATGATCTGCGGAATAGGAGGCGACCGGATCCCGTTTTTCGAGCAGGCTGCGCGCCTCAGAAAACGCGCTGTCACGATAGAGATCGCCTCGCTCGCCGTTCAGCGCACGCTCAGCACCGCCGCTGCCGCCATACCAGTCGAAGGGCAGGCAATGGAACGGAATGCCAGAGGTCTCCATGAACAGTGTCGCCGCATGGCGAAGGGCGCGGTCTGTTTCGACAGTGTCCGGGCGCACGCCCAGACGACGGCACCATGCGAGATCCAGTTCCCGTTCATAAAGCGCCGGGAAGCGGGAAAGAACGTCTGTCAGTCCCGCGTGTGGAGCAAATTCCAGCAGACATTCGGCCAGACGGGCCAGATTCCACAGCAGCGCCTGAGGCTGGCGTCCATAGGCGTACAGGGCGTTATGGTCGAAATAGGCGGCAGTGAAGTTTGCGTCGAACCGGGGCAGGAACCGCCACGGACCGTAATCGAAACTCTCGCCCGTAATGGCGATATTGTCCGTGTTCAGAACGCCATGCACAAAGCCCGCAGCCATCCACTGGGCACCCACACGGGCGACGCGGCCACACACGGCTTCAAACAGCACCAGCGCTTCATTGCCGTCTTCCGGAACAGACAGATCGGGGTAGTAGGTTTCCCTTACGTAGGTGACGAGCTGCTTCAGCGCTTCTGTCTCGGCATTGGCTGCAAGGCGCTGGAAGGTGCCGATACGGATGTGGGAGTGGCCGAGCCGCACAAGAACAGCCGAGCGCGTCGGGGATGGTTCGTCGTGACGCTCCAGATTTTCACCGGTTTCAATCAGGCTGAAAGCGCGGGAGGTTTCAACGCCCAGCGCTTCCAGCATGGAGGCGGCCAGAATTTCCCGCACGCCGCCCTTGAGCGTCAGACGACCGTCGCCGCCGCGTGACCAGGGTGTGCGACCGCTGCCCTTGGTGCCGAGGTCGAGCAGACGCCCGGTGTCATCGCGCAACTGTGCGAACAGAAAGCCGCGGCCATCGCCGAGATCAGGGTTGTACTGCCGGAACTGGTGGCCGTGATACCGGAGCGCCAGCGGGTGCGGCAGGGAGCCGGGAAGTGGCTTGAACCGGCCGAAATGCTCGACCCATTCGTCCTCGGTCAGCGTATCGAGACCGACCGTGGCCGCCGCGCGGTTGTTCCGGTAGCGCAGCCTGTGCATGGGGAAGCTGGCAGGCTCCACGACATCGTAAAACAGACCGCCGAGACGGGTGTGATCATGGGCCGGATGAAAAGCTTGTGAAAATGGCATGAAACTGGGCTTTCACGGGAAGATCTATTGACTTCCCGATGGTCATTTTACAGTGTCAACAAATCCGACACACACACGAATAATAAGAAGTGGTCGCTTAATGAAAATTTTCAATATCCTGCTCATAGCGCCCTTCATCGGGTTGCTGTGGGTGCCCTTCTATAACTTTCAGACTCCGATGCTGCTCGGATTCCCGTTTTTCTACTGGTACCAGTTCGCCTGGGTGCCGGTAACCTCGGTTCTGATCTGGCTTGCCTGGAAAAAGGGAGAGCAGTCATGAACGGCATTCCCGCAGCTGATACGATCGCGCTTGTCGTCTTTGTCCTGTTCTTCGGGCTGACGATTGTCGCAGGAAGCACGGTTTCTCACTGGAAAGGCTGGTTTTCAGGCAGAAAGAAAGCGCCTCCGGCTCCCCATGTCGAAGGGCATAGTGGTCACGACACGGAAGAGTGGGGTCTTGGAGGGCGTGAGTTCGGAGCCTGGGTCACCTGGTTTCTGGTCGGCGGCGACTTCTATACGGCCTATACCGTCATCGCGGTGCCGGCGCTGGTCTATGCGGTCGGCGCTTATGGTTTCTTTGCGTTACCCTACACCATCATCGTCTATCCGTTCATCTTCATCGTCATGCCGAAACTGTGGAAGATCGCCAATGATGGCGGCCACGCGACTGCCGCGGACATGATCCGGGCGCGTTTCGGAAGCCGCACCCTTGAACTGGCCGTAGCCTTTTCCGGCCTGATCGCGGTCATGCCCTACATTGCGCTCCAGCTGATCGGTATCCGCACGGTTGTGGAGGCTCTTGGCTTTTCGGGCCAAATCCCGCTGGTCATCGCCTTTGTCTCGCTGGCTGCCTATACGTGGCTGGGCGGTCTTCATGCGCCTGCGCTGACGGCGTTCATCAAGGACATCATGATCTACATCGCGGTGATTGCTGCGGTGACGCTGATCCCGATCAAGCTGGGCGGCTATGGTCATATGTTTGATGTCATGAACAGTGTCGTGGCGATGCCTGACGCCGACCATGTCATGAAGGCCGGGCAGTTGATGCCCTATGCGACGCTGGCACTGTCTTCCGCTCTGGCTGCGTTTCTGTATCCACACACGCTGACGGGTATTCTGGCGGCGAAATCTGCCGACACGGTCAAACAGAACGCTGTCTATCTGCCGATCTACACCATTGTCCTCGGGCTGATCGCTCTGCTCGGCATGATGGCGCACGTCGCAGGGATCGACACGACCGTGTCCTCTATGGTCGTGCCTTACCTGTTCCTGAAGCTGTTCCCGGACTGGTTCGCAGGCTTTGCCTTCGCGGCGATCGCTGTCGGCGCGCTCGTTCCTGCCGCTGTCATGGCGATCGGTGCAGCGAACCTGCTGACGAACAACATTCTGCCGAAGAGCTATGCAGGCGTGACGACCTCGCGGATTGCGGCCTTCGGTGTGAAGCTCGGCGCTCTGCTCTGCGTGATGTTCCTGAACGCGAAGTTTGCCATCGATCTTCAGCTGCTGGGTGGCGTGATCATTCTTCAGACGTTCCCGGCGTTGATCCTCGGTCTGACCAAATTCCGGTTTTCATCAACCGGCATGCTGGCAGGCTGGGTTGTGGGCACGGTCGTTGGTTTGGGGATGTGCTGGTCTGATGGTCTGAAGCCAGTTCACACACTCGCCATCGGTGGCTGGTCCGAACTGGTTTCCACGGGGCTGATTGCTCTGGTGGTTAATATCATCGTGGCTGGCGTGATTTCGGTCATTGTTCCGAACCGAAGCGTGGCGGTCGCTGCTGAATAAGCACTGTCGCCTTGTCTGAGGGTATTTAAAAAGCCTGCCTCCACGAAAGCAGAGGCAGGCTTTTTTGTCTCATGACTTCCGGATGCTTGCACTTTCAACGATAAGTTCTGACACAATTATCAGGGCCTATGAACCCGTTTGAGATTGGGTTGAGCTTCAGCGGTATGCGTGATTCAAGCTCGGAATGTGGAGCCGAGCGAGCCGTAGCCGTATGGCTGAACGTGGGAAGCGAGCAAAACGCTACCCCACTGATCTGGCGGATGCGGAGTGGAAGATCGTCCCCCCCTTCCTTCCCGCACCGCCGAAGCGCGGACGCAAGCCTAAGACGGACCTGCTCGAGGTGCTGAACGTTCTTCGATATCTGGCCCGTTCGGGTGGCGGATGTCGCATGCTGCCCAAGGATTTTTCGCCACGGTCGACATCTCCGACAGCCTGGGCGCACAGGAGATTGTATCAGCGATCCGAAGGCGCTGGCCGTGGCTCAAGTACCTGTTGGGCGATGGCGCTTACGACCCGCCCCAAGTTGCTCGATGCTGCCGCATTGCGGGACTTCACGGTCGAGATCATCTGCCGGTCGGACGATATCTCCGGCTTCAAGGTGCTGCCCCGGCGCTGGGGTGTCGAACGCGCCTTCGGGTGGATGGTCCGCTGGCGCAGGCTGGTTCGTGATTATGAGAAGCGTCTCGACGTGTCGGAGGCAATGATCCATCTTGCCACGGCGAGCAACCTGTTGCGGCGGCTCACCTACTGATTCAATCTGGACCGAGCGCCTATGGAAGATCAGCCGTCAGATCGCCTTGTCGATCAACGCATCCGCAATCGGATCATGGAAGCTATCGAAACATTGGCGGACGGCGACGATGGCGCACGTCGCGAATGGCCCAACGGCTATTTCGAAAGCTTCTACGACTGGATACCCCATCGCGACGACGGAAAGATGCCGACAATCAGCACGGTTTCAGCCGATGAGCGTAGCCTGCTGACGAAAGTGAGCAGGCTGCTCGATGATGCCTGTGACGCCACACCGAAAAACATGACTGCTGACGAACTGATTGCGACTGGTTGGCCCAAGCGTATCGAACCCATGGCGATGCAAGCGCTCAATCTGATGCGTCAGCGAGGACGGTTCAGTGAAGAACAGGAGGAAGAAACTCCTTCCGCCTAGCGTCGCCGAGCATAGCTATTATCAAACGGCCTCTAACTGCAGTGAGGATTACCGCACCTTATACGACGCTTCCCGAACTGGGATGAACCCTTGCCGGTCTCCCCTCGCTGCTCCCATCCTTGCGGCACCCACACCAGCAATGAGAGAGCCCATGAAAAAAGATGAATCAACCAAGACAACCCGAGGGACCGTTCTGGACGCCATTGAGAAACTGGCGGAAGAAATCAGTCCGGTTTTGGGGCCAATAAAAACAGCGGAGCTGATGCTTCCTGTGTTTTCCGCTCTGCAGATGCATCTCGCAGAATATGATGCGTCACGTATTATCCTTGGCCTTCTTGAGCGTTTGCACTCGCTCGAAATCGCCAGGCAAGCAGCAGAACAACCAGAAGGAATGCTTCAAGAAGAATACATAAACGGGAGATTGGACCTGGAGCTTTCGACCATGCAGAGGATCGTGCTTCTGACCGTCTCAGAACAGACCGCAAGCGACCTGAGATCTCCTCTAAACGCTTTTTGTGAGCGTTTGCGCCAACAAACATTTGACGCGCTTCAGCAAGCCGGTCGTTCGGGAAAGCCATCATGACCGCTCTCTATTCAACGCATCGAACGAGCGCCGCCTGAACGAATCCCCGATATGCAGCGCGGCGCAGCAATGTCACAGTTTTTGAAAGTTCCTGCTATTACTTGTGTGTTTCTGTTAGAGAGTTTATCTGCCTCTGATTGACCTCATATTGCCAGCGAAGATTATCCGCCGGAATGATGAGGACGGAACTGCCTTCAGAAATGCCTGCATTGTTCAGCAGTATATCCATGGTTCATTCAGGCTCTTTCTGTCGATGTTCAGCGCAGGCCACCGCAGTTTCTTTCTGCGCCAGGAATCTCCCCAGTTTCCGGGGTGTTTCCGAAAGAGTGAAGACCTGTGAAGCGATTTCTACGCCAGCAATGACATCGAAGCTCTTTTCCGTCATGCGCAGCGAGACCTCATGGACAAAACCGGTTTCTGCACCTGATGGCAGGATGCCGCCTGCTTCAGTGCCCATTCCAGCTCTTTGCCTGAAATATCCGGCTTTCCTCGCTGAGGCGTTTTGCGGTTATGACATCCCATTCTGGAATGGCCGCAACAGACAGGGCGAAGGGAAGATCGGATGTTTCTCCGGCAGTTGAATTATCTGGTCGCGCTTGATCACTTTCGGCATTTCTCGCGTGCGGCCGCTCATTGCGGCGTGTCCCAGCCTGCTCTTTCGACCGCCATTCGCCAGCTTGAGCATGAACTCGGTGTGTCCATCGTTCTTCGACGTCATCGCGTGCTGGGTCTTACGCCGGAGGGGGAGCGGGTTGTCGCATGGGCGCGACAGAGTCTGGCGGCGCTGGATGGGCTGAAACAGGAAGCTGGCTTCGCGCATAATGTAGCGGGCGGTTCGCTGTCCATCGGGATCATGCTGCCCGCCATGCAGATTGCGCCTTTGCTGGCGGAAAGCCTGCGTGCCGCGATCCCGGCGTTGCATCTGGAGGTGACGGTCGCGTCTTCTGCGGAGGTAATGCACGGTCTGTCGGAAGAGCGTTTCAATCTCGGGCTGATCTATCTCGATCAGCAGGCAGCCGTTCCCAACACTGAAGAGCATACGCTTTACAAGGAGCAGCATGTTCTAGCTGCCGCTCCGGGCGTGAGCCTGCCGGGGCGGACACGCTGTAACTGGTCGCAGGCAGCGAAACTACCGCTCTGTCTCTTCGACCGGTCGATGAAAAGCCGTCAGATTGTGGATGAGGCTTTTGAGAAAGCAGGCGTGCAAAAGCCCGATGTCCAGTTTGAGACCAATGCCCTTGAACTGCTGCATGCCGAACTGAAGGCGGGACGGCTGGCTTCCATTCTGCCGATTGCGGCGCTGCCACCCAATAGTGAAAGACAGGGATTGAACATCCGTCGCCTGGAGCCTTCGCCGGAGGTGCCGGTGGGAGTGATCAGACTTCGGAAACCACTGGTGAGTGCGCTGATGCGATGTGCCTGGGATACTGTGACCGGACTGGATCTGGGGAGCGCTCTCGTGCTTTGAGTGCTGCATTATAAGCGCTGTTTATAATTCCATCATCAGAAAGACTTGGACTTTTTTCTCGCTATCGTCTGCTTGCAACGTCACGATCAACTGATGGCAGGAATCTAGGTAAACGTGACAACGGCGATGGCAGCGCGGAACTGGAGCTGGCTTTTCGCGCCGTCTGCTGCGAATCTCGGCTTCGCCGTGCGCACCTCCTGCGCTGCGATATTTTCTCTTCTCGTCGCCATGTGGATGGAGCTGGGCAGCCCGCAATGGGCTCCACTGACGGTTTGGGTCGTCGCTACCGCATCCCGTGGAGAGTCAATTTCCAAGGCCCGATGGCGGATGGTCGGAACGGTGGTGGGCTGTTCCGTCGGCGTGGCATTGATCGCCTCCTTTCCGCAACAGGCCGCCATTTTCTTCGTGGGTCTGGCGGCGTGGATCGGCCTGTGCTGCGGCTGCGCCACCTTCTTCGACGGATTTCGGAGCTACGGCTTTCTGGTGGCCGGTTTCACGACGGCCATCGTCGCGGTGGACGCCATTCCGGATCCGGACGCCGCCTTCTCCGTGGCGATGGCGCGCGGAACATACATCATTCTCGGCATTGTCTGCGAAGGTGTGGCGACGATGATGTTCCTTCCGGATATGGAAGGAAATGCGCGTCGAAACCTTGTGAAGCGCCTGAGAAGTGTCGCCGCTCATACCAGCGCAATGCTTCAGGCGGCGGATTTCTCACGGCCTGTGCAGCAGGCTCTTCTCGCTGACATCATGGCGGCGGCGACCCGCATTGAATACGACGTGCTGGAAATGGGTCCGACGGCGGGGCGGGCGGCGGACCATGCCCGCGCTGCTCTGGCGTCGCTGCTGGCGGCGTTTGCCCGGAGGAGGGCGGATGCCAGTTGGCCCACCATTCAGCGTAGTCTCACCAATGCCGATGGGCATGTCGGGATGATTGTCTCTCCCCAGCGGGGTGATCGATTCCGCTTTACATCCCGTTCCGTGCGACAGGGTGTGGAAGGCATGCGCAACGGTATCCGGGCAGCCGCCGGGATCATGGGCGCGTGGCTGCTGTGGGAGGTCACGGGCTGGCCGTCCGGCATCACTTTCGTGTCCTATGTGGCGCTGGTCTACGGTCTGCTCGCCACGCGGGAAACGCCGACACTGGCGACGGGTGGCTTCGTGCGCGGCGCGATGTGGTGCGCATTTGTCGCGGGAATTTTTGTTGTGCTGGTGGTCCCGGGCGTGACCTCGCCCGAGCTTCTGGCCGGTGCGTTGATGGTGCCGATGGTGGTGGGTGGTCTGGCTGCCCGAACGCCTCGGCTGATCAACCACGCATTTTCGTTCAATATGTTTCTGCCGGTCCTGATCGGCCCTGCGAACACTGGGCGTTATGACGAGATTTCGTTCCTGAACGGAACCTCAGCCTTTCTCGGCGCGGTGTTTTTCTCCGCAGTCATGTTCCGCTTTGTGCTGACGTTCCGTCCTGATGACCATCTACGCCGGACCATTGTGTGGGCGCAGCGGTGTCTGCGTGATCTAACCTATCCGACCAGCCGCATGTCAGAGCGTGGCTGGCTGATCATGAACGCGGACAGCATGGTCCGGACGGTGCGAACGGCCCGCAATGTGCCTGACGATGTGGTTTTCGCCCGTTTCTCGCAGCATATGGCGATCATGACGGTCGGCATGTATGTCATCGAAGTGCGCGAACAGGCACAGAGCAAGGCCAATTCCCCGTGGCTTTCACGCCGGTTGCAGGTGTTCCTGCGTCTGTGGCGACAGGATCAGGCGCGCGCGGCGGCCATACTGCCCGTTCTGCTGCGCTATATCGACCGGATGCCGGGCGACCAGACGGAACTGCGTTTCGCTCTTATGGAAATGGTGCGGTTACAGCCTGCCATTCGGTAGAACCGCATTCTCCATCAGACATGGCAGCCGCGTTTCCTTCAAGGGAGGTGTTTCCGAAATCTCCATAGCCGTCCCTCCGGCTCCGTGATATGCACCCGATCATGACCGTTCGTACGCGCTTTGCCCCATCCCCGACCGGGTTGCTGCATATCGGCAACGCCCGCGCCGCCCTCTTCAATTTCCTCTATGCCCGTCATTGCGGTGGCCAGTTCGTGCTCCGCATTGAGGACACCGACAAGGAACGCTCCACGCAAAAAGCCGTGGACGTGATTTTCGATGGTCTGAAATGGATGGGCCTGACATGGGACGGTGAACCCGTGTTCCAGTCCGCGCGGGAGGAGCGCCACAGGGAAGTCGCTCTCCAGCTTCTGGCGGAAGGCAAGGCCTACAAGTGCTTCTGCACGCCGGAAGAGCTGAAGGAAATGCGCGAGACTGCCGTGGCCGAGGGCAAGCCGCCCCGCTACAACGGTATGTGGCGCGACCGCGACCCTTCCGAAGCGCCTGCCGGTGCGCCTTACGCCATCCGCATCAAGGCCCCTCGTGAAGGCGAGAACGTGATCGAGGATCTCGTGCAGGGTGAGGTCCGCGTGGCCAATGCCGAGCTGGACGACATGATCATCCTCCGCTCCGATGGCACGCCGACCTATCAGCACGCTGTGGTGGTGGACGACCACGACATGGAGATCACCCATGTCATCCGTGGCGACGATCACCTGACCAACACATTCCGTCAGTTGATGATCTATCGCGCGATGGGCTGGGAAGCGCCGCGTTTCGCGCATCTGCCGCTGATCCACGGCCCCGATGGGGCGAAACTGTCCAAGCGTCACGGCGCGCAGTCGGTCGTCGAGTTTCGCGAGATGGGCTACCTGCCGGAAGCGCTCTGCAACTATCTGTTGCGCCTCGGCTGGGGTCACGGCGACGCCGAGATCCTGTCCCGTGACGAGCAGATCCGTCTGTTCGATCTGTCCGGCGTGGGCCGTTCGGCCTCGCGGATGGACTACACCAAGCTGGAACATGTCAACGCCGTCTATCTGCGTGAAGCCGATGACGAGCGTCTGACCAATGACGTCATGGAGCGTCTGGCTGGCCGTGAAGGTGTGGAGACGGGGCCGGAAGTGCGCAAGCGCGTACTGGAACTGATGCCCGGCCTCAAGGAGCGCGCCCGCACGCTGGTCGAACTGACCGACAGCGCCGCGTTCCTTGGTCGTCAGGTGCCTCTGTCCTTTGACGCCAAGGCCGAGAAGCAGTTGACCCCGGAAAACCGTCAGATGCTTGGCGAACTGGCCCGTGATCTGGCCGTGGTCGAGCCTTTTACGGCGGAGCCGGTGCATGAAGCGCTCAAGCTGTTTGCTGAAAAGCACGAACTGAAACTGGGTAAAGTCGCCCAGCCGCTGCGTGCCGCTCTGTGTGGCACGACAGTCTCGCCGGGTATCGATGCTACGGCGGCGGCGCTGGGGCGTGATGAAGTGCTGGCACGGATAGGGGCCGTTCAGAATGGCTGAGGCGTCATCCGGGGGCTCCCGTTTTTTCGGTCCCTCGGACCGACACCTTCTCGGGATTCAGGGGATGCACCCCTCCCGAATAGAACCCATTCTTGATCTGGCCGAGAGCTATGCGCTCCTGAGCAGGTCCCGCAAGACACCGCGGGACCTGCTTCGGGGGCGTACGCTTATCAACCTGTTCTTCGAGGACAGCACGCGCACGCGCACGTCCTTCGAACTGGCGGGCAAGCGCCTCGGCGCTGATGTGGTCAACATGTCGGTCGCGCAGTCATCGGTGAACAAGGGTGAGACCCTGCTGGACACGGCGGCGACATTGAACGCCATGCGGACTGACCTGCTGGTGGTGCGCCATTCCCAGTCCGGCGCTCCGGCACTGTTGGCGCAGAAAGTCGATGCCGCCGTCATCAATGCAGGGGATGGCACTCATGAGCATCCGACGCAGGCGCTGCTCGATGCACTGACCATCCGACGCCATCTTGGGCGTCTGGAAGGGCTGACCGTCGCCATTTGTGGAGATATCGTCCATTCCCGCGTGGCGCGGTCCAACATTCATCTGCTGACCTCCATGGCGAACAAGGTCCGTCTGGTCGGCCCTCCGACGCTGGTGCCGCGTTCGATGGCGAGCCTCGGTGTTGAAGTGCATCATTCCATGGAAACCGGTCTGCGTGATGTTGATGTAGTGATGATGCTGCGTCTTCAGAAAGAGCGCATGTCAGGCGGCCTGATCCCCAGCGCGCGTGAGTATTTTCGTTATTACGGTCTTGATCAGCGGCGTCTCGATCTGGCGAAGCCGGGCGCGCTGGTCATGCATCCCGGCCCGATGAACCGTGGCGTGGAGATCGCCAGTCAGATCGCAGACTCCGACCAGAGCGTGATTCGTGAGCAGGTGGAGATGGGAGTCGCCGTGCGCATGGCTGTGCTGGATCGTCTGTCCCGTGGAGGCCGGTCATGAGCACCTGCACTGTTTTTGAGAATGTGCGTCTGATTGACCCTGCGTCCGGACTGGATAAGCCGGGACGACTTCTGGTGCGTGACGGTGTGATCGTGGGACATGATCTGCCAGACGCGGAAGGCAAGCCGAAGGGAGCGGAAGTTGTAGACGGGCAGGGCGCTGTTCTCTGTCCTGGCCTTGTCGATATGCGCGTTGAGATCGGCGAACCGGGTCACGAATATCGTGAGACAGTCAAATCGGCTTCACGCGCTGCCTTTGCCGGTGGTGTGACGACCGTCGCCGTGCTGCCAACGGGGTCGCCCCCTATCGACGATCCTGCCATGGTCAGGATGCTGCGGTTCCGTGGCGAGGAGCCGGATTATGTCTCGATCCTGCCCTATGGCGCACTCACCAAGGGCTGTCAGGGCGCTGAACTGGCCGAGATCGGTTTGCTGTCCGAAGCTGGGGCCGTAGCCTTCACGGACGGGAACCGCGCCATCGCCTCGGCGCGCCAGATGAAACTGGCGCTAACCTACGCACAGGCTTTTGACGCTCTGGTGGTTCAGCATCCGGAAGAGCCGACACTGGCTGGAGGCTGCGCGACGGAGGGCGAACTGGCCCTGCGTCTCGGCTTGCCCGGTATTCCGACAGCGGCGGAAGCGATCATGATCGCGCGTGACATTCGGCTGGTGGAGATGACCGGTGGTCGTCTGCATTTCGGGCATGTCTCGACGGGCGAGGGCGTCGAACTGATCCGTCAGGCCAAGGCACGCGGCATACGTGTGACCTGTGACACGGCGCCTCAGTATTTCGATCTCAACGAGACGGCGATCGGTGATTTCCGGACCTACGCCAAATTCTCGCCGCCGTTGCGCCGGGAGAATGATCGCTTGGCCATCTGCGCGGCTCTGGCTGACGGGACGATCGACGCCATCGCCTCCGACCATGCGCCGCGTGACCCGGACGACAAACGCCTGCCGTTCGCACAGGCTTCGGCAGGTGGCACCGGACTGGCCACGCTGCTCGGTGTGACGTTGACCCGCTATCACGACGGCACCCTGTCCCTGAGCGACGCGCTGGCGCTGCTGACATGCAGGCCCGCGGCGCTGCTCGGCGTGAGCGGTGCGGCTGCGCGTAGTGGTGCGCGTCCGATTGGAATACTCGCAGCCGGAGCGCCTGCGGACCTCTGTCTGTTTGATCCCGACCGGGCATGGCAGGTGATTGCGGGCGAACTGCCCGGTCACGCCCAGAATACGCCGTTCGACGGCAGGGCGCTGGAAGGGAAGGTCATGGGCACCTGGAAGAACGGTCGCCGGGTCTTCGGAGGTGCTGCGTGAATTTTTTCGAGTCGTCCGGCACGTTGCTGGCGGGTGTCATGCTGCTGTCCTACATGCTGGGAAGCATCCCCTTCGGTCTGTTGCTGACGGCAGCGTCCGGGCAGGGCGATATCCGTCAGATCGGTTCGGGTAATATCGGCGCGACCAACGTCCTGCGCACGGGCAACAAGAAGCTGGCCGCAGCGACGCTCTTTCTGGATGGTCTGAAAGGTGCGCTCGCCGTGCTGATCGCATGGGTGATGACGCCGCCGGAGCTTGGTGATCGTGCCGCGTCTCTGGCAGCGATCTTTGCCGTGCTGGGCCACTGCTTTCCTCTCTGGCTTGGTTTCAAGGGGGGAAAGGGCGTGGCCACGGGACTCGGTGTCGTGCTGGCGATGTCGCCGCTTACGGGGCTGGCCTGCTGCCTCATCTGGCTGATTGGCGCGAAAGTGACGCGTATTTCCTCAGCCGGAGCGCTGCTGGCCTTCGCCTGCATGCCTGCGATCCTGTTTTTCCTGAATGGGCATTCCTTTGCCGGATCGGAAAAGCCGTTAGCCGGGGTGCTGGTCGCCTTCATCATCTTCATGAGGCACCGCACCAATATCGCCCGGCTACTGAACGGGACCGAACCCAGAATCGGCCAGTCGTCACGGTGAACGACGACGGGCGTCTGAATCCCGATCTTCCCGCGCTTCTGCGGCTGGCCCGCACCGAGAATGTCGGGCCGGTGACATGGCGTCGGCTCATGCACGATCATCCGTCCGCGGAAGAGGCGCTGGCGGCATTGCCGGAACGGGCGCGGCGCGGTGGTCGCAAAGGGCCGCTCCGGATTCCTGAACAGACAGAAATTGAGCGTGAGATCGAGGGCGTCCTGTCGCTTGGCGGCAGGATCATCACCCTGTTCGATCCTGATTATCCGCCGCTACTGGCAGAACTGCCTGATTCGCCTCCCATTCTTTCCATGCTCGGTAATCCGGCCTGCCTGTCGGCTCAGCGCAGCGTGGGAATCGTGGGGGCACGCAATGCCTCGGCGGCAGGAATGCGATTTGCGGAAAGTCTTGCGACCGAATTGTCCCATGCCGGAATCACGGTGATTTCTGGTCTGGCCCGCGGGATCGACGCGGCGGCGCACCGGGGTGCGCTGCATGGTGAATTTCCTGAATGGGGCAGTTCGGTCGCCGCGATCGCAGGTGGGCTGGATGTTGTCTATCCGGCGGAAAATGCTGCCCTGCAGGCATTGCTTGCGGAAAAAGGTGCGGTGGTGACGGAAGCGCCGCTTGGCACTCAGCCTCAGGCGCGGCACTTCCCCCGACGTAATCGTCTCATTGCCGGTTTGTCTCTTGGCACGGTCGTTGTCGAAGCCGCGATGAACTCGGGCAGCCTGATTACAGCGCAGCTTGCCGATCGGTACAGCCGTGCTCTTTTTGCAGTGCCGGGATCGCCGCTCGACCCGCGCTGTCGGGGCAGTAACGATCTTTTGCGCACCCGCAATGCGCATCTGGTCGAAACGATTGAGGATATCCTGCCTTATCTTCGCCATTCTCATGCGGCAGCGGAACAGATGTTACCCGGGTTTGCTGAGGCTCAGGAGGAATGGGGCACCCCCTCCATGGCGGGCGGTGCAGGCCTCGATCGTGTGAGAAGAATGATTCCTTCACTTATCTCATTCACACCGGTCCCGGTTGACGATCTGGTGCGGCGCTGTCAGGTCTCGGTCTCGGCGGTTCTGACGGTGCTTACCGAACTTGAGCTTGCCGGCCGGGTGGAGATGCTGCCCGGAGGAGCTGTTGTCCAGTTGATGCCTGACGGAACGGGGTGATTCTTTCTCCCCACCGGTCTGGCGCGGAGAGAGCATGACTGACGTCGTCGTGGTTGAGTCGCCTGCCAAGGCGAAGACGATCAATAAATATCTAGGTGACGGTTATACCGTTCTCGCCTCGTTCGGACACGTCCGTGACCTGCCGCCAAAAGACGGGTCCGTTCTGCCGGATGAAGATTTCGCCATGAAGTGGCAGTCCGATGAGCGTGGCCAGAAGCAGGTTGCGGCCATCGTGAAGGCCCTGAAGGGCGCGCATACACTGTATCTCGCCACTGACCCGGATCGGGAAGGTGAGGCGATTTCCTGGCACGTCAAGGCCATGCTGGCCGAGAAGAATGCGCTCAAGGGTGTGAACGTCCAGCGTGTGACGTTCAACGAGATCACCAAGGGCGCCATCAAGGAAGCGATGGCGCATCCGCGTGACCTCGATATGCCGCTGATCGAGGCCTATCTCGCCCGCCGTGCGCTCGATTATCTTGTCGGCTTCACACTCTCACCCGTTCTGTGGCGCAAACTGCCCGGTTCGAAGAGTGCCGGGCGTGTGCAGTCGGTCGCCCTGCGTCTGATCTGCGAGCGTGAAGCCGAGATCGAGGTCTTCAAGCCAAGGGAATACTGGACGGTCGGCGCGACATTCCTGACGCCTGCCGGTGCGCCCTTTACAACCCGCCTGACGCATCTGGGCGGCAAGAAGCTCGACCAGTTCGACCTCGCGAATGAAGAACAGGCCTTCGCCGCACGGGATGCGGTGCTGGCTGGCACGTTTGCGGTCAAGTCCGTCGAACGCAAGAAGGTCAAGCGCAACCCGCCACCGCCGTTCACGACGTCCACACTCCAGCAGGAGGCCTCGCGCAAGCTGGGCATGGGCGCGCAGAACACCATGCGGACGGCGCAGCAGCTCTATGAAGGCATCGATCTGGGTGGTGAGACGGTCGGCCTGATCACCTATATGCGTACCGATGGTGTCACGATGGCCGGCGAGGCAATCGCTGACATTCGTCGTCATATCGGCAAGGATTTCGGCGCGAACTACGTGCCTGCCCAGCCGCGTGTCTATTCGACCAAAGCGAAGAATGCGCAGGAAGCGCATGAAGCCGTGCGCCCGACCGATGTCAGTCGTACACCGGCTTCGGTTGCGAAATATCTCAGTGACGAGCAGCGGCGTCTGTATGAACTGGTGTGGAAGCGCGCTGTCGCAAGCCAGATGCAGTCTGCGGAACTGGATCAGGTGGCTGTCGATGTGGCCGATCAGCCCGGCAAGACCGTGCTGCGCGCCACAGGTTCCATCATCGCATTCGATGGCTTCCTGAAACTCTATACGGAAGGCCGGGACGAAAGCGACAAGGCGGCTGACGACGAAAGCCGTATGTTGCCGCCGATGAACGAGCGTGATCCGCTCAAGCGTGGCGATGTGGAGGCTGAACAGCACTTCACCCAGCCGCCACCGCGTTATTCGGAAGCGTCGCTGGTCAAGAAGATGGAAGAGATCGGCATTGGTCGTCCTTCCACCTATGCTTCCATTCTGACGGTTCTGAGAGACCGTAACTATGTGCGTCTGGAAGCCCGGCGCTTCATGCCGGAAGATCGCGGACGACTGGTCACGGCGTTTCTCGTCTCCTTCTTCGAGCGTTATGTCGATCCGCAGTTCACGGCGGGTCTTGAAGAGCAGCTTGACGATATTTCCGCTGGTCACGCTGACTGGCGCAAGGTGATGAGCGCCTTCTGGCAGGCCTTTTCCGCTGCGGTCGCGCAGACAAAAGACCTGACCATTACCGAGGTCATCGACGCACTCGATCAGGATCTGGGTTCGCACTTCTTCCCGCCGACGACGGACGGAACCGATCCGCGAGTCTGCACCTCTTGCGGTACAGGCCGGCTCGGGCTGAAACTCGGACGCTATGGTGCGTTCATTGGCTGCTCCAACTACCCGGAATGTCAGTACACCCGGAAACTGGCCGTCGAAGGCGGTGAGGGTGACGGCAGCGAAGAGCTTAAAGACGGGATGAAGCTGCTTGGTCAGCATCCGGTCACCGGTGAGGACATTGTGGTCAAGCGTGGGCCCTGGGGACTTTATGTCCAGCAGGGCGAACCCAACCCCGAGGACAAGAAGGCCAAGCCGAAACGGGCTTCGCTGCCGAAGGGGTTGAGTCTGGAGAATCTGACGCTGGATCAGGCTGTCGGACTTCTCAGCCTGCCCCGGATTGTGGGCATTCATCCGGAATTCAATGAGCCGATCGAAGCCGGATTGGGGCGTTTTGGTCCGTATGTGAAGATGGGCGCGATCTACGGCTCGCTCGACAAGGACGATGATGTTCTGACGGTCGGGTTGAATCGGGCCGTGGACGCGCTGGCCAAGAAGATCGCCTCGATCCGTAACCTTGGGCCGCATCCGAAGGATGGCGAGCCGGTCATGGTGCGCAAGGGCCGGTTCGGGCCGTATGTCCAGCATGGTCAGGTTGTCGCCAATCTGGCGCGTGGCGAAAGCATGGACGATGTCACGCTGGATGGCGCTCTGGAACTGCTGGCCGAGAAGGGCAAGCCTCTGAAGCCGAGAGGCAAGGCTGGCGCAAAAAAGACGACCAAAACGGCTGCCAAGACCACAGCGAAGAGCAAGGCCAAGGCGGAGGGCGACGCCGAAAAGCCTGCAAAAAAGGCGACGAAGGCGAAAGCGACCACTGCGGCAAAAAAGAAGCCTGCTACCCGGAAGAAAGCAGCGACTGCGAAAGATCAGACGTCCGCTGAATGAGGGCTGATACAGCGACATCCCTGTCCTCGGGCGTAGGTCTGCCGGACAGGGATGTTCTGGCGCAGATCCTCCGGGAGACCTCTGTGCCGTTGACCGCCGGGCAGTTGCTTCGTCGGCTCGGGCTACCGCCTGATCGCAAGAAACAGGTGCGGGCCGTGCTGCATGCGATGGCGCTTGACGGCGTGTTTCGGGAAGAGGCCCTGCTCGGAAAGCTGCGTGGCGAACCGGATCTGCCTCTGCTGGCTGAAGTTGTCATCACGGGGCACGACCGGCACGGTGCGCCGTTCGGCAGGATTGCGGCTGATGAAGCACTTGGCAGGCGGGCTATGGCGAAAGGCAGTCAGCCAATTGTGTTCGTGCATCCACCTCCATCAGATGAGCCGCCTCTTGTGGCTGGAGCGCGTGTGCTGGCGCGTCTGCGGTCAGTTGGTGCGAGCCGCTACGAAGCCCGGATAATGAAACGGCAAGAACCTGTCTGTTTCGTCGGTATTTTCGGCGGGGAAGAGGTGCGGGCGTGTGACCCGCAGAGCACCTGTCGCCGCACGGTTCCGGCAGAGGACCGCCCCGGTCTGAAAGAGGGCGATCTCGTTCAGGCGGATGATGATGGCCATATCCGGCAATGTTTCGGCAAGCTGGATGACCCCTTGGCTGTCGCGGATATGGGGCGCGCGGAATACGGCCTTCCGAAGGCGTTTCCATCGGACGTGTTGGCCGAGGCGCTGCACCTGACCGCGCCGGATGCGGGGCCGTTCCCGGCCGGTCGTAAGGATTTCCGCTCGATTCCATTCGTGACAGTCGATGGTCCGGATGCCCGTGACTTCGATGACGCCATCTGGGCACAGCGTGAGGGCGAGGGCTTTCGGCTGCTCGTCGCCATTGCAGATGTCTCCCACTATGTCACGCCTCATTCAGCGCTCGACGAGGAAGCGCGGCGACGCGGACATTCTGTCTACTTTCCCGACGGCGTTGTGCCGATGCTGCCCCCGCGTTTGTCGGAAGATCTTTGTTCGCTTCGACCAGACGAAGAGCGGTTCTGTGTTGTTTTCGACATGCGTTTCAACGCCGAAGGGCTCCCGACAGATACCCATATCGATCGTGGTGTCATGCGGAGCCGCGCTCGTCTGACCTACGAGCAGCTTGAGGCAATGCGAGAAGGTAGACTGCCTTTCCTCCACGACGATCTGGGGCCTGCGTGGGTCGATACGCTGTATGTGGCGCATGAAGCGTTGCGGGCAGCGCGTATCCGGCGCGGCTGTCTACAGGTTGCAGACAGGGATCTGCTTCGTGTGGAACTGGACAGGCAGACCGGGCGTTTAGGTGTTTCGGATACCCGTCCACTTGAAAGCAGGCATCTTGTCGAGTCCTTCATGATTGCAGCTTGCCATGCCGGTGCACAGGTTTTGCGTGACAAGGAGAAAACCGCGCTTTTCCGGTCTCACGCCGATGCCAGCGCTGTGGCGGATGCGCCACGTCTGCCGGCTGTTTACGCCGCTGAACCAGCACGTCATGCGGGCCTGCAACTGGATGTTTATGCGCATCTCACCAGCCCCATCCGTCGGTATGCAGATCTGACAAATCACCGGATGCTTCTGGAAGCGATTGCTCCGGAAGGGCAGCCTGCCCAGGCGGCCTCTGCTGATGACGGAGATCTTCTTGCCCTGGCTACCCATCTGACCGTGACCGAGGCCCGGGCAGCCGAGGCTTCCACGGCCACGCGGCAACGTCTGCTGGCGCTGTGGTTATGTCAGGATCAGGAGAGGATCTGGTCCGGCCATGTGACTGGTGCGACCCCGGATGGCGCTCTGGTCACATTGACGGAAACGCAGACAACCGGTCTCCTTCCCTTCAGGGAAAATGCAGACCGAAAAATGCTTTCGGATTCGTGTGGGGGAAGTGAAGCGTGTTCTGGCGCAGCAGCGTCCTCTCCGGAGGCATGGGCACTCTTTTCCCTGCGAAAGGGGGCCGTCGTGCGTGTCAGAATCGCCGGTCTGTCACGCGACGTCTTTCAGTGCATCTTTCAGTGCGCCGGGTTTTCCGCATGAGAAACCGAGGTCTGTCCGTGATGCTTTCTTCAGACCATCGGGGTTTCCTTAAACTTCGGCCGGTAATATTGCCGCTGGCTGTCGCGGTGTGGCTGCTGACCTCAGCCGTCTGCGCCTACGCGGCAGCAACGCCGGAAGAAGAAAAGGACGGGGCTCATGCGCCCGCTGTTCCCGTGGTTGGTCCGAAGGATGCGGGCAGGGAGACAACCGTACCAACGAATGAGATCGCTGTCGGAGAACAGGCGGCAGAGCAGAAGGACGCTCCACTGCGACTGAACACCAGTCTCATGCGAGCGGTCATCCAGACAGCGCTGGAGTTTTTACAGCCCCGGACTCTCCATCCGTATGATGTACGTCAGTTGTGTCTCTGGGGACTTGGAGGCATCAGCGCGCTGGATCCGGCCCTGCGCGTTGTCGAAGTTCCGGATGGCATTCAGCTCATGCAGGGGCAGTCAGTTGTTCTGAAGCGTCCTGCTCCTGTCGCGAACAGTTCGCGGGACTGGGCCGCGCTCACGACCGATTTCCTCCTGTCCGCCACCGAGCATTCATCGGTTCTGCAGAACGTGCAGGGAGACGGGCTGACCCAGAGTTTCTTTGACGAGCTTTTCAATCATCTCGACCCGTATTCCCGCTATGTCAGCCCGACACCCGCTGACACTGATCGGACCGTGCGGAGTGGCGGCAATGCAGGAATCGGCATTACGATTGATGAACAGACCGTTCCTCCTTCAGGCCGGAACAGAACAGCATCACGTCACCTGATTGTAAGTGCTGTCAACACCAATGGCCCCGCATGGCCAGCCGGTGTCGATGTTGGCGAAAGGATAGTTGCCGTTGACGGGCACAGCGTGGTGGGCCAGTCGGTCGAGCAGGTCAATGCTCTTGTTTCTGGGGCTCCCGGAAGCAGTGTGTCGGTGCGGTTTTATTCTCCGACGCTGAAACGGACGCGCACACTGCAATTGCGACGGGAAAGAATTCCGCCCGAGACGGTCTTCGCTTTCAGCGCCGGGCCGTTGGTGATCATTCGCATCACATCCTTTTCTTCCGAGACTGCGGAGGAAATGAGTCAGTATCTCGATCAGGCGACACAGGACCGTCATCTGCGCGGAATCCTCATCGACCTGCGGGGCAACAGGGGCGGGGTGCTGCAACAGGCTGTCACCGCTGCGGCCCTCCTGCTGGACAATGGCGTGGCGGTTGTCACCAAGGGACGTGATCCGCAGGCGAATCATGTCTGGGCCGTGCAGGGCGGAGACATGACCAATCATCTCCCTGTTGTCGTGCTGGTGGACGGTCGTACGGCGAGCGCTGCTGAAATTCTCGCGGCGGCCCTGGCCGATCATCACCGCGCCGTGGTGGTGGGAAGTTCGACAATGGGGAAGGGACTGGTGCAGACCGTTGCCCAGTTGCCCGATCGTGGTGAACTGTTCGTGACATGGAGCCGCGTGATCGCGCCATTGGGCTGGCCACTTCAGGGACTGGGCGTCATGCCACAGGTCTGCACGAGCCGGGGAGCTGCGGACACGGAGAAGCAGATGGCTGCTCTGCGGGCTGGCCATACGCCGGACGGCGCATCCGTGGGGCAGTCACGCAGTGTTCGTTACCCGGTGCCTGTCTCCCGGATCCTTGAAATCAGGAAAACCTGTCCGGCGGCGCTTGGAGGCGACCTTGATCTGGATGTGGGACGTGATCTTCTTGAAACACCGGCTGCCTACAGGGCAGCTCTTTTCATGATTCCTGATGAGGCGGATACGGCCGGAATGGAAGCTGAATGAGCGCAGAACCCCGTCTCAGGACCGGTTTATGGGTCAGCGCCGTGTTGCGGCAGGCCAATTCCGCGGGATGCCCGGCATTTCGTCGTCGTCGTGGAGACGAGGATGCGGGAGGCGTTCTCGCCATCCTCACCTCGCGTGACAGAAAAACTGTCGTGCTTGCACAGACTCGTGCGCCGGATGGTTCTCCGGCATGGATAAGGGGAAGCGGCGCCGATCCTGTCGATGAGGCGACTGCGGAGGCCTATGTGGAAAGACAGGTCGGGCGTGATCCGGACCTGTGGGTCCTTGAATTTGAAACCGAGGATCTGGCGCCTCCCTTCGAGGCCGTCTTGCTTTAACCCTTCAGGCGTTGCATGAGAGCCACAGATGCATGGTAAGCCGCTCGGCCCATGCAACCTCCGGCGCTCTCCGGGTTTGCAGACATGTTGAGAAAACGGCGCTAAATGCCGGGCGACTGAGCAGAATTTTCAGAGTTGAAAGTCTTGTGGACGGTGTTGCGAGTTGCGCGAAGGTCTGGTTTCGGCAAAACAAGGCCATGTGATAGTGCAGTGACATTGCACCGGGTCGAAGCGTCCGGTCGATATCGGTGCAGATGTGAGGAGAACATGATGAAGCTGCGTAACGGGTTTCTTACGGGATCAATCCTGTCGGCGCCGCTTGTCGTCCTCGCTTTGTCCGCTGCTGCTAGCGCCCAGCCTGTGCAGGGTCTGTATATTGCGGGTGAGGGTGGTGCGACTTTCAATCAGGACCAGCAGGTTCGTCTGACTCACAACATGCCGAGCGGACGCGACACCTGGAAAACAGGTGCTGTCGGCATAGGCTCGATTGGTTACGGATTGGGTAACGGCTTCAGGGTGGAACTTGAAGGCAATTACCGGAACATGGATTACCGTCGGCTTTCCTCTGCCACCGTCTCCACAAAGGGCGATGGGCGTCGCCAGACGTCAGGCCTGATGGCCAATGCCCTGTTTGACCTGGATATAGGCCAAAACTGGCTGTTCCCGTATTTCGGCGCGGGTGTCGGTTACGGCTGGACCCACATGCATACGAGCATCACAGGCCTTGATCGCTCGCTCACCGAAGAGGTGCGGGGCACACATGGCGGTTTCACCTATCAGGGAATTTTCGGCCTCGCTTTCCCGGTGCCGTGGGTCGTGGGACTTTCCGCAACAGCCGAATATCGTTTCTGGACCATGCTGGCACCGCAGGGTTTCCATGCAACGGCGCTTGGCACGGTTGGTGGTCGCAATACGGTCAAGGAATATGGGCTGGCTGAAAATAACCGCAGCACGGCAACGGACTTCAATCATTCCCTGATGCTGGGCCTGCGTTACGAGTTCAATCCTGCACCGCCGCCTCCGCCGCCAGCGGAAGTCAGTCCCGCACCAATGCCGACAGCGGCCAGAACCTACCTTGTGTTCTTCGACTGGGATGAGGCAGGGCTTAGCGACCGGGCCCGGTCGATTGTCGCTGTGGCCGCTCAGGCATCCGGGCATACGGCTCTGACCCGCATTCAGGTCTCAGGGTACACAGATACGTCCGCGGCCCATCAGGGACCGCGTGGTGAGCATTACAATATGGAACTCTCCATCAAGCGCGCCGAAACGGTCAAAGCGGAGCTGATTCGTGATGGTGTGGCTGGTTCCATCATTGATGTGCAGGGATATGGCCAGACTCACCTGATGGTTCCTACCGGTCTGGGCGTGAGAGAACCTCAGAACCGGCGTGTAGAAATCGTTTTGCGCTGAATGGTTGATCTGTCGTCCCGGTTATCAAACTGGGCAACATTTAACTCTTCATTAAAAACGGGGCCGGAAGGCCCCGTTGTCGTATTCACAGTCCGTTGAAAAGGGACGTGGAGAGATAACGTTCAGCAAAAGAAGGGGCGATGGCCACAATGGTCTTGCCCTTGTTCTCAGGCTGATGCGCCAGCGTGACCGCAGCATGCAGAGCCGCACCTGATGAAATGCCAATGGGAATGCCATCCAGACGGGCGCAGCGTCGAGCCGCAGCAATAGCTTCCCGTTCCGAGACTGTCATGACACCATCAAGCGCGCCAACATCGAGCGTGCGGGGGCAGAAGCCGGGGCCGATACCCTGAATGCCGTGTGGCCCCGGTTCATCGCCATTGAGAATGGCGCTTTCAGCGGGTTCGACACCAAAAACCTCAAGCCCTGGTTTTTTCTTTTTCAGGGCGTGCGCAATGCCTGAGGCCGTGCCGCCCGTCCCAACGCCAGCGACGACGACATCGACTGCTCCAGCCGTATCGACCCAGATCTCCTCAGCCGTTGTCTGCTCATGCACGAGCGGGTTAGCCGGATTGTCGAACTGCCCCGGCATCCAGGCGTCAGGTGTGGTCTTGAGAATTTCCTGCGCCCGGGCAATGGCGCCCGCCATACCAAGACGGGAAGGAGTTAGCTCGACCTGAGCATCCATCAGCCGAAGCATTTTACGACGCTCGATGGATGCGCCCTCCGGCATGGTCACAATCAGGCGATATCCACGCGAAGCAGCGACAAACGCAAGAGAGATGCCCGTGTTGCCGGATGTGGGTTCAACCAGAACGCTCTTTCCGGGCGTGATAAGCCCCTGTTCTTCTGCCGCCAGCACCATGGCGGCGCCGATGCGGTCCTTCACTGACGCGAGAGGGTTAAAAAATTCAAGCTTGAGAAGAATACGGGCCTGAAGCCTGTCTTCTTCCATCATGCGAGGCAGGCCAACCAGAGGAGTGCCGCCGACCACATCCACAATGGAATCGAAAATCCGTCCACGAGGAGGGGCAAACTTGAAATCAATATGGTCGGCTGGCGTCTTGGAGACCATTGCATAACCTCTTTTCTGGCGCTCTCTGCCGGCAGGACAGGGGTTTGAACCGTGCCGCCACGGAGAATCGATCTGGCTGAAGTCCTGAACAGACATCGCTTCCCGCAAATCGGGATATGCTGGTGAAATAGCACGACAGAGCAATGTGGATAAGTGTTGCTTTCATTGCTTTTCACTTTCATGGCATGGATATGTCGCCATCGTGAGGATTGTCGGCTAATTGTCGGCGGAATGAATGGCTTTGGGGAAGGCTCAATGTTTTTGCGACGCGACCGTGCAATGACCGGCGTTATGATCATGCTGGATGTTGCATTTTATGCGGGGCGGACCGGTACCGTGAACGCAGCGGACATTGCCCAGAGAGCCGGGCTGGTCCGACGGGGTATTGAACCCCTGCTGCAGATGCTGTCCCGCTCATCGCTGCTGGAAAGCGTCAGGGGACCACGGGGAGGGTATCGGCTGGGGCGTCCGAGAAGGGATATTTCCATCGCGGAAATCGTCTCTACGGTCGTGAACACAGATCCCGAGGCCGATGATGGCTCTTCAGGCGATCTCTACCAGAAGGTTCTTGATCCTTTCTGGCGCGAAGAAGATGAGGCGATTACAGCCAGATTGCGTGAAGTCACGCTGGATGATCTTGTCAGGAAGGCCGAAACGGCCGGTCTGCGTCGGCCGCTGACAGAACCGATCACCTTTTCGATATAACGCCCTGATGCACTGTCAATCAGTGCATCAGGAAAATCATCCAGGGTCTTGAATAAAGTGCGCAGACTTAGCGTTTGCGTGCTTTTGTTACCGTGCGACGTTTGGTTGTCGTCGTCGCCTTGCGCGTTTCCTTGCGCTCCGGTGTCGGGGCGCTGACGGCTGGCTTTGGTATGACCACGCCTGTTGCATCAACCGTGACATTGACTGTCAGGTTGTCGCGCTTCTGGCCGGGGCCACGGATCAGCACAACCGAGAATTTGTCCGGACCGGAATAGGCCATGACCGGCGTGTAGGCGATCTGTGTCTGCCCATCGAGCGTGTAAAGGAACGCCTTGCCGTGCTCAGGCGTGGGTGAAACGCCAAAGGAGGCATAAGCGCCGCCATCGGGCGGGGCGACGGCCAGAACGCAACGACCATCATCGCTGCGGACAGTCATGGTGGCTACACGATCGCCCTGGGCGTCGGTCGTCGGTTTGGTGGTCTGGCAGACGGCGGATGTTTTCATGTAGCCGAATGGATCAGGCGATCCGTAACGACCGCTCTGAAGCGGACCATGATTACATCCGGCCAGAAAGCTGGTGGCCAGCACAGGCACGGCTAGGACTTTAAGACGCACGTATAGGCTCCGCTTATCGCTGTTGACAACTGGGCGGACTGGCGGCGAATCCACCGACCGCAATGAAATCCATCACGCTCTAGAGCATCCGACTGCCGGTTGAAAGGCATGGCACGGGACGATTGTACGGATGCAGGAGGCGGATGCCGTCGAAACGCCATAATCACGGCGGTATTATGGTCGCATGACAGATATGCCTGATATTTTTTCACGATAATATGTCGATAAAACCGTGTTTTGAGGCGACAGGTTGAGAAACAGGTTTCAGAATCCTCTCGCCATCAGGATGCGGGCGGTGCATACGTCTGAGCACGTTATATTCCATCTCTTTCAAAGAGGCTTTTCATGTCCACAGGTCTGTTCCGTCTCGCGATCGCCGGTGTGGTTTCCCTTGGTCTCACCGCTGGTTCCGGGACCTTTGCCGCAAGCTGTAGCGGCTCTCCGGCTGCTGAAGCTTTCGATGTGCAGGGCCTCAAAAGCGAACTGATGGTGACAGCCCTCTCCTGCAAGGCTCAGGACCGTTACAACGCAGTTATGGAAAAGTTCCGCACAAAGCTTCTGGCTGAGGAACAGCGCCTGAATACCTATTTCCGTACGACATACGGAAAGAGGGCGCAGATTGAACATGACGACTACATTACGCAGCTGGCGAACGTGCAGTCTGAAAAAAGCCTCCAGTCGGGCACCATATTCTGCGATCAGCGAATTGGTATGTTCGATGAGGTCATTGCTCTGGATGATGAACATGATCTTTCGAAATATGCTCTGGCAAAAGACATCACACAGCCTGCGACATTCGAGACCTGTGCGGCCCCTGCCGTAGAAAAAACCACGGAGACACGCAGCCGGGCCCGTCGTCGCACAGCACGCAAGGCGTAACGTCCAGAAACTGAGTTCTTGACGAATCATCTGTAGAGGGAGACAGAACCGGGCATGAGCGATCTTTTCTCAGGCACCGGATCTCCTTCTTCCTCCCAGCCGACGCCGCAAAAAACGCAGCAGACAGCGGCTGCGTCGGGTCAGAACTATGACGCCAGTTCCATCGAGGTGCTGGAAGGACTTGAGCCTGTCCGTCGTCGTCCCGGAATGTATATTGGCGGAACGGATGAAGGCGCGCTGCATCATCTCGCCGCTGAAATTCTCGATAACTCGATGGACGAGGCAGTCGCTGGCCACGCCACGACCATTGATGTCACGCTTGAGCCCGGAAACTGGCTGACGGTGCGGGATAATGGACGCGGCATTCCTGTTGATCCTCATCCCCGATTTCCTGACCGCTCGGCGCTCGAAGTTATTCTCACGACGCTGCACGCGGGCGGTAAATTTTCGGGCAAGTCCTATGCGACATCCGGTGGCCTGCACGGTGTGGGTTCATCCGTGGTCAACGCGCTGTCGACCCGCATGGAAGTGGAAGTCGCCCGCGATAAAACGCTGTGGCGGCAAATCTATGCGCGAGGCATTCCCCAGACACCCATAGAAAAGGTCGGCGCTGCTCCCAACCGACGTGGCACGCAGATACGCTTTCAGCCCGATCCGGAAATTTTTGGAACACACGCATTCCAGCCTGCACGCCTCTACAAGCTGTGCCGCTCGAAAGCCTTCCTGTTCCGTGGAGTAACGATCCGCTGGAATTGTGATCCGTCCCTGATCAAGGCGGGTGATGAAACGCCCGCTGAAGCGGTTCTGCATTTCCCTGGTGGTCTGGCCGACAGTCTGGCTGACGAACTTGGCAAAAACGCGCCTCTGCTGGCTCCGATCTGGTCCGGTGACGCAGAGCTTCCTGAAACCAATGGTGTGTCCGGCGGCAGGGTTGAGTGGGCGATCGCCTTTCTCGAATCCGGCACGGCCAGCTTCGCGTCATTCTGCAACACCATTCCGACGCCCCTCGGCGGTACGCATGAGGCAGGTTGTCGGGCGGCGCTGGTCAAGGGTTTCCGCGCATGGGGCGATCAGCGATCCAACAAGCGTGCGAGCATTGTCACCGCTGAAGATATTCTCGGTTGCACGGCTATCCAGCTTTCCGCTTTTGTCCGTGATCCGCAGTTTCAGGGGCAGACCAAAGAAAAGCTGACCAGCGCCGAAGCGTCGAAACTGGTCGAGACTGCGCTGCGTGATCGGTTCGATCACTGGCTGTCAGGCAATCCGACACAGGCTGACTCGCTGCTGGCGTTTGTCGTTGAGCGTGCGGAAGATCGTCTTCGTCGTCGGGAACAGAAAGATACGCCGCGCAAGAGCGCCACGCGGCGTTTGCGTCTGCCCGGCAAGCTGACGGACTGCACGCGCGAGAAAGCCGAGGAAACCGAGATCTTTCTCGTAGAGGGTGACTCGGCTGGCGGATCGGCCAAGCAGGCGCGTAATCGTGAGACGCAGGCAGTGTTGCCGCTGCGTGGTAAAATCCTCAACGTCGCCAGTGCCACGAGTGAGAAGCTGCGCGGCAATCAGGAACTGAGTGATCTGGTGGAAGCGCTGGGCTGCGGAACCGGGGATCGCTTCGACCTGATGCGGCTGCGCTACGGACGTGTCATCATCATGACGGATGCCGATGTGGACGGTGCACACATCGCCTCGCTGCTCATGACATTTTTCTACCGTGAACTGCCTGAGCTTGTGCGCTCCGGTCATCTGTATCTCGCTCAGCCGCCACTTTACCGCCTGACGCATGGTGCCAAGACGGTTTACGCGATGGATGACGCCGATAAGGATCGGAAGATCAGGACCGATTTCAAGGCGAACGCGAAAGTGGAAGTCTCACGCTTTAAAGGTCTTGGCGAAATGCCACCGAAAGATCTCAAGGAGACGACCATGGATCCAAAACGACGCACCCTGCTGCGCGTGGTGATTCATTCGGACGACAGACTGGAGACGCGGGAACGTGTGGAAAGTCTGATGGGGCGCAAGCCGGAACTGCGTTTCGCGTTCATTCAGGAACACGCCCAGTCCCAATCAGTGGAAATGCTCGATATCTGAACTGGCAAGGACGGTTCCGGTTGTCTTGCACCGGAACCGGTCTCAGTCAGGCGTCGGTTCTTTCGGGCATCTTCTCTGACTGATGCTGTTGTTCCAATATTCTCAGATCTTTCGCCATCTGTGCCACAGGGCCGGACCAGTCGAGTGGTTTGTCCTGCTGGTAGATCCGCACACTCGTGTACCACGGTGAGTCCGTGCGGTTGGAAAGCCAGCGCCAGCACTGATCATAACGTGACAACAGCCAGACTGGCTTGCCGATCCCTGCCGCGACATGGGCGGTGGACGTATCGACTGCGATGACCAGATCAAGATTGGCTATCAGCGCGGCTGTATCCCCGAAATCATGCAGTTCGTCAGTGTAGTCGATAAGCTTCATGCCTGTGGGCGGCGTGCGGGCCTGCGATGACTGTTCACCAACCTGCAAGCTGAAGAAAACGGCCTCTGGAGCACTGTTGGCCAAAGGAGCGAGAGCTGCCAGTGTAGTGGAGCGGCGTCTGTCAGCGACTTCAGCTTCCCGAATTTCACTATGTGGCGCACCAGCCCAGACAAGGCCGATTCTGATAGGATGACCGGCAGGAATGTCCTTCTGGATGCGCTGCGCCCACTTCCGGACTTTTTCGGAGGCGGGTTTCAGAAAACCTTCCGGTGAAGGCAGCGTATCAAGCGTCATATTCAGTGCGAGCGGCAGACTGAGAACCGGGCACTGGAGGTCATGCGCAGGGGCCGGATCTTTTTCGCTGACAAAGCGGGCCTGCGGAAAAGAGCGGGCCAGCAGACCCAGCAGTTCGGGTCGCACACGTACGACGACCGTTCCGCCAAGTTTTGCAGCCAGCGGAATGAAACGGGAAAACTGCAGGACGTCGCCGAAGCCACCCTCGGTGTGAATCAGGAGTCTTTTGCCGTCGAACCGTTCGCCTCGCCAGAGAGGGGCGTCAAAACCATGGTGACGTGCCGTCCTGATCTTCCAGCGCCATTCATATTCGGCGAATCCCTCAGGGTAATTACCCTGAGCCAGCAGTGAGAGAGCGTAGTTTGTATGGGCTTCGGGGCTGTCAGGCGTCAGTTCCACGGCAACCCTGTGAAACTTCTGAGCCATCTCATGCTGGCCCCGGTGGCTATCCAGAGCGACCCCGAGGTTAGTGGCCGCCAGAGGGTGTTCCAGACTGATGCTCAGACATTTTGAATAAGCGGCAATCGCTTCGTCATAGCGTTGCAGTGATTGCAGGGCGTTGCCCAGATTACACCAGGCGTCGGCAAGCTGCGGAGCCAGAACAACGGCGCGACTCAGAACCTCGAGTGCAGGTTCGAAGCGGCAGATGCCGATCAGCAGACCGCCGTAATTACTCAGGGTGAGCGCGTCTCTCGGTTCTTCGCAGATCCGTTTTCGGTAGACGGCTTCTGCTTCCAGAATCCGTCCTTCACGCTGTAGCTGCGTGCCGGCGTCGGAGAAAAAGGCCGTATTGTTGGATTGGGGAGCGGGCGAGGAGGTCATGAACCCTACGTTCGCCCGACAGACTTAAAAAAATATGACCTGAAGGCATGATGTGCTTTCAGGTCAGTCAATCAGGCAGAAAAGTCATTCATGCCTGGACGGTTCAGCATGGACAGCAGTTCCCGGCGGGTATCCGAGTTGTCACGGAAAACGCCCAGCATGCGGCTGGTCACCATGGACACGCCGGGGCGATGCACGCCGCGCGTGGTCATGCACTGGTGTCCGGCTTCGATGATAACCGCCGTGCCGTATGGTTCAAGCACACTGTCGATGGTGTTGGCGATCTGGGACGTCAGACGCTCCTGAATCTGGAAACGCCGGGAATAGGCTTCCACCACGCGGGCGAGTTTGGAAATACCGACAACCCGCTTGCGGGGAAGGTAAGCAACGTGCGCACGACCGATGATCGGCACCATGTGGTGCTCGCAATGGCTTTCAAGGCGGATATCACGCAGCAGAACGATCTCGTCATAATCATCGACTTCCGAGAAGGTGCGCTGGAGCAGTTCTTCCGGATTGACCGCATAGCCCTCGAAAAACTCTTCGTAGGAACGAACCACGCGGGACGGCGTATCGAGCAGTCCCTCACGCGCCGGATCTTCACCGGCCCAGCGCAGCATTACTCGGACGGCCTCCTCGGCTTCCTCGCGGGAAGGGCGGACTGAAATAGGAGGAGTCGTCATCAGGTGAGTCTCTGCTGGATGAGTGAGCGTGTGGCGCAGGGTCTTACGCGACCGGGTCACAGCTGAAAATTGGGTGAGGGATCAGTGGACAATGCCGGGCTGATAGGGGCTGTCGAGGCTGAACGCCGGAATGCGTACGTCGAAAAGGCGTCTGCCCGGCTCTTCCACCATATGAAAGAAGCCGCGCATAATACCGCTTGGCGTGTCGAGAGACGCGCCGGAGGTGTATTCAAAACCGCCACCGGGTTCGAGGATGGGTTGTTCGCCGACCACACCTTCGCCGCGAACACGGTCGATATGCCCGTTGGCGTCAATGATTTCCCATGACCGCTCGAGAAGCTGGACCGTGTTCGGCCCATGATTCTCAATGCGGATACGGTAGCCCCAGCAGTAGGAATGTTCGTCCGGCTGGGACTGGTCGTCGAGCCAGAAAGCCCGAACGACAATCCGGATATTGTCCGTCGTGGCCTCGTAGGACGGCAATGCCGCAATGGCTTCGTTCAAGGCCGCTTCAGGGTCTTCGAACAGCTTGGGCGGCATGGGCGGCCTCGAGGACATGATCGGGAACTCCCTTGTTCAGTGAGCGAAGCCGCGGCTTTTCAGGGCCGCAACGCCGCGGGCAAGATCGTCGATAAGATCGGCGGAATCTTCCAGACCAACCGAGAGGCGGATGGCGCCGTCAGCAATGCCGAGGCGCGCACGCTCCTCGGGACCGATCTTCATGTGGGTCGTCGTCGCCGGGTGGGTTGCCAGCGAACGGGCGTCACCAAGATTGTTCGAGATCAGAACGATGCGCAGGGCGTTGAGGAATGCGAACGCGCCTTCCTGACCACCGGCAACCTCAAAGGCGATCAGCGAACCGAAACCGCTCATCTGGCGGGCGGCCAGTTCGTGCTGCGGATGATCCTTGCGGCCCGGATAGCGCACGCTGACAATGCCTGGAGCACTGGCGAGCCAGTCGGCCACAGCGGCGGCATTACGGGTCATCGCGTCCACGCGAAGGTTGAGCGTCTCAAGACCTTTCAGCATGACCCATGCGTTGAACGGAGAAAGGGCGTTACCTGTGTTGCGCGTGAAGGGCAGCACCGTGTCGTTGATCCAGTCCTTGCGGCCCAGAATAGCCCCACCGAGCACGCGGCCCTGACCGTCGATATGCTTGGTGCAGGAATACACCACCACATCAGCGCCCAGTTCCAGCGGCTTCTGATAGACAGGCGAGGCGAACACGTTATCAACGATAACAATAGCCCCAGCCTTGTGCGCCCGCTCGGCGATGGCGGCGATATCCAGCACGTCCAGCATCGGGTTGGAGGGGCTTTCCAGCAGCACAGCAGCGGTCGGCTTGCTGAAAGCTTCATCCCACGCCTTGAGATCGCCACCGTCAACAAAGACGGTCTCTACGCCATATTGCGGCAGCAGATTTGCGACAATCCAGTGGCAGGAGCCGAACAGGGCGCGTGAGGCGACAACGCGATCGCCAGCCTTCACCTGCGCCAGAAGAGCCGATGAGACAGCGCCCATGCCGGTCGCCGTGCAGACGCAGGCTTCCGCGCCTTCCAGATCGGCGAGGCGACGCTGTAGCGCATCGACTGTCGGGTTGCCGAAGCGGCTGTACTGATAATGCACCACTTCACCCGTGAAGGTGGCGGCGGCCTGCTCGGCGCTGTCGTAGGCAAAGCCCGAGGTCAGGAAAAGCGCTTCACTCGTCTCACCGTAAGGGGTGCGCTCGACCTCACCGTGAATCAGACGGGTGGCGGTGCGCCATGTGGCGGCAACTTCGGGAGACGTTGTTTTGATGGACGTGTCAGTCATGCTCGGTCTCGGTTCCGTTCTGTCCGCAGCAGAAACGCCGGATCACGCGGACCCTGCCTCTCTGCACGGGGCTTCGACCGTGGAAACCTGGCGGCGTGGATCCCGCCAGAGCCTCTTTAGCGCGTTTTTTTTACCTCGCCGCAAGCCGGCCATACAAATCACGAGGCCCCCTGATGGGGGAGGCAAAGGTTATCGCGGAAAAAGCTGTGTCCCGTCAACAGGGCCTCTGGAATGGCTCTGTTTCACTTCAGCACACTCAGACAGGCACGGCCCGGCGTGAAGGACGCCATTTCGGTGGGGAGCGTGTTGATGGTCTGCGCGTCTTTCAGAAGGGCGCGTCCTCGTGCGGACCACCCGGCGAGGCCGATGGACGGACTGTTGAACGGCCCGCTCACACGAATGGGGATATCCAGCGCCAGAGAGGCAGCTGCCCTGCTCTGGAAGGCCAGTTCGAACCAGCGTCGGTTGAGGTCGAAGAGCGCCTCTCCGACAATGGACCCGGCTGGTGTGTAGATCCGCAGAGGCACGACCGCGCCTTCGCCCCGACTCATTTTCAGAGCCCCCAGCAGGCATGTCACAGGTGTCGTGCCCTTCATGGTGCCAAACAATGTGCCGATATTGCTTGAGGCGATGCCGATGACTTCCTTGCTGATCTGCCCGCTATTCATGCCGACGACAGCCTGAATATCCGCGTTTCGTGACGCCTCGTTCAACGTGCGCACCCCTTCGGCGCTTGCTTTCACGCGGAAGGACAGCGTGCCGCTGACCGGCACGGGCGCAAGACCTGCCTCCCTACGGAATGTATCGATATCGGCTTTGCTCACATCCACCATTGCGTGCAGGGAGGAACCGCGAGGATGGGTGACAATTTCTCCGGAAGCGTGCAGGGACGCCTTCATCCAGCTGAGTTGCAGCGCGGAAACGTCAATCCGCCCGGGCTGCAGGCTTGTAGCAAGACTTGCGTCGGAAAAGACAAGATCATTGTAGCGGACGGAGCGTGACGAGAGTTTGACGTTGAACAGCGGATCGGGACGGGCAGGGGCGACCAGCGGGATGTCTGTGGCGTGCTGTCCGGATTTGCCGTTACTCTGTGTGGCTGACTGAAGGCCGTTCAGATCAAGCCTGGCGAACGCCATATCTCCGACAATCTCATCAGGTGACCCGGATTTACCTTCGGTGAAAGTGATGTCAGCGTTTTCAATGGGATTGTCGCGCAAAAGACCCGTGGCCCGGCTTATCGTCCACACATCGCCCTTGTGCGTGAAATGTCCTTGCAGATTGAGAGTCATATGGAAGCTGTCAGGCGATACGCCCGCAATCGCTATCAGTGGCGCGGATGTGGGCGTGCGGAGAGTCAGTTTTCCGTCGATGCCATCAAAATCGAACAGATCGGTCATGGTGCCGTCCAGATCGAGTGTCAGATCCCCCGATGTGGCGTGCAGGTTGGTCGGGTAGGGTTTCCCGGCCTCACGCAGGACGGTCAATGGGCCAAGATGGGCCGTAAGCGCGATGGGTGTGTCGTTGTAGCCACCGGAAACGGTCATTTCGAAAGGACTGCTATCGCTCGTTGAAGAGAGTGTCACGACGTCGAGATTGGTGCGATAGGAATGGCCGTTGGCGGAACGGTAGATGATCTCGCTGTCTTTGATGACCGCCTGTCGGATGCCCGGAAACCAGCTCCAGTCTGGCGCTGAGTTTTTCTTTTCTTCCGGTTTGTTGTCGGGCTTGGATGGGGCACCGAACCGCCAGTTCGGTGTGCGGTCCGCAGTGCGTTCGAAGAGACCAGAAAAACCGGTCAGTACGAGATCACGGGTTTCTGCCGGGCCATGCAGCAGAGACATCAGGCGCACCTGTGTATGCAGATGACCGAGCTTGATCATTTCTGGCCTGCTGCCATTCGGGATATTGGCTATGCTCAGATCGTCAACATCAATGGTCATCCAGCGCCCCGGAGACAGGTGCACGCTGCCGATATGCACTGTGCGTCCGGTCGCCTTGGTCAGCTTTCTGGTTGCGAATGCAGCGAGATCAAGGTGGGAGAGAGCGAGGAAACCACCGCCGCAGACTGCGGCGCTCAGACCGGCCACACCGAGGGCAACGAAAGCAAGACGACGCACAGACGAATCTCCGGTTATTGAGCCGGGTTCTCTCATGCTCCTCAAATCATGGGGAAATAAAGGCCGGGCAGGAAAGAAAGTCTATTTCAACGTGTGTAGGAAAAACATCCGGGTCTAATTATGAGCAGTCAGGAGAGGGTGCTGCCTTTACCCCTTTCTTGTGTCGCTCTTCAGTATCAGCCAGAAAAGCACAACATATTGGCGTTTTCAGTCAGGTCATTTCCAGACGCAGCATGGACTCTCCCTGCAAAGATGTAACGGGACATTATCTTCGATTTTGCGCCGGTTTAGAGCTTCGATATATTGGATAATCTTTACGCTTTCGTCACCAGTCAAAGCATTTGACAGCCTGAGACATAAAAGGGCGATGTGCCATTTTTAATACTCGCTTGGGTGGTTCTGAAAAGTTTCATAATGATTCTACAACTATGTTTCCTCTCTTCTATAAAAAGAGAACGAGCAAGTATGATTTGAATTATGGTTGTTAAAGACAAACCGGAACGATACATTTTTATATGGTTCTGGGAGTTATGTTGTGGCAAAAATTGACGTTTTAATGACTGTGTATAATTGTTCTAAATATATTTCAGAAACACTAAAAAGTATACAAAATCAGACAATAGAAGATATTCGGATTATCATCGTTGATGATGGATCCACTGACGGGACATCGGAAATAATTCAGAAATTTTCTGATGATGACTCCAGAATAATCGTTATGCGACAAGAGAATATGGGCATCATTGATGCATTAAAGGCCGGAATGAAGGAGGTCACTGCCGATTTTATCGCAAGGCATGATGGAGATGATATCTCTTACCCAGAGCGTTTCGAAAAACAGTTGAATTTTTTACTGGATAATCCATCTTTTGCAGCGGTCAGTTCCCGAGCTTGCCAGATAGATGAAGCAGGATGTCCAATCGGGAAAATTACAACAATGAAAAAAATAGACGAAAGCGATCCATATTCTTTGCCATCGAAAGAACCGTATTTGTTACAGCCAATGTTGATGATTCGAAGCTCTTCTTTCTTTTCTATCGGTGGCTATCGAAATTTATCAGTTAGTGAGGATGTGGATCTTTGCTGGCGTCTGCGTGATGAAGGAAATCTCCATACCATTCCAGAAATTCTTGGAAATTATCGTGTCCACCCGGCAAGCATTTCAAGTCAATCGATTGTAAATGGAAGAAAGCTTGCGATCTGGGCACAACTTGCTGCTATTTCCGAGCAACGCCGTATGAGTAAAAAAGAAGACATTGATTTTTCAAAAAAACTACAAAATGAGATAAACGCATCATCAACATTGCAAGAAGCACATGATATTCTCTCTGAAATTTTATTGAGAGATGAGGCGATATGGTTTGCTAGTGCCGTATCTGCGAAATTACTTGAGTTCTGCTATTATCGTCCATATGAACCTGATTTTTCCGATATTTATTTTATAAAAAAATCCATACGCAATGATACGGATATTAAAAACCGACCTTGTTATTCCGATTTTCAGGAAGCGCTTATATCTGCGTCGATACGGCTGACAGTCGAAGGAAAATTCAAGGAAGCATTTACTCTTTGTGCGCCACATAAATGGCCACTTCTGGTTGCGAGGGTTGTTTTTCGTATCGCTGTTCCAGAAACTTTGAAAAGCATGATGAAACGGAAACGCCGTATATCTTGATGAATCAATCTAAAAAACTTTACAAAAGTGATTCAACGTCATCATGCGATGCAGATACTCTTGCCGGTGCATTTCGAGATAAATTCTTGGAGATTGTCGCTCTGCTGTAGAGAACGGACGTAATTCACCGTTCTGAGTTCACGTCATTCAGTGTGCTGCATGAGGCCTTACTCCATTCCGCATGAAGGCCGGCGAGAAAGAGGCGCGCGCCATCCGCAATACAGGCGCGGGAGTCTTCCACGTCGGTTTCCTTGTTGAACAGGGCATGCAGCATCCGCTCTCCTGCGGTCAGGCTGAAGAGTTGCTGCGCCTTCAGATCTATCCGTGTCTCGGGATGACCATGCTCGGTGCAGTAGGCGTGCAGCCATGCCTGAAGGACGTTCGATTTTCCGCACTGCTTGAGGCTGTTCATGATGTCGCGCAGATCTTCAGCTTCCGATGCGCTGGCGATGATGGCGCGGATCAGCTCGATGGTTTCCGGACGGGTGAGGTGAGCCGCAAGGTCGTCCAGCAGTCCGATCAGTTCGTCTTCGGACGTAAGGGCATGTTCGCGGATGGACAGCGAAAAACAGAACAGCCGTTTTTCGATCAGCGACTGAAATAAATCCTGCTTGGACGGAAACAGCTGATACAGCGTGCGTTTGGACATGCCGGAACACTGGGCAACCTTGTCCATGGAGACGGCCTGATAACCATATCTCCGCAGGGCTTCGTCCGCAGCAGAGAGTATCCGCTTGCGCCGTTCGCACTCCGCCATCTCGGGTGGTCGACCCGGACCGCGGCAGGAAGAATGCTGAGGTTCCTTGACATTCATAGCCATCCCCATGTGCGCCTTCATGAAGGATCTGTCCATTGGAAGAAACGGCAGGTCTGGCTTGACCTCAGGTTAGGAAACTGAGTAGTTTCTATTCAATGAGGCAACGAGATTCGCTGATAGTTCCTTTTTTAAGGAACTGGAGCCGATCATGCCGTTCCAGATTCTATTCTACACACAATCAGCAGGATGTATCCGTGAAAAGCCCCGTCCGTAGTTTTTCAACCCCGGCCCTGTGTGCATCGGTTGCCAGCCTGCTGGTTCTGACTGCCTGTAACAAGAAGGCCCCGCAGCAGGGCGCGCCTCCACCTCAACAGGTGGAAGTGCTGACCGTGAAGCCTCGTCCGGTCCAGATCCGTACCGTGCTTCCCGGTCGCACGGAAGCCTATGAAATTGCGATGGTCCGTCCGCAGGTGAGCGGTGTTATCCAGAAACGTCTGTTCGTGCAGGGAACGGATGTGCAGGCAGGGCAACAGCTCTATCAGATCGATCCGAGCATCTATCAGGCGGCTTATGATAGCGCCAACGGCCAGCTTGCGCAGGCTCAGGCCAACGCCGTCACAGCCAGAGCCAAACTGGAGCGTTACGGTCCGCTGAAAGCGGCGCATGCTGTCAGCAAGCAGGAATATGACGATGCGCTGGCTGCATCCCGTTCTGCTGACGCCCAGATCCTGATCGCAAAAGGACAGGTGGAAAACGCCGCCACCAATCTGCGCTACACCCATGTGAACGCGCCGATCTCAGGGCGCATCGGTCGTACGATCCTGACGGTCGGTGCTCTGGTGCAGGCGGGTCAGTCGAGCAATCTCGCCATCATTACACGGCTTGATCCGATTTATGTGGACGTCAATCTGCCGGCTATTTCCCTGCTGCGTTTGCGCCGGGAAGCGGCCAGCGGTCAGATCCACACCAATCCGGACAATTCGGTGCCGGTCTCGCTGGAGCTGGAAGATGGTTCCACCTACGATCAGGCCGGAAAGATGCAGTTCAGCGAAGTCAATGTGGATGAAGCCACAGCGACAATCGTGGTCCGGGCCGTCTTCCCCAATCCGCAGAAATATCTCCTGCCGGGCATGTATGTGCATGCGACGCTTGATGAAGGCACCAATCCGCAGGCGCTCCTCGTGCCCCAGCAGGCTGTGACGCGGAACAGTCATGGTGACCCGCAGGTCATGGTCGTCGGAGAGGATGACAAGATCGCCCAGCGTGCGATCACAACCGGTTCCACACATGACAGTGACTGGATCGTGAACTCCGGCCTGAAGGCGGGAGACCGGGTTGTGGTGATCGGTCTTCAGAAGGTGCATCCGGGCGACAAGGTCACGGTCACGCCTTTCAGGGAAGCTGCGGCTCCTGACGCGCAACCTGCCAATGTCCAGCCTACAGACGCCCAGCCCGCTGGTGCATCCTCCTCCGACGCCGGGAAAAACTGAGCAGCATGTCACGCTTCTTTATTGACCGGCCGGTCTTCGCGTGGGTCATCGGCCTTATCATCATGCTGATTGGCAGTGTTGCCATCTTCCGCATGCCGATCGCGCAGTATCCGTCCATCGCGCCGCCACAGGTCTCCATCAGTGTGACCTATCCCGGCGCTTCTGCGGAAACCGTGAACAACACGGTGGTACGCCCGATCCTGCAGCAGATGTTCGGTCTCGATCATCTCGAATACATCTCGTCGCAGTCCTACGCGTCGGGTCAGATGGAAATCGACCTGACCTTCGAGCAGGGGACCAATCCTGACATTGCTCAGGTGCAGGTGCAGAACAAGCTGCAGCTTGCGCAGCCGCGACTGCCGACGGAAGTGACGGCGCAGGGTCTTACGGTCGCCAAGGCCGTGAAGAACTTTATGATGGTCATCGGCTTCATTTCCGCCGACGGCTCCATGAACGCGCAGGATATTGCCGATTACGTTGCCTCCAACGTGTCCGATCCGCTGTCTCGCGTCACCGGCGTGGGTGACCACACGCTGTTCGGTTCGGAATACGCCATGCGTATCTGGCTCGATCCGCGCAAGCTCTACAGCTACGGCCTGACCGTGGGCGACGTGCAGGCGGCGATCCAGAGTCAGAACATTCAGGTGTCGTCAGGTGAACTGGGTGGTCTTCCGGCGGTTCCCGGCGCCAGTCTGGATGCGACCATCATTGGTCCGACACGACTGACGGCTCCGGACGAATTCCGCAAGATCCTGCTCAAGGTGATGCCCAATGGCTCACAGGTCCGCATCGGTGACGTCGCCAAGGTCGAATTCGGCGCGCAGAGCTACAACTTCAACTCACTCTATAATGGCCATCCAGCCGCCGGTATGGCGCTGAAACTGACGCCTGGTGCGAACCAGTTGACGACCGAAGCCGCCGTTCGTGAGGAGGTGAAGCGTCTTGAGAAGTTCTATCCGCCCGGTCTGAAGACCTTCTACCCACTCGACACCGAGCCGTTCATCGTTCTGTCCATCCATGAAGTGGTCATTACGCTCGCTGAAGCGATCGGGCTGGTCTTCCTTGTGATGCTGGTGTTCCTGCAGAACTTCCGCGCCACACTGATCCCGACCATCGCCGTTCCTGTCGTGTTGCTCGGCACATTCGGCTTCCTGTCGGCGCTGGGATTCTCGATCAACACGCTGACCATGCTGGCGATGGTTCTGGCTGTCGGCCTGCTGGTGGATGACGCCATCGTTGTTGTCGAAAACGTCGAGCGCGTAATGCACGAGAAAAATCTCTCACCGAGAGAAGCGGCCCGTGTGTCGATGGATGAAATCTCCGGCGCGCTGATCGGTATCGTGCTGGTGCTGACGGCTGTGTTCCTGCCGATGGCGGCGTTCACTGGTTCGACGGGCGTGATCTATCGCCAGTTCTCCATCACCATCTGCGCCGCCATGTGGCTGTCCGTACTGGTGGCGATGATCATGACGCCGGCCCTGTGCGCGACGATGCTCAAACCCGGTGAGCATGAAAAGACCAAGGGGCTGGCGGGCTGGTTCAACCGGGCCTTTACCCGCCTGACTCATGGTTATCTGCGTGGGGTCAATCTCATCATCGGACATCGCGTCCTCTCGTTGATCGGTTTCGCCGCCATCACTGCGAGCGCTGTCTTCCTGTTCATGCGGCTGCCCGGCGGCTTCCTGCCCAATGAAGATCAGGGTCTGATTTTCGGACAGGTGACCATGCCTGCCGGTGCGACGCAGGAACAGACCGGGAAGGTCACCAAGAAGGTTTCGGATTATATCCTCAAGTCCGAGGCCGATAATGTTGAGTCCGTCTATGTGATGAACGGCTTCAACTTCGCGGGGCAGGGGCAGAGCGCGGGCGCGTTCTTCATCAAGCTGAAGCCGTGGGATGAACGGACCGGGGCCGGGCAGGGCGTGGACGCCATCGCCGGACGAATCATGATGCATTTCTGGGGCGACCCGGAGGCCCAGATCTTCGCCATCAATCCGCCTGCCGTGCTTGAACTCGGCAATGCTTCGGGTTTCGATCTTGAGCTTGAGGATCGTGGCCACCTCGGACATGACAGGCTGTTGGCCGCCCGTAACATGGTTCTCGGACGCGCCGCACAGGACAAGCGCCTGATGGCTGTCCGTCCGAACGGCATGGAAGACGCGCCGCAATATCATCTTGATATTGATCGTGAAAAAGCCAATGCGCTCGGTGTCTCGGTTGCCGACATCAACACGCTGGTCAACGGCGCACTGGGTTCGATCTATGTGAACCAGTTCATGCGCGATGACCGTGTGAAGCAGGTCTATATTCAGGGCATGCCGTCCTCACGTATGGTGCCGGTCGATCTTGACGCCTGGTATCTGCGCAACACGGGCGGCACGATGGTCCCATTCAATGCTGTTGTCAGTGGGAACTGGATTGTCGGGCCGCAGAAGGTGGAGAACTATAATGGCCTGAACGCCTTTGAAATTCTCGGTCAGCCTGCGGTTGGTTACAGCTCGGGCGACGCCATCGCCGCGATTACGGAAATCCTGAACGACCTGCCGCCCGGCATCGGTTATGAATGGACCGGCCTGTCCTTCGAGCAGATGGCGGCAGGCTCTTCGACAGGTCCGCTCTATGCGCTGGCCGCAACCGTCATCCTGCTCTGCCTTGCGGCTCTGTATGAAAGCTGGGCTATCCCGTTTGCGGTGATCCTGGTCATTCCGCTCGGCGTGCTTGGCGCCATTGCTGCAACATTGTGGTGTAACCGCGACAATGACGTCTATTTCCAGGTCGGCCTGCTCACCACGGTCGGTCTGGCGGTCAAGAACGCCATTCTGATCGTTGAATTCGCCAAGGCGAACTTCGAGGCGGGGCAGACGCTGGAAGAGGCCGTGATCAATGCCGGACGCGAGCGACTGCGCCCGATCCTGATGACGTCGATCGCCTTTGTGCTGGGCGTGCTTCCGCTGGCCATCGCCTCGGGCGCCGGTTCCGCCGCCCGTCAGGCCATCGGTATCAGCGTGGTTGGAGGCATGCTGACCGCGACCTTCCTCGCCATCTTCTTTGTGCCGCTGTTCTTCGTTCTGGTACTGCGCCTGTTCAGGGTGCGTCGCCTGTCGGAACGCCGTGATGACGACAGACTTCCTCCCACCGCCACGCCGGAGGCGACATAATGAGCGTTCTTTCTCGCGTCCGTAGTGGTGTGGTCTCCCGTTCCGGCAGCATAGCTTTTGCGGGCATATTGCTGGCGGGTTGCACTATGGAGCCGACCTATCATCGGCCAAAAGCGCCTGTGGCGGGTGCCTATACTGCCGAGCCGATGGCGAAGCCGAAAAAGGCAGGAGACGTTCTGCAGACACCGGCTTCCGATATTGGCTGGGAGGATTTCTTTGTCGATCCGCGTCTCAAGGCGCTGATTGCCATCGCCATGCGTGAAAACCGTGATCTGCGCGTGGCCGTGGCGAACATCGCCCAGTCAGCCGCGCAATATGACGTGCAGCACGCCTCCCTGTTCCCACCCATCGGGGCGACAGGGCAGGCGATGTATATGGCTCCTTCACAGACAGCCGGTTTCAGCTTCGCGCCGGGTGTCGGTGAAACAATCTCGACCTTCCGCTATTACAGTGCGGGTATCGGTTTCTCTTCTTATGAAATCGATATTTTCGGTCGTATCCGCAGCCTCTCGAAATCAACTGCCGAAGCTGCCCTGAAGCAGGTGGCGACCGAGCGTGCCGTGCGGATCAGTATCGTTTCGCAGGTCGCCAACGCCTATCTTGCGTGGCTGGGAGATAAGGAAGTTCTCGACATCGCCAACAAGGCGGTTGCGAATCTGGATGAGAATCTCAAACTCATTCGCCTTCGCTACGATCATGGCGAGGAAAACCTGCTGACCGTGCGGCAGGCGGAAACGCAGGTGGATCAGGCCCGTCAGCTTCAGGCGCAGCAGACCCGGCTTGTGGCGCAGGATGAAAACAACATCACCCTGCTGATCGGTGCGCCGATCCCGAGTGATCTGCCTCCGGCGCGCCCTTTGGGTGAACAGACGCTGATGGCGGATATTCCAGCGGGACTGCCGTCCGATCTTCTGTTCCGTCGACCGGATATTATCGCTGCCGAGCATGATCTGCTGTCGGCAAACGCTACCATCGGCGCTGCCCGCGCGGCCTTCTTCCCGAAGTTCACACTGACGGCGACCGATGGCGTCAGCAGTCTGCTGTTCCACCGTCTTTTCACCGCTCCGGCGACGACATGGGGGCTGCAACCCAATGTCAGTATTCCGATTTTCACCTGGGGCCAGAACAGGGGCAATCTTGAATCCGCCAAGGCGGGCAGGGACATCAAGCTGGCGACCTACGAAAAGACGATCCAGACAGCTTTCAAGGAGGTCTCGGACACACTGGTTGCACGTTCCACCTATCTGGAAGAAAGCCGCCGGATGGATGACTATGTCCGCGAGATGTCTGATGCCTACCGCCTGTCGAAGATGCGGTATTCTGTGGGAACGGATTCCTATCTCAATCAGCTGGTCATGCAGCGGAATCTGCTTCAGGCGGAACAATCGCGGGTGGCGGTGCAGGTTGCGCGATATGAAAATGTCGTAACGTTCTATCGTGCGCTTGGAGGCGGCTGGAGTGAAGAGACGCTGCGCTCACCGAGAGTTCCGTCAAAACTCTGATGGTTCCATCGCCGGGTCGTGGCGGTGATTGCCACGCCCGGTGGAGCGGATTATAGGTCACAGAACGCGGGTGTAGTTCAATGGTAGAACGGCAGCTTCCCAAGCTGCATACGAGGGTTCGATTCCCTTCAGCCGCTCCAGAAAGAGTTTTTCTGAACGGGGTTTCACGAACCTCCCGATATTGTGAACACCTGTTTCCCCCGTGAGACATGGGCCTATGTCGCTTGCATGTGTTGCGCCGAAGATTGCATTGAAGCAACATACCGGCAAAGCAACAGGAGCTTTCGATGACCCGTTTCTACCTTCGCGCCCTTGCCGCGACGTCTTTTGTCGCAGGCGCCGCGTCCTTCGCACTGTCTGCCCATGCCGCTGAACTCCCTGCCGTTTATGGCAAGGCTCCCACGGCCGTTGCATCTCCGGCAGATGTCGCTTCCGTTTCCCCTGCCAATGTGGCTGGTCTGCTGAACTATTGCGTGGAGACCAATCAGGTGTCCCACGATGACGGTGACTCCCTGCAGGCCGCGATCAACGCCAAGACGAACGCTGTTCCCATGGACCACAATGGCAACATGGACTACGCGATCGGTTCATCAGGCGAGTTCCTTATCAACGGTAACCGTTCGACCATTACATCTCTGGAAGCGCCAGCTCAGGGCAATGTCTGCTCGGCTGTACTGGCTCGCGCCAAGTCGCTGATCTGATCTTCGGATCATTCAGACAGAAAAGTCCTCTCCAACACAGGTTGGGGAGGACTTTTTTTTATGCGCTTCATTTATTTCTTAAACAGGCAGAAGGCGCGGCCTAAAAACGGCTTTTGGATTCAGTGACATCTGATTCCATGAAGGCGAACCGAGGGCGACCATTCACCAGCTCGGTCCACATTGAAAGCGGGCGCACCCACAGGGTGCCATGAGCCTCGCTCCGATAGACAACAAGCCACTCCTCCGTTTCACTGTGTCGTGCTGTGTGGAGGACCGTATAGAGTCCTCCCTTGTAATGCCGGTACAGGCCCGGCTGAATGGTAAAAGGAATGTCCTGCAAGATCGTGTCGCTCCGTCAGGGAATTACGGTATGGTAGCAGGAATAAATGGTTGATGTGTCTTCGTCATGGCCTTTGGGGCATGATCGTCAGGTGGAGTTTTTCAGTCTTGCATTCATTTTCCCTGTCACCCTCGGTAAAACGCTTCGCAATGACGGCTTCATCTGTTCAGCAGCGTCTTCTCGGGCAACGCCCGGTGGTCATGCTGGGAGCCTGTCTGTCTCTGGCCTTGTCGTCGGGATATGCGCAGGCAACCACCACGCAGACCCATCATGTCAAACATCGCGCCACCTCGAAAACGGCGAGTTCTTCGTCGAAAGGCAATCCCGTCATTCTGACCCAGCAGCTAGGAACAGAACTCGACAAGGCGGCCCGCAAGCTCGCCGCTGACGATATCGCCACCTCGCGCCGTCACAAGGAAGAGCCTCTTGTGCTGATCGGGTCAGCTCCGCTTTCGACCAAAAAAGGCGACGTTGCGCTCCTCATCGAGCTCCAGTCGGCCGCATTGTGCGGGTCGGCCGGATGCTCCACCGATGTCTACCTGCACAAGGATCAGGACTGGGTGAAAATCCTGGATTCGGTGAGCGGTCAGATTGCCGTACTGCCGACCAGCCACCGTGGCATGTATGATCTTATGGTGGACGGTTCGGATCGCTGGCTATGGGACGGCAACACCTATCAGGACACGATCAATGCCGCGCCGATTGGAAATCTGCGCGGCGAAATCGAGCAGTTCCAGAATAAGCACAAAAAAACCAAGAACTGAGTATTGCCGCCTCTGATACTGACAGGCTTGCAACTGCCTGTCAGTGTTTCCTTTCCCCTGACTTCTTGGGATCTGGCGGAAAACTCTGAAGCTGCCAGAGAGGCTTGTTTCAAGGGGCTGGCGTCTGAAGATTGATGCAGAAAGTCCGGCGGTTTCTGTCGAACTCGATGTTACCGCAATTCAGGATCGCTGTTGTCAGTTCGGAACGTCGTGTCGATCGGCTCTGTCTGTAAGCAACTGGTGCCATGGTCTGCTGCGAACCGAATGCGACAGAAGTATTTTCCACTGAAACAAGCTGCTGTTCCTGTCCAGCGATCGTGCTGGAGTTTTCACGATAAGCATTCCGCCGTAGTGACGGCTTCAGGCTGGGCATATTGACGGTCATGATTTCCGTAGCATTGTTGCCCGTGTTCATAATGGCGAAATCCTGACTGCCGTTCAGGGTGACAATCCCCAACAGCCAGGCCTGCTGGCCGCTTCTCAGCGCGCCTACCACCATGGGACGACTGCAGTTGAGCGCTTTCGCAGTGCCGAATAGAAAGCCCGCAAGGACAAAGTGTATTCCACGACGGACATGGGACAGAAGCAGAAGGTTTCCATAACAAACTGTAATTGTAACAGGCTGTTATGAAACGGCGGAGGCGTCAAGCCTCTCTAAAATCTAAATATTCAGTCCGAACAAAGCGGCAGCATCGCTCGTTTCATCGCATCAAGGCGTCGTACGGATGATCGGATTGTGACACCGGCACGCGGATCAAGCTCAAACGCGTGAAAGGCTCCGGGGAAAACTTCCAGTTCCACAGGAACGCCAGCCTGCATCAGCCGCATGGCATAGCTCAGATCCTCGGGCAGGAAGAGATCGATCGAGCCGACGCCGATATAGGTTGGGGGCAGATCGTGCAGCGAGGAGGCGCGGGCAGGAGCAGCAAAAGGTGAGATGCCTTCGCCTCCTGGCTCAGTGCCCAGATAGGACTTCCAGCCGAAGACATTCATCTCCGGCGTCCACAGAAAAGCACCGCACCCGGGAATGTCAGGTTTTGCAAGAACAGTGCGGTCATCCAGCATCGGATACTGGAGATTCTGGAACACAAGCGCCGGGCCACCACGCTGACGGGTCAGCAGAGCCAGACCCGCCGCCAGTCCTCCACCGGCGCTTTCTCCCGCTACACCAATGCGTTTCGCATCAATATTCAGGTCCGATGCATTTTCAGCCAGCCAGAGCAGAGCAGCATAGCAGTCTTCCAGAGGAGCCGGAAAAGGGTGTTCGGGGGCGAGACGATAGTCCACCGAGACAATCACGCAGTCCAGTTCCACCGCCCAGCGACGCAGCGTCGGCGTCATGGAATCAGGAGTGCCCATGACAAAACCGCCGCCATGGATATGCAGCATGGCGGGTCGGAGCTTTTCTGAAACAGCGGCAGGCTCAATAATCAGTATCCGCACGTCCGGCTCATCCGGCATACCGGGGATCAGCCGTGCGGTCGTCAATGCTGGAAGGTTATCCTTCATGCCCGGTGGGGGCTGACGCTTGGCCCGGGCTTCGGGCAGCGAAGAAATATCCAGCGAAGCCGGGCCAAGACGATCAAGAAGGGGACGCAGTTCCGGGTCAACAAATTGCCGGAGATCTGTTTCAGTCATGATGTCCTCCTCCTTGCCTTCTCAGTTCAAATTGTCAGCCTTTCACGCGCTCGATATTCGCGCCACAGGCCGCAAGCTTCTTCTCGACCGCTTCATAGCCACGATCCAGATGATAGACCCGGCTGAGCGTCGTCTCGCCATGCGCTGCAAGACCAGCGAGGATCAGGGAGAACGAGGCCCGCAGATCCGTCGCCATGACAGGGGCACCGGAGAGCGCATGGACGCCGCGGATGATCGCGGACGAGCCATGCACGTTGATCCGCGCACCCATCCGGTTGAGCTCAGGCACATGCATGAAGCGGTTTTCGAAGATCGTCTCGGTGATCATCGAGGCACCCTCGGCGACCGCCAGCATTGCCATGAACTGGGCCTGCATGTCGGTCGGGAAACCGGGATAGGGCTCGGTCATGATGTCGATGCCACGGAGCGCGCCGGTGCGACGTACCCGCATGCCGTAGCTTTCCTGCGTCACCTCAACACCGGTTTCTTCCAGCGCCCGGACAACCGCACCAAGATCGTCCACGCGACCGCCAAGGAGCTTCAGGTCGCCGCCAGTAATGCCCGCTGCACAGGCATAGGTGCCGCATTCGATACGGTCCGGCATGATCCGGTGTTCCGCGCCATGCAGGGAGTCCACGCCGTCAATGACCAGCGTGCCGCTGCCCGAACCGGTGATCTTTGCGCCCATTGCATTCAGGCAGGCGACCAGATCGCCAATTTCCGGTTCACGGGCGGCGTTGACGATTTCGGTGCGGCCCTTGGCCAGTGTCGCGGCCATCAGGAGGTTTTCCGTCGCGCCAACTGAAGCAAACGGCAGGATAACCCGGTCGCCGATCAGGCCGTTCGGAGCGGTGGCGTTGATGTAGCCACCCTCAAGACGGATTTCCGCACCGAGTGTCTCAAGACCCTTGAGGTGCATGTCCACCGGGCGTGTGCCGATGGCGCAGCCGCCGGGAAGAGAGACACGCGCCTTGCGGCAGCGGGCCAGCAGCGGACCGAGCACGAGGATGGAGGCGCGCATCTTCGACACGATGTCGTAAGGCGCTTCCGTGTTCGTGATCTCGCCACCGATGGAATAGGACGAGCCGTCGCCGTTCAGATCCTCGACGGCAATACCGTGCTGGACCAGCAGATCGCGCATGGTGGCGATGTCGGCGATGCGCGGCACGTTGGTCAGGACAAGGCGCTCAGCCGTCAGCAGACCGGCGACCATGAGTTTCAGACCGGCGTTCTTTGCGCCACCGATGGTGATCTCGCCACGAAGGGGCTTGCCGCCCCGGATGATGAAACGATCCATATCTCAGAGCCTCGGTGTCGCGACGCCGCGCTGGTGCATGTATTTCCCCGCACGGTCGGCGTAGCTGACCTCACAGGGGGACGCGCCCTGGAAGAACAGGAACTGGCAGATGCCTTCGTTCGCATAGATCCGGGCGGGCAGGGGCGTTGTGTTGCTGATTTCGATCGTCACCTGACCTTCCCATTCGGGCTCCAGCGGGGTGACGTTCACAATGATACCGCAGCGGGCATAGGTGGATTTGCCGAGGCAGACCACCAGTGTGTCGCGCGGGATGCGGAAATACTCGATCGTATGCGCCAGAACGAAGCTGTTCGGCGGGATGATGCAGACATCGGCCTTGCGGGAGACGAAGCTGTCCGCGCTGAAGGATTTCGGATCGACGATGGCGTTGTTCACATCGGTGAAGATCCTGAAATCATCAGCGACGCGCGCGTCGTAACCATAAGACGACAGGCCGTAGGAAATGACGCCGTCACGTTTCTGGTTTTCCACAAAAGGTTCGATCATGCCGGCATTGAGCGCCCTGTCTCGGATCCAGGTGTCAGGCATGATCGGCATCAGGGGGTCTCCGGAATGGTGGGAGAAGCGCACGAGACATCGCCGCTCTCAGGTAAATCCTGGCGGTCTGATGATGTTTCCATCGCATTCCGCGCACGAGCCTGCGCCTTACGCCGCCTGAGGTTGGCGCGCAAGGCCTCGGCCTCGTCCGCGAGGCGTTTCTGGCGCGCTGCTTCTGCAGCCGGAGTGAGGTGTGGCGTCTCGGGTTTGTGTTTCTTTTCGTCTTTCCCGACTAAGGGCTGCTCTGGCATATGTGCTGAATGGCCAACAGTATTGGTGCTGTCATCACCTGACGCTGACATTGTGAGTTTTCTGCCTGTTCTCTGTGGGGCGACGCGGTAAGGAAGCCAGATCATGACTTTTTCTGCAATCCATCCGAACTGGCGCGTGTGACCGGGGGTGTCATTCTGTTGCGGCATCACCCTGACAATGTGACGTGAGAAATGTCTCATTGTTTGTTCATTTATGGGGGTTAAATTAACGAAACCTTCCATAATGATAGGCGTTCTCTAGGGGACCACGCTGCCTGGGAGCTGAAACAGAATGCAGAATGTCAAAACGACCAGAATCAAAACCACCGGAGACCGGATTGTCCGTCTTGCTGGCGCAGCGGTCTTCATGTTGGGCCTCCCTGCCTGACAACGCCATGCATGGTGTTGTCAGGGATGTGAGTGCCGTTGGTCATGATGTATCCTGTGGTGCCAGTGCTGCCCAGTAGGGCATCATCAACGCAACAGGTGCATCCACCCATTAACCGGAGCTGTGGGATTTGCTGATGAGGATGCAGGTCAGCCGGAGTTTCCGGTCTGGCCTGTTTTCGGGTTTTCAGGGCGGGTGTTTCCTATAATGGAAAGACAGGCTCGGTCCATGAAACGCGTCGAAAACGACCGTATGTGGAATGATCCGTGTTCGGAAAGATGCAGGAAGGAAGAGCGGAAAGTATGCCGAAAAATACGGGACCGGTTCTGCTGTTCATGGGATGTGCCTCAGTGGGGGCTATGCTGTCCGGGCCTGTGAAGGCTCAGAAGCCACTCCGGCATCAGCCGTCAAAAGTTGCTCATGTGCAGGAAAAGGCACCCGCCGCAGAGGCGGCGACAGACGACCTTGCTGTTGACCGCCTCAATGACGCCCAGCTTGCGTCAGCCTATCGGGGGCCTGTCTATTACCCAGGGCAGCCTGTTCCGAAGGCCCAGCCGGTAAGGTTGGGGCAGAACGAAACCGTTGATGATGACGCGGCAGGAAACGCTGAAGTCGATCTTCTCAATGATGCTCAGGTCGGGTCGGCTTACAAGGGGCCTGTCTATTATGCAGGCCATCCTGTTCCGCACGCCCAGCCGGTCATGATCGGGAACAACGTACCGGTCATCACTCCCGAAAAAACCCCTCTGGCCGGTGATGCCAATGGAGACGACAAGGTTGATCTGCTGAATGCGTCCCAGATTGACGGAGTGTACAAGGGGCCAGTTTACTATCCCGGTCAGCCTGTGCCGTCAGCGAAGCCGGTCAATGTCGCTGCGGTTGTGTCTTCTGTCGAACGTGGAGCCGTTCCCGCTGCGCCGGTTGCTCCAACCCGGTCTGTGCTCGTCGTTGCACCGATGGCGGCTCCTGTCGCTGCCCAGACCCCGCATCCGCTCCCGGCCTGTGTGCCGGTTGTATCGTCCGCTGCGTCAGGAGGCACGGCTGCGGCGACGGTCCCCGTGGCTTCCGTTCACTGACGGGATATGTGGAGTAGAGTATGCGAGAATTGCCGGTTTTATCTATGTGTGCCGGTTATGTGTGAGGCTATGGTCGGGACAGGGACTGCTCCGGACGTGGCAGAATAATATGTGGTTTGATTTCGGCGCGCCATATGGTTGCCCAAAACGTTCCGCAATAAGGACAAGCTTCCGGAACGGGAAACCGTTCTGAGAATAAGTCCTGCGGGACAGGATTGAGAACCGGCGCAGGGCTGCTGCGCTGAGGGGGAATTTGATGGAAGTGACGGGCCTGGCGGCAGTTCTGCTGGCAATTGCGCTGCTGTTGGTTGTCGTAAGTGCAGTGCAGCCTGTCGCCCGACGCTTTGAAGTGTCGGAAACCGTGCTTCTGGCTCTGGTGGGCATCGTTATCGGTGGTGGTGCTGACCTGATTATCCGCAGCACCTATACCGGAAAAATACCGAGCGTTGCGGGCACGGCCCTCAATGGCGTGGCCGAAACCTTCCTCGACTTTCCCGTCAGCAGCGAGGTCTTCCTGCTGGTCTTCCTGCCCGTGCTGGTTTTTCAGGGCGCGCTTGTCATTGACGTAAGGCGACTGGCTGACGAAGCCGCAACCGTCCTGCTTCTGGCCGTTGTGGCAGTTCTGGTCTCCACCGCAACCATCGGGTTCGCCCTGATGCCGTTCGCCCAGATGCCACTTATTGTCTGTTTGCTACTCGGCTCGATCGTGGCGACCACTGACCCGTCTGCCGTGGCCGGAATTTTCCGTGACATTGGCGCATCTTCTCGCCTGACCCGTCTGGTGGAAGGCGAGGCGCTTCTCAATGACGCCGCCGCCATTGCCATCTTCGCGGTTCTGCTGGCGGCGGTGACGTCGCATCAGTCGATTCATATCGGCAGTGCTGCCCTCTCTTTTGTCATTTCATTCTCCGGGGCCATCGCAATCGGCGTCATCGGTGCGCGGATGATGCTCTATATCATCACCGCACTTGGCAACGCGCCGGCAGCCGAAACGACCATGACCGTTGCGCTGCCTTACATCGTGTACATCCTCTGTGACGAAGTGATCGGGGTGTCCGGCGTGGTGGCCACCGCGGCAGCCGGACTGACGCTGTCCGTGTATGGACCGTCCACCTTCCGCCCCCAGACATGGCAGTTCCTGAACGAGTTGTGGCAGCAGCTTGTGTTCTGGGCCGGGTCACTCGTCTTCGTGCTGGCCTCGATGCTCATTCCGCGCTTGCTGGTTGGCATGACCCGCTGGGATGTGGTGCTGTTTCTGATCGCCAGTGTGGCGGGACTGGTGGCGCGAGGCGCTGTGGTATTTGGATTGCTGCCAGTTCTCGCCTGGACCCGTCTGGCGCCACCGGTTCCGACACCGTTCAAGGTGACAATGGTGTGGGGCGGCCTACGCGGCGCCATCACGCTGGCTCTGGCGCTGGCGGTCACAGAGAACCCGCACGTCTCGACGCCAGTCGCTCACTTCATCGGTATCATCGCCACGGGCTTCGTGCTGATCACCCTGCTGGTGAATGGCACGACACTGAAGTCCGTGGTGCTGTTCCTCAAGCTCGATCAGTTGTCTCCAATGGATCAGGCGCTCCGGCATCAGGTGCTGAGCATCTCCCTTGAAAAGGTGGCCGAGCGGGCGAAGGAAACCGGTGAGGAGCTTGGTTTCTCGACCGACGCCACCCGCTCGGTGATTGAAGCGCTGGAAGTCCGCAGTCATGAGGAGCGGTCGGCCAACACGTTCGATACGGCGCTTGGCGACCGTCAGCGTGTCACTCTGGCGCTGATTACGGTCGCCAATCAGGAGCGGTCCATTCTCCTTGATCTGTTCCGTATTCAGGGGCTGTCGCGTCGTGTGATGGAAACGCTGCTGCGGACTTCGGACGCCATGGCGGATGGGGCGCGACTGGAAGGGCGGTTCGGTTACGTCAAGGCGCTTCGCAAACGCCTCAAGCCGTCAATGAAATTCCGGATTTCGCAGACCATCCACAACAGGTTCCATTATGACAAGCCGCTGATGGCGGCTATGGCGGAACGGTTCGAGATGCTGATGGTCAGTCATCTGGTCTCGCTGGCTCTGGCCCGTTTCCTGCGGGACATGATGGAGCCGACGCTTGGCACGCGTGTCAGCGAAATCGTGGCGGAAACATTGTCACGTCAGCGCAAGATGCTGGATGAGGCTCTGCTGGCCCTGCGCCTGCATTATCCCGGTTATTCGGAAGCGCTGGAAACCCGCATTTTCAGGCAGATTGTCATTCGTCTGGAAGCGCAGGAAATCGATACGCTGCATGCGGAATCGCTGATCAGCGACGAACTGTCGCGTGAGCTGCACAAGGATGTGGATCGTCGTCGCGTTCGTCTTGACCGTCGCATGACCTTCAACCTGCGCAACAACATCGAGACCCGTCTGCGTGGGGCCCTGATCTTCAAGGGTCTTCCCGCCACGGCGCTTCACGATCTTGCCCAGACGGCATCCCTCCGTTTCCCTTCCGTGGGTGAAGCTTTGCTGAAGCGAGGGCACAAGGCGCATACGGTGTTTTTTGTCAGCGCCGGGCGTGCCGAAATGCATGTCAGTGAACACGATATTGATTACGGAGCGGGCGATATCATCGGCGCACGTGAAGCGATTGATAACAGCCCCATGCCGGGAACAGTCCGTGCAGTGCGTTTCGGTCACATGCTCGCCATTCCGGCTCAGAGGTTCAGACGACTGGTTGAGGAATATCCTATCGTCGTCAGAAATCTGGATGACCTTGCGAAGGTGCGGGAGCGAAGCGAGACGAGTGCTCTTGAGATGGTGGGAACAAGGGAGCCCGATGCGTGGAGATTTTGTTGAACTCCAGCCCGCACGCAGGTAGGTTGGCGGCATCATGGACATGGCAGAAATGAACAGGGCGGCGGGGCTTGACCTCGCGCCGATCGACCTTGGTGGCGTTGTGCTGGATGCACCCGTCATTCTCGCGCCGATGGCAGGTGTGACAGACGTGCCGTTCCGCAGGCTCGCCCGCCGCTTTGGCGCGGGGCTGGTGGTCTCCGAGATGATCGCGTCCTGGGCGATGGTCCGCGAAAACGAAGCGACGCTTCGCATGGCCGAGGTCGCCGATGCCGCTGGCCCCAATTCCATCCAGCTGGCCGGGTGCGATCCTGACGCCATGGGGGAAGCGGCCCGCATCGCTGTCGGTAAGGGCGCCGACATCATCGACATCAATTTCGGCTGCCCGGTGAAGAAGGTCGCGGTTGGCCAGATGGCGGGCTCAGCCCTGATGCGTGACGAAGTCGCAGCGGGGCGTCTGCTTGAGGCCACGGTGAAAGCGGTCGATGTGCCGGTCACGCTGAAGATGCGTATGGGCTGGGATTATGATCATCTGAACGCGCCTAACCTTGCCCGTATCGCGCAGGAATGCGGCATCCGCATGATCACGGTTCACGGACGCACCCGGCAGCAGTTCTACAACGGCTCCGCTGACTGGGCTTTCGTCCGTCAGGTGAAGGAAGCTGTCCGTCTGCCGGTGATCGTTAACGGTGATATCGTCACAGTTGACGACGCACGACAGGCGCTTGCTCTTTCTGGCGCTGACGGCGTGATGATCGGACGCGGCGCGTATGGTCGTCCGTGGTTCCTCGGTCAGGTCGCGGAAGCGCTCCGTACAGGCGAAACGCCAGCGGACCCCGATCTTGAAACGGAACGCGCCGTTGTTCTGGAGCATTATGATTCGATGCTGCGCCATTTCGGTGAGCATCCCGGCCTGAGGCTCGCCCGCAAGCATGTCTCCTGGTATTCGGCAGGCCTGCCTGAATCGGCAGGATTCAGGGCTTCCGTAAACCGCATGGACACGGCAGCCGAAGTGATTGACGCGATCAATGCGTTCTATGACCGGCAGATCGCGGCGGGTGCTGTTCGTGCGCCACATCGCTCGCGTGGCGATGGCAATCACACGGGTGAAGCGAGGAGTGAGGCCGACACACTCCAGGCGGCATGAAGAACGTCTCGGGGCGAGACATTCAGCCGCAGCACAAATCATCGCGCATGGGGGGGCGTAACGGAGCCGAGGACCGGGTGCCGGACGCCACGCTTCTGCTGGAGACCTTGCCCACCCCGATCGTTCTTGTCGGTCAGCAGGATCATATTCTCTTCGTGAATTCGGAGGCTGAGAGCTTCTTCGCGCGCTCCCGTTCTCTGCTCAGGCAGGAAAAACTGTCTGATCTGCTGCCCGCCGATCACCCCCTGTTTCTTCTGCTTCATCAGGTTCGTCAGACCGGTAATACGGTCACCGAACATGGGGTGGTAATCAGTTCGCCACGCTTTCATTATGACGGTGTGACCGTGCAGGGAGCGGCTGTCGCCGAGTGCCCCGGTCAGGTGCTCCTACTGATTCAGAATGCGTCTTCGACCAAGGTTCTCGACCGTCAACTCGCCTTCCGTTCAGCCGCCCGCAGTGTGTCAGGCATGGCGGCCATTCTGGCGCATGAGGTGAAGAATCCGCTCTCAGGCATCCGTGGTGCGGCTCAGTTGCTGGAAAGTTCTGTCGCCGAGAACGACAAGGAACTGGCCGTTCTGATCCGGGACGAGGCCGATCGTATCCGGGCGCTGGTCGATCGCATGGAAATGTTCAGCGAAAATCCCGAAGGCCGTCGTCCGGTCAACATTCATCGGGTGCTGGAGCATGTGCGGGCGCTGGCTGAAAATGGCGTGGCGAAAGGCATCCCGATTGTCGAGCAGTATGACCCTTCGCTCCCGCCGGTCTGGGGCAATAGGGACGAACTCATTCAGGTTCTGCTCAATCTCATCAAGAATGCAGCGGAAGCCATTCTGGATACGGGTCAGCCGGGCCAGATCACGCTGATCACCGCCTATCGACAGGGGCTGCGTCTTGCCGTGCCGGGATCGGATCGGCGGCGTCATCTGCCGCTTCTGGTGACGGTCCGGGACACGGGGCCGGGAATTGCCGAGGCCATCCGTCCGCATCTGTTCGAGCCGTTTCTCACAACTAAAACCTCCGGTTCCGGCCTGGGGCTGGCGCTGGCGGGCAAGATCATCAACGACCACGGGGGAGTCATCGAAGTTGAAAGCCGGCCCGGATGCACGGAAGTGAGTCTGCATCTCCCCGTGGTCAGGGACGAGGCTAGTGGTATGTCGTGACGACCCTGAAAAGGTTGTCGCTTGTTTTCCTGTAAAATCCACGCATTATCGAGCGTGGCTTATCAAAGATGGTAAAAGACCCGCATGCCGTTGCCCACTATCCTTGTTGCTGACGATGATCGCTCGATCCGGACGGTTCTCAGTCAGGCTCTGGGCCGCGCCGGGTATCAGGTCCGCACAACGGCGAGTGCCGCGACCCTGTGGCAGTGGATTGAGGAAGGCGAAGGCGATCTGGTCATCACTGATGTGATGATGCCGGATGAAAACGGTCTGGATCTTGTGCCGCGCATCCGAAAGGCGCGTCCGGATCTGCGTATTCTTGTGATGAGCGCGCAGTCCACGCTGGTCACAGCCGTCAAGGCGACGCAGCGTGGGGCTTTCGAATATCTGCCAAAGCCCTTTGACCTGACAGAATTGCTTTCGGTCGTTGAGCGCGCCCTGAGCATGCCCCAACAGGCGCAGGGAATCGCCCTTACACAGCCAACTTCTGCTGCCGAGGAGCAGATGCCGCTGACGGGCCGTTCGGCGGCCATGCAGGACATCTACCGGATGATCGCGCGTCTCACGACGTCAGATCTCACGGTGATGATCACAGGCGAGAGCGGCACAGGCAAGGAGCTGGTTGCACGGGCGCTACATGATTACGGGCAGCGGCGGACAGGTCCTTTCGTGGCCGTGAATGTCGCGGCCATCCCGCGTGAGCAGATCGAAGCCGAACTCTTTGGGCAGGAGCGGAATGTCAACGGTCTCACCGGAACACGCTCTTCGGGACGCTTTGAACAGGCGGCAGGAGGAACGCTGTTTCTGGACGAGGTTGGGGATATGTCGCCTGAAGCGCAGACGCGGGTTCTGCGTGTTCTTCAGGAAGGCGAGTTCACGACGGCGGGCGGGCGGCAGCCCATCCGGTCCAATGTGCGGATTGTCGCTTCCACGCACCGCGACCTGCATCAGGCCATCAGGGAAGGGACGTTCCGGGAGGATCTTTTCTATCGCCTCAATGTGGTGCCGATCCGTATTCCGCCGTTACGGGAACGGACAGAGGACATTCCCCTGCTAGCCAGACATTTTCTCGGCCAGTGCAATGAGGAAGGGCAGGCGCCCAGAACCCTCACAGATGAGGCGATCATGCGTTTGCAGGCCTGGCGCTGGCCGGGGAATGTGCGTGAGCTTGAGAACCTGATGCGCCGGATCTCCGTGCTTTACCCGCATGATGTGATCAGCGGTGCGGTGATAGAGACGGAACTTTCGGAAGCCAGCAGGCAACGTCCATTGTCTGTGACCTCTCATGATGAGGAGGAAGAGCCTTTCTCCGTCGTCGTCGAGCGTCACTTGCGGAAATACTTCACGGCGGCGGAGGAGAACGGCGTGCCCCCCACAGCACTGCATGAACGGGTGATCGCCGAGATCGAACGTCCGCTGATCAGGCTGACACTGGATGCAACGCGAGGAAACCAGATCCGCGCCGCCGCCATGCTGGGCGTCAACAGAAATACCCTCCGCAAGCGTATCAGGGATCTGGAAATCCCCGTGACCAAAGGGTCTGCCGGTCGGGAGGCTCTCTGAGCAGTCATGCAACAGCAGAGCGCCGATATACTGGTGGAAAATCCGGCATGCTGAGACGTGCGCTGGAAATGCGGAGTGTGACCATCACGCTCGTCGCGCTGGCGCTTCTGCTGGTCTTCGCCATGTTCGTAGTGCTGTCCGGCGGAGGCGCACTGGCGCATCATCCGATCCTGCAGAACAGTATCTTCATTCTGGGAGGCGCTACGCTGTTGCTGCTGGCGGTGACGAGCGGCCTGTGGGTGCGGCGTCTCATCCATGAGCGTCAGCTTGCCGGAACCGCTGGCGCCCGGCTGCATGTCCGTCTGGTCGCCCTGTTCGGGCTGGTTGCGGTGGCACCCACGATCGTGGTGGGCATTTTCGCGACGATCTTCTTCGATTACGGCATCCAGATCTGGTTCTCGGACCGGGTCAATACGGCCCTGAATGAAGCCCTGCAGGCGTCGCGCGGCTATCTGACCGAGCATAACGCCAACATCCGCACGGAAGCCTTCTCGCTCTCCAACTTTCTGGTGAGCGCGGAGAACGAGCTTCAGAGCAATGGCACCGATCTGCTGCATGACCCTGAAACGCTCGGGCAGATGCTGGACAGTCAGGCGACCATCCGTGGCCTGACGGAAGCTGTGGTTTATGACCCGATCACTAACAAGGTGATCGCAGCGGGCGGCCTGCTCAGCCGCTCGGGTTATGACCAGCCGTTGCCGCCGCCTGCGGCCACAATGATGGCCCGCACCAATGATGTGGCGATCTATGACAGCCCCGATGAAAAAGTCGTGCGAGCTGTCGTGGCGCTCGGTGAAACCCCGGAGATGATGCTGGTCATCACGCGGCCGGTCGATCCGGAAATTCTCGGTCACATGCGCAAGACCGAGAAAGTGGTGTCGGATTACAAGCGTCTGGATCACAACCGGACGAAGATTCAGATCACGTTTGTGATCATCTTCGCATTGGTGGCGCTGCTTGTGATGCTCGCGGCGGCGCTGATGGGGCTGACGCTCGCCCGGCAGATTGCGCGCCCGCTTGGACTGCTCATGGATGCTTCACACCGCGTCAGTGAGGGGGATCTTTCCGTGCGTGTGCCGGAGGAGGGGCGCGACGACGAAATCCGCAGTCTGTCGCACGCCTTCAATCTCATGACGGATGAGCTTGCGAGCCAGCGTTCGCAGCTTATGGACGCCTATGAGCAAATCAATGAGCGACGGCGGTTCACCGAGGCCGTGCTTTCCGGCGTGTCAGCCGGTGTCATCGGGCTTGACGGACTGGCGCGTATCGAGCTGCCCAACCGTGTAGCATGTGACCTGCTGGACAAGGATCTGAACGAGTGTGTGGGTGAGCCTCTGGCGATTGTCGTGCCGGAGTTTGAACCCATTTTGAACGCACTTCAGTCGAGCGACGGACGCGTTCAGACGCAGGAAGTGCAGATCGGCGTGCCGGGCAGCCGACGGGTGCTCTTTGTCCGTGCAGCGGCGGAAATGCGGAACAATCTGGTGGCGGGCTATGTCGTCACCTTCGATGACATCACGGCGCTTCAGTCGGCCCAGCGTAAGGCGGCCTGGGCGGATGTCGCCCGACGGATTGCGCATGAAATCAAGAATCCGCTCACACCGATTCAGCTCGCCGCTGAACGGCTGAAACGGCGCTTCCTCCGCGAGATCACCTCTGATCCCGACACATTTCAGCAATGTGCGGATACAATTGTTCGTCAGGTGGGCGATATCGGACGGATGGTTGACGAGTTCTCGGCGTTTGCCAGAATGCCGCAGCCACGCATGGCGCAGGAAAACCTGTCCAGCATCATTCGGGACGCCCTGATCCTGCAGCAGGGGGCGCATCCGGAAATCCGCTATGATGTGCATCTGCTGCCGGGTGGAGGGCCGCTGATCTTCTGTGATCGACGGCAGATTGGCCAGACACTGACCAACCTGCTTCAGAACGCAGCGGACGCCATCGCCATGACGGGACGCACCCCTACGGCGGAATCTGAAAAAGGAGACGAGGCTGCCTCAGAAGTGACAGGTTCCATCGGTATGATCCGCGTTGACGTGACAGAGCAGGACGACAGGGTGCATATCGTAGTTACGGATGACGGAATCGGTCTGCCACGGCAGGATCGGGATCGCCTGACAGAGCCCTATGTCACGCACAAGCCCAAAGGGACTGGTCTGGGGCTGGCCATTGTCAAGAAAATCATGGAAGACCATGAAGGAACGATTGAGCTGAGGGACCGTCCGAATGCGGAAGGCACTGAAGCTACTCTGATTTTGCCGCTCAAGGCTGGAACACAGAAAGAGAACCATGGCGTATGAAGTCCTGATCGTCGACGACGAACCGGATATCCGCATGCTGATCGAGGGCATTCTTCACGATGAAGGATATGAGACCCGCGTCGCCGGAGACTCCGACTCTGCGCTGGCGGCCTTCAGAGCGCGCAGACCCTCTCTTGTGATTCAGGATATCTGGCTTCAGGGCTCGAAGCTGGACGGTCTTGAGATCCTCAAGACCATGCAGGCTGAAGATCCCAGCGTGCCGGTTGTGATGATTTCCGGACACGGCACCATCGAAACAGCCGTCGCCGCCCTTCAGCACGGTGCTTACGACTTTATCGAAAAACCGTTTCAGTCCGATCGTCTTCTCGTCATCGTCAGGCGCGCCATCGAGGCTTCCCGTCTGGAACGGGAGAACGCGGAACTACGGCTGCGTGCTGGCCCGGAGAGTACGCTGTTCGGTGACAGTGTGGCCATCTCCGCCGTGCGGTCGCAGATCGAACGGGTCGCCCCGACAGGCTCTCGCGTGCTCATTACCGGTGCGCCGGGCGCGGGCAAGGAAGTTGCAGCCCGGATGATTCACGCCCGGTCCCGGCGTGCGGAGGGGCCTTTCATTGCGCTGAACTGCGCAACACTCGCTCCAAGCCGCTTTGAGGAAGAGCTGTTCGGGCTGGAAGGCGTCGAGGGGATTCCCAGAAGAATTGGCGTGCTCGAGCGCGCCCACGGCGGCACGCTGCTGCTTGATGAAGTCTCCGACATGCCGATCGAGACGCAGGGCAAGATCGTGCGTGCGCTGCAGGATCAGAGCTTTGAGCGGATCGGTGGTTCGACGCGAATAAAGGTGGATATCCGGGTCATTTCATCCACTAATCGTGATCTTCAGGCGGAGATCGCTAACGGACGGTTCCGCGAGGATCTTTATTACCGTCTTGCTGTGGTGCCTTTGCGGATTCCGAGCCTGCGTGAGCGGCGGGAAGATATTCCCGAACTGGCGCGGCTGTTCCTGCGTCGGGCAGCCGAGACGGCAGGCCTTCCGGTGCCGGAACTCAGCGTGGACGCAATGGCGGCGTTGCAGGCCTATGACTGGCCCGGCAATGCCCGTGAGCTGCGCAATCTGATGGAACGTCTGCTGATCATGATGCCGGGGAACGGCAGTGATCCGATCCGCGCCGACATGCTGCCTGCATCCATCAGCGAGGGCGCGCCTGCTCTGCTGAAGTTCGATTCGAATGCAGATGTCATGAGCCTGCCGCTGCGTGAAGCGCGTGATCTTTTCGAAACGCAGTATCTTCAGGCCCAGCTTCTGCGTTTTGGTGGAAATATCAGCAGAACAGCAGGATTTGTGGGGATGGAACGCAGCGCCCTGCATCGGAAGCTCAAGCAGCTTGGCGTCACGGCGGAAGACCGCGCCGGGGTGTAATCCTGCTTGCTGAGAGCGGAGTTTTTTTCTCGCTGTTCCGTATGTTGACTTGCTGGGATGTGTCCAGAGGGCTGGACAGATCGTGGGGAAGCGGGCATGTCGCCTGCATTGATCACGGCATATTTGTCGGCAAAATCAATCTGGATGACAGGTCCGGTCTTTGAGCTTCACGTTTGTGAGCGTAATGACAGAGGTAAGCCTCGAATCATACCGGGCAACAAGAACAAATAAGAACAGGACTCCGATCGTGGCAAAGACACCGCCTCAGAACGTCCAGGACGTATTTCTCGGTCATGTCAGACGGGGGAAGGCTCCGGTTACGATCTTTCTCGTCAACGGCGTCAAACTTCAGGGCGTTATCTCCTGGTTTGACGACAGTGTGATCCTGCTTCGCAGGGACGGCCACACCCAGCTTGTCTACAAGCACGCCATCAGCACCGTCATGCCGCTTGCTCCGGTCAATATTGTCGAGACAACGTCCGGCAAGGCCGGTGTCACTGTTGAGACGAAAGCGGATCAGCACCATATTCTTCATGCGGAGAGCGACGAAACTCTTGTCGACGATACCTACTGAAACAGCCACGCCCGCCACACGGGCCGCCGTTATTCTGCCTTGGGAAAAGCCTGATCGCGATCAGGATGTCAGGGCGGCCGAAGCGCGACTGGATGAGGCCGTCGGCCTGACATCCTCCATCGGGCTGGTGGTTGTGCTGAAAGCCGTTCTGCTTCTCAGGGCGCGCCGACCTGCGACTCTGCTTGGAACGGGGCAGGTGGAATCCCTGCGCGAAGCCGTAGCTGAAAAAGAGATCAAGGTTGTCGTCATCGACGCCAAACTGTCTCCCGGTCAGCAGCGCAATCTTGAAAAAGCGCTCGGCTGCAAGGTGATCGACCGGACCGGTCTTATTCTGGATATCTTCGGCGCAAGAGCCGCCACGCGGGAAGGCAGTCTTCAGGTCGAACTGGCGCATCTGGAATATCAGAGATCGCGTCTTGTGCGGCTGTGGACCCATCTGGAACGTCAGCGCGGTGGTTTCGGCTTCCTTGGTGGTCCGGGTGAGACCCAGATCGAAGCTGACCGACGGATCATTGGAGATCGCATCGTTCGCCTCAAGCGCGAGCTGGAGCAAGTGCGCCGTACCCGCGGGCTGCATCGCAGTGCGCGCAAACGTGTGCCTTTCCCGGTTGTGGCGCTCGTAGGCTACACCAATGCTGGCAAATCGACGCTGTTCAATGCGCTGACTGGCGCATCGGTCTATGCGCAGGATCAGCTTTTCGCGACGCTCGACCCGACAATGCGGGCGATCCGGCTGCCGTCAGGACGACAGGTGATCCTGTCCGATACGGTGGGCTTTATCAGCGACCTGCCGACCGAACTGATCGCCGCGTTCCGCGCCACGCTGGAAGAAGTCGCCGAGGCCGACATCATCCTGCATGTGCGTGATATTGCCCATCCTGATACAGCAGCGCAGCGGTCTGACGTGCTTTCCGTGCTGTCTGGCATGGAGCGGGACGGGATGCTGGACCATGAGTGGCGTTCCCGCGTCATCGAAGTGCTCAACAAGGCAGATCTTCTGGGCGGCCCGGAGCAGGTGGAGCATCACGGCACAGCCGTGCCCATCTCAGCCATTACGGGAGACGGTCTGCCGGAGCTGATGGCAGCCATTGATGCCCACATGGTGCATGCGATGGAATTGCTGCGTTACAGCATCCCAGTGGAAGCTGGCGAGGCTCTGGCGTGGCTGTATCAGCACGGTGAGGTTGTCACGCGGGAAGACCATGAAACGCACATGGACGTTCTGGTGCGTCTGCGTGAGGCTGATCGAGCACGATTCGAAGGGCAGTTTGGCGATTTGGTCAAAAAAACAGACGTTTAAGGGAGAAGACGCTGTTTCTTCATCGTCATGCTTCTCAAAAGAGGAGTATGATGAAAGGAGGCAGCTCTTTTCCCGGTCGCATGTTTCTATACGGATGCGAAGCAAGGGGGAGCTGGCTTACAGTTGCTATTTGCGTAAAAGCACCAGATTTTTATTTTGGAGAGTAATTGTTGCACTTCTGAGAAGGGCAACCGCGCCACTTTCTGATAGGATCAGTAAAGTGGCGCGAGTGACGGGGCTCGAACCCGCGACCTCCGGCGTGACAGGCCGGCGCTCTAACCAACTGAGCTACACCCGCTTTTTTCAACGATGCCGCGTTCTGCGTCGTCGTTGAGCGGCTTTATAATGACGTTTTCAGGACTTGCAACCCCCCTTTCAAAAAAACTGTCATTTATTGGAAAATCAAAAGGTTGCCGGTCGGGATATGGCGGTCATCCTTGAGCTTTGGGGCGGCATTGTCCCGGAAAAGAAAAGAGGACTGATTCCTGACGCGATTCCGGCTCGTCGGAGCGATCATTAGGGGAGGCAGGAGTAGCGTCACGCTGTCAGAGAGGGCAAAAGACGCGGGATGAAACGCATCTTCTGCCTGATTGTCCTTCTGATGCCGCTGGCTGGCTGTGCGCGCTCCATCCCCACCTATTCCTGTCCGAACAGTTCTTTCGAGATGCTTCCGGTCCTGCCTGACACCGAGTTTCCGGTCGTACAGGTGCGGCTGAACGGACATGCTGCCGCCATGCTTGTGGACACGGGGGCAGGGCGTTCCGTGATCACGCCTCAGACAGCAGAAGAATTCGGGTTGTCTGAGACAGGCCAGAGCCTGACGATGCATGCTGTAGGCAGCGATGTGGCCGCTCCCATCGTGCGCGTCGTTACTCTCCAGCTTGGACGTCTGAAAGCAGTAGAGCCAACATTCCTGCTGGCGGCGATACCGGTCAGGTCCGTGGGCGGCCTGCCGGTGGCAGGTCTCTTCGGGACCGATTTCCTGAGTGGTTATGACGTGCTGTTTGACCTGCCCCATCACCGCATGGCGCTGATATCAGGAAACGCTTGCATTCCGGATAACGTGCCACCTGCTGACCGGATGGCTTTTCCGGCTGACCCGGCTGCCCGTGTCTTGCTGCCAATCAGACTGGATGATCGACCGCTGATGGCTGTTCTGGATAGCGGCTCAAATCGCACGACAATCCCGGTTTCGCTGGCTGGCGTGCAGAATGCGCTTCTGGAAAAGGATGAAAATGTCGGCACACGGGGGCCGGATGGCCTGCATCTTGATGCCTGGCTTCATCGCTTCGGGACAATTCAGATCGGCACCGGCATTGATCGGGATATCGAGTTGGCGATAGCGCCGATACGGACGCCCTATGCGCTGCTGGGAGCGGATTTCCTGAGGCATCGGATCGTACTGATCTCCTACCGTCGCGGCATGGCCTATCTCCTTGCGGAAAATCCGATCACACCTTGAGTCGATGATACAAAAAAGGCATCGCGCTTTGCAACGATGCCCTTCTTTATGTGTCCTGTGAGGACAGAATATGTCTTCAGACGTGATCAGGCGGCCGGTTCGGCCTGCAACGCGACGGCAACGCCGTGCACGGTCGCGGCAATGCGTACGGACGTCTGGACCTGCTCGCTGGTCAGGCCACCTTCACGCACAGCCTGCTCGTGGCTCTTTACGCACATCTCGCAGCCATTGATGGCGGAAACGGCGAGGGACCAGAGCTCAAAGTCCACCTTGTCCACACCCGGTCGGGCGATCACGCTCATACGAAGCTTGGCGGGCATCTGGGTGTAGTCACCACCCATCATGTGGGTGAAGCGGTAGTAGATGTTGTTCATGCCCATGATGGCGGCGGCGGCCTTGGCAGCGTTCAGGGCTTCCGGGCTCAGCTTCGCGCCAAATTCTGCGATGATGGCCTGGGTCAGTTCCTCATTGCGGGAAGCGATGGCGGTGGCGACGAAGGTGCCGGCAAGCTGCTGCTCGTTCAGCGTGATGTCGGAAGCAAGGCTGCTGAGATTGAGACGCAGGTCTTTTGCGTAATCGGGCAGGCGCTCTTTCAGGGCTTCAATCGACATGGTGCTTCACTCTAATTTCAGGGGAGGCAGGACAGAGTCCCGATAGATTGACTGGAAAACAGTTGGAAAGAACGCTGCGGGGCAGGCGAGGCACACCCCGCAGCGTTCTGACTTTCGGAAGGATCAGACCTTCAGGAAGTCATCGCCCTTTTTCCAGTTGCACGGGCACAGCTCGTCGCTCTGGAGACCATCGAGAACGCGCAGGACTTCCTGCGGGTTACGACCGACCGACAGGTCGTTGACGGACACATGACGGATGATGCCGTGCGGGTCGACGACGAACGTGGCGCGCAGGGCGACGCCCGGACCGGCAGCGATCACGCCGAGGGATTCGGACAGCTCGCGCTTGATGTCGGACAGCATCGGGATCTCAAGCTTCTTGAGGTCCTCGTGGTGCAGACGCCAGTTCAGGTGAACGAACTCGCTGTCGATGGACACGCCGTAAACGACGGCATCACGATCTGCGAAGTCCTTGGCCAGCTTGCCGAACGCCACGATCTCGGTCGGGCAGACGAAGGTGAAGTCCTTCGGCCAGAAGAACACGATCTTCCACTTGCCGGCATCGGTTGTGTCGGAAATCTGAACGAACTTGCCATCCAGACCGGCTGGGCCACCCGGAACGGAAGTCAGGTCAAAGGAAGGAAACTTGTCGCCAACGGTCAGCATCGGAATGCTCCTTGCATATCTCGGTAACAGTGCAGTGCGTCGATATGGCGCGCCGCTGACCGTATCTATGGCCATGGTGTGGCAATCATGCCAATGAATAATTTATCATAATACGATTGATGAAATCGATTGAGAGGAGCGTCGGCCATGATGATCCTGCCTTCTCCCCAGCAACTCCGTTATCTGCTGGCCCTGGCGGAGTTACGCCATTTCGGAAGAGCCGCTTCCGCCTGCGCTGTAACGCAGTCCACCCTGTCCGCCGGAATTCTGGCGCTGGAACGGCAACTTGACGCGAGTCTGCTGGACCGGGAAGTCGGCAAACGGGTGGTGTTTACGCTGCTCGGGGAAGAAGTCGTGCGGCGCGCCCGTGTGGCGCTGGAGCTTCTCGAAGGGATTGCACAGATCGCCCAAGCATCGCGTGAGCCGATGACGGGACCAGTCCGGCTGGGTGTGATCCCGACGATTGGCCCCTTCATCCTGCCGCGCCTGATTCCCCTTGTGCGAGAGTGGTTTCCCCAGATCAGGCTCATCATTACCGAAGACATGACGGAACGCCTGCTTGAAAAAATAGCGGTTGGACGGCTGGATGCGATGCTTCTTGCCATGCCGTGTCTGTGCGAGGGACTGGAAACGATCCCGCTCTGGAGAGACCCGTTTGTTCTGGCGTTGCCGCAACATCATGAACTGGCGAAACTTTCCTCCGTACCGCTTGAAATGCTTGGGAATGAGCGGATGGTGCTGCTGGAAGACGGTCACTGCCTGCGGGACCAGACGGTGGATGTCTGTCGTCAGGAGCGGAACTGGGCCGGGAACGAGCCTGAGTCGGCCCACACGGCTTCAGCCCTGCATACGCTGGTCCGCATGATCGGCGAGGATCTCGGGGTAGGGCTTCTGCCTGAACTGGCGGTGGCTTCAGGCATTCTCGAGGGAACGGGTGTGGTGGCACGTCCGGTGACGGGTGGACCGGCGTGGCGCACGATCGGGCTTGGCTGGCGGCAGAAGTCGCCGCGCACGGAGGATTTCCGGGTTCTGGCGCGGACATTGAAAAAGCTGGCTCCCAGCGGAACGGATGCCGTTTTTCTGGAAGAGGAACGATGATGTCCGGCTCAGACCTGAGCGCTGGTTACTCCAGCAGACTGTGAGGGGTTGATTGGGATTGTCTCAAAATATAGATAGTTAAATATACCTTTGTGGCCTCGGTATCCGTATGGCGAACACAGATAGTATGAGCAAAAGCGGAAACAATTTGGCTGCTAGCAACCCTTCGAAACGCCGTCCAAACAAGGATGAGCGCCAAGGGCTGAGAGTCGCTTCGATCAGCACTTTCATGTCTCGCTTTACACGCGCAAGGCTCAGCGTGGTGTGGAGCCGAATGACCGGCGCTATGACCGCGATCTGGAACGCAAGGTCAAATCCATGAAGGCGGTGGATCTGGATCGTCTTCTGCGTGATGGTGAAGATATTAATGGTCCTGACTGGGATTGATCTTGCCAGTGAGATCGACCCGTGCTCCTGCATCATGCTGACAGCCATTGGGGAGAGACGGAATCCTCTCTATTATTATGGTCTGAAAGCCGGGAACGAGGTCGAAATGATGAGACGGAACGGCTCTCTGCATTGACTTTTCCGCTTTGGCTGCGTATGTCGCAGCAACTTTTTCATGCGGACCCCGACCGCAGACGGATAGAAGAGACGAGTTATGAAGATCAGAAACAGCCTCAAGTCGGCAAAAGTCCGCGACAAGGACTGCCGCGTTGTGCGTCGTCGCGGTCGCGTCTACGTCATCAATAAGAAGAACCCGCGCATGAAGGCACGTCAGGGCTGATCCTTCGATCAACCTGATAATCCCATGCACAGGAAAACCCGCCCTCTGGCTCTGGAAACGGACCCAAAAGGCGGGTTTTTTCGTTGTATGAACAGAATTTCGCCCATTGCCTCTCTGGCTCTCCTGTTGGCCACGACGGCTGCGCAAGCCGAACCTGCTGCAACAGGAGCGACCCCCGCCGCGAAACCTGCCTCACCGCAAAAGCTCTCGGCTGAGACCAAAAAAGCCGGACTTGTGGCCCAGCTTGCCGCGTCAAAAAATCCCACGGAAGCTGCGCTGATCCGGGGACAGCTTGAAGAAATCCGGGCACAATCCATCAGACCCGCGACAAGATTGCTCATGCGGCGTGCGGCGCGTGAACTGTCGAGCGAGAAGCCCGGCGATGCTGTTGAGGATTTCGGTGCGGCCCTGTCGCTGCAGAATGACGTTGCCGTCCTGTGGCGATTGCGGGCGCAGGCGCGGCTGATGGGGGGCGATACCAGCGGTGCGATCAGTGATCTTGGTGTTGCGCTTCAGCATGATGGAAATGATGCGGTAAGCTGGCAGCTTCTGACTGCCGCGGAGGACGCTGCTGGAGATGGGCAGGCTGCTCTAAAGGCGTGGCAGCGCGTAATGGAGCTTGATCCACAGTTGCCGGGAGCCGCCAGGAAGTTTGAAAAGCTGCAACTGAAGGCTTTTGGACGGCCAACCTGATTTCATTGTTTCTGATGAAAAACGGACGGGCCTGAAGACACCCGGTTGGGTGCTTCAGGCCTTTTTAAATCAGCTGTTGGAGCCAAACGTGGTGCGCGTGACTTCAAACAGGAACCACGTCCGCTTTTCGCTTTCGTCGATCCAGTTTTCCAGCAGGCTGGTCGTGGCGCAGTCTCCGACCTCGTCCGTCAGGCCATGGACCTGACGCATGGCGGCGACCAGCTGCTTGTTGTCCTCACACAGCTCGGCAATCATGTCAGGCGCATCGACATAGACGGCGTCATTGTCCTTGATGCGCTGCAAGCGACTGATCTCGCCGATCGAATGAAGCGTCAGGCCACCGATACGGCGGGCGCGTTCCGCCAGAGGATCGGTCATGGCCAGCAGTTCTGCTCCCTGATCATCCAGCATCAGGTGCAGATCGCGGAAATGGCGACCGCTCATGTGCCAGTGGAAATTTTTCGTTTTCAGATAGAGGGCGAAGACGTCAGCAAGCAGGGCACGGAGAGCGGCGGAGATATTTTCCACGCCTTCCTTGGGTAGATCCGAAGGTGTGCCCAGATAATGCTGGACTTCAGCGGAACGTGCCTGCTCGGCTTTGCTGGAAGCAGATGACTTGCTCATCGATGTTTTCCCCTTTGATTTTGTCCCTTCTGGCTGGGTCGGTCTCACAGGACGGCCGTCTCCATGACGGAAAGTCGTTTGGGACCGGAAGCGAGCGGGACGAAGCCTTGAGTGGCTCCACGGCCAGCATGCAGCCGCTCAATGGGGGGCGATGTCAAGTGAACAGAGTGTTGCGTAAAAAGCGCGACAATATCGTTATCAGTGGCGGGGACCTACACGATCAGATGTCCTTGTGAGGACCTGAGACTCGTCTTGGGCTCCTGAAGGACTCGGAATACAGAGGCTGTCCGTTTCTCAGGATCGCCTCTGCGGCAGGAGTGAAACTGCCATCATCCTTGTGCAGAACTAATCCTGGCAGAATCCTGGAACCCGCCTGTCCGCCGCGACGGGCGCGAATCAGCACGATCCGTGCTTCTTCTCCCTCGTGAGGCCAGAGAGGGATGATTTCAGCACTCCCGATCCGCACTTTTTCACAGGCGGCGAGAGTCTCAGCCAGTCGTGTGCTGGGAATCGCCATCGTCAGGGAGCCTTTTTCCCGCAGGAGACTGGCGAAAGTGGAAATCCAGCGATGCAGGGTGTCTTTTCTGGCGCGGCGCGCCTTGTCCCGTCGCGGCTCGGGAGAGGCTGTCGCGTCCTCGCGATGCCAGGGGGGGTTGGCGAAAATATGATCGAATCGGAAAGATGAGATTTCCGGCGTGTCGTTTAAAATCTGACCTGCATTGCAGATGTCTCCGGTAACAATCTGCGTATCCTTGCTGGCGTTGAGAACGAGATTGATGCGGGCCAAGGCCGCTGTCGCCGGATCGATTTCGAATCCTGTGAGCATCAGGTTTTCCACGCGGGCTGAAAGGCACAGCAGGCCAGCGCCAGCACCGCATCCGGCCTCCAGCACGCGGTTTCCCGGGCGTGCGGGAATGAGGGCCGCCATCAGGACGGGTTCAAGGCCAGTCCGGTAACCCTGACGGAACTGGTGATAGGCGATACGCCCCCCTAAAAGAGTGCCGTTCGTGGTCTCTGGCAGGTCAGAAAGGGAGGGGGTTGCGGGGCGGACAACTTGACCGTCTCCGGAGCGCCGCTCATATGGTTGCACTACTAGGGTCCCTTTTTCGGGAGAAAGTCATTTGCACGTTGCAGTCAATCTGCCGAATACGGAGGGCGCCGCAAGCCCGAATGCAGGTCAGGTCGAAAAGAAGGCTGGCGACAGCACACGTGTGGATGATGCCGTGAAACCTCAGAACAGTGAAAACGTCCTGAAAGCTCTGGCTGACTATCTCGCCGATGACATGATGGCCTGCAACAGGGAAATCGTGGCGCGGATGCAGAGCGACGTGCCGCTGATCCCGCAACTGGCAGCCCATCTGGTGGCGGCAGGCGGTAAGCGGCTTCGGCCCCTGCTGGTGCTCGCAGCAGCCCGTGTGGCCGGATATCGGGAACATGGCGACGATATGCGCCATGTGGGCGTGGCGGCCTGTGTGGAGTTCATCCATACGGCGACTCTGCTCCATGACGATGTGGTCGATAACAGCCAGCTTCGCCGCGGTCTGGCGAGCGCAAACGCCGTGTTCGGCAACAAGGCCTCGGTGCTCGTCGGCGATTTCCTGTTTGCCCGTGCCTTCCAGATTCTGACGGCTGACGGCTCTCTGCCAGTCATGGCCATCCTCTCCGCCGCATCCGCAACGCTGGCGGAAGGTGAGGTCATGCAGATGACCACGCAGAACGACCTGACCACGACAGTCGATCGCTATCTGCAGGTCATCTATGGCAAGACGGCGGCTCTGTTCGCCGCTGCCTGCGAAACCGGAGCGGTGGTCGCCAAGGCCGACGACCAGACGAGGGAGGCGCTGCGTCAGTATGGCGCGAATCTCGGCATGGCGTTCCAGCTTGTGGACGACGCGCTTGATTACGCCGCTGATCAGGCCGTGCTGGGCAAGACGGTTGGTGATGATTTCTACGAAGGAAAAGTCACCCTGCCAGTGCTGGCTGCCTATCACGCTGGCGACAGCGATGAGCAGGCTTTCTGGACGCGCACGATCGAGAACAACGAAGAGCAGCAGGACGGTGACCTTGAGCGTGCGCTTGACCTGATTGCGAAGACAAACGCCATCGACGTGACAATGGAAAAGGCCCGCGAATACGCCGAGGCAGCGAGTGCTGCTCTGGATCAGGTCTCGGAAGCCTGTCTGGCTGCGAATGCCGATATGGAGCCGTTGCGTCAGTTGTTGAAAGATGTCGCCATCTACACGGTCGATCGCGCCCGCTAAGAGGCGGGCGTGATACAGGCTGTTTCAGGCTGAAGTCTGAAGGGCGTTTTTCAGGAAAATGCCCTTCCGTAAGCGTCTCTGTGGCTTGTCAGAGACTTCGTAGACAGGATGGGAGGCTGAGCTCCTGATCCGGAATAGCCCATTGTTCTGCGTGGGTGTAACCAAACGGACGCAGATGAGCCTCCGGTTCGGCTACATCAACCGGTGGAGCAGTGAACCAGAGATGCTCCGCTGTATCGTATTGAGTTACTGACACTCCCAGAGCTTCCAACACAGTAGCGGTGTGTCGGGCAACTGCATCTGCCGGATCAAGCCAGGCAACATGCTTGGGTGAGGCGGCACGCAGGGCTTCATACAGGAATGTGTAATGTGTGCAGCCCAATGCGACGGCATCAATGCGGTCTCCGTCCGGTTGCCCGAACAAGCCAGCGACTTCCCGCTCGATCAGATGGGGGGCGGGAGGCTTTCCTCTGAAAGCTTCCTCGGCGTAGTCGGCCAGATGACGCGCACCGTGGGCGATGAGTGTGCAATCAGGCGCAAATTCTTGGCGTAGTGAGTTCACATAGGGACGGCGCACGGTTGCCCGGGTGGCGAGCAACCCGATGACGCGGCTTCGGCTGATGCGGGCAGCCCAGCGAATGGCTGGAACACACCCGACAAAGGGCGTCTCCGGGCAGGCTTCTCGTAACGCACCAAGCGCCAGCGTGCTGGCTGTATTGCAGGCGACGACAACGACGTCGGGTTTGCAGATGTCGATCGCGTCTTTCAGGAGGGCTACGATATGAGCGCAGAGCGCTGCATCTTCCTGCTCTCCGTAAGGAAACAGGGCCGTGTCTGCGATGTAGCTTATATGGGCGTCAGGCAGACGACGACGCAGTGCCGCGACAATGCCAAGTCCGCCAATACCGGAATCAAACGCCAGAATACGGCCTCTGGCCGGAGAGGGGATAAAACTCTCTCCGGCTGGTGACTGATCTGGCATGGAAACCGGCACGTTCATTACATTTGCGCGTTACTGTCAGGAATCACGGGCTGTTTTCAGGGCCAAGGCTTCCTCAAGGCTGCCGACGCCGCCATGTTTGGCGGACCATGCGCAGGGGTCTTCAAGGAAGCGACGCACCTCAGCAGCAGCGCCTTCCGAGAAATATGGACGCTCGGCGCAGGCTTCCAGCACATCCCACCAGGTGCAGAGGGAGTGCAGGGTGATGCCCATTTCCGAGAGCGTCTTATGCGCGCCGGGGAACACGCCGTAGAAGAACACCACGAACGTATGATCGACAATCGCGCCTGCATTGCGCAGAGCCTTGGCAAAACCGATTTTTGATGCCCCGTCGGTCGTCAGGTCTTCAACAAGAAGAGTACGCATGCCTTCCGGCACATCGCCTTCGATCTGGGCGTTGCGGCCAAACCCTTTGGGCTTTTTGCGGATATAGGCCATCGGCGTCATCATGCGGTCGGCAAACCATGCCGCGAAAGGAATGCCTGCCGTTTCACCACCGACTACGGCGTCGATGCTTTCATATCCCACGTGACGGCCGATTTTCTCGACACCGAGCTCCATGATTTTCGCCCGGGCACGGGGGAAGAAGATGATGCGGCGGCAGTCGATATAGACGGGCGACTTCCAGCCGGATGTCAGTGTATAGGGATCTTCAGGGCGAAAGTTGACCGCCTTGATTTCCAGAAGAAGCCGGGCGGTTGTAAGGGCTGCATCCCGGTCCCACGCAGAGGCATCATTGCCGAGAACCGATTCCTGTCCGATCATGTGCTTCATGTCCCTTTCCCATCGCGCGCATTCGCCTGCGTCGACGTGGCATAGCTGCACACAGGCGGAAAATCCATCACTCACGGTTGAAAACCCACTGACTGGCACGGTGGACTGGTCTCGGCTGGTTCCATGACGGACGTTCTGGAGCCGTCACCTGTGCCTGTATGGGTGATTGAATCGGCTCAGCCGGGAGGATGTGGACCGGCGCATGCTCTTGCCGGTCGCCTTGGATGTTCTTTCAGACGTCTGAGGGATGCGTCTTTTGTCGAGAATGATTCCGCTCCGCCGGGCCTTATCCTGACAGCAGGGTTTTCTGCCGGGATGGCAGGTCTTTCCCTGCGTAAGAAACTGAAGGTGCCTGTTGTCCACTGTTGTAGCAGCCGATCGGTGGCTCTGGCAGGAAGTCGCGTTTTTGATGAGGTGATTCTCTCGTCCTGGCATGTGCCGGAAGGGAAGAATGGCCGTGTCTTTCCTGTTCTGGGGCCGTTGAGCGTTGTGTCTCCGGCTCTTTATGAGCGCGCCGAACGGCTCTGGCGGGAGAGGCTGGAGCACTTGCCGCGACCAAGAGTTGCCGTGCGGCTTGAAGCCGGATGGAGTGATTCTGTTTCTGACGCCATGCTGGCGGCACTGCAGATCGAGATGAGTATGAGGCTGTTCGGAGGTTCCGTAATGGTCACAATCGGCGAGGGAGTTTCCCCAGCCTTTGCGAATGCTTTTGCGGAGGGGCTAGGCTCATGCATCAAGCTTATCTGGCGGCATGGTGAACCTGACGACAATCCCGGATTGGGATTTACCGCCTGTGCGGATGCCGTGCTCATCTACGGAGCCCGTGTGTCCGCGCTGATTGAGGCAACGGCGAGCGTTCTTCCGGTGTTTCTGGGGCACATTCCCGGTCGCTTTGGCGCATATAACAGTCTGGCTCGTGCGCTTCTGGAGCGAGAGAATGTCCGGATATTTGACAGCGACTTTTCTCCATGGCCCCGGGAGCCTCTTGATGAGTCTGGGCGCGCTGCAAACTATATCAGAGACAAATTTGAAATATAATTATTGAAGATATTTCTTCTTTGATTGTGTCGGAAAGTATTGATGTGATTATCATCGCTCTGATGTAGCGTCGAGTGTGGGGTTTGTGTGGTTTGTTCGGAACTGTATTTGGCGCTACTCACCCAGATGTCGGTCTATAAACTTGCCGATCTGGGGGAACGGCCGATGCAGTCAGCGCAGTGATTAGTGGTGCAGGAGAGCACACACCTCATTATACGGATAATGCGACGGCTGGACGTTATGGGAGCGGGACAGGCCGCTGGCTTGTCCCGTTTTTTGTGTCGAGAGTTTTGTTAAATTTTGATGTATTTGCGCCTGACAATTGCCGATTGGCGGGTTTGGCTCTGGTCTAAAATTGCAAAATGGATATCAACGGCAAATATGGCGAAACCATTAAGGGATAAGGCGGCGGCTGCAATCTGTTTGATATCGAGTGACCCTCTGATTGAAGCGGTATTCAGAGGTAATCCGCCTTGTGTGCATTCCATGCTGCATACCGTAGGTTTTCATATTTCTTTGATATGAAAGGGATTTTCTGTTTTGGAATGTTGGGCTGCATATGCTGTTCCGAACGTAGGTCTGTCCCGATATTATCAAGGATTTTCTCAGGAAGCAGAAAGAAAAGTGTCCCGATCTTTATTCCTGTTCCTTCGTGAAATGGAGTTTGCCTTTTTTATGGGTGCTGATTTTGTGCGTCATGATCGGGTGATTTTTGAAATGGCGAGAGCGACGCCTTTTTTGCCTAAACTCGCGACAAAAGACCGGATGAAAGCAGCGGAAATTTCCCTGAATTGGCTACGCATCTCCGGAAAGAACGGTGTCCTTCATTGAATGTCTTGAGAAACAGGGAGTGCGGGTCAAGGCACATGGGATATCTGTATTTTTTCAATCGCTGTCTGGTTCAGACGACCCGGGAATATTCATGAAAAATCAGCAGGGCCTGTCACTGGCAGTTGGAATGCTTTCGTTGCTGTCGCTGGCGGGATGTCAGGAAAATGAGCCAGTCGTTACACCGTTGCCGGGCGCTGTCGTGTCGATGAATGCGCCGGAACGGACAAACGGTCAGATCAGCGTCGCGACAGGCTCAAAAGCACTGGCATCTTATGGCCGTCATTCTTCAAGCGGACTGGTGCCAGCCGGACAGGGTGAGGGGGGTGACATCACCCTTAACTTCGCGGGAACGGATGTCAGGGCTGCGGTTGATCAGATCCTTGGTGACCTGATGGGTGTCAATTATACGATTGATCCCGGTGTGCAGGGCACCGTCACATTGCGGGTGACGCATCCGATCAGACGCGATCAGCTGCTTCCTGTGCTGAAAGATATCCTTGCCGGTTCTGGTGCGACAGTCGTGCAGGACAACGGTCTGTATCGTGTCGTTCCTCTTGCCGGAGGCAGGTCTGGCGGCGGTCCGGGCGGAGGCGCTGAACAGGGACAGATCGCGATTGCGCTGAAATACACATCTGCGGAAAATCTGGCCAAGGTACTGAAACCATTCGAACAGAATGGAGGGCATATTGCTGCCTCCACCGGTTCGAACGTGATCATCGTCAGTGGTGATCCAGCCAGTCGTCAGGCCCTTGCTGATCTCGTCAGAAGTTTTGATACAGACATTCTGTCTGGCATGTCCTATGCGCTTCTCCCGTCAATATCGGGAAACGCACAGGAACTGTCGCACGCTTTGCAGACAGCGCTCGACGCCGGAAAGAACGGCGCACTGTCAGGACAGCTTCAGATCGTGCCAATGTCGCGTATCGATAGTGTCCTCGTCGTCGCACACACGGAGCGGCAGATTGCTGACATACAGAGGCTGTATCGTCTGGTTGAGGCGCGACGGTACAAAACAGCACGCGTCTGGAATGTCTATTATCTCCAGAATGAGCGTGCGAATGACGTGGCCTACGTCCTGCAGCAGGCATTTACTCCAAGCCATGTAACGGCTCGCCCGACAACGCAGAATGCGTCGGTTGGTCAGATGGGCAACGCGATGAGCCAGAATGGCATGTCTGGCGGCAGTAGCTCGGGCGTCGGCTCTTCCATGGGGGATAGCAGTCAGCAACAGGGGCTGGGGGGACTGTCATCCGGGAGCAGTAATGGCTCCAGCGGGCAGAGTGACGGCATGTCAGGAAGCGGCGGTAGCCAGTCCTCCCAGCAGCAGGATGACGGCATCTCCAACAATCCTCTGCTTGGCGGTCTTGGTAATCAGGGGAGTGGTGAAAGCTCCCGTGAGACTGTGAAAATCATTCCTGATTTGCAGAATAATTCGATACTTGTTTACGGCACACCAGAAGAAACCGGCGATGTGATCGCCATGCTGCACAAGATCGACATCATTCCCCTGCAGGTGCGGATCGACGCCACAGTGGCGGAAGTCACGCTGAATGATAATCTGAAATACGGAACGCAGTTCTTTTTCAAATCCGGCGGCGTGAACGGTATCCTGAGTAGCGCCACCCAGAGTCTTGGCACGTCAACACTGACCTCCTCCCAGTTGAGCAGTTCATTCCCCGGCTTTGTGTTGGGTGGAAGCAGTCAGGGAGGTGCACCTTTCGTCATCAATCTTCTTCAGGGAATCACCAAGGTTCAGGTTCTGTCCTCACCGGAACTGATGGTCATGGATAACCAGTCCGCCTCATTGATGGTGGGTGATCTGGTGCCATATCTGACCGGCTCCACCACAGGCGTGCTGACCTCCAATTCCACAATCACGAACTCCATCAATTATCAGCCGACCGGCGTTATTCTCCAGATCACACCGCACGTCAGTAATGGCGATCTGGTGACATTGGATGTGTCGCAGCAGGTCAGTCAGGTCTCGTCTTCGACGACGACCACCGGCAGCGGCTCCATCAACAGTCCGACCTTTTCCGAACGTCAGGTGAAATCTCGCGTCGAGATTGCTGACGGACAGACGGTTGGTCTTGCCGGCATGATCACGGACAATCGTCAGACTGGAAATCAGGGCATGCCGTGGGTTAAGGACATCCCGCTTCTGGGTGCTCTGGCGGGAGACCAGACCAATTCACGTTCCCGGACGGAACTGCTGGTGCTGATTACACCGCATGTCATTCACAGTCAGACGGACGCAGCAAAGCTGACAGAAGATATGCGCGAACTGCTGCCTCACGCGGCGATGCTGCAACCTGAGCTGGCCAAGCTGCCCATGTCGGGATCGTCGAATCCCAATCATCGTGTTCTCAAAGCTCTTGGATTGAATGACTGACGCCGCAGAATAAAGAGGACAGCTTCATCCGGCACTTACACCTGTGGGGTGCGTGCCGGTGGGCTCAGACGTGGCGGCTCAACTCAATAAACACGTCATATGAAGGCGGCGGAGTATTCCCTGTCGGCGGGATTGAGGCTGCTGCCCGTGGTGCTTATCAAACAGAAAATATTTCTGCCTTAAATTCAGGTTATTGCGTACTGGTTTGAGGGATCAGAGCACATGCGGGTACCTTTGAAACCGCGCGTTTAGGTGTAAGATACTACGAGGACGATAGTCGTGCACTGGCTTTACGCTGCCAGTAACAGAATAAAGTAAAGTATGGAGAGTTTTAGATGGCCATGACCCCTGAGCGTATTCGCAAGCGCCTCGTTCGCGTGTTCAATACCATTCTGCCGGGAAAAAGCGCTGAGGAAATCCCCGAAGCAACAATGGACAACACGGAAGCCTGGGACTCTCTGGCGACACTGTCACTCTTCACGCTCGCGGAAGAAGAGTTCGGCATCAAGCTTGGACTGGACCTGATCGGTCAGACCAAAAGTTTTGCAGCACTTGAAAAGCTGGTGACCGAAAAAGTCGGCTGATCAGCATCTGAGCCTGTCCAGCATTAGGAGTTGTTTGTGTCTGATTTGCCTCTTTCTGCAAAAATCATCCCCGGTCTCGGTGACATTCTGTCCACCGGAACGCGCATTGTCGCAGGGGCATGGCCGTTTGGGGAGGCAGACAGCTTCCGTGAGCTCAAGGTCCATATCATGGGCACGACAACCACGGACATGCTGGCACGGGCCATCGCCATCGGCTGTGTTCAGGAGAACATCCGCCCGCACATTACCCAGTCACTGTATGGCTCATTCATGCAGGATGTGTTGAATCCGGCCTCCGAATTTTACAGCATCAAGCCGGATATTGCGGTCATTGTCTCGGACTGGCGCAGTCTGGTGGCGGATATTCCGGCCAGCACCAGCGAGGAAGACGTCTCTGCAATCATCGACAAGAAGGCGAATGAAATCCTGTCGATGTGGCGGCGTATCAGCCAGAATTGTGGTGCGAAGATCATCCACCACTTTCCGCCGCCGCCGCAGTTCCGTCTGACCGGTGTTGCCGAACAGTATCTGCCAGCATCCTATACCAACCAGCTTCAGCTCCTTCTCAGAAGACTATGGTCTGCCGAGACTTTCGGTGTGCAGATCATCGATTTCGGTCAGTTTGCGCTGGAATATGGAAATGCTGCCGCGTTTGCGCCCAGAAGCTGGTACAGTGCCAAGTTGCCGATCGAAAACAGCGCTCTGCCTGCCTATGTGCCGTTGTTCCGTTCGGCGCTGCGTGGAGCCCTGAATACGGCGAAAAAGGCTCTTGTCCTCGATCTCGACAACACCCTCTGGGGTGGTGTGATCGGTGATGACGGCGTGGACGGCATCAAGATCGGCAGTGGTGATGCTGTATCCGAGGCTTACGCGGCTTTCCAGAGCTATGTGAAGCTGCTGGCCGATCGAGGCATCATTCTGGCCGTGTGCAGCAAGAACAATCCTGACATTGCCAAGACCGGTTTTGACAAGTCGGGAAGTATTCTCAAGGTCGGTGATTTCGCCGCTTTCGAAGCCTCATGGGGCGATAAGGCCAGCGGTCTGCGCAAGATCGCCAAGCAACTGAATATCGGTCTTGATGCGCTTGTGTTCGTCGATGACAATCCGGCGGAATGCACGCTTGTCCAGCAGGAACTGCCGCAGATCGGAACCGTGCATCTCGATGGTGATCCGGCCGATTTCATCGCGCAGGTCGAGCAGGGCTACTGGTTCCAGTTCCAGAAATACAGCCGCGATGATTTTGCTCGCACGCAGGCCTATGCCATGCGAGCAGCAGCGCTTGCCGAGCAGGATGATGCGTCAGATCTGCCGTCCTATCTCCGTAGCCTGGAGATGCTCGGACAGGCCGTTCGTCCTTCGGAAGGACAGATCGAGCGTGTCGTTCAACTGGGGCAGAAAACCAACCAGTTCAATCTGCTGACTCAGCGCTTCGACGAACAGACAGTCCGTGGTTTCATGGCGGATGACGGCAATGTTGTTCTGGCCTGCTCCCTGAAGGACAAGTTCGGCGATCATGGTCTGGTGTCCGTTCTGATTGCCCAGAAGCAGAATGACGATCTCGATATCGTCGAATGGACGATGAGCTGCCGCGTGTTCTCTCGTACCTTCGAGCAGTTCATCATGAATGAACTGATCCGGATCGCTCAGGAGCGAAACATCCGGCGCATCGTGGGGCGCTTCAAGGCAACGGCTAAAAACAGCGTTGTGGCTGATCTCTATGAACGTCTCGGCTTCGTGCGGGAGGGTGATGATGTGTGGGTGCTGAATCTCGCAGACGTCACAGCGCCGCTTGAAACCTATGTGACAGCGGTTTCCGCATAAAAGTTTTTGAAACGAACAAAGGCTTCAGAGTGAACTGCTCTGAAGCCTTTTTTATGTGGTTGGTCAGAGATTAGTTTCTGTGCTTTCAAAGCATCAGACCTGATAATCCGACGATGGTGTCAGACCAGAATGCCTTGTTCCCTGTCCATTCTGTCGATTTCATTTTTGATGGCCGCTGTTATGCGGGTGTCGAAGGCAAGTCCGATATCTTTTGTAAAATTGTTGATCTCGTTCCAGCTGTAATCGAATGGAAACGGGATATGAAAATAGGTGACGTGGTCGGATTCAGGGCATTCCTGAGCGGGACGATTGCAGTTCAGAATAAGGAGCCGTGAGGCGTTCTTTGCAAGGATCTGTTCCATGCTGGGGACAAATTCAGCAAGATCACACTCGCCTGTTATGGCATAGACAAGTAGGCAGTGGCCTTTGCTCCACATGCTTTGAAAAGCATCGATTTTCTTGTTGATCAGAGAAAAGAAGGTTCTTCCGCACTTTTCGTGATGATGTTTTTTGATTATGCGGGCTGAAGGACACGCGCCCTGAGGAGTTCGAAGCCTGCTCTTCCGAACATGGTTCGCTTGATCATTTTCAGTCGGCTGATCTGTCCTTCAACCGGGCTGGTTGTCCAAGGTGTGACAAGAGACGCTTCAATGGCAGCCGCATCCCGTTCAAGCGCGGGAATCAGACGTGACAGCAGCGTCGTCTTTCCTTCTTCCAGCAGAGCCTTCAGATCGCCTCCCGTGCAGGTGTCACCCCTTTTACAGAGCAGGGTCTGCATTTTCCTGAGCCAGCAGAGTGTGACGGCAAGGTGCGGTTCAGCTTCCAGAAGGGCAGGAACCAGCAGTCCCTCCTGTCCGGCAGATAACGGATCCTCTGCGAGGAGAAGCCGCGCAAGTCTGCGTCCCCGAGGTGCAACGACATGCGCGGAAGGAACGAGTTTCGCGGAACATCCCTGTCGCGTCGCCACCCATTTCCAGACGGTGCCATATTGTCCTGCAAAGCCCTGCTCCAGGAGTTCCCGCCATAGCTGACGACTATTGCGACATCCTTCGGACCATCTCTTTTCCAGGTGGGCTGTGTAAGGCACGAGTATGCTGCGTGACGGAACCGTTCTTTTCCATGGTGGTGCATGGCCCCGCTGAAACCAGCGCCGCACGGTTTTTCTCTCTACCCCGATCGTTGTGGCGATAGCCTGAATGCTGTGTCCCGCTGTTTTCAGGGCAAGAGCTTCCTTGAAAAGAATGTCACGCCGTTCCCCAGAGGCTGACCTGACGACCGCCTGCGCCTCTTCTGGATGCGCTCTGATTGTTTCAGATATTTTGCTTACGACCGTTGATACGTTCATCTGTCGTGTCAGGGTCCTGACAGTCGTCGTAAAACGGTCCAGAATGCTGACAAAAGCGTCTGACAGGTTCTTCAGCAGATGCCAGCGGTCTGTCACCTGAAGAGCGGATGGTGCGCCTCTGCGGCATCCGTCTGCATAAGTACCGGCACGGTCTCTGGCAATGATTTCAATACCGGGGTGGACCTGCAGCCATCGGGCAAGGGTATCAGCGTCCCGATCTGGCAGGAGGTCAATGACATCATTTTTCTCAAGATCGACCACAATCGTTCCATAGTGATGTCCCCGCCGCCATGCCCAGTCATCCACCCCCACCACACGTGTAAGGGCCGTGCCTTTTGTGGTGTTCTGCACACGTGAGAGAAGACGGCGGACAAGAGTATCCGCGCTGATGGGGCAACACAGGCGCACGGTCATTCGTGCTCCAGCGGAACCGCCCAGGGTGTGGGCGATATAATAATGAAGATCGGCAAGACGTGTGGTCTGTCTGCCATGACGCACGGTTATCCCCTCAAGGGGCATGACAAACGTCCGACGTGGACAAAGCATCGTCTGGCAGAAAAAGCGCGGCACAGAAACGATCAGCGTGGCTGGACGGCCCTGCCATGGAAGATCCGCGAGTTTTCTCTGATAGAAACTGTGAATGCGTTGTGTCGGGCACTGACAGTCCGGACACACTGCACTCCGTTTTCGCAGACCGACTTCGATCTCCACTCTGTTATCCAGTGCAACAACACGACGAACGACGAGGGAACGGGGAAGATCAAGAGACCGAAGGCGTGACACTGGGGAATATCCATGAAAGTGAACGACTTTCTGGATTTCCCAGTTCCGGAACCTCAGTACAAGATACCCATCACGAAAAGTGCGGAAGAACCGAAAAGAAGGCCTTGTGGTCAGCGCCAATGAGCGTGCGGCCGCGTTCGTGACCAAAATGAACACCGCTTGGTCTGTGCATCATCCGCGGAGCACCTGCGGGGTCCTGACTTTCATAATAGTTGTCCGGATTTCGAAAACTCTCAAAGTCACTGAGCAGAGCTTCTGCGGCTGAGTTTTTTCCGAAAGCACCCAGATCAAAAATCGTTATGGCGTCGGGATTGCCGATATATTTGAGGAGCCCCCACCGATTTGCTATCGAATAGGGAAGGCAGTTCTGACCGAAAGACAGGACCTGCGTCTTGCTCCCCGGACGGGAGACTATTTTTCGGTTCCAGAGAGCTGATTCAACGATGACACGAAGATTGGCGTAATTGATGCCATCAAGGACCGGATCGTTCGGATCGCAGCGTTCAAGAAAGATATCACACAGTTCAAGCTGACGTTCAAAATCGCCAAGTGTCTCAAGAGCAAAATAGAGCGCTGCGCCACATTGGTTAAATCGTGTCAGCACATCCCAGTATCTGGCGAGGAACGCCCTGATGGCGCCGAAATCCTTCTTTTCAACAAGAGGGAGAAAAATCTCTGTTATAACAGGGAGATAGCATAGATCTCCCCGTGGATCATGCTGCTTTAATACGACGTTTCGTCGTCGGATACATTCATCCCAGTCAGCACGAGCGTCAAAGGTGCGCGTCCAGGACAGTGTAAAGCCCAAGTCATCCGGGAATGTTTTGTAACACCACTCTATACATTCATCAGCTTTTTCCGTCTGACGGGCATGCTGTAACGCGGAAAGATATTGCCACCAGATCCCGCGATCATCAGGAAAGCTTTTTGTCAGAGTTTCAAATATATCACATGCTTCTGCGTAATCGCCGTCTTCCATAAGCTCCTGAGCCGCATGAAATCTTGACGATTTTTCCTCTTCAGAAACAGGAATATAGTCTGACACAGCTTTTTCTCCGGCGTGACCCGCGCATTGCATAATATAGTGGCAAAAGGAAGCAAGGCGAGGCGGTTCAGGCAGATGGAACCCGAATATCGGTGCCTCAGAATTTATTCTGACTCAGTCATGAAAAAGGCATGGCGAAGAGGGAGAACACCACGGCTCTGAAGGAGTTGATACATAACGTGAGTTAAACGTGATGCCGGAATAGGAGCCATTTCCTTGCATAGGTAGGGTGCGTGAGATATAATCCTAAAGTTGCAAATGATTATCAATACTAAGGATAAACACAGTGGTCGATAGCAGCCGGATAGCGAGAAACTGCGAAAGGGCTGTGATCACGGCTTATCAGGAGCTTAAGCAGGTGGGGACAAACGATGTCTCCGCGTTCAATGCCTGCACGACTCTTTATCGCATCCATCATCCGGAATCTTCCCTGAATGAGGCGAGACGTCTGGTGTCCGAATGGATTGATCATCACGTCGTCAAGAAGAGCAACGAGCCGACCAAAGGCTGTGATTGCGCTGTAAAGTAAGCGCTGTTTTTCTGAGCGCTATATGATGATTGCAACCCAGCATTTTTGACGGGCCAGAGTGGCGGTATTCCATTCTGGCTGTCGCGTGAGTTTTATCACGGTACTATGATTCAGGACCGTGTCCTGAATCCTGCAAAGGGCAAAAACCCCTTTGATTCCATCCTGCTGAAATCAATACGAAAAAGGGACTGCTTCCTCAGGAATAGAGGGGCCGTTTTTCACTTCTGACGTCGTCGTCCATAAAAAAGGGAGACCACCTTTTACGGTGGCCTCCCTTCTTCGGCAGTCAGAAATCTAGTCGCGCTTATCGCTTGTCAAGATCGACGAAATTACGCTCTGCATAACCCGTATAGAGCTGACGCGGACGGCTGATACGCTGTCCCGGCTCTTCGATCATTTCTTTCCACTGGCTGATCCAGCCTGTGGTGCGGGCGACCGCAAACAGCACGGTGAACATGCTGGTAGGAATGCCCATCGCCTTCAGGATGATGCCGGAATAGAAATCGACATTCGGGTAAAGCTTGCGCTGCACGAAATAGTCGTCGCTGAGAGCGATCTTTTCCAGCTCGACAGCCAGATCGAGTTCCGGATCGTCCTTGATGCCGAGTTCTGACAGCACTTCGTGACAGGTCGCCTGCATGATTTTCGCGCGGGGGTCGAAATTCTTGTAGACGCGATGTCCGAAGCCCATGAGCTTCACGCCGCTGTTCTTGTCTTTCACCTTGGAGATGAAGTCGGGGATATTGTCCTTGGAACCAATGCTGGCCAGCATTTTCAGCACGGCTTCATTGGCGCCGCCATGGGCGGGGCCCCACAGAGCCGCGATGCCAGCTGCGATACAGGCGAACGGATTGGCTCCCGTCGAACCGGCCAGACGCACGGTGGAAGTCGACGCGTTCTGCTCGTGATCGGCATGCAGGATGAGGATACGGTTCATGGCGCGGGCCAGAACCGGGTTCACCTTGTAAGGCTCGGAGGGGCGCGCGAACATCATCGAGAGGAAGTTCTCGGCGTAGTTCAGGTCGTTACGCGGATAAACGAATGGCTCGCCAACCGTGTATTTGTAGGCCCAGGCGGCAATCGTCGGGATCTTGGCGATCAGACGCATGGCCGAAAGGTCTCGGGTTTCCTTTTTGGAGATGTCGTTGGCGTCCGGATAGAAAGCGGACAGCGCGCCGACGGTGCCGCACAGGATCGCCATTGGATGGGCGTCACGGCGGTAGCCGTTGAAGAAGTTGCGAATCTGCTCATGCAGCAGGGTATGATTCGTGAGCGTGTTCACGAAGGAAGCATACTGCTCCTTGTTGGGCAGCTCCCCGTTGAGAAGCAGATAAACCACTTCCGGGTAGGATGCGTGCTCGGCGAGCTGCTCGATCGGATAGCCCCGATGCAGCAGGATGCCCTTGTCACCGTCAATAAAGGTAACCTTGCTTTCGCAAGAGGCTGTCTCGCCATAACCAGGGTCGAACGTGAAAACGCCCGTATCATGGGTCAGACGACGAATATCGACGACATCCGGTCCCAGAGTGCCTTTGAGAACCGGCAGTTCAGCCGATTTGTCTCCGATTTTGATGCTGGCAGTTGTACCCGTCACAGCTTCCTCCGACGCGCTCTATGGCGCTACTTCTGAAACGATCTGGCCACGCGCCTCAAGGCGGTGGCAACCCGGTGAATGTCCCTGATCGCGAGAGAAATCGGAACCCTGCTGAGGGGTCACCTTGTTGCGAGGCAGGGGGTTCAGAGCCTGTTTCCGCTCAATTTTGCGAGAACGATTCCAGCCACGCTGTCTTTGGCCCCAGAGATTTCCATGCAAGAGCAATGGTTTCACGCTCTTCGACCTCGACATTGAAGGTCGCAAGCGTTCCGAGTTCAAAATCAGACTCGAGTGCAACTTCCACGCCATTCAGATAACGGGCGAGGGCGGGAAGCCCCGGATTGTGTCCGACAAGCAGAATCGTATGCACCGAATCCGGAGTGGCCCGAAGGCGTGCGAGCAGTTCATCGGGCGCTGCCAGATACAGAGTCGGCTCGATACGGATTTCGGGTCGGGCATTATTTCCAAACGGAAGCAGCCCGGCATAGGTCTGGCGTGTCCGCATGGCCGGACTGCAGAGCACCAGATCCGGAATGAGACCTGCCTTGCGCATGCTTTCGCCGCGCTGCCTTGCCATGCGGTGGCCAGTATCTGTCAAAGGACGCGCAAGATCGGCTTTGGTGCTCATGTCACCGCCTGCCGGAGGAGCGGCCTCGCAATGCCTTAGCAACAGGAGTCGATGGGCGACCGGTTTAATCATTGCTGACGGATCCCGCGCCTGTGTCTTTCTGCTTCGCAATGGCCTCATGATGCCGGATGACTTCGCTGATGATAAAATTCAGGAATTTCTCGGCGAAGTCGGGGTCCAGCTTGGCGTCTCTGGCCAGTTGTCTCAGTCGTGTGATCTGCCGTTTCTCGCGGGCCGGATCGGCTGGCGGCATCCGGTAACGGGCTTTCAGTTCGCCGACAGCCTGCGTGCAACGGAATCGCTCGGCCAGAATCGCCACAAGCGCCATGTCGATATTGTCGATGCTCTGACGGAGCGCCGCCAGTTCGGCGTTTTGCCGGTTCAGACTGTCGCTGGGAGGAGTCGTGTCAGAGGAGGCAGAAGTCACGCCATTTGGTCCTGTTGTATTATGTATCCGCGCCCTGTCTGACGCCGGAAGCGGCTGCGGGCGGGAACGATTGAGAATCCGCACGACTCATCATGCCGTGAGCAGAGAGAACAGGGCAACGGTCCGGCGACAGGTTTGTGATAAATCACGGTTTAGAAAAACGGCGTCGGCGGCGGATAGTCCGGGATGTCGCGGACTTCATCCGGCAGATCAATCCACGCCAGATGACCACCTTTTCCTGCGCCAGTATCAACAAAAACGGCCGTTCCCCCGGAGCGTCCATGCTTGATCCACGGACGTCCATCCGTGGAACGGCGGTCATGCCCGCAATAAACAGTGTGTCCCATAGGGATATGGTCCACCCAGTTCAGTCGTCGCTCCGGATAACCGTCGGGCTGGGTTTTGCCCGTCACCTCACCGAAAAGCGCGCGTGACAAAAGTGAGGTGACATTATCCAGACCGGACGGCGCGGGTTCTTCCAGCATGCCTGTATGGAAAGCAGCGTGGACAAAGATCCTGCGCCCGAGCCGCAGCCAGGTCGGCGCCTCTCTGAGAAGCGGCAGCAGGATTTCCTTGATATCGGCGTTGCGGGCGTCATTCACCTGTTCAAGTGTGGCTTCCAGAGGCGGATCGCGCCGCAGCTTTCGTCCCATGAGGGCGCGTCCCAGCTTGCGGTCGTGGTTTCCCAGAAGAAAAAGACCTCTCCGGTCGTGAATGATATCAGCCATCAACCGAAGGGTGCCCGCGCTATCAGGCCCGTAATCGACCAGATCGCCCAGTTGGATGATGAACCGGTCCGTCGCGGCGGCATGGCGAAACGCTTCCAGATCACCATGCACGTCTCCCACGACGCGAATGCGTCGTCCGGCGATAAGGTGCTGTAAGTCTCTCTCGTCATACATGGCGTGCTCGCTTGCGACATCCCTCTGTCATATTTGGCCAATTTTTCTCGTCAGCGAAGGGGGCCATTTCATTATTTATGTCTTTTATAACGCGGTTCTGACTTTTGTGGCGTACTGACCTCACGAAAATTCGATCGGATAAGAGGGGTAAAGAGGGGCTGCGCACACTCATGTGAGACGCGCTTTCCGACGAATTGAGCGTAGATGGGGAACCGAATGATCCCGGTGAGGTCTGAGATGGTTTTCTGCACAGAAAACAAGAAACAGTCAGAAGACCGCATCTGTCCCCGGATCAGGTGGCTCGATGCAGACGATTCCCTGAGGGGAGATGACTGCGGGGCCGATCCATTGAATCGAAGCTGGAACAGGAACGCTTTATGACTGATCGTATCCGTAGCCAGGCGTTGCGCGCCAAGGAAATGCCGGCGGAAGTCGCTGCCGCCATGATTGGCAATGGCGCCACTCTGGGAACCAGTGGGTTTACCGGCGCTGCCTATCCGAAAGCTGTCCCGTTGGCGCTTGCCGACCGGGTTACCGCAGCCAAAGAGAAAGGCGAGGAACTCAAGGTTCGCCTGGTGACGGGTGCGTCCACTGGACCCCAGCTGGATGGAGCACTCGCAAAGGTGCATGGCGTGTCTTACCGCTCGCCGTTCAACACAGACGCCGCGATGCGCAACAACATCAATTCCGGTGAAACCGAATATTTTGATACGCATCTCGGACTGGTGGCTCCCCGTGCCATGCAGGGCAATTACGGCAAGTTCGACTTCGCCATTATCGAGGCGACTGCGATTCGTGAGGATGGCGGGATTGTTCCGACGTCATCTGTTGGCAACTCGCAGACCTTCATGGATCTGGCCGAGAAGGTCATCATCGAGGTCAATGACTGGCAGCCCGAGGGTCTTGAGGGCATGCACGACGTGTTCCGGGGCAATATCAGCGGCATGGCGCCCCGTGACATCATTCCTCTTACCAGCGCGGATGAGCGGATTGGTGAGACATTCCTGCGGGTTGATCCGGCCAAGATCGCCGGGATCGTGCGCAGCAGCGAGCCGGACCGGAACGCACCGTTCGCCAAGCCGGATGCCTCGGCCAAGGCCATTGCCGGACATCTGCTTGAGTTTTTCGAGCATGAAGTGAAGGTCGGCCGTCTGCCCGCGAATCTGCTGCCCCTGCAGTCCGGTGTCGGCAATGTGGCCAACGCGGTTCTGGATGGTCTCAATGAAGGACCGTTCGAGAATCTGATGGGCTATTCCGAGGTCATTCAGGACGGCATGCTGCGTATGCTCGACAATGGCCGCATGAAGATTGCGTCTGCAACGTCGTTCTCCCTCAGCCCTGACGCTGTCGAGGAAATCAACAGCCGCATTTCCTTCTTCCGCGAGAAGATCATCCTTCGTCAGCAGGATGTCAGCAATAACGCCGAAGTCATCCGTCGTCTCGGCTGTATCGCCATGAACGGCATGCTGGAGGCCGACATCTACGGCAACGTCAATTCGACCCGTGTCATGGGTTCGAAAATGATGAACGGAATTGGTGGATCAGGCGACTTTGCCCGTAACTCCTATCTGTCGATTTTCCTGACGCCTTCCACGGCGAAAGACGGGCACATCTCGGCGATCGTTCCGATGGCGGCGCATGTGGACCACATCATGCAGGATAGCCAGATCATTGTGACCGAACAGGGGCTGGCGGATATGCGTGGTCTGGGGCCGGTGCAGCGTGCGGAAGTTGTGATCCGCAACTGCTCGCACCCGACCTACCGTCCGATGCTGGAAGATTATCTGGCGCGCGCAAAGAAGGAGTCCTTCGGCAAGCATACGCCTCATCTGCTCAAGGAAGCCCTGTCCTGGCATGAGCGGTTTGTGGAAACGGGCTCCATGCTTCCGGGCTGAAGCGCGTTTTCTACCGTTGAAAATGAAAAGGGCGTTCTGCAAGAGCGCCCTTTTTTGATGCCCTGATGCAGGAACCTCGGTTTCGAGAGATTATTTCGTGACCGGTTTTTGCAAAATGTGGGAACATTTTTGCAGAATGAACATTCCGACTACTGGTTGGTCTGAACGATTGGACTTAAGGGGACAAAGAGTGAAAATCGCCATCGTCTGCGACTCCTTCAAGGAAAGTCTCACTGCCATTGCTGTGGCGGAGGCCATTCAGGCTGGTTTTCAGGAAATATTTCCAGAGGCCGAGTTCATTGCCTGTCCTGCTGCTGATGGAGGAGAAGGCACAGTCTCTGCCCTGGTCGCTGCAACAAAGGGCAAGCTCGTGGAGGTGTCGGTTGCCGGTCCGCTCGGCACTCCGGTGGAGGCCTTTTACGGTGTCACGGGGGATGGGCGCACTGCTGTAATCGAAATGGCCGCTGCTGCCGGGCTGGAAATGTTGTCTCCCGAACAGCGTGATCCCGGTCGTGCCACGACCCGTGGAGTGGGGGAGCTGATCCGTCACGCTCTGGATGAAGGGTGCCGTCATTTCATCGTTGGGCTTGGTGGAAGCGCCACGAATGATGGAGCTGCTGGTCTGGCACAGGCGCTTGGTGCGCGACTGCTGGACGACCAGGGGCGGGAACTTGAGGCTGGCGGGCTGGCGCTGAGTCGGCTTGCTCGTATTGATGTCTCAAATATAGAACCGCGATTGGTGGAATGCACGGTAGAGGTCGCGTGTGACGTGGATAATCCTCTGCTCGGTTTGGAGGGGGCCTCAGCTGTGTTTGGGCCGCAGAAAGGGGCTTCTGCCGAACTTGTTGCGTCTCTGGATAATGCTCTGGCTGTCTATGCGCAAAGACTGGAAGAGGATCTGGGCAAGACGGTCGCGGATATTCCCGGAGCCGGCGCTGCCGGAGGCGCGGGAGCTGGGACCCTTGCTTTTCTGAACGCTCGTTTGAGACCCGGTTTTGATATTGTCAGTGAGATGCTGGGGCTGGAAGAGCTTCTGCGGCCTGTTGATCTTGTTATTACGGGAGAAGGACGTATTGACGGTCAGACCATTCGAGGAAAAACACCGGCGGGTGTAGCGGAGGTGGCACGACGTCTGGGAAAACCGGTTATCGCTTTTGGCGGGTCATTGGGACCGGATGTCGAGAAAGTGCATGCTATTGGGATCGAAGCTGTTTTCGCATCGGTTTCACGGCCCTGCACGCTGGCTGAGGCTCTTGCTGAGGCCCGCCCCAATCTGATTCATGTTGCGCGCAATGTGGCGGCGACGCTCAGGCTTGGCATGACTTTGAGCGGAAAAACAGACAGGGTGTAGAGCTGCTCTCATCCGTTTAACTTGGTTGACCTTGCGGATGAATAGACTACGAGAACTATCTATATTCTATATACGGTCTAGGCAGAGTTGAAATGCACGAAAACCACTCTGTCAGAAAGATAATTTCAAAAGTTTCTTTGCTAGGTGTCTTTTTTCATATTTGTTCTGATGCAAGGTCTGGAGTAATTTTCAGAGTGAGTTGAAGCTGGAACATTATTGTGATTTCTGTTCTTCTTCTAAATCTGATTGGTACTGATAGAATAATATCTTTTAGAGACAAATTATCCATTTATTTTTTAATATTGATATTTCATGCGTGAATTTTTTAATCGTATCGAAAAAGACAGGATCTATGATGTTTAGAGCCTTTAAGTATTTCAGATTACAGTCATGTTACGTTCGCCGCTATAAAGTCTATGCCGATTTTTGAGTGGTCACACATTGCAGTGTTTTTCTGATATAAAGCCAAAAATTATCTTCTGATATTCATCTTAATATTTGTAGTAATTAATGCCTTTCATGGAGAAAATAATATTAAAAGGATAATCTCTATAGTCTGAAATTATTTCTCTTCTTGAGATTATTGTATTACTGTTGTATATATTTGTTGCATTCTGCATGATGTAAGCATCGGCTTCGATATAGTCAGAATAGATTTTTTAATAATTTCGCTTACGACATACATGTCTTCTACATGATGGCTGGATCCATGCTTCTGCTGGCAGTTCCCAATGTGGGGACGGAAGGCAGAATCAGATCGGTGCCATCTATAAGCAAACCAAAGTCATTCGAGGCAACGATTGGCGGCACATCAGCAAGAACTGGATCAGTTTCACCTCAAGTTTGTTACATATTCATCAATGCCTGACTGAGATTTGGTGAAATATCGTCTGTAGTGAACGAGACTTATAAAATATGATGGTAGATCATTTTTCCAGGCCCAGTACAACACAGTCAGTTCACTGAAATGCTTGTTAAGATCTGAAATGTTGTCACCAGTATCATCTCCCTGACAGGAGGTAGCCGTTTTTGCAACGGCTTTGACTGGCCTGAGTGGAGGCATGGTTTCGGTCCTATGGTGTCGCTATCTACAAAGAAAACAGATCAACAAATCATAACGATAGAATTCAATAAAAACTGGAGCCAAACATTTGGCTCAAGCGAATTTTTATTCTGAAATTATTTTTCGTCCTGTCAGTCTGTAATCGTATCAAATCCAGCTTCTGGCGGCAGGCGACGGGGCTTGCGATTTTCATCCAGCGCAACAAAGGTGAATTTGCCCTGCGTCACTCTGCGACGTTCATTGGTGTTACGTGCTCTCCGCCAGGTTTCGACATGGACAATAATTGAACTCGACCCTGTCTGAGTGATCTTGGTGTAGATGCTCACTTCGTCGCCAACGGCGACTGGCTCGTGGAAAATGAAACTGTCGATCGCAACGGTGACGCATCGACCCTTCGCACGGAAAGCAGCTGCGGTGCCCGCAGCAAGATCCATCTGGGAGACAAGCCAGCCGCCAAAAACATCTCCGGCAGGATTGGTGTCGGTGGGCATCGCGACAACGCGGATCGTCGGGATCACTTCGGGGGGATAAGGAGAACTTGTCGGCACGAGAATGATCCTTGGTCGAGTCAGAAAACCATAAGAGGGGCTTGCTACTGTAACATAAACCATAAGCCCGTTAGGGGGGGGCGACGCAACAGGTGATCGCATGAAGAAGCAGGCTTTTCCTCTTCGTGATGGCATTTCTGGGACTTGGATCACCTCCATTTCTCCTGCCCGGCGATCACTTTTGGTTCTCAAATTATGACAGTTATGCAATCAGGAATGGTATAGGGTAATCCTTGCCTGTAATGTTACGCGATCTGAATTTTAAAGGCGTCTTGACATCATGAATCCCTCGACATTCTTTCGTTCGGGCAGATCCTGCCGTGCCGTAGCCCTTGCCGCCATGATGTCTGGATGTGCAGTAACCGCTCTTGTAGCAGAGCCTGCTGCGGCACAGAGTGTGATCACGGCCACCAACAGTACGATTGCGACAGTTGAAACCGTCGACAGCACCACGGGAGAAGTCCTGTTGCGCGCTGAAGATGGTGATCTGTTCACTCTTGATGTGCCGCTCAAGCGGCATGCCCTGCCGCATCTCAGTGTGGGAGATCGGCTGAATATTCGTGTAATCAAGACCCTGGATGCGACTCTTGCCGCTCCTGATAGTCCGGCTCCGGAATCCACTACGTCTACTGCCCGCGGTTATGCGAATCGCCATCCGCACGGCACATTGGTGACTTTCAAGCGGAGACGCGTCAGCGTTGTCTCAACCGATGTGAAGACACACACATTGACGGTGATCGACTCAGCTGGGACACAACGTGAGGTTGTGGTGAAACAGAAGATATTCCAGCCGATGCTTGCCCAGCTGAAAAAAGATGACAAGGTCGACGTCACCACCATGGAAGCGGTGTCCTTCACCGTGCTTAATCGTGTGGTGGCGCCGAATGTGTCAGTTCAGCAGCAGGCTGGCGCAGCAGGTTCTACTGTTGTTGCGCCTGCAATACCTGCCCCAGCTTCTGCTGGACAGTGATTCGACATGAGAAGAAAGACTGTTTTTCTTTTCAGAAGAACAGAAGGCTTCCTTAGTCCATCTGTACGAAACAGGATGGCAAAACTGATGGCAGTTTTCGTCATCCTGTCGACTTTGACAGGATGTCATCCTGCCGAAGGGAGCGGAAATCGTCACTCTGTCCACGGATTGTATGGAGCTGGAAGTATCGGCGCGATGCCCTAAGGAAGGCAGCTTGCGCAATGAATAACCCCAGCCTCTAGGAAGTGGCTGGTTTTCTGCGTGGCTGCCTTGCCTGACCCTTGGGAGAAGTTTTCTTTGTTGGCTTCGGCTTCTTCGGAGTCAGGATTGGGATATCTGCGTTGTTCGGAAGTGCGGTCTTCAGGAGCGTGTCTTCGGAAACGGCTTCTGTAAAGAGACGCCCTTCCTCTCGGCCATGTGAAATATAATGGCGTAAAGGCGTGATTCTGGCTGCTCTCACATCAGCATTGAGCCGGAGATAGGCTGTGGGATTAAAGGAGATCGTCTTTGTGACTTTGCCTTTGCTCACATCGATAAAATCAATGCCATCTGTCATATCTGATTTTTGGGCTGGTCCCTCGGTCAGATAACGGTCGGTGATTCCCAGAGCGGGCATGAGATCGGCCAACCCCTGAAACCGCAGAAATACGCCATTATCGAACTGCTGCAGATAGTCTTCTTCTTTCATACCCAAATACCGGATCAGTCGGGCTTCCGGTCCGTGATCACCCGCCAGAATCTTGGGGTTGTCGAGGGGAACGGCTTTTTCCAGCTTGTAGCGCGTGTGCTGCAGAAAGCTGTCAAATGGCTTGTTGTGCATATGGATAAAAGTGAAATCCGTAATTCGCCGATCTGGTGAAATTCTGGAAGAACAGCCCTGTAAGCCAAAATCCATATTGTCGAGCGTACCGGCCGCCAGAAAAGTGCGGACGTGCTGTTCGGGACGAAAATACCCAGGTCTTGTGGGCACATTGAACAGCATGGACCTGATCTCGAATGTACGCTTATCCCCAATGAGTGCATCGAAAGCCGAGTGGATGGATTTCCTGGAACAGCTCAGTCCGTCTTCCGTGAAAACGGAAAGAAATTCGTCACAGTCGACAGGCAGGACAAAATCGTAATGCCCGCCTGAATCCCAGTGACGAATGACGTTTTTGAAATGTTCATTGCGACCGAGGAAATCCTCCGGGCGGTTATGCCCCCAGTGGATGTCCGCACCGGCGCGCTCATAGGTCTTCAGGGTTTCAATAACGGTCGGATCAGTGGAATTATTGTCAAAAACACACAGATTCTCAAAGCCGAAAAGATATCCGTAATATCGGAACCAGGCTTCAAGAAGGAGAGTCTCATCTCTTTGCATCATGAGACATCTTACTCGTGCCATCGTCATGTCTTCCTTTGCCGGTTCCGAAGAGTCGCCCCGGCTTATCACGGAAATTATTAAAGCTATCTTTCCAGGAAGAGGGAGTGAAGCTGCGAGTAACCAATACTCAGTATGACAGATGGATCCATTTCCTCTGCTTATGGGGGGACGCTCTGGCGTGCGCAGAACAAGAACGCTAAGAGAACAAACATGACTTCACGAGCCCGCCTTATCGGCATTGATCCCGGACTGCGCTTCACTGGCTGGGGCGTGATCGACGTTGACGGCAATCGTCTCATTCACGTCGCGGATGGTGTGATTGCAACCGATAGCAGTGAACCTGTGCCTGCTCGATTGTGCGCTCTTTATGACGCGCTGACAGCATTGCTTCAGACTCATAAACCCAATGAAGCCGCTGTCGAGGAAACCTATGTCAACCGGAACGGCTCTTCGACCCTGAAGCTGGGATATGCCCGTGGGGTTGCGCTTCTGGCACCTGCGTTGGAAGGTCTGACTGTCGCTGAATACGGTGCGATGTCCGTCAAACGCTCCGTGGTTGGAACAGGGGCCGCTACCAAGGAACAGGTTGAAATGATGGTGCGTCGTCTGTTGCCCACAGCTTCCATCTCCCGCAATGACGCGTCCGATGCGCTGGCTGTCGCCATCTGCCACGCCCATCATCGCGCCAGTACATTACGTGTGGAAGCCGGAAGCCGGAGCGCTGTGGCCCGTGGCGCGGGTGCCCGCCGATGATCGCGTCGCTGGCTGGCCTGCTGTCCCATGTGGAAGCCGATCGTTGTGTGATTGATGTGAACGGGGTGGGATATCTTGTCTTCGCCTCCACACGAACGATTTCGGCGCTTCCGAACCCGCCCGAGCTTGCAAAAGTGCTGGTGGAGACCATTGTTCGGGAAGACGCCATTCTCCTCTATGGTTTCGCAACCACAGCGGAGCGCGAATGGTTTCGCACGCTCACCGCCATTCAGGGGGTCGGAGCCAAGGTCGCGCTTGGGCTTCTCTCCACGCTGTCTCCATCAGAGCTGATTTCCGCCATCGCCAGCGCCGACAAAGCCAGCCTGACACGTGCGCCCGGCGTAGGTGGACGTCTTGCGGATCGTCTGCTGACCGAGTTGCGCGACAAAGCCGGGAAAATGCCGGGTGGTGGGGGCGGAACAGCAACAGCGGCTATCATCGCGCAGGGAAATGTCGGTGGAACCATTGAAGCAGACGCCTTGCTGGCACTCGCTGGACTGGGTTTCCGTCGCGCTGAAGCCTGGCCTATCGTGTCGCGTCTGATTGCGGAAAAAGAGGCGGAAGCGACACTTGATGGCGTTATCCGTGATGCTCTGAAAGAACTGGCGAAATGAACGACCGCACAGTCGACCCTGAGCGCACCGAAGAGGATCTTGGTGAAGGAGGCCTTCGCCCGCAAACCCTTGCCGATTTCACAGGACAGAAATCCAGCCGGGAAAATCTCGCTATTTTTATCGAGGCCGCACGCAATCGTGGGGAGGCGCTCGATCATGTCCTGCTGCATGGGCCGCCGGGACTGGGAAAGACGACGCTCGCGCAGATTGTCTCGCGTGAACTGGGCGTCGGATTCCGCGCTACGTCCGGGCCGGTGATCCAGAGGGCAGGGGATCTGGCTGCGATTCTGACCAATCTTCAGCCGCGTGATGTTCTGTTCATTGACGAGATCCATCGCCTGCAACCCGCCATCGAGGAAATCCTCTATCCGGCGATGGAAGATTTCCAGCTTGATCTGATCATCGGAGAGGGGCCTGCGGCTCGGTCGGTAAGAATTGATCTCGCGCCATTTACGCTGGTGGCGGCAACAACCCGTGCTGGGCTGCTGGCCACACCTCTGCGGGACCGTTTCGGTATTCCGTTACGGCTGGTGTTCTATACTCCAGACGAGTTGCAACTGATCGTGTCGCGAGGCGCACGCAAGCTCGGCTTTGCGCTGACGGAAGCCGGAGCGATGGAGGTTGCCCGTCGGTCCCGTGGCACACCGCGTATCGCCGGACGCCTCCTGCGTCGGGTCAGGGATTTTGCCTCTGTCGGCAATACCAGTGATGAGCCGGTCGGGGCGGAACTGGCTGATGCGGCGCTGACCCGGCTTGAAGTGGACGGCCTTGGCCTTGATGGTATGGATCGGCGGTATTTGCGACGTATCGCTGAATACCATAATGGCGGTCCTGTGGGCGTGGAGACGCTGGCTGCTGCTTTGGCGGAAGCCCGTGACACGCTGGAAGATGTGATTGAGCCTTACCTCATTCAGGAAGGTCTTGTGCTCCGTACAAGTCGGGGGCGCGTGCTGGGCGAGCGGGGATGGCGACATCTCGGACTGACTCCGCCAGCATCGGCGCAGATGGCGCAATTCGATCTTCTTGCCGAAGATGACACGACCGAAGAAGGCGAAGCATGACCATTCATAACATCGACTTCCGAATCTATTACGAAGATACCGATGCGGGCGGTGTCGTCTATCATGCGCGCTATCTGGCGTTTGCAGAGAGAGCGCGCACGGAGGCCATTCGTTCGGAAGGCATGTCGGCGATGGATCTGCTGAACGACTATGGTCTGCTGTTTGTCGTTCGCAATGCGACTCTGGATTACCGTCGGCCACTGCGTCTTGACGATGTTTTTACCGTTCGGACCAGACTGAGGGCGCAGGCGGCGGCAACCTGCCATCTGGTGCAGGATTTCCTCAAGGACGATGAACTTTGCGTCCATACGGACATACGTCTGGCCTGTATTCGTGCGGAAGATGGACGTCCTGCCCGATTTCCGCCTTCGTGGCGTGCTCTCCTTGCCAGACTTGAAGAATGAAACACGAATAATAGGAAGGTCTCTTCTGCTTTCCGCAGGAAGCCAGTAAGGATCGCCTGACGATTCGAATGTTTTACGAGTCGGATATGCACTGTCTTCTTCGGCTTTTGCCGGAAGCCGGTTGCGCGGCAGGAAAAAGCAGGTCCGTATCAGGACAGGAGGCGTTTTTTGGATCAAGCAGCGGTAGACGCAACAAATCTCGCCGCAGCTGCGGGCGGGAATTTGTCGCTGTGGGGCCTGTTTGTGCAGGCGTCGTTGGTCGTCAAACTGGTCATGCTCGGCCTTGTCGGTTGCAGCATCTGGGTCTGGGCCATCATTTTCGACAAGATTGTGACCATGCGTCGTGTCGAACGGCAGGCCACGGCATTCGAGGACAAGTTCTGGTCCGGCGGCAGCCTGGACGATCTGTATGAAAATGAGGGCGCCAAGCCGTCTCACCCGATGGCCGCCATTTTTGGCGCGGCAATGGGCGAGTGGCGTCGGTCTTCCCGCATTCCGGGCGTGGACCTTGTTCATGGCGGCGTGCAGGAACGCGTCGACAGGGCGATGAACATCACCATTACGCGTGAGATGGATCGCCTTGAGCGCTGGATGATTTTCCTCGCAACCATCGGTCCAATCGCACCGTTTATCGGTCTGTTCGGCACGGTCTGGGGCATCATGCATTCGTTCAGCTCGATTGCCGCCATGCACAACACTAACCTGAGTGTCGTCGCGCCTGGTATTTCCGAGGCTCTGTTTGCAACTGCGATTGGTCTTATCACCGCCATTCCGGCTGTGATTGGCTACAACGTGATCAACAATTCCCTGATGCAGTTTCAGGACCGTCTGGAAGGCTTCGGCACGGAATTCGCAGCCATCCTGTCCCGTCAGTCCGAGGAAAGGGCGTAAGTCATGGGCGTGTCGGTCGGAGGAGGGGGCGGTCGTCGCGGCTCACGCCGTCGGGGTCGTCCGATGTCGGACATCAACGTCACGCCGCTTGTCGACGTCATGCTGGTGCTGCTGATCATCTTCATGGTCACGTCTCCGATGATGACCAGCGGCGTCAACGTGGATCTGCCGAAAACCGATGCGAAACCGGTCAATACGGACACCAAGCCGATTACCGTCTCCATCAAGGCTGACGGCTCGATCTATCTTGGTGACAATCCTGTTTCTGCGGACGAACTGGTGAATCAGCTCAAGGCCGCAGCGCAGAATGATCAGGAGCACCGTATTTTCGTGCGTGGCGATGCCCATATTGACTACGGCAAGGTTATGCAGGTGATGGGCCAGATTACAGCTGGCGGCTTCACGCATGTTGCCCTGCTGGCTCAGCAGCCCGCTGCTGCGGCTGGTCAGTGAGATCTGTCACTCATGGTTCAGAACGTTCCCTTTTCCCTTCATGCGCCCCGGTGCGGTGGTCGTGGACCTCAGTGGTTCTCCACGATCTGCTGCACTGCGGCATGACGTCAGGAGTCTGACTCTCCATGGTTCGGCCCCGCCGTTCCGAAACCATTCTGATGCGGCGCTCGACGATTGTCTCGGGCTCGCTGCATTTCCTGATCCTCGCTGCCTTGCTGCTGGCTCTTCCAGAGCAGAAGCCGCCTGAGGAACCCAAGGAACCCCCACCGGTAGAAGTGCAGTTTGAAGGTGCCAGCAGCGATTCCGGCCCTCCGGCCAAATCCGCCACGCCTTCTTCCAAGCCCGCGCCAGCTCCGGCTCCCGAAAAGGTAGACGCGCCGCAGACGCCGACTCCTCCAAAGCCGTTACCGCCGGAAGAGACGCCGCCTCCGCCACCACCTCCGCCGCCTGTGCCGCCACCGCCGCCGACCGAAGCGCCGCCGTTGCCGGATACGCCAATTCCACCAAAGGTGGAGGAGCCGTCGCCGGACGCTGAAAAGACGCCGCCGACGCCTCCGGCAAAACCGACGCCTTCCAAGGTCGCGGCTCCGCCGTCCCTGCAGGCGCCAGCTGTGACATCATCTGCCGTCGCGCCGCCGTCGCCGATGTCTCAGCCCACGGACAAGCTGCCGGATATGGTGCTGCCCTCGCACATCACGCAGCCCAACCCGGCCAAGAAAACCGAGGCTGACACGCACTCCCTGCTGGAGACGCTGGATTCCTTCCGCGCTGACTCCAAGCAGACGCATGCCCCCAAAGGGCAGGCCAATCCGCGTCAGGGTGGTTCACCCGATGGTGGTGGTTCGCCCAACGGGGATATCACGGGCAAGATGAGCGCGGGCGATCAGCGTGCCATCGGCGGAGAAGTCCGTCGTTGCTACACGGAAGATACCGCTGCCAAGGACTATGCGACGTTCGTTGCGCATCTCGTCGTGACGGTCGATGCGAGTGGCGAGGCGCGCATTGTCACTTTTGCGCCTGAAACGCTGGCGAAGATGAACAGCGATTCGTCTTACCGCGCCCTTGCCGAACGGGCACGGGCGGCAGTGCTCAGTCCGACCTGTTCAAAACTGCCTATTCCGAAGAACCTGCTGGGCAAGACCCAGACTCTGAAATTCGTCTTCCGGCCGTAAGCCGCAGGATTAGAGAGGACACATGACCATGGTTTCGATTTCCAACCGCTATCTCCCGGATCATGAGGCCGAAGCTCTTGCGGAGGCGTTTGGTCCGAACGGCATGCGCCGTCGCTCCCTTCTGGGTGGTGGTCTGGCGGCGGGGGCCGGACTGGTCGGAGGACTGACGGCGACACCTTTGTCAGCTTGGGCTGCGGCTGATGCTCCGGCGGCAGAAATCACGGTGGATCAGGCTCGTACGGCTCCTATCCCCATCGTGATTCCTTCCTTTGGTCCGGGTGTTGGTGAGCAGATCACGCAGGTTGTGACAAACGACCTTTCCAACACGGGTCTGTTCAAGGTTCTTCCCGGCTCCGCCATGTCTGGTACGCCCGATTTCGCGCCTTACAAGGCGATGGGTGCTCATGCGGCCGTCACAGGCGGCTTCTCGGGAAGCGGTAGCATTCGCGTTGAGTTCCGGCTGTGGGACGTTCTCGCAGGTCAGCAGATTCAGGGAACGGCTTACACCACCAATGCGGCCAACTGGCGTCGGATCGCTCACATCATGGGCGACGTGATCTATCAGCGGATGCTTGGTGAGAAGGGATATTTCGACACCCGGATTGGCTTTATCTCCCGTTCTGGTTCCGTGCATCAGCCCCGTATGCGGCTGGCTGTCATGGATCAGGATGGCGCGAACTGCCGCATCCTGAGCAGCACGCAGACCAAGCTGCCGGCATTCAGCCCGGTGCGCGACCAGATTGCTTTTCTTTCCTATGCCTCGACCGTGCCGCGGATTTATGTGTTTGATCTCGCCAGCGGCCATCAGCGCATCATCGGTGACTTCAACGGCGTTCCGCTTGGCCCGCACTATTCGCCTGATGGTAACTCCCTGATTGTTCCTGTGGCGAAAGGAAGCGGTTCTGACCTGTATTCGGTCAATATTGCGTCCGGCGCCAAGCGGCAGATTACCTCTTCGGGTGGGGCTATTAATGTGAGCCCGAGCTTCAGCCCTGACGGTTCCCAGATTGTATTCAACTCTGACAAGGGCGGTTCACCTGCGCTCTACATCATGAGTGCGAGTGGTGGTGCCGCACGCCGACTCTCGTTTGGTAGTGGCAATTATGGAGATTCCGTCTGGTCTCCACGGGGCGATCTGATCGGTTTTACCCGCATTTCAGGCGGACAGTTCTCGTTGGGTATCATGAATCCCGATGGAACCGGCGAGCGTATCATGACGCAGGGCTATACGGTGGAATCACCCAGCTTCTGCCCGAATGGTCGCGTTCTGGCCTTCTCCCGCAGCGGGGCCAGCGGTGGGGCGGCTATCCATACGATTGATATTACTGGCTTCCATGAACTGGCCATCCCGACGCCGGAAGGTGGTTCAGGTCCGACATGGTCTCCGCTGAACGTCTGACACTGCAAGTATTCACGCTTTTGAGAGTGTCTTTCATGCAGGGTGGATATGCAAAATAGTAAGGCATATGCTGAAGATGCTTGACGTGTCTTCAGCAATGTGGCTTACCGAGTGGCAACCTCCGGTAGGAAATTGCTTCTGCAGTGGGAGCAGATTTTCTGTTGCCGGAGAAGTAAAACTGGTCCGTTTCTATCCATCCCATCCCCTTATGTTCCGTTTAGGGAACTGATCCCAGGATCAAACAAATGAGACTGAAACTTCTTGGTGCGCTCGGTGTAGCGGCTCTTCTTGCTGGCTGCTCTAATGATCACACCAACACCGGTGCCAACACCGGTTCAGGCGCTGCTGTACAGCCGAGCGGCCCGGTGCCGGGAAGCGAAGCTGATCTCGTTGCAAATGTGGGCGACCGCGTTTTCTTCGAGCTGAACCAGAGCGGCCTTTCCGGCGACGCCAAGGCTACCCTCGACAAGCAGGCTGACTGGCTTGCGAAGTATCCGCAGGTTTCCGTGCAGATTGCCGGCAACTGCGATGACCGTGGCACTGAGGAATACAACCTTGCGCTGGGTCAGCGTCGTGCGAATGCCGCTCGCGACTATCTCGTTGCGAAGGGTTCCGCCAGCTCACGCATGACGACGATTTCCTATGGTAAGGATCGTCCGACAGCGACCGGCGAAGGTGAAGATGTCTGGGCGCAGAACCGTAACGCGATCACGTCCGTTCAGTAATTTCTGTCTGGAACAGTTTTATTGTGACGTTTGAAAGACCGGGCAGGTGCTTACGCATCTGTCCGGTCTTTTTTTTGGTGTGCTTTGAAATTCCTTTTCTGGCGAAGGTGTTTTGCTTCAAGGAAGATGCAGTCGAGTATGACGGGTTGCTTCATGTGGTTCCTCGTTGCTTGCTAGTCGGATAAGGAATCATGTTAAAATAAGCAGATAGATGATCGTCTGTCGTTTGCACTGACAGATGTTTTACCAGCCTCTGGCTGTCTGTGTTTTGGTAACGAATATGCAGAAGCCGGAAGGGCAGGGACAACGCCAGAGGGAGACGGCTCTTCAGCCGCACAAGACTTGTCATGACAGGATTTTCTTACCCGTTCCGGAATCCCTTCCGGATGACGTGCCTGATGGTATCCACCGTGTTCCTGTCTTTTGGGCCGGTCGTGGCGCACGCGCAGGTTTCCAGCCGGGAAGGCATCGCGCTTCAGGACCAGATCATGGAGTTGCGTCAGCAACTGTCTCAGGTTCAGAGCAGTGGGGCATCATCATCGGGCTCTTTGCCTGCCCCTGTGGCTGTGGGCAGCCAGTCTGGAGGAGCGAACGGTGACCTTGTCGCCCAGCTTCTCGATCGGGTGAATACGCTTGAGTCCCAGCAGCGTGACATGCGTGGGCAGCTTGAAGAACTGACCAACCAGGTCAAGGAACAGAGTGCTTCTCTTTCCAAGCAGATGAGCGATATGCAGTTTGCTGCCCAGAATGGTGGCGGCGCTGCGGCTGCGACTACAGCAGCTACATCCTCGACCAGCAAGAAGGAAGAGACGGGCGCTTCGCATGCGGCAACGGCTTCGACGGAAGCAGCCCAGACACCGGAGGCTGCTCTCAAGGCGGGAAAAGCGGCTCTTCTCAAGCATGATTACAGTGCGGCGCAGGAGAGTGCTCAGTCAGCAATCACACATGGAAAAGGTGCTGTAAAAATAGACGGTCAGTATCTGCTGGGACAGTCTCTGGCCGGACAAAAGCAATTTCGCGAGTCCGCTGTTGCTTATTACGATGCTTATAAACTTTCTCCCAAAGGACCAAAGGCGCCCTATGCGCTGCTCGGTGTCAGTTCTGCGCTCATAGGTCTTGGGAACAAGAAGATGGCCTGTCAGGCTCTGACAAGACTGAAGTCCGAGTTTCCCAATCCTTCCGAAAACGTAACGAAATCGATGGTTTTATTCTCAAAGCAGGGTGAATGTTCCTGAGAGTCAATGTGTGATGGCCGGTCAGTGGGAAGAGTGCAATTCTTCCCTGTTCTCCGGTCAGACGACTGTTTCGCGAAACGATTTCCAGACCATCATGCGCAGACTGGGGCCTTGGCTTCCCGACGATCCTGCTGCGCCTCCGGTTGCTCTGGCTGTTTCCGGTGGCGGTGATTCCATCGCGCTGGCATGGCTTGCGGCATCCTGGAGAAAACGGCTGATCGCCTTTGTGGTCGATCACGGGTTGCGTCCCGAATTTGCGCAGGAAGCCGCAAGCGCGCTGAAAACCCTCTCCGAACTGGGTATCCCCGCTGAACTGCTCAGGGTCAGGGATCTTCCTTATGGGCCGGCTCTGGCCAAACGTGCGCGTGATGCCCGCTATGAAGTGCTGATTGAAGCCTGTCGCCGGGTTGGGGCGGTTGATCTGCTCGTTGCTCATCAAGCTGACGATCAGGTGGAAACCGTTGGGATGCGGCAGAGGCGAGGCAGCGGTACAGGCCTGTCGGGGATGGCATGGGTGTCCGAGCGTGCGGATGTCCGGATTATCCGCCCTCTGCTTGGTTATTCTCGCGAGACCCTCCGCAATACGCTTCGTCAGGCAGGGCTTGGCTGGTGTGATGACCCTTCGAATGAAAATGAACGAGCCGAACGGGTGAGGGTGAGGAAACAACTCTCACCGACGGAGAAACAGGCATTGTTACGGCAGGCTGAAATGGCTGCCGATGAACGCGTCCGTCAGGAGAGGGCGATCACCCATGATCTGGTTGAGACTCAGTGCCTGATGTCAGGGGGATGGGTTGCGCTTGGAGAAACACTGCCATCCGTGGATGCTCTGGCTGCGTTGATTCGCTGTATTGGAGGGAGTGATTATCTTCCCTCTCTGGATGCGGTGGAAAAACTGCGTGAAAAAAAAATACCCGGCACTCTTGGTGGTGTAAGGTTGCTGAGAGGAAAGGCTGGCGAGGACCGCCGGGAGCAGTGGTTGCTCATACGGGAAATGGCAGCCATGCAATCTCTTGTTCCGGCTGGTGAAAATCAGTGCTGGGACAGGCGGTTCGTCCTCAGATATTCAGGGGAGAACATGCCTTCCGGTCTCATGATGGGGGCCGCAGGATCGGGATTGCCCCGCAAAGACCGGGCAGGTCTGCCTGCTGTGCTGACTGCGACGCTGCCTGCGCTCTGGAAAGAGGGGCAACGTCTGTGCGTGCCGCATCTGGGGGTGGGTGATCAGAAACTGCTTGCAGAAGTGTCGTTTGATTTTGCCCCGCCGTCGCCTGTGACGGCAACTTTCCGCTGGATGAACGCATATTTAACCTGAGCGCCACTTTCATGCAGGGTGCGAAGACCCAATGTCAGCATGAACAGGATTGCATTCGTCGCGTGAAACCGGTCTCATGAGACCAGCGCCACAGGAACGGACGCGTATAGGAACAGTATGGAACGGATGTCGTGATCAATAATTTTGGACGTAACTTGGCCCTCTGGGTCTGCATCATTGTTCTGCTGTTGTTCCTGTTCAACATGTTCCAGCCCACCGGGGCGCAGCATGCCGCGCAGCAGATCGCCTATTCCGACTTCATTGGTGATGTCGACAAGGGTGAGGTGCGCTCGGTCATCATTCAGGAACACAATATTTCCGGCACGCTGACCAACGGTACCTCCTTCGAGACCTATGCGCCTCAGGATACCGGCCTTGTCTCCCGTCTGACGGGCAAGGGCGTGGAAGTGGTCGCCAAACCGCTTGAGGCAGAAGGCAATCCGTTCCTGCGGATCGTGCTGAACTGGTTCCCGTTCCTTCTGGTGGGTGCGGTCTGGCTGTTCATGATGCGCCAGATGCAGTCGGGCGGTGGTCGTGCCATGGGTTTCGGCAAGTCCCGTGCGAAGATGCTGACGGAAAAACAGGGGCGCGTGACCTTTGCTGATGTCGCTGGCATTGAGGAAGCCAAGGGTGAGTTGGAGGAAATCGTCGAATTTCTGAAAGACCCCCAGAAGTTCACCCGTCTTGGTGGCAAGATCCCGAAGGGTGTGCTGCTTGTCGGTCCCCCGGGCACGGGTAAGACGCTGCTAGCGCGTGCGATTGCAGGCGAAGCCAACGTTCCGTTCTTCACCATTTCCGGTTCCGACTTTGTGGAAATGTTCGTGGGTGTGGGTGCATCCCGTGTCCGCGACATGTTCGAGCAGGGCAAGAAGGCTGCTCCCTGCATTATCTTCATCGACGAAATCGACGCCGTCGGTCGTCACCGTGGTGCCGGTCTTGGCGGTGGTAACGACGAGCGTGAGCAGACGCTCAACCAGATGCTGGTCGAGATGGATGGCTTCGAGAGCAATGAGGGCGTGATCCTCATCGCTGCGACCAACCGTCCTGACGTGCTTGACCCTGCGCTGCTGCGTCCGGGCCGCTTCGACCGTCAGGTCGTGGTGCCGAACCCGGATGTGAACGGTCGTGAGCAGATCCTGCGCGTGCATATGCGCAAGGTGCCGCTGGCTTCTGACGTTGATCCGAAGGTGATTGCACGTGGAACACCGGGCTTCTCCGGTGCCGATCTGGCCAATCTGGTCAACGAAGCCGCACTTCTGGCCGCACGTCAGGGCAAGCGGACCGTTGCGATGCTGGAGTTCGAGAACGCCAAGGACAAGGTGCTCATGGGCACCGAGCGTCGCTCACTGGTAATGAGTGACGACGAGAAGAAGATGACGGCCTATCATGAAGGGGGGCATGCGCTTGTCTCTATCCTGACGCACGGCACGGACCCCGTTCACAAGGCGACCATTATTCCGCGTGGACGCGCTCTGGGTATGGTGATGAGCCTGCCGGAAGGGGATCGCTACTCCAAGAGCCGTGCGAAATGTGTGGCCGAGCTTGATCTCGCCATGGGTGGTCGTGCTGCTGAGGAAATCATCTTTGGCCCGGACAATGTGACGAGTGGCGCATCCGGTGACATCAAGATGGCGACCGATCAGGCGCGCCGGATGGTGACCGAATGGGGTATGAGCGAGAAGATGGGCATGATCGCTTACGGCGATAATGGTCAGGAAGTGTTCCTCGGTCACTCCGTGACGCAGAACAAGAACATCTCGGAAGAGACGGCACGTGACATTGATGGCGAGGTCAAGAGACTGATCGATTCCGCTTATGACCGTGCCCGGACACTGCTGATCGAGCACATTGATGAGCTGCACCGTCTGGCGGAAGCGCTGCTTGAATATGAAACATTGAGTGGTGAGGAGATCCGTCAGATCCTGCGCGGCGAGCCGATTGAACGCGTGGTGGTCGATGATGCCATGCCGGAAAACCGGCGCTCTTCGGTGCCGCCGGTGATCGGTAAACCGACGGCACCGCCTTCTCTGGGAGATGCATCCCCGCAGCCCGGCTAATTCTGGTTGCTTCCATCAAAGGCGAGGGCTTCGGTCCTCGCCTTTTTTTGTGTCTGATTTATACAGAGGCCTGCTTCAATCAGACGGAGTGACCGATGGATACCGTGCGTCTTATCGAGCCTGTTGGTCTTGTGCATGGACCGACTGCGGATGCTGCGGTCAGAGCCGGAGTTGCTCTTCCTCTGGCTGGCGGCAGAACAGCCTTCACGCTTGTAAGGATCATTGAGGGAGACTGGGTCTCAGACCCAATGCCAGTCGAGCGTATTCCTGACGGATGGCTGCCGGAACTGGAGCGCATTACGATGCGACCTTCCGACGCAGGCCTCCCATCGGGGCCGGTTGTGATGGGTATACTCAATGTCACGCCGGACAGTTTCAGCGATGGTGGCCGCTATGTGGATCCTGCCATTGCCGTCGCTCATGCTGAAAAACTGATCCATGACGGTGCACGCATTCTGGATATCGGTGCAGAAAGCACGCGTCCCGGCTCAGTGCCCGTATCGGTCGAAGAAGAGTGGGTAAGGCTTGAGCCGCTACTGCGTGAAATGTCCGCGCGGGGCACCTGTATTTCTGTAGATACCCGCAACGCACGAACCATGGAGGCTGCTCTGGATGCGGGTGCCTGCCTGATCAATGATGTGACGGCTCTAGCACATGATCCGGATGCTCTGTCTCTTCTGGCAAGTCGCTCGTGTCCCGTAGCGCTGATGCATATGCGTGGGACTCCCGAGACGATGGGAAGTCTCACGAACTACCGGGATGTGGCGATTGATGTGGTGAGGGAGCTTGGCGACAGACTCATCGCTGCGGAGAAAGCGGGCATTTCCCGTGATCGTATGGTCGTGGACCCCGGTATTGGCTTTGCAAAAACGACTGCACAGAACGCCGAACTGATCCGGAGACTGCCTCTGTTCGCCAATCTCGGTTGCCGCGTTCTGCTTGGCACCTCCCGCAAACGAATGATCGGCGCACTGGCAGGTGTGAGCGAGGCAGTCTCCCGCGATCCGGGAACCATCGCCTCGTCATTGCCGGGGCTGGCGCTGGGCGACACGATCCTGCGGGTGCATGACTGCGCCGGAATGACTCAGGCCATGCGGGTATGGGAAGGAATTTTTTCTCCCGCCTGATCCCTAAGGATCAGATGATGTAATCAATCGGCGGCAATGTCTGGTCCATGGTCAGGGACGGCATTTCCTTGAGACGCGTTCCCACTTTCCGTGCTGGGTTGCCGACGACCGTGGTGTAGGGAGGGACGGCTTCCAGAACGATGGAACCGGCTCCCACCTTGGCGCCTTCGCCAACCTCAATCGCTCCCAGAACCTTGGCTCCGGCTCCAATCAGTACACCACGGCGGATTCTCGGATGCCGATCGCCAGCGTGCTTGCCTGTGCCACCCAGAGTCACGCCCTGAAGCAGAGACACATCGTTTTCGATGATCGATGTTTCGCCGACCACAATTCCGGTTCCGTGGTCGAACAGGATACGTCGGCCCAGCTTGGCGGCGGGATGAATGTCGACTGCGAACAGTTCGGAGGCCCGGCTCTGAAGATGCTGTGCAAGATGGCGTCGGTTACCGTTCCAGAGCCAGTGGGCCACCCGGTAGCACTGGACAGCGTGGAAACCCTTGAAGAAGAGGAAGGGCGTCACATAGTCGGGGCATGCGGGGTCACGATCCCGGATGGCCTGTAGATCAGCGGCTCCCGCAACGATCGTATCAGGCGTGTCACCGTAGCATTCCAGCACCAGACTGGTCAGTTGCTCGATGCTTACATAATGGTCGCCAAGTTTGCGACCGATGAGCGCTGCCAGGGCCGTCGCGAAGCTGGAATGGTTCTTGATGCCCGTGGAAAGCAGCCCCATGACAAGCGGATCGCAGCAGACTTGGGATTCCTGAACCATCTGTTTCCACAGGCTATTCAGGTTGATGGGAGCCTCTGCGGTGTCAGAATATGTCATTGATGGAGAGGTCCGTTGATTGGATGGTGAAAGGTAACTGTCTGAGAAAATTTGAATTTTATAGACTGCCCCCGAAGACCGCAACGAAGGGTCATTTCCGGCGGCTGATCATGCGTGAGGCGCTCAGTAGGGCTGCGAGGCCGGCACAGAAGGCGGCTCCGTCAAGACACACAAGGCTGCCGCTTATGGGAACAAGACGCAGGATGAGCGCTGTTCCAATGCCACCGAAGGTCTGTCCACTCTGACGGGAGACCTGCACCATGCCGCTCGCTCCACCTTCGCGCCCGGCTGCAGCAGTCAGCAGCATGGCCCGGTTGTTGGGGACCTGAAAGACGCCAAACCCGAAACCGGCCACGCCGATGCGCCAAGCGACATCGAAAGCGGTGGGTGAAGCAGGCAGAAAACGCAGGGCAAGAAACCCGATCATGGCACAGATCAGGCCGATTGAGGAAAGGATTCCAGCGGGGATTTTATCGGCGATGCGACGCGTGACGGAGGCAGAAACGATCAGCCCGAATGCCCACGGCGTCATCAGCAGCCCCGTGGAGGTTGCGCTCCAGCCGTAATGATCGTGGAGCGTAAACGGCATGGAGATCATGAACAGGTTCGAGCCGATATAACTGATGATGCCGACGATAAAGGCGATTCTGAAACCGAGGCCTCGGAGGAGGTCGACGGGCAGAATGGGCTGAAGGCTTCCAGCTTCCTTGCGGATGAGGCTGCCCATGGCCGCCACACCAATAACCAGCATGGCGCAGGCCAGCATCGCGCCGTCGGAGTGGGCGACCGAGTTCCCGCCGAGACCGAGTGCTGTGACGGCAATAATGCAGAGCACGGCGCCAATAGGGTCCGGCATTTCTTTCTGGCGAGGCGTTGTGGGCAGGGAAGTTGCCGCAAGCACGAAGGTCAGCGCGCCGATCGGCAGATTGATCCAGAAAAGCCACGGCCAGTGTGCGACAGCCAGAATCATGCCCGCAACGGTCGGGCCGAGAGCCATACCGACACCGACGATCAGTGTGTTAACGGCGACACCTTTTCCGAGTTCTTCAACGGGGTAGATGAAGCGGATCAGGGCGGAGACGACGCCGAGCATGGAGGCCGCACCAAATCCCTGTATGGCGCGGGCGATGGTCAGCACCGGCAGGCTGGGCGCAAGAGCGCATCCAACCGAGGAGACGATAAAAAGCGCGATCCCCATCATGCACATGCGTGCATAGCCGATCCAGGCTCCTGCGGCGGCCAGCGGCAGGAGTGATGACAGGCTGGCGAGCTGGTAGGCGTTCACCACCCAGACCGTGTCGGAAGCGGAACTGTGCAGGTCCGCCCCGATATCGGGAAGCGCGATATTGGCGATCGCATAGTCGATCTGGGCCAGCAGAACGGCGAGGCAGACTGCAGTCATCGCCTTGAGACGCGCCGCACCGTAAAGGCCGGTTGCCGGGGAATGTATTGGCTCTGAAACTGTCATCCCGCTGACCTTATCCTCATGGGAAGGATTCTCAGAACAGGACAACGTCTGGAAAGCGCTTGGTACCTGTCACAGGCGGGTGAAGATCCCCTGTCTGGAATGGCAGGGGAGATTGCAGGGGTCAGTGCTTCACCGACTTGAGGCCGTCCTTGTAGCCGAGTGCTTCCCACTGCTGCTGCTGAGTGAGGTGGTGATTGGAGGAGCCCCCGAACCAGGAACAGCCGGAAAGGATAAGGCTACAAAAGCCCAGAAGCAGAGCGCGGTGCATGATCCCTGACATGATTTGAGTTTACGATTCGTATGAAGGATGTACCAGAAACGCTTTGGAAGCGAGAGACAGCGCGTATTCGGAAGGCAGGGCGAGGCATTGAGCCGATGTCGTCGGTCTTCATCTTCCCCGAATGAGAGGAAATGACAGGCTTCTCTGGATCCTTGACCGCCACTCAAACGGGGCTCGGTATAAGTGGCAGTGAGCATCTTCTGCTTTATCCCCCGCTTCCGACACGGGAATGAACAAGAGGGCGAAGGAGCAGAAAGGCTCCGACGCACGAGATCAGTCCCAGCGGGCCAACGAGCACATAGTTTCCCAGCCATTCTGCTATCGCGCCGGTGACAAGCGAACCTGCCGCCATGTTCACAATCCAGGCTGATGAACACAGAACGGCAAGACGCCCACCTGCATCGATCTGGTAAGCGACGCTGAGTATGAGCGGATAGGCGATCAGCCAGCTGACATTGAACACAATCAGGGCGATGGCAAAGCCTGCCTCGTTGGAAATGAGCGTGAGTGCGGCGCACGACAGCCCACAGATGAGCAGTGCGACAGGCAGGCTCCGTCGGCGTGGAATGCGCGGAGCAAGAATGCCGAAGACGGTGTTGCTCACCGCGCAGGCAAGTGTCGCAATGCTCTGATATCGACCGTAAGTGACTGCCGATATGCCGATTTCATGCGCAGCACGTTCGATGAACGGCCACAGCGCCAGACTGCCGAAACTGAACAGGGAGATCGCTGTCAGCACAATCCGGCCATCGCTTTTCAACTCATTCCATTGAACCGGTGCCTGAAGGTGTTGCGCGACTGGTCGATCAGGTAGCAGACTTCCGCCCGCAATGGTGAACAGCACGGCCAGAATAGCGAGCATGGTAAACATGCCCGGCGTGCCATGATGCGTTCCAACAACGGGTAAGGCGAGATTGATCAGAGTGTAGACAATCGTCTGGACGGCCAGGCCTATGGACAGCGCACGCGTGGGGCTGTCCGTGCGGGCCGCTGTCAGATTCAGGGCGGTATTCGCCAGCCCGAAACCCAATCCACATGCCATACGCGTGACCAGAAGCGGGATAAAGCTGTCCAGAAGAGATGAGGAAAACTGTGCTGCCCCAATCAGAACTCCTGCTACAAGCGCCAGTCGTCGAGGACTGAGACGGACGACATGGGGAGCGATGAACAGCATCGTTGCGGCGTAGGCGAGAAGCTCCACCATGCTCCACACGCCCATCTGAAGTGGCGAAAAACCGAACAGGTCGATCAGTCCGCCGATCAGATAGGGAGTGAAGTTGTTACCAAGGTGGGCCGTTGCGGTGATGGCTCCGAGAGCCACGACCAGCGCGACTGAAAAGGGAATGGATACAGTCTCTTTCCGTATCATGCTGGGAACCGGATGCGTGCTGCTGTTTACTGACACAATCTGATTCACTTGGCGGGAAGAAGCTGACGGCTATACCGGCCATCAGTGGAAAGACTGGATTCGCCACGCAGGGTAAGGCGCTGCATTACGCGCGGATAATTGCCGTAATCGTCCAGTGCATAATGTTGTGTGCTCTGGTTGTCCCAGATTGCCACATCTCCTTTTTTCCATTGCCAGCGAACGGTATTTTCCAGACGTGTGATATGTGTCTGGAATATCTCGAACAGATGACGGGAGTCCGATAGGGAAAGGTTGGAAAATTTCTTGAAAAATCCGCCGAGGATTAGAGATTTTTCTCCGGATATCGGATGCAGGCGTACCAGTGGTTGTTCCGCTTCAAAAACGGAGGAGGCGAACGTCGCATGATAGGCATCCATCGCTTGATCAGGGCGGGTTTGATTGACGGCGTAGTCATAATCGTTGGAATGAACAGCCCATAGTCCGTCGGCCAGTTGTTTCAGATGGTCCGGAAGATGTTCGTAGGCAGCGGCTGTGTTGGCCCAGACCGTATCGCCACCGCAGGGAGGCACATTGACGGCACGCAGGATGGAGACGGCAGGATAGGATTCCAGAAAAGTCATGTCAGTATGCCAGACATTGGCTTTTCCTCCATGCTCTGCGCTCAGTTCCAGCAGATGATCGCCTGTCTGCCCCGGCGCGGTGGGGTGCCCGACAGGTTCGCCCCATTTCCTGCCGAATGCTGTCTGTGTTGCGGCATCGACATGATGCTGGTCCCGAAAAAAGAGAACCTTGTGGTGCGTCAATGCGTCGCGGAGGGCCTGAATGGTGGCTGGGCTCAGGTCTGGGGTAAGGGCAATTTCCTGCACTTCTGCACCGATGCGTCCAGCGATCGGTCGCAGCTTGAGGTCAGCCGTTATTGTGACGGGGCGAGGAGAAGAAATCGTATTCTGATTCATGACTGTTTCCTGCGGGATGAGTGTTCTGAAGGGTGTTGAGATCAGAATTCTGCCTTGATGGAACCGAAGAACTGTCGCGGAGCGCCAACCATGAAAGACTGGTAGTCGCCTGACACCGGGTTGCCGTTTTCACCCATCGTCGCGATGTATTTCTGGTTGGCTAGATTATAGATGTCGAAGGAAAGAGTTATGTTTTTTACAAAATCGAGATTGCGGTTGTATTGCGCCATCTTGCCGAAATTATAACGCATGCCCAGATTTTCCAGCCAGTAACCGGGCGCTTTCATGTCGCCGACATAGCTGAAATTGCGTTGGCCGAGATATTGGGTGTCGATATGCGCTTCGAACCCGCCATGACTGTAGGACAGGCTGGCTTTGTACATAAAGCGCGGATAGTTGACGATCTGCTGGCCATGGGTGGCGTACGTCACGCCAGCCTCGACAAGATTGTCACCATAAGTCGCGTGATTATAACTCACGCTGTTATAAAGTGAGACGTCACGTAGCAGACGGATTGTCAGCCCGGCATCCACGCCGTTCATGGTCACGGACCCGACATTGGCGACCGTCGAGATCGGATTGACGATTGTTCCGGATGTCGTCTGTTGTAGTCGGTTATGAAAGTCCGTGTGATAGGCATACACCGATGCAGACAGGATCTTGTCGAGGTAGCGATACCCCACTGCATAATTCCAGTCGGTTTCCGGTTTCAGCCCGCCACGGATCTGATTGAACTGACTCTGGGTGACAGCAAAAGGCGAGGCACCCTGTTTGTAGGCAGCTACAGGGTAGGCTTTCATGTTTTCCGAGATATCGAAAAACAGCTCGTGATGACGGAGGAAATGCCAGTCAGCGCTGATATGCGGCAAGAAGGCGCGGGCCGTTGTCATGCTGCCAGCGGCAATGGCGTCTGTTCCAGTGTAGGACGCGTCATTGGCGTTCTGTCCTGCTCGCACGGTTTGCAGCAGGGATTTAAAGCCGAAATGCAGGGCGAGATTTTCGATTGGATGGTACGTATCCTGCACAAATGCCGTAAAGCTGTTGGAGTTGAAGGTCTGTGACCAGAAATCCTGATAGCCGGCGGGTAGGGTGCCTAGTGCATTTATGGGCGATCCCTCTCCGAGAAGAGGTTGCTCAATACCGTAACGCCCAATCTGGGTATGGAAGTTTTCGTACCAGACGCCAGCGCTGATATCGTTGTGGGCAATCGTGTAGGTCAGGGCGGATGTGAAACCGTATCTCTGCGTGTTGCTGGCGTTGATCTGCTCAGCCAGCGGCGCTCCGTTGGGCGAAGTGAGGTAAGGCGTTGTCCAGCCACCTCGTCTGTACTGCCCATGACCATAAATGGTCGTTTTCCAGCGCAGGGCGTGTGTCAGGGAGAAATCCGCAGTCAGGCCGCCTAGATAATCCCGTTCTGCGGTAACGGCGTCATAATAGGACGCGTCCCAAGGGTCTGACATCCGTGAATAACCGGCAGGAATAGCACCGCCGGGGAGATTGTTGAGCGACTGGGCCAGTCGATAGGCCTTGGCATAACCGTCGGGTGTTCCGACGAAGTTATCAAGTTTGTAGCCGCCGTTCTTCAGCATGTCGAAGGACATGTCCTGATAATTGTAGAGATCCTTGTCGGACCAGTCGAAGAAGGTTGAGATACGGCTGTCCTGACCAATAGGCTGGAGAAATTTCGCGTTGACCTGTTGTGCGAACTGGTTGCCGCCGCCTTTCCATTTGTCGGTGTTGTTTCTCATGTAGGAGACATAGAAGCGCGATCCGATCTGGTTCAGGTCGCCACTGTCGGCACGAATGAAGGTGTGATAGGCGGCGTTGCTTCCGAAAGTCTGTGCTGTCGTCAGATGATGTTCGTGCGTTGGGTCGGATGAAAAATACTCAAGTGAGCCGCCCAGATTTGACGTGCTGGCGACGGATTCCGCGCCTGCGCTCATCGACATGTTGACGCGACCGACATTTTCGGAAGCGATGGCGGCTGTCGTATTCAGACCATTGAGAGAGCGGAATTCCTGATCGCCGAGCGGTATACCGTCGAGTGTCATGCCAATCTGGTTTTGCAGGAACCCGTGCATGTAAAACTGGGCTGACCATGTATCCAGACCTTGTGGATCGGCAGACTGGAACATCACGCCCGGACGAGTTGCGAGCACTTTCTGAGGGTTTGTGCCCGGCACAGACCTTGCGAGCACTTCCGAGGAAATCGTTTCGGTGATGCCGCGGGCGTAAGAGCGTCGTGCGCTGACTGTCAGTTGTTCAGGGTCTTTCTGTTTGACTGATTTCAGGCCCCTAGCCGGTTTGTGCGACGTTGCGTGCGGTATGCCTGCGCCGCCCAGATCGCCTGCTTTGTGGGAGGCATCGGTGGCTGCGATAGCCACGGAATTGGCCGATATGAGAAAGGCCGTTGCAACCGTACCGTTCAGAAGAAAATGGAATTCCATAGCCACAGGCCTTTTTAGGAAAATGCATGCGCGATGATCGCTAGGGCATTGAATGGGTGAGAGGCGGGGTGTGGCTTTATCGACAGGACATCGTGGTATGGATTATATGGATATTATCCGATTTATTTTCGTTGATTATTGTGTTGCCTGGATGGCTCTGGAATTGGATTCCGTGGTGAGAAACGACACGGGACGATAGGTGGGGCATCGACTGGGTTCCGTAAGGAGCGCAAAATATAACGTTCATATGGTGTATTTCACTATTAACCACAAAACATGATTGTTTGTGATGTAGTGCGTTTATTATGTGTGATATAACCCTGAATTATGACACCTTACGTAGTGGAATATGTGCTTGCCCATCTCCGCCTGTTGGAGGCTGTGGGTAGGCTGGGTAGCTTCAGTGCTGCCGCTGCTGAACTGGGCGTGACACAGCCAAATGTCAGTCGACAGATCGGGCAGATAGAACGCGTGATCGGTCATCCGCTGTTCACACGTGGACATCGCGGTGTGATTTTGACGGAAGCAGGGCGTTTGCTGTTCGACGCCGCGACGGAAAGCACCGGACGCATCCGCACCTGTCTGGGAGAGATCGCTGCTACGGCGGTAGGACGACGACAGATCGCCGTGGTCACCGATTACGGGTTTGGCGCCACCTGGCTCATGGAACGTCTGTCAGACTTCGAACGGTTTTGCCCCGATGTGGAAGTCCAGATCGTCACCACGAGAAATCTGTCCGAGACGGCGTCTGGTGATATTCGACCTGATGTTTCGATCCTGTTTGAACCCGGTCCCATCAGGGAAGATGATCCAGTTTTCCAACGAAAAATGCTTTTTCAGGAGGAAGTCTATCCTGTGTGTGGACGAACTTATCTGGATCACCACGGGCCATTCGATAGCGTGGAAGAGATACGCAAGGCTCAGCTCCTGCACCTGAAAGGCGACGGGAAATTGTGGCTGAACTGGGAGAGCTGGTTCCGGAAGGTGGGGAGCGATCGTCCGCAGACACTGAGTGGTCAGTTGAACGTGTTTCGCTCATTCAGTCATTTTCCGCTTCTGATGCAGTCAGCCTGTCAGAACGAAGGTATTGCTCTGGGCTGGCATCCCCTGATTGATACGGCGCTGGAGACGGGACAACTGGTCAAACTCTGGCCGACGCCGATCAAAAGCGAGAACGGCTATGTCCTGACACTGCATCGGCGAACGAGCCGGGAGGCATCGGCTTTTTATACATGGGTCATCGCTCAGGCAGAGAGCGGGCGTGTTGTTCGATAGGAGACGCCACTCCTTGTTGATACGGACGTTTCTGCTTCTATCCATCAAGAGAGAAAAGGGCGGTCTTCAGGGGAAGCGGGCTACGTTCGTATGCAGTCAATTTAAAATAAAAATTTCCTAAATTTTCTTGGCGGTGATTTAAAAAGATCTTGTTAAATTCTTGTAATTGGCACTCACGAGAGAAAAGTGCCGAACCGTCTTGACACCCCCTGTAGGCACACCTATCTCCATACGTGGCACTCCCGGGGTGGGAGTGCTAACGCACCGCGGCGTAGAGCGCGTGGCACGCGGCGACGTTGCTTTAGAAACGAGGGCGTCGTCCCAAACAGAATGTGGAGCAATCCATAATGACGAAATTCCGTCCCCTGCACGATCGTGTAGTGGTCCGTCGCCTGAACGGCGAAGAAAAGACAGTTGGTGGCATCATCATCCCTGACACGGCCAAGGAAAAGCCGATGGAAGGCGAGGTTGTGTCCGTTGGTCCCGGCGCACGTAACGAACAGGGTCAGGTTGTGGCTCTCGATGTGAAGGCTGGTGATCGCGTGCTGTTCGGCAAGTGGTCTGGCACCGAAGTCAAGATCGGTGGTGAAGAGCTGCTGATCATGAAGGAAAGCGACATCATGGGCGTGATCGCCGGCTGATCACCGGCTTCTGATCCCCCTTAAACGTTCGTTTTCATTTTCAAGGAGAATTCCCAATGGCTGCCAAGGACGTAAAGTTCGGCGGTGAAGCGCGTCAGCGCATGCTGCGTGGTGTCGACATTCTTGCCGACGCCGTAAAAGTGACCCTCGGCCCGAAAGGCCGTAACGTCGTGCTCGACAAGAGCTTCGGCGCGCCCCGCATCACCAAGGACGGTGTGTCGGTTGCAAAAGAGATCGAGCTTGCCGACAAGTTCGAGAACATGGGCGCCCAGATGGTGCGCGAAGTTGCGTCCAAGACCAACGACGTGGCCGGTGACGGCACCACCACAGCCACCGTGCTGGCTCAGGCGATTGTCCGCGAAGGTCACAAGGCCGTTGCTGCTGGCATGAACCCGATGGATCTGAAGCGCGGCATCGACAAGGCTGTGGCCGCTGTCGTTGAAGAGCTCAAGAAGAACGCCAAGAAGGTGACGTCTCCGTCCGAGACGGCGCAGGTCGGCACGATCTCCGCCAATGGCGAGAAAGAGATCGGCGAGATGATCTCGCTGGCGATGCAGAAGGTCGGCTCCGAGGGCGTGATCACGGTTGAGGAAGCCAAGGGCATCCAGACCGAGCTCGACGTCGTTGAGGGCATGCAGTTCGATCGCGGCTACATCTCCCCGTACTTCGTGACCAACGCGGAGAAGATGACGGCTGATCTCGACAACCCGTACATCCTCATCCACGAGAAGAAGCTGTCTTCCCTGCAGCCGATCCTTCCGCTGCTTGAGTCCGTTGTGCAGTCCGGTCGTCCGCTGGTCATCATTGCAGAAGACGTCGACGGTGAGGCTCTGGCCACGCTCGTCGTCAACAAGCTGCGTGGTGGTCTGAAGATCGCTGCCGTGAAGGCTCCGGGCTTCGGTGATCGCCGTAAGGCCATGCTGGAAGACATCGCCATCCTCACCGGTGGTCAGGTCATCAGCGAAGACCTCGGCATCAAGCTTGAGAGCGTGACGCTGCCGATGCTCGGCACGGCGAAGAAGGTGCACATCTCGAAAGAGAACACCACCATCGTTGAAGGTGCTGGCAACGCGGACGACATCAAGGGCCGTTGCAACCAGATCCGCGCTCAGGTCGAGGAAACAACCTCTGACTACGATCGTGAGAAGCTGCAGGAGCGTCTTGCGAAGCTCGCCGGTGGCGTTGCTGTCATCCGCGTCGGTGGTTCCACCGAGGTTGAGGTGAAAGAGCGCAAGGATCGCGTTGACGATGCCCTGCACGCAACCCGCGCTGCTGTTGAAGAAGGCATCGTTCCGGGCGGCGGCACGGCTCTGGCCCGCGCTTCCACGGCTCTTGGCCACCTGCACTACCACAACGAAGACCAGAAGGTCGGCGGCGAAATCATCCGCAAGGCTCTTCAGGCTCCGCTGCGTCAGATCGCGCACAATGCGGGTGAAGACGGCGCTGTCATCGCAGGCAAGGTTCTGGAAAACAGCACCTATACCTTCGGTTTCGACGCACAGGCTGGTGAATACAAGGACCTCGTCGAGGCTGGTATCATCGACCCGATGAAGGTTGTCCGCACGGCTCTGCAGGATGCAGCTTCGGTTGCTGGTCTGCTGATCACCACTGAAGCCATGGTTGCCGAGCGTCCGGAGAAAAAAGCTCCGCCGATGCCGGGTGGTGGCGGAATGGGTGGCATGGGCGACATGGATTTCTGATCCACTCGTTCAGACACTGTTTCCGGAAGAGGGAGAGCGGTTTCGCTCTCCCTTTTTCTTTGGGGTGATAGGTAGAACTGAGCGGCGTTCTTCTTTTGGCCGAGCGGGATCAGAAGGACTTGCCGGATGTGGGACTAGGTCCTGAAGAGTCTGCAGATTTTTGCGTGCTTTGTGATCAGTAAACTACGGACAGAGCATGGCTCTGCCATCTTCTCGTATGAGAGAAATATCAAGCATCAAAGCGACTGATTTTTTTGGGGAAGCAGAAGTAAAACCTAATCCTGCCTGCGCCGCCCGTATTCAAGTTGGCGTGGAAAGGTGTCTTGCTGACAGAGTGCAGTCGATACGCGGGTTGATGCTTGTCGTCCTCATTTCTGATGAAATGATTAGAAAAAGACGCGCCTATAGACTTTCACTTAAGGCTTCAGGTCACCATCTTCGATGATTCTGAAGGAACCATAGCTGCCTCATTCAAGGCGACTGGGCTGGATTGAGGCTCCGTATTTCAGAAATCTCATCCATCAGTGGCCAGCCTTGCGCAGTAACATCAAACTGGCTCCAGAGAACCCAAAGCTCCACGAGATTACCGTTTATTACTTTTAAGACTGCCTCAGATGCCGTCCATCATGCTGGCCAGCCGATCAGGATGCTCGGTTACGACAATATCCACCGGCTCATCGAGCAGCTTTTGGGTCGCCAGAAGATTGGCGCTGGGATCAGGGCTGTAAACGATGACCGCGTCCGCATCACGATGTGCGGCTGCAAACAGTGAAGAAGAGGCGTTGGCTGGTAGATAGAGAGCGTAGGGATGGCGTCCTGCCAGCAGCTTCGCCTTGTGGGCATCCGACGCGGACTGCACCGGCATCGCCACGACGACAGCGCGGTCAGCTTCCAGGGCGTCATGGGCGGACATGAGATCATGAGCCATCAGGACGGCTCTTTTTCTCATGCCGGTCGCCCGGAGTTCCTTCACCACTTCGGTCGCAGGAATCCCACGGAGAGACAGCATCACCAGTTCATGCCGCTTGTAGGAAAGTTTCAGCGCATCGTGCAGCGGAAGAGCGTTATTGCCCGCAATTGCCAGTTTGCCGTCATCATTACGGACCACATCCAGCGCCACCATCGTCGGCAGGCTGGACGTATCGAGAATTTCCGGGGTTGGTAGCGGCAGTTCAGCCAGAAGTTTATCGGTCCGTGATGTTTCCGCTGTCGGCGAGGGAAGGGTAGTTGTAGCCGCCTTTCCGCTCGCGCAGATGACCAGACCATGATGGATCCGGGTCAGCAGCGCATCGGCATGCGAATCACGCCACAGCAGTCCACCACCGGCGATGGCAATGACTGACAGCCCGATCAGAACGTTCCGGCGGCAGGAACGGGTCAGGAAAGACGCCTTCGGTTTCTGGTCGTCTATGGAGTCCTGTATGTCAGGATCAGGCATGAGCCTCTTCCTTTTTACGTTCACCGGCCATCGCCGCAGCCCTGTCGAGATCGACAGACAGCACGCGACTCACACCGCGTTCCTGCATGGTTACGCCGTAGAGCCGGTCCATATGAGCCATTGTAAGCTGATGATGTGTCACCACGAGAAAGCGTGTTCCTGCTTCGTTGACCATATCGCCAAGCAGCGCACAGAAGCGGCCGACATTGGCGTCATCAAGTGGAGCGTCGACTTCGTCCAATACGCAGATCGGAGCCGGATTGCAGCGAAAGACTGCAAAAATCAGAGATAGGGCCGTCAATGCCTGTTCGCCACCCGAGAGAAGTGACAATGTGGCAAGCTTCTTGCCCGGGGGCTGGGCATAGATTTCCAAGCCAGCTTGCAACGGATCGTCGCTGCCGACAAGACCCAGATGAGCACGCCCACCGCCGAACATGCGGGAGAACAGGGACTGGAAGTGATGGTCCACCTGTGTGAAGACCGCCATCAGGCGTTCACGCCCTTCCTTGTTTAGGCTCCCGATCGATCCGCGCAACCGGGCAATGGCGGCTTCGATTTCGCCATGTTCGCGCCGGATGACCTCGATCTGCTGCTCGGCTTCCTGCGCCTCGATATCGGCGCGCAGATTGACCGGGCCAAGCTCTTCCCGTTCACGGGTCAGGCGGGAAATCTTGCGTCGAAGCCCGGTTTCTGCGGATTCCGTGAGATCTCCGACCGGTGCTGTGGGAGGCTCGGGCGTCTCGGCCAGAAGCTGATCGAGAATGGCCTGAGCCTGCTCACTCTTGCCTTCACTACGGAGCAGATTTTCCCGAGCGGTCGCCAATTCGCCTTCGGTCCGACGCCGCGCTTCCTGCGCGTCTTTCAGTCGGTTCTCGGCAGCTTCTCTCGCCGCGTTGGCCGTCGCAAATTTTTCCTCTGCTTCTGTCAGCGTGGCCGCAGTCCGCTCACGAAGCTGGCGGGCTTCATCAGGCAGAGCCGTCAGGGTCTGATGGTCGGCGGAAACAGCATCAAAACGCAGTTGAGCCTCAGCTAACTGCTCTTCGGCAGCCTTGGCGCGGCTGGTCCATTCCGACAGAGAATCCCGAAGTGCGGTTTCCTGACTGGTCAGTGTGCCGACCTCAGCGAGAAGAGCGGCGCGTGCTTCACGCCCAGCCTGCTCTTCGCGACGCAGCTCAGAAATCTTTTCACGTAATGTTTCAATCGGGTCTGAAGCCTGATCGTCGAGCACTGTCGCCGCACGAGCCGCTTCTGCCGCTTCAAGCGTTTCAGCTGCTTCGTTCAACTCGACATCCAGTGCAGCCAGACGAGGTTCCGTGGCTGAAAGGCGCGAGCGTATCTCCAGCGTCTTTTCCTGCATGGCGCGATGAGCGGCTTCTCGCCCGGCCATCTCCTGACCAACGGCCTCAAGTTTTGCGCGAGCAGCAGCGGCAGCCTGTTCAGCTTCCCGAGCCGTTGTTTCTGCATTTTTCAGTGCGGTAGCAGCCGATGCGGGATCGGACGATGCTTCCAGCGCCAGACGAGCCGCTTCGACGGTTTCTTCCGCCTTGCCCCGTTCGGAATCGAGGCGGGCCAGTTCGGGCAGTATGGTGCCGAGACGGGATTCGGCATTTCCGTGGCGCGTCTCGGTTTCCTGCTGCGCCCGTCGCGCCTGCTCGAAGGCTGCATCCGCCTTGCGACGGGTTTCGCGTGCGGCAGATTCAGTCTGCGTGGCCTTCTGGTCGCGAGCCTTGGCCTCCTCATGTGCCTTGCGAAGTGTTTCCGGCGCGGGAAGCGCCTGCTGCGTGGCCTGTGCGTCTGCGACGGCCTGCTTTGCTGCGACAAGAGCCTGTGTCGCCCGTTCACATTGCGGGCGCACGGCGTCCAGTCTGGCTCGGGCAGCTGCGTGACGACGTGAAGTCTCTGCTTCCGTCGTCCGCACTTTCCCAAGGACTCCTTCGACCGCAGCACGGTCCATGCGAGCCTTGCGGACCGCCTCAGCCGTCGCAGTGCGTGCTTGAGCAGTCTCGGCTGCTTTCTGCTCCGCTACCGGAAGGTCAGTCGCTTTCTCGTCGAAACGAAGTTGCGTTTCCTTGAGAATGCGACGCTGCGCCAGCCTTTGGGCTGCCGCACTCGGTTGACCGGCGGCGATGCGATAGCCATCCCAACGCCAGAATGCGCCATCACGCGTGATGAGCGACTGTCCGGCCTGAAGTGCGGAGAACAGCGAATCGCCTTCCGCCACGGTTGCCACGAGTCCTGCCTGTCCAAGAGCACGGGCGAGGGCAGGTGGGACGGCGTCGAGAAGGGAAGCGAGAGAGGTCGCTCCTGCAGGAAGAGTGGGCGGCGAGGCGAGCGGTCCAAGCGACGACCATGAGCGTGGCGCATCCGGCGCGACAGCCGCATCCGGCGCATCCAGTCCCTCAGCCAGCACCGTCGCAAGGGCGATTTCCAGTCCATCTGGAATATCCAGCTGCCCGGAAATAGGGCTGGCTTCGTCTTCTTCCCTATCAGCACCGAGAGCCTGCGACAGCCCTTCGATCTGCGCTTTCAGACGGGTCAGCTCGGCTTTCAGGGCTCCAAGTGTGGCTTCGGCTTCCTGTGCGTCTTTTGCTGCCTGGGTGGCGGCCTCTTCCGCGTTGACAAGAGCCTGCTCTGCATCAGTCAGGCGTTTTTCTTCTGCCGCACGAGCGCTCTGGGCCTGTTCCAGAACGGAATCCGGCACGGCGTTCTGCTCAGCCGCCGCCAGTTCCCGTGTGAAAGTTGTGGCTTCCTGCTCGGCACGTCGCAGAGCGGCCTCGGCTGACTGAACGGCTGCTGCGACTGAGGCGCGGGTGGCGTTGTCCTCCTGCATGCGTCCACGGGCTTCGACCAGCGCAGTGGACGCTGCGGCCCGTTCGGTCTCGGCTGACTCCAGTGCGGCTACAGCCTGTGTCCGTGCGGCTTCTGCATCGGTCACGGCCTGCGCCAGCGCGCTCCTTTGCGTATCAGGGATCAGTTCCCGTTCTGTCTGCTCCTTGCGCTGAGCCAGTGCGTCACGGTCCTTGCAAAGACCGTTGAGAGTGGCCGTGGCCGTCGCAAGGGCCTTCTCACATTCGATATGTCGGGTTCTGGTCGTTTCCGCAGCGTTACGGGCGATGGAAAGCGCGACTTGTGCTTCAGACCGCTTCTGTGCAGCTGCATCCGCCTCTTCCCGGCAGGTTGCCAGAGTTGCTGCCGCCCGCTGAACGGAAGCCTCTGCCTCCGTCAACACATCCTGCGCAGGCAGTTCAGCCTGCAACGCTTCGATCTGCTTTTTCAGCGCGGCATGATCTTCAGCAAGACGAGTATGGCGCAGGGTTGCGGCTTCAAGAGCGGCCTGCGCCTGTTCGGATCGTGTGCGCGCCGCAGTCGCCTCGGTCATCAACCGTTCCAGCGTTTCAGAGGCGTCCTGCAGCGCAGCCTGAAGGCTGGTAAGATTTGTCTCTGCTTCTGCCTGTCTGTCAGGCAGGCTGGCTCGAGCGGCCTGAACAGCCGCCATCTCTTCCTGCAGGCGTGTCAGTGTGGCGGAGGCGTCTTCAAGTCGGGACTTGGCGGCATCCCGATCCGCTTCGCTCTGCCGGAGCCGTTCTGTGGCGGCTTTCGCAGCCTGCGCGGCACGCTGTTCTTCCAGCGCCACGCCTTCCGCTGCGACTCTCTGACGTTCCAACGCTGTGCGGGCAAGCTCAGCGGCTTCACGAATGGCCGGAAGTGCCTTGTCGGCTTCATAATCCGCAAGAACCGCAGTTTCGGAGGCTTCTTCGGCGGCAATCAGGGCAGTACGGGCCTGCACGGCAGCAAGTTTGGCCCGTTCAACCTGCTGTCGGGCGCGGGCATGCAGCAAAGCCAGCAAGGAGACTTCGGCGTCACGCAGATTGGCGGACAGTTCCCGGTAGCGGGACGCCTGCTCGGACTGGCCGGTCAGACCCTCAAGCCGGCTCTCCAGCTGGGTGCGGAGGTCTTCGGCGCGAGTCAGATTGGTTTCGGTGGCGCGGAGCTTCAGTTCGGCTTCATGCCGCCGCGCGTGCAGACCTGTGATGCCCGCAGCTTCTTCCAGAATGGTGCGCCGCTCTTCCGGGCGTGCGCCGACCAGCATGGCGACACGGCCCTGACTGACCATGGCCGAAGACCGTGCACCGGAGGCGAGATCGGCAAACAGCGTCTGGACGTCGCGGGCGCGGATGGCCTTGCTGTTCAGGCGGTAATCGCTGCCGGAACCCCGCTCGGCGCGGCGGGACACTTCCAGATCGTCCTGCTCGGCGAATGGGCCGGGGCCAAGCCCCTTGGCGTTTTCCAGAACCAGCGTGACTTCGGCGAGGTTGCGGGCAGGGCGATTGGTCGTTCCGGCGAAGATGAGGTCATCCATCTCGCCGCCACGCAGCGAGCGTGCCGAACTTTCACCCATGGCCCAACGCAGCGCTTCCACGACATTGGATTTACCGCAGCCGTTCGGTCCGACAATACCGGTCAGACCGGGGAGAATATCCACGGAGACCGGGTCGGCAAAGCTTTTGAAGCCCGCAATACGAAGCTGGACGAAGCGTGCGCTCATCCAGTCCCCCGGGCAGATGTGTGAATGTCAGACACGATGTATGGGGCGTTCGCCGTCAGACCGTCAGTCCGGCTGAAGCTTCAGCCGCCAGCCGCAATGACTTTTTTCTCGAACGCATCATAGGTCAGCTCACCCTGACGATAGACTTCGTTATTAAAACGGAAGGTTGGGGTGCTGTCGATCTTGTAGTCTTTCTCGGCACGGGTCTGTTCGGCGAGAATGGCGTTCTGGAACGCGACATCGTTGACGGCGGTGTCGAACTCGGCCGGCGACATGCCCGCGAGACCAGCCATCTTGCGAAGCTGTTCTTCAGGATTGACGTTCTCGCCATAAGCCCAGCGGTCGAGATTGGAGAAGAGCGACGTCATGAACGGCTCATAGCGTTCGAGCGGCAGGCTGCGGGCCACCTGCGTGGCCATCAGGGCCGTGCGATCAAGTGGGAAATCGCAGAAAACGTAGCGGATGCGGCCTGTGTCGATAAGCTTCTTGCGGATTTCCGGAAACACATCCAGCTCGAAGCGGGCGCAGTGCGGACAGGTGAAGGAGAACCACTCTTCAACCACCACCTTGGCGTTCGGGTTGCCGAATGCACGCGGGGTCATGCGGGGGTCGGTTGTATCAGCGGCCAGAGCCTGACCGAGCAGATTCGGGGCAATCGTGGCCGGAACGGCGACTGCTAGCAGGGCACGGCGTGTAAGCGACATGACATGGAACTCCGCAAAACTGGGCCACTTCAGAAAACTGCCGGAGGTCATGGCTGGTCTGATGGGAGAACGTCAAGCCCGGACAGACTATCAATAGCTATGAAATGTTACAAAGTATTATCGTTGTTCTGGTTTTCGCCGCAATTCTGGGGCAAACTCAGACAGTTGGTTCTGCTGCGGTGGAACCTGATTTTTGAAATGGCGCTGTAATGAAAAAACTTCTCTCTCTTTCCCTCGCGGCTGTGATGGCTGTCGGTGTGGTTCCGGTCGCGCACGCCGAACCCGGCGGTTGCATCAAATACGGTGCTGCCGGCGCCGTGGGGGGCCACGTAGCCAATCATCACGGCGTGCTCGGAGCTATGGGTGGCTGTGTGACCGGCATGTATGTCCGTTACCGCTACCGCAAGGAATCCCGTGCCAAGGCCGCTCTGTATGACAAGGAGCATCCGGGCGCAAAAGGAACCTACGCTGAAAAAGCCACGGCCTATGACGTCGAACATTCAACCCAGCCGGGAACAATGACCCCTAGCAACAGTGCTCCGCAGACCAATGGTCCGGCTCCTCAGGGGCAGCCTGCTCCAGACGCGACCCATATGTGATGCCTGTCTGTGTGGCGGCTTCGGCTGCCACACAGATTCACTTTTACTGACTGTTCGGCGTACGAATGGCGTGTCTCTGCCCGTTCGGATCGCTGACCGCGCTCAGGGACGGCTCAACATAGTCCGGTCCCAGCGGAACCTTCCCATATCCCCCCGGAATATCGAGCACGTATGTGGGCCAGGCCAGGCCGGTCACACGCCCTCGCAATCCTGCGAGAAGTCTGCGTCCTTCCTCGATGGGAACATGGAAGCGGGCTGTGCCGGGGGCGGGGTCAAGTTGGTGCAGATAGTAGGGTTTCATCCGACTCTCGACCATAGCCCGGAACAGGTCTTCCAGAGCCGCTTCATTGTTATTGACGCCCCGTAGAAGAACCGACTGACCCAGAACGGGAATCCCTCTGCGCTGAATTTTTCTCAGAGCTTCACGTCCAGCAGCACTGAATTCCCGCGCATGATTGGCATGAACCACCATCCACACCGCCTTGTCCGCATCCATGGCGTCCAGAAGCGCATCTGTTATTTTCTCGGGCGCAGCCAACGGGACACGACTGTGAATCCGCAAGGTCGTGACATGTGGGATGGACGCCAGTTCCCGTATGATATGCTCAAGCCGTCTTGACGAGAGCATCAGCGGATCACCACCCGTCAGAATGACCTCCCGAATGGCGGAGTTTTCCCTCAGCCATTGAAACGCGACAGCCAAAGCCTCTTCGTCGAGGAGACCGCCATCGGGTCCGACATGCTCGCGCCGGAAACAGAAGCGACAGTAGAGCGGGCAGATCAGTAGCGGTTTCAGCAGGGCGCGGTCGGCGTAGCGATGGACGATCCCCGGCACGGGCGACAGGGCGTCGTCACCAATCGGATCGGCGAGTTCATGTGGGGCCACGACCAGTTCATCCGGAGAGGGAATGACCTGCAAACCGATGGGGTCATCCGGTGTTTCGATCAGATCCGCAAAAGCAGGCGGAATGGCAGTGGCATATTTCTCCGCAACCTCTCCGATGGCAGGCATGGTGCCGTGCGTCACAAAGCCGGCGTTCACAAGTTCTTCCGGTGTCCGGAGTGTTCTTGTGTGGGCTGAATTGAGACCGGCGGCAGAGATGCGGGAGGACGACATGAGCCGCTTCTAATGGTTTCGCAGGCTTTCCCGCAATATTCAGGCAACGAAACTGTGGTTGGCTTGCGGCAGTCCGACAGGCGCGGCATCAGTCGTCGCATGAAAAGGCGAGGGAGCACAGGCATGAGCGAGAGCAGGGCACAAGAGGACACTGCACGCATCGCGGAACGCCTGCCGCTGCTACGTCGTCGTGCCCTGATGATGCAGGCAGCAAGAGCGTTCTTTGACGGTCGAGACTATCTGGAAGTCGAGACGCCTTATGCGGTGCCGACGCCCGGTGAAGAAGTGCATCTCCATGTGTTCGCCACGGAACGGGAAGCGCCGACCGGTGAACGGGAGGCTCTTTTCCTGCACACAAGTCCCGAATTTGCGATGAAGCGCATTGTTGCGGCGACGGGGCAGAAAATTTTTCAGCTGGCGCGGGTCTGGCGTAATGGTGAAGGCAGCGCCCTGCATGCGCCCGAATTCACCATGCTGGAATGGTATCGACCGGGTGCCAGCCTTGATGGTCTGATGGACGAGACGGAAACGTTCGTTCGCACACTTCTTCCTCCTGCCGTCCAGCGTGATGGATGCGTGATCCCGATTACGGAGCCGTTTGAGCGGCTCACCGTCGCGGACGCCTTTCAGCGTTATGTTGGTGCTGATGTTCTGGCGACAGCCGATGATGCGGAAGCCTTGGCAGCACAGGCCGGCGCTGTCCTGAGGGCGGACGAAGAGTGGGAAGATCTTTTTTTTCGATTGCTGCTTGAGCGGGTGGAGCCTGTCATCGGACGAGACAGGCCGACCTTTCTCACGCACTGGCCCGCCAGTCAGGCGGCTCTGGCGCGTCGCTGTCCAAAAGACCCGCGTGTAGCGCTCCGATTCGAGCTGTATATCGGGGATGTCGAACTGGCGAACGCGTTTGAGGAACTGTCCGACGCCAAAGAGCAGCGAGAACGTTTCGATAGTGACAGGAAAAGACGGGCGGCCCTATATCCAGAGCGACCAGACTGGAAAATGGACGAAAATCTTCTGGCTGCGTTGCCTTCCTTGCCGCCGACATCGGGTATCGCGCTGGGATTTGACCGGCTGGTGATGCTGGCGACCGGAGCGCCGCGTCTGTCAGATATCTTGTGGATGGGCTGATTTCGCGCAAGCATCCTGTCCAATCAAACTGTAGTCACACTCTCCAGCCGGACTGGGCGGGAGAAATGATCGGGAAATTTGTTATGATCATCCGGCGTATTGGACCGTCCCTGACGCTCGCCTCTCTGATGCTGGTCTCCCTGACAGCCTGCTCGGGGCCAACAAAGGAGCAACGCCGGCAGCTTGATTCCCTTGTGGGCAAGACGGAAGTGGACGTCGTGCGTGCCTTTGGCGTGCCAACACGGACCTTCATGGCCAATAATCACCTGTTTCTCGCCTACATAGACAATCAGACCCAGTACTATCCCGGCAGCATGGGCTGGGGTTGGGGCTGGGGCGGTCCAGGCTGGGGCGGCGGCTGGGGAGGCTGGGGCGGTATGGGAGGCTGGGGTGGAATGGGCGGTTGGGGCTGGGGCATGGATGGTGGCTTCCCTCCCAGCTATTACAACTCCGTCTGCCAGACCACGTTCGAGCTGTCTGACGGTCTGGTTCGGGGATGGACCATGCGGGGCGATGGTTGCTGATTGTCACCACTTTCCAGGGACTTGAAAAAAGGAGTAACTCTCCTTTGCGGTCTGGCGAGGGATTTACAGATACGAAACCCGGACCCCATAGAGAGTAACAGGATAGTCATCCGTCATGGACGGAGGCATGGGATTTGGAACGGGGATATCAGGATGCGGCCAGAGCGGGCAGTGCAGTGGAGCGCGGCAGGCGCTGCTATAGTGATGGCGCTGTCCGTCGGAGGATGTCAGAGCAAGGCACGGCAGGACTCCTACAAGCAGGTAGGAAGTGTCTGCTCCTTCATGGCTCCGACCGTGTCCGGCACCCGAAATTACGTACCAGCCAGCGAGAAAGAAGCGCCTGACAGCCGGATTGCCTACGCTGATCCGGAAACGCCGATTTACTGTGACCGTCCTATCTCGGAAGGCGTGTCGGCGGCGATCGAACTGGCGAATTACACTCGGGCGCTACATGTTTCAGGCTACTTTGCTATTCTGCAGCAGAAAGGCCCCTACACGGTCTTTGCCATCCCCAATGAGCCGCTGGCGCAATACTCGGCGCAGTTCCGGAACGGATTGCTTGATCCGGCCAACCGGGCCTCACTGAAAGCGCTGATTTCCTACACAATCGTTCCGGGTAAGTGGCCTGTAAAGAAGATCAAGGATCTTCTTGCCAAGTCGTCTACGCATGCCTTCAGTCTGAAGACGCTTGCTGGAATCCCGCTGACCTTTTCGCTCGACCCGGCAACAGGACAACCTTTGGTCAGCAATGCAGCGGGTGCCAGTAATCATCTGTGGGTGACAGGCGTGCCCCAGTCCAATGGCGTCCTGTATTTTACACAGTCGACGCTGGCGCCTGTCTTTCCACCTCAGGCTGTCGTGAAGCCTGCTGCTCCCAACGGTATTGTGGCGGCGCCCTTGCCCGCGACACACTGAGTTCGATCCCAGACTGGTCCGGCATGACGTGAAAACGACACGTCGGACTGAGACCATCCGTGAGTGGTTTCAGGAGAGGGTGTTTTTCTATCCCGATCAAAACGCAGTCTCTACTCGACTGGTGTGAAGGTCATCTCTGACTGTATCTCGTCCCGCTTCGGAGAAGAGTTTTGCTGAAGTCTTTTTGAGCGCTGCATGAAATCAGCTTTATCAAAAAGACAAAAAATATTTTTATTTTTTATTATCAGCCTGTTGCCTTGATATCTTAGCTTTGTTTCTAAGAGCGCTCTCATCTGTTCGATGAAACGACTGGCGACCGGGAAAATGTTCCTGCAACACATAGTATGCCATCCGGATGATGCAATCGACGTCATCCGGATGGCTTCTGATGCCCGTTGATCAGGCGTTTACAGCGGCTTCAATCCCGGCACGAACGGCATTGAGCGCCGCATCAGCCGCGCCTACATCCGGACCGCCTGCCTGCGCCATATCCCGGCGACCACCACCACCTTTTCCGCCAAGGGCTGCGCTGGCAGCCTTGACGAGGGACACGGCATCAATCCCCTCCGGCAGCGCAGGATTGACGGCCACCACGACGCTGGCTTTCCCGTCTGCTGTCGAGACAAGAGCGACGACGCCTTCGCCAATCTGTTTGCCGATTGTGTCAGCCAGCCCTTTCAGCTCCTTGGCTGGGGTTTCGCCGACATTACGACCGGCAAAAGAAATGCCCGCGATCTTTTCCACTTTGGTCGCATCGCTGCTACCAGCCGCCAGCTTGCGCTGGAGATCGGAGATTTTCCGCTCCATGAGCTTGCGCTCTTCCAGCAGTGTGGCAAGGCGCTCTGGCGTTTCCGCCACAGTAACTTTCAGCATCGCAGCGATCTGGGAGAGGCGCTCTTCATTCGCCACAGCCACGGCTTCTGCTGCGGAACCAGCCACAGCTTCAATCCGTCGGACACCTGCCGAAACACCAGATTCCGAAGAAATTCGGAACAGACCGATGTCGCCGGTGCGGCTGACATGCGTGCCACCGCACAGTTCCACTGACCACGCAGGCTTGCTGCCGTCCGCATCCTTGCCGCCCATGGAGACGACGCGCACTTCATCGCCGTATTTCTCACCGAACAGAGCCATCGCACCTTCAGCAGAGGCTTCATCCGGTGTCATGATGCGGGTTGTGACAGCCGTGTTTTCCCGAATGCGAGCATTCACTTCAGCTTCAATTTCGTTCAGCTCTTCCTTGGTGATCGGACGAGGCTGGCTGACATCGAAACGCAGTCGGTCCGGTGTATTGAGGCTGCCTTTCTGCATGACATGATCGCCTAGACGACGACGTAATGCTTCATGCAGGAGATGGGTCGCAGAATGATGCGCACGAATGGCGGAACGGCGGGTGTGATCCACCTTTGCCGTGACTGCCATGCCCGTTTTCAGGGTGCCTTCTGTCACGGTGCCATAATGCACCAGAAGATCGCCGAGCTTTTTCTGGGTGTCGGAGATGGCCACCTTAACACCCGGTGCTTCGATCTCACCGGTGTCACCAACCTGTCCACCACTCTCGCCGTAGAAAGGTGTCTGGTTGAGAAGGATTGCAACCTTGGTGCCCGGTCCAGCGGATTCAACACTGACGCCACCCGAGGCAATAAGCTGGACTTCTGCCTGAGCTGTTTCCGTGCTGTAGCCAAGGAATTCGGTCGCGCCGAACTTGTCGCGTGCCTCAAACCAGACAGTTTCAACAGCTGTATCACCGGAACCGGACCATGCTGCGCGGGCACGATCTCGCTGCACTTTCATGGCGGCTTCAAAGCCCGGAACGTCTACCAAATGACCGCTTGAGCGCAGGGCGTCCTGCGTCAGATCAAGTGGGAAACCAAACGTATCATACAGCTTAAAAGCAACATCGCCCGGCAGGGCACCGCCGGCTGGCAGTTTGTCGGTTTCTTCCGTCAGAAGCGAAAGGCCACGCCCGAGCATCGCCTTGAAGCGCTCTTCTTCACCGCGCATCGTCTCTCGGATCAGGGATTCTGTCTGACCAAGTTCTGGATAGGCCGCGCCCATCTGCTGGATGAGGGCAGGAAGCAGCTTGTAGAAGACTGGCTCCGACGTGCCCATCATGTGCAGATGGCGCATGGCGCGACGCATGATGCGACGCAACACATAACCGCGACCATCTTTTGAAGGCAGGATGCCATCCGCGATCAGGAATGCCGTGGAGCGCAGGTGGTCGGCCACAATACGGTGGCTCGCCTTGAACTGGCCGTCGGCTGCCTGGGCCGTCACCTCGGCAGAAGCCTCGATTAGCGCGCGGAATGTATCGGTGTCGTAGTTATCGCGCTTGCCCTGCATGATGGCGGCAAAGCGCTCAAGCCCCATGCCGGTATCAATCGACGGACGAGGAAGCGGCGTGCGCGTGCCCGGTGGGTCCTCGAAGAACTGCATGAACACGAGGTTCCAGATCTCGACGAAGCGATCTCCGTCTTCATCGGGAGAACCCGGAGGGCCGCCGAACACGTCGGGACCGTGATCGTAGAAGATTTCCGAGCAGGGGCCGCACGGTCCGATATCGCCCATACGCCAGAAATTGTCCGAAGTCGGGATGCGGATGATGCGGTCATCGGTCAGACCGGCAATCTTGCGCCATAGGCCAGCCGCTTCCTCGTCTTCCGAGTAGACGGTGACGAGGAGTTTTTCTTTCGGAAGCCCGAAGTCCTTCGTGATAAGATTCCAGGCCAACTCAATTGCACGAGGCTTGAAGTAATCCCCGAAAGAGAAATTACCCATCATCTCGAAGAAGGTATGATGTCGGGCTGTATAGCCGACATTGTCGAGGTCGTTATGCTTGCCACCGGCCCGCACCACCTTCTGTGCCGTTGTGGCGCGGGAGTAGGGCCGTGTCTCCTGACCTGTAAAGACGTTCTTGAACTGCACCATTCCAGCGTTGGTGAACAGCAGCGTCGGATCATTACTGGGAACCAGTGAGGACGAAGGGACGATCTGATGGTCGTTGGACGCAAAATAATCCAGAAAAGCGGAGCGGATTTCATTTGTTGTGGGCATGGTGCGGAAAAGCGTCCTGTGGCAGCTGCCGTCTGTTAGAGACAGCGGGAGAACAAGAGAAACATCTGAGGCGAAACACTAGCGCAGTCAGGGCGGGCAGGGAAAGGTGGCTCGTGGTCTGCTTCTGAAATTCAGAGTGAAATCCATGTGCTTGATGGCATGCAGTGCAGCTCATCCACATCCTGAATTAGATCGGTCTTTTATTTTCCAAACTGGGTTATGGGTTGTCGCGGCCTGATGATGCTTCATCGGTTTGTGGTTGTGGAAGTTCCGGATCAACCATGCCGACTGAAATTTCGCCAAGTTCCAGAACTGATTGTGGCGGACGTTCCCGAAAGACCAGTCTTTCGCTCAGCTTGAAGTTGGCGCCCATGCCAGCCAATGCGCCGACAACAAGCGCGACGACGGGATGATTTACGCAGAAGGGAGAAAAGAAGAACAGGAGGTAGACCGTGCCACGATTCAGAAAGAACGCCAGACTGTTGGCAGAGAGAAAACGGAGCCATTGTAGTAGCGGATGATCGTGGCGTCCTACATCGCGAAATGTCCAGACGCGATTGAGTGTCCAGTTGAAGCTGGCGGCCACGAAATAGGCGGCGAGAGCTGCTGCGTTCAGGCCGATGATGTCTCTGAGACTCAGGACGGTACAGGTATCCCAAAGAAGACCGAGACTGCCGACAGTTGCGAATTTGAATAGACGCAGGAAAGAAGACTTTCGGGCAGCCACGATATTTCCTGAAACAGTAAAGAACAAAAAAAGGGTGCCTCGAAAGGCACCCTTCTTCGTAGCGTTTCCTGAAAGATCCGGAAAGCGGATCAGTGCAGGATGATTTCCACGCGACGGTTCTGAGGCTCGCGAGTGTTCGGGCCTGTCGGAACCAGCGGGTGGGCTTCGCCGTAACCATGGATGTCGATAGCCGAAGCCGGCACGCCGTCACGGATCAGCTCAGCCTTGACGCTGTCTGCACGACGGATCGAGAGACCCATGTTGTACTTCGCACCAGCAGCGCCACCACGAGCCGACGAGTTATCGGTGTAGCCGTTGACTTCGATGCGGGTCGTCTGAACGTGCGTGGAAGCCTGAGCTGCCTCTGCAACGATCTGGCGAGCACGAGCCGTCAGGTTGGCCTTATCCCAGTCAAAGAAGACGAGATACGTACGAGCCGGTGTCGGAGCCGGAGGAGCGACATAGGGCTGGGCTGGCGGCGGCGGCGGAGCCGTATCGAACGCATAGCGCAGGCCAACGATGAACTGGTGGTTGAAGCGGTGATCGAAGCTTGTGTTGCCGCTACCGATCTTCGCGCCACCAGGAGCATATGCCGTGGTCTTGAACGCACCGTCAGAGAAGGTCTGGCCGATCATGCGGTATTCGGTTGTGACCTGCAGACCCGGAATGCCCGTGTCATAGGCCGCACCGACGATACCCTGATACGCGAAGCTGCCGTTCGTGCCGCCCAGACGCGAGCGGGAGCCGTTGGCGAAGTTCGAGTCAGTCGGGTTGTAGTGCTGCCACAGGTAACCGGCACCAACACCGACGAACGGTGTGACAGGAGCATCGATACCGAACTGCTTCAGGTCGATGTCATACAGGACGTTGACAAGGCCACCATAGGACTGGTCGCTGCCACGTGTCTTGTTGTTGGCGACACCGGCACCGTTGCGGTGGTTGATTTCGGAGTAGTTGTAAACACCCTCGACCTCAACGCGCAGACCATTGCCGAAGCCCCAGCCGAATGCACCAAAGCCGGTAAAGCCGTTCTGGTGACGGTACTTGGAGCTGACCGTGCTCTGTGAACCCGGATCCCATGTGCTGGCATGCTGGGTCTGTGTCAGATCATAACCACCGCCGACATTGACGTACGGTCCGGTGATCGTTGTTGCGGAAGCGGCAACTGGTGCTGCTGCCATCAGTGTGGTTGCGAGTAACGCACTGCGGAGACGCATTTTTTCGTCCTCATTTATCAACTGTTTGGGCTGGACCGGTGAATTGCGATCCCTTGCCCCTACAGGCTGTCTAAAAGCCCTATAAAACGATGGGTTCCGTGAATGGAACCCACCTGATGAGGCTTTCGCCTATTACACGCCATAAGCGTGATTTATATGCAACAGTTCATGTTTGGGTCATGAACTTTCTGTTGTTGCAAATGGTATGCGGCCCCCTGTTTTTCTTCGGTCCGAATGACTGTACATGGCCGGTTGATGAGGGTTTTGTAACGACCTATGTGGCTTTTAGATGTCAGTTCCACGGCTAGCGTGTGTCTGCATCGCATCTGCTGCACATCCGTCTTCCACAAGCACGTCATGCACCGCCTGCGCAGGGACATCACGGCATGTAAATGCCTGACCAATTCCTCGGACCAGAACAAATTTGAGTTTGCCGTCATGCATCTTCTTGTCCCTTGTCATGTGGTCAAGAAGCGTGCGGGCCTCGAAGTGGCGTCCAAGCTGGGAAATCCGTGCTGGCATGCCGGTTTCATCCAGATGGGCAGTTACCCGATCAAGGTCAGCCTGAGGGCAGTAACCCAGACGGACGGAGAGCATGAAAGCCAGACGAAGGCCGATGGACACGCCCTCTCCATGCAGGAGGCTGCCGTTGTAGCCCATCTCTGCTTCCAGGGCGTGACCGAACGTGTGGCCAAGATTGAGAAGCGCGCGACCGCCTTCCGGTTTCTGCTCGAACTCATCGTCAGTCACGATGGCCGCCTTGAAAGCACAGGCCCGCTCGACGGCTTCAGCCAGTGCATCGGGGTCCTGTGAAATGACGGAAGCACCGTGCCGTTCACACCATGTGAACAGATCCGGGTCACCGATAAGGCCAGCCTTCACAATTTCGGCATAACCTGCCCGGATTTCGCGCACCGGTAATGTTGCGAGGCTGGAGATATCCGCCAGAACCATCGCGGGCTGATGAAACGCACCAAGCAGATTCTTGCCCCATGACGTGTTGATGCCGGTTTTACCACCAACCGAAGAATCGACCTGTGACAACAGGGTGGTAGGCATCTGGACAAAAGGCAGCCCGCGAAGAGTCGCTGAAGCGGCGAATCCTGCGAGATCACCGATCACACCACCGCCAAGAGCGATGACGGCAGTCCGACGTTCGACTTTCTGCTCCAGCATGGCGTCCGTGACTCGCTGGAACTCGCCCAGCGATTTCGACTGTTCACCGGGCGGCACCACAATACTCTGAACGGCAAAGCCGGAGTCTGAGAGAGATTCCAGCAGAGGATGGAGGTAAAGTTCCGCTACCGTCGTATCGGAGACCACGACGACACGCTTTTGCGGCAGTACTGTCGCCAGGAGCGCACCGGCACGTTCGATAAGGCCCGTGCCGATGATGACTTCGTAAGGGTTACGCTCAAGCCGCACGGGGAGGCGACGTGGGCGGTGGTTGAGAGCCAGCGCCTCGATGACGCGGGTTGTGGCGTTGTCCACGTTGTCTTCTCCACATTGCACGATGATATCAGCTTCAGCGTAAACCGGATGACGAATGATCATCAGCCGTTCGAGCACGTCGCGCGGTTTGGGACCGTTCAGAAGGGGCCTGTGCGTACGTCCGCTCACCCGTTTCAGCAGGACATGCAGTGGGCAGCGCAGCCAGACCGAGATGGCGCGCTCCCGAATGAGGGCGCGGGTCTGCTCGTTCATGAAAGCACCGCCACCTGTCGCGATTACGCGGGAGGGGCCGTCGATCAGGCGTTTCAGAACCCGTCGTTCGCCGTCACGGAAAGCTTCCTCGCCATACAGACGGAAAACATCGTTGATCGAACAGCCTGCGGCCCGTTCGATTTCGGCGTCGGCATCAACAAATCCGAGTCCGAGGCGCTGGGCGAGGCGGCGGCCTATGGTTGATTTTCCGGCTCCCATCAGGCCGATCAGCAGAATGCTTCGGCCGCAGAGAGGTCCAAAGCCGGTGCTGCTGCGAACCGCGTCCAGATTGAGCGGCAGGGCAGGCGCGGGCTCCGGGACCGTGTCCGGAGGCGGGGAGGGAGGCAACGCAGGCGTCTGCTCAGGCAGGACTGCATTCCCCCGTTCAGGTAAGAATGGGCGTGACATGGCTGCCATCGTAACATAGAGCGGGCAAACACACGTCATCATGGAAACGCGGCGGATATTACCGGCTGCGGGACTGAAAGAATCGAGGCTGAAATGCGCCGAATCGTCCTTATCGCAGCCGGAGCCGCTGCTGTTGTCATCTGTGGTGGCATTCTCTCTCTCGGAGTGTCGTCAGGTCCGCCAGCAACCCAGCAGATGGTTCACAAGGAACTCTCTGTAGCCAGCCTGACGGCAGCCTCCCAGCCCGCGCCTGTCTCTGTGGTGCCGCCGCAGGCTGTGGTTCCGGCTCCGACGACCGTGCCGTCTGCGGCACCTGTGGCTTCCCCGGCAGCTGCGCCCGCGGCAGTGGCGCCAACACCAGCGCAGTGAAATCGAACAGGCAGAGTGCACAGTTTCCGTGAGAGTGGCTTGTCAGTGTGAGGCTACGAAAGCCGGTCTCAATGAAGCTGTTTCACCGTCAGGGAATGGATCGTGACTGACGAGTCAGTCGATTCGTTTCTTGAGATGCTGGCGGCTGAAAGAGCCGCTGCACCAGCAACCCTTGCCGCCTACACACGGGATCTCGAACATTGCAGCGAGGCGCTCGGTGCTGAAGGTGAGACGCTTGCTACGGCTTCCGTGGAGGCTTTGCGCCGGTGGGTCGCCGAAATGGCGTCAGATAAACTGGCGCGTCGCACGATCGCCCGCCGGATTTCCTGTATCCGCCAGTTCTATCTCTTTCTGCTACGCGAGGGGCGGCGGGCGGATAACCCTGCCAGTCAACTCGATGCGCCATCGCCGCAGCAGACGCTTCCCAAATTTCTGACAGAAACCGAAGTGTCGGCCCTGATCGACGCCTCCACCTGTTCACCGGACAACCGCCCGGCACAGCGGCGCCGTCTTTTGCTGGGTCGTGCCGCACTGGAGCTGCTTTACTCGACCGGATTGCGAATCTCTGAATTGCTCGCGTTGAGACGGGACATGTTCCGGGAGGATGTCCGGATGCTGATGGTGCGCGGCAAGGGTGGACGGGAGCGTCTTGTGCCTCTGTCCGACCCGGCCCGTGATGCAGTCATGGCCCTGCTGCTGGAAGATGAGGCAAAGAAAAGTCTCTGGCTTTTCCCCGGTCGCACTCCCTTGCGTCCGATCACCCGACAGGGTTTCGACAAGATTCTGACTGACATCGGTTCGCGGGCAGGAATCGATCCCGCACGATTGTCTCCTCATGTGCTGCGTCATTCGTTTGCGACTCATATGCTGGCACATGGAGCGGATCTTCGGGTGCTACAAATGCTGCTGGGGCATGCGGACATCGCAACCACCCAGATCTACACTCATGTGCAGGCAGACCGCTTGAGGGCTGTCGTCGAATCGCATCATCCGCTGGGAAAACCTGCTGTCGAGGCGGGTGACACAGATGAGCAGAGTCTCATGCAAAAAGAGGCTAGCGAGAAAAAACCGTAAGAAAGAGCTGGTGAGGGAAATCAGCACGCTTGGAATTGTCCGTGAGTGTGCTATCGGCGTCGACCATGCGTCAGTTTCTGGATTTCGAAAAACCGGTCGCCGAGCTTGAGACCAAGATCGATGGCCTTCGCAACACCGCCGCCGCAGCCGATGGCGGGAGTGATGGCGTCAGCATCTCTGATGAGATCGGAAAGCTTTCCGATAAGGTCGAGAAGCAGCTTCGCTCGCTCTATGCCAAGCTCACCCCGTCGCAGAAGGTGCAGGTTGCACGTCATGCGCAGCGGCCGCACACCCTTGATTACATCAAGGGACTGATCACCGATTTCACGCCACTTGCCGGTGACCGTCAGTTTGGCGATGACAAGGCCATTATCGGTGGTCTGGGTCGTTTCAACGGTCAGTCCGTGGTGGTTATCGGAACCGAGCGCGGTTCTGATCTGGAAACCCGCTTGCAGCATAATTTCGGCATGGCGCGTCCGGAAGGCTACCGCAAAGCCATTCGCCTGATGGAAATGGCCGGACGTTTCCGTTTGCCGATTCTTACATTCGTGGATACGTCTGGCGCATGGCCCGGTATCGACGCGGAAGCCCGTGGTCAGGCGGAAGCCATCGCCCGGTCGATCGAAACCTGCCTGACGGTGCCTGTACCTCTGATTTCGACCATAATCGGAGAAGGCGGCTCGGGTGGCGCTGTTGCTCTGGCTACGGCTGATCGGGTGCTGATGCTTGAGAACGCCATCTATTCGGTGATTTCACCGGAGGCATGCGCTTCGATTCTCTGGCGTGATCCGAAACAGGCTGCGACTGCCGCCGAAGCACTGCGTCTGACGGCTCAGGATCTGAAGAAGCTTGGTCTGATTGACCGAATCATCGAAGAGCCAGTCGGTGGAGCGCAGCGCGATCCTCAGTCGATGATCGAGAAGCTTGGTCAGTCGATTGCGGAAGAGTTGATGCCGTTGCTGAGTGAAGGCGCAGCGGCGCTTATTGCCCAGAGACGTGAAAAGTTCCTGGCGATGGGACGTAGTGCGCTGAACTGAGTTTTCCACTTGTCCGCTATAAAGAAAGGCCCGGAACATTGTGTCCGGGCCTTTCTGCATTTTGTGACTTCGAAAGTGCGGATCAGGCTTTTGGTTCGCCCTCTATCGGCGTTTCTCCGGTCGCTGCGATGAGATCGTGAATTGCCTGCGAAGCGGCTGCGAGGTTAGCCGGGTCGGAACCTTTCGCTACAAGAGCGACGCCGCCACGACCGTCGGCCCTTTTGAACGGATAAGAACCGAGATCCAGATCAGGATAGCGATTCTGGACAGCTTCCAGAGCAGCGGCGATGACGCTCTCATAGATGCCGAGCGCATACCATGTTTTCGACTGGATAGGCTGCCCCCGTCTGAGCGTCGGACTGACGGCATGAAACATGGCCTGCATGATGGAAGGCACGCCCGCCATGACATGCACGTTGCCGATGGAAAATCCCGGAGCGATGGAGGCCGCGTTCTTGATCGGCGTTGCGCCACGCGGCAGCATCGCCATCCGCTGGCGGGCTGTCGTGAACTGATCCTTGCCGTAATGGTCTTCCAGTAGTGCGGCGCTTTCCGCATGCAGTTCGAGTGGGACACCAAACGCTTCAGCTACGCAGGCTGACGTGATGTCGTCATGGGTCGGGCCAATCCCGCCAGTCGTGAAGACCTGATCGTAACGCGCCTTCATCTCGTTGACGGTGGTGATGATCGTCTCGCGCACATCCGGGATGATGCGGACTTCCTTGAGTGGGGCGCCGATATCACCAAGATGCGTTGCCAGAAAACGGATATTGGCGTCCTGCGTACGCCCGGAAAGAATTTCGTTGCCGATAACGATAAGAGCGGAAGTGGGATTCATGACCGGGTATCTCGTTTTCTCATGCACAGTGAAGACAATCAGGCGTCAGACAGTCAAAGAAGATCACGCAGAAAGGGAATAACAGGAATATCGGCGGGCGGCATGGGATACTGGTCCAGTTCGTCGGCCTTCACCCAGGCCAGTTTCTGTCCCTCGCGCCCTTCAGGATGACCCTGCCACTGTCGACACAGATAGATCGGCATCAGCAGATCGAATTTTTCATAACTGTGGGACACGAAGGTGAAAGGCGCAAGGCAGGCGCGGCTGGCGTCAATGCCAAGCTCCTCACGCAACTCCCGGATCAGAGAGGTTTCCGGGGCTTCACCCGGTTCCATCTTGCCGCCGGGAAATTCCCACAATCCTGCAAGCGTCTTGCCTTCCGGGCGTCGGGCCAGAAGAATACGGTTATTCGCGTCAATCAGAACGGCTGCCACCACCAGCACGAGGCGGCGTGGCTCTTCCGTCTGTTCAATCGATGAGTCGTTTTCTGCAACGGGATTGCTCTGGTGAGCGGTGTCGAAGCTTTCACGGGATGCGCTGAACAGCAGGACATTCACATTGCCGCCTCGTGCGGTGAATGTCTGGGTGGCGGTGCTTGTCTGCCTGAAACCGAGCTTGTTCAGCACGGCGACGGAGGCAACGTTGTCCTGTGCGACAGAGGCTTCGATCGTGTCGACAGGAAGGTTCGCAAAAGCCCAGCTACAGAGGCGGTCGGCAGCCAGAGTGGCGATGCCCTGCCGCCAGTATTCGCGTCCGATCCAGTAACCCAGTGAGCCGCGATAATGGCCGTCAGTCTGGCTCAGCGTCAGGCCGATACACCCGATGACCGCGCCAGCCTGATTTTCGATCGCAAAGTGATAAGCCGTTCTGGCTTCGGCCTGCTGGACAGTGCTGGCGATCCAGCGTTCGGCCAGATCGCGCGGGTAGGGGAACGGCAACCGGCTGAGCATCCGGATGACGTTCCAGTCGTTGACCTGCGCATGAATGGCCCCCGCATCATCAGGACGGAGGCCTCTCAGGCAGAATGTTCCAGCCATCAGCCTTGGTGGTTCGACCGGAAAAGTCACTGCTGCCTCGATATTGTCAGGAAACGGAAGGGGTCACGGCGTTATCTTTATGGTGTTTCCGGCTTCGATGACGTTTCCGTTTCGGAGGTGTCACGACCAGAGGCGAGGGGGGTTCTGTTTTTCCATCAGAAGCAGTCGCGTTCTGATGATCCGGTGCTGGCATAGCTGTCGTGGGAACGACAGATTTGTCAGCAGGCGCGGACGCATCGTCACTTTCAGCCGGACGCGAGGTCGCCGCTGCGGGCTGCTCTGTCTTTTTGCAGGACGTTTCCCTCGCACAGGCTGCGGGCGCATCCGTCTTGCTGGCATCTGCTGGAACGCCACATTCAGCCAGAAGCGCGCGGAGATTGTTGATGACCGGGAAGACCTCAAGATTGTGGTCGCCGCCCAGATCTTTCCATGCCTGCTGCTCAAGCTCGACGATTTCACGGTCTTCCGCAAAAATCCGCTCGGTGAACGCAATCAGGAAAGGCCATGCGAGATCGAGCAGGCCCGGAATGCCCGGACGTTTGACCGACAGGAGGCCGAACGTGCGGTTCGTCAGCTGGTCCTTGTCCTGCGGCGTGTAGGCAATCCAGAGATCCATCACAGGCGCTTCATCGCCCGTCTGGATATGCAGTGTTTGATACGGATAGGTCGTGCGGATCGTCATGACGTCACGATCCTGATGCTTTGCTGAGGCATCACGACGCTCGCCGAAGATCAACGCCTCGCCAAGCGGCTGTTTGCCGCCAGTGCGGGCAAAGGAATAGCGCGCCTCGACAAGACCCGGTTCACGCTTCTGACCGAGGAAACGGGGACGCATCTGCCCCATCTGCTTCATGTGCATGAACTGATGATTCATATCCATCAGGTTCTCATGCATGAAGCTGTAATGGCAGCCGACTTCCTGACCAAAACGGCGGGTCTTGTAAGCCGGGTCGTCCACGCGGGCGAGCGTGGCGGGGAGGTGCACTGTCTTGGCTTTCTCAGGATCACCGGGGAACACGAAGATCAGCCCGTCCTGCTCAATCACCGGATAGGTGCGCACGCCATTCGGCAGCTTGCCTTTGCCAAGATAAGGCACATCGATGCATCGGCCGGAGCGGCCATATGCCCAGCCGTGATAGCAGCACTGAACAGATTGCCCTTGCACATGCCCTTTGCTCAGGGGAACCTGTCTGTGCGCGCAACGGTCTTCGAGAGCGAAGATATTGCCTTCTTCAGGCCGGATCAGTGCGATGGGCTGTCCGGCGTAACGCACGCCGATCGTCTTGCCGCGCTTCAGTTCACGCGACCAGGCCACGGGATACCAGAAGTCGGGATCACAATGGACACGCCGCAGATCGACCGGCTGATTATGCTTTGCTTCAGGAGCTGCTTCGCAGAAGGCTTCGAAGTCTTCTGACAGTTCGGTCGTGGTTGGCTGATCCATCGTATGTCTGCTCACATCTCATAAAGCACAGCATGCACTGTTTTTCGTAACGGTATAAAAAATAAAGTCATTTTCCTATAGCACTTCCATCCTCGCGGTGAAGTGAGGCAGATCAACAGGAAAGATTTTGTAAACTTATTGACTCCCGCTTTTCAGCGATGCTGTCAGATCATCCATGAACTGTGCCGCGACACGACCAGAGCGATTGCCTCGCGTGACAGCCCATTCATTGGCGCGGGCACAGAGATCTTCATCCGAAATCGCGAGCCTGCGTTCTTTCGCATAGGCTCTGACCATGTCGAAATAAACGTCCTGCGGACAGACATGAAAACCAAGCCAGAGACCAAAACGGTCAGACAGCGAGACTTTTTCTTCTGTCGCTTCGGAAGGGTTGATGGCTGTCGCCTTCTCGTTCTCGATCATGTCACGCGGCATCAGGTGACGACGGTTGGAAGTGGCGTAGAACAGCACATTCTCCGGTCGTCCGGCGATGCCGCCGTCGAGAACCGATTTGAGCGCCTTGTAATCCGCATCCTCGCGCTCGAAGGACAGATCGTCACAGAACACGATGAAGCGGCGGCTGGAGGTGCGCAGCAGATCCATCAGATCGGGAAGGGTGCCGAGATCCTCACGCTCGATCTCAATGAGAATCAGGTGCTGGTCGGGAGGAAGCGTTGCATTGATTTCGGCGTGACACGCTTTTACAAGGGAGGACTTCCCTGTGCCGCGGGAGCCCCACAGCATGGCATTGTTGGCTGGAAGGCCTGCTGCGAAATGCGCCGTGTTGTTCAGGAGCAACTGTTTCTGGGAATCGACTCCCTGAAGCAGTTTCAGGGCGACATGCGATACGGTGCGGACAGGAGAAAGTCTGCCGCGCTGGGGCTGCCAGATGAAGGCGTCGGCACTGTCCAGACCATCCAGGGAGGCTGTGGCCGGAGCAAGACGTTCCAGTGCGGAGGCGATACGTTCCAGAACGGGCATGATATCTGTGGTCATCTTCATTTCCGAAAAACAGGCCTGAGACAGAAGGCTGTGACATAAAGCAATGGTTGACGCGTCGCGCCCAAAATCTATGGTCCCGGCGTATCAGTCGGCTATGGCTGACCGCAACCCGTCGGACGAAAAGTTACTACAATGAGTGATTTCCTTATTTCCCCTGCTTACGCTCAGGCTGCCGGCGGTGCCGGAGGTGGCCTGAGCGGCGTTTATCAGCTGCTCCCTTATGCGGTGGTTTTTGTCATTTTCTATTTCATGATGATCCGCCCGCAGCAGCTGAAACAGAAAAAGCTGAAGGAGAGTCTGAAGAACATGCGCCGTGGTGATCGGATCGTCACGTCGGGTGGCATCATCGGGGTAGTGCGCAAGGCTTCTCCGGAGATGGACGAAATTGAGGTCGAGATCGCTCCGAACGTCTCTGTGAAGGTTCTGCGTTCCACAGTTTCAACCGTGCTTTCCAGCGTGGAAAAGCCTGCCAACGATACCGGGGCAAGCGTCGGTAAGGCATGATCGGGAAGGGGGGAAAGTAAAAAGGCTCCCCTCTCAGCCTTTCGACGATAGTGAAAACCTAAATCGCTCCTTCCTGAGCTGAAAGACGGCGGGATGAATGTCTGGGTTTTGCTTTGGGTGGTGCACGCCATGCGTCTGTCAGTGCCACCAGAACGCCTCCAACAGAGGCGGATGCCACCCAGCTGATGACGCCTTCTGATCCTGCCAGCAGCATGGACAGGATCAACCCCAGCATGGGCAGGATTGCCCTGCCTGCCTGCATGAGTTGCTGCACTAGCCGGGAAGGAAACCAGTTCCGCCGTCTCTGCCAGCCGCTCTGAAGACGGGCATGGCACCCGAGCGCGAGGCTCCACAGGACAAGATTCAACAGCAGCGACACTGTCAGAATGGTCATGACACAATCTCTTTTGAGAAGGATGGTCCAGACAGGCTGGCAGTTGTGCCGGTTTTGCGTTTCAGCACGACCGAAAGACGCAGGGCGAGGAGACCCAGAACCACTGCCGTCAGATCGACGGCGGCATAGACGGTCTGGTCCTGTCCCGTGATCCATTTCCAGCGTGTGGCAAGATCAAGAACGGGAAGCAGGCAGAGGAGCAGCGACAGCAGACTGCTCTGCTCGATCCATCCTTTCATCACCTTGTGTCCGAATGCCCGACCAAGCGCATGGACAGTCAGGGCTCCCCACAGGACAAACAGTGTCGAGCCTTCAATCGTAACACGGGTAGGAAGATCAGCCGGTAGCAGCCGGTTCATCCAGAGCACGCCAGCGCAGGCCAGAGGCATGCCCAGCACTGTGCCAAGCGCCAGACCTTCCGCGATCTCCATAGGCAGAGAGTTCTTTTGGGTGGCTGTGCGACGACGCTTTATGAGGAACATCACAAGCCCTGTGGCGAACATGACATAGCCAGCGCAGCCCGATATGAAATAGAGCCAGCGCATCGGGACAGGAGCCCACCGCGCCATATGCAGACCACTGAGAAACTGGGACGTTCGGGCTGCTGGACTGTTTTTGCTGACCAGCCCGATGCGTTCGCCTGTCACGCGATCATAATCAATATGATCCCGGCTGATGCCGATCTTTGTGTTGTCAGCCCGCACAACGGTCACGGTCTTCGGAGAAAACTGGATGAAGCCCAGCCTGTCCGCACCAAATGTTTCTGCCGCATCGGCCAGCAGAGGTGCCAGCGGTGGTAAAGAAGGCATCTGGTGATGGCCATTGCGTCCCGGTCCGTCGCGGTTGGGACGCTCTATGGCGGTAGTGGGAAAGAAACGATTCGCGTGGATCAGGACGCCTGTGTAGGCGATCATGAACATGAAAGGCAGGAACAGCACGGCGGCGATCACATGCGCGTCGATCCAGGGGCGGGGGCTGCTGGACTGTGGGCGGAAAGCCACGAGATTGGGCAGCAGGGCTTTCAGATGGATGATGACACCCGACCCAAGCGTGACCAGCATTCCCACAGCGAGAACCTGCACAAAGATCACGCCGAACATGCGGCCCATATAAAGAGTGTAGTGGAAGGAAAAGAAGAACAGTCCTCCCACTGTCTCGCGGAGGGGAACGCTCTGTCCGGTCTGCGGATGGAATGTCTCGCTCTTGAAGACGTCATGATCCATGTAAGTCACATGCAGCAGAGGATCGCGATCTGAAGGCAGGCTGAGAAAGATGCGGTTCTTCTTGCCTTCCTGCGCTGTCACGGCGGCGGCGGCCTTATCAAGTGCTTCGGCAGAGGGGATACCGGGCTGAGCATAGGGCGTTTCCGGCTGCATCCAGTGTGTGAGTTCCGTGTCGAAGACCGACATGGTTCCGGTCACGAAAATACAGACCAGAAGCAGACCTGCGATAAATCCGACCCATGCGTGCAGCCAGCCCATACGCATGCGCAGGGAGGGCACGCTCTGTTTGTGAGGAGTTGTCATCGCGTTACTGAGGTCCGAAGGCAGCGAGTGGAAGCGCGATGAGCATGGTGGCGGCTATGACCGCAACCGCTGCCAGCAATCCCCCCAAGAGTGAGCGTGTTCCGAAGATCGTCAGCACCGTGGTGGGCACCACGATGACCGCTCCCACCTGAGCGACGAAAAAGGAATCCGGCCGTGGCATATGCAGCAGGTGAGGCAGAAAGGTTGCGACGACCAGCCCTGCCGGGTAGGCCAGAAGGGCTGCAATCAGCAGGCGGGGCAGGTAGTAGGATGAGAAAGCCATAGTGAAGCCGGTTTCTGTAAATGAGATTTATTCGCAATTGATAGGGGGTATATTCATCTCCTGTAAAGCGGATAATACGGGAAAACAGCCCTTCGAATTGTTGAAAAGTGTTCCATGCCAAAATCTGTAGGCGGCATTGCGTCTCTCTGCCTTTTCTCTGAAGCCAGATGAGTCAATCTGTGGTGATCGTTTTTCTGGAGAAATTTATGACTATCCGTGCGTTTCTGACTTCAGCCCTCATGACTGCAGCGGTGTGCGCCCAGCCTGCCTTTGCTGCTCCTGTAACAGCCAGACAGGTTGATCAGGATTTCGGGCGACTTTCGCAGGAAGGTCTGCGAGCCTTTGCTGATGTGGATGTAGCCCGCCGGGCGATTATCGGGAAAGACCAGAAAATCGCCACGGATGCGCTGGCTGACGCCAACCAGACACTGACCCGGGCGACGCAGGATAATCGTCAGTTTCTGAAGGCCGAGAACGAGTTGCACCCTGCTGCAGCCGTTCCCGCCGGACACCCCGGCAAGCTTCCCTCCGCAACGGCTGCAGCAGATCCTGTTCTCTGGCTGCCGGTGCTTGGACAATATGTCATTTCATCTGAAGAGAAACAGTCTCCCGGACAGCAGCAGGCGATTACTGAAGCCAATGACCTGCTGAAGAAAGGTAAAGCGAAAGCGGCTGCCGAAGGGCTGGAAAAGGCAGGCGTGGACGTTCAGTTTGTGCTCGCCATCGCGCCTCAGCAGGCTTTCACGGCTGATGTTTATCGTGCTTCCGTTCTTCTGGAAGGCGGAAAAACTGATGAAGCCGTTGCCGCTCTGACGGAGGCGCAGGAGTCGCTCCGTTTTGTCAGTGAAGACAATGTTCTGGGAACAGCGACAAAGAAGTCGACTTCATCACAACCAGCCCCACAAAATCCGGAGCAGTAAAAAACGGACTGATATCACGGCCGGGAGGCAGGGTCTGGGCCTCCCGGGATCCATCTTTATCGGCTGATCTGAGCCCTGTCGGTAGGCTCAGTTTTCTGCCGTATAGGGATGAGCACTCACGCTTTTCCACGCTTTCTGTTCAGACGACGCTTTACGCCATCCAGAGCGCTGGCCAGATCCAAGACACCGAACAGGTGCAGGGACAGCAGATAAAGCAGGCCGCCTATAGGCACTTCACAAGACAGCAGTATAGCCAACCAGAATGTCACATGGGACGCAGGCATCGTCAGCAGGCTGTTCAGCCCCAGCAAAGCCAGCGCCATGACGATCGAGGCCATCCCCATCAGGGCAATCCGCCGAATCATGGAAGCGTCGGGGCGAAGGGCGTCGCGACGGATCAGTAAAGCCGCCAGAACGCTGACATTCACGATCGCTGCAAGACTGCTGGCGAGGGGCGGCCCGATATGAGCGAGAGGCTTCATCAGCAGCAGGTTAAGGATCAGGTTGATCGTCAGGGTGAAGAAACCGATTTTGACCGGTGTGGACGTATCGCCGCGAGCAAAGAAAGCCGGAGCCAGAACCTTTGCCAGCACGAAGGCTGGGAGGCCAAGCGCATAAGCCCGAAGAGACTGGGCGGACAGGGCCGCATCCAGCAGGCTGAAGGAGCCATGCGCAAACAGAACCTGCATGATGGGCGTGCCGAGAACCAGCAATCCGGCCATCGAGGGCAGGGTGAGCATCAGAACATAATCCATCGCCCGGTTCTGTGCCGCGTGAGCTGCGTCGATATCGTCTGACGCCAGATGCCGGGTCAGGACCGGTAGCAGCGTCGTTCCGGCAGCGGCTCCAAGCACGCCGAGAGGCAACTGGTTCAGGCGATCGGCAAAATACATCAGCGAGACGCTGCCCGCGGGGAGCAGGGTGGCGATGATCGTGTCGATGGTCAGATTGATCTGCGTGATGCCGCTGCCAATCAGGCCCGGCAACATTCGTCGTCCAAGCTGGCGGATCTTGGGGGTGATGTGCGGCGGTAGCGGCGTAAGGTCAAAACCGGCTTTCCGGGCCGCATACATGAGAAGGCCAAGCTGCACGAAGCCAGACGCTGTCACGCCCCACGCGGCGGCATGGGCGACGTCGGGGAAAAACGGCGTCGCAAAAAGAACGGCGGCGATGCCCACGACATTGAAGGAAAGATAAGCCGCGGCGGCCATGCTGAAACGGTGCAGGCCATTCAGCACGCCGGACACGAGTGCCGCTGCGCAGATCAGCACAAGATAAGGGAAGGTGATGCGGCTGAGTGAAACGGCGAGTTCATACTGCGCGCCGTTTTCCGCAAAACCCGGCGCGATCACCCGCAGAACGGCTGGCATGAAGATCTCACCCAGCATGCACAGGATCACCAGCCAGGTCAGAAGGACGCCGAACACCTGCCGCGCCATGGTGCGGGCCGTGTCATCTCCTTCCGTCGCCAGTTCCGACGAAAAGAGCGGCACGAAGGCGGCGTTGAACGCGCCTTCTCCGAAAAGCCGTCTGAACATGTTGGGGAGGCGGAAGGCCACCTGATAGGCATCCTGCATCGGCCCGGCCCCCATGAAGGCAGCAAGAAGCTGATCGCGGACAAGGCCGAGAATGCGGCTGAGCATGGTCCAGCCGCCGACAGTGAGGAACCCTTTGAGCATGAGCGCTTATAGGAGTGTCCAGCGGTTATCGGGAAGATGGCTTGTGAAGCGATGTGAAGAAAAATATGTATGGAGCGTGCGTAAAACCGGTCTGTGATTGGCCCGCGCTTTTCTGCATGAGAGAGGGCGCGAAGTCATGGGTTGCCCTGCCTCCGAGAGATGCTAGAGCTTGAGGCTGCTTCCTCACCAGTTGCCGGACAGGAGCGGACCCGGAGTCATCATGCGGCCGATCAGACGTTTTCCCATCAGTTCCACGTCAATTGTAAGGATCGTGGCGTTTGTCGCTGGCGTCCTGATGCTGGTGGCCGCGGCACGCTTTGTCGCTGAACTGCCTTCCGTCATGCCCGGCAATGCGGCTGGCATACTGGTTCTTGTCACGTTGGGGACAATTTTTGTGCTGGCCGCTATCTGGCTGGGGGTCTGACGATCTTGGCGTCTGCTTCTGGTGAGAAGCCGGGGCAGACGATAGCAGGTTCTTAATGCCGTCCCTTGTTCCCGCTCTTTTTCGATCCGCCGAACTCATGTGTCTTCATGCAGGAAACAAAAGCATCGAGCGTCCGCGAACTGCCTTCCAGAGGAATCGGGTCGCTATCGGTGGAGCCAATCCTGATCGTCAGCGTTGGAGCTTTTTTGAAAGCCTCCAGAGTGTCCAGCAAGGAATCAGATTCAACAGGCGCTGAGAGAGCGCCTGTTTCCGCTGATGTCATGGGAAATGTTCTGGTGAAGCTTCCTGCGGTCAGCGTCACAGGTAGCGACTGTCCGGAGGAGGCGCTCTCATCCGCTACCTGAATGGAAAGCTCTTTCCCTGTTGCCCGGAACTGGAGCGTCGGTCCGCTTGCCTTCAGGATACAGGCATCCACATGCTCGCCACCATCGGACGAGTGGTGAAGGGCTACCCACGCTCCATCCATCCTCTCCGGCGTGGTGATGGCTTCCTGTGCATGGGCTGAAAAGCAGAACAGTAGTCCCGCAACAATACCTGCGCGCCGCATTTCATTCTCCGAAAAAGTATTGGCAGGCTCTATCACCTGACCTTGCTTCTCGGTAGTCACGATATATCGTTTTTGCAAAACGGAACACTTCGCTCCGGCTGGCGTTATTCCGCTTCAGCGTGTCAACGCAGTCGGAGATCTTCTATGGAAACTGTTCACCGTCCGAAAAGCGCGGCGGAGTGGGCCACATTTGCTGTGGCCGTTCTGATAGTCCTGCTTGGACTGCCTTTGCTCATCATGGGAGCGCAACTCGCGGTTCTGGGTGGGTCCTTATATTACGTGCTGTTCGGAGCGGCGATCATCGCAGGTGGCATCCTGATGGTGTTCGGGCGTGTTGCCGGAGCGTTCCTTTATCTTGCCGCATGGCTTTGCACCTGGCCTTGGGCTTTCTGGGAAGTCGGAATGGATGGCTGGGGACTTCTGCCCCGCCTGTTCGGACCAAGCCTCGTCGCTATTGCTGTTCTGCTCACCATTCCGGTTCTGCGTCGCATCGAGCGCGAGACATCTCTCAGAGGACATGCGGTATGATGCGTAAAACCACTCTGCTGGCGGCAACCATCATATGCGGGCTGCCGTCTCTTCTTGTTCCCGTGACGGCGTCATGGGCTCAGGTTCCATCCAAGAATGAAGACCCACCGGGCGAGGGAAATGGAACCAGCCGGAGCGCTTTGCCGCATCCGGGAAGCTGGTATGGTGCGCCTCCTCCGAATGCTCCTCAGGCCAGCGGTGTAAACGCGGGGAATATCCCGGACGGTCCTCCGGCTCCTCCCAGCGAGGCGACTCCCGCAGTCGAGCAGGCCAGCAGCAATCCGGCTCATGATGACTGGGCGGCTTACGGTCGGGACAGCAACGGCACCCGCTATTCGCCGCTTGACCAGATCACCCCTGAAAATGTCAGCCAGCTGAAACAGGCGTTCATCTATCACACCGGCAGCAAACCCGGTCCGGGGCAGGCCAACAAATGGGCCGCCGAGACCACGCCGATCAAGGTCGGTGACGGACTCTACATGTGTTCCGCCATGAACGACATGATGCGGATCGATCCTGCCACAGGCAAGGAAGTCTGGCACTTCAAGGCTGGCGTCAAATACGAAAGCATCCCCTACACGGCGGCCTGCAAAGGCGTGACGTATTATACGTCTTCAACCATTCCGGAGGGACAGCCCTGTCATAATCGTATTCTCGAAGGCACGCTGGATATGCGGCTTATCGAGGTCGATGCGGAAACCGGCCAGAAGTGTGAGGGCTTCGGCTATCACGGCGAAGTCAATCTCATGAAAGGCATGGGAGAGTCGGTGCCGGGCTTCGTCTCCATTACCGCTCCCGTGCCGGTCGTAAACGGTGCGGTTGTGACCAATCAGGAAGTGCTTGACGGTCAGCGTCGCTGGGCTCCTTCCGGTGTGATCCGTGGATACGATGCAGAAACCGGACGCTTCCTGTGGGCATGGGACGTCAACCGTCCCAACGAGCATGGTGAGCCGAAAGAGGGTGAACATTACAGTCGTGGCACGCCGAATTCCTGGGCTGCGATGACGGGTGATAATGCTCTTGGGCTGGTCTATGTGCCGACAGGTAATGCTGCGGCCGACTATTACAGCGCCATGCGTTCTCCCGAGGAAAACGCTGTCTCCTCTTCCATCGTCGCCATCGACGTCAAGACCGGCTCACCGCGCTGGGTCTTCCAGACCGTGCATAAGGATGTCTGGGATTACGACATGGGCTCGCAGGCGACCATGATCGACATGCCAACGGCGGATGGCACTGTTCCGGCGCTCATCGTGCCGACAAAGCGTGGGCAGACGTTCGTGCTGGATCGTCGCACAGGCAAGCCGATCCTGCCGGTGGAGGAGCGTCCTGCTCCGACAGCCACGGATGTCCCGAACGACCCACGGTCTCCAACCCAGCCCTGGTCGGTTGGCATGCCCCGTCTCGGTTTTCCTGATCTCAAGGAAAGCGACATGTGGGGCATGACGCCTATCGACCAGCTTTATTGCCGCATCCTGTTCCGTAAGTCGAAATATGAGGGTGAGTTCACGGCTCCCGAGATCAGCAAGCCCTGGATTGAATATCCTGGCTACAACGGCGGCAGTGACTGGGGCAGCATGGCGTATGACGCCAAAACCGGCATCCTGATCGCCAACTGGAACAACACCCCGATGCGGGACCAGCTTGTGGATCGTATCAAGGCCGATGAACTGGGTCTTCTGCCGATCGACAGCCCGCATTTCAATCCCAAGGCAGGTGGCGCTGAAGGAAACGGCGCGATGGCCGACACGCCCTATGGTATTGTCGTGACACCGTTCTGGAACCGATTCACTCACATGATGTGCAACAAGCCGCCGTACGGCATGATCACGGCAATCGACATGCACACCAGAAAAGTGCTCTGGCAGCATCCGCTGGGAAGTGCGCGGGCCAATGGTCCGTGGGGGCTTCCAACCTATCTGCCGCTGACAATCGGTACGCCGAACAATGGCGGTCCGGTGATTACCGCCAGCGGACTGGTGTTTGTGGCGGCCACGACCGACAACCTCATCCACGCTTTCAACCTGAAAACAGGCAAGGAAGTCTGGAATGCTGTCCTGCCGGGCGGTGGGCAGGCTACGCCCATGACGTATGAGTACAAGGGCAAGCAGTATGTTGCGATCATGGCTGGCGGGCATCACTTCATGATGACACCGATCAGCGATGAACTGGTTGTCTACGCTCTGCCTGATACACACTGAACGGGACCTGTTCTTCTTTTCGCTTTATCTGGCAGACAGAGTGAAAAGAAGAACTTCCATTGTCAGGACGGTATCTGAAACAATACCTATAAAAGAAAACCCGCAGATCATCTCTGCAGGTTTTTTGTTGGAGTCAGATGACGGAGTGTATCGTTTCTATGAAGAAACGTCGTTCACAAGCAAAAGCCTCAGAAGGGCTTCTGCTGCGACTTGGCGGTGGCAGTCATCGGAATGCCAGCTTCATCCTTCGATGCCACCAGAACGGCAATTAGACCATTCGAGACAAAACGGGCGATGCGGGTGACCATGGCACGGGCTCCAGTTTCGTTGGGGCTTAATTCTGTGCCAAATCTAACATCACAGGACTGCGTGGTAAACGAAAATCGTAATCCAGACATGAAAAAATAACATAACTGTAACAGAAGGTATCATGTCGTGTGCAGCAAGGCCCGTGTCGTGGGCAGAACGTCCCCCCGCTGGCGCCAGTTGTCGATCTGATCATCGGTAATCACAGTCAGCTGGTCGTATTCCCTGTTGGCTCCTGACAGCCATTTTTCTCTCACGACGGCAAAAGATAATGATGTCATCAGCGGGATGCCGATATCGACAATAGCGGTTCTGGAATGGGTGACAGCGAGGCGAGGGGCACCTGTGCTGACATCCTGCGAAGTCAGCCCCAGTTCCTCCTCTGCTTCCGCAAGAATCTGGTCGGTGAGCGAAAGAGGCTGTCCTTCTTCCCGCATTTCAACGGTTCCCGCAGGCGGTGACTGCCAGAAGCCGCCAAGGTACAGGGACGAAGGATGACGTCTGCCCAGAATGATACCGTTCGCGCAGCGGAGCAGGCCGCAAACAGCCAACTGATGCAGAGGTATATCGCCGAAAATCGTCGGGTCCGCCATTTGCGCCAGAGCCCGGCGGTATTCCGTCCAGTATCCTTCAATACAGTCTGGAGTGATTCTCTCCATGCAGAAGATACGGCCGTTAAAAAGCGTGGGGCGATGGGCTCGGGAGTCGTCCCAGATGGTCTGAACACGCTGTTCAACATCCGGCGTCAGGGCTGGCTCGGACTCATTGACAATCACACGGACATCGGGCCGGAGCTCCTCGCAGCGCCATCCCAGCAGATCGTGAACGACACTATCGGGCTTTTCAGACCGGTCAGAGGAAGGAGGCATTTCGACTCTTTTGGACAGGGATGTTCACGCCAGAATGTTGGCGCTTTCGGGAGAGATCACTAATTTTTTTTAGAATCGTAACGAAAAGGGCTGTCGAAGCGACGAGAGCTGGAGTTTAATCCCTGAGGGACCGATCTGGAAAGATGACGATGACGCTGAACGTCGCGCTGACTCACAAGACAACGTATCATTATGACCGCCCTGTTATGATGGGGCCTCAGGTCATTCGCCTCAGACCTGCGGCGCACGCCAGGACAAACATTCTGTCCTACGCGCTGACTATTGAACCGAAGCCCCATTTTACCAACTGGATGCAGGATCCGTCGGGCAACTGGCAGGCGCGCGTTGTATTCCCTGAGCGTGTCACGCATTTTGATGTCACCGTTGACCTTGTCGCGGATATGGCGACCATCAATCCGTTCGACTTCTTTCTTGAGCCGGAAGCGGAAGAATGGCCGTTTACATATGATCATGTCCTTGATCAGGAACTGGCTCCCTACAGAAAACTGGAACCGGCCGGTTCTCTGCTCAAGGCGCTGATCTCTGAAATTCCCAAGGAAAAACAACGCACTGTTGATATGCTGGTGGCGCTTAATCAGGCGGTCCAGAAGCGTATCAGCTATATCGTCCGTATGGAGCCCGGTGTCTGGTCTCCGGAAAAGACGCTTGAGGAAGGTAAGGGTTCCTGCCGTGACAGCGCGTGGCTGCTTGTCCAGCTTCTTCGCAATCTTGGTTATGCCGCACGCTTTGTCTCGGGATACCTGATCCAGCTCGTCGCGGACGAGAAGCCTCTTGAGGGTCCGTCGGGGCCGACTGAAGATTTCACAGACCTGCATGCCTGGGCCGAAGTCTATCTCCCGGGTGCGGGCTGGATTGGTCTGGACGCAACGTCCGGCATGCTGACGGGTGAGGGACATATTCCTCTCGCTGCAACGCCTGAGCCCGGTTCGGCAGCACCAATTTCCGGTGGTGTCGATCTGTGCGAAACGGAGTTCGGCTTTGAGATGCGGGTGGAGCGTCTCGCTGAAACGCCACGCACGACCAAACCGTATGACGAGCAGACATGGGAAGCCATTCTCGCTGCAGGTGAGGCGGTCGACCGTCAGCTTGAAAAAGGTGATGTCCGCCTGACAATGGGTGGCGAGCCGACCTTTATTGCTGCCGATGACATGGATGCGCCCGAATGGAATATCGAGGCGCTTGGCCCGACCAAACGGGCCTACGCTAATCGTCTGCTTCGGCGTCTGATGTCGATCTGGTCGCCCGGTTCGACCTATATGACCCTGTTCGGCAAGCATTATCCGGGCGAACAGCTTCCCCGCTGGGCACTAACGACATATTGGAGACGCGACGGAGAGCCGGTCTGGCTGAACCGCAACCTCCTTGCCTCGGACGACGACACCGATAACGCCACGGAACATGACGCACGGCGGTTTGCCCAGTCTCTGGCGAGCAAATTGCAGGTCGATCCGGAGCTCGTCACACCGGCATACGAAGACATTCATTACTATCTCTGGAAAGAGCATCGTCTCCCGGCCAACGTGCTGGCGGAAGGCTCCAAGCTGAACGACCCGCTGGAGCGGGACCGTCTGGCGCGTGTCTTCAGTCGTGGGCTGTCGCGTGAATCCGGCTCAGTCCTGCCGCTGCGTGTTGTTGTGCAGGACGGTGTGCGCCGCTGGCAGTCAGGCCGCTGGTTCATGCGGGGCGATACGATCTTCCTTGTTCCCGGTGATTCGTCCATCGGCTTCCGTCTGCCTCTGCAAAGCCTGCCCTGGGCAGACATTGACGATATCGATCAGTCTTTCCCGCTTGATCCTTTTGCGCCACATCCGCGTCTGCCGCCTCATCCGGCTTTCGCGCGACGCACTTCGCACGTTTATGGCGCTGCTGTGCCTGACCTCATCAGCCGGTCTGGAACGCCTCCCGGACGTCCGATGGCCGAGCTTTCCGATCTTCCGGCGCTGCCGCCCTATCCTGTGCGCAAGCCGTGGCGGATCAGCACCGAGAAGGCGCTCAGCGAACATCTGTTGGAGATCAATCGCGAGGAACCGGATGTCGTTCGCACAGCACTGACCGTAGAGTCCCGAGATGGCATCCTGCATGTCTTCTTCCCGCCACTTTACGCCGTGGAGGACTGGCTGGATCTCTGCGCCGCAGTTGAGGCAACAGCTGCCGAGTTTGGACGCAAGGTCGTGCTGGAAGGCTATGCGCCGCCTCGTGATCCGCGCCTGCTGTCCTTCTCCATCACTCCTGATCCGGGCGTAATCGAGGTCAATGTGCATCCTGCGGCAAGCTGGGATGAGCACGAGACCCGTAGCCGCCAGCTTTATGAGGAAGCCCGCAATGTCGGGCTGATTGCGGAAAAGTTCATGCTCGACGGGCGGCACGTCGGCACGGGTGGCGGCAATCATGTGGTGATGGGTGCGGCCAATGCCGAGGACAGTCCATTCCTGCGGCGGCCTGATCTGCTCAAGTCGCTGGCCGGGTTCTGGCACAACCACCCATCGCTATCGTACCTGTTCAGCGGTCTGTTCATTGGACCGAGTTCGCAACATCCTCGTATCGACGAGGCGCGACAGGACGCTCTGTACGAACTGGAAATCGCGTTCCGCCAAGTCAATCGGGAAGTGTTCACGCCTCCCTGGCTGACGGACCGGCTGTTCCGCAATCTGTTTGCGGATATCACCGGCAATACGCACCGTACCGAGTTCTGCATCGATAAGCTCTATGCGCCGGAAAGCAGTTCGGGCCGGCTCGGGCTGATGGAATACCGTGCGTTCGAAATGCCGCCCCATCACCGTATGTCGGCAGCGCAGGTGCTGCTTATGCGTGCGGCGATCGCGGCGTTCTGGAGCAAGCCTTACGAACGGCGTCTGGTGCGCTGGGGAACTCGTCTGCATGATGATTTCATGTTGCCGCATTTTGTCAGGCAGGACTTCGGTGACGCCATTGACGAATTGCGGATGCTTGGTGCACCGCTTGAGAAGGAATGGTTTGAGCCACACTTCCAGTTCCGTTTCCCGGAAATCGGCTCCATCACCGAACTGGGCATGACGCTGGAATTGCGCACGGCGCTTGAACCGTGGAACACGCTTGCGGAGGAGCCTGCGGCGGGCGGCACGGCGCGTTATGTTGATAGTTCTGTCGAACGTGTGCAGGCTCTTGTTTCCGGATGGGTGGACGAGCGTTACATTCTTGCCTGTAACGGACGCGCCGTGCCGCTGACTGGCACACAACGGCAGGGTGAATATGTCGGCGGCATAAGGTTCAAGGCGTGGAATCCGCCCAGTTCCCTGCATCCGACTATCGGAGTGGAATCACCGCTGGTGTTCGATATCTATGACACTTGGACCGGTCGTAGTGTCGGCGGGTTGACCTACCACGTCACGCATCCGGGCGGCCGGAATTATGAGACACGGCCCGTCAACGCCAACGAGGCGGAAGCGCGTCGTCGTATTCGTTTCTTCCCGTTTGGTCACACGCCAGGGACCATGACGGAGCCACATGTGGAACGGTCGATGGAGCAGCCAAGAACGCTTGATCTCCGAAGATTCTGAGAAAAGATGCCCGGCGGAACAGTTTTCCGATGTTCCGTCGGCTTGATATTTTCTCTGGGGGCCTGAGAGAGCGGTTATTCACCTTTGGGGTGGCCTTCGCTGCTTTGAAGAGGCAGGTCTTTTGAAATAAATATTTTGTAAACATCGCTCATATAGGACTTTCTTGTGTCCTATTTAAAAAAACTCTTGGTGGGTGAGATTTCTTTTCTCAAGGCGAGACAAGGTGGTGTCGCGATTCTTGCGGCAGCAGCCATGTTTACGATAATGATTGGGGTGTCCGTCGCAATCAACGTGGGCGCAATCATCAATACGAAAACCCGACTTCAAAGTATTGCTGATGCAGCTGCGCTCAAGGCAGCGAAGGCCGCGAATGAAAGTCTGGCTTCTGGAGGGAGTAATGCCCAAAGCAATGCTCAGACTGTAGCTGAAACTGTTGCCCAGGCGACAGTGAATGCAAATGCTGCTGGTGCTGGATTGTCGGATATTCCGACTGCAACTGTAACGTATAGCAGTAACGGAGGTTATTCCAGTGCTGTAACAGTAGGCCTGAGTTCTGCAACCAAGTTCGTTATGGCCAATTTGCTTCCGACCATGAGCGGGGTGGTTAGTGTATCATCGACCGCAAGTGTGACAGCCGGGCAGACCTATGTGCAGATAGTCTTTCTTGTGGATGTTTCAAACTCCATGACAGTCGGAGGCACGCAGGAAGTCATCAATGCCTTGCTCAATACACCAGCTCATTGCGCTTTTGCCTGCCATGATACTCATGGTTATTACGACAGCATCAAATCAATAAAATGTACAACGCAGACAGGGTCTTCCCAGACTTTGCCCGCCTGCAATATGCGTGCCTATGCACAAACCAACGGACTTGATCTGAAAATTGACTATGTGCAATCTGCGTTGTCCGACCTCGCTTCGCAAATATCTGATTTGTCAGAAAATGCCTCAAATCATTTTTTGATCAGTATGATTACTTTTGGAACGCAGATAGAACAGGTTCTTGCGCCAACTTCTGACCAGTCCGAGATTTCGTCTGCCCTGTCTTCTGTGGATGCGGAAGATTCTACCCCATATATCAACAGTCATAATAGTACGGCGACAGGTATGTATGGAACAGAACTTGATGTTTATAACGGTGGTTATACAAAAACGGCAGATGCCCTGAACTACGTTGTGTCCCATCTGACAAATGTTGGAGATGGTTCTTCTGCAGACAAGATGACGACCTATGTAGTGTTTTTGTCTGACGGTACTTCCGACACATATGTCAATAATAATTCGCTGGCATATCGAAACGTTACAACTGATTTCGGGTCAGGCTGTACAACTCTTAAAAATATGAATGTAAAGATTTTTTCTGTCTGGACACCTTATTATATCGATGAAAGCTCTTCCTGGTTCACTGAGTATTTCGGGTCTATGCCCGATAGTGGTGCCGGATCCATGCAGGCGGCCGTGCAGGATTGTGCAACAAGCGATGATTACTATTTCGAAGCGAGTGATGGCACAGAAATAAAACAGGCATTTTCATCTGTTTTTAATAAAATCGTTACTGACACCTCCCTCAGGCTTACCAAGTGACGAAAATCTTACAAAGATAATTTTTGTTGTCATGTGAGAAAGGCAAATTATCCAACGCTAATTGGCAACAAAACTGTCTTGTGTGCGTTCATCGACTTGTCGATGTGGATGAAAGTCAGGCTAGCATGAAGCTGTTCAGTTGCCAGAGTTGCGGTCAGGTTCTTTTCTTTGAAAATACATACTGTGAAAGCTGCGGTCACAGGCTGGGTTACTGTACTGAAACGAGCAGACTTTTGGCGCTTGAACCTGCTGCGGATGACAAGGGCTGGCTTGCCATAGGGGATGGAGTTGATGCACCGCTCCGTTTTCTCTGTACAAACGCAGAATATGATGTTTGCAACTGGCTTGTTCCTGAAGGGAGCGCAGATGTACTGTGCGTGGCGTGTCGTTATAACCACGTCATTCCCGATCTGACCAAGGCAGGAAATCAGGAGCTGTGGCGGCGACTGGAGCAGGCCAAACATCGCCTGTTTTATAGTCTGCTTCTGCTCAATCTTCCCATACCCACCCGTGCCGAGAACCCGACAGGCGGATTGGTGTTCAATTTCCCTGAAGACCCGGAAAACGGGGAGGGGAAAGTCATGACAGGCCATGATGAAGGGATCATCACCATTGCCTTGCGTGAGGCGGATGATGCTGAGCGTGAAAAAATGCGGGTGAAAATGGAAGAGTATTACCGCACACTGCTGGGGCATTTCCGACATGAAGTAGGGCATTTCTACTGGAACATTCTCGTGCGTGATGCGGGCAATGAAAAGGCCTGCCGCACCCTGTTCGGCGATCACACGCAGGATTATGGAATGGCTCTTCAGCAGCATTACGAGAACGGTCCACCAGCTGGCTGGCAGGAGAATTACGTCAGTTCCTATGCCACAACACATCCGTGGGAAGATTTCGCGGAGACATGGGCGCACTATCTGCACATCGTGGACACGCTTCAGACGGCTGTGGCCTTCGGTGTGGCTGTAAGTCCGACTGTGGCGAAGGATGGCAGCCTGTCGCATGCCTTCAACTTCGATACCTACGCTGCCACCAGCTTCAAGGAGTTGCTGGTGGCCTGGCCTCCGCTGACTCTGGCAGTGAACGCACTGAATCGTTCAATGGGGCAACCAGATATGTATCCTTTTGTGATTACCCCTACCATCGCGGAAAAGCTGCGCTTCGTGCATGACCTTGTGCATGGGTTGCCTTTGGTACCCGTTGCGCCTGCGCCACAGTAAGTCCTTGTTTTGCCTGATTTCATGAAGGAAACCTGCTCCATTCTTCACTGCAGGATTGCATGGGGAGAGTGTGACACCCTAGAACCGATCGGATGAACGGCGCGATTCCAATTGATGAGATGGTGAATGGTCACGGAGGCGTACGCCCCCAGTGGCGACGTCTTCTGAGCGCCATTTCTGATCTTGGGCATCAGGAACTTCGGGCGCGGCAGCAGCAGATAGCATTGGCTTTGGCTGATCAGACCGGGGCTCTGTCATCCTCCTCATTTTCCGGTCCAGGAGAAACGCTGGACAATCAGGGGAGGAACAATTTTATCGGAGCGCAGTGTGACCCGATTCCGTTGTTACTGAAGGCGGATGAGTTCAGTGCGCTGGAGGCAGGGATCATCCAGCGAGCCCGTCTGCAGGAAGCGCTTTTGCGAGACGTTTACGGCGAGCGGAACGTGCTGGTCGATCACCTCCTGCCACCAGCGCTGGTATGGGCCAACAAGGGCTTTCTGCGCTGCGGAACGGTGGATGCCCTTCGGTCGGTCGGACATCAATTCATATCATCCTATGCCGTGGATCTCGTGCGGGAAGCCGACGGACAATGGCGTGTGCTGGCCGACCGGGTCCGACAGGGCAACGGGATTGGCCTCGCTCTGGAAAATCGCCGGCAGATGACACGGGCGATTCCCGAGCTGTTTGCTGGCGTGGCGTTGCAGAGACTCCGTCCTTTTCTTGAGTGCTGGCAGGACAGCGTTCAGAAGACAGGCGTTGGTGAGACAGCCAATCCGGCGTTGTTGACCCCCGGACCATCCAGTCCTTTCTGGAGCGAGCACGTTATTCTTGCGCGGGAGCTGGGATGCACGCTGGTAGAGGCGGGTGATCTCACTGTTCGGGAAGGAGCCCTGTGGCTCAAGACTGTCCGTGGCCTGAGAAAGATCGATGTTCTCCTTGTCCGGCAGAACGGCGATTCGATTGATCCGCTTGAGCTGGAAGGGACGTCGGGATCGGCGGGTGTGTCAGGCCTGCTCGATGCGGCGCGCAACGGGTCTGTGAGGCTGATCAATGACCCCCGGGCCGGCTTTGTCGAAGCCCTCGGTGTGCAGTCGTTTCTGCCTGATATTGCCTCACGGCTTTTCGGGGAAACGCTCCGACTGGAGAATGTGGACAGTCTCTGGCTCGGGCAGCCGGATAATCAGATTTTTCTTGAGCAGCTTCTGTTCGGACGATCTCAGTCTCCTCAGGAGACAACCGGCTACTGGGCCGTTGCGTCCGCCATCGGGGAGGAGCTTCCGGTCCAGCGACTGGCAGCGCTGGATGAGAAGCAGCGCAAGAATCTGTGGGAAAAGGTCTGCAAGGAGCCGTGGCGTTATATCGCCTGTCGCGAACCGCTGGCGTCCCTGTCCCCCTGTGTCGGTGATAAGGAAATCGTGCCCCGGCCCATCGTTCTGCGCATGTTTGCGATTCAGGATGAGAATGGCTGGTCGGTTCTGCCAGGCGGTGTGTGCCGTGTGTTTGATGCCGGAGAGGCTGTTACGGCCGGTCCGATCGGAGAGAATCAGATCACCAAGGATGTCTGGGTGATGGTGGATGAGAATTTCTCTCTTCAGGAAACATCATTTTCCGCTCCCTATCCTCTGGCCATCCGCCGGTCGCAGGGCGACCTGCCCAGCCGGGCTGCCGACGATTTTTTCTGGCTGGGACGTTACCTCGAGCAGATAGAAAGCGGCGCTCGTCTCCTGCGTGTTATCATGACGCATATGTCCGGCACGGAGCCTTCTCCGAGAGAACTTGCGGACATCGCTGTTCTGATGCGGCAGATGCGCGCCATGGGACTTGTGCAGGAAGCGCCTGTTGCAGCCTATGGCTATGCGGGGACGGTCCGCGGACTGTTCGCCATTGGGGGTTCTGATGGTTTCTTTGCCCGTGTGCTGAGAAAGATCATACGCCTTGTGCCGGAACTGGTTGACAGGCTGACCCAGGACGTCCGTGATTTCATCTCCCACCGGGGAGGCGAGATCCTCAAAATGATCGACCAGCGTCCTCGTCGTTCTGATCCAGCCCGCATGCTGGATCAGCTTTCGGGACTCACGAGTGAGTTGCTGCTGTATTCTGCCACCTTGTCCGGATTCGCTGCGGAAAGCATGGTTCTGTCCGGCGGGCGTCAGTTTCTCGATCTGGGACGAAGGATTGAGCGTGTGTCTTCCGTGCTTCTCATCTGCTCCGGCGTTCTTGAGCAGCCGGATGTGTATCAGCGTGGGCGTATGGAAGCTGCGCTGCGTCTGATGCTGCAGCTCTGCGATAGTGTGATTACCTACCGCTCCCGCTATTTCGGAGTGGTTCAGCCTGCGCCCGTGCTGGATCTCCTTCTGCTTGATGAAGACAATCCGCGTGGCGCGGCCTATCAACTCGCTGCCCTGCGTGACTCTCTGGCCGGACTGGCCTCGGACAGTCCTTTCGTGCCTGAAGCACAGCGATCCGCGTCCTATGAGTTGGCGGATATGGCAGAAAACATCCGCACAACACTGGCCGAGATGGTGGCTTCGGTTGTCTCCGCTTCCAGCCAGGATGCAGCCACTGCTGCGCTGCCTCTGGCTCTGAAAGATATGCAGGCAGCCGTTCTGCAGCTTTCCGAGCGGATAGGCCGAAGCTATTTCTCCGTCCTCAATTCGCCCCGGCTTGTCGGCATCGGAAATGAGACTGCCATCGATATGGATGGGGCCCTGACATGATCTACCGTGTCCGGCACACGACGTCCTACACTTATGGACATCCGGTGGATCTGGCGGCCCATATCCTGCATCTGACGCCGCGTGACTGTCCCGGCCAGACAGTTCTGCGTACTCAGCTGGAATGTAATCCTCTGCCCGTTCGGCGTGAATCGGGGACCGATCATTTCGGCAATCGGATCGTGTGGCTGTTCCATGAAGCGCCACACTCTCATTTTGATATTGTCGCCCTGTCGGACGTCGACGTGCATTTTCCGGAACCTCCGCCTGCCGACAGCACGCTGGCCTGGGAAGAGATAGCGTTTCTGGCAGCGCAGGATGCTGATGTTTCACAGTATCTTTTCGGTGGTCCGATGGGTGGGCCTTCCCGACTCGTGGGAGAGTATGTGGCGCGGGATTTTCCTCCCGGTCAGCCGGCGCTCCAAGGGCTGCTCGCACTGAATGAGCGGGTCTATAAGGAATTCCGCTTTCGGTCTGGAGTGACAAACCTGCGCACAACGCCGGATGAAGTGCTTCAGCGTCGAGAAGGGGTATGTCAGGACTTTACCCACCTCATGCTGAGCGGGTTACGCTGGCTGGGGCTGCCTGCCCGCTACATGTCCGGGTATATTCGTACCAGACCGGTTGCGGGGCAGAAGCGGCGGCTTGGTGCTGATGTTTCTCACGCGTGGGTTGGTGTCTGGCTTGGGCCGGAGACGGGATGGATTGGCCTCGATCCGACCAATGGCATTGTCGTTCGTGATGAGCATGTGATTCTCGGCTGGGGCCGGGACTACGCCGATATCAGCCCGGTTCGTGGATTGATTCTCGGTGGTGGTGGCGATGTGTTGCGTGTCGGGGTGGATCTTGTTCCACTTGATGAATGGGAACGCGACCCGGCGCTGATGAAACTTGGAGCCTTTCCAACACGGGAAACGGCCTGAGAAGTTTTCATTCCGGGCGGTGGTGCTCAGGGAAATGAAAGTTCGACGGAAACAGGGCAATGGTCAGAAGTATTTTTGGGTGTGTCTCCCGCGCCCTTGAATGTCATGACCCGTAGGCTGTCAGGAATGAGCCAGTTTCTGGCTTGGCCACCCAGAAGAATATGATCAATGAAATATTCGCCGCCCCAGCATGGGCTGGCCTTCCCTGCTGTTGTCAGAAGGAGTGGGGAGGGCTGTGAAAGCTCATGGAAAAGTGGATCGCCCGGCGTCATTCTTCTGTTGAAGTCCCCCATGATGGCGAAGGATTCTCCCTCATCCTGTCGTTCCAGAATCCAGTCTGAGAGGATTTCGAACTGACGCCGCAAAGTCGGACAGGCATGTTTGCTCTCGTTTGGGGGATTGTCCCAACATCCCGTTTTAAGATGCAGAACGAGAATACGGAGAGAAGCTTTTCCGTCTGAAACTGTTACATCCAGACCGCTACGCAGAGGATGTGGAGCAGAGGGAGGATAGACATTCAGATCGGTAAGATCAGGGTGCCGCTCGACTGAGAGAGAATTTCTTATGGCGAGACCCACGCGCTGCACGACCGGATCATTGGTCATATAAATATGATACCGCGTCGCAGGGAAAACGCGGGCGGCAATCTGCGGACCGTCAACTTCCTGAAATCCAATGATATCAGCATCAACACGTCGCGCATAATCGCTCAGACGCTGAATATCTGCAGGCGACCGATGATAGATGTCTTCCGGTAATGCTGGATCAAGAGCGGCGCGCGGTGTGAGCCAGCTCATATTCCAGGTTGTAATACGAAGTGGCTGGCAACGCCCTTTCTGTGGAAAAAGCACCGCCAGCCAGATAAGACTTACCAAAATACGCGATCTGGACAGGTATTTTCCCATCAGAAGGATAGATCCTGTCATCAGGGAAACATAAGCTCAGGCGGGTGTTTTGGTCTCTTCAAGATGGTCAATGGCTTCGTCAATCGAGATGGTCTTGCGGGACTGTTCGTCCAGAACCAGCACTTCACCTGTTCCGATATCATAAAACCAGCCCTGAAGGATCAGCTTGTTCTGCGCAAGAGCTGCCGCAACCGATGGATGCGTGCGGAGGTGAGAAATCTGCAACAGCACATTCTGTTCCGCGAGACTGCGGACAGCAGCTGGTCCAACATCGGTGCTGTTGAGCGCACCAACGACAGCTTTTGCTGCTTCTGCGTTGCGGAGCCAGGATTTGACCGTAGGCATCTTGTCCAGCTTGGACGGATCGGGGTCGAGCAGTCCCATCATGGCGCCGCAGTTGGAATGGCCGCAGACGATGATACTGGAAACTCCCAGCGCCTGAACGGCGTATTCAATCGCCGATGAGACGCCTCCGAGCATTTCCCCGTAGGCCGGGACGATATTGCCGATGTTGCGCAGAACGAAAAGGTTGCCTGGATCCGTCTGGGTGATGAGAGTGGGGTTTACCCGGCTGTCTGCACAGGTGATGAACAGTGTGCTGGGAGATTGTCCCTCTGCCAGCCCTTGAAAAAGATTCTGTTTTTCAGGGAAAACTTCGGTGTTGAACTTTTCAACGCCGCGCAGAAGGGCAATGAGACTTTCTCTGGCGCTGGTGGCGGCCATTGTGACCCTCTCTATAATAAGGAAAAAGCTGCATATCCTGACGTCAGCGTAGCACGCCGCGCCTGTGTTTTAAAACTCCGAAGGATCGTCAGGTTTCCGACGATAGGAAAAATTATTGCGGCGCAACAGCTATGACATAATGCACAGGAAGACGTTGACAATCCGGCAATGGTTTCGCTTGTCCTGTCCGGCGTATCCCGCAATGTTTCTGGAGAATTGTACGGGATTAAAGAGGCTTTTCACGGATAGCTGGGCCCGCAGGCCGTGGAACCGGAACGGAGGACCGGAGCTGGGGGTATGTATGGGAGCGCGTCCGCTCGCCTGAAACAACGGAACGATGAACGTCGCACGAGAGCATCGTCCAGCAAAGTGAGCCGAAGACGTGGCTGACATGATCCGCCCAACATGACGGAGGGAACAAGGGTCATCATTGCTGCGGTGCCTGTTGCCTTGCAGGCTGGTGAACCGTTTGTTCTGACGGATGGACAGGGAGGGCTGCCTCATACGCAGTTTTTCGGCACGGAAGAGGCGCAGATCCGCGAGACCCTTGAGGCGCTGATCGTGACCCGCAGGCGTGTTTTTTCCGCCTGCGCCGAACAGCTGCCGACCAGAATGGAACAGACACCGGATGGCAGGAAAACCTTGGACATTCCGTATCTTGTCACAACGCAGACTGGTGGAGACGCACGAGGCTGGTCATCCTGTTACGATTTTTTACCGTGGGAGGATCAGAGAAACCATCAGGGTGTCGCACTCAAAAACCGGCTTGGAGAATTTCTGCTCACACAGGTCTCTCCTCCGACGACGTCTGAGGAGGTGGGAGCGCGTAAAAAGATATGTGTGCTTTTTGCGCTTGAAGGCGCCCGATGGCGTCCCGAACTTGCCTCTGAACGCTGTAAAGCGCTCATTGAGGCCGGATATCTGCCGGGTGACGGACAGATGGATATGATGACACTTGCAGGCAGCAGATTTTACAAATGGTTGGCTCAGGGCTTGGGGCATCTCCGCAAACCACTCAAATCATTGTCCATGCCGGTGGAGCTTATGCCAGAGCGCTTCACCATTCCGCAGTTTCAGGCCTCCATGGAAGGTGTTCTGGGTGAGCCGCTTGATAAACAGGCGTTTCGCAGGAATGTTTCGAATTGCGGACTGATTGAAGAAGCTGGCGGCGTGAGTGACGAGATATTTGGCCGTCCCGCCAGATTGTTTCGATTTAAAAACGATGTAGCCATTGCCCGCAATGCCCAGAGTATGTCGTTGGTTCTTCCTTTGTCGGAAACACTGACAGAGACGGAAACAATCGAAAACCTGCTTTTTTCTCACAGGAAAAGAACAAAAAATCAGGATGAGGCTGGCGAGGAAAATTAGGCATCAGTCAAAGGCTGATACAGTAACCCTTTACTGACTTTTCTCTGGGAAAAGGGAGTGCTGGATTATTCATGGACCCGGCGGGACAGATCAGTCTGGTTGAGCGGCAGGTTTTTCAGGCGGTGCAATGTCGGAAAAGATGGATTTCGACTGGAACTGTAAGAACCGGGCCCGGCAGAGAAAAGGATGTGGCATGGTTGCGGCGCATACCGTCAATCTTGAAAAACTGCGTGGACAGCCGCTGATTGTCGGTGCCGGAATTGCCGGAGTGCTGGTCGCTCTGCACATGAATGACGCGCCCTGCATCCTGATTGCGGGAAGAGAGCCTCAGGTCACAGATACAGGCGCGGATAGTCTGTTTTCCCTGCTGAAAGAAACAGGCTCTCCGGCGGAAAGGGCTGCCCGCACGCTCCGGGCAGGGAAGGGGCTGGCGCGGCTTGATGTCGTGCAGTGTATCATGGGGCGAATGGATCAGGCTTTGACCGGTCTCGCACAGTTCGATTTCATCAGAACGCACGGGTGGCCGGACACTGAAAGTGCTCTTTATGCCATCCTGTTCGGTATTCTTGCGAAAAGAAAGAATGTCACGATCATCCCTGCGACGGCGTTACGCCAACTGGTTCTTGTAGAAGGTCATGTGCGGGGCGCTGTTCTTGCGACAGGTGACAGGATAGGCATTCTCGATACGAATGTCGTGATCATGGCGGGCAGCGGAGCGTGTGGTCTCTTTGGAGATGATCTCGGCTCATCCCATGGAACCGGTGCGTGTATGGCGATCGCGGCGAGAGCCGGTGCGACATTGTGTGACATGGAGTTTGTCCGGTTCGATCCTTTTGCCCTGTCTATCGAAACCACCGGAAAAACCAGCTTCGCCGTTCCACCGCTTTTATGGGAAGAGTCAGTGTCTCTTCTGAATGAAAGTGGACACCGGCTGGATGGGACAGGAAAAGATTCGGATGGTCTCGCCCGTCTTGTCCAGCAGAACAAGGATACGGGACACTCGGTTTTTCTCGATCTGAGCAAGCAGTTTTCCGGCCAGAGCGTGGTTGCGGGCGATCATCTGGATCGTTTTCTGAAACAGTGTGGGAATGTCGGCCTCGATCCACGCAAGGAAGCCTTGCCGGTAAAGGCAGCAGCAGCTTTCCATATTGGTGGGATCATGGCTGATATCGCTGGCCGGACCTCCATCGCGGGCCTGTGGGCCTGTGGCGAGTGTGCGAGTACAGGACTTCATGGCGCATCAGCATTGCCGGGCAACGCCCTGCTGGAAATGATTGTCTGCAGTGAGATGGTTGCCGAAAGCGTGTTAAATGAATCGAAAAACATGCAGGTCGACGTATCGATGATAACCCCTGACCTCTCTGTGCCTAACGGGGCCGAGGGGATGCTCCGCCCGTTTGTAAAGATGGCGCTGGGGCCAGTGCGTGAAGGAGCGTCCCTGCGACAGGCGCTATTCCGTGTTTCCCGCCTGGCATCCTGCGACGATGCGGCGCTGGTGGCCCAGATGATGATGATTTCGGCCTGTCAGAGGGAAGAAAGCAGGGGGGCACACTTCCGTTCGGATTTCACGGCAGAGGCGAGCGTGGCCCTTCATACGGAACTGTGCGAAAAATCGCTTGCGGCCATGGTGCGTTCCATCGCCTACAATGTGCACGATCTTAATACGATGGATCTACAGACTCACTGACAACGCTGGGTTGCCGTCCGTCAGCCTTCGGCAGTTGCAGCAAAAAGCGGCAGGAACTGTTCTGGTGTCTGCCAGAGAGGATTGAAAGACTCACCCGCGGCAGTAATGCCCAGTGCAAGAAAATCCGCCGTTGCTGCAAGTGTGCGGAGCGTTTCAGGGGGAGTGAGGCCGGTGGTTTCTGACGCAGGGCTGTATGCCGCGACCACGGGTAGTTCCATCATTTCCCGCCACCACGTCAGAAGAGCAAGGCCTTCCGGCTCAGGCTCGACGCCAAACGGTCCGAAAGCCACATAATCGGCGCCTTTTTCACCTGCCAGCATCGCCAGATCCCGACTGAAGTCACACGCGGCTCCGAGCTGGAAATTGTCTCCCAGTATCTTTCGTGCTGCTGCGACATCTTCCGCCCCAACATGCGCCCCATCACACCCTGTCTCGCGCACCAGTTCGGGGAAACCATCAAGCATCAACGCAGCGTCATGCCGATTCACGATCTGCCGGATATCGAGAATCGTCTGCTTCATCTTTTCGGGAGCAGTCTCTACAAGCCTCAGTCGCACGGCAGCTACAGGGAGCACTGTCAGAGCATGGTCGAGCAGGCCAGCGAAAGAGGACGCTTCCCGCAAGGGAGGCGTGACAAGGTATCCTTCACAGGGTTCTGCCGATCGTCCCGTGTCGGGCTGCTTGCTGCTCATTTCAGTCTCCGGGAACGGGGGTGTCTGTGAAGAGGCTTATTCCCCGGAAGGACATGCGATGCCAAGAGGGAAAGGCTGAATCCTGTCAGGTCGTTGGAAAAGAACTGTCGCAGCGAGGGAGCCAGCCAGCATCTCCACAGCTTTTCTTTGCGGGGAGTCAGGATCGAACACGATATGTTTCTGCCCCTGCGTAAGGGCTGATACGGCGCGACCTGCCTGACTGCCGCAATCGAGAATATCAATGAAGGGCAGGGAGATTGGGGCTTTCGCTTGAAGATCTCTGAATTGCGCCATCATGGCCATCCACCAAGGGACGCCCATGAAACCGGCTGCTCCCGGAGGAGAGAGGAGGATAACGTCTGAACATCCGCTCGCTTGTGCTACGTTGAGCGCGTCACAGGCTTCTCGCAAAGTGGAAACAGGAAAGACGCAGCCGGGTTTGCTCTTATCGTTTCCTGTGGAAAGATGCTGGCGGATTTGCCGGATCATGCTTGACGTTCAATCCTTTGCGGGTGATTTCTAAACAAAATTGCAAAGATATACATAAGGCGGAGTCACGTGCGCATATGAGCGAGAACAAGCCGGACAACAATAGGCCTGTCGATCCTGTTTCACGACTTCGTTCCGCGCTGGACAGGATCGCCTTCGCACTTGAACACCGCAGGGAAGAAGCGCAGCCTTCTGTTCCTGAGACTGTGGTCGAGGGGCCGCAGCCGGATGTTCAGAAAGCGATAGCGACGCTTGATGCGCTGATGGTCGACGTGAAGACTATCCTCGGCGACCTGGCTCCGGCTTCTCCTCGGGAAAAACCGGTTGAAACCTCGACTGACTCCTCGCTGCATGAACCCTCTCATGGAGACAGTGGCATGGTGCCGGATGTGCAGAACATACATGATGGCTGGCTCAACACTTCCGATCACGATGTGTCACAGTACGGCGAAGGACACTGATTCATGCCGCAGGTAACAGTCCGGATCAACGGGTATGCCTATCAGATTGGGTGCGAGCCGGGAGAGGAACGCCATCTCCTCGATATGGCGCAGGAAGTCAGCAAACGGGTAGCGCGGGTCAGGGCGCTTGGCTTTAGTGGCGAGGCAAAGATTCTTGTTCTGGCGTCTCTTCTGATGGCCGACGAACTCTCGGATCTGACGGCTGAACTGATTTCCACCGAAGCCAGCAAGGCGATTGCGGCCGGTGAAGCGGCTGCAAGAGAAAACGCGCGGCTTATGGATGAACTTTCTTTATTGGCTGAACGTGCGGAAACCATTGCGGCGGCGCTTGAGGCACACTAGGTTATGTCTGTGGAGCTGCCCGGTGCGTCAGGCAATTCATCCCCTGGGCCGATAAGCACTTCCTCGGGAGCTGGCTCTGTCGTGATCTTGGTCATGGTATTCCGGCGCCCACCTGCACTAGCAGGTCCTGGAGGTTGTAAAGTCCAACGGCCAGGGTGGCCCCACACAGTTTTTCCGACTCCATGACAGGTTCTGGAGATCGCCCCGAAACAGCCAGCGACAAGCGCGCCATTCGTCTTGCGATGAAGGCTGCGCTCCAGCAGGCTGATCCATCCACCTCCACCACATTATGTGACCGACTTTACGCCCGGCTTCGCACGCTAGCTCCCTCACGGATCGCCTGCGTATGGCCCATGCCGGACGAGGTCGATCTACGCCCTCTCTCTCATCGGTTGCATGAGCAGGGTTGGCAGATTCTGATGCCCGAGACGCCTCCTAAAGGATCACCGCTGCTTTTTCGGCAATGGGATCCGGACTGTCCGATGCGTGAAGGGCGATTCGGAACCGTGTGTCCGGATGGTCCGATTGATGTGCCGGATGTTGTGCTGGTGCCGATGCTGGCTTTTGATCGGCGGGGATACCGACTTGGTTATGGCGGCGGCTATTATGACCGTACGCTCGCGGCTTTGCCCGATGCCTGCGCGATAGGCTATGCTTTTTCTGTACAGGAAGTGCCCCATATCCCGGTGGGGCCGTTTGATGTGCCGTTGCCGGTTATTGTCACCGAAAAAGAAGACATCATCCCTGCGGAGAACCTTCAGCCGTAGGCAGGTTGCCGCGTTATTACATTCCCGTCCATCAGCGTTTATGGAAGCCGGAGATCATTGTGAGAGTCATGTCGTGAGAATTCTGTTTCTGGGGGATATTGTCGGGCGGAGCGGCCGCGATGGTGTGACGACACGCCTGCCGGAACTGCGTCGTCAGTTGTCTCTCGATCTGGTAATCGTCAATGCTGAAAATGCCAGTCACGGTTTTGGACTTTCCCCCGGAATTGCACGCGATCTGATGGGATGTGGTGTCGATGTCATCACGCTTGGCAATCACGCATGGGACCGTCGTGATCTTATCGGGGAAATTGACGGGATGCCTGCGGTTGTAAGGCCGCTGAACTTTCCTCCCGGCACGCCGGGGCAGGGCAGCACGGTGGTCACGCTTGCTGATGGACGTAAGGCGCTTGTGGTCAATGTCATGGGGCGCCTGTTCATGGACCCGCTTGATGATCCGTTTCGTCTGACGCTGGAACTGCTTGCCAGGCATCGCCTTGGTGTCACGGTACAGGCGGCCGTGGTTGACGTGCATGCGGAAGCCAGCAGTGAGAAATGGGCGCTCGGCCATGTGCTGGACGGCAAGGTCTCGCTGGTGGTGGGCACTCACACGCATACCCCGACCGCTGACCACCGTATTCTCACGGCAGGAACAGCGTTTCAGAGCGATGCGGGGATGTGCGGCGATTATGACAGTGTCATCGGCATGCAGAAAGAGGCTGCTGTTGCGCGCTTTGTCCGCAAGATGCCGGGGGAGCGCCTGCAACCAGCGGAAGGAGAGGCTACGGTCTGCGGTCTGATGGTCGAGACGGATGATGTGACCGGTCTTGCTCGCAGAGTAGCCCCCTTGAGGCAGGGCGGTATGCTGTCGGGAGCAATGCCGGATTTCTAATTCGGTCTGCTCCCGTTTCGGATTTCTTATTTGCCTTTGACAATGCCCAGACGCAGCGAAGGATCACCCGTGAAGGTTGATGCGCCGGTGTGGGAAAGTTTCAGTCCGGTATCGAGCCAGACTTCCCCACCAAGATCACGCCAGCGTTTGCAGAAGGTGAAGTCCTCGCTGAGATAGGTGCCGGTTTCAGGATCGATCATGCAATCAAAGAGGGCATAGGCGTCTGTCTCAACGGCGGCTGAATTGTCTTGTCCAACCGGTGCGTCGATCCGCTTGTAACGTGTTTTCGGATAGGCTTCGATCATACGCTGCACGACCTGTCGGGAAATCAGCATGAAGCCTGTTCCAGCGTAACCCGCCTTGACAAGCCCCGCATCCGTGCCGTCGTCGGGGTGCTTTTCATGAAGCGAGGCGCTTTCACCGACATAGCGCAGGGATGCCGTTTCCGTTGGCTCGCCTCTTTTGGTGAGGACATTCGTGAACGAATCCCAGTAGCGATCCTTGAGGGGATACAGCCCGGCGACGAGATCCTTTCCGGCAGCGACAAGACGCGGCACGGCATCCGGCGCGAAACCGATATCACTATCCACAAAAAGAATGTGCGACGCGTCGCTCTGGGTGAAGAACTGATGCAGCAACGTATTGCGCGAACGTGTGATCAGCGCATCATTTCCCACGAGCGAAAGGGTCAGCTCGATCCCATGATGCTGCGCCATGGCCATGCAGCCGATGATGGACTGCATGTAGGTCTGCGTGACCAGTCCGCCGAAGCAGGGAGTGGCGATGAAAACGTGAGGGGAAGTATGGGAAGCGTGCACTCATCCGACCTTGATCTGTTCGGACCAGATTACTCTCAGGATGTTGCAGATCGTTTAATGTGTTCGATAATATTTTGCTAATTTCTTTTTATATTGAACAACTTTTTCAATTCAGTTTCAGGATGAGGGTGGTGCCGGGATATTGCTCAAAAAACGGTGACTATATTGCCTCAATTGAGGAGAAGTGTGAAAGACTCTCTGTTGACTGCCATGTAATTCGTTTCAGTTCGTTATCATCGTCTGGCAGTGGTTTCTGGTCATGAGGCAATGTCAGCGAAAATAAAAGTTCAGGATGGGCGGAATGTCCCTGGAAATCCTCTCGCAAGACGTAGGGGAGCGACTACCTTTCTCACTGATATCCTGACGGCCACATGTCCGATCCTGTGGAGTGGAGCCTTTCTGTTCTCGTCTCAGGCACAGGCGGAAACTACCGACCCGGATATCATTGCGCTGCGTCGGGAAGTCGCCGAAATGCGTGCGGAGCTGAGGAAGATGCGTCGCGTCATCACCGGCACGCATCCTGCTGTTTCCGTGAGACATGGCGTTTCTTCCGCATCTCGTGCGTATGACTGGAACGGTGTTCCTGAGCCGGGGATACGTTTCGCTGGGGCAAGGGAAGCACCCGTCTTCGCCGGGCCGCCCGACATCAGGAGAACGCCTCCCGATTCGGGGATTGTGTCGTCATGGAAGGACTTCAAGGCGGCGACCGCACGGTCCGAGGTCGTTCAGGTCGGAGGGATGAGAGTAGGCTTTCCCAACGGACGTCCGACCATTGCGACGCAAGATGGCCGGTACGCCTTCTCGGCCGGTCTGGGGTTTCAGGAGGATTTTGGTGGCTATCTCGGGATGGCGCCTCGGGGAGGAGAACCAAAAGGGCGTTTTCCCGGTTTTACGGAGAATGCGCGACGGATGCGTCTCTTCCTCACCTTTCGCTACAAGGACTGGGTGGCGAACGTGACCCCGGATTTTGGCTCGGGCGTGGCGGACGGCAAGATTGGAATATACGAGGCCAACCTCAATTACGCCGGTCTGCGCAACACGGAACTGACCGTGGGATACTACGAACCACGTGAATCCGAGGAAAGCGCCGAGCGTTCAGGGGGGCTGACACTGCTGGAACGCCCGTCGGTCATCGACATCGTGCGTAATATCGCGGCCAATGCCTGGCGGTTCAGTGTCGGGGGACTGCATTATGAGAAACAGTGGTTCGTGAGCGCGTGGTTCACCGGGCAGCAGTTCGGCGACAGGAGCACTGACGCCACTATCAGCGACAGCCAGACGGGCGCGGTCGCCCGCGCTGTCGGTCGCCCCTATGTCAGCCGGGATATGGACGTTATGGTCGGGGTCGGCACGTCTGACAGCTTCAAGAGGAACGAGAGCGCGGCGGGGAGGGTATTCAAGATGTCGCCGCCCACCGGCAACGTGCCGCTGTCTCAGGACCACCTGCTGACCGCCAGCATCCCGAACACCAGTTCTGTTTGGTCAGTCGGTCCGGAACTGGGCGTGCGGTGGAAAAGGCTGCTGGTGAAAAGCGAGTATTTCCATATCGGCGTCAACCGGTCGCAACTCGCGGGTCTTGCTCAGCCCTCTCTTGGGTTCGACGGATGGTATGTCACGGTAAGTTATACCCTGTTCGGCCACGCCCGCGCCTTCGACGTCAAGAGAGCCTCTTTTCTGCCGCCCGGTATCACCGAAGATTTTGATCCGTTCCAGAATCACTGGGGAGCGATGGAACTGTCTGCCCGATGGGACGAAACCAATCTCAACGACCACCCTGATGCACTGACGGGATTTCGAGGCGGCCGCTCCACGACATGGGAGAGCGCCGTAAACTGGTATCTGAGCCAGCATTTCCGTCTTACGCTGGATTATTCTCACTTCTCTGTCAGCCGTAACAGCCAGACCTTCAATATCCTCGGTCGGAGTGGCAATGCTCTTGCCGGGCGGGTGCAGGCTGCGTTCTAGGTCGTCGACCTGATCCGGATAAAACAGAAAAGAGTGGGGTTTCTGGCGGAACCCGCCGGAGAACGTACATGACCGGACAGGCGATGGCTCCTTCCTCAGGCTCCATAAGGGAGGGGGGATATGAATACGACCTGACAACCGCACGTCATGTCGTCATTGCCTCCCTCCTCGCGTGGCTGCTCGATGCCTGTGATTTCTTTATTGTCCTCTTTACACTTGATGATGTTGCAAGAAGTTTTCATGTTCCGCTGGAAAGTGTCCTGCTCGCGCCGACACTGACTCTGCTGACACGTCCTGTCGGCGCGTTTGTGTGTGGACGGGCGGCTGACCGGTATGGCCGCAAGCCGGTGATGATCACGACCATCACTGTCTATTCCCTGATCGAAGTGCTTTCTGCCTTTTCCCCCAATCTGACGGTTTTCCTGATTTTGCGCGCCCTGTTCGGTATTGCGCTGGGCGGAGAATGGGGCGTGGGAACGTCCCTGATCATGGAAAGCGTTCCGCCGTCATGGCGGGGGGCTGCGTCGGGAATTCTTCAGGCCGGTTATCCTGCGGGCTACCTGCTCGCGTCTCTTGTTTTTCTGATGCTACCCGTCATGGGCTGGCGCGGACTGTTCGTTCTGGGGGGCAGCGCGCTGGTCGCTGCGGTCTATATCTGGCTCCGCGTGCCCGAAAGTCCTGAATGGCTGCGAACCAGACAGAAACAGACCTCCACCCGTGCGCCCGCACTCTGGCCGGTGATACGGGATAATGTGGGCCTGTGCCTGTTCGCCGTGGCTCTGATGACCGCATTCAACTTTATGAGTCATGGGTCGCAGGACCTGTATCCGAAGATATTTCTGGGGCTGGAACGCGGTCTTTCGCATCCCACCATCACGCTCGTTGTCGTGCTGTATAATATTGCCGCCATTGTTGGCGGGCTGTTTTTCGGGATGCTGTCCCAAAAGATTGGTCGCCAATACAGCATTGCGCTGGCGGCCCTGCTGACATTGCCGTTTCTGCCGATCTGGGCGCTTTCCCATTCCGTTGTCTGGCTGGCGGCAGGAGCCGTGTGCGTACAGTTCTGCGTGCAGGGCGCGTGGGGCGTGGTGCCAGCCTATCTCAGCGAACTTTCGCCCGTATCCGTCCGCGCGACATTCCCCGGTCTGGCCTATCAGTGCGGTAACCTGATCGCCGCCAGCAACGCACTGCTCCAGACCAGGATGGCGTCCCTGTTCGGAAAAGGTCTGGCTCCAGTGCTAATGCTGACGGTCGGCGGCGCATCTCTTGTGGTTCTTACCCTTATCCTGCTGAACGCACGCCTGCATGGTCGCCAGACTTCGGCCTGACATGATCGCCGGAGGTGATGACTTCAGGAATCTTTCAGGAGTGTATCGGCGATGACCGGTATGTCTGAAATCCGGTCCGTTTCAGCCGTTGCGCCATCGGCATAGGCGGGGAGGCCATATCCCCAACGGGCAAAGATCGATTTCGCGCCCGCTCTACGCGCCGCCAGAATGTCATTGGCATGATCGCCAACCATAATTGAGCGGGCGACCGTGCCTTTGGCGAGAGCGATGGTGCCCAGAAGATGCGCGGGGTCGGGTTTGCGGACAGGGAAGGAATCTCCGCCACCGACAGCGGCGAACAGATCCAGAATACCAAATGTCCGTAGAATATTGTTCGCTGCTGCAACAGGCTTGTTGGTGCAGACCGCCAGCGTCCAGCTGTTTTCTGCGAGGCGATTTAGCGTTTCTTTCGTGCCGGGAAACAGGCGGGATCGTTCCGTCACACGCGGCCCGTAAATTTCCATGAAGCGGTGAATCGCGGTCTGTCGGTCAATGTCCTTTGCGTTCGCGTGATCGAGCGCCCGCTCGACCAGCTTGCCCACGCCGTCGCCAATCATGCTCCGAACGGCGTCCTGCGATGGGGCAGGGAGACCATATTCAGCTAGTAACAGCCCCACGCAGTCCGAGAGATCATGCAGTGAATCTACAAGCGTGCCGTCGAGGTCAAAAACCATCAGTCGCATGAAATGCTGCTTTCTTCTTCACCGTGTTCGGAAAATGAGAGTAACGCGAAGTGAAACAGAAACATACCTCACGGGTTTGACAGTCTCCCGACAGTGGCTTACCGCCAGAAAGCTATGACAAAATCGTCCGTAAACCGTTCTTCCACAGCCGTTCTCCTCGCAGCCGGTCTCGGCACGCGGATGCGCTCATCACTGCCAAAGGCGCTTCAGCCGCTGGCGGGGCAACCCATGCTGAGCCACCTGATCGCCAGCGCGGCCAAGGTGTTTGACAGCGTCGTTGTCGTTATCGGTCCTGATATGGATGATCTTGCCCGTTGTGCCGCGCCTCATGCGACGGTGATCCAGCATGACCGTCTTGGCACGGCTCATGCAGCGCTTCAGGCAGAAGATCTGTTTGGTGATGGTGATGTGGCGGTTCTCTACGCCGACAATCCGCTCATCACGCCCGAGACGCTCCAGCGCATGCTCGACACGCGTCGGAGTAAAACCGAACGGACAGACCTCGCTCTGCTGGCCATGCGCCCGGTCAATCCGGGTCGCTACGGTCGTGTGATCCTTAATAATGATGGCACGGTCGAAAAAATCGTCGAATGGGCTGATGCCTCAGAGGCCGAACGTGCCGTTGATCTGTGCAATGCCGGTGTCTTCTGCGCCGATGCCACCCGTTTCCGTGAGTGGCTGCACAAGGTCGGCAATGCGAACAGCAAAGGCGAATACTACCTGACCGATGTGGTCGGCATCGTGCGGGAAGAGGGTGGTATCATCCGTGCCGTCGAAGCGCCGGAAAGCGAACTGCTAGGCGTAAACTCCCGCGTCGAACTGGCGGACGCCGAGGCCACGGTCCAGCGCCGTCTGCGTCGTGAGGCGATGGAGCGTGGCGTAACCCTGACCGCGCCGGAGACCGTATTCTTCTCGTTTGATACGGTGCTGGAGCCGGACGTCGTCGTTCAGCCGAACGTGGTTTTCGGACGAGGTGTGACGGTGCGTTCCGGTGCAGAGATCAAGGCGTTCAGCCATCTGGAGCAGTGCGAAGTCGGGCCGAAATCGCTGGTCGGCCCTTATGCGCGACTGCGACCCGGCACGACGCTGGGTGAGGGGTGCCACGTCGGTAACTTCGTTGAACTCAAGGCCACCACCATGGGTAACGGCGCGAAGGCCAATCATCTCACCTATCTCGGCGATGCGAGCATCGGTGCGGCCACCAATATCGGAGCCGGGACGATCACCTGCAATTATGATGGCGTGTTCAAGCACCGCACGACCATCGGTGCGAACGCCTTTATCGGCTCCGATTCCATCCTCGTCGCACCGGTGACGATTGGCGACGGTGCGCTGGTGGCGGCGGGAAGTGTCATCACAAGTGATGTGGAGCCGGACGCAATGGCGGTTGCGCGTGGGGTGCAGACAAATAAAACTGGATGGGCCGCACGCTTCCGTGCAGCGCTCCGGGCAAAGAAGGAACAGGGCTGATGTGCGGTATCTGTGGCGTCGTAGGACACAGACAGGCAACGCCGATCGTCTTTGAAGGTCTGCGGCGGCTGGAATATCGAGGCTATGACTCGGCTGGCATCGCCACACTGAACGCGGACGGTCATATCGAGCGCCGTCGTGCCGCGGGCAAGCTGGACAATCTCGGCAAGGTGCTGGAGCAGGCTCCGCTGCACGGCAAGACCGCCATCGGTCATACCCGCTGGGCCACGCACGGCGCGCCGACCGAGAACAACGCGCATCCGCATGGCACGGCCCGTGTGGCCATCGTCCATAACGGCATCATCGAGAATTTCGAGACCCTGCGGACGGAGCTTGAGGCCGAAGGCCAGAGTTTCGAGACCGAAACGGACAGCGAGACGATCGCCAAGCTGGTCGATCATTATCTCGGGGCTGGCCAGTCACCGCGTGAGGCCGCTTTTTCCGCGCTTCGCCGTCTGGAAGGCGCTTATGCCGTCGCGATGATTTTCGCCGAGCACGAAGGGCTGATGATCGGCGCGCGTCACGGCGCACCGCTTGCCGTAGGCTTTGGCGAGGGGGAGATGTTCCTCGGTTCCGATAGTCTCGCGCTGGCGCCTCTGACACGTCGTATCGCCTATCTTGATGATGGTGACTGCGTTGTCCTCAGCCGGGAAGGGGCCGAGTTCTTCGATCACTCCGGCGAGCGTGTCGAACGGACCATTCAGACGACGGCTCTCATTGCCGGTGCGGTCGGCAAGGACGGCTACCGTCACTACATGGAAAAGGAACTGCACGAGCACCCGCTGGTGATCGGGCAGACGCTTCAGCGCATGATCGACCCGGCGACCCGGAAGGTGGTGCTGCCGGAGATGCCGTTCGACCTCGCCAGCTTGCCTCGCGCTGTCATCACGGCCTGTGGTTCGGCGTTTTTCGCGGGTGTTGTCGGGCGTTACTGGCTGGAAGAAATCGCTCGCCTCCCGGTGGACATCGATGTCGCCAGCGAGATGCGCTACCGCAATCCGCCTTTGACGCCGGGTTCGCTCGGTATTCTGATCTCCCAGTCGGGTGAGACGGCGGACACTCTGGCTGCAATGCGTGGGCTGAAAAATGCCGGTTTGCCGATCCTCTCCGTTCTGAATGCCGAACATAGCAGCATGGCGCGTGAGAGTGATGTGGTGCTTGGCACGGTCGCGGGGCCGGAAATCTCCGTGGCTTCGACCAAGGCGTTCACAGCGCAGTTGACCGTATTGGCCTGTCTGACCATCGCGATTGCCCGCGCACGTGGGGAGCTGGACGAGACGGGCGAGGAAGAGCTGGTGTCCGCCCTGCTTGATCTGCCCAGCCGCGCTGCTGAGGTGTTCACGCATGATGACGCCATTCGCAAGATGGCGTCCGTGGTGGCCGAGGCTAGGGACGTGCTCTATCTCGGCCGAGGCAGCGCCTATCCGGTCGCGATGGAAGGTGCGCTGAAACTCAAGGAGATCTCCTACATCCATGCCGAAGCCTATGCCGCTGGCGAGATGAAGCACGGACCGATTTCCCTGATTGACCGCACGGTTCCCATCGTCGCGACTGTGCCGTCCGGCGTTCTGTTCGACAAAACCCTGTCCAATCTGCAGGAAGCAAAGGCTCGTGGCGGTCGTCTACTGGCCTTTACTGATGAGGCCGGGGCAGACCGTTTGTCCGCCATCGCCGAACAGACGATCGCGCTGCCCAAGGTGCATCCGTTTGTTACGCCCATCATCCAGACGATCGGCGTGCAGATGCTGGCCTATGAAACGGCCCTGCTCAAAGGCACGGATGTGGATCAGCCACGCAATCTGGCGAAGTCTGTTACGGTCGAATAAGGCCGATTATCGGGGAGTGGTCATGCTTCCCGATAAAAATCGTATATAATATATATCTTATTGTGAAGTGTTTCTGACACACGAGTGTATGTTGGACTGATGCTCTATTCAGTTTTCATATAAGCAATATAAAATTTTAGAGTTAACGTTATTTGAAATGGCTGATGGCTATTTCTTGCGGAGACCTGCGTATTTCGTAGTGCAGAAAAACAGGGTGTAAATTTTTTTTGTGTCTGCCTCATAATAGTGCGTGACGTTATATGGCGCGACGATTATACGCGGCTCCCTGTTTCAGGCCTGCCCGACAGTTTTTCTCATTTCTCCAGCATACGGCGTACGAACTTCCATGACTCCGAGAGACCTCTTCACCGGAATGACGCTCGCCTTTGGAGCTTATGCGGCGTTCTCCATCAGCGACGCGTTCTCCAAACTGCTGGCAGGCTCTCTGGATCCGTTTGAAGTCGCCTTTTCTGGCGGTATTTTTGGTTTCCTGATTCTGCCGTTCATCCGGCAGAAGGGGGAATCCTATCTCGATATCGTACGTCCTCAGCTGTGGAGAATGTGGTTCCTCAGAGCGATCTGTGTGTTCGTCGCGACAGCGGCCAGCGTGGAAGCTTTCATGCTTCTGCCTATGCCGGAAGCTCTCTCGCTGATGTTCCTGATGCCGCTGTTCGTGACAGTGATCTCGGTCGTTTTCCTGAAGGAAAAGGTTACGTTCTGGGCCTGGCTTGCGGTCATTCTGGGCTTTGTCGGGGTGCTGATCGTGCTGCGTCCCGGCTTCCGTGCCCTGCATTTCGGACATCTGTGCGCCCTGCTGGCAGCGTTTGCGAATGCAGGCAGCGTGATCGCCTACCGTCTTGCCGACCGTGAAAAGACCCGTCTGTCCCTGTTCGGTTCCAGCCTCATCGGGCCTATTGTTGGAAACGGCATCCTGATGGGCGTGCATGCGACATGGCCTGCGTCTGTCAAAGACTGGATCTTCCTGTTTGGCTACGGTTTTCTGGCGGCGCTTGGTCAGTTGCTGATGATGATGGCGACGGCGAAAGCCCCTGCAAACCGTGTGGCTCTGCCGCAATACAGCCAGATGGTCTGGGGTGTCGTGCTCAGTTACATCGTCTTTAAGGAGCCGCTGGATGGCTGGACCTTTGTCGGCATTATGGTGCTGATGTTCTCGGGCGTTCTGAACTGGATCCGTCAGCGTATCCGTTACGAGCGGATGGCCATGAGAGAGCGCAAGGAGCGTAAACTGGCCGCCAAGCGCGCCAACGAAATCGCGCGAGCCTCAGTGGTTACGTCGTCGAAGCGTTTTTGAGAGAAGAGTCAGGCGTCTGTATGGTCTTCAAATACAGGCGCATGGTTTTTCGGACATTGTCCCGAACTGTACAGGGAACAGAGTCCACTTTGCCCCGATTGACCGAAGTAAACCGGAACGTGGCAGCCTGACTGCTCACGGGAATCAAACCTTAAAAAATTACTCCTGATCTTCACACTGGATGATCAGGAGTAATCGTACCGGTCTTACTGGGCAGCTTTGGCTGCGGGCTGTGTCGCCACAGAGGCTGCTGGTGCAGCAGAAGCAGCAGAAGCAGCGGCAGGAGCGCCTGCGGGAGCAGCCTGCGCATCAAGAAGGCTATCATCAACAAACACGAGGCCGTTCAGCGCCTGTGTCACCGCATCAAGTGCGTCTTGCGGGTTGTGGCCTTCCGTAAACACCTGCGCACGGTTCACTGCGCCCTGTGTCGCATTCAGCGGGGCCAGAGCCACGATGAAATCCAGCTTGTCATCAACAACCTGCATGGTCTCTGCGGCCTGCGGTGCCTTGCCTGCCTTGAGCTGACCATTGGCGGCTGCGACAGCAGCTTTTTTCTCGGGAGCGAGGGTTTCTGTTTCCACGAATTCACCACCGACAGGGATCCAGGTTTCCTGTGTGCTGGAAGGGGTGTGACCCGGTGCTGCCGGATGCTGAGGCGCCGGTGTCAGGGAAGCTTCAGCCGCAACAAACTTTTTGTCTGCTTTTGAAGCTGCTGTCAGGCTTTTACTCGCATCGTAGAGGAACGGGATGGCCTGTTCCGTCTTGCCTGCCGCAAGCAGGTCATGGGCCTGAATCAGGTCACCGAAAGCGCGCTGACCGTCAGCGGACAGATGCTTCAGGGAACGACCAGCCTTGTACTTCTCCCAGGCGACATGGGCCGATGCTGCGTGAGCGAATGTCGGCGCTGTCGCCAGACCGGCTGCCAGCATGAGAGAGAGTGCAATTTTCTTCATGTTTCAAACTCCTTGTCGTCATTCGAAAATGACATGGGCCGGAGGTTATCGTGCGGACGTGCCGACGAGAACCCTGTTTGGGACATGAAAGGTAATAGTTTTGTAGCCATCGGTTACATGACGAATGTCAAGGCAGATCGCCGGATGGCATTCTGCCACCCGGCTGCCACTTCAGATCAGCGGGATATTCACGGCCTTTGACAGTGTTTCTGCAATACCCGGAGCGACGGCGAGAATGGTCGCGCCGCCCGTCAGACCGCCGTCCCGGAGAAAGGGAGAAACCTTTGCGCCAGCCTCTGCCAGAATGGGAAGAGCACCGGCGACATCCCAGAGATTGATAACGATTTCGATGTAGGCATCCAGTCGGCCGCAGGCCACATCGGTCAACGCCAGCGCTCCGGAACCGCCTGAGCGCGGCATTGCGCCAGAGTCCAGAATGGTCCCGATCTTCTCCATGAAAACTGGTTTCGGCACCCGATTGCTCCAGCCCATCTCGATCATGGCGCTGTGCGTGTCGCTCACGGGAGATGCCTTGATGGGTTTGCCGTTCAGGAAAGCGCCCTTGCCGATCAGTCCGGTATAGGTCTCGCTAAGAGCAGGGGCGCAGACGATACCGGCAACCGGACGATCATCTTCCAGAAGGCCGAGCGAGACGCACCAGCGATTGCGTCCGCGCGCGAAGTTGGAAGTGCCGTCGATGGGATCAACAACCCAGCGCAGGCTCCCGCTGCGTGTCGCGCCTTCTTCCTCGCCCTGAAATCCGTCATCCGGAAAGAGAGTCGCCATGCGTTTGGAAATGAATGCTTCAACCGCGCCATCTGCTTCAGTCAGCCAATCCTGAGCGGATTTCTGCGTGCCCACCGGTCCGCCCGGAGGCGGTCTCATCGAAAGGGCCAGTCGTGCGGCATCATCCACAACGGCACGGGCCGCTTCAAAACGGCGTTCAATGGCAGCAGTCATGAGCATGTTTCCCGGCGCAGGCCGGTCTCCTGTCAGTCAGGATGACGATGCGTCACCCTATTCTTGAAACGGGACAAGAAATAGGCCGGAGAGAGTGCGTGCGTCGAGGGCATCGGTTCCGGTCATCGGGTTTTATATGCAACTGACCGGCACAGGCTCCGTTGTTTTTACAGATAACCGGGAGGAGCAAGCATGAAAGAGGCTCAGGATCAGTCAGGTCTGCCGCGGGGGATTGATCATGTCGGCGTCACTGTTCCCGATATCGACGCGGCTCTTCGTTTTCTGGAACAGGCCTTCGGAGCGGTTCCGCTTTATCGTAATGTGACGCCGGATCACCCGCAGGAAGGAAGCAGGGTCGAGAAGATCCTCGACCTTGTGCCCGGAACGGTCGTGAAAGAAATGTGCATGGTGGCGCTGGGGCAGGGGCCCTGTATCGAGCTTTTTGAAATGCACGGACCGGAGCAGCATGCCGCCCTGCGTCCCAGTGATTTCGGGCTTCAGCATTTTGCAGTCTATGTGGATGATATCGAAGCAGGATGCGCCCGTTTCACTGAAGCTGGTGGTGTCCTGATGACAGAACCGCAGAAGCAGCCCTCACTGGAAGAAGGGCCGGGCAATCTGTTCTGCTACGGAAAGACGCCGTGGGGAATGATCGTGGAACTGCTCGCCACCCCCAGTCGGGAGCGCTTCGATGCGGTGTCGCCGGAAAAACGCTACCAGCCGCCGCGCAGGCAGTCGGAGAAGGCAGAATGATAAAGCGCAACACAGTTTTTGCCGTACTGATCGGCATCCTCAGCATGACCGGAATGGCGCTGGCTGACGAGACACCGCCTAGCCCAACCATGTGGTACTGGCATAACTGGAGCGATCACGACGGTATCAGCCATATGACACGCTGTCCGATCCGTGATTTCGATCTGAAAACCATGTCGAAACCGGCGGGACCGCAGTGGCAGAACCGGCTGAAGGAAGGTCCGGCTCAGGTGATCTTCACTGTGCAGCCAGCGCACTGGAACGGTGTGTGGCATCCGGACCCGAAAGTGCAGTGGATCATTCCGCTTAAGGGCTCATGGTATGTGACGGCCATGGACGGGCACAAGGTGGTCATGGGACCGGGTGAAGTCTCGCTGGGTGAGGATCAGCTCAGCCGCAAGGACCAGCAGGGCCGTATCGGGCATGACGCAGGAAATGTGGGGGTTGGTCCCGTCGAACTGATGGTCATCCAGACTGATGAGACGCCGACCAGCGATCAGCCCTGTCGTTTCAAATAGAAATGGACCGTGTCACCGGTATCGGAAAATCCGATACCGGCTGACGAAACAGAATTACATGGAGTGCAGGGCGCACAGCTTGTTGCCGTCGGGATCGCGCAGATAGGCGAGATACATGTCGCCAGCAGGGTTCTTGCGCACGCCCGGCGGATCTTCGATCTGGGTGCCGCCGTTCTCACCGCCAGCTTTCCACCAGGCGTCGATTTTCTCCGGTGTCTCGATGGCGAAACCGATGGTCGAGCCGTTACCTGCGGTGGCGGGTTCACCGTTGAGCGGTTTGCCGATCACAAGGCGTTCGCCCTTGTGGGTATAAACGAGGCGACCTTTCGGGTTCAGGGTTCCCGGTGTTCCACCGATTGCCGTGAAGATGGCGTCGTAGAATTTGCGTGATCTTTCGATGTCGTTACTGCCAAGCATGACGTGGCTGAACATAGGCGATCTCCAGAGTTTCTGATCGTGTCCGGGTCTGCCGTATTGAGCGTAGGCCTGTCGGACACCATCCACGGTCGGGCACGCTACAGTCAGCCCGGACGATCCTACAAGAGCTCCTGCAGGAAACGCTGCATTGACGGCGGCCCGGATGCGTATTCAACTGCAACCATGACAGCGCATCCTCTCGCCGGTTCCTCGGTCCTTTTCGATCTTGATGGAACAATCATCGACTCCCGCGCAGGGATCATAGCAACAATCCGGAAAGTGATCCGTGAGCTTGGTCATGAACCTGATCTGGATCAGGATCTGACCTGGGTTGTTGGTCCTCCGCTGCGAGATCTGATCGGAGAAGTTCTCCGCCATTATGGCGATGATCGGTGCGACGACGCGATGGCGTGTTACCGGCGGCATTACGAAGCTGAAGGCATGTTCCAGACACCGGTTTTCCCCGGAATGCGGGAGGCGATCGCGACCATCAAAGAGGCGGGCGCTACCCTCTATATTGCGACATCAAAACCCAAGGCGCTGGCCCGCGCCATTCTTGAACGTGCAGGGCTGCTGGGAGAGTTCCGGGAAATTTATGGCGCTCGACCGGATGACAGCGGTGCGGAAAAGCCGGAACTGATCGGCTCGGTCCTGTCGGACCACGGCATTGAAAAGCATCACGCCATCATGCTCGGTGATCGCCGGTTCGATATTTCCGGCGCGCATGCCAATGCCATCCGTGCGATTGGCATTGCGTGGGGGTATGGTGGAGAAGGCGAACTGATCGAAGCCGGTGCGGAGGCCATTGCCGAAACACCTTCCGAACTGCCGGGCCTTGTTTCCAGACAGCTTCAGGCTGCCCTGAAGCATGTTCATGCCTGAAGAGCGGTTCCCAAGGGATTGACCAATCGGTCACCTCATTGGAAACAGTCGGCAGAATTGCGTTGCGACCGGATTGCCCAAAAGGGGAATTTCCGCTCAAGTGTGGCGCAATATCGGCCCTGAGGGCCATGAAACCATAGGTAAGCCCGTTGACAGGGCAGGAGAGCAGGCCGTGAGTAGCGCCGAGGACATCAGCTTCGAAACCCTTCCGCATCCTAACCTCACGTCCCCGGAAAAGCGGGCGGAGCTCATGGCCAACCCGGCATTCGGGCGGATTGCAACCGATCATATGGTCATGATCCACTACAAGGACGGCTTGGGCTGGCACGACGCAAAAGTCATGCCGCGTGGTCCGCTGACGCTCGATCCATCCGCTGCGGTCCTGCATTATGCTCAGGAAATCTTTGAGGGCATGAAGGCTTTCCGGACAGAGGATAATGGCATCGCCATCTTCCGTCCGGACGCCAATGCCCGCCGTTTCCGCTCTTCGGCGGAACGTATGGCTATGCCGCAGCTTCCGGACGCCCTGTTCATGCGGGCTGTCGATGAACTGGTGAAGGCGGATCGTGACTGGGTGCCGTCTGGCGAGAATGCCAGCCTGTATATCCGCCCTTTCATGTTCGCCAATGATGCCTTTCTTGGGGTCAAGCCGGCATCAGAATATCTGTTTCTGGTGATTGCAGCGCCTGTGGGAGCCTATTTCAGCTCCGGCGCTGTGACTGTGTGGGTTTCCGAGACCTACACGCGTGCGGCTCCCGGTGGTACTGGTGCTGCGAAATGCGGTGGCAACTATGCCGCCTCCCTGCTGGCGCAGGCGGAAGCCAAGGCCGAAGGGTGCGATCAGGTCGTGTTCCTTGACGCTGTCGAACACCGCTACATCGAGGAGATGGGCGGCATGAACATCTTCTTCGTGTTTGATGACGGCTCTATCAGTACGCCAGCCCTGACCGGAACAATTCTGCCCGGTATTACGCGTGATTCGATCCTGACGATCGCGCGTGAAAAGGGTATGACGGTGCGTGAGGAAGCGTATTCCGTCGATCAGTGGCTCGCGGATGCCAAGTCCGGTCGTCTGACCGAGACCTTCGCCTGCGGCACGGCGGCGGCAGTTTCTCCGATTGGCACAGTGCGCAGCAAGAATGGCGGCGAAGTGAAGATTTCGGGCGGAAAAGGTCCGGGTCCGGTGACAAGCGCCCTGCGGGAAGCTCTGATCGGGACGCAGCGTGGTCGTGTGAAAGACACTCATAACTGGGTGCACCGCGTCTGCTGACTCTGTTCTGCGGACAGATCTGACCATTCCCATGGAGCCGACACTTCTCAAGTGTCGGCTTTTGCGTTTCAGCTTCTTCAGTCTTACAGGTTTCGATGAAGATCCTTGCCGTCGCTTTGCCGAAAGTCCGTATCTGCGCCGTGGGACACTGGCCTGCGGACCGTATTGACAAGGATGGCTTCCTGATTCTGGACAGTGTGGTTCAGAAGGAACTGGCGGAGATCGCCTCACTCGTTTCCTACGAGTGTAAGGAACAGATTTTCGCTCAGGCGACGCCCGCACAGTATATCTATATTCCGCACTCAGGTGCCGTGCGTGTTGCTCATCAGCTTGCGGACGGCAGAAATCAGATCGTCGCTTTCTACATGCCGGGCGAGCCGTTCGGGTTGGGAGAGAACGGCGTTTATCTGAACTCGGCCTGTGCGCTGACAGATTGCCTGCTTATCCGTGTACCGCGTGCGGCGCTGGACGCACTTTGCGCTCATGAGCCGCGGCTGCAACAGGATTGTCTTGTGGGAGCCATGGCGCAGTTGCGGCTTTCCCAGCGGCATCTGCTGATTGTCACACATCAGAGAGTGCTGAAGCGGGTTGCTGACTTTCTGCTGGAATGCAGTCGGCAGCAGGAAGTTTTTGATCCTGTGAAGAATGTTCTCAACCTGATCATGGATCGCTCCGATATCGCTGATTATCTGGGGACGTCCGTCGAAACAATCAGTCGTACGCTGGGGAAGCTTGAGGAAGATGGTCTGATGAAACGGCTTGATTCCCGTAGTCTCTGGCTTGATTTGTCCAAGCTTACTAATCTTCTCAATAATTAGGGATATTTTATAAAATACATCATATTAAGTTTAAGTCTAAATTTTAGTATTTATTTATATAAAAAAACAAAATATTTGGTATTCACAGAAATAACATGCCTGTAGACTTTCGATGCTTTCTATTTGCGTCGAGGTCTTTCGTGAGTAATGGATTTTCGGACGGGGCGACATTTCGCAACCTGAATGTCCGCGACACAAAACTGGCACCTGACCCGACCAGAGCGCTTCATAACAGCGAGCAGGCAGATCCGGAAGAGAGTGGTCTTGTCACCGATCTGCCGGTTCTGGATGATATTGACGCCCTCTCGGCGCTGGTGCGTCTGGCCATGCCGAAACATGAGGAACCGAAGGTAATGGCAGGAATGCTGCTTGCCCGGTTCGGGTCATTTGCGGGAACTCTGACGGCTTCCACACAGGCTTTGCGCTCTGTGGCCGGGATTGGGCCGTACATGCTTGCGGCCGTAACCGTCTTTCGTGAAGCTGCGGTCAGGCTCCAGAGGTCTCAGCTTGCGGACAGTGAAATTCTTTCTGATCGGAAAAAGCTGTACGCCTATCTGTCAGCAGTTCTGGCACGGGAAGTCATAGAGCAGTTTCACATCCTTTTTCTGGACGAGACCGGACTATTGATCGCCGATGAAGCGCAGGCGAGGGGAACGGTCAATCATACGCCTGTCTACCCAAGAGAGGTCGTACGCAGGGCGCTTGAACTGAAGGCGACCGCACTTGTTCTCGTGCACAATCACCCGAGTGGTGATCCGTCACCTTCTGCTGAAGATCTTGCCATGACCAAACAGGTTGCCTCTGCCGCCAGTGTTCTGGGCATTACCGTGCGGGATCATGTGATTGTCGGAAATGGTAAATGGCTCAGCTTTGCAGAGTCGAAATTGCTGTAGAAGCTCCTGAAGGACAATGGCCGGGCCTAACCCGACCATTGTCCCAACACCATCCTCAGGTCTGACTCTGGCTTTGTGTCTGCGATGAAAATGCCGGAAGTGGCTCAAGCGGCGGCAGTGGCTGGAGAGGCGTCGCCAGGACAGGTTCCGTTGGCCAGAAAGCCTGGGCAATTTCATTCTGAACCAGCTGAAGCTCGCTCTGGATCCAGTCGCAGAACTCATGCAGTCCGCTGACGATAATCTGGGTTGCCGTCTGACTTTCTAGTACGGCGGAGAGATGCTCCACACGCTCCAGAATATTGGACGAGGCAAGCAGGCGATAATCCCGACGGAGCTGTGTTAGGCTATTGTGAAGCAGTCTGAGGTTCGTCGTCAGTGAACGCGGGAAAGCGGCGCTTTTCAGCAGAAAACCGATGATGCTGGAGGGGCGGATGTCGCCCGCCATGACCCGTCTGTAAGCATGATAACCCGCTGCCGAGCGCAAAAGAGCGGACCACTGGCTGATATCAACTTCCGATCCCACACCGGCCTCTGAAGGCAGGAGCGTGTGGTATTTGATGTCGATCAGACGTGTGATCTGATCAGCACGTTCAATATAGCGTCCAATATTGTAGAAGACTGAGACCTGATCCCGATAGAGCGTTCCCTCGGTAATACCGGTATGGGTCTGGCATTCTTCCTTGATTTTCGTGCACAGGGTGGAAATTTCGCCGGGGCGGATGTCGTTGGCTTTCAGGTCCCGGATAAAATTGGTGAAGACGTTGAGTTGCGCCCACATTTCCACAGAGATGATCGGACGCAGGGAACGGGCGTTTTCACGGGCGGCATGAGCCAGAGCGGCGATCGAAGTCGGGTTGTCTCTTTCAATCACATAGAAGGAGATAACCTGTTCCGCAGCGTATTTGCGGTGTGCCTTGAAGAATCGTTCCTCATCCGCATTGATCTGAATGATGGCCTTCCAGCCATCGATCGCGCCGGACCGGACAAAGGTCTCGGTGATATCGATGATACGCGCCAGATTTTCAATGCGTTCCATATAACGGGCAAGCCACATGGAACATTCCGCATACCGTGAGAGAAGCGGCTGCGGGGGGAGGGTTGCGATCGGATCGACAGTAATGGTCATGATGCCAGCACCCATGTGTCCTTGGAGCCACCGCCCTGGGACGAATTGACGACGAGCGAGCCTCGCTTCAGGGCTACGCGGGAGAGACCGCCCGGAAGCACCCATGTGTCCTTGCCGGTGACAGCGAAAGGACGCAGATCGACATGGCGATTTTCGAGGCCGTTTTCACAGAGTGTCGGACAGACGGAAAGCTGCACGACCGGCTGACTGATGTAGTTGGAGGGATCGTCCTTCAGCTTGCTACTGAACTCCGCGAGTTCCTCTTTCGTCGCATGCGGGCCGATCAGAAGGCCGTAACCACCTGATTCACCAACGGGTTTGACAACCAGCTTGTCGAGATTGGCCAATGTGTAGGCCAGTCCTTCCGGTTCGGCGCAGATATGCGTCTCCACGTTGGAAAGGATCGGTTCTTCCGAGAGGTAATACTGGATGATTCTCGGCATGTAGGCGTAGACGGCCTTGTCATCCGCCACGCCGGTTCCGATCGCGTTGGCGATGGTCACATTTCCCTTGCGGTAGGCCTGCACCAGTCCGGGCACACCCAGCATGCTTGAGGGATCAAAGGCTTCCGGATCAAGAAAGTCGTCGTTGAGGCGGCGGTAGATGGAATGGACCGGACGCAGGCCCGCTGTCGTGCGCATATAGACGCGGTCGTTTTCAGTGACGAGGTCGCGTCCTTCCACGAGAGGAACACCCATCTCGCGGGCGAGGAAAACATGCTCGAAATAGGCAGAGTTGTAGATGCCAGGCGACAGCAGGACGACCTGAGGATTGTCCACACCTTCAGGGGCGACTTCCGAGAGCGCATTCTGTAAGCGCATGCCGTACTCGTCCACGGGCATGAGGTCGATGCCTGACGCGATATCCGGCATGACACGCAGCGTCGTATGGCGGTTTTCGATCACATACGAGACGCCGGAAGGTGTCCGTCCGTTATCTTCCAGAACGAGAAAACGACCTGTCTCGTCGCGCACAAGGTCGGTGCCGTCGATATGGATGTAAGTACCGCCGGGAACGTCCAGTCCCATCATGGCGGGGCAGAAATTGGAGTTTCCGACGACCAGTTCACGGGGAATAATGCCGTCCTTGAGCACGTTCTGATCGTGATAGATGTCCCACAGGAACATGTTCAGAGCCTTGACCCGCTGCTTTACGCCGGCTTCCACATGGCGCCATTCGGGTTGGGTCAGGATACGGGGAACAAGATCAAACGGCAGTATCCGGTCAATGGCGTTCTTGTCCGAATATACCGTGAAAGTGATGCCGAGATTGTAGAGTTCCTGTTCTGCCTGTGCCGCACGGGTGCGGAGGTCATCCAGAGGAAGGGCGTTCAGCCTTTGCCGGAGCAGATCAATCCGGGGATCGAGCGGCGCTCCGGTATTGGTGAGCTCACAGAAAAAATGTCCGTTTTGATAAGTGGAGAACAGCCCTTCAGACGGTGTGCTTGCGGAGAGTCCGCTGACAGTCGGGGAAGGTCCGGTCTGTTTGTGCGTAGCGTTGCCCATTCGTGCTCCTGACCGCTTTTCTCCTGGAAAACGTAGCCCGCCCGGAGAAGTTCGTTACAGAAGAGCAAGAAAATTTCGTGTCGCCAAGCCTAAAATGAATCTTGGGCATTTGTTTTGCGTATATGACTTTAACTGGTTGTTAGTACTGGTGGGGCACTCTGCGAGACGGACGCAAACGCCGGAAAAGCCGGCTGATGGAGGTCTCCCATGTCTTCTATTATCACCGGTCTGTCTCCCGTCGCCCTGTATGAGCATGATCTCAAGGACGAGGCAAAATCGGCTTCCGATTATGCCAAGACAGATGCGACGGTAACAAACTATACGTCATCTTTTGAGGAAGACGCCGTAACAATCACCTCTGCCTCTGCCTTGATGAAAAACTACAAGGCGCTTTCTGTGGTGCTCGGAGCCTATGGGCTTGGATCGATTCAGAACTCCACAGCGCTGGTGAAAGACCTCCTTACGCAGAATCCGACTGATCCCAAGTCCGTGTCGGCCAAATCAGGCAATGCGGCGTGGACAGCATTCGCTAAAGCTTTTGCTGCATTCGATACAAGTGGTTCTTCCGCTTCGACAACATCTCCTTTCGCTGATCAGTCGACCGTTGATTCGATCGTCACGAAATATGATGAAAAATCCTATGAAACAGCGCTGGAGGCACAGCAGAGCACGTCCGGTGTTGGTAATGCTCTCTACTTCACAAGAACAATGACGACAGGCATGACTGTCGATCAGATCATGTCCGATTCCACTCTTCTGAAAGTTGTTGAAACTGTAAGCGGATATAATCCAACACAGTTCGGTGTTCTGGATTATGACGAACAGAAGCGTCTGATTGAAAAAACATATAACGCCTCGGACTTCTCATCTGAAGCAAACATTCAGAAATATGCAGAGCGTTATCTGGCCATCCTTCAGTTTAATCCGCAGACAGTAACGCAACCGGCTTCATTGCTCTCGCTTTACGGTTCGGATGGAACAAGTGATCCGACTCTCAGCCTGTTTGGCATTACCTCAAGCGGTAACTCGCTTGTTTCCTCGCTGTTCGGTTAGGAACATCAGGGTTTCTGTTCGTCAGGAGGGGCAGGCCGTGTGCCTGGTTCATGAGATGTTACTCAGAAAATCCTGAATGGCGGCAAGAGTTTCTTCTGGTGCTTCTTCCGGAAGAAAATGCTCAGCCGGGAGCGCATGGCCGGTCACAGTGCCGGTGGAAACAGCCAGCCAAGGTAAAACGGGAGTATACCACCCGCCAATACGTCCCTTTGCGCCCCAGAGGACAAGAACAGGACAGTGTAGATCCGGACGAGACACTGGCCATGAAAAAGGTGTGTCGCTTCGCCACACCTGCGCGGAGAGATAGTCTTCTACCGCCTCTGGAGAGAAGAAGCTGTTTTCTGCGATAGGATCATCCAGCCATTCAGCAGGTATCTGGACGGCGTTGGCTTCCGGTTTGGGGTGAAGCTGACCAAACCAGCAACTCTCATATTGTGTCAGGGAAAAAGCCATATCATCCCGACCGGAGTGATCCGGACCGGGCAGGGCTTCGAGCAGAACCAGCGCTTTCACACGAGACGGTTCCTGCCCAGCCACTTCGCACGCGACCCGTGCCCCGTAGTCCTGCCCTGCCAGAATGAGACTTTCGTGGCCAAGATTATCCGCCAGACCAAGCAGATCATCAGCCTGCTGGGTGAGAGAGCGCTCAGGATGCAGATCCGGGCACAGCACTGTGTAATGGGCTGCAAGGGCTGGAGCCACCTTATGCCACATGGCGTGTGTTTCTGGCCGACCATGCAGGAGCATGAGGAGTGTGCCACTGCCCCCAAGACAAAAGCGGTAAGGAACGTCGTTCACAGTCCTGATTATGAGAGCAAAACCGTCGAACAGCATGATTGGCTTCACTCCAGATTGTGGAAATCAGTCATTTGCAGGTATCAGCTTCGCTTGCTTGGTTTTCACCGCCTTGGTCCTGTATGAAAGCGCAGTGATGACCTAAGTTTCCTGTCAGCCAGTTTCTTGCGAAAGCCTTTTTATGGTGGATGATACCGACCCATTTCTTTCTCTCGATCCGCAAGGCGCAGACTGGGACAGGCTCCGGGCCACAGGTCATCATATGCTCGACATGATGTTCGATAATCTACGGGAAATCAGGGAGCAGCCTGTCTGGCAGCCTTTGCCCGATGATATACGGACCGGTTTTCGTCACACCCCGGTTCCCGAACATGGGATGGATGCAGAGGCCTTTGGGGAAACGTTCAAACAGATGGTCCTTCCTTACAGCGTAGGGAACCGCCATCCGGGCTTCATGGGATGGGTGCATGGGGGCGGCACGCCCGTCGGTATGCTGGCGGAGATGCTGGCTGCGGGCCTCAACGCCAATCTGGGAGGCCGGGATCATGCGCCCGTAGAAGTCGAGCGCATGGTCATTCGCTGGGCCTCCAGCCTGATGGGCTTTCCGGAAACAGCGTCGGGCCTGTTTGTCACGGGCTCTTCAATGGCGAATTTTATTGCCGTCATCGTCGCCAGTCGCGCCGCAAAAGATGGCCTGTCACTGCGGCAAAACGGTGTGGGCCAGCGCTCGCTGGTGGGATACGCCGCCTGTAGCGCCCACGGATGCATCAGTCGGGCGTTTGATCTGGCTGGCCTCGGTTCTGATGCGCTCCGTCTGGTTCCTGTTGATGATGCTTTCCGTATGGATACGACGGCTCTAAAGGCCATGATTGCGGCAGACAGGCAGGCAGGCTTCGAGCCATTCCTTGTGGTCGGAACTGCGGGGACCGTCGATGTGGGCGCAATCGATCCCCTGGACGTCATCTCTGGAATCGCCACCAAGGAAGAACTCTGGTTTCACGTAGACGGCGCGTTCGGCGCGATGGCAGCGCTCTCTCCTCATTTCAAAAAGGCGTTGTCAGGCCTTGAGAGAGCCGACAGTCTTGCGTTCGATTTCCACAAATGGGCGCAGGTTCCCTATGACGCCGGGTGTGTGATCGTGCGCGATGCCACCAAACATGCCGCGGCTTTTGCCCAGACTCTGTCCTATCTCTCGCGGGAGGATCGTGGACTAGCAGCAGGTGCCCCCTGGTTCTGCGATCTCGGCCCGGATCTGTCCCGGGGGTTCAGGGCGCTGAAAGTCTGGGCGACCCTGTCAGTCTACGGCACGCAGAGGCTTGGCCGGATGGTGGATCACTGTTGTGCGGTTGCCCGTCATCTTGAGGCTCGTGTTGACGCTGAACCAATGCTTGAACTTATGGCCCCCGTGACTCTCGACATTGTCTGTTTCCGCCTGCGGGACTGCACTCTGACAGATGAGCAGCTTGACCATCTGAACGGCGAGATAGTGAAGGACGTCCAGATAGCCGGTCTGGCGGTCCCCTCGACGACACGGATCAACGGTCGGCTCGTGATCCGTGCCGCCATCGTCAATCACAGAACAATGGCGGCTGACGTCGACCGGATGGTGGATGCGGTTCTCGCTTTTGCTGCCCGGCGTGGTTTAACCGCGCCGGGCTGACCGCTTCGCGTCTTCATCGAAGAGTTCGGACAGCTTCTTCATCATCGTGCCGCCGAGTTCTTCGGCGTCCGTGATGGTCACGGCGCGCCTGTAATAGCGCGTCACGTCGTGTCCGATGCCGATGGCGACCAGTTCGATCTCGCTGCGGCTTTCGATAGCCGTGATGACCTCTCGAAGATGATCTTCTAGATACGAACTCGGATTGGCCGACAGGGTACTGTCATCGACAGGCGCACCGTCCGAGATCACCATCAGGATGCGACGCTGCTCCGGGCGGTTACGCAGGCGACGGGACGCCCAGAGAAGCGCCTCACCGTCGATGTTTTCCTTGAGCAGACCTTCACGCAACATCAGTCCGAGGTTGCGGCGAGCCCGACGCAAGGGAGTATCCGCCGCCTTGTAGACGATGTGGCGCAGGTCATTCAGACGTCCGGGGTTTTTCGGTTTGCCGTCGCCCGTCCATTTCTCACGGCTCTGACCACCTTTCCATGCACGCGTGGTGAAGCCCAGGATCTCCACCTTCACGCCACAGCGCTCAAGGGTGCGGGCGAGGATATCGCCGCACATGGCGGCTACGGAAATCGGCCGTCCGCGCATGGAGCCGGAATTGTCGATCAGAAGTGTGACGGCGGTATCACGGAATTCCGTCTCGCTTTCCTGCTTGTAGGACAGGGAAAGGGTCGGGTTGACGACGATCCGCGAGAGACGCCCGGCATCAAGGATGCCTTCTTCGAGATCGAAGTTCCATGAACGGGTCTGCTGCGCGAGCAGCTTACGCTGCAGGCGGTTGGCCAGTCGTGAAATGACACCGGTCAGTGACGCCAGTTGAATGTCCAGTTGCTGGCGCAGACGTGTCAGCTCGTCTTCATCGCACAGATCTTCTGCGGCGACTTCTTCATCAAACTGGGTGGTATAGGCGTGATAACCGGCAGCCGTGTCACCGGGGGTGGCCTGTCGTCCCTCATTGGGCCCCGAAGGTTCACCGGTTCCGTCAGTATCACCGGATTCTGAATCTGTGGCTTCATCCGGATCGCCGGTTTCACCACTTCCATCCATTAACTGAGGTTCGGCTGCCGCCTGTTCCTCTTCCATTTCATCGGTTGAGGGCTGCTCTTCCGGGGAGGCAGGCGGCTCATCCGCGCCGTCTTCATCCTCTCCGGTCGCATCATCTTCCCCATCTTCATCGTTTTCTGGCTGCTCGCTATCGAGTTCGACAAGAGAGCAGGCGGCCATCAGCTTTTGCGACGCTTTGGAGTAGGCGACCTGATCATCCTGGGCAGCATTGAGGGCCTCAAGGGCCTTCAGGGCATCAGGAGACAGCGTGCGGCTCCAGTCATCGAGAAGGGGACGGACACTTTCCGGAACCGGCCGCCCGCTGAGTTTTGCGCGGGCAAGCAGTCCAAGCGCAAAAGCGGTGGGAAGTTGCTCCTTGCTGGACATGTGCGGCACGCCGAGCGCGCGGCATTCCTCTTCCAGCTTCTGGTCCAGATTGGCGGCCACGCCCAGCATATAGCGTGAGCCGACAGACTCGATACGGGCCTGCTCAAGCGCGTCGTAGGCGGCGCGTGCAGCACCGTCATCCGGCTGATGGGAACGATGAAAATCGGCATCATGATGCCTGAGTTTCAGCGCTTCCGCATCGGCGGCGCCACGTATGCGGGTGGCTTCCTCAACCGTCGCATGACGCGAAGGCTGAGGCAGGCGGATCGGTCCGTCCTGATCCAGAGGCCCCGGCGGCATATTACCGGAATGGAAGGTGACATTGGTGTCAGGCCGTCCACCCATGGCGCGGATAGCCCCGATCGTCGCACGCCGGAACGCTTCGGCCTTGTCGGCCGCTTCAGTCGCGGTGGAAGGTTTTTGCGAAGAACGGGGGCTTTCCGCCATGTTCAGTCTTTCCTGTCAGTCAGTTCTTGCGCTTGCCCATGGGGTCGGCGTTGAAGCAGCGCTGGTAGTATTCAGCCACCATGCTGCGTTCGGCTTCGTCACACTTGTTCAGGAATGTCACCCGGAAGGCGAAGGCCAGATCACCGAAAATCCGCAGATTTTCAGCCCAGGCGATGACTGTGCGGGGTGACATGACAGTGGAGATATCGCCTGCCATGAAGCCGGACCGTGTCAGACCGGCGAGGGCGACCATGTTGTCGATGGTCTGGCGCATCTTCTTGTCATCGGCGGCGATGCCAAGTTTGGACGTGACAATAGCCACTTCCTGCTCGTGCGGCAGATAGTTCAGGGAGGTGACGATGTTCCAGCGGTCCATCTGTCCCTGATTGATCTGCTGCGTGCCGTGATACAGGCCGGTCGTATCGCCAAGGCCGACCGTGTTGGCGGTAGCGAACAGACGGAAGAACGGGTTGGGACGGATGACGCGGTTCTGGTCGAGCAGTGTCAGGTTGCCGTCCACTTCCAGCACGCGCTGGATAACGAACATCACATCCGGACGGCCTGCATCATATTCGTCGAACACGAGGGCGCAGGGGTGCTGGAGACACCACGGCAGCAGGCCTTCACGGAATTCGGTCACCTGCTGACCGTCTTTCAGGACGATCGCATCCTTGCCGATCAGGTCGATGCGCGAAACATGACTGTCGAGATTGATGCGGACGCACGGCCAGTTCAGACGGGCAGCGATCTGTTCGACGTGTGAGGATTTACCGGTGCCGTGGAAGCCCTGCACCATCACGCGGCGGTTGAACGCGAATCCCGCCAGAATCGCGAGCGTCGTGTCGTGATCGAACCGGTAGCTGGTGTCGATTTCGGGCACATGCTCGGTGCGGATCGAGAAGGCGGGAACCTTGATGTCGCTGTCAATTCCGAAAACCTCACGCACCGAGACCTCAAGGTCGGGAACCGAGATCGCAGATGTTGGTATCAGGTCAGCAGACTCAGCGTTCATGATGCATCCGTTCGTTAATGTTCAGAGTGACCCTGCCACGATCAGGCAGATTTTTCGAGGTCACTCTCAATGTTGGAGGTGAAATGCGTGCGAAGGGTTGAATAGGCCACGTTGATGACTTTCAGACGCTCTTCAGCATGTGGATCACCATGATTGGTGTCCGGATGGTGCTTTTTAGCAAGAGCCTTGTAGCGCGACTTGACCTCGTCGAGAGAGACGGGCCAGCGCAGTCCCATTGTGGCGAGTGGTTCGCGCAGGGGCTCCGGTGTTTTCGGCTCGCGGGACTGGCGGTGGCGACGGGCGCGATCGGCGCGGGAGGCGTTGAGGATATCGAGGGGGTCGAGCACATCCTCCTCGTTGAAGCCTTTCTGGCCGATACGCCCGATTTTCCACGAGGGACGATCCCATGACATGTCAGCGCGCAGATGGGCCTCAATCTGCGCCGAACTCATGCCTTTGTAATAGTCCCACCGCGCATTGTACTCGCGAACGTGCTCAAGGCAGAACCAGAAATATTCGTTCAGACTATCGCGGGACCGAGGCGCACGATAGCCGGCCTCCCGCTCGCAGCCGGGGGCGTCGCAACATTGCCTCGGGGCATCCGGATCGGGATCAAATGCCCGATGACGTGTGTTTCGTCTGCTCATGCAGCCTGTTATGTGTGCCACGACGGTCCGGATGCAAGAGGCTTGTTGACGGAGAGTGACATGCAGAAGGCGGAGATAAGATCGATGGCAGGTATTGCAACAGGTCCACGGGCTCAGCGCGTGGAGGCGCTTCTGCAGGAGAAGCTGCATCCGGTTCGTATGGAGATTATCGACGAGAGTGATCGGCATGCGCATCACATCGCCCGTCCGCGTGGGCCGCAGGAGGGCGCATCGGAGACACATTTTCGTCTGACGGTGGTGAGTGATGCCTTTTCGGGGCTTTCGCGCGTTGCCCGGTCGCGTCTGGTTCACAAATATCTCGACCCGGAGTTTGCCGACGGTCTGCATGCGCTGGCTTTGACGCTGAACACGCCAGCCGAGGCGGCGGCATGATGCGGCTACTCTCCCGCAGAAGCGCCCTGCTGTCCGGATTGGCGCTGGCGGCCTGCTCCCAGACCAGAACCTTTCCTCTGACAGCGCAGGACCAGCAGGATGTTGCCCGTGTGGAGGACTATCTGAATGGTCTGACCAGTTTGCAAAGCTGGTTCGTGCAAACCTGGCCAGACGGAAGCCGAGGTTCCGGCGCACTGAATTATACGCCTGGACAGCTGAGGCTGGATTACAGCAATCCAAAGGGCATGACGCTTACGGCGGGCGACGGACATCTGGTGCTGTATAACCCCCAGACAGGTGCCGTGACGCGCATGGGGCTTTCTCATACACCGCTTGGACTGCTGCTTGCGCGTCCGATCCATATGCAGGGGGCGGTCACGGTGACTGCTGTGAAGCGTGGACCAGCAACGCTTCAGGTGTCCATCGCCAGAACGGGGCGGCTGTCAGATGGTCTGCTGACATTACGTTTCAGGGATGAAGGTGTAAAACTTGCCTTGTCAGGTCTGGTTATTGTGGATGACCGGCAACATATGATCACGCTGGATTTCTTTGAATAATATTTGAAAAACACGCCTCAAATTAATGTGTTGTTTATAATTAAATTTATATTTTATCAGGTGTTTGTTGTACGGAATTCAGTCTTGTCAAGAAAAATTCTTTTTCGACAGTTTCTTTCAAACCAGACCGGCGGCGTTATTATTTTTGCTGTATTCGGTTCTCTGGTTATCATGACCGCAATAGCTGCCGCGGTCGACTATTCCCAAATGGTGGCCACAAAAATAAAGCTACAGACTTTTTCCGATTCTGCGGCTTTGTCTGCGACCAAAAGCGCCAGTAATTATATGTTCAGTCACATGGGTGACAGTAACGCACAGGCGACTGCCCAGCAGATTGCCGAAACAACAGCCATGCAATCTGTTATTCAAAACGCTCAGATCGCCGGTATTTCGCCGGTTCCCTCCATAACGGTTCAGTATAATCCTACATCCTCTGTTTCGGGTGCGGTCTCAGTTTCCCTTTCCTATGCATCCGATATGTTTATTTCAAACTTTCTGAATTATTCAGGAAATCCAATAACAGTACAATCTACGGCTGCCATGGATGAAGGAGAGGCTTATTTTCAGATCATTTTCATAGTGGATATTTCCAATTCCATGGCAATCGGAGGCGACCCTACGGCTATTTCCACTCTGGAGGATGGAAGTAGTCAGTGCGTATTCGCCTGCCACGATCCCAATGGTTACGGAATATCGACGGAGGCTTGTTATACTTCTAGTACACGCCAATCATCTTCAAGAAGATGGCCCTGTGATATGCGTGCATACGCCAAGCAGCAGGGAATAAATCTTAAAATAGATTACGTTAATCAGGCAATTGAAGAATTTATGGAGAGCTTGTCTCAATATTCTGCGAAATATCCTGATAAAATTACAGTTTCAATTGATACAATTGGCACAAATTTCAATCAAATTCTTAGTCCAACTTCAGATATGACCGCTGCAATCAATACTGCCTCCTCCATTGATGTGGAAAATGCTACGCAATGGTCGAATGCGAAAAATAGTGGTTCAGCTCCGTATGATTTCAAGGACTATAATTATGGATATACAAATACATCTGAATATCTGAACAAAGCCCTTTCTCTTATTCAAGATGTGGGAGATGGAACGTCAGCAACCACGAAAAAAACCTACGTCATTTTTCTGTCGGATGGTGCTCAAGATGTATGGGATGGTTATACCAACGTATATGATGATCCGAATTCGCGATATCGCGTTGTAAACGTCGATTACACTGCTGCATGCCAAAATATAAAGCAAAGTGGAATAAAATTATTTTCTGTCTGGGCAACATACTATTCAATTAATGATTATATGATAAACCCACTTTTGGGGACAGGATCAGGCTCCATGCAGGGAGCTATGCAAGCCTGTGCCTCTGACACGGTTGATTTTTTCGAGGCTGATGACGGTCCAGCCATCCAAAGTGCTATTACGTCTATATTCAGTTCTATCATGAGTGATGTCTCATTGCGACTGATTGGGAATAATCAGAATTAGGCTCAGGACCTGCTTAACTTATTGAACTGAATGGTCTGTTGTGATTCACAGGCTTGCCGGTGGAGGGTGAGCGTGTGAGTGAGTGTAAGGGGACAGTAAGTATTGGAGTAATAGATGTCCGGGATTTCATGGGACGATCGGGGATGTCGTGGGATGAAATCTGGCGGAAAGCTGGGCTAATATAGCCGAGGAAAAGTTATCCACAAGACGAAAGGTGCGATCGGGTAGGTTTTGGACAAAAACTGCAACCGGCGATTTTAGACTTTTGGTTTTGGACATTTAATGCGGAGCGCGCAGGTATATTTAGACGGCGCTCACAGGCCGCTTAGAACGCGTTCGGTTGAATGGACGGTATTCGCATCAAAACTTTTACCATATCCCAGTGGCGTTCTTGACTGCTCAGGATAACGTAATCAACCGGATAGTCGCACAGCCATTCTGGGATCGGTGTTTCCATGATGATACCGGGCTCTGCGCCGCCTGACAGGCCAAATTCAGCATGTCCCCCCCACTGAGGATCGCGCAGGCCCTGCGGCATGGCCTGTAGGCTTTCATCCGTAAGATTTATCTCAACATCCACATGAGCCGGGGTCTGTTCCCAACCTTCAGGATAGTAATAAACGCCGAGCGTCTCTCCGTGTTGAGAGTATTTTGCTATATTAGGGCAACTATCAAGAAAACTGGAAAGTGACTTCTTTATAATCGATAGCTTTCGCGGCGGTATTCCTGAAAATTTTGCAGTATCAATCAGGTCTGTTCTCGGTGGCCCAGAGGGTTGTTCCTGCTTTGATGGGTTCCCTGACGTCATGTATCCGTAAACAAGGAAGCCTGCGAATACCCAGACCAGTGATCCCTGAACGATTTCTTTTTTTGTCAGCGGGCGCATTATCTGGCTCCAATGGTTCCCATGCGCCAGACGACGCGGCCTACGACTACGATGGGGCTTGCGCCTTGCTCAAAGAGCTGACGGGCGCGATCGGCGCTGATCTGCTCGTCCTTGTATTGAGAATTGTCACTCGAAACGACCAGATCACCGGACATGTTCCAAGATAAGCGCTTGATAAGCAGGTCTGTGTCGCGGCGCATTACATAGACTGAACCGGTTATGACTGCATGGTCGCCTGTATCGACAAATACAACGTCCCCATCCGACAGGGTCGGATACATGCTGTCTCCGCGAACTGTAACTGCAACCAGATGTGAGAGACGCGACAATACCTGTGACGGCAGGCTTGTGCGTCCTATTTCTATTGCCGCGAAATTCTCCACGTTTGGAGCCAGCGCGCCTGGTCCGGCGCTGACCTCGCCTTCAAACAGCGGGATGGAGACCTGATCGCAACCGGATTGTGCCGGGATCGGCTGTCTGCCGCTCGGACCATCCCCGAAGAGCAGCCATTGCAGAGATACACCGCAGGCATCTGCCAAACGGCTGGCTGTGTCTATCCGTAGGACGCGGCCTTTTAGATATTCATTCAGCGAGCTTTGAGAGACACCTGAGCGCCGCACAATTGCGTTGTATCCACCCCCTTTATCGACAGCCTCACGCAGTCTTTCAGGAATGGAAATGACGTCCCAGTTATCTTCTGAAACTGAGACATTAGACACGAGCAGCATCTCGTCCGTTTAAGCCTTTGAAACGACTTAAAAACATATCGTTTTCCACAAACAGTCCACAGAAAAGAAGTGATACGCTGTTCTTTTCGGTTATCACTCCTCTTTTGAGGTGTATTCTCACCGGCATAACTTCCAGACACGAACGACCGCCAGAAATGACGGGCGTGGAGGTTGAGAAAAGGGCGGCTGGCACCGCCCCGGTTTGAGGAGCGTCAGTATGACACAAACACATCGCAAAGGCATGCATGCCGAAGAGATCAAGGCGGCGCTGAAAATGCGCTTTGGTTCGCTGGCGGCTTTTGCCGTGAAGCTCGGGCGGAATGAGGGTGCGGTCAGCCGGGCGATCAACACGCCGGGATACTCTCGTCCTGTTGAGGCCGAGATTGCGCCGGATGTGCGCGAAAAAATTGCCGGAACATGGGTTTCGCGCAGTGGATCGCAGCTTGATGCGCTGGCGAAGCATCCGCCAGAAATGCAGCGCAAGATTATCGAGATGGTGATCCGGTATCCAGAGATTACGAAGATCGCGGATGCTGTGAGCGAGGTCACGAAAGCGCCGAAGCCTGTCCCGGCTACGCCTCTGGAGAAATTCCTCACCGGTTGGCGGAAGATGGACACCCGTGGGCGTCTGGGTGTGATGCGGAACATCAGTTGCGACATCGCTCAGTCATGGGATCAGATCTGGCTCAGTATGAGTGAGGAGGATCGCGATCTCGTCATTCAGGTGATTGCTCCCGAACTGCCGGGTGGCCTGTCTCGGGAGGCCGCGTGATGACGAAAAAAGTCGATCCGATCCGGCGGCAGATAACACCGGAACTCGCTCGGGCGATCGGGCGCCAGATGAAAATACTCAGAACCAGAATAGGGATCAGTCGCGCCGAGGCTGCGGAAAAAACAGGGTTTCATCCCTCAACGATCCATACGATCGAGGCGGGGACGCGCTCTCCTCATCTCATGACCCTGCTCGACATTCTCTATGCGTATGACGCATCCGCCTCGGAGCTAACCGATTTTCTGCTGTCGATTGTTATGGAGCACATGCGGCTGCGCGCTGTCTCCGCGACATGAACGGGATTTTAGCGACGCAGATTCGAGATGCGCGCTGCGGTCAACGCGCCGCGTTTCGATCAGGCATGGGTTCGGCTCTCCGCAGTTTCCGGAAGCAGAAAGGCCTACGCATCACCCACATCTCTCGTGCCACAGGGATCTCTACGCAGGCGATAAGCCGGATGGAGGCGAACGGCCGGGGCATAACGCTGGAAAACATCTTGAGAGTCGGAGAGGCGATTGGCTGCACCGATTTTCTGATGGCACACGCCATCCGGCTGTGGCGCGGAGATGCACAATGAAAGGGGCTCGGATTGATGCAGTGGCGCAGCTGTCACTGCTGGACTGGGTTCCGCCCTCTCCTGTCGCGGCGTTCGATCCATCCCTGATGAGATCAAACTCGTTCGATGTCCGTCTGGCCCGTGCGGTTTCGATTGCACTGGCGGAGTGCGGTCGGTCGCGGGAGCAGATCGCAGACAGCATGAGCCGTCAGATGGAGCGGCATATCAGCGTGAACATGCTGAATGCTTATGCGTCACCGACGCGCGACATGCATGTGATCTCGGTGCCGCGTTTCGATGCGCTGCTGGGTGCGACAGGCGATCAGAGACTTCTGGAGTTTATCGCTGAGCCGCACGGCCTGGCTGTGGTGGACCGGCGGTTGTTGCCGATGATCACTCTGGCTGAAACCCAGATGAAACAGCGGGAACTTTCAAAAATGGCGGCGTCTCTGCGACGCGCAGCATATCGAGGAGTGCCGAGATGATTGGTGATCCGTTGTTTTATTCAATCGTGGCGGGTCTGGCAGGGTTGGCGATTGGCGTCGCTGGCGCTCTGTCATCGGTTCTGATGGGCGATCTGTCGGCCGTTCAGGTGCATGCACTGGCGGCGCGCCTGATTGTGCGTGAGCTGGATGCACGACTTGGCTTGCCTCGTCGCCAGTTTGAACCATTGCCGTCGTTTCCGGATGGCGTTCCGGATGCAGCTGACGACGATGAGAGCGAGAAAACGCCACATGAGGATGCAGGAGCACGCGCATGAAGCCACTTTCTCCAGAACTTCTCGCGGTTGCTCAATCCAGGGTGGAGCAGTATCTGGCGCAGGCGTATCAAAAGCGGGGTCCGTATTCTCCGGGATGGCTGAGTATTCGATCTATTGAAAAAGAAATCGGGGTTTCCCGGTCGATGATCAGTCGGCTGATTATACGGGTTCAGCGCGAACGTGAGGCGCAGGCGGCCTCTGCTCTCAGGAGAAAGTTCGGATCGGAGCCGCTGGCGGTGGGGTTAGGTATCGCCATCATGTGCCCGAATTGGCGGGTGGCTCAGATATCAGAGGCGTCAGAAGTGGCTTAGCGCACGAAATCATTGCGATGTGATTTGCACACCCTACCCGACCACTAAACGCAGCATAAAAGGGGTCTAATCGATCGCTTGTATGCCGCTTTTGGGGTGCAAAACCTTTTGTCGCTTTGTGCAAAACCATCCGGCCCGCTTCAGTGAGTTGTTTTTACTGTCTGGGCGCCAGATGGAACAGATCAGGCATTTTTCCCACTGGCGCATGGAGTTCCGTGCGTGGGTGACCGCCGTGTTCCGAGCGGGATCGTCTACGTCATCTGTCACGGTCTTCAGTGGAAAGACTGACCGAAAGCCTATGACCTGCACAAGACTTTATGCAATCGTTTCATTCGCTGGTGCCGTCTCGGTGTCTTTGACCGGATCTTCGTCGCGCTGACGAAACAGGCTGGCCGTTCAAAGCGCCTGATGATTGATGCGACACATCTCAAGGCACACAGAACGTCAGCGTCGCTACTCAAACGGGGGCTTTTCCCCGTCATATCGGACGGACAAAAGGCGGCCTGGAATCAAAACTCCATGCTGTGTGCGATGGTCAGGGACGACCCGTCTGTCTTCATCTGACTGCCGGGCAGGTCAGCGACTTTAAAGGTACGGATGTGCTGCTGGCAGATCTCCCCGATGAGACAGAAGAGGTCATTGGGGATCGCGGTTATGACAGCAATAAAATCAGGCGGTCTCTCGCAGGACAGAACATCACGGCCTGTATTCCACCGAAAAAGAACCGGAAATCAAAGTCGTCTTACAACTGGCATCTGTATAAAAAGCGCCATCTGATCGAAAACATGGTCGCAAAGCCCAAGGACTGGCGGCGCGTGGCAACACGATATGACAGATATGCTCATACATTCATGTCCGCAATCCATATCGCCGCAAGTGTCATTTTCTACCTCAAGGCATGAGGCCTGACCCGAGGACTATGCTAGGCGGGATCGACATTCAGCGTAGCCATATCATGGCAGCGGCGAGATGGACGAAGCCTGTGAAGTGGATGGTGCGTCGGTCGTAGCGGGTAGCGAAGCGACGGAAATGCTTAAGGCGTCCAAAGCAGCGTTCGATCTGGTTGCGATGCTTGTAGATGCCTGCGTCGTGCGAGATGGTGACCTTGCGATTGCGCTTGGATGGGATCACCGCCTCGGCGTTCATGTCTGCGATCCGTTTGCGTAAGTCGTTGCCGTCATACGCTTTGTCGGCAAGAACCGCTCCACCTCGCCGACCTTCGAGCAGATCGGACGCGGAAGCGATGTCGCTGGCCTGCCCAGGCGTGATACGGAAACGCAAAGGCCGGCCGAACGTGTCGGCGAGCATGTGGATCTTGGTCGTCAGTCCACCTCGGGAACGCCCCAGCGCCTGATCCTTGGCCCCCCTTTTCCGGTCGCGGCCTGCTGGTGGGCGCGAACGATGGTGCTGTCGATCATCAGATACGTGTTATCGCGGTCTGCCGTCAGCGCCTCGAATACCCGCTCCCACACGCCGGCATGGCACCAGCGGCTGAAACGCCGATGCACCGTCTTCCACTTGCCATAGCGTTCCGGCAGATCGCACCAATGGGCGCCAGAGCGCAGCACCCACAAGCATCCGTTTACGAACAAACGGTTATCCCCACTCGTTCGGCCGGGATCAGACGCCTTGCCCGGAACCAGCGAGGCAATCCGCGACCACTGCGTCTCGCTCAACTCATACCGTTTGATCCCCATCATTCGCTCCGCGCCTCAACACGGATGCCTATGAATCAGCCTTCACCCCATTTGGGAATCCTGAATGTCGATCCCTCCTAGGCATTAAAAGAGGATATATTCCTAAAATGAATAGGGGATTATCCACTTAAATTATTGATTTTTAAGGAAAAACTGGCGCGCCCTAATGGATTCGAACCATTGACCCACAGCTTAGAAGGCTGTTGCTCTATCCAACTGAGCTAAGGGCGCGCAGAACCGCTCTTGAAGAGCGGCAGGCGTTTTATCCGTTGTTCCAGCAGAAAAAACAAGAGCCGTTGAAAAACTTCAGTGCGTCCAGTTCTGAATACGGTTCATCGCGAAGTTATCAGCATAAACCTTCGGGACACGAATGCGCTCTACCGTCGGCTCAACCTCGTAAGGAATGGCATGGTGGCGGGCATAAGCCTCGGCCTGCTCACGGCTCTCAAACTTCAGTCGGACCTGAGATTTTGTATCGCTGCTTCCGGTCCATCCCATAAGGGGAGTAGGACGATGCGGTGCGGACTGACCGTATTCGAAAATCCAGTTCCGGGCACCATAGAGACCCGACTGTCCTGCACTCTTGGGCTGTTTGTAAATTCTTGCTGTCATCACTCGCCACTCCGTTGCTTTCAACGAGACCGTGTCGAAAAAGTGGTCGGGGCGCCCGGACTCGAACCGGGGGCCTCCTGTACCCAAAACAGGCGCGCTACCAGGCTGCGCCACGCCCCGAACCTGCGGCGGAACCTAGGTGCACAGAGAGGTTCTGGCAAGCCCTAATCGGCTCAAAGCATTACGCAAATTATCGTCAGACTGGGAAAGGGCAGTCTCAGCAGCTTTTTTCTCAGCACCGAGCGCTATCAGAACGGCTGATTTTACATGACCTTCTGTCTGCTCAAGCGCGATTCGGGCGCTTTCCTCGGTGCAATTCGTGAGATTGATAACCATGCGGACAGCCCGCTCACGCAGCTTGACGTTGCGGCTGCGCATATCGACCATCCGCGCCTTATAAACGCGTCCCAGTCCGGTCATGAGGGAAGTGGACAGCAGATTGAGAACGATCTTCTGGGCTGTGCCTGCCTTCATACGTGTCGAGCCTGCAATCGGCTCGGCTCCGGTGCCAACGAAAACGGCATGCTCCGCAGCAAGCAGGAGAGCCGTTTCAGGCACGTTAGCGATCCCCACAGTCAGTGCGCCTGCTCTCCGGGCCGCCTTGATGCAGGCGATGGTGTAAGGCGTTCTTCCACTGGCTGCGATCCCGACCACGACATCGTTGGGAGTCAGTGCGAGCGCTTCAACTTCAGCATTTCCCGCCACAGCATCATCTTCTGCATTCTCGACGGCATTGAGCAGAGCCTTGCTGCCTCCTGCAATCAGAAGACACATCCGCTCAGGAGGCCAGTTGTAAGTCGGTTCGAGTTCCGCACCATCCTGCGCGGCCAGCCGACCTGAGCTGCCCGCGCCAGCATATACCAGACGGCCTCCAGCTTTCAGGCGAGGCAGGGCGTCTTCAACCGCTTCTGTCAAAGCGGGCAGGGCGGATGACACAACCGCTGCGGCCGCAAGCTGGGATTGCCACAAGGCCGTTAATTGTATGGCGACAGGCCATGTGTCGTAATCAAGAAAAGCCGGGTCGGCGCTTTCAGTCGCGGGCAGGGAAGAGGTCATGAGAACTCAGTTTCCGTTCGTCGCTTTTTTGGCGAGAGGCGCGATGAACAGCGGAGCCGTATCCCACGGAAAGAGCACCCATGTGTCCTGCGGCACTTCCATGACGAACAGATCGGTCAGAGGCTTGCCTGTCGGCTTGGCGTAAAGACAGGCAAACAGCGCTTTCGGCAGACGCTCACGCACGACGCGCGCGGTAATACCGGAATCGACAAGATCATCCACCACAAGGAAGCCTTCTCCATCTCCGGCAGCCTGCGGATCCTTGATTATTTTTGGAGCGCCTTTTGATTCTTCATCATAGGTCACAACAGAAATTGACTCGATCAGACGGCAGTCGAGCTCACGGGCGAGGATGGCGGCCGGGATCAGACCGCCTCGGGTAATGGCGACAATGCCCTTGAACGGTCCCTTGGACATGAGGGTTTCCGCCAGAGTGCGGGCGTCGCGGTGAAGCTGGTCCCAGGTCACTGTTGCATAAGTCGTCGCCATCGCACCGCGTCTCCATTTATCTCGGTCTCTGCACCGCTAGCTCGATAAAGGCTTATGGCGGCGTAACGAGTGTATTGCCTCCCGCAAACTGTCTTGGCAACGTGACGAACGGGGTGATGTCAGTAGAATAATCACCTGCTAGAGACATCTGCATGTCAGCGTCCGAAACATCCGTTCCTCCTTCTCCCGATCCTGCTCTGCTGCGGCAACCGGGACTGATCAGCTGTCTGGTTGGTCGTAACCTCTCTGCATTCTCCTCACAGGTGCAGGCGATCGCGGTGGCGTGGCAGACCTACTCCCTGACACATAGTTCTGCCTCTCTGGGATTTGTCGGGCTGGCCCAGTTTCTTCCCATGATGCTGCTGACACTACCTGCCGGGCATGTGGCGGATCAGTTCAACCGCCACCGTATCGTGATGACCTGTCAGGTGGTAGAGGCGCTCGCTGCATTCGGGATGGCGATTGCTTCATGGCAACATCTTATCGGACCGTGGGCACTCTACCTGTTGGTCGCGCTCTTCGGAGCCTGTCGCGCCTTCGAAATGCCCGCGCAGCAGACGTTTCTTCCCGCCATAGTTCCGGCATCGCTGTTTCCACGGGCGGCAGCCCTGTCATCCTCCCTGTTTCAGGTGGCCTGTATTGCCGGACCGTCTCTCGGCGGTGTGCTGTATGGTTTTGGCGCAGGTACCTGTTACGCACTGTGTTGCCTTGGCTTTGCTGCATCGGCTCTGGCGACAGCGTCGATCAGAATGAGTTTTCCGGAAAGGCGACGTCAGCCCATTACGCTGGAATCCGTGATGGGCGGCATCGCCTTCCTGCGCAGACAGCGTCCCATGCTGGGCGCGATCTCGCTCGATCTGTTCGCTGTGCTGCTTGGCGGCGCGACGGCGCTTCTGCCGGTTTATGCCGAAGACATTCTGCACGCTGGTCCCATCGCACTTGGTCTGCTCAGGGCTGGTCCCGCCATGGGAGCCGTTCTGATGGCGGTCATCATGACGCGCTGGCCCATCCGAGGAAGCGCGGGAAAGATCATGTTTCTGTCGGTGGCCATATTCGGGCTGGCGACAATCGTTTTCGGCGTGTCCCGCTCCATTCCGCTCTCCATTCTGGCGCTGATGGTTCTGGGTGCTGCGGATGTGATCAGCGTGATGGTTCGGGGCGCGCTGATTCAGCTTGGGACACCCGATGAAATGCGCGGGCGTGTCTCTGCTGTGAACATGCTGTTCATCGGTTCTTCCAACCAGCTTGGGGAGTTCGAGAGTGGCATGCTGGCGGCCTGTGTCGGTGCAGTGCCGGCCGTGGTGATTGGCGGCGTCGGCACGTTGATTGTGACGGGGCTCTGGATACGTCTTTTTCCGGGATTGCGTGAACTGGATCGGCTCGATGACATCAAGCCAGCAGCCTGAACCGCGAGGCGCGGTCATTGCCGTTTGCCGTAATCCCATCGACGGGCGCTTTCTTCTGGTCCGACGCGCCAATCCTCCCGACGCGGGGCTGTGGGGGTTCCCGGGCGGCCGTATCGAACCCGGAGAGGATCTTCTGACGGCAGCCGGGCGTGAGCTTGCAGAAGAAACCGGTATCGACGCCCAAGGCACCAGTGTGCTGACAGCTTTTGATTCGATCCACCGGGACGAGAACGGCTTTCTGCTGTTCCACTACGTCATTGTCGCGGTTCGGTGCGATCTGAGACATCCACGGGACACGCGGGAACCTATCGCTGCGGACGATGCGCTTGATGCGGGGTGGTTCAGTCTGGAAGCAATCCGCGAGTTGGGTGCTCAGGCCAGCACCGGTGTCCTCGCATTGGCGCAGCGAGCCGAGGAGGCTGCTGGGAATTCGTGACCTTGCGCTTCTCTGCGGGGTTGTCTATCGCGCAGGCATGAACAGCACAAAACGGCCGGACGACGAGAGAGAGCCTCCCGTGACGTCAGAACCGACAGGGGTAGCAGAGCCCATTACGGACGAGCCCCATGTTGCGGCAGAGCTTGCGGCGCGTGGCGACGTGCCGGTCATGGATCTGCAGCCCGAGCGTGGGACGGCTCACATCGGTCACGCGCTGAATGATCTGTTCGGCAGCTTCCGTTTGTTCCGCCTCGGATGGACGCTTGGCTGGCTCGACATAAAAATGCGTTACCGCGGCTCCCTGCTTGGGCCGTTCTGGGTTACTTTTTCCACCATCATCCTTGTTGCGGCGATGGGGGTGCTTTATGCCACGCTGCTGCACACGGACCTCAAGGCCTACCTGCCATTCCTGTGCTTTTCCCTCGTGCTGTGGGCCTATCTGAGTGGCATTGTGACGGACGGATGCAGCGTGTTCACCAGCACGGTCAATCTGATCCATTCGATCAGGATGCCTTTCACAGTGCATGTCATGCGGGTGATGGTCAGGAATCTTCTGACTTTTCTGCATAGTGTTGGCGTCATTGTGGTGCTCTTTGTTTTCTTTGGCATCATGCCGACGCTTAACTGGTCACTGCCTGCAGGTATCTTCCTGTGGTTTGCTGATCTTTACGCCCTGACTCTGCTGCTGGGCGTGTTGGGCGCGCGCTTCCGGGACATGCCGCCGATCGCCGCCAACATCATGCAGATTCTGTTTTTTGTGACGCCGATCCTCTGGAAACCCGATCTTATTTATATGGGGCGGCAATATATGCTGCTCGACCCCTGTTATCCGCTGATCGAGATCGTGCGTGGGCCATTTATGGGGTTGCCAGTCAGGCCATCCATTTGGCTGGCGGCTGTGGTCTACAGCGTGGTCCTGTGGTGCGTTTCCTTTCTGCTGTTCGCCCGCCTGCGCGGTCGTCTGGCTTACTGGGTGTAAGCGATATGGCCGGAATCGACGTCACAAACCTGTCCATCTCCTTTCCGCTCTATCACGGCGATGCACGCAGTCTGAAAAAGACCATGAAGGGCGCCATGAATGGGAAAACGACTTCCAGCCGCTTCGCCCGTGATGACCGCAACCGGATCATGGTGCAGGCCCTGAGCCACATCAATTTCTCCCTGAAACCCGGAGAGCGCCTTGGGCTGATTGGACGGAATGGGGCGGGCAAGACAACGCTCCTGCGAGCGCTCAGCGGTATCTATGAGCCGGTCGAAGGACGTGTGCTTGTCCGGGGGCGGGTAGGGACACTGCTGGATACATCTCTTGGCATGGACCTCGAACTGTCAGGACGGGAGAATATTCGTCTGAGGGGGCTGTTTTTCGGATTGTCCAACGAGGCCATCCGGGAGGTCGAGCAGGATGTGGAATCCTTCGCCGATCTGGGGGCTTTCATGGACCTTCCGCTGAAGACCTACAGTTCAGGCATGAGTCTGCGTTTGGCGTTCGGATTGGCGACAGCGATCATGCCCGAAATCCTGATCATGGATGAGTGGTTCATGGCCGGAGACGCTACGTTCATACAGCGTGCGGAAGGCCGGATCGCAGGATTGGTTGAAGGGGCGGAGATTCTGGTGATTTCCAGCCATATGCCATCCATTGTCGAGAAATGGTGCACGCGCGTGCTCTGGATGGAGCAGGGCAAAATCGTGATGGATGGTAGCCCTGCGGATGTGCTGCCAGTCTATCTGGATGCTGGAAGTTAAAATCGGCGCTCCCGTTCAGAGGCGCTACCCTTATGCCCGTCTGACTTTGACGTGTGACGGCATTCGGGCAACCATTTGCTGGAAGCACAGGTCGCCCGAAGTAGAAAAACTATTCTGTCGAACCGGCCAATGGTCCCAGCGCAGCCTGCACGCCAAATTCTCCCGGCATCGAGCCGTAAGGGAAAAGCACATTGACGTGGCCCATCTTGCGACCGGGCCGGGCTTCCCGTTTGCCATAAAGATGTGGGATCAGTCTCTGCGTCCCAACGATTTCAGGCCACAAGGCCATGTCGTCCGGTCCCACAAGGTTTTTCATGACCGCATCTGAGTGACGTACAGGCTCCGGCAAAGGCAGCCCGGTCACAGCACGAACATGCATCTCGAACTGGTCACAGGGACAGGCATCCATCGTCCAGTGGCCGGAATTGTGGGGGCGAGGAGCAATCTCATTGACGAGCAGTTCACCCTTGCGGCCGACAAACATCTCGACGCCCAGAATGCCGATCAGATCCAGGCCTTCCGCAATACGGCAGGCGATCCTGCCGGCTTCGGCTGCCATTTCCTCGCTGATACGGGCAGGCGCGAGGCTGATATCCAGAATGCCTGACACATGCCGGTTTTCAGTCGCTGGGAACGTGCGGATGGTTCCATCAACACCACGGACCACCATGACGCTGATTTCCATGGCGAAATCGACCATCCCTTCCGCCACCAGCGGTTTGGGAGAAAGAGTTGTCAGTGCCTCGTTTAACTGTTCGGCGTTATGGACGCGAAACTGACCTTTGCCGTCGTAACCCATGCGGGTCGTTTTCAGGATGAAGGGATACCCCACCGTTTCGGCGGCTTCCGCGAGACTTTGCTCATCCGTGACGATTTTCCAGGGCGCGACTGGAATGCCGATGGAACCAAGAAATGTCTTTTCCTGCTCACGGTCCTGACTGATTCGCAGGATATTGCCGGAAGGGCGGACCGGGCGCAGATCTGACATCAGATCAAGGCCGTTTGCAGACACATTCTCAAACTCGAATGTGATGACATCAACGGCTTCGGCAAAACGCTTCAGGACGGCGGGATCGTTGAAGGAACCGATCGTGGCTCCATGTGAAACCTGTAGTCCCGGCTCATCTTCGTGCTGCGCGAGAATATGTGAGCGGAAGCCGAGACGGGCGGCAGCCATGGCGGACATGCGTCCGAGTTGGCCTCCTCCGACAATACCAAGAACCGAATTGGGTGGCAGAAAATCGTTCTTACTGTTCGGGTTCATCGCGTACCGAGGCAGTCTGGAGTGCGCGCCATGTATCGAGCCGGGCCGCAAGGTCCGCATCCGAGATGGCGAGAATGGAGGAGGCGAGCAGGGCGGCGTTGATAGCGCCCGCCTTGCCGATCGCCAGCGTGCCGACCGGTATACCACCGGGCATCTGGACGATGGAGAGCAGGCTGTCCATGCCCTTTAGCGCCTTGGATTCAACAGGCACGCCCAGAACGGGTAGTCTTGTCCATGCCGCGCACATGCCGGGCAGATGGGCCGCGCCGCCCGCTCCGGCGATGATGACTGACAGGCCCCGGTCAGTGGCCGTGCGGGCATACTCCGCCAGCCGGTCAGGAGTGCGGTGCGCCGAGACAATCTTTGTCTCGTAAGGGACTTCCAGCGCGTCCAGAGTCAGCGTGGCGTGCTGCATGGTCTCCCAGTCCGACTGGCTTCCCATGATGATTCCGACACGTGGCGCCCCGGATTCCTGTTTCACAGCATCATCCGCTGCCGCTTCAGGCTGGTTTTCAATATTATCCATGATCTCTCAAATCTCGGAACCTGACCAGACCATTGCGGTTATGCAATATTGTCCGGAATAAGATGACTCTCGATCCACGCAATTTCATCCTTGAGGAGGAGTTTGCGTTTCTTCAGCCTCTGAAGCTGGAGATGATCCATCGGTTCATGAACCAGACGGTCAATGACCGTATCCAGATCACGATGTTCGCTTCGCAGTTCATGAAGCCTGCGCAGCATACTTTCCCGATCACTCAGCATCGCACCTCCGGCATTCTCGTCCAGTGATATTCACCACGAACAGCTGCTTTACACATCCGTGAGACCATCAGCCCTGATCTTTGTCACGTTAAGCCAACGGATTGTCTTGCACCAGTGCCCAGAATCTTCTTGGGAGGGAAGAAAGGGTGGCGGGGTCGAAAATAAACCGTGAAACATGAGCAATTTTTCATGTCGGATTGGCGGCAGACAGCGCTAGCATCATGCTGTTGCAACTATCCAGTCGGAGAGTGAAACAATGAGCAAGCAGTCACGCCTCGAAAGCCTCAGCCGCCGCCATTCCGTCCTTGATGCGAAAATCCATGATGAAGGACATCGTCCCATGCCTGATCAGCATGTTCTGATGCGTCTCAAACTGCAGAAACTCACGGTCAAGGAAGAGATGGACCGGGTCAGGGCCACGTCCTGAGGGAGCGCCTCCTGACTGGCTGCGTCTGTAAGGACAGGCGCAGCCATGAGTATTCTCAGTCTTCGCTTTCGATCGGCATGGGCTGCGGCACTTCCTGCCCTTCGCGCGTCAGACGCTCATTGGCAGCGGCGACGGCGGCGTTGAGATCCATCTGACTGCACAGGCCCAGTGTCACCGGATCGCGTGGCTTGATATTCTGGCTGTTCCAATGCTGGCGATCACGAACCTTGGCAATCGTATCCTTGGTTGTGCCGAGCAGCTTGGCGATCTGCTGATCCTGAATCTGCGGGAAATTGCGCAGCACGAAAGCAATACCGTCCGGACGGTCATTACGACGCGCAACCGGGGTATAGCGGGCCCCTTTCGCGCGGCGCTTAACAGGATTGACTGTCGAAAGAATTTTCAGTTTTGCATTGGGGTCAGCTTCGCACCGGCTGATTTCTTCCGCCGTGACCTGACGGTTGGCAACAGGATCATATCCCACAATTCCCTGAGCAACTTCGCCGTCAGCGATCGCCTGTACCTCCAGCGGGTGCATACCGCAGAATTCAGCGACCTGCGTGAAGGTCAGGGCAGTCTTTTCGATCAGCCAGACGGCTGTCGCTTTGGGCATAAGAGGAAGCGTGCTCATCGTCGATCCTGTTGCTGCGTGGTCTCTTGGCGCTCACGCAGGCACCGGGATCGGTTTTTACGGGCAAGGCCTTCGTCGGGCCCGTCCCAGCGTGCCTGCCGGCGCGCGGTTATGTACGGTAATGGCCGCCGCTTGCGATGGGGTCAAGCGAAAATCGTAAGTCTGGACAAACGGAAAGATATTGCAGGACAGGCGGGCGAAAAAGAAAAACCCTGCGACCGGGTTGCGGTGCAGGGTTTTTCCGGCTCATCCCTGAAAGAAATTGTTCTTTTCAGGAAGATCCTTTTCTCAGGAGCTGCGCTTGCCGATGCCAGCAAAACGCTTGTTGAACTTGGCCACCTGGCCTCCGCTGTCGATCATGCGCTGCACGCCAGTCCAGGCCGGATGAGACTTCGGGTCGATATCAAGACGCAGGGTGTCGCCAGCCGAGCCCATGCACGAATACGTCTTGTATTCGGTGCCATCGGTCATGATGATGTTGATCTCGTGATAGTCAGGGTGAATATTCTGTTTCATTTCAACGCTCTCTAAGAAAAAATTCCCGATGCCGACCGGGAATGGATCGCGCACGTATAGGCGGATCGGACAGGTATGGCAACGAAGAAAGCGGAGAAAACGGCAATTTCCCGCACCAGGAATATGACGGCTCTGCAGAAAATCCTTTGATGGATTTTTCACTTGCTGTGACCGAAAAACCAGCTTGTTCGCCCATTTGCTGCCATAAGGTTAATCTATTGTTGTAAATCCAAGTGAGTAGTCGGTAAGACAGGGCTACGTTATTTCTTAGAGGATCTTATGGCAGACAAGAAACTTGCTGTGCATACCCCGGGTTGGGTCAATGACTTCAAAGCCTTCATCATGCGGGGCAATGTCGTTGATATGGCCGTCGGTGTCATCATCGGTGCGGCTTTTACGGCAATTGTGAACAGCCTGGTCAAGGATGTGTTCAATCCGGTGCTTGGACTGGCTACAGGCGGTATTGATTTCAGCAATCTGTTTGTGACGCTTAAAGGTCCTGTCGAGCCGACACTTGACGCAGCCCAGAAGGCGGGCGCCGTTACCCTCAACTACGGTGTCTTCATTAATGCCGTCATTCAGTTCCTGATTGTCGCCATTGTCATCTTCTGGATGGTGCGTCTGCTGTCCAAGCTGCATACTAAACAGGCTGAAGAGCCAGCCGCTCCTCCGCCGCCGACGAAGAGTGAAGTGCTGCTCCAGGAAATTCGTGACGCGCTTGTTCATCAGCAGCCACACAGCTGATACAGTTCCTCTGTGTGAGACTGCAGATAAAGAGGGGCCTAGGCTCCTCTTTTTTTGTCTGCGGCTGCTGATGTCGGATGAAGTTGTTTTGCTCCCAACAGGATCGGGCTGTTATGCAGGACAGCGTTTCATGAAAATGCTTTGAAAATGGAAAATTTTATGATCTCCGAAGAACGGGAAGTTCGTCCTGCCGAACAGACAGACCCGGAGTGTGATGCATCACAGCATCCCGAAGAAAAAGATGGGAGCAAACGGGTTCGCTCAAAGATTTCAGTCTCTTTAAAGAAAATCGCGGATGTCAGAGGAAATGCTGTCTGGTTCAGGAATAAAACCCTGTCCCTGAAAGAAGCTGCGATCATCAGAAAATATTGGCCCTACATTGAAGGAGCCATATCAAAGATTGCCGGTTCCGCTGCCTTTGAAATCATCGCAGATGAACTGATCATTGTCAGGGTAGCCAATATTGTTATCGATCATCTACCCCTGCATATGCGGCTTATTCTGCGAAAAACAGGAATGGACCGGCTTCTTGTCGCGGCACTCTCCAAGATAAAGAAACAGATCATTCAGAAAATTTCTGTCCTGCGAGCAGAAAAGCTTGCAAGAGAAGGGAAATCGACTGTGGAAACACACATGGATGGCGACAAGGAAAAAAACGAACACTAGCTGTTTCTGAAAAGATAAATGGACGGCTCTCCTATGCCTCCATGATATCGAAGCAATAAGTAAGGACATTACAAGCGGTTTTTTTGTGATTTTGTTTTTAGAAATCCTTCTCTGAAACAGCCGTTTATCCGGGTAGAAAATACAGGATCAGCGGCACAATAATCGCCGTTACCAGTCCGTTCAGACCAATCCCCAGCGCCGCGAACGCAGCCCCCACAGGGTCACGTTGCGCCACCTGAGCCGCCGCGATCCCGCTACCCGCGATACCAGCCGCCAGTCCATGCGCGCGCCAGTCCGTAATCCCCAACCGTCGCAGGGTCGTCTCGCCAATCATGGCCGCGATGATCCCGCCCAGAATGGCGAAGGCCGCCGTTAGAGCCGGAATACCGCCAATCTGCGTGGTGATGGCGATGGCGATCGGCGTCGTCACGGCCTTCGGAGCCATGGACAGGGCGACATCGTGTGAGCCACCCAGCAGCAGAACAAGCAACACACCGCTGACCACGGATGTTATCGATCCAGCCAGCAGCGCCAATGTCATGGCGGGCAGACTACGGGTGACGAGACGAATGGAATCAGCCAGCGGAATGGCCAGCGCCACGGTGGCAGGTCCAAGCAGAAAGTTGATGATCTTCACTGACTGAAAATACGTGGCATAGGGCGTTTCCGTAACCAGAAGTCCCAGTGCGACGAAAGCGATCGCAAACAGCACGGGATTGGCCCAAGGCGCACGACCAAGCCGGATCTGTAGCCTTACGCCCAGCGCGAAGACCGCAAGTGTTACGCTCAGCCAGAACAGGGTTTCCATGTTCGGCTCGGGCAGAAAACGCGCATAAATCTGATGAAGCGTGTGAGAGAGTGACTGCATTGTCAGAGCACCTGTCCGCCAGTGTCGGGGATACGCTCGGGTGAGGGACGGTCACGGGTCGCCTTGTGCATCACGAACGCTGTCACCATCAGTCCGAGAAGTGTCGATCCGAAAAGCGCCACTGCAATCGGTAACCCATTGGCGAGCAGCACCGGCATCTGCGTGACCAGCCCCACTCCGGCAGGGACGAACAGCAGTCCGAGGCAGGCGATCAGACTGCGGGACAGGGAGGACAGGGCAGGGCTGTCAAAGGAAGAGGCTGCCTTGTCCGTTCGTGTCCGGCTGCGTTTCCAGAGCAGGGCAGCGGCCAGCAGGAACATGCCGATCACCGGACCGGGCACCGGGAGATGCAGAACCGTCTGTAAAGCGGACCCAACAAGCTGGAACAGAATCAGAATAAGGAAAGCTTCCGGCATGGCTTTTCTTCTTTTTGGAGGCGCAGCAAACGCCCGAACCGAAAAAGAGAGGGCCGGGCGTCGTGCTCCCCGATTTGTAAAGGGTTGCGAACCTGAATGTTGCCCGCAACCCGATCACTGGCAAACCACATTTATGCGTTCCCAGCTAACGGGAAGGCGTTCCGACCCCCGGGAACCGGTCGGAACGCCTCGCGCTGGTCATCACAGGGAAGAAACGGACCGCTTTCAATCAGCGGCGAATTCCATGTCTTCCTGTGAGACACCTTCGATGCTGTGGCGGCTTTTGGCCTCCCTGCGTCGTCTGTGCAGGATGCTCTCCGTGTAGCCATTCGGCTGACGTGCGCCATCGAACACCAGTTCACGGGCCGCCATGAAGGCGGGACCATCCTGATGGGTGGAGAGCGGAATATAACCGGCCTCATCCTGATTCTGCTCGTCCACCATCCGCGCCATGCGGATGAGCGCGGCTTCGACCTGCGCTTCAGACACGACCCCGTGCATCAGCCAGTTGGCGACATGCTGCGAGGAAATCCGCAGCGTGGCGCGGTCTTCCATCAGTCCGACATTGTTCAGGTCAGGCACTCTGGAACAGCCGACGCCCATATCCACCCAGCGCACCACATAGCCGAGGATGCTCTGAAGATTGGTGTCGAGTTCGGCGGCGATTTCCTCTTCCGACCAGTGCGCGCCCTGAGCGAGGGGCAGGGAGAGCAGGTCCTCCATCGGCAGCGGCGCGTGGTATTTGAGCTCCTTCTGGACCTCCATTACGTCCACCTGATGATAATGCAGCGCGTGAAGAGTGGCGGCTGTGGGAGACGGAATCCACGCCGTACTGGCGCCCGCCCGCATCTGCGCACCCTTCTGTTCCAGCATGTCGGCCATCCGGTCCGGGATCGCCCACATGCCCTTGCCGATCTGTCCGTGACCGCGCGGCCCGATTCCGAGACCACATTCCAACCCGATGGCGACATTGCGTTGCTCGTAGGCTTTGATCCACGGCTCCTTCTTCATGTCGCCTTTTCGCACGACGGCTCCGGCCTTCATGCAGGTGTGGATCTCGTCGCCCGTGCGGTCGAGGAAGCCGGTGTTGATGAAGAACACGCGCTCGCGGGCCGCATTGATACAGGCGGCAAGATTGCAGCTTGTGCGCCGCTCCTCGTCCATGATGCCCATTTTGAGCGTGTTGCGTGGCAGGGACAGGATTTCCTCGACCGAGGTGAAGATGGCGTCGGACAGCGCGACTTCCTGCGAGCCGTGCATCTTCGGGCGAACGAGATAGATCGAGCCCATGCGGCTGTTGCGGACCGGGCTGTTGCCGCGCAGATCATGCAGCGCAATAGCAGACAGGATCGCGGCGTCGATCACGCCTTCCGGTGTTTCGTTGCCTTCAGCGTCCAGTATCATGTCGGTGAACATGTGATGGCCGACCGTGCGGACCAGCATCAGGCTGCGACCGTGCAACGTGAGCGGCGCGCCGTCCGGTGCGGTGTAGGTGCGGTCCTGAGCCAGCGTGCGGTTCGTGACCTGACCGTTGCGAGGAACTGCCGCTGTCAGCGTGCCGCGCATCAGGCCGAGCCAGTTGCGATAGACCAGAACCTTGTCCTGCGCGTCTACGGCGGCCACGCTATCCTCGCAGTCCATGATGGTGCTCATGGCGGCTTCGACAATCACATCGGCGATGCCAGCCTTGTCCACACTGCCAATCGGAGAGGAACGGTCGATCTTCAGTTCGATATGCAGGCCACGATTGTTGAACAGCACAGCCCGAGGCTCTCCCGGTGCACCTGCGAAACCGGCGAACTGCGTCGGGTGCTTCAGCCCTGTCGTGCGGCCGCATTCGAGCTTCGCGTGCAGTTCGCCATGATGCACATAATAGGACACTGCATCTGCGTGGCTGCCGATGAGCAGCGGCACTGTCTCGTCAAGGAACAGCTTGGCGCGTCGGACCACGATGCGGCCCCGGAGAGGATTGTATTCCGTACCGGACTGGAAAGGCGGTGTCTGGGGCAGGGCGTCCGTGCCGTACAGCGCGTCATATAGGCTGCCCCAGCGCGCATTGGCGGCATTCAGGGCATAGCGGGCGTTGTTGACGGGCACCACGAGCTGCGGTCCGGCGATCCGACCGATCTCCGCATCCACATTCTGAGTGGAAACCGTGAATTTTGGTGGCAGCTCCTCGACATATCCGATCTCTCGCATGAAGCGGGTGCGGAGGTGCATGTCCGTGCCGCTGCTGCCGATCAGGAAGTTGTCGATCGCCTTCTGGAGCCGGTCGCGCTGCGCGAGCGCATGACGGACTTTAGGGGAGTATTCGGCGACAAGACCGGAAACGCCCGCCCAGAACGTCTCCGGTGAAACGCCGGTTTCCGGCAAAACTTCGGTGTTGACGAACGTATGAAGACCGCGATCGATGCTGATGCCTTCAATCTGGATATGCGTGGTCATGGTCGTGTCTCCGGGTCCGTGACGGTCTGCCGGCTGCGCCTTTCTGGATGTACAGGGGCCGGAAAACCGTCACGGATGCTTCGATAAAATGAGGACCATCGTCCCGCCCGTCTTCGCAGCTGGACGGAACGATGTGCGCCGGATCGGCTCCCGGCGCGGGAGGTCAGTGCCTAGTGATGGTTGAACTGGTCATGCTCGGTGGAGCCGTGCATGGCCGTTGTGGAGGACTGTCCACCACTGGCCGTCGTGGCGACCGCGTCGAACCAGCCCGTGCCAACCTCGCGCTGATGGCGGGTTGCGGTGTAGCCTTCCGGCTCCGCCGCGAACTCGGCCTGCTGCAACTCGGAGTAGGCCGCCATGCCGCGCTCGGCGTAGCCTTTCGCAAGCTGGAACATGGAGAAGTTCAGCGCGTGGAAGCCCGCAAGCGTGACGAACTGATATTTGTAGCCCATCTTGCCGATGGTCTTCTGGTATTCGGCAATCTCCTTTTCCGAAAGTTTCTTCTTCCAGTTGAAAGAAGGCGAACAGTTGTAGGCCAGCAGTTTGCCGGGGAATTTCTTGTGGATCGCCTCGGCGAACTGCTCGGCTTCCTTCAGGTTCGGCTCGGACGTCTCCCACCACAGCAGGTCGGCATACGGGGCGTAGGCTTCGCAACGAGCTATCGCGTATTCGACGCCGAGACCTTCCTTGATCCGGAAGAAGCCTTCCGCTGTGCGCTCACCGGTGAGGAACGGGCGATCACGCTCGTCCACGTCCGACGTGAGAAGCTGTGCGGAATGCGCGTCCGTACGGCAGACCAGCAGGGTCGGCGTGCGCTCAACATCGGCGGCCAGACGGGCGGAGTTCAGCGAACGCAGGTGCTGTGAAATGGGGATCAGCACCTTGCCGCCGAGATGACCGCACTTCTTCTCGGACGCAAGCTGATCCTCGAAGTGAACACCTGCCGCACCCGCTGCGATCATGGAGCGCATCAGTTCGAACACGTTCAGCGCGCCACCGAAACCAGCCTCTGCGTCGGCCACGATTGGAGCCATCCAGTAGGTCTTGTCGCCCTTGCCTTCCAGAGTCGCGATTTCGTCACAACGACGCAGCGCGTTGTTGATGCGTGACACCACATTCGGCACGGAGTTGGCCGGATAGAGTGACTGGTCCGGATACATCTGCCCTGCGAGGTTCGCATCCGCCGCAACCTGCCAGCCAGACAGGTAGATGGCCTTGAGACCAGCCTTGACCTGCTGCATGGCCTGATTGCCAGTCAAAGCGCCCAGCGAGTTGATGTAGGGCTCTTCATGCAGCAGTTTCCACAGGCGCTCGGCACCCATCCGTGCGATCGTGTGTTCCACGGTGAACGACCCGGAGAGCTTCGCCACATCCTGCGCGGTGTAATCCCGCTCGATACCGGCAAAACGGGTCTTGTCGCTGATGAACTTTTCGATGGCTTCAACGGACATGGCGTTGTTCCTTCTTGTTTGTGATGTTTTCAGTTAATATGGTTTCGTTGATTACTTCTACAGAAAAGGAACAGTTTCCAATGAATGCTGTAAATTCGTTTACAAAAATAACTCTATATTTGTAAATTATGTCATGACAGGATCATCTTCAACACGCATTGGCCGTATTGTTCGTCGTCTCAGGCAGGAAAGGGAGCTTTCACAGCAGGCTCTGGCCGCCAGACTGGGAATTTCAGCGAGTTATCTGAACCTGATCGAACATGATCAGCGGAGTGTTACGGCCACTCTCCTGATCAAGTTCACCCGCGCGCTCGATGTCAGCATCGAGGCGCTTTCAGGCTCGGAGGAGCAGAAGCTTGAGGCCCAGCTTAGGGAGGCGCTATCGGACCCGGAACTGGGGAACGACATGGAAGGGACGGCCCATGAGGTCGCGGCGGTCGCCTCGCAGGCTCATGTCGCCAAGGCGATTCTGGCGCTGCATCAGGCCTATCGGGCCGCGCGTCACGATGCTGAGGGGATGGCGTTACCGGGAGGGCGTCGTCTTGTTCTGCCGCAGGAGGAAGTGCGGAAGATCTATGACGAACATCGCAGTTATTTTCCCGCCTTGGAGGAAATTGCGGAGGCCGTGCGCGAAGAAATGGCGCGGGATATGGGATTTGTCCGTGGAGAGGGACTACCGCAGGCGGAAGTGAATCACGCCGTGGCGACGCGACTGCGTCAGAAACATGGTGTGGTTGTGCAGGTTCTGCCGCTCGATGACGCCCTGAGACGTTATGATCCTGTCACGCGCCAGCTTGTTCTTTCCGATCTTCTGCCGCGTGAAAGCCGCGGATTCCAGCTGGCGTTTCAGCTCATGCTGCTGGAAGCGCGGGATGTGGTGGAGGCGCTGCTGACAGAAATGGAACCGAGCACCAAAGAGGCGCGGACATTTCTGCAGATTGGTCTGACCAATTACGCTGCTGCGGCGGTGCTGATGCCTTATATGGCTTTTCTGAAAATGGCTGTCGCCAACCGCTATGATATGGAAGTGTTGAGCTTTCGTTTTGGTGTGTCCTATCAGCAGGCGGCCCAGCGCCTCGCCAGCCTACAACGTCCGGGCGCTCGTGGCGTGCCGTTCTTTTTTGTCAGGACGGACCCGGCAGGAAACATCAGTAAAAGTTTTTCAGCCTGCGGTTTTCCCATTCCGCGTCAGGGCAATCCCTGTCCGCAATGGAACGCCTGCACAGCCTTTACAACGCTGGGACAGATCAAGACGCAGATTGTCGCCTTCACGACGGGGCAGTCTTTTCTGTCAATCGCCAGAAGTTCGATGGGTATGGCTCAACGCTGGGGCGATGCGCGTCCCATACGGACTATCACCATTGGGTGTGATCTCTCCCGGGCACGGGAGGTGGTGTATTCCGACCATCTCAATCTGGATGCACGACCGACCTCGATCGGTATTTCCTGCCATCTGTGTGATTGGGAGGATTGCCGGTCCCGGGCTTTCCCACCGCTGAAGCATCGTCTGATCCCGGACATCAATGAACGTGTCCTAAGACCCATACCGTTTGAAGGACCGTGAAAGAAGAACCGGACACACCATGAAAAAGGAGAAGACGGAATTTCCGTCTTCTCCTTTTTTCAAGAAACGAATGATAGTGGCAGTTTTCCAATCATGTTGCCTTGCTGGCGAAAATTCTCGCCAGAATGTAGCATCCTACAGCAGTCAGCAGAGAACTGAGCGCCGTCATACGCTCTTCAGGATCGATCAGCATGGCGATGAACACCAGAACCACAGCGCCGATCGTGATGTAGTTGATCACAGGAAACAGCGGCAGCGCGAAGTTCTCTTTTTCCGTTCCATCCTTACGAGCCAGATGACGCGCAACGATATAGGAAGAGGCGATCAGGCAGTAGATCAGCAGGATCAGGCCACCACTACAGTTCAGCAGAAAAGCGAAAACCGTTTTTGGTGCGAGGATGGATGAGAAGGCGACGACCGCTCCTGCGATGCTGCTCACCAGAATGGCGAGGCGAGGGGCTTCAGCTGTCGAATTGCGGGTGAGGATAGCGGGTGCGTCACCCTTGTCGGCTAGTTCCGTCAGAATGCGGGAGGTGATGTACATGCTTGAGTTAAGGCACGATAGAACCGCACTCAGGATGACAATGCGGGTAATAAGACCAGCGCCGGGAATACCCATTGCATCCATCGCGGTCACGAAAGGAGACTTTCCTGCGACAACACTGGTCCACGGAATAACGAGCAGGATCATGGTGACGGAAGCAAGATAGAACAGCGTGACGCGGATGCCGACGCTGCGCGTCACCCGGGCGACATTCTTGCCGGGCTCAGACGATTCAGCTGCAGCGACAGTCGCGATTTCCGAACCCATCATGGTGAACAGAATGGTCGGGATCAGGGAAAGAACAGAAATGAAGCCATGTGGGAAAAAGCCCCCATGGCCAAGAAAATTTTCAGCAGCAGGCACGCCCGGACCGAAGATGTGGAAAACGTACAGCAGGGAAATGCCGACAAAAAGCAGAATGCTGAGAACCTTGATGCCGGACAGCCAGAATTCGCATTCACCAAAGATGCGGGGAGCGGCGAAATTGATCAGCTGAAGCAGGATGATCAGACCGAGAGACAGAACCCAGACAGGCAGATTGATCCAGTCCTGTAGCAGCATGGCGCCGGCAATGGCTTCACTACCCAGAACGACAACCCAGAAGAACCAGTAGAGCCAGCCAGATGTAAACCCAACGTGGTCGCCGTGAGCCTTGCGGATATATTCCACAAAGGATCCACGTCCCGGATCGGCGATCACCATTTCCCCGAGCATGCGCATGATCATGAAGATCAGGATGCCGACCATAAGGAAACCCAGAAGGATGGCGGGACCGGTTGCCGCAATCGCAGCGCTGCTTCCGACAAACAGACCAGCCCCAATGACGCCGCCAAGCGCAATCATCATAATGTGTCGGTTTTTCAGGCCGTTTTCCTGTAGCGTGCTCACTGCGTTATTCTGCTCCGCCATGAGAGATAGATCCTCTGTAGATGTCTGTTTCCGTCACCTCTGCCTGGCAGAAGAAAGAAAAACCCTGATGATAGATCAGCAATGTTGCTGAATGAGAAAGCATGGCGCCTTTTTGTTCCGGAGTCATTACAGTTTAGGTGCTGGCTCAGGTCAAGGAACGCCATACCATTTTAGAAGTGTTTGTAGAAATAGGCCTCAATGATGCCGGCATGCTGACCGATGGTGGGGGTCTTGAACCCTTCCGGAACGCCAGATCGGGCAAAGGCCTTGGCAGTTGGACCGGAAAAGGCAACGCCACCCGCGACGGCTCCTGAAAGTGTCTCGTCATATTTGTATTCGGCTGAAAAATCGATTTCATCCGAGATATGCCGTTTCGTGTTCTGCGGCAGTCCCATTCCTCCCGGATAGAGCAGTCCAAGGTCGTAGAAATGCGCACCGATTGTCAGTTCGTCATCTTTTCGTAGAATATGTACCGGCGGTACTGCTGTTATATTGAACTGATGAATCTCCACGTCGGAAAGTGGCGACAGATACATGCCGACAATTTCACCCGGCCAGTAGCCGCCATATGTATAGCGGCGTCCATCATAGAGAAACAGCGGATCGTAATTTCTCTTGACAGAACCATGCGAGTTCTTGGCACCCCCGAACCGGGTGTAACGATAGAAAACGTAGGGCTTCCACGGCAACATTGAAAAAACGTAGCCCGGTTCGAAATACATTCCATAAGCTTCTGTCGACTGATAACCGTTGCGGGCATGACTGTTTTCTTCTGCGACAAAATCTCCATAAAATGTAAAGTTTTTCGATATTCCCAAAGATTTTATGGGAATGGGTGTTCCTCCCCAGCTCAGTGAGGCGACATTCATTCCATCACGGCTGCCTCGATAATTGTAATTGTAGTGAGAGGAGCTGTCGGAATCGCGAACATGGAGATAGGTCAACGTTACATAAGCAGCCCGATCTTCATACAAAGATGCACCATGTCCGCCTGGCTTGTTCCTGAACCAGGTAACGTCAAAACCTTCAAACTTCGTTTTGGGGCGGTCGTATCCTTGGTCCTGATCATTGTCGCTGTTGTTCTCGAGCATGAAAACGTCTGCTCGCACTGAATCCGCTTCGAATTTGACAATGCCGGGACCCGAGAAAGCAAAGCGTGGAGCATACCACCAGGCACCGCGACTGCCGGAGCTATACGCGCCTTTGCCGATCATGAAACCATCGTCAATCTGAAAACGCTGGCGCCCACCTTCAATAATCAGTTTCTGCCTGCCTTTCAAAAGGTGGAGCGGGATCTCAACGCCAAGATTGGCATCTTCCAATGTGACAGCGCGGGGAGTGCCGGATGTCTGTGAAATGCTTTCAGCATCACCATCACCGAGAGTGGTGGAACCGACTGCGGAGATCATGCCGAAAACATTGAATCCCCAGGAAGTGTCCCACCGACCGCTCAGCATGGGCTTCCCGTAAAGCTCGCCGTAGGAGGAGTTCTTGTTTTTTATATAACTTCCGTTCTTTTGAGGTTCATACGAGCCTGCACCGAAGTTCGTGTTCGGGAGGAAGAAAGCTGAGCCACCGATATCAAGAGCACCCATGATCGTAACATTTTTGGCGGAAGCAAGTGTTGTTTCCGCCTGAGCTTCATTTCCACACAGAGGGGAAAAGAGTGCAGTGAAAGTGAATAGGGCAACCTTGCTTTTGTGCTGGAGGACTGTTGTCTTTGTAAGCACTGTAAATGAGCCGTTATTCTCAAGCAACAATTTGGACTCTATCAGTTTTCTCATTTTACTCGTCGGCTCTTGATGAGGCTGACGACATTTTTTATATTTATTACATAATGATATATTATATTCAAGCGCGTAGCTTTTTCCGAAATTTATAAATACAAGAAAATAAATAATTTATTTTTTTATGAAAATATCTATTTTGTGTTGTTATTTTTAGTAATTAAAAAATATTATAAATAAATATAAAATAAATTTAAGTAATTATGTATTTATCTTATGTTTTGTTCTGTTTGTGCAAAAAAATAAAGTAGATGATAACGATTCTAAAATCAAAATGACTATAAAAGCTTTTGCTATAAAATTATTTTTGAAATATATTTCTTTCTTATTGTCTGTTTGAAATGAAAATAAAAAAGCAGCTCGGTAGGAGCTGCTTTTCATAGATGCTATCAGCAATAAAAGTTCTGATTATTCAGAAGAGCGACTTCACAGAACTCCCAGCACCTTGGACTTCTTGGCTTTCTTGGTCGGGGTGGCGCCTTTGGTTGGCGGATTTCCCAAGGCAGCGTTGGCTTTCAGGCGACGATTTTCCGCATCACCATCCACCACAGATCCCGCACCGCCACCTTTCCAGAATAACAGGGCATCGACGTAACCTTCGCCAGCCTTGCCCAGTTCACCCTGATCCGCCTGCTCGGCGGCATCATCGGCTTCGTTAATGAGCATCGTCTGACCTGAACTGTCTGGCCCGGACGTGCCATGCAACGCAACATCAGGTGACAGGGTTTCCAGAGCTTCCATCCGCTGACTTTCGTCGCGGGTATGATCAATGCCGGTGCCGGGCTTCACCAGTTCGGTTGAAGGCGGCATGGACAACGGTGCCCGCGTTGTGACCGTATATTCATCCGGCACATTCCGCTGGAGGCCAAAGGCACGGGTGACATCACTGCCTGCACACCCTGTCAGCAGGGCGCTTAGTCCAAGTCCAAGAGCTACATGTCGAAATCCGACGATTACTCGCATTCTGTTCTGCCTCACTTGTCCCCGGCGCTCCGTTCGACTACCCGACCGGCATCCTGTCTGGGAGGATGCTGCCGCTCCCGATACAGACTGTCCAGTATCAGACCTGCTACACTACACACAATCGCTGCATCAGCGATATTGAAGACATACCACGACCAGCCAAAAGCATGAGCATGGATAAAGTCGACAACCGCGCCATAACGTAGGCGATCCAGCACATTACCAACCGCGCCACCTGTAATGGCCCCGGCCAGTCCCGCGATCAACAGGCGAGGGGTCCGCGCGATCCATGTCAGCAGGCCCGCGACAATAGCCAGTGAAATGACGGAAAAAATGATTCGGCCCGCTGCACCGGCTCCGCCGAACATCCCGAAGGTAATGGCGTGATTCCAGACCATCGTGAAGTTCAGGCCCGGGCAGATGGCGACAGAGCCTTTTTCCGGCAGCTGGAAGTCGAACAGAATCCAGTATTTGGAGAGCTGATCGACCAGAAAGACGATGGCGGCACAGAACAGGCCGAGCGCCAGCGAACGGTAATGAAGCCGCATACGCTCAGTGGCCAGTCGCGGAAGAACAGGCCAGCCCGCTAGCCACAACATCCGCACACCGCACGCACAGCGTAGGATAGGCCGCGTTCTGTCCTACTTCAGGCAGCACTTTCCAGCAGCGAACACATTTCTCACCATCAGCCACACTCACGACAGGCACGCCACAGGGAACACCCGTGCCATTTTCAGGCTGAGGTGCCTCCTCAGGAATGATGGAGAACTCAGCTTGCGAGACAATCGCCAGATCGGCCCAGTCCACACCGTCAAACAATGAGACCTTGTCTTCATACACAGGCAGTTCGATCGCCGCCTGTAGCGAAGAGCCGATCTGCCCTGACCGGCGAGCCGTTTCGATTTCCGTGGTGATGATCCGACGCACAGCACGCAGGGTCGTCCAGCGATCACCAAGTTCCGGATCATTCCATTCTTCCGGAACGACAGGGAAGGCTTCCAGATGAACGGAGGAGTCTTTCCCAAAACGGGCCGTCCACGCATCGTCAGCCGTGAAGACCAGAACCGGTGCAAGCCATGTAGCAAGGCAACGATGCAGCACATCCAGCACCGTGCGCGCCGCACGACGGCGCAGACTGTCAGGGGCGTCGCAGTAGAGCGCATCCTTGCGGACGTCGAAATAGAAGGCCGAAAGGTCAGTTGTGCAGAAACCGTGCAGGGCAGGGTAAACACCGACCCATTCATGCGTCTCGACGGCCTGACGCATCATCCCGTCGAATTCGGTCAGACGGTGCAGCACCCATTTCTCAAGCTCGGGCAGTTCTTCGTAGGGGACAGCTTCGGTATCCGTGTAACCATCCAGCGCACCGAGCAGCCAGCGCAGGGTGTTGCGGAGACGACGGTAAAGCTCGCCCTGCTGCTTGAGGATTTCCTTGCCGATACGCAGGTCATCGTTCGTATCGGAGTTCATCACCCACAGGCGCAAAATATCAGCACCAAGCGAATCGTTCACGTCCTGCGGGGCGATGACGTTGCCCAGCGATTTCGACATCTTGCGACCCTGCTCATCGAGCACGAAACCATTGGTTACAAGCGTCTTGTAAGGAGCGACGCCGCGCGTCCCGACGCTTTCCAGCAGGGAGGACTGGAACCAGCCACGATGCTGGTCGGATCCTTCCAGATACAGGTCGGCAGGGAAGCGCAGGCCGGGCTGATTCAGCACGAAAGAATGCGTTGATCCACTCTCGAACCAGACATCGACAACGTCGAAAACCTGCTCGAAATCAGCTGCGTTATACTCGTTGCCAAGGAAGCGTGACGGGGCGCTGTCATACCAGGCATCAGCGCCATCTACGCGGAAGGCTTCCACGATCCGGCCCATGACGGCAGCGTCACGCAGGACTTCGCCAGTCTGCTTGTTCACGAACACGGCAATGGGCACGCCCCATGCACGCTGACGGGAAATGCACCAGTCCGGACGATCCGCCACCATGGAGGTCAGGCGGTTGCGGGCCTGGGCAGGAACGAAAGTCACATCGCCCAGTGCCTGAAGGGCCTTCTCGCGAATCCGGTTTTCGCCATCCATGCGGATGAACCACTGCGGTGTGGCACGATAGATGATCGGTTTCCGTGACCGCCATGAATGCGGATAGGAATGGACAAGCTCACCGCGAGCAAGAAGACCGTTGGGTGCAGCATCGTTTTCGACAGCCTTGGTCATGCTCTCGGACAGGGCCGCGCAAACCGGATCTGCGGCCTTGAACACGTGTGTGCCAGCAAACAGCGGCACACGCTCCACGTAGCGACCGTCATCCGCGATCAGTTCAGGGATTTCGATTCCATTGGCCTTGCCGACCGCAAAGTCATCCTCGCCATGAGACGGGGCGATGTGCACGAGACCCGTGCCGGCATCGTCAGTGACATATTCAGCCGCCAGCAGAGGAACGTTGAACTCATATCCCTGACCACGCAGCGGATGGGCCGCAATGGCTCCGTTCAGAGCAGAACCCGGCATGGTGTAGAGAATATGGTGTTCAAGGATGCCGCAATCCCGGCAGACCTGCTCGACAAGACGCTCGGCGACCAGCAGCTTCATGCCGGGTGCGATAGCCGCGTCAGCAGCGGTCTCGTCGGCGCGCAGAACCACGTAGGTGATTTCAGGATTGTAGGCGATGGCGCGGTTGGCCGGAATCGTCCACGGAGTCGTCGTCCAGATGACGGCCGATACATCCCGAAGCGCCCCAGCCGAAGTCGGATCGGTGATGATGGGGAACGCGACGTAGATCGTTGTGGATTTGTGGTCGTGATACTCGATTTCGGCTTCTGCCAGCGCCGTCTTTTCGACCGGGCTCCACATGACGGGGCGCAGGCCGCGATACAGCGCGCCATTGAGCAGGAACTTGCCGATTTCGCCGACAATGGCGGACTCGGAGCTGTAGTCCATCGTTGAATAGCGGTGGGCCCATTCGCCCTGCACGCCAAGGCGCTGGAATTCGCCCATCTGCACGTCGAGCCACTTCGCGGCCCATGCGCGACATTCGCCACGGAACTGGAGGACGGGGATGGAATCCTTGTCGCGTTTGGCCTTGCGGTATTCCTCTTCCACCTTCCACTCGATGGGAAGGCCGTGGCAGTCCCAGCCGGGGACGTAATGGACCGCATAGCCCGTCATCCGGTGGCTGCGGTTGATCACGTCCTTGAGGATCTTGTTCAGGGCGTGACCGATATGCAGGTTGCCGTTGGCATAGGGAGGGCCATCGTGCAGCACGAACAGCGGTCGACCTTCGCTTTGGGCGAGAATCTTGCCGTCGAGATCCAGTTCCTGCCAGCGGGCAAGGAGTTCCGGCTCGCGTGTCGGCAGATTGCCGCGCATGGGGAACGAGGTCTTCGGTAGGAAAACGGTGTCGCGAAAACCGTCTGCCGCAGCGTTGCTCGTGTTCGTCTTGTCCGATCCGGTCATCGTTCCCGCTTGGTCATTCGCTAAAATTCATGATGGACTTACGTCCTGCTTCCCAGAAGGAAGCAGGACGTTATGAAGAGGACCAACCGGCCCGGTCAAGGTTGTGCATCAATGCGGCGCTGTCAGCGCCACATTCTGACGGTTCAGTCTTCCACGCCCACCAGCACGTCCGAAGCCTTGATGACGGCGTAGGCAGGTTTGCCGACTGTCAGCCCCAGATCGGCCACGGCTTCATTGGTGATGGCAGCCATGACCGTCGTTCCTCCGATGTCGATGCTGACGTGAGACGTGTTCGCGCCTTTTGCGATGGCCGTCACCGTGCCGCGGATCTGGTTGCGTGCGCTGAGTTTCATGGTGGTATCCTTCATGTCATCAGACACAGGAGAATAGCGGCTGCGTCCGGAGTGTTCCACAGGAGAGGGCCTGCGTGACGACAGACCAGCTCTGCCTGTGCGTTAAGAAAAAGGGTCAGCGGCAGGCTGGTTTCCTCAAGGCTGGCCGGTATGGCGCGTCTTGTATCGTAGAAGGAAGGAAAATCTTCCATATGCAGTTTTTTGAGAAAAGGCAGGACGACTTCAGGTCCTCGATGGTCGACCGAAACCGGCACCGCGGCGATACCGCTTGCTGTCAGTGAGGGAATGAGTCGGGCGAGGGTAGGGAGTTCAGTGATGCACGGCCCGCACCATGTCGCCCATAGATGCACGATCGTCGGCCTGCCGCGGAAATCTTCCAGAGAGTGCTCAATGCCGTCTCCATCGGTGATGGTCTGCCCGGACAGAGGCTGAGGAGATTCTCTTGTCAGCGTTGACAGTGAAAGCGGGGTATCTGTGATATCTTCTGCATGAAGAGGTTTGCGCGGCGTCATGCCTGCGACTAGGGTGCCGGCCAGCATGAGAATGGAACGCCGCTGCAGTTTCAGTTTCGCGGACGAGACGCGGGGGCGAAAGTGATGTTGAGGCATTTGATGAGTGTGGACGAGCAGAACGCTGTGAGCAAGCCGACAGAAAGCAGCGCGAACGTGCAGTGGGGCGGCCGGTTCGCAGGTGGTCCATCCGCCATTATGCGTGAAATCAACGCGTCCATCGGTTTCGACAAGATTATGTGGCGGCAGGATATCGCCGGATCGCTCGCTCATGCCGCCATGCTACAAAAGGTCGGTATCATCAGTGCCGACGATGAAGCCGCTATCAAGCGTGGTCTGACCGAAATCGGCGCCGAGATCGAAGCTGGATCATTCCCGTTCGATGAGGCGCTTGAAGACATCCACATGAACATCGAAGCCCGTTTGAGTGACCGGATCGGCGAGGCTGGCAAGCGTCTGCATACCGCTCGTTCCCGCAATGATCAGGTGGCGACGGACTTTCGCCTCTGGGTGCGCGACGCCATCGACGGGATCAGCGGGCAGGTCGAGGCGCTGATGCGCTCACTGGCCACACGGGCTCTTGAGTATGCAGACACAGCGATGCCTGGCTTTACACATCTTCAGACAGCCCAGCCGGTCACGTTCGGTCATCACCTGTTGGCTTATGTCGAAATGCTGTCACGTGATCGCAGTCGTCTGGAGGATGCCCGCAAGCGTCTGAACGAATGCCCGCTTGGCTCGGCCGCTCTCGCAGGAACGTCTTTCCCCATCGATCGCAAGATGACGGCGGCGGCGCTCGGGTTTGATCGTCCAACCGCCAATTCGCTCGATTCCGTTTCGGATCGTGACTTTGCGCTCGAATATCTTTCGGCGCTCTCCATCATGGCGATGCACCTGTCCCGTTTTGCGGAAGAGATTGTCATCTGGTGCTCGTCGCCGTTCAGTTTCATTCGCCTGACGGATGCCTTCACCACCGGATCCTCCATCATGCCCCAGAAGCGCAACCCGGACGCAGCCGAGTTGGCGCGCGCCAAGATCGGTCGTGTGCTGGGCTCGATGGTGAGCCTTCTGACTGTGATGAAGGGTCTGCCGCTGGCCTATGCCAAGGACATGCAGGAGGACAAGGTGCCTGTGTTCGAGGCGACCGAAGCAATGGCGCTTACGCTGGCGGCTTGTGACGGCATGGTGCGTGACTTGACCGCGAATGTGGACCAGATGCGGAAATATGCGGGCTCCGGGTTCTCGACGGCCACGGACCTTGCCGACTGGCTAGTGCGTGTTCTCAAGGTGCCGTTTCGCACCGCGCATCATGTCACTGGTCAGCTGGTGGCTATGGCGGAAAAGAAGGGCGTTGATCTGTCCGATCTGAGTTTGGACGAGATGAAGTCTGTTGAGCCAGGTATAACGCAGGACATCTATTCCGTGCTGACCGTGGAGGCATCGATTGCCTCGCGCGTAAGCGAGGGAGGGACGGCGGGAACCAACGTGCATCGGGAAGCCGGGGCTTGGCTGGAACGGCTTGGGAAAGGACAGAAAAATTGATGATCTGGCGATTTACTGCGCTGGTAGCGCTGGCTTGCATCACGCTGCCTCTCGCAGGTTGCGGTAAAAAAGGCACGCCACACCCTCCGGGGCCTGCCAGTGAGATTGTTTATCCTCGCAGTTATCCTGCGCCGGATTAAGAAGCGTTTTGATCTGTCTGCAAGATCTAACAAAATAATATTTTGAAGACGATTTTACAGAGGTAAGATCAATGGAAAAATTGGATATCATTCCTCCTGAGCCAAGTAACTATTTGGTTCAGTTAACCTCTGTGCGCGGAATTGCTTGTCTTTTTGTTTTGATAGGGCATGCTGTTCAGGTTTTTCATTATAATAAAGAAAACATGCCCGCTGTGTGGCGAGTGTTTTCTTCCCTGTTTAATGCTGAAGCTGCCGTTCTTGTGTTCTTTGTCCTGAGTGGCTGCGTTTTGTCATTGGCCTTACGCAAGATGGATAAGCCATCCTGGCGGTTTATTGGAGCATTCTACGTTCAGCGTGCATTTCGTATATATCCATTGCTCTGGTTTTCTGTAGGATTGTCTTTGCTATGTCTGTGGTCTGTTCGACAGACCATTTCTTCTGCGGCTATTGTCGACTGGCTTGCCAGAAATTTATCAACGCCTCTCGATATTCATCACGTTTTTCTTGCCCTTATGGGAGTTTTTACACGGTACAATGGCCCCATGTGGTCATTGCGTGTAGAATTATTATTTTCCGTTATCTATCCATTTATGCTGATTGTTCTAAGAAATCAAAAATATAGATTCGTTTTGTTAGGCGTCAGTTTTTTAATTTCTTTGATTCCGTTTCCGGATGGTTTGGGGCCGCAGTTTGCGCTTGCTTTTTGTCTGGGAACGCTCATTATAATTTTTCCGGCCCCTAAGAAGCACTATTCGTGGATGACGACAGGGTGTTTTGTAATGTTAATGTGTGACCGGTTCGTCTTTAGTAATCTACATTTTAGAGAGAATGTATTTGATATCCTTGAAACATTATTCTCATTTTTTCTTATACGAAATATTTATTTCTTCGGAAAAGATATGAAATTTTTAAATTCAAGATTTTTGGTAAATTTGGGAGAATTATCTTATAGTATTTATCTTCTGCATCTTCAGATTCTGCTGGTTTTGTTTTCCATTTTTATGAAGATTTGGGGAGAAAAGGGACTTCTTGATAACCCTGTATCAACTCAAATTCTGCTCGTATCTAGTACTTTTTTGGCTACTCTGATTTTGTCGTGTTTTACCTACCGGGTTATAGAACTCCCATTACACTCTTTGGGACGCTCTATTGCCAGAACGATGCGAAGCAGTGGTTAGGTTTTTTGTTGAATACGTTCATTAGAAGGAAGCCGCAGTGAGTGGTGCCATAATGCAGGGAATAACCCCGCAGGAAAATTCCTTTATGACGGATTTGCGGTCCAAAAGCTCTTCTCGAATGAATCTCGGCTCCTGGCTCGTTGTCTTGTCGGTAGTCTTTAATTTCATTCTATGTTTTATTAATACACGAGGCTGGATATACGTTAACGCTTCTCTGATTGCAGTAGTAGAACTGGCCATCATGTTGGCTGGATTTATACTTATTCGGCACGATATCAGTCGTAAGGTTGCTGTAATAGGGGCTCTCTCAATTGCTTATATGATCGGGGCAAAGCTCATAAACCCAGGGTTGAGCCTAAAAATCATTCACGATTTTGCTATTGCGTGTATATTCTGGCAAATTGGATATAAAACAAATATTTTTCAAGTTAATAAATGTTTGCATGCTATAATTTCCATTACAATCGTGTTTGCTATTTTTGAGTTTTTGGCACCTATTCAGTTTGGTGATGTTTTTAATGTTTGGCAGTATTATGTTCAAAAAGGCGTTCTTTCTTCTGATACTGTAAACTACAGCGGGACCAATCTTTATCTTTCTGGAAATAGGGGAAGCGCTAGCCGGTTATACTTCCCACAAATTTTTGGTGGGCACAGAATTTCTTCAGTTTTTCTTGAGCCTGATTCCGTTGGTAATCTTGCAGCAATTCTTTTTGGCTGGTGCCTTGCGACCTATAAAAATTCTCCGGGTAATCGAAAAATTGGTTTGTTTCTGATTGTCGCCTTACTGATCGTTCTTTCAGATTCCCGTTTTGCAACAGGTTGCTGCCTGGTGATGCTGATATTACGGGTTACGCCTTTTGCCAGATCAGCTCTGATTGCTTTTCTAATTCCTGTCTGTGTCATGGTTTTATTGACGGTCGTTGGTTCTATGAATGAGATAAGCGGCTGGCTACCCAGTATCACGAGTGACGATTTTTCAGGCAGGCTGCTTTTTTCCGGACGGGTTCTGGATTACTGGGATGTTTCGCATTGGATGGCGCTTGCTGCTTCCCCAGTTTATACGGCTGATACGGGTTATGCCTATATCTCTAATAATCTGGGGATAATTTTTGCATTGGTATATTTGATTTCTTTTTCATTTACGCCCATGCCAAATCGTGTCGCAGGTATTATGAGGATGTGTGTCGCTGTATATTTTGCGACGTCTTTGTGCGTCGGAGCTTCTGTCTTTACTATCAAAACGGCTGCACTTTTGTGGTTTCTTTATGGAGCGAGTTTTAGACTGTCACCTTCAGAAAAAAGCTCTTGAACCAATAACCTTGAGATGCCCTCGGTTTGTCTGATCTTATGGAAATGGAATTTCTATAAGTTCGCGTTTCTAACAGAAGTCAAAAAGTAGTGTTACAGGGAGAGCTTATTTGTGCCTGTCTTGTGCGACGAATGAGGCTCATCACCATACCGTCATAGAAGAAAGCTACCCTATAAGGAAGGTTTTGAACCACGAATTTAAATTCGTTGCTAGAGCAATGAAATCTTATTTGATGACTTCATCTGCTATAAGAAGAACTGGCAGACGCACACAATAGAAAATCAACCGTCATCGATTTTAAGCGTGACAGGTCACAAAAACATAATAATATTTAAAAGGAAAAGAAACCGGCCGATGGTAGCGGTGGACGGATTTGAACCGCCGACCAAGGGATTATGATTCCCCTGCTCTACCGCTGAGCTACACCGCCATCGCGCCGGTGAGCGCTGAAATATCCAGATGTGGTGGCTGCGTCAACCCATATCCGGCACATAACCTCATATCTTCCTGTTTCGGGCCAATTCTGAGTGAGATAGACCGTAAAAACGGTAAATGACTGCGCCGGAAGCGAAATAGAGGCCCAGAAGAATCGCAGGCAGCCAATTGCCAGAGAGAATGCCGCTGATCAATTCGACCAGAAGAGGCAGCATCATCACGCCAGCAAACAAGATTCCCAGTAGGGGAGTAAGACCCAGCCAGAGACGGCCTATCCGTAGAGCCCCAAGAGGAACGCTATAGGGTCGTTCTGCTTCAGGGCGAGCTGAGCGGTCCCTGATAACGGTCAGATTGACCACGCCAAAAGCAGCAGCCGTTCCGATGCTCACGAGATCACTGATGATGTCGATAGGGAGGGTCGCGGCAGCCAGAGCGACAAGCAGTCCCAAGAGCAGAGAACCTGCCACTGGTGTATGAAAGCGAGGGTGCAGTCGGTTGAAGATGGGCGGCAGAAGACCGTCCTGAGCCATGGTGAAAAAGATCCGGCTCTGACCGTAAAGCAGACCAAAGAGAACTGAACATAGCCCAATTACGCCAGCCAGCTTCACGAGCACCGCCAAAGATGGGGAGCCGATTGCATCGGCCGCCAGCGCCAGCGGATCAGACACATCCAGTTGACGCCAAGGCACGACACCTGTCAGCACCAACGCCACGCACAAATAGATCAGGGTGCAGATCAGAAGCGATCCAATGATGCCTATGGGGATATCGCGGCGGGGGGAGCGCGCTTCGGTTGAAGCCGTCGAAACAGCTTCAAAGCCGACATAGGCAAAAAATACGACAGAAGCAGCCCGGAAGACGCCGGTGAATCCGTAGCGGAAGGCACCTTCCGAAGGAGGGAAGAAAGGGTGCCAGTAGTCTGGATGGATCGCAGTCAGTCCGACCGAGACAAAGACCAGCAGGGTCATCGTTTTAAGCAGAACGATGGCCGTATTGATGGTGATGGATTCTGTCACGCCACGCATCAACATGGCGGTTACGATCAGCACAGACGCTGTGGCGGGCAGATCTATGCGCCATCCAGCCGAAAGCGCTGTGCCGTTGGGTGCTATGGAAGCAGTAACCACTGGCGCATGCAGGGGGTTAGGAACAAAAATACCCAGATCGTGCAAAAAACTGACGGCATACCCTGAAAAACCGGATGCAACGCCTGCACAGGACACTCCGTATTCAAGAAGGAGCAACCATCCAACCCACCAGGCAGCGCGTTCTCCGAGTGACACATAGGCGTAGGTATAGGCTGAGCCTGAAACCGGAATGGATGAAGCCAGTTCGGCGTAGGAGAAGGCTGTAAAAAGACAGGCAAGGCCTGCGATAACAAAAGACAGAATGACGGCGGGGCCAGCATAATTGGCGGCTGCCGTGCCTGCCATTACATAAATGCCCGCACCAACAGTGGAGCCAACGCCCAGCATGGTCAGATGGAAAGGACCCATAGTGCGACGCAGACCAGATGTTTCACTGGCCTGCACGGCCTGTTCGACCGTCTTGCGTCGTGCTTCTGTCATGTTCCGGACGACCTGCTGCTCTACCTGAAAAAGACTGCTTATGGGCAGCAGTCGTTATGGGTCTGCAAACTCCCACGACAGAAAGTCGGTCATGGGAGTGCAGAGTCCGTAAAATCCGAACTGTTGGTTACAGAATGCCGCCCAGATAGACGAGCGATCCCAAGCCGAGCAGGATGCAGTAATAGGCAAAAGGAGCCAGCGCCCATTTCTCATGCTGACTGAAGTACCGCATCAGGATGCCGGTGCAGATAAGGGCAGTCACACCAGCGACACAGGCCGCAATCGCACCCTGATGGATCTGCTCATGTGTGACCGGGACGTGGCGCATTTTCATAATCTGATGAGCCGTTGCCGCCAGAATGATCGGTTCGGCCATCAGAAATGAAAAGCGGGCGGCGACGTCATGGTGCAGTCCGCGCATCAGACCGCCAGCGATGGTCGCGCCGGAACGGGACATACCCGGAAAGAGGGCAAGACACTGGAACAGGCCAATAACCAGAGCGTCCCGCGCTGTCAGACTGGCGATCGGTCGCCCGACCTCAGGTTCTTCTCCGCGCCCGAAAGAGACGCGTGAGCGTAATTTCTCCACGATCAGAAGCATCACACCGTTCGCAACCAGCAGTCCTGCGACAGGCAGCGGAGAGCCGAACAGGTGACGGAAAAGATGTTCGAACAGCCCGCCACAGATCACGGCAGGGATAGTGGCAATAGCCAGCAGGAAGAGAATTCGGAAACTTTCCAGTCGATACCTTCTGCCGTGCAGCCCGAGCGCACCACCAATAATGGCCGCCCAGTCACGCCAGAAAAATACGAACAGAGCAACGGACGTCCCGAGATGGAGCATCACGAGAAAAGGAAGAAAGGTCGGATCACTTTCATCGAAGGGCCAGTGCAGCAGGGCAGGGAGCAGCACCGCGTGCCCCAGACTGCTGACTGGAAAGAGCTCGGTTGCGCCCTGAAGAATTGCAATAATAAGGGCCTGCAGCAATGACATGGATCGAACCCGTTCCTGTAAGACCTGACGACCCCAATATGAAGTGCGGCTGAATCGTCTGTGTATTTACGGTAAAATTACCGCGCCTTATCGGGCAGGGATACTGCGTTTATGATCGTTTTGGTATCAATGCGTTATTCTTTTTTCGCTTCAGCTTGACCGTGTGGGGGTGCCAAGCCTTATTGGGGCATGATGAGCGTTCAGAAATGCTCGATAAAAGGACGCAGGAATGGCTCGTAACCGACAGACAGGAACCACCGTTTTCAGCTTTGGCGTTCTGGCTGCCGCAATAGGGTTTGCTGTGTATGCGCACGGAACACAGACCAGTTTTGGTGTCTCCCGTTACCCGCTATCGGCTAACTTTGTTTCCGCTAACGGGCTGAATGCCGGCGCGGCTGTCGATATTGGCGGGGTGTCTGTCGGGCGCGTTTCCGACGTGCGCCTTGATCTTCAGACGCAGATGGCCGTCGTCAGATTTGAAGTCAACGATACGCTGCATTTCCCCGTAGACAGCGTGCTGAGCGTCGGCTCGACGACCATGTCAGGGGATAATGCCCTGATGATTGAGCCGGGAAAATCCAGTCAACTTACAAAGGCTGGAGATGTTCTCACCAATACCCGTGAGCCTTTAAGCCTTGAGCAGCAGGTGAGTAACTATATTTTCGGAAATGGCGGTCTGCCCGTAAACTGATATGGGCAGATTATCCGACCGTCAGTCATTCAGCGGATAGGAACGGAGCAGACGGCGCTGTTCGAACCAGAGGCGGAATCCGGCAGGCAGGGGTGTGGATTTCCATCCGCGTTTGCGGTTTTCAGCACCGATTCGGAACGCTTCACCATAATGATGGAATTGCGCTGCATAGGCTTCCCGCAGGGTTGTGCGGGCATCCCAGATGTGAGTCGCTTCTGATCCCACACCGTTGATTTCGATGATCTCGAAATCTTCACCGCGTCGGAAGGCATCCGGCGAACGGAACTTGACGTCCACGCGGCCGAAATGGAACTCCGGGATGTCCTGCATGATCCGATCAAGAACCGCAGTCAGCTCAGGCGTTATGTCAGCCGCGCCATTGCGGAAAACCGAGCCTTTGCAGTGATTGCCCGTAAACACCAGCGGCAGACCTTCACCCAGGGCCGGGACATCGTTCAGGCGGTCTGCCAGGCGAGGGCGATAGATGTGCGGTAGCAGCTTCGTCCGGGGATCACGGTCCAGCAATTCGGCAACGGTCGATTCTCCATCACCCAGCAGAACAGGCACATCCTTGTAGGTGATGGATGTAATTCGTCCCTGCTTTTCACCGGCGTGGCGGATGTAGAAAAGTCCCGCTTCATGTTCCCAGGGAATCAGACGCTGTAGTACCAGTCTGACGCCACGAGGATATTCCTGAAGAATCTGTTCCAGATCAGCCTGTGTGCGGGCGAGTTTCACGCCTGTGCCGTTACAGCCGACATCCGGCTTGACGACGACAGGGCAGGCGATGCCGATGGCTTTCATGGCTGCTTCAGCGCGTCTCAGATCATCTCGATCCGTGTCCAGAATCGCGTAGGGGGCAATGAACCCTTTTGCAAAGGGACCGGCCATATCGAGGATCGAGCTTTTGCTCTCGCCACAGAGGCCACCGGTTGAAATCAATGGATTGGCCGCCGTGGGCATGCCCATGTCACGGTAACGCACACCCAGAGCGAGCCAGTAGGCGACGATCGGCGTGTAGAACAGCCAGCCGGGCCAGAATTCGAAAAAACTGACCGGCTCTGCGTTCTCGATATGCCGCCCACGCAGATGCGCCAGCACAGTGCCGACAAAGGAACGTTTCTTCTTTTCAGTGCCGGTCGAGACGAAAGATGCAGTTTGATGATTCACGCCCGAACCGGAAGGACCACGGAGAGGGGAAGGAGTGGCGCGTAAAGCCGGTTCCGGCGCGCTGCCTGAGTCCGTCGATGCGTCCATGACAAGGTCCGAAAGACCCATTCCATCCAAGTGATCCATTTCGCCCTAACCTCGTGCAGATGGCGATTGCATGCGGGCGACATGACGTCCGACAAGAACGATAGCCAGAATAAACCCTGCCACCCCAACCCAGCGCCACGCACCAAGCTCGTCCAGCAGGATCTGACCCATTTTCAGCGACAGTGCAAATAGTGCGGTTGTCCAGAGAAGCGTGGCCAGAGCCGTCGCAAGAATGAAAACCCTGAAACCGGCATGAAAAAACCCTGTCGCCGTATAGATGGGGAGACGGGTTCCCGGAATGAAGCGGGATATGAAAATGACCCGAAACAGAGTCGCTCCATGCCACCATTTTGCTCCGGGTGTATTCCCTTCTCCGATCGCGGAAGGTGCCCAGCGTCGAGCGGGCGGCCAGAAAGCGGCCAGACGTCCCAGTCCATATAATCCGGCATCTCCCGTGACGATCCCGACATAGAGAGAGAGGAGGGCGAGAGGCAGGGCGACAGCCCCATCGCCGACAGCAATCGCGGTCAGAATGGTCGCGCCGTCTTCCAGAATGAATGTGCCGATAATGATCGTGACGGCCTGCCATAACGGGGTGTGCGCAGCCGTTGTAAGGCCGGTTGTCAGCATGCTGGACAGATCGAAGGACATCGCGCGTTCTTTACACGAGCCGGAACTGAACTCCAGTTTCCAAAAATGCACAGCGGGCAGGCAATCTGATTTCAACAGTAAAATCTGGTTAAAAAAGACTTAACTTCAGAGCGTTTGTGTTTAGTGTGTCTTACTTCGTTTCATGGAGCAGGACGGTACTATTTTGTCAGAAAAACTGTACTCACTCGTTGATCTTGCCCGTGAAATCCCGAATTTGCCTTTATCGGGACCCGCGCGGCTGGCAGCCTTACGAGCCGCGGTAGGAGATCGGCCAGCCCCCGCCGCTCTTGGGGTAAGGCGCCGTTCCATTGCGAAGTCGTCCAGAAATCCTGTTTTCCCTATCATGTCATCGCCTAGGCCAGCCCCCCGGCCTCCAATCACCCGGATGACCGAACAGGAAATGAAGGCGCTCCCTGTCGGAGTGCGTTTTTTTGATCGGGAATGGTATCTGAAGCAGCATCCGGATGTCGGTCAGGCCGGAATCGATCCCAGCCGTCATTATATGGAGAAAGGCTGGCGGGAGGGGAGAAATCCTAATCCACATTTCGACGGTCGTGCTTATCTGGCGGCCAATCCGGATGTGGACCCGACCATGAACCCATTCGAACATTTCATCTTTTTTGGCATCGCAGAGCGCCGTCGTCTGACGCCTGCTACAAAATAGGTTCATCCCCCCTCTGGAGAAGCCCCTGCGATCGCAGTAAGGGAAAGCTTGAAATGGATGGGGAGGGGAATCTTCCTGCCATCCGACAGGCTGCGCAGATTTTGGAGAGTGTGCCGGTATGACTTGTATGATCAACCGTCGTTCCACAGTGCGTGGCCTTCTTCTCGGTGGACTGGGAACCGCCGTTTCCCTGCGCCCCGCACTGCTTCAGGCGGCAACAGGTCACGCGACCGGTTCATATGCGCAGTTTCTGGAGGGGGTTCGCAGTCAGGCGACCGGGATGGGACTGTCGAGTTCGCTGGTCAGCGAGGCGCTCGCCCTTACGCACCAGCCCAACGCACGGGTATTGCAGCTTGATCGTCATCAGCCGGAATTCACACTGACCTGGGCGCAGTATCGGGAAAAGGTGCTGACACAGGCCAAGATCGACGCAGGCCGTGCCGCCTATGCAAAGCAGCACGGTTCACTCGTACGAGTCGAAGCCGCAACCGGGGTGGACCGTCAGCCGGTCATGGGAATCTGGGGACTTGAGTCCTATTACGGTCGCATCACCGGTGGTTTCAACGTGATCGATGCGCTGGCGACTCTGGCTTTCGATGGTCGTCGCGCCTCCTTTTTCCGCTCCGAGCTGCTGAAAGCCCTGCAGATTCTGGGCGAGGGGCGGATTCCACCAGCCTCCATGACGGGCAGCTATGCCGGAGCGATGGGACAGCCCCAGTTCATGCCGAGCGCCTATCTGAAATATGCCCGCGCCTTCGACGGTTCGTCCCGCGCCGATATATGGAAAAGCGTTCCCGATGTGGTGATGTCCATCGGAAATTATCTGTCCAAATCCGGCTGGAAGACGGGCGAACCGTGGGGGCAGGAGATCACCGTCCCGGAGTCTCTGCCGCAATCGTCGGTAGGGCGTGACCATACGCGTACGCTTCAGGCCTGGATGGCGGCCGGTGTCCGTCGCAAGGACGGATCGGCCTTTGGACGACCGGAAGTGGAGGGAGCCATCGTCCGTCCTGACGGACCGGGTGGCGAGGCCTTCATGGTCTATCACAATTTCAACGTGATCCGCCGTTATAACCCATCAGATTATTACGCTCTGGGCGTTGGACTGATGGGTGATCTGACAACATGAAACTTCCGGTCTGCCGCGCCAGAAGTCAGTCGGTAAGTCGGTCTGCCGCCCGGTGGCTCATTCCCGGAACAGCGATTCTTCTATCGGCGTGCCACAAGCCCGCTCCACCTCTGCCGTCCGCCCATATTCATTACGAAGTTGGGCCAGCCTATAATCAGGACGGTGTCTGGCGATATCCGAGGCAGGAATTCGCGTGGCGGGAGAGTGGTCTGGCTGTGGTAGATGGAGATACATCTCCTCACATCACGGCGGATGGCGAGATCTATGACCCGAAAGCGATGACAGGGTCCCATCCGACCCTTCAGTTGCCGGTGCAGGTGACGGTTCGCAATCTGGATAATGGTCGACAGATTGAAGTCCGCCTGAACGACAGGGGACCGAAACAACGCGGCAGGCTGATTTCTCTCACGCCACAGGCGGCGGCGGCGATCGGGATGGGACGTGACCCGGCTCGTGTCGAGGTGATCGAGAACGAATTACCAAGCCGAATCTTCGCTGAAACGCTGCCGGGCGGTCCTTTGCTGGATATGAAGGCCGCGCCTGTCGGAACCGTCCAGACCGAAGCGCTGGATACGGCCGCCATGCCGCAAACCGCCTCGGTCGACCAGCCGCAAGCCGGTTCACAGCAGGTGCAGCCCGCTTCCCTGCCGTCACTTCCTGTTGTCTACACGCAAGGATGGGCGACCCCGGGAAGCCTCTGGATTGAAGTTGGACGATTTACACAGCGGTCCTATGCGGCGATAGAAGCGTCTCGCGCCGGAGGAACGGTGAATTACGCTTCTGACAATAACGGTCCCGGCTGGGTCGTGCGTGTCGGACCTTTTTCTGGCGTTGCTGACGCAGATGCAGCGCTGGACCACGCCTTGGCCCTCGGGTTAACGGGGGCCCACATTGTCGTCGAATAGGATTGGGAACGTGCAGACCCGTCGGATACTTCTCGCCAGCGGCGCGGCCGCCATCACCGGTGGCGCCGGCCTTTTGAATGGTGTCGGCCTGTCAGGCACGGCACTCGCGGCAAAGCCCCGTCATGCTCCCCGGCATGGTGGAAAGGCAGCCGATTCTGCCCAGACCCCGGCACCAGCTGTTGATTCGACGCCTGCCATGACGCCGATCGGTCCTGTGGACACGGTCGCACGCTGGGCCTGCATCACCGATTTCGACAGCGGACAGGTGCTGCTGGAAAAAGCTGCCGACGAGCATATGCCGCCGTCGTCGCTCACCAAGATGATGACTGCCTATATCGTTTTCGGCATGCTCAATGCCGGACGCCTCAAGCTGGACCAGACGTTGCCGGTCAGTGAAAAGGCATGGCGCATGCAGGGCTCGAAGATGTTCGTGCCGCTGGGCGAGAGCGTACCTGTGCAGGACCTGATCCAGGGCATGCTGATCCAGTCCGGCAACGACGCCTGTATTGTGCTGGCGGAAGGCGTTTCCGGCTCCGAAGAGCAGTTTGTCGCCCTGATGAACGACACGGCCGCGAAGCTGGGCATGGCCAATTCCCACTTCATGAACACGACCGGTTGGCCTGCGGAAGGCCATTACATGTCGGCGCGGGATGTCTGCACCATCGCGACCCATCTCATCCGCGACTTCCCGCAATACTATCACTTCTTCTCCGAGACCTCGTTCGCCTTCAACAAGATCAATCAGGGCAATCGCAACGTTCTGGTCGACAAGGGACTCGCGGACGGCCTGAAGACCGGTCACACCGATGCCGGCGGTTTCGGGCTTTGTGCTTCCTCCAAGCGGGAAGGCCGCCGCGTGGTGATGGGCATCAACGGCATGGCAAGCTCCAACATTCGTGCGCATGAAGGCGAACGCCTGCTTGGCTGGGCTTTCGCCAATTTTGAGCTGGCCGTCATTGCGCACAAAGGGCAGGTGCTTGATCAGGCACCTGTCTGGATGGGACAGGATGCAACCGTGCCGGTTGTGGCGTCCCGTGACGTGACGTTCCTGCTGCCGCATGGCTGGCAGTCCCGCGTGCATATTTCGGTGGACTATCTCGCGCCGGTGTCGGCGCCGATCACAGTGGGTCAGTCTCTTGGTCAGTTGACCATCACACTTCCGACCAGTCAGACGGCATTGGTGCCTCCGGCTCCCGTTGCTGGAGCGCCGATGCCGGCTGCTGCACCGGCTCCGCAGGGCACCGTCATCACTGTGCCGGTTGAAGCGGGTTCCGCCGTGGCGAAACTTGGTTTCGGTGGGCGCATTGCCGCCCGTCTTGGCATGAAGCGTCACTGATAAGGTGAGCGTTGCAGGTAAAAAAACCGGCGCTTTCATCACCTTTGAAGGCGGAGAGGGGGCCGGCAAGTCAACGCAGCTTCGGGCTGTAGCGCCTCGACTGGAAGCGCTCGGCTACGAGGTTGTGGCGACACGCGAGCCGGGCGGTTCTCCGGGTGCGGAAGCCTTGCGGGAACTGCTGCTCTTCGGAAAGCACGATCTTTCGGCGCGTGCCGAGATCATGACCCACTTCGCGGCCCGCTGCGATCATGTCGATCAGGTCATCCGGCCCGCCATGGAAGCAGGAAAGATCGTGTTGTGTGATCGTTTCTTCGATTCCACCATGGCCTATCAGGGCTACGGGCGAGGAGAGGGCGATCCGGCCCTGATCGCAATGATCCGCTCCCTGCGTGATCTTGTCGGCCTGACGCCGGACCTGACCGTGCTGTTTGAGGTCGGTCTGGAAACAGGTCATCGCCGTATTACGGCGCGTGCGGCAGCCATTGCCGGACAGGGAGCCCCGCTTGATCGGTATGAAAGCGCGGATCGTGCCTTTCACGCCCGTCTCGCAGCAGGGTTCCGTCAGATCGCCGACGAAGAGCCACAGCGTTTCGTGCGGGTTTCCTCGGAAAGCGAGGATGTGCCGGCGATTACCGACAAGGTGGTCGGTCTGCTCAAGACGTTTCTCGAAAAGCGCTGAGACATGGCGGCCCGACGCGCCACATCGGCCGCTGAATCTGATCCCGATGCGGTTGTTTCACCAATGGACGCCGCCCGTGCAGCGTCGCTGCACGTTGTGGGGCATGACGCCGCCTTCCGGGCGTTCGACGAGGCCTTTGCGTCCGGACGACTGCACCATGCGTGGCTGCTGACCGGTCCAGAGGGAATCGGCAAACTTCCGCTGGCGTTTCGCATGGCCCGTAGGCTGCTTGGGGCAGAGGACGGCCATTCATCCGCTGGACGTCTGGTGAGTGCGGGCTCTCATCCGGATCTTCTGGCGGTCGGCCGGGCCTTTGACGAGAAGCGCCAGAAATTCCGTGGCGAGATCGTCGCCGATGACATTCGGCCGATCAACGCCTTCATGCACCGTACAGCGGCGGAAGGTGGCTGGCGGGTTGTCATCGTCGATACCGCCGAGGCCATGAACCGAAACGCGGCCAACGCGCTGCTCAAGATCCTCGAAGAGCCGCCTGTTCGCGCCATTCTGATCCTGACCAGCGCCACCCCCGGCGCGTTGTTGCCGACCATCCGTAGTCGCGTACGGAAACTCCCGGTCGCGCCACTCCGGGAAAGCGATGTTCGCGCCGTGCTGAGAACGACTGTGCCTGACACCGAGCCCGGTGAAATCGAGCGTGTCGTACCGCTGGCCGAAGGATCGCCCGGACGGGCGATAGCACTTCTGGCGGACAAGGGCGGCGCTATCGACACTCTGGTGCATGAAGCCGTCAGAGGAATGTCTACTGGACGTATTCTGGACGCAGCAGAATCCTTGTCCCGATCTGGAGACGCCGGTTTCGGACTGTTCTTCACCCTGTTGGGCAGCGCCATTGCCGAAGAAGCCCGTGCGGTGTCTCAAAATGAGATCCAGACAGGTGTGCGGCTGGCGGATGCGTGGCGCGAGGTCGCGGAAATCCGGGCAAAAACCGAGCATTTCAATCTGGACAAGCAGGAAGCGATCATTGAGGCGTTGACGATCGCAGGACAGACGCAGCTCAGCTGAACAGAACGGATTTGCCTCTGCCGGGGGTCGCTTCATGAACAGCGATCCGATATGGATAGGGCTACACAGTCAGGATTGCGCGGTGCCTTACGCCCCTGAAGGAGCGTTCACGCCCGCGCCGATCCGACCGATAGATCTAACGAAGAGCAGGACATGACCGGCCGTTTTTACGTCACGACCCCGATTTATTATGTAAACGGCGCGCCCCATATTGGCCATGCCTACACTTCCATCGCTGCTGACATTGTCGCACGCTTCCACCGTCTCTGCGGTGATGAAGTGTTTTTCCTGACCGGCACCGATGAGCACGGCCAGAAGGTCGAGCAGGCCGCGCAGGCCGCAGGCGAAGCCCCGCAGACGTTCACGGATCGGATTTCCGCCGATTTCCGCAACATGGCCGACGCGATGAACGTCTCTTACGACGACTTCATCCGCACGACCGAGCCGCGTCATATCGTGGGCGCTCAGGCTGTGTGGGAAAAGGTCGCGGCCAATGGCGATATCTATCTCGGTGCGTATGAAGGCTGGTACGCCCTGCGTGACGAGGCGTTCTACAACGAGGACGAGATCACCACACGTCCGGACGGCACCAAGGTCGCGCCGACTGGCGCGCCGGTGGAATGGATGCGCGAGCCATCCTACTTCTTCAAACTGTCTGCCTATGAAGATCGCCTGCTCGAACTCTATGAGAAACACCCGGACTTCATCGGTCCTGCCAGTCGCCGCAATGAGATCGTCAGCTTCGTAAAGCAGGGGTTACGTGACCTGTCCGTCAGCCGCACCAGCTTCAAGTGGGGCGTGCCGGTTCCGGGTGACGCCGACCACGTCATGTATGTGTGGTTCGATGCGCTGACCAACTACCTGACCGCACTCGGTTATCCCGACGCTGATGCGCCGCGCATGAAGTTCTGGCCTGCCAACCTGCATCTGGTCGGCAAGGATATTGCTCGTTTCCACACGGTTTACTGGCCAGCCTTCCTGATGGCCGCCGGTATCGAACTGCCTGACATGGTCTTCTCCAACGGCTGGTGGACGGTCGAAGGCGAGAAGATGAGCAAGTCGCTCGGCAACGTCATTGATCCGCGTGATCTGGTGAAGGAATTTGGCGTCGATCCGGTTCGCTTCTTCCTGATGCGGGAAGTGCCGTTCGGCGGTGACAGCGATCTGTCGCGCCGTTCGCTCATCAATCGTTTGAATGTCGAACTGGCCAATGACCTCGGCAATCTCGGCCAGCGCACGCTGTCCCTGATCGCGCGTAACTGCGGCGGCATTCTGCCCGCGCAGGGCAAGCACACCGAGGCGGACGCTCATTTGCTTGGGCAGGCTGCCGTTCTGCCCGACGTGATGAAGGCCCAGATCGCTCGTGTTGCTCTGACCGACGCATTGGAAGAAGCGTGGAAGCTGATCCGCGCCTGCAACGCCTATATCGACCATCAGGCTCCGTGGGCGCTCAAAAAGACCGACCCCGAGCGGATGGCCGACGTGCTGCGTGTTCTGGCCGATGCGCTCCGCTCCATCGCCACGGTTCTCCAGCCTTATATTCCGGAGAGTATGGACAAGATGCTCACGCAGCTTGGTGTCGAGCCGGGCGAGCGCGACTTCGATGCGCTGGAAATGCCACTTCCTGCCGGTCGTCAGTTGCCGAAGCCGGAAGGGATTTTCCCCCGTTACGTCGAACCGGAGGTTGGTGAGGCAAAATGACCGGACTGATCGACACCCACTGCCATCTCGATCATTTCTCGGAAGAGGAAATGCCGGGACTACTGGACCGGGCCAAAGAGTTCGGTCTGGAAGGCATGGTCACCATCGGCACGCGACTGTCGCGGCAGTCCGAGCAGAAGGCTCTGACCCGTTACAGCCGTCCGGACCTGTCGATCTGGTGCGCGATTGGCACGCATCCGGATCACGTGATGGAAGAGCCTCCGATGGATGCCGACGCCATCGTGAAACTGGCTGAAGATCCGGAAGTGGTGGCGATCGGTGAGAGCGGTCTGGATTATTTCCACGGTGCGGAAGAGGTCCGTCCCACGCAGCAGGCGAGCTTTCGCGAACATGTTCATGCGGCGCGTCTGACCGGTCTGCCTCTGGCCATCCACACCCGTCAGGCTGATGAGGACATGGCGTCGATCCTGCGGGAAGAGACCGAGACGCGTGGAGCCTTTCCGTTCCTGCTGCATTGCTTCGCGTCAGGTCCGGAACTGGCGAAGACGGCTCTGGAACTGGGCGGCTATCTCAGCTTCTCAGGAATCGTGACGTTTCCGAAGTGTCAGGAATTGCGTGATATTGCGGCCAGTGTGCCGCTGGACCGCATTTTTGTCGAAACTGATTCCCCTTTTCTTGCGCCTGTTCCACGTCGCGGCAAGCGGAACGAGCCAGGCTATACGGCTTACACCGCTGCTGTCGTCGCACAGACGCGAGGGATGGAGGAGCAGGCTTTCATTGAGGCGACAACCGCCAATTTCCACCGCCTGTTTACACGCGCTCACTGAAACAGCCATTCAATACGGGAAAGACCAATCGTGACTGACACCACGCTCACCATCACCGTTCTTGGTTGTGGAGGCTCCTCAGGCGTGCCCCTCATTGGTGGAGCGGACGGGCGTGGTGCATGGGGCGAATGTGATCCGAATGAGCCGCGCAATCGTCGGACACGGGCTTCCATTGTGGTTCAGGCTCCGGACAAGCGCCGTCTGCTTGTCGACACAGGGCCTGACATGCGCAATCAGCTGATCGCGAACGGCATTCCCTATGCCGATGCGATTTTCTACACGCATGCTCATGCCGATCATATCGCCGGTCTGGATGATGTGCGTCCCTTCAACTGGGCGCTTGAACGGCCAATCGAGATTTTTGGCACTGAGACGACTCTTTCAGAGATTCACGGGCGCTTTGACTACGCATTCCGTCCGTGGACTCCAAAGGACGCATTTCGTCCCGGTGTGGAGCCCCGTTTCATCAAGGGGGGAGAGCGGCAGGAGATCGTCGGGCTGCTTCTTGATGTTTTCGAGCAGGATCATGGAAAGCTGAACTCGCTCGGCTTTCGCTGCGGAGGTTTTGCCTATTGCACGGACGTCGTGTCCCTGACCGATGATGTCCTCTCTCTGCTGGAAGGTGTCGACACCTGGATGGTGGATTGCCTCCAGCTGAAACCTCACTCGGCTCATGCGTGGCTGGACCGGGTTCTGGAATGGCGTGAGCGTATTCAGCCGCGCCGTACAATTCTCACGCATCTCGGGCCGTTCATGGACTGGTCGACTCTTGAGAAGATGCTTCCAGAGGGGATCGAGGCAGCCTTCGACGGCCTTACTTTCACAGCGCCGGGCCTGGTTGCCTCCTGATCCGAATCGCGAGATTTACACTATCTGTCAGGGAAAACCGCGACAGATGGCCTTTTTGCCTTTGTGGGAAGAACTGGTCATCAGTGCTGCAGATGGATGTGACGCGTTCCTCATGAATTCGTCAGATCTTCTGTAATTCCTTGATTTGGAATGAAAAAATCATTGCGAGCGAGGCACTTGCCGCCATCAGCAATGGAAAGAATAGCGATTTCTCTTGAAAATATCGTCGTCGGTTCGATAGCGTGGGCTTGGGAACCGGTCAGGATCGCGTCTTCTGCCTTTTTTTAGACAAAATAACAAGTCCTGATTTCCGATTCTGTGGTGTCTCACAGGTTTGTTCACTCTCTTTTCATTGCGATGCTGTAATGGGACAAGCAGGTTGAACAAGCGATTACACAGAGGAAATAGCCCGATGCCCGAAAGGTTTTCTTCTATCGCGTAACAATTCTGCATCTGATTTCTGAAATTTCCGGAGAGCGGTACTGATGGCTTCTGTCTCTGACGTTTTTTCCCTGGCAACCGCGATGCGAGACCGGCACCGCGAGACTGAAATGAGCCTTGCGGAATATCTCGAAGCCTGCCGGACTGATCCATCCTGCTACGCCAGCGCGGCGGAGCGTATGCTGAAGGCGATCGGTGAGCCGGTGATGGTCGATACCTCCCGTGATCCACGCCAGTCGCGCATCTTCATGAACCGCACACTCCGTGTCTATCCGGCCTTCAAGGATTTTTACGGTATGGAAGAGACGATCGAGCAGATCGTCGGCTTCTTCCGTCATGCCGCTCAGGGGTTGGAAGAGCGGAAACAGATTCTCTATCTGCTTGGCCCTGTTGGTGGTGGTAAATCCTCACTTGGTGAACGCCTCAAGACCTTGATGGAACATGAGCCGATTTATGTGCTCAAGGCGGGAAGACATCTCAGCCCTGTCTTTGAAAGCCCGCTGGGTCTGTTCGATCCCTTCACGATGAGTGAGGCGCTTGAACGCGATTACGGCATCCCGCGACGTGTTCTGACAGGAATCGCCAGCCCGTGGGCGCTCAAGCGGCTGGAGGAGTTCGACGGGGATATTTCGCGCTTCAGCGTTGTCAAACTAAACCCGTCCAAGCTGCGGCAGATCGCCATCGCCAAGACAGAGCCGGGGGATGACAACAATCAGGATGTCTCGGCTCTCGTCGGAAAGGTCGATATCCGACAGCTTGAGCATTTCAGCCAGAACGATCCGGACGCCTACAGCTTCTCGGGCGGTCTGAACCGCGCCAATCAGGGCATTCTCGAGTTTGTCGAGATGTTCAAGGCGCCGATCAAAATGCTGCATCCGCTACTGACGGCGACGCAGGAAGGCAACTATGTCGGCACGGAGAATATTGGTTCCATCCCGTTCACCGGTGTGATTCTGGCGCACTCGAACGAGGCTGAATGGCAGAGTTTCCGCAACAATCGCACGAATGAAGCCTTCCTTGACCGTGTCTGCGTCATCAAGGTGCCTTACTGCCTGCGCGTGACGGAAGAAGCGAAGATTTACGAGAAACTGGTGGAATCATCGGCTCTCAAGGAAGCGCCACTTGCCCCCAACACACTCGACATGCTCGCGCGCTTTGCTGTGCTCTCGCGGCTGAAAACACATCCCAATTCAACGCAGTATGCCAAACTGCGGGTGTATGATGGCGAGAACATCCGTGAGACCGACCCCAAGGCCCGCACCATGCAGGAATATCGTGATGCTGCCGGTGTGGATGAGGGTATGGACGGCATTTCCACCCGTTTCGCCTACAAAGTGCTTTCTGCAACCTTCAACCACGATTCAACGGAGATTTCAGCCGATCCTGTCCATCTGATGTATGTGCTCGAACATGCGGTCAGACGGGAGCAGTTCCCGGCGGAAGTGGAGGCGAATTATCTTGCCGTTCTGAAATCCGAGCTGGCGGGCCGTTACGCGGAATTCCTCGGTAACGAAATCCAGAAAGCCTACCTGGAAAGTTACAGTGATTACGGACAGAATCTGTTTGATCGCTATCTCGATTACGCGGATGCATGGATTGAGGATCAGGACTTCAAGGACCCTGACACCGGGCAGATGCTCAATCGTGATCTCCTGAACACTGAGCTGACAAAGATTGAAAAACCGGCAGGAATCGCCAACCCGAAGGACTTCCGGAACGAGGTGGTGAAATTCGCACTTCGCTCACGGGCGTCCAACGGGGGACGCAATCCGTCCTGGACATCCTACGAGAAAATCCGCGACGTGATCGAAAAACGGATGTTCAGTCAGGTGGAAGATCTTCTGCCCGTCATCAGTTTCGGCTCCAAGAAAGATGGTGAAACCGAGCGCAAACATGACGAATTCGTCGAACGCATGATGGAACGCGGCTACACGGAACGACAGGTCCGTCGGCTCGTTGAATGGTACATGCGCGTAAAACAGTCTGCCTGACATACGCCCACAGATCAGGGGTGCGACTTGGATATCATTGATAGACGATCCAACCCACATGGCAAAAATCTTGAAAACCGTCGTCGTGCTCTGGAAAGGGCACGAGGCGCGGTTCAGAAAGCCGTGCGGGACGCCGTAGCAAACGGCAAGATCCGTGAAGTCGGAGAGGGTAAAGCCGTCTCCATTCCGGCAGATGCATTGCATGAGCCGGGATTCCATCGTGTTTTCACGCAGGGAGAACGACATATCATTCTGACGGGGAACCACGAATTTTCCCGTGGAGACAAGCTGCGTCGACCGCCATCAGGTGGTGGCGGGAAAGGAGGTGGCCCCGGACAGGCAGGAACGGATGGAGGTGGGGAAGATGCCTATCGGTTCATCCTTTCCCGTGACGAATTTCTTGATCTGTTCTTTGATGATCTGGAACTGCCCGATCTCATAAAGCGGGAAATCTCCGCCACCGAGACGACAGCGCCAAGTCGGGCGGGCCTCAGCAATGACGGCTCCCCATCGCAACTCGATCTGGGACGCACCGTCCGCCATTCCATGGCGCGGCGTATCGGGCTGGGTCGCCCGAAACCTGCTGAACTGGAGGAAATCGAAGCCCGCATTGCCGAATTGGAAGAGATTCGACCACTTTCTGCGGCGCAACTCGAAGAGCTTGAGGAACTGCGGGAGAAGCGAGGAAACCTTCGTCAGCGGATGAACCGTATCCCATGGGTTGATCCTGTGGATCTGCGTTACAGGCGGTTTGCTCCCACGCCGAAGCCTTCCACCAGAGCCGTCATGTTCTGCCTGATGGACGTGTCAGGCTCCATGACCGAGCGGATGAAGGATCTGGCCAAGCAGTTCTTCCTGCTGCTGCATGTCTTTCTGGAAAAGCGTTACAAGACGCTGGATGTTGTCTTCATCCGGCACGCGGAAACAGCGGAGGAGGTTGATGAAGAGACCTTCTTCCACGATCCGCGCACCGGAGGCACTGTCGTATCGACAGCGCTGGAAGAGATGCTGCGTGTCCAGAAGGCGCGTTATCCAGTCCAGCAATGGAATATCTATGTCGCACAGGCGTCTGACGGTGATAACTCCCCATCGGATACTCCGCAGGTCGTCAGGCTGCTCGACGAAGAGATTCTACCGCTCGTGCAGTATTACGCCTACATCGAAGTCACCGGTTCAGGCGCGATCATTCGTGGTGAGACGGACCTGTGGCAGGCTTATCGCAGCGTTGCCGAGAAACAGCCGCATCTCGCCATTCGTCAGGTCAGTGACCGGAAGGAAATCTTCCCTGTTTTTCGGGAGCTTTTCGCACGCAGGACAGCCGGGGAGGCTAGCCACGCATGACAGATACAGGGCTGCTCTATCAGGGCGCGGATTGGAACTTTCACATCATCCGCGATTGCTACAACGCCATTGAGGAGATTGCGGAGAAAGAGCTTGGCCTCGATGTTTTTCCAAACCGTATCGAGGTCATCACGTCCGAGCAGATGCTCGATGTCTATACGGCCAATGGTATGCCGATCAATTATCACCATTGGTCTTACGGCAAACGTTTTGCGGGGCACGAAAACGCCTATCGTCGGGGGCTGATGGGGCTCGCCTATGAAGTTGTCATCAACTCCAATCCCTGCATCAGCTATCTCATGGAGGAAAACAGCGCCACGATGCAGGCGCTGGTGATCGCGCACGCGGCCTTTGGTCACAACCATTTTTTCAAAAATAACCGTCTGTTTCAGGAATGGACTGATCCTTCACAGATTCTGAACTATCTGGAGTTTGCCCGCGGCTACATCTCGCGCTGCGAAGAGATTCACGGGCAGGCGGCAGTGGAGCGCGTGCTGGATGCGGCGCACGCCTTGCAGGGGCAGGGTGTCAATCGGCATAGCGGCTCGCGACATATCGACCTGAAAGATGAACAGGCGAGGGCACGTGAGCGTCGGGCTTACGAGGACAGTTCTTTCAACGATCTGTGGCGCACGTTGCCTCAGGGAAGCGAGCCGGAGCACTCGGGGAACGGTGAGAGGCAGGCGCTCCGCCGTCGGCTTGGACTGCCCGAGGAAAATATCCTTTACTTCCTTGAGAAACATGCCCCCCGTCTGGCTCCGTGGGAACGGGAAATCATCCGCATTGTCCGTCTGATCGCTCAGTATTTCTACCCACAGCCGCAGCTCAAGCTGATGAATGAAGGGTGTGCGACATGGGTGCATGACCGCATCATGAGTCGCCTGCATGAGAAGGGACGTATTGATGACGCGGCCTTCATGGAGGTGATCCACTCGACCACCAATGTGATCGCCCAGTTCGGCTATGAGCAGGGTTCAACCAGCTTTAACCCGTATGCGCTGGGCTTTGCGATGATGAAGGACATTGAGCGCATCTGCACCGATCCTACAGAAGAGGACCGGCGCTGGCAGCCGGATATTGCTGGCAACGGCGACGCCTATGGAACCTTGCGTCACGCCTGGGCGGAATATCGGGATGAGAGCTTCGTCCTTCAGTTCCTCTCTCCAAAGGTGATGCGTGATTTCCGCATGTTCCGGCTTCTGGATGATACCCGCGATCCGTATCTGCTGGTCGACGCCATTCATGACGAAGCCGGTTATCGCGACATTCGCCGCACTGTTGCGGCCTCTTACGATCCTTCGACGTGGTACACGGAGATCGAAATCGTGGACGTGGATACTTTTGGAGACAGAACCCTGCGGCTGGAGCACCGCACAAAATCGGGTCAGGTTCTGGCCGATAACGACATGAAATTGACCCTCAATGCGCTTGCGGACCTATGGGGGTATCGTGTGGTGCTGGATGAGATCGACACGCCCACCGGTCGCGTCCTGTTGTCCCATGAGGCAGGACAGGCGTGAGAAAAATCTTCTGCCCGCTTCCTGCGTTCAAGTGTGGAAAGCGGGCAGAAGACTTATGAAGTCAGGATGATGCCTTTGCAGACGATGCTGGCTTGCTAGTGGTAACCGCCACGAAATTCTTCCAGTCCTTTTTGGTCTGGGCGGCATAGGCGACCGAAAAGGCGGCAATAGCGGCAGAAAATGAAGCGCCTTTACCGAGATAGGCCGAAATGGTCACAGGATCACCTGACCGGGCATGGGCGCGGGCAAGCGCACGGGCGCACAGTTTCGCGTAGTCTTTCAGGCCTTCCTGAGCGAAGTCCGCACCGATGGCGGCAAGACGCGTATCCTTGACCCTCCGCACATAAAACTGTCGTCTTGATTCGTTTTCGGGCAGATGCGCATCGTCTTCAGACAGCTCTCCGTCATCGCCGATACTGTGTGTCCATCCCAGGAAGGAATCTGACACAGCCTGCATGATGCGCTGGCCTGTGACAACGCGTTCACCCTGATTGTGAATGTGAACGGCGGGACCGGCGTAAGGTGCCAGAACGGACTCCTGAGATTCCTTGATCTGAAGCAGCAGAGGCTCGTTATCCGCCGTGGTGAACAGCCCGATGGCGCAGAACGTACCGACGCTGCCGACACCGACCACTTTGAAGATCACATCGCGCAGAGCATAGTGCTTCAGAAGAGCCAGACGTTCCGGCGGCTGGGTGGCGACATAACGGGCGAAAGCCTGTCGGGTGGCATCGTCCTGATCCGGCAAACGCATCACCAGTGGCGGTTTTTCGTGCAGGGACGGGGCATTGCGGTCATCAGCGATGAGACCGAAGCCAGTCTTGATGCTGTCCAGACGCGTCTTCAGGAGTGTTTCCGTGGCTCGGCGTGTTTTTGCATCTTCGAAATGAGCGATGGCGTTTTTGAGATCAATGCGATTGAGCCAGACCTGAAGCGGACTCAGTTGGGAGAGACGACGCATCTCCGTGCTGTAGGTCTGTGCCATGATCTCAGCCAGAGCATGCGCACGATGGGAGGAAAGACCGGTTTCCAATCCTGCCAGCACGAAAGATGTACCGAGACGCTTGATGTCCCATTCGAAAGGCGCACGGAATGTCTCGTCGAAATCATTGATATCGAAGACCGGGATACCTTCGGGTGAGGCATAGCTTCCGAAATTCGCCAGATGACAGTCGCCGCAGGCCTGCACCGTCAGCCCGCTTGTAGGCGTGCCGGCAAGGTCCGCCGCCATCACAATCGCCGCTCCCCGCAGGAAGGCGAATGGAGACGCCCTCATACGCTCGTAACGAACCGGTATCAGGCTGGTGATGCGGTGCGTGTTCTGCTGGGTGAGCAGGGCAAGCGGATCAGAGCGATTTCTGGCGGGAGACCATTCGGCATGAGATGATCTGGAAACCAGCTGACGCAGCGCCTGTCCCTTTTTGTGACGCTCTTTGCGTGACAGGAGAGGAGATGGGGCTGCGGCTGCGGATATGGGAGCGGTCGTCATGAGTGAATTATGCCGCAACCACCTTCCACTGTCTGCCCTGATTGCAGCACATCAGGAATACGTCGCTGGGCTTTGAAGCAGGGTCAGCTGTCGCCAATGAATTCCGAGAGTATTTCATAAAATTCATTCGGCTTTTCCGCATGAACCCAGTGCCCGGCCCCTTCAATCGTCTTGAGCATATAATGAGGGAAAAGCCGCTTCATCGTGGGATAATTTTCCGGTGCTATATAGTGGGAGCGCTGCCCCGCCACGAAGAGGGTTGGTCCATCATAGGTCTCGCCTTCCGGAATCTCTGGCCAGCCCACGATCTGCGGCATGGCGGCGGCGATTTCGTTGATGCCGATCTGCCAGTGTGGATGTTCCCCGAGTTCAACATTCTGGAGCATGAGATTTCTGACTTCCGGCTCACTGATGACGGTTGCGAGCAAAGCGTCAGCTTCTGCGCGGTTCAGAGATGCAGGAAAATGCAGTGCTGCCAGCTTGGCCGCAAGATCATGTCCTTGAGCAAAACCGCCTTCACCCGGCGCAATATCCGCTACAAGTAGTTTCGCAACCATCTCGGGATGACGCAGGGCGAGCATCATTCCGGTTTTGCCGCCCATTGAGTGACCGACAATGATGGCGGAGTGAATGCCGAGATGATTGAGCGTTTCGTAAACGTCGTCCGCCAAAGTCGGATAATCCATCGGCCCATGTGGACTTTCGCCATGATTACGGAGATCCAGCGCTATCGTGCGACGGCTTTCGGCCAGTCGTCTTTGGAAGAAACCGAAATTCCGGCCACGCCCGAAAAGACCGTGAATGAAGACAACAGGCAGATGATTTCCTGACGGATTTTCGGGGCCGCGTTCGAGTGCGTGAAGGAGCATGTTTCGTTCTCTTTTGATATAAAAATTCTATAAAAACATAATTTTATTTATGTTTTATGATCTTTTCTATCAACTTCAATTCTGGTCGGGGTGTGTCAGGATAATCTTGCCGCTGTGGCTGCTACTCTCCATCAGTCGATGCGCTTCAGCCGCTTCTGCAAGGGGGAAAGTGGTATGTATGATCGGTTCCAGAACGCCAGTATTCAGCAGGGGCCAGATATGGCTTTTCAGCGCCTGAGCGACTGCGCCTTTATACTCCGTGCTACGCGGGCGAAGCGCTGTCCCGGTGACATGCAGGCGCTTTGTCATCAGGCGAGTGAGTGAGACATCTTCCGCTTTTGCGCCGCCCTGAAAGGCAATGATCACAAGCCTCCCGTCCATTGCCAGCGACTTGAGGTTTCGGGAGAAATAGGGGCCACCGATGATGTCGAGAATGACATCCACGCCTTTCCCATCCGTGTATTCCAGCGTTTTTTCGACGAAATCATCAGTCTTGTAGTTAATGACAATCGCGCCGAGCTTCTCGCACAACTCGCCTTTCTCGGGATCACTGACAGTCGTGAGCGGAATGGCCCCCATGGCTTTTGCGATCTGGATGGCAGCGGTGCCGATACCGCCCGCACCGCCATGAATCAGAACGGTCTCACCTTTTTTCAGATCGGCGGTGGTGAAAAGATTGGACCACACCGTGAAAAAGGTTTCGGGGATAGCGGCTGCCTTGACGGCGTCATAATGCTCCGGCCACGGCAGGGATTGTGACGCGGGGACTGCGCAATAATCCGCATAGCCGCCACCGTTAGTCAGGGCGCAGACCTTGCTGCCAATGGCAGGAAAGTCCGTGCCTGCGACAGGACTGCCGTGTGCTACGACTGTTCCGGCAATTTCCAGACCAAGCAGGGGGCTTGCGCCCGGAGGCGGTGGATAAAGCCCTTTGCGCTGCATGATGTCCGGGCGGTTGACGCCGCTGGCTTCGACACGAACCAGAATTTCGCCCGGTTTGGGCGTGGGTGTGGGCACCTTGCCAAGATGCAGGACGTTCGGACCCCCGGGCTCATCCAGCACGATGGCATTCATTTCGTCCGGAATGGTGATGGCCATCGGTCTGTCCTGTTTTCTGATTGTTGCGTTGGAAATCACGGTAAGCGCACGCAGCGTCGGTGAACAGTCACACGTCTTTGAGGTGGGAAATCATTTGACGGAAGAATGGGGCGCTGCTGTCTTCACCAGAAGAAAATAGTAATAAAATACTGTATTATCAATTTAATATTTTGTTTTTCTTATAAAATAGTTTGCTGTGCTGAGCGCTATGAAAACGGAACGGCTTTGAAGAGCACCAAAGTTTGAAGCGCTCTGCGTGGTGCTGACTCATCAAGCCTGCGTATAGGTGAAGCCCGTTACAGATGCTCACCATGCGAGGGATGGCCGTTTGCAGCACCCTCCTTACGGCGGAGAAGGCTTATGAATATCCACGAATATCAGGCCAAGGAGTTGTTGCGCTCTTATGGTGTGCCAACGCCAAAAGGAGTGCTCATCCATTCACCGGAGGAAGCCAGGCAGGCCGTGCGTTCGCTCGGAACGCCCATCTGTGCCGTGAAGGCGCAGATTCACGCTGGTGGTCGCGGAGCCGGACATTTCAAGGATCATCCTGAAATCCGCGGAGTGCGGATCGTAAAAAGTCCGGAAGAGGCGAAAGATGCTGCCTACCAGATGCTCAACCAGACGCTGATTACGCGTCAGACGGGACCCGCTGGCCGTGTCGTGCATAAGCTCTATGTCGAGGCGGGCTGCGCGATCGAGCGGGAGCTTTATCTTTCCATGCTTATCGACCGTAGCGCGCGGAAAATCATGATTGTCGCCTCACAGGCAGGCGGCATGAGCATCGAGGATGTTGCGGCAAAGACACCCGAGAAAATTCAGAAAGTCTGGATCGATCCTGAACTCGGTCTTGGGGATTATCAGGCGCGGGTTCTTGCCACCCGTCTCGCCCTGCAGGGCCAGCAGATCAACGAGTTTGCGGCGATCATCAGGAGTGTTTACTCGGCTTTCACAAGTCTTGATGCCTCAATGATCGAGATGAACCCGCTGGTGGTCACAAAGGACGGTGGCCTGATGGCGCTCGATGCCAAAATGGCTTTCGACGATAACGGCCTGTTCCGTCATCCCCAGCTTGCAGAACTGCGTGACCCGAACGAGGAAGACCCTCGCGAGCAGGAGGCAGCCCGTTTCGGACTATCCTATGTCAGTCTGGATGGGACCATCGGCTGCATGGTCAACGGAGCCGGGCTCGCTATGGCGACCATGGACATTATCCATGAGGAAGGAGAGTCACCTGCGAACTTCCTTGATGTGGGCGGTGGCGCTTCAAGAGAAAAGGTGGGAGCTGCTTTTCGTATCCTTCTCTCGGATCAGAAGATTGAAGGTGTTCTGGTCAATATTTTCGGCGGAATCATGCGTTGCGACCTGATCGCGGGCGCTGTGATCGACGCCTGCAGACAAGAGGGACTGAAAGTGCCACTGGTCATCAGGCTGGCCGGAACACTGGTTGAAGAAGGCCTGACCATGCTCAGGCAGTCCGGTCTCAACATTACGATTGCAACGGATCTGGGTGATGCCGCCCAGAAGATTGTCGCCGAAGTGCGCGCACGGAGGGCTGCCTGATGTCCATTCTGGTTGATAAAGACACAAAGGTCCTCGTGCAGGGCTTCACCGGCGCTCAGGGCACCTTTCATTCCGAGCAGTCCATTGCCTATGGCACGTCCATCATCGGCGGAGTGACGCCCGGACGTGGCGGGAAGACGCATCTTAACCTGCCGGTTTTCGACACGATGGAACAGGCAGTCAGTCAAGCCAAAGCCGACGCGAGTGTGATTTACGTGCCTCCAGCCGGGGCCGCTGACGCCATTCTGGAAGCGATTTCGGTTGAGATCCCGCTGATTGTCTGCATCACAGAAGGGATCCCTGTTCAGGACATGCTGCGGGTTCGGGCCGCACTGGACCGTTCCAAAAGCCTTCTGATCGGACCGAACTGTCCGGGCATCATCACGCCGGACGCCTGCAAGATCGGGATCATGCCGGGACCGATCCATCGTCGGGGTTCCGTTGGTGTCGTCTCCCGTTCCGGAACGCTGACCTATGAGACAGTGGCGCAGACGACCGCGCTTGGAATGGGGCAGAGCACCAGCGTCGGCATTGGCGGGGACCCGATCAAGGGCCTCGACTTCATTGATGTGCTTGAGCGTTTTCTTGCTGATCCCGAAACGCAGTCCATCATCATGATCGGTGAAATCGGTGGCACGTCAGAGATCGAGGCAGCCCAGTTTCTGAAGGACAGCAAGACCAAGAAACCGGTAGTGGGGCTGGTGGCGGGCATCACCGCGCCGCCCGGACGCCGCATGGGTCATGCTGGTGCCGTGATTTCGGGCGGGAACGACACGGCTCAGGCCAAAATCGACGCTCTGAGGGCTGCCGGAGTACATATTGCGCCCACGCCAGCCGAACTGGGCAGCACGCTCCAGAGCGTTCTTACTGGCTGAAGAGTGAGTGGTTTCTGGCCTCCATAAGGGAGGTCAGAAATGACGCTCGTAGATCTTGATCACGTCGCCCGGCTTTACGTAATCCTGTGGCTTAATCTTGCCGACCACGCTTTCCTCACCCTCCTGCCGGATGACGTAAGCCCGGCTTTCGAGTGAGCGATAGGTAAAACCACCAGCTGACGCTACTGCGGTCAACATGGTCATGCCGGGCTGATACGGATACTGACCGGGACGTGCCACTTCACCAAGAACAGAGATCATCCGGTAAGCCGTGATCTCGACCGAGACCTTTGGATCACGGAGCATACGCGAGTGTTCAAGCGCCTCTTTCACTTCATCAGCGAACTGCGTGGTCGTCAGGCCCGCAGCCTGTAAGCCGTCTGTCAGCGGGAAGGCCACCTTGCCGGTGCTGTCCACACGGAAGTCGGATGTCAGCTGATCCTGTCCATAGGTGATGACCCGGATCTGGTCATCGACGCCGAGCGTGTACGCGCCGGGATCATAGGGAGGGACGGGTTTCAGGTCGCCGCCTTCTGCGCAGGCCGCCAGAGAAACGGCGATGCTTCCGATGGCAGCCAAAGCGCGCGTGCGGCGGAAGAGAGAAGAACACCCTGATGTCATGTTCTGAAAAATCCTGTCATTCAGAAAAGTGGCGTGATGAGGCGCTCCAGAAGCTTCAGAGCGGAAATGGTTGGCGTTGTTACAGGGCAAAGTGCACCCCTGCCATAACAATGTGAACCGGAAAGAGCGGGCCCATAAAGGCGCTCTGGCTGGCGAAATCGTAGTTCAGCTCAAGACTGAGGTGACGATTCAGATAGACATGCACGCTCCCGCCACCGCCATAGCTGCTCTGATTGTTGGCAAGCTGTCCGATGGGAGAGTGGTCAATCAGATAGGGAGAACTGGATGGATAATGCGCCTTACGCAGGCCAGCGTGCGCTTCGAACACGATGTTCCGTGAATAGGCATGCGTGATACTGAGCTGGGCGCTTGTATTGGTGTAGCCAACAATGCCTTCGAACGCGGCATCCTCAATGCCGTGACTGACTGTGGCCGATACGGTCGTAAGGCGCGTTGGCGTCCATTTGATAGAAGCCTCTGCAATGGGAGAGCTGATAGAGCCGTAAAGCGAGGAAGCAAAAATTCGTCGCTGGTAACCGATCAGCGCCCTGAACTGGAATGGACCAGCCTCATTCCAGCTATAGCCGCCCATGACAGCGAAACCATTGGAGCTTCGGGCCGGAAGGTCCAGATTTCCGGTCTGATATTCGATCTGGGTTCCCTGAAGCAGAAGCAGCAGATGGCTGTTCTGCATCATCTGATAACGGGCGGTGATATTCTCGTTGATGATAACCCGATCCCGGTAATGCTGATCCTGATAAGGGGAATTTCCCAGAAGCCTAGGCTTGCCGAACTGGTAATGCTGGATGGAGAATTCAGGCAGGAAGCTCAGTCGACCGTGCGTGTTGAGAAGGTAGCTGATTCTGCCGTCATCGAGAGTGTAGGGAACCGGACCAAGGATAAGCAGCGCACCGGACTCAGTAGGCATCTGGACCAGAGAAAGATGTGTAAAGGCGACGCCAAGTTCGTCCCGGCCAAAATGTTTGGTTCCGCCGATATTGGCGGTCCAGGTCGTCTGGTTCTGCAAGGAGCGGGTAGGGTAGCGCAGGTCGGAAACACTCACATCCGCATGGACCTGATCATTGCGATCCAGCAGATGCACTGCTCCGATATGACCTTGTGTATTGATGACAGAGCTTTTGCGGCCATGTTGAATCAGATCGGCATTGCTGTCGTAACCTACACGTTCATCGCCATCGAGATGAACGGTCAATGGTCCCGAATGGTAACCAAGGGGCTGGTAGGCACGGGCAGCCTTAACCTGTGCAGGCTCTTCACTTAGTTCACCCGCTCCCGAACCGAGTGCCGGGAAATATTGCGTTACCACCTGTGCCTGTGCCGTTACAGGAGGTGACAGTCCGATGATCGTGGCAACCCGGAGCAGGTGGAACGCTTTAATCATTGGTGCGGCTGTCTATCCCATTAGCACCTTACTTCTTAACATTAACTTTTATCGGATGTCGTCAGTTAACCTTCTTCTCAAATGACTTTTTACTGTCTAAAATTATATACTGTCATATTTTTTATGATACGGCGCTGGTCTGACTGAAAAAGATTACTCTTCCGGCAAAATTCCGTTCAAAGATTTTTCAGAAAACGCGAATCTGCTCTTGGTGAGGTTGGAGAGCGGTTACGTAATCACGTCGGTTATTTTTTCATGCGATTCTGCTTTTAAAAAGTGAATTGTTTTATTTTTTGTACTTTATGTCATTTTAGAGTTATTTTAATAAAATTAATACAACAAACGGATATATTAACATATATTAATAAAATTAATAATGCTTATATTTTATAAAGTGGTAAAAATTATGCATATATTTGGTATGTTTTTTATATTGTCGCATTAATATTTATTAATTTGGCAATACTCAAAAAACAGAAGGTCGTTGAAATTTTTAATCCATTTTTTCTTACGTTCATCACAGGGAAGTAACAAACAGTCTGTAAAAGAATGAAACAGTCGTGGTGGGTGGCAGACAATGAGTACATCAGACTCTGAAATTGAAAAAAGTCCATCTGACGCTTCCATTTCTTTAAATGAAACGGCCGCAACAGCATGTGCAAGTTATTTGAGAGTCTGGCATGCTCCTGCAAGCAAGCATTCGATACATGTAGAAAGACCTGAGTTGGGAAAAGATAAGCACTACCTGTCGAGAAAAATAAAATTACTATTCGATGTAGTAATGGCGTTCTGTTTTCTGGTCGTTATCTTTCCTGTTTTTCTTGTTATCTGGGGCATTGTATCGCTGGATGGCGGTCCGGCTTTGTATGGCCATGTCAGGATAGGCAGGAAGGGCGTACCTTTTAAATGCCTCAAATTCCGCTCCATGGTCACAAATTCAGATGTCGTGTTGAAACAGCTTCTGGAAACAAATGCAGACTGCAGGCATGAATGGGAGACTACCCGTAAGCTCAGTCATGATCCCCGTATCACGATGATTGGTCGTTTTTTGCGGTGCACCAGTCTCGACGAAATTCCTCAACTCCTGAATGTCCTTAAGGGAGAGATGAGCCTCGTTGGCCCTCGTCCGGTGGTGGAGGCGGAACTGAAATATTACGGTCAGGACCTACACTATTATGAAGCTGTCCGCCCCGGCATTACAGGATTGTGGCAGGTGAGCGGTCGAAGTGACACAACCTACGCAGAACGGGTCAAGTTGGATACTTATTATGTCCGGAATTGGAGTCTGGCGCTTGATTTCAGTATCCTTTATCGGACCATCCCTGCCGTTATGATGCAGAAAGGGGCACGCTGAGCCGCATTCCTATCCGGCACGGTCTATTTTTCCGTTATCAGCAGAGTCTGCTTCCTTCCTCTTTTGTGCAGTGGAGCGCCTTCATGAGTGTCGTTCAGTCCAATTTGCTTGACAGGATTTCCGAGCCTCCACCCGATGCGTCTCACGTTTCTCCTCTGAAGATATTTGAAATCATCAGAGAGCGTTGGCTGACGATACTGCTGGTTGCGGGTTTTCTGGTTGTTCCGGCAATTGCCCTCATTCTGACGCTACCTGCTTATTACGATGCCACATCTTCACTGATGATCGGCACCCGACAGGCGGAATTTCGTGATCTGCAGGCAACGCAGGGAGCGCTGGATGTTGATGCTGTGGCAATCAACACGGAAGTCGGCATTTTCAAGAGCCAGTCCATCGCAAAGGCAGTCGCGGAGCGGCTGAAACTTGTCGATGATCCGTATTTTCGTGCCCAGATGGAAAAAAAGTCTTTCAAGACACGGATTACAGGCTGGATCAGCAAGGTGACAGGCCATGCTGATCCCGAGAAGCCGCTCACTCCAGATGAAAAACTTCAGGTTGTCAGAGATCTTCTTGGTCGAAATGTCACTATTCTGAACGACGGTCGTTCCTACCTCATCACGGTCAGCGTCAGAACCGGTCGTCCGGATCTCAGCGCCAACATCGCGAATGCATTTTCTGACGTTTATCTCGATTTCAAGCGTCATATGAAGATCGCCTCGACCTGGCGCTCCAACTCACTTCTTGACGAACAGATAATTCCTCTACGGGAGCGGCTGCGCAAGGCGGAGCAGGCGGTTGAACAATATCGTGAGAAGAATGGGTTGATTTCAGCCGAAATCACCCATTCCGGTAGTCCGAATGCACCAGCTGGCGTAACGGTGACGGATCAGCAGCTTGTTGAAACCAATCGCGCTCTTGTCGCAGCGCAGGCGGACCTGACCGCCAAAAGAGCCCGCGCCAACCAGATGATGGGAAATACGGCAAGCACCACGGACGTGCTGTCGTCGCCAATCATCCAGCAGCTTCAGGCGCAGGAAGCCATGCTGAACGCCCGTGTCGCCAGTCTCGCGAGTACAGCGGGAGACGCCAATCCGGAATTGCAGGCAGCGCGCGCTGCCGCAGCGCACGTCAGAGCCCAGATCGGGCAGGTGACGTCACAGATCACGACAAGCACTGACAAGGATCTTCGGAGCGCTGAACGGCGCGTTGCCGCCCTGACGGATGAAGTAACAAAGCTGCAGGAGCATGTTGGCCGGGAAAACGAGGCGAACGTCACCTTGCAGCAGCTGGAAAGTGAAGCCGCTGCCGCTCGTGCCGTTTATCAGGATTTCCTCGGTCGTTATGCTCAAACCTCGAGTGCAGCGGCTTTGCAGGAACCGGAGGCCGAACTGATCAGCCGCGCCGATCAGCCGCTCGGCGTATCGGGACCGCCGCGCACCCAGTTTATGGCCATTGCCATTCTTTTTTCAGCGCTTGCCGGTGTAGGGGTGGCCATCGCGCAGGAACGGATGCAGAAAGGTGTGAAAGAAGGAACGGAAATCGATGCTGTTCCAGGGTTGTTTACCCTCGGGATGGTTCCATCCTTTTCCCATTCACTTTCAGAGCTTTACCGCTCTTCACAGCCCTCGATCTATATAGAGTCCATTGAGGCTATAAGAACGATCCTGTCTTTTGGGCGCAGTCGTTTTCGGGCGAAAACGATTACCGTCACATCGTCCGGGCCGGAAGAAGGCAAGACGGTATTTGCGCTGTCACTGGCTGCCAATACTGGGCGTGCTGGCAAAAAAGCCCTGATTCTCGATTGCGACACACGAGGCCCTTCCGCACTGGAAATTGTTCAGGCGTCAGGAAAAGGGAAAGGGGAGAGGCATCTCGTCACCTCGCTGGATAAGAGGGGGCTAAGCCGGGACGTGCTTCCGGGTGTCGATGTCATGACGATGAACAACTGGAAATCTCCGAGTGACCAGATGATTGTTCCTGAGGTTCTTCAGGTGGTTCTGGCCGAACTCAGCCCTCACTATGACCTGATCATTCTGGACACACCGCCTCTTCTGGCGTTCCCCGACGCAGCTGTACTGTCGCACGAAACGGACGGAGTTGTGCTGGTGGTCAAATGGGGCGTAACCACACAGGAAAATTTGAAGGGAGCGATGCGCCAGCTGGAAGCCTATGATGCCCGCACACTCGGCGCCGTGCTTACACAGGTTCCGGCTGGGAGTGCTTCCGGTCTGTCCGGCGCGGCTTTACAGGTTTATCGCCACTATGGATTGCTGGCTTCGTGACGACGGTGACGATGAAAGTGACAGGCAGGATCAGGATAGCTCTGAACGGGCGTTATCTTTCGCAGCCGCAGAGCGGAGTGCAGAGATTTGCCGGAGAGCTGACACGGGCCATTGCAAGGTTTGACTGGCCGCAAGGACAGGAACCGGTGCTACTGGCTCCACGCACGACTTTGATGCTCCCGCCCGAAGGAGTGGGGCTGCCTGTTGTGCCCTGCGGTCATCTGAAAGGGCAGGTATGGGAGCAGTTTGATCTTGCTCGGTCCCATAAAGGTCGTTTTCTTATCAATCCCGGTAATACAGCGCCTGTTTTCGGACGTCACCAGCTGGTTGTGTTGCATGATGCGGCTGTGTTTGCCCAGCCAGAAGGCTACTCTTGGAAATTCCGTCTCTGGTACAAGGTTTTGCAGACAATCCTCTGCCACACGAAGACCAGGATTGTGACTGTTTCCGATTTTTCCAGACAGGAGCTGTCAAAGTATTTAAAAGTCAGTCCGAAACGAATTGAGGTCATTCCCGAAGGCTGTGAACATATAGCGCGCGTGACACCTGATACTTCTATTTTGCGGCGCCATGATCTTGAGGGGCGTGCTTTCGTGCTGGCAGTTGGCAATCTTGCCAAGCACAAGAACCTCGGAGCACTCAACGCCTTATCCCGGGATTTGCAGCAGAGAGGTGTGCCACTCGTCATCAGTGGCGGCATTGATAAGAGTGTGTTTTCCGGACAGGTGAATTTGCCGCAATCAGCTCTCTATGTCGGCAGGGTGACAGATGAAGAGCTGCACGCACTGTATTCTGCGGCTTCCTGTTTTGTGTTCCCGTCGCTTTACGAAGGGTTTGGTTTGCCTGCGATTGAGGCAATGGCCTGTCATTGTCCAGTTGTCGCAGCTGACATTCCGGCCCTGAGAGAAGTCTGTGGCGACGCAGCGCTATACGTTGATCCGCGCAATTCCGAGAGCGTCAGTCAGGGAGTATGCCGTCTGCTGGACGATCCTCAGCAAATGGCCAGCCTGCGGGACAGAGGGGATGAACGGGCAAAGCATTTCACATGGGACAAGGCAGCGAGAATGCTGATTGCCATAGCGAAAGACGACATGAAATGAGGAACAGATGCGCCCTGCTTGTGATGGGACTGAGCCTCATCTTTCCTGTTGGCGCCTCTCTCATGGCGCAAGACAGTTTTGATCCGATAGATGCATCGCAGAATACTCAGAAAGGAATATTCTGCTGGTGCAGTGCTGAAAATGGAGAAAGACAGGAGTTTTACATCAGTGATGTAAGGCGTCTGTCAGCAGCCAATAACATGGAGATTGGCTCTCTCAGTGGACATTTCGCGCAGACGATGAACGCCCGATATGGCATTCATCTCGCCATGAATGCACAGCACTGCCATATGTTTCGAAGCGCAGCCGCAGCGCAAAATGCTCGTTCAATTGTGATGACAGAGGTTAAGAAAAAAGATCTGACGATAAGAAATGCGGGTATTTTTTAGGATTCTGAAAAATAGGGTGCGCCGTATCGAGGGGAAATTTAACGAATGGAAATAAAGGCAAAAGCAAGAGCCGACGTCCACGCGATTATTCCGCCGATTGTCGCAAGGATAATGCCTTGGGCTGCTCCCAGCTTCTCTTTCTGCTGCGGCGACGGTGAGGAAGGCAGAGAGGAGAGATGATCGTAAGGCGCGTGGGAGGAAACAGGTATCATTTCCGGTCTTCCAATAAGGATCCTTGTCAGCAACCAATAGCGGAGGATTATGACTAAACCTTTAACTGAGGGGAGATATGACAGTTTTTGTGTCTAAAAAATAGTTATCATGTATTTTTTGATTAATATACAGAAAAAGGAAAAAATGTGACAGCCACGACCTCAACCGTGAAAGTTGCGATTGTTCATGAATGGCTGGAGCATTATGCCGGGTCAGAACGTGTGGTGGGGGAACTGCTTGCTGTTTTCCCGCAGGCGCAGGTATTTTCCATCGTCGATTTTCTCCCCAAAAAGGAGCGGGCTTTTCTCGGGGGACGGAAAGTCAGGACGACCTTCATCCAGAAGCTGCCCTTTGCGAAGAAACATTTCCGGAATTATCTCGGCCTGATGCCGCTCGCGGTAGAGCAGTTCGATCTCAGCGGTTTTGATCTTGTCTTTTCGAGTAACCACGCCGTCGCAAAGGGCATCATCACGGGTCCGGATCAGTACCACATCAGTTATGTCCATTCGCCGATGCGCTATGCCTGGGACATGCAGGCAGCCTATCTGCGGCAAAGTGGTCTGGAACGCGGCCTGAAAGGGCTTTTTGTTCGCTGGCTTCTCCACCGCATCCGAAACTGGGATGTACGCTCGGCCACTGGTGTGGATGTTTTTGTGGCCAACTCACGCTACATCGCCCGGCGTATCAGGAAGGTCTATCGCCGGGAGGCGGACGTCATTCATCCGCCAGTCGATACAGATGCTTTCAACTTACCTACTGCGCCGGCTGACCGTGGGGCATATCTGGTGGCTAGCCGACAGGTTCCTTACAAGCGCATCGATCTGGTGGTGGAGGCATTCCGCCGTATGCCGCAAAGACAACTGCTCGTGGTTGGTGACGGTCCTGAGAATGAGAAAATCCGTGCTCTCGCTGCGGGTGCCCCGAATATCATTCTCAAAGGCAAGGTGCCGCACGCGGAACTGCTTTCCATGATGCAGAACGCACGGGCATTCGTCTTCGCTGCTGAAGAGGACTTTGGAATCACTCTGGTTGAAGCGCAGGCCTGCGGCACACCTGTCATCAGCTTCGGACGGGGTGGAGCGCTGGACATTGTTCAGGACGACACGCTCTCAGATACTCCCACAGGCCTTCTGTTCAGCGAACAGACTGCGGATGCAATTGTGAAAACCGTAGATCGTTTTGAAACCATACGCGACAAGATCTCGGCCGAAGGGTGCCGGGAGAACGCGCTCCGCTTTTCAAAAGCCGCGTTCCGCTCCCACATCACGGCGCTCACCGAGCGTGTCTTGACGGAGGGTTTTTAACCGTCGTTTCTGAAGCCATGCCGTATGGTTTGTCAGATGGAGAGTAAGGCCGTGATGGGTATGAAAAACACAAGGAAACTCACCTGATGCTTCCCCTTATGGGAGCAATTCTCATCCCGCTCAGTCTTGCTTTCTGGTCCAAGCCCGAACGCCTGCTGAAACTGGTTATCATTGCAGGAATCTTTCCGGCTGCTGCTGTGCTGCAGCTTGGCGGCTTCTGCCTCCAGCCCACACTCGCTCCGGGCCTAACGTTTATCTCCTACATCATTCTGCAGAAATTGCTGGGGGTCCGTTACCCCGGTGAAGCAGGCGTCCGAACCCTTTCAATGGGGATGATCCTCAACCTTGTCTGGGCGGTTCTCGGTTCACAGATCATGCCCCGCCTGTTCCGGAACCAGGTTCAGGTCTGGCCACAGAAACAGGACGCAGCTGGCACGCTGTCTCTTCTTGCGCCAAATTTCGGAAACATCACGCAGGATGCCTATCTTATCATCAATGTTGTCCTGATGGTACTGGCAGCACAGTATTTGACGCGAAAAAATATTGATATTGCTGAATTCTATAAGGCTTATATTTTCACCGGCTGGCTTCTGGTGGCTATCTGTGTCTGGCAGTTCGCGGCAAGAACAGTCCATGTGCCTTTTCCACGCTCATTTTTCTATTCGAATACTGGTTGGTCCGTTCTTGATGCGCAGACTGCCGGGCCTGTTCCTCGCATCAATGCATCATTTACAGAACCGGCAGCCTGCGCGTCCTATCTGACAGGTGTCGTGTTCTCCACCCTTTGGCTGACCCTCAAAGGCTATCGTGTCCGGGGGATGCGCGCACTGATCTGGGCTTCCAGCATAGCGCTCTGCCTGACGACCTCGACCACAGGTTTCGGTGCTGTTGCGATCGGACTGATACTGCTGCCCGTGCTGGTGGTGATTACGGGACACAGCCGTCTTCTTGGACGCATTGGACAACTCGCCATGATTGGCGCGCTGATTCTGGGCGTTGCCGGAGCAACGGTTGCGACATTTTCACCCAAGGTGATTTCAGCAGCGCAAAGCGTGGCCAGCGGCACAGCGGAGAAAAAACAGAGCGCATCCTATCAGGAGCGTAGTCAGGTCGATCTGGACTCTATAGCAGCCTTTCGTAACACCTATGGGCTTGGAACCGGGTGGGGAAGCAATCGGTCATCGAGTTTGATACCCGGCCTGTTGGCGACCATCGGCGTCGTAGGAGTAATCTGTCTGCTCTTCTTTGACTGGCAGTTGGCAAAAGCGGCCGGGTGGGCGCTTCGTACCGCGCCAATGTCGATGGAATGCATGGCGATAGAAGGCTTTCTTGCAGCGATAGTAGGGCGACTGATCACGGCTATTATCTCTTCTCCAACCATAGGCATGCCTGATTTTTATGTAATGCTGGGTATTGTTATCGCTGCAATTGCGCGTATCAGGCTTGAGACACGGGCCGGACGGTCGGTGTCTCGCCCTTATGCTTCGGAGTGTTGTGAGTGATCGGTGCGTTAAGTGATTTCGCCGATCAGGCCATTGCCGGTCCCGTTGAGATTTCAGTTTTCCTGATTCTTCTGCTTGCTGGACGAAGAAAGGACGCACTTGCTTGGGCCGCTGTCATGGTAGCGGCTCCAACTCTCATACTTCTTCTGAAGCTGTGGTGTGAACGATGCGGTGTGCCACATCAGCGCATTTTCTATAGTCCCAGTGGTCACACAATGGGAGGCACCTTGGTTTATGGTGGGCTACTGGCCTTATTGTGTCGCAATGGCTGGGTCGTTCTTTTGGGAGCCTGTGTGCTGGCCACTGGGTTTGGCGTTACGCGCGTGTTGTTACAGGTTCACACAATCCCGGAAGTCATTGTCGGTGGCTTGATTGGAGTGATCGCCGTCATAGTCTTGCATAGTTTATTGGGACGACGTCGCAGTCCGTTATCACCGCAGACAGCCTTTTTCAGTATCGCTGCGGCTCTTATTATAGGTTTTGCCTTGCATGGCTATCGTCTTGGTACCGAGGCCTGGATTGAAAAAATCTCTCATATCCTTGGGAGATATCTGAACTGCCAGAAAGCATAGAGACGATCAGGAAAAATGTGAGAAAGAAACAGTGAGTATCTCATAGATAGGCTTTTTGAATCCCACGTTCAGAGTGGCAAGCTGTGTCAGCGGAATCCATTTCCATGCGTCGAATTCCTGATGCGCATCAAGATCAAGCCGGATTTCGGTTTCTGGTCCTGTGAAACGCAACGCGTACCATTTCTGCGTTTGTCCCCGGTAGAGGCCCCTGAGGGCCTTTCCGACAAGCTCAGCTGGCAGATCATAGCTCAGCCAGTCTGGATGTTCTCCCAGAAGGGCGAGAGAGGTCATGCCTGTCTCTTCGCTGACCTCCCGGAAAATGGCGTGATCTGTGGCTTCACCATCATCAATCCCGCCCTGAGGACATTGCCACACTCCGTCGTCCGGACCACCGCCCGCACCGGGCATGTCCGTGCGTCGTGCAACGAAGACTTCTCCGGCCCCATTGAAGATGACAGCACCGACATTTCGGCGATAGGGCAGGGATGAGGGATCGATCATCGCAGTTTTCAACAGGTTATGGAGAGGCGGGCGAAGCAGCCTGCGAAGGCGTCGGAGCCGGAGGTTCAAGCGGAGCTTCCGTAACAGAGCGTTTACCTGATGCTGCTCCAACCTTGGCGGGAGCGATGACAGGTGCAGGTGGCTGTAGTGATGGGTCGGTCGGGACTGCAACGTGGAGTGCCTTGCTGTCCGAAACGCTCGCGGAAAGGGTTGCGTTGCGACTTAGCGCACTGACCGGGACCAGCGTTATGCCCTGACTGGAAAGAGCGCGCGTCCATTCGGCCAGCCGTTGCAGAAACACAGGGCGCATTGGTCCAGCAACAGCAATGGCTATTCCGCGGGATTTGGCCATGGCGACAAGCCGGGCTAACTGTCCGTCTACCCCGGCAGCGTCCGCATTGGTGTCCATCGTGAGAGAGGCGTCCCCACCCATCACCGGACCGCTACGCGGTGCGCCAGGTGTTGCATTCAGGTAGAGCAGACCTCTGTTTTCAAGAATGCGGCTGACCATCGTGAAGTCAGGAGACTGCGCATAGGCATCCCCATCCAGACCCGAAAAGGCGTTTGTCACACCGACATAGCCGTTGAAACGGGACAGGGCCCATTCCAGATTTTCCTTGTCTGCCTCCGCCGTATGATCATAGCCAAGCGCGCGTGGCCCCTCATCATCAAGCGGCGCGGTGGAAGGTTGCATCGGGAGGGAAAGAAAGATCTCGTGTCCGCGTAGTCTGGCTGTTTCCGATAGAGGCTGTCTCGCTGGAGCATAAGCGGGCACAGCAAATGACACCACAGCCGGAAGATTGCGGGCCGCGTTCAGGCTCATCTCTTCAGATAGTCCGTACCCATCCAGCAGAATGGCTATACGTGCATTGCCCGCCGGAACGGGGGGAATAGCCGCCGCATAGATATTGCGGGACATTTCACCGTTCGGGCCAATCTTTGGCAGACTATGCCCCGGGTCGCCCGCGACAGGCTCCAGCATATCCGGCATGGGTTTGGGAATGGGCGCGACACCGGGCGTAATCTCAGACGAAAAATCATTCTTCTGCTGATCAGGGGCTGTATTGGTTGCCACAGCTTCCGGAGACTTTTCAGCCGTCTCTTTTGCTGGCTGCGGCTGCGCAATCTGGGGCGCAGCCGAAGGCTTGCTCTGATCAGATGCTGTGGTGGCGGCCGAATGATGTCTGGACGCCAGTTCCTGTAGACCGATGCCTGCCAGAAGCGCCAGTAACGAGACACCACCCCAGAAACGGACGAAAAGTCGTCCGTTTGGTGGCAGGCGTTGCCAAAGACTGGTGACAGCTGCACCTTCCATTGCCCTGGCTGCCGGGTGAATATCGTCGTTAGTGATGGGAGGCCTCATTCTTTGCTGGCGTTGTCTTGTCGGAAACTGGTGCTGGCGCAGGCAGGGCGGCGACCGGATCCGGCGCGGCAACACCAGCCATGCTACGCACCAGACGGAGACCTTCCTGCAACTGGAAGTCGGTCGTTGGCTTGGTCACATCGAAAGCGGGCCAATTGGCTGGTGGCTCTTCAGGAAGCTGAGATGCAAGCGGCGGCAGGTCTGAACGCTGCGGGGGTTTGGTCTGGTTGCCGCCCTGATTCTTCAGGATGTGGGAAAGATCAGCTTCCCGGATGCTGAAAGCGGGCTCTTCACGGCTTTCTTTCACCGAGACGTCAGGGACAATACCAAGTCCCTGAATGGAGCGACCCGACGGCGTGTAATAACGTGCTGTCGTCAGACGGACGGCACCATTGCCCGGAATGGGCATGATCGTCTGCACAGATCCCTTGCCGAAGCTCTTGGTGCCGATGAGAACGGCGCGATGGTGATCCTGAAGTGCTCCGGATACGATTTCACTGGCGGATGCGGAGCCACCGTTGATCAGCACGACGATCGGCAAACCATCCGTCATATCATGACCCTTGGCGTCCCAGCGCTGGCTATCCTTGGGATGTCTGGCGCGTGTGGAGACGATCTCGCCATTGCTGATGAAGGAAGAGGCGACATCAATCGCCTGTGTCAGCAGGCCACCCGGATCGTTACGCAGATCCAGCACCAGACCGCCAGTCAGCTTTCCACCGGCTTTCTTAAGCAGCTCATCATATGCCTTGTGAAGTTCTTCGGATGTATCTTCCGTGAACTGAGGAATACGGATGTAACCCGTCTTGTCATAGAGCGCCGATTTGACGGCCTCGATATGAATGATTTCGCGTGTGAGCGTCACAATGACGGGCTTGGGGGTCTTCGCGCGGATCAGTGTGAGCGTGATCTTGGTGTCGGGCTTGCCGCGCATCTTCTCGACGGCGTCATTCAGAGGACTGCCATCAATATTGTGCCCGTCAATCGCCACAATGTAGTCGCCCGGCTTGATCCCCGCACGCCAGGCCGGTGTTCCGTCGATCGGGGAGACCACGCGGACGTGGCCGTCTTCTCCCTGAACCTCAAGTCCCAGTCCACCGAACTTGCCGGTCGTCTGGACCTGCATATCGGCATACTGCTTTTCCGTCATGTAGGAACTGTGAGGGTCAAGGCCGCTCAGCATGCCGTTCAGCGCGTTGGTGATCAGTTCACGATCCGATACAGGATCGACATAGTTGGCGCGCACAAGATCGAAGATGCTGCCGAACAGGGTCAAGAGCTTGTAGGTCTCGGCGTGGCTGACCTTGGGGTCTGTAGAGGTGGCTGGCGCTGTCTCGGCGTGGGCCTCTGCAATGACGCCGTAATTCCCTCCAGTAACAGGAAACTGGGGCGCGAGCGTCAGTCCGGAAAGAACTGCGGCTCCGAACAGCAGGGCGGTGCGGAACGTCATAAAGTGAAGTCTCCTGTTGCCGGACTGCGCCGCTCGGCAGTCAGCTTTCTGTCTCTCTCGGCACGAATCGCCCCAGTGAGGGCGTATCATCCAACAAGGTTCTTACCAAAACGAATACCGCCTCTCATCCGGGACGCCAACCCGCGTGTCATCCGACGTGCAGACATAAAACCCACAACACCCAATCAAAGCAGAGACTTTGGATTGACTGACCGCGCCCCGTTACGAAGCTGGACAAGCAGCGCACCACCGGATGAAGGCATGGAGCCAATGGATGACCCTTTCGCCAGTGACTGCCCTGTGGCGACATTCATGCTGCCAAGGCCAGCCAGCACAAAGCGATAACCGTGTCCGCAATTCAGGATCAGCATCTCGCCATAACTCCTGAATGGAGAGGCAAATTCCACGGTTCCCGAGCAGGGAGCCCGCACGCTGCTGCCGGGGGCTGCGGAATACGTATTGCCTGATGCCGCTCCGCCCTCCATCGGCTGCCCCCACGCCGTCAGAAGATGGCCGGTCACGATGCCATCGCCGCCATGACCAGATATAGGTGCAGGAGGGGGCTCCACCTCCTTGGTGACATGACGACCAGCCGCTCTGGCGGCGGCTGCCGCAGCGGCAGCCTGGGCCCGGCGTCGCGCTTCGGCAGCCTCACGGGCCTTTCGTGCCCGTTCTGCGGCTTCGGCCTCTCTCTGCAACTGAGCCATGGCGGCGGCTTCCGCGGCCAGCACACCGTTGAGTTCCGCTTGCAACGTTTTCTGTTTGGCGGCTTCCTGCGAAGCATTGCTCGACGCCAGTCGGGCGGCTGCATTCGACTGAATCTGCGCATTTCGAGCGGCGATTGCCTGTTTAGCCAGTTCAGCTCTCTGCTGTTGCTGGATGCTTTCGATCCGACTGAGTTCCGCCACCTGTCCTGACAGCTTGCCTTCAATCGCCTTCAGATCCTTCTGTCGGCTTTGCAGGGATTCCGCCCGGGTCTCCAGAAGATTGCCCAAACCACGCATAACCAGAAGCCCGCGCACCACGTTTTCTGTTGGGCCGGCTCCAGTCAGCAGGGCGTCCATGGGATAGAGTGACAGTCGTTGCGCTACAGGCAACAGCGGTTCCAGCGCCTTGGCGTCCGATCGCAGCGCATCCTGCGTCGCCTGCTGATCAGCGCGAAGATCTTCGACCTGCGCCTGCACAGTCTCGGTGCGAATTTCCGTTTTCTGAAGCTGTTCCGCAGCGGCAACCGTTGCCGAGGACAGGGCAACAGAACGCGAATGATCCTGCGCAGCCTGCGCAGCCGCAGCAGCATTCTGCCGACGCGCCTGATCCAGTCGTGCAGCCTCTGCTTTCGCCTGCGCTCTCAGAACTGTTTCCTGCGCCTGTGCAGCCTCAAGCGCTGCACGTGTAGGTGATGACACCGCAGCTGCTGACTGTGTTTTCTTTCCTTGGTGCTGGCCCGAATGGGAAGAAGTTGTATGCCGGGCCTGCTTGCTGGATGCGGCATGAGACAGATGAGGCCACATCAGGAAGATTGTGCTTCCCGTTGCCAACAGGGGCCACCATTTTATAGGGCGTCTAACGCGGCATGTTTTTGTTGCAGCGGGAGAAAGCGTGTGTGCAGAACTCACACATCCTCCCTTGTCGCCACAGTCGCAGAACAGAAGGAAATTTAGGCCTCCTGCGACGAGATCAGGGATTTTCCGGTCATGGCGGTCGGCTGTTTCAGACCCATCAGACCGAGAAGGGTCGGAGCAATATCGGCAAGCCGTCCATGATGAAGCCTGACATTGCCTGCTCCCATGAGAACGCAGGGCACTTCATTCAGTGTGTGCGACGTATGCGGATTGCCTGTCTCCGGATCCTTCATGGTTTCGCAGTTTCCATGATCAGCCGTTACGAGAAGAGCGCCGCCCTGTTTGCGGATGGCGTCGGCGATGCGGCCCAGACCGGTATCCACCGTTTCCACAGCCTTGATGGCGGCGGACAGGATACCCGTATGCCCGACCATGTCCGGATTGGCGTAGTTGAGCACGATCAGATCGTAATGACCGCTTTCAATGGCCGCGACAGCCTTGTCGGTCAGTTCTGGCGCAGACATTTCCGGTTGCAGATCATAGGTGGCGACCTTGGGTGAGGGCACAAGGATCCGGTCCTCGCCCTCGAATTTCTCTTCACGACCACCGTTCAGGAAGTAGGTGACGTGGGGATATTTTTCAGTCTCCGCCATGCGAAGCTGTTTTTTGCCGGCCGCGGCAACAACGTCACCGAGAAGATCACGCAAGTCCTGTGGGGCGAACAGAACAGTCGTCAGCTTGGCCAGTTCGTCGCTATAGCGCGTCATGCAGGTTGTCGCAGCGAAATGGCGCACGACTTTCCGCTGGAAGCCGCTGAACTCCGGCTCCAGAAGCGCCGTCAGCAACTCCCGGATGCGGTCAGCCCGGAAGTTGAAGGAAAGAATACCGTCACCATCTTTGGCACCCTGAAAATCACCGAGCACGGTAGGAATGACAAACTCATCCGTCACATTCGCCTTGTAGGAGGCGTCCAGTACTTCCAAAGGAGACGCCGCCCGCGGGCCCTCGCCACTGGTGATGACGTCATAGACCTTGGAGACGCGTTCCCAGCGATTGTCCCGGTCCATGGCGTAATAACGTCCGGAAATCGACGCGAGTTCGACCGTCTGGGGAAGGGCTTTTGTGAGGCTCTCGATATAGCCAACCCCGGACTGGGGCGGTGTATCGCGACCATCCGTGAAGATATGAAACGCAACCTTGACGCCCGCATCAGTCAGAATGTGCGCCAGTGCGACGGCATGATCCTGATGGGCATGCACCCCTCCTGAGGAGACGAGGCCAAGAAGATGGCAGGTCCCGCCGGTTTCCTTCATCTTGTTGATAAAGGCCGCAAGGACTTCATTTTTGGCGAGGCTGCCATCCCGAATCGCTTTGCCGATCCGCGGCAATTCCTGCATCACCACACGGCCTGCGCCGATATTCAGGTGTCCGACTTCGGAGTTGCCCATCTGCCCGTCCGGCAGGCCGACATCCTCGCCGCTGGTGTCCAGAAAAGTGCTGGGACATGTGCTCCACAAACCATCGAAGATCGGAGTGGACGCAAGACGTACGGCATTGTCAGATTCGTCTTCTCGCCAGCCAAAACCATCAAGAATGACAAGCATGACGGGGCGGGGCGGGGATGAAATGGTCATTGTTGCGCAGGCCTTCTTCTATGTGTGCCTTTATTCGTGCTCCAAATATGGCACCAGACGCAGCAGCTTCCAAGTCATCCCCACTGAGAACGGGAAGGTTCAGGGATGTTTGTGAGCATCCTCGTCCTTCTTTTCCTCAGTCTCATCTGAATCGTCATCGACGCAGTCATTGGCCCCGGTTATTTTTCCGGATGAAGGCGCATCACTCGCTGGGAAGGAGCCTTTGCCTTCGTCATCCAGAATTTCATTCGTGGACTTGCTGGAGGTTGATGTCCCGCATACGGGAGGTTTTTTCTCACTCATCTCGAGTTCTCCTGTTTGTTTCATAAAAATGCTGACGAAGACTCAACGCTGTCTGCGTGGAGAGTTGCGGATTAAAATAATTCTCGCATCACGATTTCGTGCAGAAATTGCTGCCTGCTGTTTGACAGAGGGGTATGTATTTTCTGACGATGACGTTACATCGGTCATACCGCCGATGTGTGCGGTTTCAGGGAAGTCACGGCAATGGTTCAAAAACCCACACCCGTAGCCGTTTGTGGAACTCTCACACCGGATCAGGTGCGTATTCTGCGTGAGCACGGGACAGAGCGACCGGGCTCAAGCCCGCTTAACCACGAAAAACGTCCGGGCGTGTATCGCTGCGCGGGATGCGGAAATCCTCTTTTTACGGCGAACACCAAGTATGAGAGCGGTAGCGGCTGGCCTTCCTTTTTCGATGCGCTGCCCGGCGCAATCGAAGAGCGAAAGGATGTCAGTCACGGCATGATCCGTAACGAGGTGCTCTGCTCTAAATGCAAAGGCCATCTCGGTCATGTCTTTCCCGATGGCCCACCTCCTACCGGGCTGCGCTATTGCATGAATGGTCTGGTTCTGGACTTCCAGCCCGAAGATTCCGCTAATTCAGGTACTATTTGAAATGACTTCAGCCGAGAACACCGACATGACGACTGATATGGTTACTGTCGTCCGTCACCCTCTTGTCCGTCACAAGTTGACGCATCTGAGAGCCCGCACGACATCAACGGCCGGTTTTCGGCGACTGGTGCGTGAGTTGAGCTTGTTGCTCGCCTATGAAGCGACCCAAGATCTCAAGCTTGAACCTGTGACCATCGAGACGCCACAGGAGACGATGGAAGGCGAGGAACTCTCGGGCAAGAAGCTCTGTTTCGTCTCGATCCTGCGAGCGGGAAATGGTATTCTCGATGGCATGCTTGATCTGATTCCGTCAGCGCGTGTCGGGCATATTGGTTTGTACAGGGACCCCGAAACCCTGGAAGCTGTTGAATATTACATGAAGTTGCCGGACGATATCGGTGAACGTATCTGCATTGCCGTCGATCCGATGCTGGCGACGGGGCACAGCGCGGTTGCGGCAATTGATCGCCTTAAAAACGCTGGATGCTCTTCGATTATTTTCGTCTGCCTGCTTGCTGTCCCTCAAGGCATCGCCTGCCTTCAGAAAGCTCATCCTGACGTGCGGATCATCACATGTTCGATTGACCGTGAACTGGATGATCACGGTTATATCTGTCCGGGACTGGGTGACGCGGGAGACCGGCTGTTCGGGACGAAGTAATCAGGGGGCTTTTTTGAAATGCGCCTGATTGCTGTAGGGCGGATGAAGGATAGTCATGAGCGGGCGCTTGTGGAGCGTTACGTCAAACGCCTGAATCCGTCACTCACAATTACAGAACTGCCTGATGGAAAGGGGAGCCCGGCGGAAATCAAGCGCCGGGAAGGGGAGACGATTTTATCCGCCCTCTCTAACCGTGCATTTGTGGTGGTGCTCGATCTGGCAGGAAAGCTCATGTCGAGCGAAGTGTTTTCGCAAAAACTGGGCGAATGGCTCGAGACCGGGCGCGATATCTGTTTCATTATCGGTGGAGCGGAAGGTCTTGATGCAGCCGTGGTGTCGCGTGCCGATGCAACGATCTCTCTGGGAAGTCTGACCTGGCCGCATATGCTGGTCCGTATCATGCTGGTGGAACAGATTTACAGAGCGCGCGCTATCGCGGCCGGGCATCCCTATCACCGTTCCGGGCGTCCATAATTTCCTACTTAAATAATTGAAAAATATATCAATTATCGCGTTGAGAATGAGTCTTTTCTGAAATAAAAAAATAATCATTTAAATATTTTTATAAAATATGAGAAACGGAGAGTAATTAGTGTTGTGGAATGTACACAATTTACAATAAATGATTGAATTATAAAAAATTATACAATTGTTTTGTTGACTAGTTAATAAGTTCTTTTGTATCGATAATAAATCGTTAAACGTAATCCGGAAGCCGTTAGCGCAATAAAAATTCCGGCATTATACAAAGAACAGGCTGGGAATGACCGATACCTCCCTGCTGCTGTCGAGCAGCACAACTGGTGACTCAACCAATGATCAGGTTATTGCGGGTACGGTCTCGACATCATCCACAACGGATGCTCTTGCTGCCGGTTATGCAGGTTCAACATCAACTGATACAACTACTTCAGGCAGTCTTTCCTCCCCTGACTATACTCAGACGGGCGGTGTAGTCAGTAATGCGGCAGATGTACTGTCGTCTTCCGGCACGACATCGAGTGCAGTCAGCTCAGGTACATCCTCTGCCGCTGCAAACTCATCCTCGACTGGCGCAATACAGTTTCTTAGTGCGCAGTCAGCGATGCTGGTGACTTCATCAACCGCTGCTGCTGACACAATCAATGATACTAATTTTGTATGGTCATCTTCGCTGTCACCAACGACGCCTTTCTTTGTAACTAACGATCAAAGTGCTCTGACTAATCAAAGTATCTCTTGGGTTTTTCAGTCAGTGCTTGGTCGTGATCCGACCTCGGCAGAACTGACGACTTATGCTTCCCAGATAACCCTTTCTCCTTTGGGCTCTGAAGGATTCATGTACTCAAATTATTCTGGGCTTGTATCCACGTTGGCTTATAGCAGTGAAGCCTACCAGACACTGAGTTCGTATTTTGTTGATTACACCGGCGAGCAGGCATCAAATAGTATCATAACCCAAGGTCAGGCTCTTCTAGCCAAACAAGATACGCTTGGGAGCCTCAAAAACGATATAATCAGCAGCGATCAAACGACTGATGCGATTATTTCCCTTTATTCTGACAAGCTTGGCCTCACCCTTACGGCTAGCGATCCTCAGGTTTCGTCGTGGGAAAACGCCATGACAGGAGAAGGTGTCACGTTGACCACAGCTTTGCAGAGCGTCACCCACGGGATTGAGGCGCAATCCATCATTTCTTCCGTTTATTCCAGCAAGCTGAATTATACGCCTGGTGCGAATGAAATCAGTGCGTGGGAGAATGAATTGGAGAATGGAGGGACATACAATACTCTCGTTTCCTCTGTTTCTTCCGGCATAGAAGCACAGTCAATTATTACGAATGTCTACCAGCAGAAAATTGGTATCACCCCAAGTAGTGGCGCGATTTCAGCGTGGGAGAATTTTTTTATAAATGGCGCAAATTATACTGCCCTTGTTAATGGAGTATCGCATGGCAGTGAAGCGAATGCTGCTGTAGCGGCAGTTTATGAGCAGAAGATCGGCGTAACCCCATCAACAGTCGAGATAAGCTCATGGGAGGATTATTTTGCACAAGGGGCTTCCTACCGTGATCTTGTGAATGGTGTGTCTGAAGGACAGCAGGCCCGCCAGGTCATTGCCTCTACATATCTCGACAAGTCGGGAGTTGTTGCCTCTTCAGCCCAGATCGATGCATGGGCGTCTTATCTTGCTTCCGGTGGAACTTACCAGATTATGGTCAAGACCATCAGCCATGGGATCGAGGCGCAGGGCATGATCACGAACGCATATCAGAAAATTCTGGATATAACGCCATCTGCTGCCCAGATCAGTGCTTGGCAGGATACGATGTCCAACGGTACAACTTATGCAACCTTTATTGCGACACTCTCCCATGGAGTGGAGGCGCAGTCCATGATTACACAATTTTATATGACCAGCTTTGTGCGTGCGCCTACCGATGCTGAACTTGAGGCTGCTATGACACTGTTACAGAATGGGGCAACCTATACTGAAGTCAAAAATACCATAGCAAGTAGCGCGCATAGCTAAATTTTATGCACAGTAGAATGCATCGAAGGGTGTTTATCTAATATTGAAAAGACTGTAGGCCTACTGCTATTCGACTACGGTCGCATTGATACGATACAAGACGCTTGTATTTCGGTGACCCAGATTCCGTTTCTTCCAGAGTCACTATCAGAAAAAGCATCTATTCTATCCGTTATATTCAGAAAGAATAGATGCCTTGAATAAATATTAAACAGTCAGAGCAAGTCTGGCCAAGGAGCGTTGCCGGCCAATTAGCGGCAGAAGCATTTTCAATTCAGGGCCATGCTCCTCACCCGTAAGAGCCAGTCTCAGGGGACGAAACAAAGCCTTGCCTTTACGACCTGTTGCTTCAGTAATTGCCTTTGTCCATGTGGACCACGTTTCTTCCGACCACGGTTCTTCCGGGAGCAGGTCGGCTGCCTGACTGAGATAGTCCAGCTCTTCCGGCTGCGCAGGAGGAGTGATGTCTCCGTGCGTTACATGCCACCAGTGATGGCACTCTGTGAGCAATTCAATGTTGCCTCGAATAGCCAACCAGAACTGCTCCGTGGCGCCTTCCGGCAAACGCTTGCGCACATCCTGAAACTCGGCAGCGGCGAGGATGCGTCTGTTGAGGCCGAGCAACTGCTTCATGTCGAAACGTGCAGCAGATTTCGAGATGCATGACAGATCGTAATCCTGAGCAAGGGCATCAAAACTCATTGGTTCAGGAGATTTGGAGCTGCCCAGACTGGCGAGATAGGTCGTCATCGCCTCGGCTTCGATACCGTCGCGGCGCAGTGTTTTGATGGACATGGAATCAAAGCGTTTGGACAGCTTTCCACCGCCTTCATCCAGCAGAAGCGGAAGATGCGCGAATGTAAAGCGGTCCGGCTTGGCTCCGAGCGCTTCCGCTATATCAAGCTGGACGCCAGTATTCGTGATATGATCTTCCCCACGGATGATATGGGTCACACCCGTTTCCAGGTCATCCACAATGGATGCCAGCGTGTAGAGGATCGTGCCATCAGCACGGACAAGCACCGGATCCGAGACAGTGGTCAGCTTGACGGAACAGTTGCCCATTACGAGGTCTTTCCAGCCCTTGCTGGCGTCAGTCAGCTTGAACCGCCAGTAGGGAACCTTGCCATTGGCTTCCGCCTGAGCACGCTGCGCCGCCGTCAACTTGAGCATGGCGCGGTCATAAAGTGGCGGCTTGCGTAATCTGATCCGCATTTCCCGCTTGGCAGCGAGTTCCTGCTCGCTCTCAAAGCAGGGATACAGGCGACCGGATGCCTTCAGGGCTTCAATGGCCCGGTTGTAGCGATCCAGACACTCTGTCTGACGAAAGGTTTCATCCCACGAAATTCCAAGCCACTCGAGATCGGTCTTGATGCCGGCGACATAGATTTCCTGAGACCGACCGATATCCGTATCATCAATCCGCAGTTGAAAAGTCGCGTTATGCTTGCGGGCAAAGAGTGCGTTGGCAATGGCCTGGCGTGCGTTGCCGACATGGAGCATGCCTGTCGGGCTGGGAGCAAAACGAAGTTTCATCAGTAAGGTATGCCGTATCCCATTGGGTTAACGCTAGGGGGGAAGGGAGTTCTTAATATGTCATGGCGTAGTGCCCTGACCGGATAATCAGACTGGAATGTCCTCTACCGCACGACGACATCATATTTCAGTTCTGGCCGGACCGCCATCCCACACGAACAATACGAGGATTGATAGCGGGCTGTATCAAAAGCGGTATTTTACAAGCTGTTTTATAGAAGTTTTCTTTTTATTGCGTCAATTTATGATCAGTCCACTCGCTTGACGCTTTTTCATCCGTCTCCTAACAAACACCGAGATAATATAATTGAGGCCGATGCCTCTACCGGCAGATATTCGGTGCTGAGGAACTACCATGACGTTGGATGCCACTGGTGAACGGTTCATGCCTGGCATGCGCGGAGAAACCGCGCTTGAGCACATGCACCGCTATCTCTTTGCGCGTGAGATTATCAGTGAGGGGTCTGCCGTTCTTGATGTGGCGTCGGGAGAGGGTTACGGCAGCGCGCTGCTTGGTGCAAAGGCGGGAACGGTTGTCGGGGTGGATGTGTCCTGTGACGCTGCGGAACATGCCCAGCGTAAATACGGGAATGAGCGTGTAAAATTTCTGACGGGTGATGTGTGCGCTTTGCCCCTGCCTTCTGCCAGCATTGATTTCATCGTTAGTTTCGAGACGATTGAGCATATTGCTGACCATGAAAAAATGCTTGAGGAATTTGTTCGGGTCCTGAAACCATCTGGCGTGGTGATCATTTCCAGTCCCGATAAATATCGTTATTCGATGCTAACGGGTTATTCCAACGAATTTCATGTAAAAGAGCTTTTCAGTCATGAGTTTCAACAACTCATGCGGAAGTATTTCACTAATGTTGTTTTCGGTGGTCAGAGAAACATGTTCGGGACAGTCATAGACTTTCCCGACGCAGTAAGCCGGGATATCAGTTTTTCGCTGGCTGAAGGTGATATTGCCCGGTTTGAAGACGTTCCCGAACCAATGTATCTGATCGCGATTGCGTCCAGAGCAGACCTTCCCATGGCTGTACGCGGTGTCTGCATAAACCATGTGACAGAAAGCGACGCTTTTCAGGACATGTCGAATAAGAAATATAGTTCTGTGAGACTGGAAACTGAGCTGGACAGGGAAAAGGTGAAGGTCATAGATCTGGCGCGCAGACTTTTCGAAGAACGTGAAAAGAATGCTGTCCTCACGACAGATCTTGCTACGCAGTGTTACAATGCCAACCTTCTCGCCGCTCGTTGTAATGAGCGTGACCAGACAATTGCGTTACTATCAGAGGAAAAGCTTGATTTAACAGAAAAGCTTGTGGGTACGGAGCATCGGTATAAGGCGGTTGAGAACAGCACTGCATGGCGGATGACAAAACCTGCCCGCTATTTAATGGGAAAAATGCCTCTTGTAAGGGCTGCTGTGCGGCGTGTCCGTCACCGCGCCAGCACCAGCCAGCCGGTTGTCGTGCAGGGCCGGGATGACTCAACGGGAGAAACGGATGGAAGCAATCATCGAACTGAATATGCCCTCAACGAAACAGAGCGTATGATTGCGGCTGATATTGCGCCTGTTTTTGATGTTTCTTATTACAGCAAACAGGCAGGTATACCGGAAGAAAATCTGGATAATATTACTGCTGCCGCACATTATCTGACCACAGGTTATGACGCAGGTTTAAATCCCTGTGAGAGCTTTGATACCAACTATTACAGAAACAGATATCCGGACGTCATACAGGCTGGCATGAACCCGCTGTGGCACTGGGTTTTGCATGGTCGGAGTGAAGGTCGTCCTGCATTGCCGTACGAACAGCGCCTGAAGACCATACCTTACAGACCTTTGGTCAGCGCGATTATTCCCAACTACAATCATGCGGAATTTCTTCAGCAGCGGTTTGAGTCCATCATCAATCAAACCTATGAAAATATAGAAATTATCTTCCTTGATGATCATTCGCAGGATGGAAGTCTTGAAATTGCGGAGAAATTCAAAGAGCAATATCCGGAAAGAATAAAGATTTTTTCCAATGAAACAAACTCGGGGAATGTATTTCGGCAGTGGCGTAAAGGAGTGGATGCGGCACAGGGAGAGATCATCTGGATTTGTGAGAGTGATGATTTCGCAGATGAAAATTTCGTAGAAAAACTGGTACGACACTTTGTTGATCCCAGTGTCCAGATAGCGTTTGGTCGTATCCAGTACTGTGATCGCCATGGAAATTTTCAGGACGGTCTGGATGGTTACAGAGAGCGTGCCCAGCCCGGCATCTGGAATGAGACGTTGGTGAAACCGGCTGGGTGGTGGTTTACCAATGCCTTTGCTGTATCAAATGTTATTGCCAATGTCGGAGGGTGTCTGATCCGTCGTCATGACGTTCGGCTTGAGGTCTGGGAAAAGGCGCAGCAGTTCCATGTTCTGGGCGACTGGTATCTTTATGCGGAGTGGGCGGCAGGCGGGCAGATCGTTTATTCTCCGGATGCGATTGCACATTTTAGGCAGCATGAAAAAAACACATCAGTAAACAGCTTCAAAACGGAGCGCTTCTATCGCGAGCATCAGGAACTCATAGAATATCTTCGCCGCAAATGGGGTGTGGACGATGAGCATGTAGCGCGCTTTGCTGATGCTCTGAAATCGACTTTTACCTTTGTGGGTGCTGAACAACTGCTTGGACCATTTGAAAGCGTTTTCAGTCTGGAGCAGGTGCTCGCCTGTCAGCATGAAGATCAGCACATTATCTTTGCGGTGCTCGGCTTTAAGCTGGGAGGAGGCGAGATTCTTCCGATCCAGCTTGCCAACGCTCTTGTCAAACAAGGCATAATGGTCTCGTTTCTGGTATATGAGCATACGGGTGAAGACCCTCAGATACAGGCACTTCTGGATCGTTCCATCCCTGTCTATTCAGCCGATGCCGCGCGAGATGTCGGGGTATGGCGATATGTTCTGGACCTGCGCGCTGACCTGATCCATTCGCATTTCTGTTTCTGTGAGCTACTGTTTTTCCCTGATGACAGTTCACTTCCAGTGCTGCCCTATCTGGTGACGCTGCATGGTTCCTATGAATGCGTGTCATTCTCCAGAAATATCATTCGGCGTCTGGAAAAGGCTGTGACGCTCTGGATTTATCTGACGGAAAAGAACCTTCTGCATCTGCGGGATCAGAAGGGAAAGCTGCCTGTCGGCGATATCTCTTTTATCGGTAACGGTATGGCGCTGGATAATCGACCATTTCCGATGACCCGCGCACAGCTTGGCCTGACTGACGGCGACTTTGTTCTGGCTGTAGCCAGCCGCTGCATCCCTGAGAAAGGCTGGAAACAGGCCTGTGAAGCTGTCTGCCAGCTCAATCAGGCAGAAGGTGGACAAAGGGTGCATTTGCTACTTTGTGGAACCGGAGAGGCGCTGGAGGATCTGGAAGCGCAGTATGGTGACGTTCCTGAAATACAATTCCTTGGCTATCAGGACTGCATCAACGGTCTGTATCGTCTGGCTGACTGCATGCTGCTACCTACGAGATTCCCTGGTGAATCTTTTCCTCTCACATTGATCCAGGCACTTCAGGTTGGTACGCCCGCCATTGCGACAGATGTTGGCTTTGTTCGGTCAATGATGACGGATGACGATAATAATCGGGCAGGTCTACTGTTGTCGCTGGAGACTGATGATGAAGTTTTTCAGGCTTCTATCGTGAAGGCGGTCAGAAAGATGATGAATAACGGCGTTCGTGCCGCATTTTCGGAAGCTGCATTACGCTGTGGCGCACGATATGGCATTGAAAAGGTTGCTGAGGCCTATATCCACACTTACCGACGCTTTCGGAATGAAGCGATAGCTCACAGCAATTGATGGTAAATCAGTCAGGATAATCGGACGACTTTTATAATTATCCTTAACAAAAGTCGCACAAGGCGACTTACTGATTGGACAAGATACTTATCTGAAAGTTTTGCTGATCAGCTTAAACTAGTTGTCGTGAAAGAACCGGAACAAAGGGGAATACTTTCACGACATTAGCCTCAGAATTTTCCGAAGGAAGTATTTACTGAGGCAAGGAAGAAGCAATCATCCTGCTCAACTGATTGATAAGATCATTCGTTGTCTGGACGACTTTTTCGTCAGTGCCATTGTCGGTTATGGAAGACGTGACATGCGTCCGATCCGTTCTTGTTGGAACATGGTCATCGTCAGAAATATAGGTCCAGTTGGCATCCAGAGTTGCCTGACCGGATGTGGGAATATCCAGACGGGTAATCGTAATCCGTAGGCGAGACATGGAAAGCGAGCCTGTCGGTGCCTGTTCAGTCACAAACATATCAGGACGTGCAGCGCTGAGCCTTACCGTGATCAGGTCTGTAATCCCGTTGGAAAGCCGTTCAGCCCAGCGTCCGTTCGGGCTGCGCTGAAGCGCGCTTCCATCGCGGGTCAGAAGATCCTGAGAGTCGAGATAGTCCGGCAGGGAAACCCTGCTGATTTCCAGAACCGGTGCTGTTGAAGCAAGAGGACCGGATACTGCTGGAACAGTCGTTGCCGGACCTTCAAGCGTATAAAGATGCAAGGGAGGGCTGGAGCAGCCCGTCAGGGACACGCTGATAACCAGACCAGCCATGAGAGACAGTTTTGTTCGTGCGCCAGACATGGGTTTCCCTTTATGTACAATCATCTTCATCAGATTTATTGACGCCGTCCCATGAGGAGCAACTGAGGATTTCGTTCAACATCGCTGGCAAATCCGCGCAGGGACGCGGCAGCAGTTGCAATGTCGCGCAGGGCTGAGTCCAGATTGTCCCGGTTGACCGAACGCGGAGAAATGATGCTTTCCACATTTTCCAGCGTTTTTCTGGCTTCATCGGCTGTTCTTGTGGCGCTTGTCAATGTTGCATGCAGGTCAGCCCCACGATCCCGTAGCTGGGTATTTCCTGTCTGCATCAGCCGATCAATGTCGAGAAGGGTAACATTGAGCTTTCCATGCAGATCGTTGATAGCCGCTGTGGCAGCTTTCAGGGTCTGCTGAGAGTCCTTCGAGCTTTCCTCAAGACTGGCCACGAGCGCCGGAAACTGGGTGTTGAGCTTTTCGGCAACGTCACGAATGGACAGCACAGCATCATTGGCGTTGGACGCCAGCTCTTTCAGAGGAAGGTCAGACAGGGTTTCCTTCATCTTCTGTATGGCCGACACATGCGTGGGGATTTCTATGAGACTGGATATCTCGGGGTGAAACGGCGCCGGGGAGCCAGGGAAGAAATCAAGATTGATGCTGACCGTGCCGGTTACGAAACTCTGAAGATTCTGCTCTGCCCGCAGTCCGTGCGCGATGACTTCGGGAAGATTGATGTGGCCAGACGATGTGGGGTCGTCAATGACATGCACCTGCCCCGGGTCGAGACTTATCTCCACCGGTATGTACGGAACATTTGTCGACTGATTATAGCGAAGAGTGATCTTGTCGACAGCACCGACGCGGACCCCCCGGAAGGTCACAGGTGCGCCGACAGACAGCCCGGCAACTGAATCCTGAAAGACAATGACGGCCCGGGTATTTCTTGAGAAGAAGTTTGTGTTCCCGAAAAAGATGAAGGCCAGCACACTCAGCGCGATGCCCCCCGTGACGAAAAGACCGACAATCGTTTGACGGGCTGCGCCTGAATCATTGGCCATTGTGAGGTGTGCCTTTCCTGACTGGTTCAGCGGGCGCTGGATCGACCCGGGCATCGCGGTGCATGAAGGCATGAACCTGTGGGTCGGTACAATGATCTCTCAGATCACGGGGAGAACCATGGGCAATCGGGGTTTTGCTCTGGGCATCGAGAAAAATGCCGTCATCAGCGATGGCGAACAGACTGGGCAACTCATGACTGACGATGACGATCGTCGCGCCCAGACCTTCACGCAGACTGAGAATGAGGTCATCCAGCCGCGCCGAGGTAATGGGGTCAAGTCCGGCTGATGGTTCATCGAAAAACAGAATGTCGGGATCAAGAGCAATTGCCCGTGCCAGTCCAGCCCGCTTTTTCATTCCTCCGGAAATCTCGGAAGGATAGAGGTCGATGGCATGGGAAAGCCCAACGAAACCCAGCTTCAGTTCGACAAGGTTGCGGATCATGTCCTTGTCGAGCCGGGTAAACATCTCAAGTGGCAGGGCGACGTTTTCACCGACGGTCATGGATGACCACAACGCGCCACTCTGAAACAGCACGCCAAAACGGCGATTCAAAGCCGTTCTGTGGGAATCAGGGCCAGCCCAGTAATCATCTCCGTCGACCGTGTAGCGACCAGCCTGAGGACGCAGAAGTCCGATCATGCTGCGAAGAATGGTGCTTTTACCACACCCCGAACCGCCCATAACGGCAAAGATGGAGCCACGTTTCACATCCATCGTGATGTTTTTCTGAATGACCTTGGGGCCATAGCCAATGGTGATGTCACGCAGCGACAACAGGACCTCGCCCTGCTGGGATGCCGTTGTGTGCTGGGGAAGGTCGGCGTTGCTCTGCATCGTCAGATTCCAAGAGCATTGGCTATGACGGCAAAGATCGCGTCCAGCGTGATGACGCCCACAATGCCGACCACCACGGCTGAGGTGGCCGCTGTTCCGACATCGGCAGCGCTACGGCCGGCTTTCAGGCCGATCCGGCAGGAGACGAGGCCAATCATGATTGCAAAGACAATTGATTTTGCAAAGCCAAACTCAAACTGGCTCATGGAGACAGCGCCAAAAGTCTGATGCATGTACCCTGCGCCAGTGATATCGGGCAGCATCCCAACCGAAACCACATAACCGCCAAAGATGCTCATCACGCAGCCATAAAGATAGAGCAGCGGCATCATTACCATGAGGGAAACGACGGCCGGAACCAGAATATAGCTGGAGATGGGGATGCCAAAAACCTGAAGGGCGTCGATTTCCTCGTTACCCTGCATGGTGGCGATACGCGCTGCATACGCACCACCCGTACGGCCCGCCATGATGATTGCCGTCATGACGGCCGACAGTTCGCGGACGCAGGCAATACCGACAAGGTTGGCCACGTAGATGTCAGCAGAAAATTTCTGGAGCTGCACGGCGCCAACAAAAGCAAGGATCGCGCCGATCAGAAAATTGACAACGCTGACGATAAGCAGCGCAGACGGACCCGCATCGAAAATGTTTGCCAGCAGATCGCGCAGCCGCATGCCGCCGTGTCCGCTCAGGGCTTTTGTCGAAACCTGAGCCGTGTCCAGTCCGAGTAGCGTCAGGGCGCCGACTTCATTCAGAGTGGATAGGGTAAATGCGCCACTCAACGTGAATGGGTTATGAATTTTATCGTGAAGAGGCGTTGGAGCCTGGGGTGTTTCCGGCAGAAGGGAAGAAAGGCTCTGCACCCCTTCGGGAAGGTCACTGATGTCGAGGCTCAGCCCCTTCTTGGCGGCAACCTGTTTTGCGCTCCAGAGAAAGGAAACGAGGGAAGAGTCCCACTGGCCGAGCTTACTGGCATCGACAGTCAGCGAACCCGCCTGATTGTTGGCAGAGAGAGCATCACTGGAGAATGCCAGCGGAACATGCTCGTCAATCGTCCAGTTGCCTGAAATATGGAGCTCAGGCGTCTGCCCGCTGGTGGAAATAGTCCATTCAGGCTGTGCAGGCGTGATTTTCTGCGCAGCGGAAGAACTCTCGGGTGCGTGACTATCCATAGATTTCGACGACAATAAGACAGGTCACGCTTTTTGGCCAGAGGGGCTCGATTCAGACAGCCGTGACCTGCGATCAATGGCTCGACGTTCAGGCCTTTGATGCCTGCAAGCTTCTCCCGCCCGTAATTGGAGGTGGGTGTTTGCGGTGGAATTTAATGATGGAGCAGGGGCAGGCAGCCACAATTATCGTCGCGCTGGCGTTATCGCTCCTTGAGCGGTTATATCACGTGCGGAAGATGATGAGGAAAACAGAGCATGGTGTCCGAACCGGTTGTTTTTATTGATGGCGAGGCAGGCACGACCGGGCTCGAAATCCGTGAGCGCCTTCTTTCCCTGCCAGTAAAAATTCATTCCATCGATCCCGCTCGCCGCAAGGATCCGCAGGCGCGCGCCGAAGCCATGCAAGCTGCTGATCTGGTTGTTCTCTGTCTCCCCGATGATGCGTCACGGGAAGCTGTGGAGATGATCGGACAGTTCAGTGCACAAGGAAAACGTGCGCCGAAGATACTGGATGCCAGCACGGCCTTCAGAACGGCTCCGGGCTGGGTGTATGGCTTCCCGGAACTGACTGCCGATCAGCCTGAAGCCATCATGCGGGCTGACCGTGTCGCCAATCCGGGCTGCTATCCCACGGGAGCCATCGCCCTGCTGCGCCCGTTGATTGACGCAGGCGTGATGCGGCCGGACTTTCCCGTCACCATCAATGCCGTGAGCGGCTACACAGGTGGCGGCAGAAACATGATCGAGGAGCAGGAACGGGCAGGGGGGCCGGTCTTTCTGCTCTACGGGCTGAGCCTTGCCCACAAGCATCTACCGGAAATGCGTCAGCATGCTCTTCTGGAGCGTCGTCCGATTTTTGTCCCTTCGGTCGGACATTTCCCTCGGGGCATGATTGTGTCGATCCCGGTGCACATGGATCTGCTGGTGAAGGGAACCACAGCCTCGGATCTGCGTCGTATTCTGGAAGAGCGTTATGCTGCGTCTTCCTTCGTCACTGTCGCCTCACCAGAAAACACACTGGTTGCGGACACATTGGCGGGAAGCGATGGAATGGAACTGCGGGTTCATGCTGATGCCGAGGGGCGGCATGTCGTGCTGACGGCGCGGCTGGATAATCTGGGAAAAGGCGCTTCAGGAGCGGCAATCCAGAACATCGCCCTCATGCTTGGCATTTCCCCGACCTGAGGAGACTGACTGTGACCCGCACCCTTTATGTTTACGAGCACTGCCCGTTTTGCGTGAAAGCGCGCATGATCTTCGGTTTCAAGAACATTCCGGTCGAAATCAAATATCTGCTGAATAACGATGAAGCCGGTCCAATCGATATGATCGGTCAGAAAATGCTGCCCATTCTTGACGAGGATGGACGCTTCATGGGCGAAAGTCTGGATATCATCGCTCACATTGATGGAATGGGTGAAAAAGTGCTGGCCGGTGAGCCAAATCCGGCCATCGCAGACTGGATTTCGAGCATCTCGAAGCCGCTATACAAGCTGATGCTGCCGCGTGTGGCCTGTGCACCGCTGCCGGAATTCGCCACCACAGCAGCACGCGCCTATTTCGTAAAAAAGAAAGAGCCTTCAGCCGGGCAGTTTTGCCTTCTGCTGGAAGATGGCACTGATTTCCTTGCAGCACTCAATTCCCAGCTCCATGTGCTCGCCCCGTTGATTCGCTCCGAAGCCGCTGTAAACGGCGTGCTCTCCATGGATGACATTCACCTCTTTGCCGCGCTGCACAGCCTGTCCGTGATCAAGGGCGTGATCTATCCGCCGGAAGTGGAACGCTATCGTCAGACGATGGCGCGCCTCAGTGGGGTGCCGCTTATGGATGATTACGCAGCCTGAGCGGATTGGCATCTTTTCTGAACGATCGGATGCTGATACAGAGCAGGCAGTCGCGAGAGTGGCGGAATGGTAGACGCAGTCGACTCAAAATCGACCGCCTTTTAGGCATGGGGGTTCGAGTCCCCCCTCTCGCACCAGACATTCCGGATGATTCATGACTGTTACAGCAGCGCCCGCGTCCACCCTGCAGGGCAAGCCTCAGACACGCCCCGCCAACCCGGCATTTTCCTCAGGTCCGTGCGCCAAACGACCAGGCTGGTCGCTGGAGGGGCTTTCAGGTGCTCTCCTTGGTCGCTCCCACCGTGCTCCGGAAGGCCGGGCACGTCTTGGCGAGGTCATTGATCGTTCGGCAGCTATTCTTGGTATACCGGAAGGCTGGCGGCTCGGGATCGTTCCGGGTTCAGACACGGGTGCTGTCGAGATGGCGCTTTGGTCGCTGTTGGGCACGCGGCCCGTGGACGTCCTCGCGTTCGAGAGCTTTTCGGCAACATGGGCGAATGACATCACCGCGCAATTGGAACTCGATGCGCGTGTGTTGAAGGCTGAATATGGCGAACTGCCAGACCTGAAGGCCGTGGACTGGTCGCGGGATGTGGTCCTGGCATGGAACGGAACGACATCGGGTGTGAAATTCCCTGATGGTGAGGCTATTCCGGCTGACCATGACGGTCTGGTGATTTGCGATGCGACCTCGGCCGCTTTCGCCATGGAACTGCCGTGGGAGAAGCTCGATGTCGTGACGTGGTCATGGCAGAAAGTGCTGGGTGGCGAAGCGGCTCACGGTATGCTGGCCCTTTCGCCGCGTGCGGTCGCTCGACTTGAAGCCGGTCCGGCTCCGCGTCCACTGCCCAAGATTTTCCGTCTGACCTCAAAAGGCAAACTGATTGAGGGCATCTTCCGTGGTGACACGATCAACACGCCTTCCATGCTGTGTGTTGAAGATGCTCTGGATGGCCTGAAGTGGGCTGAAGGAGCCGGTGGCTTGAAAGGACTCATCGCCCGGAGCCGCGCCAACCTTGCTGCCATTGAAAAATGGGAAGCAACGTCTAACTGGGCGCAGTTCCTTGCTGTTGAGCCGAACATCCGTTCGAACACAGCGATCTGCCTGCGCATTGTTGCTCCGTGGTTTGTGGCGCTTGACGCGGAAACGCAGACAAAGGCGGCGAAGAAGATTGCCGGCCTGCTTGCCAAGGAAGGCGTCGCCTACGACATCGCCAGCTATCGTGACGCGCCGCCGGGTCTGCGTATCTGGGGTGGGGCGACGGTGGAAACCTCGGATATCGAGGCGCTTCTTCCGTGGCTGGACTGGGCTGAAGCGGAAGTAAGAGCTGAATTTTCTGCCTGATAGCGCGGTTACTTTAACTGAGAGGGTATATATCTCCTGATGTATATCCTTTCTTTAATTCTTATGCAGAAAAGATATCTCCTCGCATGGTCTTCGAGGGTGATGTCACTTGCTGTTCGGTTTTTCAGCCTGTCGCTGGATAGCGTTGGCGTTGCTGATACCGCTCCTGTCTGGAGCGGCCCGTTCCCGTGATATAGAGAATATTGAGGGGCGACTGAAACGGCTTGTGGCTGCCCTGAAAGACGCCGAAGCAAGCACCCAGCCCAGTTCATCACTTGTTCCGATAGCAGGTCAAGGTTTGCTCGAAGTGCCGGAAGGTACACGATTTGTCCCGGCGGAACAGACCAGAGCGTTTCTGGAATCTGTGGGTAATGCTCATGACGTTTCCATCATGGGAATGATCATTCCTCAGAATTTTTATATGGATCCTGACTGGATGGTTGTCATTCGCTGGAATGACCTCGGATTTGTCGATGAGAGCAGATTCAAAAATCTTTCTGACCAGCAGGTTATTCGTTCAATCAAAAAAACAGTAACTGCACAGAACAAAATTCGCCAGAAAACCGGACTTCCTGCTCTTTATCTGAAAAACCTGCTGCTTTCGCCTCGTTGCGATACCGCTACTCATTCTGCGGAATATGCAACAGACTGGACGATCGAAGGACTGGATAGGGAAGGCGTTTTATTCAGTCGCTATTTTATGGGACGCAGTGGAATTATTTCGTTTAATTTTGTGGGAATAACTCGTCCGTTAGACGCCATTTATCCCATTATAAACCCAATCAGTCAGCGTTTTAGTTATCTAACCGGGCATAATTATACCGATTTTGATCCAGCGCATGATCGCCGCGCGTCATTTCCTCATGAGATCGTTTTTCCATCATGGCAGAAGACGGCGGGCTGTATGCTGGTTGTGGCGGTGCTCTCCTGGTTAAAACGCAGACGAAATAAAAAGTCGCTATAATTCAATTATTCTCCACGGCGCTTATGGAAAGCCCGTGGAGAATATCGGCATATTTATTTGTCGAGCCAGAAAGGAACAGGCAGGTTTTTGGCCCGCAGGAATTCCGGGTTGAACAGCTTGGACTGATAGCGTGCGCCACCGTCGCAGAGAATGGTCACGATACGATGCCCCGGGCCGAGACGACGCGCGACACGAATGGCGGAAGCGACGTTGATACCCGAAGAACCGCCGACAGAAAGGCCTTCATGGATGAGCAGGCTATAAATCTGCTCAAGTGCTTCCGGGTCAGGAATACGTTCCGCATCATCAATCGGGGCACCTTCCAGATTGGCAGTGACACGCGACTGGCCGATGCCTTCGGTGATGGAAGAGCCGCTGACCGAAAGATCGTTCGACTTTACCCAGCCATACAGGCCAGAACCTTCAGGATCGGCCAGAACGATCTGCGGACGTTTCGCGCCTGACTTTTTTGCGCAGTCATCCAGACCGAATGCCGTGCCAGCCAGTGTTCCACCCGTTCCGCAGGCACAGGTGAAGGCATCTACACGGCCATCAAGCTGCTCCCAGATTTCGGGGGCAGTCGTGTGGCGATGGCCTTCCCGGTTGGCGAGGTTGTCGAACTGGTTGGCCCAGACGAAACCGTTCTCTTCAGCAATACGGCGCGATACGTGGACGTAATTGCCTTCATCCCGATAGGGTTTTGCGGGCACAAGGCGAAGATCAGCGCCGATCATGCGGAGAAAATCAATTTTCTCCTGACTCTGGGTTTCCGGCATGACGATAATGCTTTTGTAGCCACGCGCATTGGCGACAAGCGTCAGGCCGATACCGGTGTTGCCAGCAGTGCCTTCGACAATCGTTCCGCCAGCCTTCAGCACACCACGTTTCTCTGCGTCCGTTATGATTGCCAGAGCAGCGCGATCCTTGACCGATCCGCCCGGATTCATGAACTCGGCCTTGCCGAAAATATCACACCCGGTTGCTTCAGAAGCGCGTGTCAGCCTGATAAGCGGCGTTCCCCCAATGGCGCCAGCCATATCATGCGACGTGGTTGTCCAGCCGGGAAACGGCAGGGAATTTGAAGTCGGAGTCATGCTATCTGCCTTTCATCCTATTGGCATTGGGGCTAGCGCGTGTAAGCACTGCATGCAATCAGGTTTGAGCGATGAATGTCGAGCCCCGAAGGATCTGTCAGATAAACAGGGGCAAGAAAGAGGAGTTTCAGAAACGATGATCAAGGATGTAAGCCCGAGTGACGTCTGGCAGGCGCTGGAAAATGATCCGGGAGCCTGTCTGATCGACGTGCGCACTCCGGAAGAGTGGCAGTTTGTTGGTATCCCCGATGTCTCGGCAACAGGACACAGCCTGTATCCCATCAGCTGGCAGGTCATGGGCGGTCACGTAAACGGCCAGTTCATCGAGGAATTGCGTCAGGCCGGAATAGGCGAGACACAAAAACTCTACTTCATCTGCCGTTCAGGAGCGCGTAGTCGTTCAGCAGCAATGGCTGCTGCCAGAGAGGGGTTTGGGCAGGTTTTCAATGTCGCTGACGGCTTTGAGGGACCACCGGACTCAGAGATGCACCGTGGAAATACCGCAGGCTGGAAAGCTTCCGGGCTGCCCTGGCGGCAGAACTGAATCCTTTGCCAGTTTTATAGGCGCCGGTAATCTTACTGACCGGCGTCCGGTTCCTGTTCGGCATCGTAGAGCACTTCCAGAACGGCACACCACGGATAGCGTGAATCGTAACTGTGACCGTCAGCTGATGCGATAGCACCGTTTGCGTCAGTCGGGACATGTGTCAGCGTAACGGCGTCATCAATGTTGCCACCGATAATGCTCAACTGATGCCCGAACGGCTGTCCGTTCTGACCCGTTGCGACCACGATCCCGCAATGCGCAGGAAAGCCATACGATGTAGGAAGGCTTGCGAACCGGACAGACTTGCTGCCACCGCGTCCGGTACAGACAAGGTCACCAAGCTTTGGAACATAACTGCCTGGATCATGGGCCCGCAGGCCACTGGACTGCCCAGAAGCCGCAGCGTTGATATAGGTCGAGTGGTTGGGCGAGTAGGGAAACCGGTCATTGGCGCCTGCGACACGCATCACATAGGAAATGAAAGCGGCTGACCAGGCGTAGTGTCCGTCATGGACGAAGTTGAACAGCCTGCCGTCAGCGTCATATTTGCCGCTCCAGGAGGATTCGGTTTCCTGCGGGTCCTGTCCGATCCACCAGTATTCGCCAACACGCTGCCACAGGCCGGGCGCCCGCTCCGGCTTTACGCTGGCGACAGTGGGTTCTGGCCGAAGCTCGGGGTCATCATCGTCAACTGGCATACCGAACAGCCGCCATTCCCGCATGGAAATGGCTACGACATCCTGACGGTTAAAGGGCGTGAAATTACGGGAGGCAAAATCGGGCACATGCGGATTGTACGCCAGTGGGCCAGCCTGGTTTCTGTATTGTGCAACAGGCGTCTGGGCAGGCTCCGGATTATTGTGTGGCTGGGACGCGCAGGATGTGGCCGCAAGAGCCAGAAAAAGCACAGAGGGCTTGAAGGCCGCAGTCTTGCTCATGCATATGCCAGAATTTTGTTCCGGCTCCCCAATTGCGTGAACACCGCGTGCCCACAGAGTGACGACGTCCAAACATGTCGTTCAGATCTGCTTAGCGTCAAGTCACCTGAACTGAAAGATGAATAATCATGAGGTTAGCCGGGACTGGCGGGATTTTTAACGGCAGCCCGGGAGGCTGGATTGTTTGGAGTTGCCGCAAGGCGGACCTGCCGTTACCTGCCCCGAGACCGGCAACGGCCATTCACTACTGCCCGGTCGTGGCTGGGAAGAGTGACCGCAGCCCTGTTCCACTTGCATTGCAGCAGCCGCGTTCTGTTATCAGCCCTGTGACAAGACGGGCAGGCGTCACATCGAAAGCGGGATTCGCGGCGGAGCTATGCTCTGGGGTGATGCGGACCGTTTCTACCTGGCCGCCCTTGGTGAGGCCTGTGACCGCAGTGACCTCCAAAGGCGAACGTTCCTCTATGGGGATCTCCTTCAGACCATCCTGAACCCGCCAGTCGATGGTTGTGGAAGGAAGCGCTACCCAGAAGGGCACATCATTGTCACGGGCGGCGAGGGCTTTGAGATAGGTCCCGATCTTGTTGGCGACATCTCCATTCGCTGTGACGCGATCAGTTCCGACAATGACGATATCAACCTGCCCGTGCTGCATCAGGTGGCCGCCTGCATTATCGACTATCACCGTATGTGGTACGCCGTGGCTGCCAAGTTCCCATGCGGTCAGAGCCGCTCCCTGATTGCGTGGCCGCGTTTCATCCACCCACACATGCACATCAAGACCTTCATCATGCGCCATATAGATGGGGGCGAGAGCTGTTCCCCAGTCCACTGTTGCTATCCATCCGGCGTTGCAATGCGTCAGGATGTTGATTCTTTCTTCTGCTTTCTTCCTGTTTTTGATATTTCGGAGCAGCTCCAAACCATGTCTGCCGATTGCTTCGTTCTGGGCAACGTCTTCGTCGCAGATCAGTCCCGCTTCCTTATAGGCTGCTTCCACTCGATCCTGTGAGTTCATTGGCCGAAGTTTCTGAAGCATACGTTCAATGGCCCACCGAAGATTGATGGCCGTCGGGCGTGTGGCAGCCAGCATGGACGCCTCACGCTCCATGGCTTCATCACTTGGATCTGAGGAAAGGGCCAGAGACAGCCCATAGGCTGCCACGGCACCAATCAACGGAGCGCCTCTGACCTGCATTGTAATAATGGCATGCGCCACCTGCTCAGATGAAGAAAGATGCAGGATCTCAAGGGCGAATGGCAGGCGCGTCTGATCAAAAATGCAGACAGTTCGGTGATCTGTCGGATCTACCCAGACACTTCGGTAAGGCACACCGTTTATTTTCATGGTTGCATGATCCTGCGCAAGGAAGAGATGTCGAGAAGCATTAGCGTAGCCTGATGGTCCTCACAAATGACATTCTGACAGTCCATATGAATATGGGTTTGTTGAACGATTGGCTGAGGGTAACAGAATGTGCGGACACGATATGAGAAACATGCATACCGTGAAGGCTTTTAAATCATGAGATGTAACAGAGCAGAAATGATTGGAAAAAGTTATTTTTATTTATGGTGTTTTTGAATTTCAGTATTTATTTTCCGGCTTTCTCTTCTGTAGAAATCGTAAGCGTTTTATTATGAAAAGCAAAATGTGGATATTGCAAACGTCACTATAAATCTATATTGCGTATTTGATAAATGGTGGGATACTGTCGTGTTTCTGGGTTATTCATCATATCGAATATCTGGCTCCATGATGATCTTGCTTTGAAAACAGTGCTTATATAATCAGCAGAGTCATGAAAATGGCCTGTTGCGATACCAACAGGGTGAGACTTGGGATATGGCTAGAAAACCGACCAAAGAAGTCAAGGCAACTTCTGCGACGACACGGCAGGTAGCAAGACAGAAAGCAGAACCCGTACCAGCAACAAAAAGACGCACCAAAGCAGCCCCGGAAGAATCCGTGACGAAGCCGCGTGCGAAGCGTGCTGTTGCTGCGACAAAGTCGGCTCCAAAGACGACGGTCAAGGCTGCTCCTAAAAAGATAGTGGCAGCTGCACCAGCGAAACCAGCCCGGAAGACCGCTGCAAAAACAGCCATGCCAAAAGCAGTAGCAAAAACACCGCGTGCTGCAAAAAGCGTAACGAAGCCAGCCGGTCGGAAACTGGAAGTCGTCACCAAGCTGTCCGCTGTTGAAAAGCTGCGCATTACTCAGGAGACGCGCAAGCAGAAACGTCTGGATCGTCTGGCTGCTGAAAAGGAAAGTGCCGCAACCAAGCGTCCGGCCACACGTGTCCGGGCAACGGCTGGTCGCAAGCCTCGTCGCGCCTGAGATATTGAACGGTCTATAAAAAAGCCTCTTTTCCAGAGCGGAAAAGAGGCTTTTTTGGTTTCAGGCTATCAATTTCAGAAGCCTAAATGTTCTTTCTGTAAGCGTTGCCAGTGGTAGAACGCGGCGTGCTGTAGGAACCATTTTTGCCATAATTGGTTTTGTTTCCCGGAGGAGATAGCGAGGCCGTAAGCAGTTGCACAATGTGCTTCTGTGCGATCATAGCCTGCTGAAGCAACGCTCGATTATTTTCGATCGTAAGATTTAATTTTTCTGTAGCGAGAGGCAGTTCTTCCGAGCAGCATGGTTTTTCCGGCTCTTCTGCTACCCTTCGGCACTCAACAGTCACACTGTTCAGTTGGGCCAGCACCGCTTCCTTGCGTTTGAGGAGAGCGATTACAGCAGGAACATTGCCTTCCTTTAAAAATGAATTCTCTTCTTCCAGCAAGGCGTTTGCTTTTTCGATGACGGCAAGGGCCTGATCCGTCATTTTTTTGATCCTTTTTCCTGCATTTCAAGCATCTGGTGATACACGACCGGAGCCAGTCCCAGGCCGCCATTTTTCTCGATCTGTTTTGACATCTCCGTCGTCAGCATAGGACGGAAACTCGACTCTCCTACGCCACCGCCAAAGAAGCCCTTGGAGGTGTCAACCGTATCGAACATTGGCTGGAGCATTTCGCCGATAGTCATCGCCTCGAAGTCAGTGGCGGTTTTCCATATTTTCGGATCTGGCGCCTGTTTTTGCGATGAGCTCTGCGTCCCGTAACCGGACGAGGTGACATTCGTGATTTCGTTACTCATCGGACCTCCAGATCAGCTTGCAGGGCTCCGTCAGCCTTGATGGCCTGGAGGATCGAAATCATGTCACGAGGACCAACTCCCAGAGCGTTCAGGCCGGAGACAAGATCGCTGAGTGCTGGACCATTGCGGAGTATGCCCAGTTTAGCGTTATTGCCATTGTTGACATTGATGCTGGTGCGTGGAGCGACTGTGGTGGTGCCATTTGACATCGGGCCAGGTTGTGAAACGATGGGCGTTTCAGTCACCTGAATGGTCAGGTTACCCTGTGCAATCGCGACCGTGCTGATGCGAACGTCGTTGCCGATCACGATGGTGCCGCTTGCATCGTCTACAACGACCTTTGCCAGCGTGTCGGGTTCGACCAGCAAATCGCCGATCCGCGATAGTGCCGGAATGCTGTCCTTTAATGTCAGATCAAGCGAAATGGTGCGTGGATCCATGACGCGGGCGATATTGCCCACACTACTGTTGATCGCCTGAGCGATGCGTCCGGCCGTCGTGAAATCGGGGTTACGCAGGGAGAGATGCATCTGCTTTCGGTTGGCGAGATCAACCGGGACTTCCCGCTCCACAACAGCGCCATTCGCTATGTGACCGTTGGTCGGGATGTTGTGGACGATTGAGGCGGCCGCACCTCGGGCGCTAAAGGCGTTGGTCGCGAGAGAGCCCTGCGCAACAGCATAGATTTCTCCGTCAGCCGCCATTAGCGGGGTGACAAGCAGGGTGCCCCCTGTCAGATCCGTTGCGTCGCCGGTTGCTGAGACTGTCACGTCGATTCGACCGCCGCCATGAGAAAAGGCTGGCAGATCAGCCGTCACCATAACGGCTGCCACGTCATGCGTCTGAAGCTGAATTTCACGATCACGGATATTCACGCCCAGCCGGTTGAGCATGCTGATGAGTGTTTCGCGGGTAAACAGGACGTTGGTCAGTTTATCGCCGGTTCCATGCAGGCCGACCACAAGGCCGTAACCGATAAGCTGGTTTGTTCTGACCCCTTCAAAGTCAGCAATGTCCTTGACGCGAACAAGCGCCGCATTGGCGGCAAAAGACTGTATCAAAAGGAAGCCTGCCAGAAACAGGGCAGACAGAAGAGGAACCCTCTTCAGATGCTCCGCATCAGGCCTGCGAGAAAAAAAGGTCATGCCGCTCTTTGCCGCTCGTCAATGTTTCGAGCGCACACTATCGACGTGAAGAGCAAACAATTCCTGAACGGACAGCAGCAAAGCGTTGTTCAGAGCTTTGAAGCGGAACCGAGTAGGGCCAGATTTGGACGAGCCCAGGGAGATGCAACGTGAACAGAATTGGCGCGATCGGCTATGTCAGTCGGGGAAAACCCACGGCAAAGACGCGGCAGTCAAAGGAGCTTTCAGCCTTTTCGGTGCCTTCCGAGCAGGAGGTCATGAATGAACAGCCTGTGACATCCGTGGCCGCACCCTGCCTTCTGTCACTTCAGGAGACGGAACCCCAGATTCAGCCCCGGTCTGAGAGGCAGATGGTCACCGAGTGGGGAGGGGAGGCGCTGGAGGCGCTGAGGAAACTTCAGGTCGCCTTTCTGGAAGGCAATGCGGGTACAATGGCGCTTCTCGCGGAACTGGAGGAGATTGCCGAACGGTCCCCCATGGTCCAGCTGCCCGCTTTCAGGAATCTGACTACGTCCATAAAGGTGCGGGTGGCCATCGAAACCGCCAAAATGAAGCGTCTCGTCAGGCGTAGATAGGGAGAGGCAAACCACAGGGAGAAAGATCGATTATTCGATTTGCCGGAAAATTATGTGACAGAAATGTTTCAAAGAAAAAAGTGGATTCGCGCTTGGCTGTCTCAGTCCTCGCGGGTATAAGCCGCGCATTCGTCAGGGGGCTTTGCCTCAGGGAACGGAGACAATATTATGCTGACACTTCCTCCGGATTATGTGCCTTCTGAAAAAGAAGAGTTCATGAATCCCCTGCAGGTTGAATATTTCCGCCAGAAACTGGTTAAATGGCGCAATGAACTGCTGAAAGAAGCAGGCGGAACACTCGCCAGTCTTTCCGAAGGCGGTATCCATGAAGCCGATGTGACGGACCGGGCCAGTGTCGAGACGGACCGCGCTCTCGAGCTTCGCACACGCGATCGCGCGCGCAAACTGATTGGGAAAATCAATCAGGCGCTTCTTCGTATCGAAAACAATGCCTACGGATATTGTGAGGAGACCGGCGAACCTATCGGCCTCAAGCGCCTGGAAGCCCGCCCCATCGCCACCCTGTCGATCGAGGCGCAGGAGCGTCATGAGCGGATGGAAAAGATCCATCGCGACGATTGACACCATGCGGGGAACAAAAAAATGTTCCCCAAGGATTTTAGGGGGTTGCCGTCATCGCATTCTGACGGTAGGAACCCACCCGCAGCGCTGCTGTAGCTCAGTGGTAGAGCACTCCCTTGGTAAGGGAGAGGTCGCGAGTTCAATCCTCGCCAGCAGCACCAGTTTCCTGCAAATCTGAAAATGTCAGGCTTCAGTAAAATACTCCCAGGAGTGTTTTCATTTTCTGATAACAGCAAACAATATAATATATTATACAAAGATCATTTTGCCTGATCCGGATATTTTGAGCGTAACGGGGCAGGTCCATCGTTACGGATGCCTCTTCCCGGATGCAGTCAAGCGGTGAACGACACGTAATGCCAAGGGAAGTTCCGTCCATCGAGAAGCAAGAGACATATGTCAGCCCTGTTCAGACTGGCGACGACGCCACGCAGACACTGCTGAAGTCTTTTCTCATCTTCATGCTGCCGGTCCTGATGGACTGCGTTCTGCAATCCATCGCAAGCACGATTGGCAACGTCTATATCGGTCGCCTGCTAGGCGCTGAGGATCTGGCTGCAGCCAGCACATTCTATCCGTTACTGCTTATTCTCGTTTCATGTGGCGTGGGGCTTGGGTCGGGGGCTGGCGTTCTTGTTGGGCAGCTCTGGGGGGCAGGCCATCCCGAGCGGGCTCGCGCCATGGCGTCCGCTGCCGTGGCTGTTTCGATCGTTCTGGGTGGGATTGTGGCGATCGGTGGACAATGGGCTGTGGGACCCATGCTTCGGCTGTTCAGTGTGCCTGCCAACATCACGGATCATGCAGCGCAGTATTGCCGGGTCTTTCTGGCGGGAACACCAGCCCTGATTCTGGTGGTGACAGTGGCGATCACGCTGCGTGGCGCCGGGGATAACATCCGACCACTTGTCATGATGGGATTGCAGATTGTTGTCTCGCTTGTTGTGACACCCATTCTGCTGAAGACTTCCCTGGGGCTTTCAGGAGCGGCTGTCGCCGCCATTCTCGGCTGGGTGCTGGCGCTTCTGCTGGCTGGCATCTGGTTGAAACAGTCCGGACATGAGCTTGCTCCGGGACTGGGGATGCTGAGAGAGCTTGTGCCGAAACGTCAGGTGCTGTGGTCTGTAATCCGCCTTGGCTTTCCTGCAATGGTCGAAGTCGCCACGCAGGGCCTGGCCGAGATTGTTCTGGTTGGTCGGATCAACGGATTCGGTTCCGAGATGACGGCGGCGTATGGTCTGTTCACACAAACCCTGACCTATATCGAATATCCGGGCATGGCTGTCGGCATAACCGTTTCGGTCATGTGTTCTCATGCCATTGGCGCACGGAATCCCCAGCGCGCCCGGGAGATTCTCCGGATCGGATTTCTGGTGGGACTGCTCATGACTGGCGCACTGGCGGCGATCGTCATGCTGATTCCCGAGACGGTGTCGCTGCTGTTTACGTCAAATCCGCATGTCATTGCTCTTGCCTCTCACGCCTTCAGGGCGGTCATGGGGAGCGCGGTTCTTCTGTCTCTGGGCGGAGTGCTGGGTTCGGCCATGCGGGCAAGCGGTGATTCTGTGGCGCCGATGGGCATCATGCTGGGCTGCATTGCATTCGTGGAGCTGCCTGCAGGCTATATGTTTGCGCATTATTACGGCGCGTGGGGTGTGTGGTTTGGCTATACGGCCAGCTTCTCTGCGGTCTTTCTGTCGAGCGTGGCCTATTGGGCCTTGCGCTGGCGGCATCGCCCATTGGTGCCTGTGCAATGACAATCTTGTGGTGGAAACCATTTTGTTAAGAATGGCTTAATCTGCTACGCTTCAGGTGTGTGACACCGGATTGCGCGTCTAAGCCTAGAGGAACACGAAGCTTTTGGTTGCGAATGAGATAGTCGATCCGACAGAGCAGAAAGACGTCTCCCTGCGTCAGAAGTTCATTCAGGTCGTGGTGCCTGTTGCAACAGTGTTGCTCATCCTTCTGGCGATCGGCGGGATCGGCTGGCACAACTACCGCACCACGCGGGCGGGAGTTCTGAAGCTGACGCATGAACTGCTCCAGTCGGTGCAGCGCTACGTTGTGCAGGATGTAACCGGCTACATGGGCGCAGCCACGCTGGGTGGCTCATTCGCGCAGGATTTCATCAGCCACGCGCCTGTCGCCGTAACAAGGGGCGCTTTCTATTCCTACGGCGCCACGATGCTTCGGCTCGTCCCTCAGATCCAGTCCTATTACATGGGCGACCAGACGGGAGGATTCCTGCTGGTTGAACGAAGCCCTGATGGAAAAGGTCTCGAATATACCGATCTGCGGGTTGTCGATGGAAAGGCTGTTTTTCATCACGATTTTTACGATGAAAAAGGCAAGAAAATCCGGTCGGAAGAAAATACTTCAGACAATTATGATCCGCGGGGCCGCCCTTGGTATCAGGGGGCCATCGAGAAAAAGGGGTTTTCCTGGACACCTCCCACAATTTACGCCTCGACCAAGCAACTGGTTGTAACCGGTTCGGTACCTCTCATGGGGCAAGACGGAGTTCAGAGAGTTTTTGCGATCAATGTTTCGCTGAACGAACTGAGCGACTTTCTGGATGCGCTGAAAATCAGCCAGAACGGCACGGCGATCATTCTGGACAGCAATGGTCGCATCATCGCCGGGCATGGCTTCCAGTCAGTCGTCGAGAGGTCTCAGGGTGACCCGGCCAGGATGACGCTGGATCCGGCGACGCAGGGCACCTTCAAACGCGTTTATGACACGTACCGGGTTCGCGGGGTCGGCTCTCATCCGTTCCGTTATGGCGGCAAGAACTATATCGGTATGGCTCAGACCTTGCCGTCGTCCGATCACTGGGTTCTGCTGATTGTCGCGCCTGAAAACGATTTCGCCAGTTTTGCGCGGCAGAGTGGCCGGGAAAGTTTCCAGTTTTCCGTCATTATTATTGTTCTGGCAGGCATCCTTGCGGCTCTTCTCGCCCGTCAGGGACGACGCACGGAGCGCGTCACGAAAGAACTCAGGCACGAGAAAGCGCTGACAAATACACAGACGTCCGCTTTGCAACAGATTGCCGTCACGCCCGATCTTCTGAACGTCAACGGCGAGGCGCTGGCCCTGACGGAAGAACTTGCCCACATCACGCAGGGGCGCAAGGCGTCTCTGTGGCGATTGCTGCATGATGGCATGGCGCTGATCTGTGAAGACAGTTTCGATGCACGACAGGAAGCTCATTCCGGTGGTTTCGACCTGTCCCGCAAGGATATGGAGGATTTCTTCAAACTCGTGGACGCCGGAGTGCCTGTGTCGGTGCCGGTGGCGGCAAAGGATGAGAGGACCGCTGCTTACGAGCGCGTCGTCATGCGCGACAGCGGCACGTCTTCCCTGATGCTCTACCCCATTCGGGGCGCCAGCGGCGGTCATACGGATATTGTCGGTGTCATCACGATCGAAGATGCGCCCGATCCTCTGTCAGTCAGCTATTTTCTGGAAATTGTGGCCTCGATCGCGGCCATCCGTTTCGGTGGCATGGCGGAAATGCCGGAACCGGAGAAGGTGTCTGCGGCAGATGCCTCGGAAGTTCAGAAACTGCCTGCACCCCGCTTTGACGCGGCGCTCATGCAGGCCACGACAGCCAGTGGTGAAGTTGGCCAGGGACAGTTCCCCAGCGTCGCCGTGATGGTCGTCACCTTCTCTGATCCTGTCATGGAAAACGGGGATGATGGGTCTTCTCTTCTACCTCTGATCGACCGGATCGCGTCCGAAGTTCAGGAAATCGCCAAGCGGTACAATCTGTTCTCCGTAAAAGTCGCGGGGCACCGACTGATCTGCGTGGCGGGATGCACCAAGGAGACTGACTCCACAGCGATCTGGAGAGTGGCCGAAGCGGCGCTGGTACTTCGTGAAGCCTGCATGTTGCTGCTTTCCTCTGCCAATATTGAACCGATCTTCAGCATCGGCATGGATTACGGTCCGGCCATGGGTGGGGAGCTTGGCACCGATCCAAGGATCTTCAATCTGTGGGGAGAGGCGGTCACCCTTGCGGAACTCATGGCGCAGGGCGCGCCGGATGTCGGCACGATTGAGGTTACCGAGCGGGTGTATCAGGCGCTCCGGGAACATTATCTGTTCCATAGCCGCGGCTCATTTTATGCACCAAATGCTGGTATAGGGCGGGTTTATGTACTCGCGACCAGACGGTGACAGACAAGCCGACAGGGCAGGGAGGCCCGCCAGACGAACACAGAGTGCCAGAAGGCACTCTGCCGGATGATCCCGGGAGCATCGCTCACGGGCTGGGTGTTCCGCCGGAAACCTTCCATCCCGATGATACGCAACGGGAAGATGCAACGCTTGGCGAGCGCTTTGTCTATTTTCTTGGCTGGCTCGGGGCGCTGGTTCGCAAGCAGGTCTGGTTTCTGCTCATCATGCTGGGGACCATGTGGGGCGTGCTGCGCGAAAGCGTGCGCGGTAATTCCTGGCGTCGGACTGTCCGATACGAATTCCAGCTCACGCTTTCGGATGTCGCCGGAAAAGGTCTTATCAGCACTCTGGTCATGGGCTCCCTGACTGGTGTCGGCGTGGTGTCCCAGGCGATTTACTGGCTTGGTTTCGCCGGAATGGCCAAGATGACGGGATCCGTTCTGGTGAGCGTCATTGTGCGGGAACTGGCGCCTATTCTGGTGGGTATCCTGATGCTGGGTCGCAGCGGGATGCTGTCTCTTGCTGAAGTGGGGATGCTGGCGACTGGGGGGCAGATCCGTTCCATGCAGGCGGAAGGTCTTGATCCGTTCCTGCTGCTCGTGCTGCCAAGGACGCTGGCCTTCACGGTGGCGGGTTTTACGCTCGGCATCATGTTCTCCCTCGCGTCCCTGACGACGGGCTACATCATCAGCCGTGCATCCGGTGCTCTGTCGAACTCGCTGTTTTCATTCTACTATGACGTGGTCACAGCCATGACCCCGGCAGATTATCTGCTGATCCCGCTCAAGTTTGTTGTTGTCGGGTTTCTCGTGGGGTTGGGTTGCTGTGTCAGCGGCCTGACGGCGTCGAATGAAGACTCTCTGCGGACCATGCTTCCTCGGGGCTTTTCTCGCGGCATTCTGATCGTGATGACGGTCAGTGTTCTTTTCAGCCTCAAGGTATGAGGAGACTGGAAAGCATGTTGTCTGAGAACCGCATTCTGTCACTCTTTTCGGAAAAGAGTGACGCATGAAACACCTCACCGGTCCCATGCTCGAACTGGCCGATGCCACGCCGGTCTTTGACGAGAGCAGCCTGCCACCCGTGCCGCTTTCCCTGCGCGTGATGCCCGGTGAATGTGCTGTCATCGAGACGCGCGACATGTCGAGAGCGACCATGTTCGCCGATCTGTGTTCCGGCATGGTGCATCTGCGCAACGGCAGTGCGCGTTTCATGGATATGAACTGGAATGATCTGGATGACCGGCACCGCAACGCCCTGCGTGGTCGCATCGGGCGCATCACCCGCAGACCGGTGTGGACGGATCTGTTCGGCACCCATGTGGGTATGATGTTCAAGGAACTGCATCATACAACTGTTTCGGTGCAGGATCTGACAGGGGAAACCGCCCGTCTCTGCACCCAGTTCGGGTTGCCGGGTATTCCCGTTGAAACACCGCGCCGTCTCTCAAGTGCGGATCTGGTAAGGGCGTCCTGTGTTCGGGCATTTCTGGGACAGCCCCAGTTGCTTCTGATCGAGGATCCTCTGGAGGGTAGTCCCGTGGATATTTCAGGGGCATTCTTTGAATGTCTGACAGAAGCACGTGACAGAGGGGCGGCAGTCGTCTGGTTTGTCCGCGACACAACTGTGTGGCAGCCCTATCGCAAAGCGGTCAGCGCCCTGTGGCGGCTGGCGGATGATGGTCTCTTAACGGTACGGATACGCTGATGTTTCAGGTCAGGTTACGGCAGAAAGGCCGCCCTCTTATTCATCTGCGCTATGCTGACGAGTGGGTTGGTCTGCTTGTTCTGATCGCCATGGTGCTTTTCGCGGCGGCGGTCATCGAGGCCGGCGTGCTCAGTGACTGGCTCAGCCCGCCCGCCCGCCTGCGCGTCGTGCTGCCGGAGACCGGTGTCGGTGGTCTGACCGTGGGAGGCGATGTGCAGATCCTCGGTGCACACGCCGGAACGATCCGCGCCATCAAGCTGAATCCTACCGGCGGCATGTATGCTCTGGTGGACCTCGATCCGCAGGTGGAACCGTTCCTGCGCCGTGACAGCAAGGCCGTCATCAGGAAAGCGTTTGTCGTGGCCGGAGCGAGTTATCTCGATCTGACCCGTGGTTCCGGCGAGGCGATGGACTGGAATTACGCCGTCATCAACGCCATCACCGAGCCGAGCCCGACGGACATGATTACCCAGACTCTGAAGGACATTCAGGCCCAGATCATGCCCGCTCTCTCCAGCGCCCGTCACATGATGGCGCAGCTGGATGAGGCGATCACGGACATGCATGCGGGCAAAGGCAGTGTCGGCCAGTTGATGACCAACGACGATCTGGTGCGCAAGTCAGAGGCGATGATCGTTTCTCTCAACGAGGTGATCAACCGTCTGCGGCCGGAAGAAGAGCAGCTTCGCGCCATCCTCAGCAAGACCGACAGCACGATGGCCAATGTGAAATCCGCTACGCATGACCTGAAGAACGCCACGCCGAGACTGCCTTCCATAACCAAGAATGTGGATGAAAGTCTGGCCAGCGTTCCGGCCATGCTCACTCAGGCGCAGACAACGCTTTACAGCCTGCAGAAACTCACGGACCAGCTGAAAGGACTGTGGCTGCTCGGCGGTCATCAGCAGAAGAGCAAAAACCGGCTGCCAGCCAGAAAGGTGGCACCATGAAGAAAGTCTCCCTGATCGCAGCCCTGCTGCTGTGCACGACCCTTTCAGGCTGTGCAGGGTCAACGAAAGACGAAACGGTTCAGGATCAGGACGTGGCCTATCAGCAGGCCATGGATGTAGGCAGTCAGGCTCTGGCTATCGAGCGTTATTCCGTTGCGGAAAAGTCCTATCGTGAAGCGACACGGCTGGCCCTGCGTCGTAATGACGTAGGCGCCATTGGCGATGCCTCCTACAATCTTGCCGTCACGCAGCTTGCGGCAGACGAGCCATCAGATGCGCTTCAGACCGTGCAGAATGCCCGCTCTGCTCTGGCCATGCGTCAGGGAAGTGAGGCGCACGCGACAGCTGGTGGGCTACCTCAGAGCTCACACGGAGCAGAGACCGTTGAGTCAGACTCCGGTGCGCTCAGTCTCGTGGCGGCAGCTTCTGCTTTTCGTCTGAATGATCTTGGTATAGCAGCGCGCGAGGCCCGGGTCGCCACCCAGTCACCGGATACGGATGTCTCCCTGCGTGGAGCCTTTGTGCAGGGACTAGTCGCAGCACGACAGCACGACAGTACGACCCTTATGTCGGCAATCGGGACGATCCAGTCGGCCAAGCCACCGCAGTCCGCTGTGCAGAAAGGCGATCTGGCGGAGCTTCAGGCCTGTTACTCCCTGAACAGCAACCCGCAGCAGGCCATGAACCATGCGGCGGATGCTGTTTCCCTGCGTCGTGAGACGGGAGATTACAGGGCGATGGCCCGTGCGCTGGCGTTGGAAGCACAGGCGGCACGTCAGGCAGGGCAGGGACAACGTGCGAACGCGCTTCTGGCTCAGGCCGCCCAGAGCCTCGGCGCAAGAGCCGGGACAGACGCTGACACCGATCCTCTGGCTGCGCAGTATATGCGTGAAGCCGGGTCCATGGCCCCAATCCAGCCCTTCAAAGCTCGGGAAACGACACAATGAATAAGACTATTCTAACGTCAGGCACGGCTGGCTGGCGACGCTGGCTGATGCTTTTTGTGCTGGCCTGCACCATTTCCGCCTGTGCCGACGATGACGGCAATGGAAAATATGGTTTCCACTCCAAACATCGCCACGGAAAGCAGCCGCCGACCTGGTATAGGGTTCCTGACAGGCAGCCAGCGAACTGAATGTCTGGTGTTCTGGCGTCGCTTTCCTGACAAGCAGCGGACCCGGAAATTTCAACATGATCAAAGGCATTGTCACAAAGCAAGGCCGTGCGACAATGCCTTAGGCAATAAAGCCGTTACCTGAAAAAAAACAGGTAACGGCTTTCGTTTTTTCTGGCGAAAATTGCCGTCATTCCGGATTTGGTAATTAGCCCGAAATGGAAGAGCAGCGCTCAAGCAGACTGCTGCTCTTTTGATTAAGCCCCGTCAGCTGAACGACATATCCGCGCTCCTTCAGGCTGGTGACGATTGTTTCAATCGCTCCCGTACCCGTACTGTCCCAGATATGAGCCTGACTCAGGTCGATGGTCACGGCCGTGCCATTGCCGGCTGCGGGTTCGCCATACTCGATGGAATCTTCCAGCAGTTCAGCCGAGGCGAAGAAGACTTCGCCTTTGACGGCGTAATGCACCGATCCTGTCCGGGCATCCTGCGTCTTATCGACCTTGAGCATCGACGACACATTGGAAGCGAAGAAGACGCCGCTAAGCAGGACGCCGACGGCAACGCCCGCCGCCAGATTGTGGGTCAGCACGACAACAACGACGGTGACGACCATGACCGTGCTGGCGAGAGGCGGATGGGAGGTCAATTCCTTGATGGACGACCATGAAAAGGTGCTGGCTGACACCATGACCATGATGGCGACCAGAGCGGCGACCGGCACCTGTGCGACGAGCGGACGCAGCAGCACCATCAGGACGAGCAGAAACACGCCCGCGAAAAGCGTCGAAAGCCGTCCCCGACCACCATAGCGAATGTTACCGACTGTCTGTCCGATCATGCCGCAGCCTGCAATGCCGCCAAACAGCCCGGAAGCGCAGTTGGCCAGTCCCAGACCGATGGATTCCTGACGTTTGTCGGATGGCGTTGACGTTAGGTCATCTACCACTCGTGCCGTCATCAGGCTTTCCAGCAGTCCCACCATGGCCATTGCAAGTGCCGCCGGAAAGATGATTTCCAGTGTTTCGGATGTAAACGGCAGATGCGGCAGAACGGGAAGCGGCAGTCCGTCGGGAAGATGTCCAAGGTCCGATACCCGTGCGACCGGCATCGGATACAGCGTGACGATGACCGTCAGCACCACGATGCAGATGAGTGGTGACGGGATGGCCGTGAAGAAACGTGGAACGCCATAGATGATGGCCAGTCCGATCCCGAGCAGCATCCATGTCTGCCACGATACACCAGTCAGATGTGGCAGCTGTGCAGAAAAGATCAGAATGGCCAGAGCGTTCACAAAGCCGGTCCGCACTGGCCGGGACACAAACCGCATTAGCACATGCAGACGCAGCAGACCGAACACAATCTGGATGACGCCGCAGAGCAGGGTCGCCAGCAGCAGATACTGCACACCATGTGCATGGACTAGGCCAGCAGCGACGAGCGCGACTGAGCCAGCTGCTGCGGAAATCATCGCCGGCCGACCGCCCGTAAAGGCGATGACGATGCTGATGATAAAGGAGGCGTACAGGCCGACCGAAGGATCAACGCCTGCGACGAAGGCAAAGGCGATGACCTCGGGGATAAGAGCAAAGGTCGCGACCATGCCGGCAAGGCATTCGCGAACGGGATTGGCTTTCCAGCCTCCCAAATAACCAGTCATTCAATATTCCAGATAAAGACGTCGAAAAAAAATCAGGACCGTTTGTGAGCTGCGGCCATCTTTTTAAGGTGTGCGGCAACGCGTTTGACCACGTCATCCCACTTGTGGGGTTTCTTCTGGCGGATAATCGTCAAATCCGGGTACCAGATCGAATCATCCCGTCCCGATAGCCAGCGCCAGCAGTTGTCAAACCGGTCCATGAGCAGGACAGGACGCCCCAGAGCGCCAGCAAGATGGACGACCGATGTATCCACCGAAACCAGCACGTCGATCCCCATAAGAAAGGAAGCCGTATCGTCCATTGTATCGGCGTAAGGCATCAGGTCCAGAATTTCCTTGCCGCACGGCAGGGTCGTACCCTGTTCGGCGTGAGGTCCTTTCTGGAAACTGATCAGATTGATGCCCGCTATTTTCCCTAGTGGATCAAGGGAGGCGAGGGAGGTGGAGCGTTTGCGGTCAAGCATCAGAGCGCTGCTGAGATTGGGACGGGGTGCCCCACCCCAGACAAGTCCGACATTCAGCTTGCCGTTATCCGGAAGCAACTCGCGTGCAGCCTGATCTTTCCGAGGATCCGTATGGAGATAGGGAACAGGGTCGCCCATGGCGTCCTCCGTTCCAACAAAGACTCTGGGCAGACTGATGAATGGACAATGCCAGTCAAATTCAGGCACGTTTCCACCAACCTGCACGACGGCAGCGCCTTCCACCCGGCGGCACAGATCCGCCAGCGTCTCAGGCACCCACAGATGAACGATCGCACCACGACGGGCCAGGGCCGGGATATAGCGGAGATACATAAGCGTATCGCCAAGGCCCTCTTCCTGCGTCACGAGTATACGCTTGCCGCGAATGTCGACGCCGTCTCCCAGAGAGGGAACCAGCAGTGACGCAGGCAGTTGGGAATGCCCCGGAAGCTGAAGACGCCATTCGTGTTCCGCCCAGCCCTGCGCATATCGACCGGCCTTGAGAAGGGAGATCGAGTGGTTCAGGCGGATTGTTGCGTTCTGAGGTCGTTCAATGATGGCAGAGCGATAGAGAGCCAATGCGTCGTCAGAACGGTTCAGAGCGGAGTAGATACAGGCCAGATTTGAGAGCGCACTGGCATTGTCTGGGATCAGTTTCAGCACTTTCTTGAATATCTTGGTGGCTTCACTGATCTCGCCCAGTTCCATGAGCGCGATGGCCTTGAAATTCATAGTCAGCGGCGAGGTCGGACGAACATCCAGCGAATGGTCCAGAATCCTGAGAGCCTCTTCGGTTTCACCAAGATAGATCAGGATTTCACCCAGAGCATCCAGTACGCGCGCATCGTTGGGTGTAATCTTTAGAAGAGCCTCAAGTGTCTTTCTGGCCTGCTCTCTTCTGTTCAGGCGACCGAAGAGAGCAACAAGATCAAGAGCCGGATGTTTGCTGCCTTCACCAAGATGAAAAGCGGAGTGAAGGCAGAGAGCGGCTTCTTCATGTTGCTCAAGACCAGTGAGTGCGAAGCCCAGCAGGGAATCGATGGCCTCGGATCCCATGCCGCCATGTGGGCTGAGAGCCACCATGACCTCGGCAAAATGCTCCGCTTCCAGTTCCATCTCTGCCCGCCTCAACAGCAGTTTCAGCGCTTCGCTGGAGGGAAGGGATGTGTTCTCGGAAAGCGGAGCGGGCGAGGGGAGCAGCACAGTCAGTTCCTGTGTCAGGCGGCTTTCATCACGGCGGTCAATGACTGAAGCACATCTGCCGGCTCTTTCTTTTCAAGAACGGCGACCTCGGCCACGAAACGCTCCTGAGCCGCCTCGAACAGCTTGCGTTCACTGAAGCTGCCATCAAGACTGTCGACGTTCCGGCGCAGGTCACGGAGTACTTCCGCAATCTGGACCAGATCACCGGAGTTGATCTTTTCCTGATAGGCCACAGCACGGCGTGCCCACATGCCCTTGCTGACATGAGGCTTGCCCTTGATGATGGACATCGCCTTGTCGACAATCTCACGGGAGACGATCTTGCGCAGACCGGCCTTCCGCGCTTTTGAAAGCGGAATACGCAGTGTCATCTGATTGCCGGGGAAGGAAATCTGGATCACCTCCAGCTTTGTCCCGGCAATTTCATCAACGCCGATCCGGTCAACGCGCCCGACGCCGTGGGCCGCATAGACGATTGAGTCGCCTTCCTGAAACGGATCTTCGTCTTTTACCTTCGTTTTCGCCTGCGCAGCAGTCGTGGCCGCTGCTGTCCGCGCCATGGCGTCTGTGACGCCGCCCTTCGGAGGAGATCTGAATGTATTCATAGGTGCAGCTTTACCATAAAAACGCGACGTTGTCTTGTGGACCAAAATGCTCGGCATGTGATGCGAGCATTCAAAGCATCGACCGCCTGAAAGTTGCACTATTTTTTACAATGCAACCTTTTCGGACATTGAAAGACAACGTGACCTTTTCCGGTGGGTTCAACACTCAGCACGATGGACGGACTCTATCTTTATCCAGACAGATCATCCGGCAAACGCTTCTGCTTGCTTCAGAAGATCAGAAGAAGAGCACCGCACCGCCAGAAGCCGAGTTATCCTTGCCGCGATTGCCATTGTGCGCGATTGATTCGGTATGGCTGTATTCCGCGACAAACTGGATCCAGTCTGTCCATTTGTAGAACAGCGCACCCACTTCAGACTCATTGCGTCGGACAAGAATGGAATCGATTTCGCCCGGAGCCTGGTAGAGATTGCTGACACCATAACTTGCGGCAAGCCGTAGCTTCTTATCGAACGAGTAGGAACCCTGAACGTAATAGCCCTCGGAATTACGCTTGTTGCCAGCGGGGGTGATACCGTCGAAGAAAAGTCCCGTGCTGCCGAGACCACTCGCCCGATAGTAGTATCCGACGCCCTCGAAGCCTTTATAGCTGAGCTTCGCGCCAACTTCTCCGGCTTCAACCGTAGCGCTTTTGCCCTGGCTTTCGCTGATGACCGAAGAATACAGTCTCTGCTGATGCTGGATGAGGAAGCCGGCCCAGACACGGCCCTTGATGTCGCCGCTGGTAAAGTCATAGGTGACCTTGCCCTGAGCCATCGGCGCGCTGTGATGGGTGGACTGGGCTGAAAGCGCATCCGGTCCCGTGCCGTTATTGTTGGTGCCGGCAAAGTTGAACTCATCCATCGGCTGCATGACGCCGACCGTGACCTGCACGCCGCTCATCATGGGCGACTGGTAGGAAATCTGCGGGATCCAGTCGGCGTAGAGGTAACCTACGCCGATACGACCAAGGCTGGTGTTGCCGGGGGCCGAGTTGCCGCCAATGGAACCCAGCGTGATAAGGGTGGCGTCATCAAGAATGGCGTCAGAACCGAAGATACCAAGATCACGACCGATCTTGATTGTTCCCATCTTCTTGTTCCCGAAGGTCATGTAAACCTGACGGAAATCGATGCCGGGCGTTCCAAGTGCGACGGGACTACCGCCGGAATTGGCGTTCATGGCGCCCGGTTTGTTGTTGTCGAGGCCCGGATACATGCCGAACACCGCCGCCATATCGATGCCATCCTGCGTGGTGGTGATCTTGGTGATCAGAGCCGCAGGAAGGTAACCGTTGCGAACGGCGGACGCATCAAACTTGCTGCCGCCCGCACCCGCGGATGTGCCGCCACCGACATAGCGTCCATATGCGTTGTCGTATGTGTAGAAACCGTTCACGAAGCCGGACAGATTGATCGCGACAGGACCGGCGTGGAAGGTCACGCCTTTGCCGGGGACGTATTTGTCCACCCTAACAATGGTGGGGTCATTGATGGCCGCCTGAGCCGCCAGCATGGACTGACGGGCCGAGCGTGCGCTGGCGGCTGCGTCATAGGCGGCATCCTGAGCATCAAGGAATACCGGCGTGACATCCGAACCGCTCGCCACGGCGACATGATGTGCGGACGAGGAGGTCGAATGGAAATGTCCGGCACGATCCTGATCCCGTGTGGAAGCCAGACGGGTAGCACGGCGATCACTGCGGTCTGATTCGGCTTCGGCGCTTTCCTGCTGATGGCGACGGTGCTTGATCATCAGGGCGCTATATTCGCCCTGTGTAAGGCTGCCCTTGATCTTCAGAATATCCAGCAGGTCGGTATATTCATCAGCTCTCGCCTGATGAGCTGTCAGAAAAAGTGATGAGCTTGCAAGCAGGCTGACAGCCAGAAAAGAGTTGCGGCTGGAACGGCGCATGCTTTCAGGCACTACCGATGGAGACCGGCTAAAGGTACGGAAAGCAGAAATCAGGGCCAGCTGAACTCCGATCATAGTGGTCCTTTTCGGGCCTGCGTGGAGACGGCTCGGTAAAGCCGTCGACAGTGCCAGGCATGGTGAGACGATATGTGACGACGCTACGTCTGAAATGTGACGAAATAGTAATGGCGGTCAACGGAATATCGGCTTACCTGATAGGCTTGTGATCGGATTGTGACCTGAATGACGCACTTTCGTTATGGTTGCACACCGTTGTTGATGGCAATGGGGGAAGGCGGGGCCTCGCCGATGGATTGCAGCAGATCCGTTTCGATTGTTGTCGCCATGGCCGCCATGGGCAGGGCATGAGGCGTGTTGATGAAAGGTTCCTGCAGGTCGGCGCCAGTCTTGTCCAGAACCACAAACAGCAACCCGACCAGTGAAGAGCCAAGAGGCGTGATCCAGCCGAGTGTCTGAACGGCCGACAACGGCAGCACGACGCAAAAAATATTGGCAAGGGCGCGAGGCAGGCCGGAATATTGGATAGGCAGCGGCGTCTTCTGGATCCGTTCCAGGCCGCCCTGAGCATTGGCCAGATCGGACAGGATACGATCGATCTGCCCGTGCAGCGCGCCGTCGATACCGAGTTTTGTGGCTTCCTCGGTTACAACCATACCTAACTGCACCAGAATACCGTTAGGCTGGTTTTTCCAGCCCTTGATGCGGGCGGCCATTTCCGGCGCAAGAAGCCGCTCGACGTCTTTGGTGGCGTCTACCTGACCCAGAGCTGTTCTGAGTGCATGCGGATAGGCGGCCATTGCCCGCACGAGATCCTTGCGTCCGCCAAGAATGGAGCAGACCTGACGCCCGAAAGAGCGGGAGTTGTTGGTGATGGCGCCCCAGAGCGTGCGACCTTCCCACCACCGGGCATAGGCAGTGTTGTTGCGCACGCTCATAAAGAGAGCGAGCGCTGATCCAATCAGGGAAAGGGGGAGGCTGGGGATTTCCATCCATTCCTGATGGAAAAGCTGGTAGAGAATGACGACCACAAAATCCCATGCAGCCAGAACAAGAAGGGTGCCGATGCTTTCCCGCATCAGAACCATAAGGCCGATCCGTTTATTGACGATCATACGTTGCCGTCTTTCTCTGTTTAACTCTGTTCAGACGCTGTCATAACTCGCAACAGGCCTGTTTGTTCGACAACGGACTGTAAGACACAATCATATCGACGCGAAGCCGGATGTCCTTGTCATAGTTTGTCAGCCCATTTGCGACACAAAAAAAGTTGGCATAATATATCTTATGCGTCTTTTGGGTGTCTCGATACATACATCGCACATGATGGCTGCGGGACGACCTTCGTCCGCTTTGTGTATCGATACATAAGCCCGCGGCCTCTGGTGTCTCGTTAAAATGGGCTAAAATCGTAACAGGAAATCCTGTTGTCTGATGAACTGACATTAATCTCATCTACCTGACAGCTTCCTACCTTATTCTGCTGCCTTGGAAGCCTCGGTTTTCTCCCCTTCCCTGAGAAGCAGCAGCCTGATTACTGATCGATCATTATTTCTAATGCTCTTTTAACGTCATTTCGATAAAGAGCCCCGCATGAGGCCATCATTGGTCTTGCCCTCCATGTGGTCAAAGTGGCATGCCTGCGCCAGTTTAACTGGATACGGGATCTCTGACGTCATGCTTGACCGTCTTTATGCACGTGTGCGTGCTCATGCGGCTGGTCCCAATGCTCCATTTTTCCTGGCTTTTCTTGCTTTTTCTGAGGCAAGTTTCTTTCCACTTCCGCCGGAAACCCTGCTCATTCCGATGGTTCTCGCCAACAGGGCGAAAGCGTGGCGTTATGCCATCATCGCGACCCTGGCCAGTGTCGCAGGAGGTGTGCTCGGATGGTATATCGGAGCCTTTCTGCTTGAAGTCATAGCTCGCCCGATCGTCCATTTTTACCATGCGGACGCCACGCTGGCCGCTTTACAGCAGAAGTTTCGTGAATGGGGTGTATGGATCATACTGATCAAGGGACTGACGCCCGTTCCCTATAAATTTGTGACAATTGCAAGCGGCGCGGCTCATTTTGCTCTGTTGCCGTTTATTATGGCCAGTCTGGCAACACGTGCGGCTAGATTTTTTCTCGTGGCGGGACTACTGCGTCGCTTTGGAGCGCCGATTGAAACTTTTATCGAGAAACGTTTGCCGCTGGTGTGTGGTGTTTTTGCACTGGCGTTGATCAGTGGTATTATTGCGTTAGCCTACCTGTAAACACTCTTTTACAGGCCTTTTTTATATTTTGTGATGCTTCCGATGTGTTAGAGACAAACAGGCTTCTGTTTTCGGGTAAACCGGTTGATGAGGAGGAGGTTTTCTTTAACGCGCACTGCCAACCGTAGCCATGCGAAATCACGGTGGAAGGAAGCCGACATTTCTGTCGGCGGAGAAAATGCATGGCGCCTAGCGGGGTAGGTATAAAGAATGGAATTCAGCAGAGAAAAGAATGAGACAAGCTGGAGTAAAAACCGGCAGGGAGAACGCTCGATAGCTGTCTCATCTCCTGCACCTGAAAGTGCAACGGTCAGGAACCTCGTTCAGGCACGCGGGTGTCTTCTCTGTTTTGATACCCACACGCTCCAGCTGCGACGTTATTCTGTAAACGCTCCCACTTTTCTTTCACAGCCTGATATGGCGCTCGGGAAGACGTTTGTTCAGTGCACTGCCGAAACCGCTGCGCGAGCCATTCTGGACGGATTGAAAGAGAACCAGATTACTGGACGCCCTGCCCTGCTTTTCAATCTTCCCGTCGGTCCTCAACTTGTAGCCTGCGATATCGCAGTCCATGTCTCAGGCGATGATCTTGTCATTGAGTGTACACCTCCTGGTCCTCCACAACTGACCGGTTCTCTCATTCGCCATCTGAGAAGCGCGATTGATCGACTGAGAGAGAACAATGAGCTCCTGCCGTTATGTCAGGCGGCCGTTGTTCAGATGAGAATGATCGTTGAGTACGATCACGTTATGCTGTGCCGGTTCGCTCCGCATGGGCTGGCTGAAGTGATGGCTGATGACTGCGTTTCTGGACTTGCTCATCTGTCTGGGCAGTACATATCCCATGCAGGTCTGCCAGATGCGCTTAGAAAGCTCTATCTGCGCTCCCTGATCCGGGTGATCGAAAACGTCTCGTCAGAAGCAGTTGAAATCCGTTCAGAGTCCGAACTGGCGCCCCTGGATCTTTCTCTGGTGATGATGCGCGCATCGTCAGGAGAAAGGCGGGCCTATATGAAAGCCTGCGGCATAGAGGCGACAATGCTGCTGGCGCTTGTCGTTGATGGCGCGTTGTGGGGCATGTTGATCGGGCGCAACTATACCCCGATGAATGTCACTATGGACGAGCGTGCTGTCGCAAAAATGTTCAGTGAATATGTGGCGCTCCAGATTACAGCCAATGTCCGCGCCAGCCGCTTGCAGGTCACCCAGAAAACATATGCCGCCATTCATGGTTTTGTGCATGACGCGGCATCTGCGACTGATATTCCGGCCTATATCCGCGCTCATGTCGCCGACCTGGCGTCTCAGGTGGAGTGTGACGGCGTAGCTGTCTGGATTGACGGGCATCCGGCAGTCCACGGGTTTACAATCCAGCCTGAATCCATCTCTGAACTGGTCCGCTGGTCAGGGACTTATAACGACGGCATTACCCAGATATGGAGCACCGTCTCACTCATTCGGGATGTCCCCTCCCTGGTGCCGCATCTGCCTGGTGTCGCCGGTATGATGATCGTGCCCATGACGGCTCAGCCGGGCGACTACCTGTATTTCTTCCGCAAGGAAAAGGTTCGCCTCGTGAACCGTGCGCCCGAGCCCGGTGAAACGCCGACGGTGCGTTACGGAAAGGGCGGTTTCTGTCAGGACAGGGTTCATAACTGTTCCGCAACATGGACCGTTGAGGACGAGGAAGCAGCTGAGGAATTACGCGCTGCCCTGATAGAGGCAACCGGGGCTTACTATCAGGCGCTGCTGGAGCAGCGGTCACAAGCCGAAGCACGCCAGAGGCTGCTGAATGATGAACTGACGCATCGCGTCAAAAATATCCTCTCCGTTGTGCAGTCTGTCGTCGGCCGTTCCATTGTCGAGGAAAGGTCGCAGAAAGACAGCATTCAGCGGCTGCGTGACCGGATCAAGGCGCTCGGCGTAGCGCATGATCAGATCGTGAGCGCCAATAGCGGCGGATACCTCTATGCTTTGCTTGAGGCTGAACTGGCTCCCTACTCTATCCGACCGGATGCCATAACGGTGACGGGTCCGGATTTGTGGATGCCGGGAAAGGCGCTGTCCGTCATGACGCTGCTGTTTCATGAGCTTGCCACCAATGCAGCCAAGTATGGCTCGTTGTCATGTGAGGCGGGTCATCTCGCCATTTCCTGGACATTCAACAGGGTTGATCAGACCTGGGACATTCTCTGGAAAGAAACCGGGGGACCGAAAGTCAGCGAACCGACCCATCTCGGGTTCGGGTCCCTGCTGCTTTCCCGCGCCCTTACGCATGAACTGGGCGGCGTCGCGGAACGGACATTCTGTCCCGAGGGTGTCAATATCCGTCTGTCGGTGCCTGCCCGCTTTGTAAATGAAACCCCCGAGCATGATCGCAAACCGTGGTCCATGACGCATCGATGCAACCAAGAACTCGCCGAGGATCAGAAAAGAGGCATCAATCTCAGGAATGCTCACGTTCTGATTGTGGAAGATCAGATGCTGATCGCCATGGAGATTGAGGACACTCTCACCGATCATGGCGTAGCCGGAATCTGTACTGCGGCATCCGTCAGCGAAGCGAAGAAGCTCATTCTCTCCTCAGCACTGGATGTCGCGGTTCTGGACATCAATCTGGGCGAGGAAAATGTGCTGGATGTCGCCGCAATCCTGCGTGAAAAGAGAGTGCCTTTCATCTTTACGACCGGATATACGGGGCATGACATGATTCCCGCCGAATTTTCCGATGTGCCTGTCATCCACAAACCCTACGCTTCATCTGTCCTGATCCGTAATCTGCAAGCTGTGCTTGATTAATTTCTCGATGCATGGATTTAAGGAACCAGCACGGCTGCCCCATCAAAGCGGCCATGTCGCAGATCATCCAGAGCTTCATTCGCCTTGTTGAGCGGATAGGTCGTAGTCTTTGTTTTGATGCCAATCTTTGGGGCAAGAGACAGAAAATCGAGTCCATCCTGCCGTGTCAGATTGGCAATTGAGACAATCTCACGCTCTTCCCACAGGATATCGTAGGAAAACGCCGGAATTTCACTCATGTGAATCCCGGCGCAGACCACGCGGCATCCTTTGCGTATGGCCTTGAGAGCCGCAGGCACCAGAGGGCCGACAGCGGCAAAGATAATTGCTCCATCAAGAAGATCCGGCGGCATTTCGTCCGAACCACCTGCCCATACAGCTCCAAGAGACCGTGCAAATGCCTGCTTTTCCGTGTCACCGGGCGTGGTGAAAGCGTAAACTTCCCTGCCCTGCCAGCGCAGAACCTGAGCGATGATGTGCGCGGCTGCGCCAAATCCGTACAGTCCGATTTTCTTGCCATTACCTGCGTGAGAAAGGGACCGCCAGCCGATCAGCCCAGCGCAGAGCAGTGGCGCGAGAGAGACGTCGTCTCCCTCTTCTCCCAGCGGGAAGGCGTAGCGGGCATCTGCTACCGTCATCGTCGCGTAACCACCATTGCGCGTGTAGCCGGTGAACAGCGGGTGATCGCAGAGATTTTCCTTGCCCTCATCGCAGTAGAGACAATGGCCGCAGGTGTGTCCCAGCCAAGGGATGCCGACACGCTGACCGATGCTCAGATCCGTGACGCCGTCTCCCAGTTCGTCGATCCTGCCGACGATTTCATGCCCCGGAATGATCGGTAAGGCCGGATGGGTCAGATCACCATCCACCACATGCAGGTCAGTGCGACATACCCCACAGGCACCAACCTTTACACGGATTTGGCCCGGCCCCGGATGAGGGTCTGGAAGCTCGACCCATTCAAGCGGGGTATGGGGTTTGCTGAGCTGCATCGCGAACATTTCTGTCTCCCTTGCCCAAGGAGTCTGGTTGATGTCGATTTAGGGCGCATTGATATGGCGCAGGTGAATGTAATTTTTCTCGACATGTCCCGAGGTGGGCAGACTGCCGAAAACAGGCTAACGCAAAAAGAAATGAGTCGGGGCGTCGATGTTTTTTCTTCTGAAAGTCATGCTGTCCGGACTGATGATCGCTCTCGCCTCATCAGTCGCCAAACGCTATCCGGCAGCAGGTGCTCTTATCGCCTCGCTGCCGCTTGTCTCGATTTTCGGCATGCTCTGGCTGTGGCAGGAAACCCATGATGCAGAGCGGATGCAGGCGCATGTCTTTGCGACATTCTGGTATGTGCTGCCTTCCCTGCCGATGTTTCTGCTCATTCCTTGGGCGATGAAACACGGGATGGCCTTTTATCCCGCGCTTCTGGGTGGATGCTGTCTCACGTTCGGGCTTTATATGGCGACGATGGGAGTGCTGCGCTGGTTTGGATATTCTCTCTAGAGATCATTATGTTTTCATTTCATTTTTGCTGAAAATGGAGGCAGGTTTATTGCCATTAACTGAAAAATCCTTATCCCCCAGGTTCAATCTCAATTGACAACGTCTCTAAAAGATTGAGCTTACATTTCGCGGCATCACCAACGACATCGTCCACAATCCAACGCCAGTTACCAAGGCAGAAAAAGCCGAGATAATCTCGACTAACTTCTGCCTCGTTGGTGAGCTCAGAAAGAGGCCGTCAGACTGACATTGAAAGACCGTCCCATGCCCTGAAGCGGGCTCATGATACCGGTCGCCTTGTAGTCTCCCAGCGACATGCCTCCCAGCGGCAGATAGTATTTCTGGTTACAGATATTCTCGATGCTGGCATCCAGCAGGAAATTCCGCCAGCGATAGCTGCCGCCAAGTCCAAGCAGCACATATCCCGGAGTGCGGGGCTCGTTTCTGACCCAGTCAACGGTGCTTTTGCTCTTGACCAGAGTGGTTTCAATCCGTCCCGTCCAGTTCTGGTAGGTTTCGTAGAGCCCTACAGTGCCGTTGGTTGGCATCTGGTGATACAGGCCAGAGTGATTCTGTAGATCCTGACCGCGCACCCAGTTCAGATTGGCGCGGATTTCACCTGTTCCATACGCTTCTGTTTTCCACAGCCGCGCTCTGGCCGAGGAATTGATGCCGTAGCTCTGGGCATTGTGATTCACGAACTGAAGCTGCGACAGGCCGTTCGAAAGAGAACCGATCCGCACAACATTTATATAGTTGTGGGTGTAGGTGTAATACGGCTGAACTTTCACTTCCCAGCCATCGTCGGTCGGATCATGCCATGTGACGGTGAAGCTGGCCGTATTGGCGACTTCCGGGGACAGGTTGAGATTACCGACATAGCCGTTTCCATCACCGAACCAGCCGATCATGCTGGTAGCCATTCCCCCTTGTGCCCAGGAATAGCGCTCATAAAGGTTGGGAGACCGCGTCTTACGGGCATATCCGCCTTCAATCGACAGACTATCCAGCGGATGCCAGCGAACGAGCGCTGTCACATCGAAGTTCGTGTCGGTGCGTCCCCGTGACGACGCGTTGAACTTTTGAGCGGCCATGGCGTCGGCCATCGACATCATGCCGGTCCATGAATAGGGTGCTATCTGCCCTGTATTCATCATGATGAGATCACTGCGAAAGCCGAGCAAAGTGGACAGGCGGGGCAGCCATTGGGCGTTCCATTCCGCGTAATGTCCCAGCCGATCGCGGTGACCGTTGTTTATGTTATGGAACGTGTTCGGCCCCATCATCATGCTGCCGGTCAGAGGCGGCCACCAGTCGTTCAGGCCGTTATGCTCGAACTCGCTGCCAAGAGTGAGCGTATGCTTCGGCGCAAGAAGAATGGTCGCCTTGAGGCTGTAGCCGACTGAACGGGAGTCCGTATTCATCGGCATGCCGGTAGTGGCGGTATGGCCGCCTTTGTCGTTCATCATGTTCATCACATGATCGACCCGCTGCCAGTAGGCCCGCGCTTCCAGATTGCCCCAGTCGAAATCGCCCTTGTATTTGCCGTTCACATAGGTGGACCGGTTGTTGGTCATGTCCATGTACTGGTTGGGAAAGCCCTCGTAGGGAATATCCTGCTGACCGAAGGTGACGGACGCGAGGTGATTGTCCTTGTGAAAACCGGCAGTAACGGCGTGATTGAAGCTCAGATAGCTGGTGGATCGGACCTGCCTGCTGTTGCTTCCGCCCGTCCGATAGTTGCTCGCGTGGGCGTAGGACCCGGTATAGCGCAGGCTCCATGTGTCATTGGCCACGGTTATGGTGCCCGATGCACCAGAGCCGCCGCCATTGCTGCGGTAATCCCCCCGCACATGCCCGGTGACGAGGAGTTTTCCGTGTTCTGCAAACAGAGGATCGCGCCGCTCCACCACGATACTGCCACCCGTGCTGTCACCGCCGATGCTCACAGGAGTAATGCCAGCAATCGCCTGCGCCGTCGCGACTGAATCTGGGTCGACATAGGAGAGTGCGGGATTCATGTGGTTCGGACAGGCTGAGGCAATCCTCATGCCGTCGACAATCGTGGCGACACGGTCATCGGCCATGCCGTTCAGCACGGGGAGCGCGGAGACGCCTCCCGCAGAATAGGAGCTGAAACCAAGGCTGTGGCGAAAAAGCGATGTGGTGTCGGGATTGGTACGATCGCGCAGCCTGATTGCATTGACGATGATGTTCTCATCCGCATGAGCAACAATCTTGGTCTGCCCGGTGGCATCCTTCTCAGCTGACACCTTTGTCTGAGAAGATTTGGGTGAAACGCGGGAAAGGCTCTTTGCCGGAGTCAGATCAAACGTGGCAGCGCGGGCGCTGAACACGGAGAGTGGTGAAACAGAAACAATAAATCCAAGCGTGAAGACAGAGCACAGCAGGGCGTGCTTGTGGCCGGGAGTAAACATGACAGGGCTATCCTGTGATCTGAACAGAAGTCGATCGCAGAAGTCACCGACAGACGCGCACGCTGAAGCGCCCATTCGGTCAACTATGAAGTGCGATGGCGGAAGATGTTCAGATGGCGAGTGGAGGCCCTGTCGCCGGTGGCAACAGCAGGGTGAAAGCGGGTGGTGCCCGTGGTTGCGCGAAGAACCGTCGCATGGATAGCCAGACCTCGCTGACGGCCGGAAGAAAGACCGTCGCATTCAGGAGAATGCCGAAAAACAGTAACAGCGGACAGAGAGGACAGTCGCTGTCGTGGTGATGCTCTTCTCCGGAATGTCCATGATGATCCGGCATGGGCATGACATGATGACCATCGGCTGAAGAGCCGTGTCCCATGTGCATGCCGCTCATTTCATGGCCGGGCAGATGACCTGAAACGACAGCCCTGGGGCTGATATCGATCCCGGTCAGGCGGAGAATGGCGGTCCGGGGTGTTTCGCCCGGCGAGGCGAGGCCCTGCAGGGCAAGCTGCCCCAGCAGACCAATGAGGGTGAGAGCGACGATAAACCAGCGACCGGCAGACGATCGTGTCGCGGGAGAACCCGAAAACCTCATCGCGTCGTCAGAACCTGCTCCCGCTTTTCAGAAATGATCGTTCTTGTGGCCCATGCCTTAGTCACGTGACGGGGTGACGTCCACCCCGCACGAGACCTTCTTTCAAATCCTCAAGGATTGGCTGGCATGCGACACTCGGGGCCGATCGTGCCGTGGTAGCGGCTCCATGTCTGGGTTTCGCCGAAGACCGGCACCAGAATATAACCACGCAGCTTCAGAATATCCGGCTTCGGTGACCAGATTTGTGCGTGATACAGATTGCCTGCGTCCGGATCGAGGATCTTGCCTTCCCAGCGTCCGGGATCATCCTCCATCGGACGGAATCCTGTGAGCATGACCAGATTACATTCTGCGCGGCCATCCTTGGCGCGTGGCATGGGCTCTTTCGGGCCGTAAGACAAGCCGATCAGCGTGCCGCAGACAGAATCGCCACACGGTGCAATCCGGAAGATGCCGTCATGCTTTTCGCTCAGCCACATCCCCATGATGGAGGCATCCTGCGGAATGGCGGCACTTGATGGTTCAGCCGCGTGGACGGAAGCCGTTACAGCAGGGGCGGCAAATCCTACAAAAGCAGCGAGAATCAGCCGGACAGCCGCTTTTCCAACCGTGATGGCGGATAATGAACGACCGGGAGTTTCTGGCGGCAAATCAGCAGTCACGTATTTCATCCTTCCGGTTACCCGGTGGCAACCGGTTCCAGTGAACGGAACGGTTATCCCTCGGCAGGCTGTACCCAGGGAAGCCTTTGAACTGAAACGCCTTCATCCTCAAGTCGTTCATGGTCTTCAGAGGTCATGGACCCATAAATACCGCGTTCTTCGGCCTCGCCATGATGGATGCGAAGGGCTTCCTCGGCAAACCGGTCGCCGACATTCTCGCATTTGCTTTCCACTTCCTGCCGCATTTTCTGAAGTGCCGACAGTAGGGCATCGGGAATACCAGCCTGCCCGGCAACAGATGTTGCAGGCACTTCGGCAGCGGCGACAGGCTGCTCCTGTTGTTCATTCTTTTTTTGCCGCGATGAACGCACTGCAGGCGCCATCAGCGCCCTGTCGACTTTTGCCGTTCCACAAAAAGGACAGGAAAGAAGTCCGTGCGCAGCCTGATCCTCGAAGGCGGAAGAATCCCTGAACCATCCTTCGAATTCATGATCGGAGACGCAGCGGAGTTGATAGTGGATCATGGGCTGTTTCAGGCGGCCTGTAACAGGGCGTCCAGTCTTCCGCTCCGTTCAAGAGCGAACAGATCGTCACAGCCGCCAATGCCTTTTCCATCCACAAAAATCTGCGGAACCGTGGTCTTGCCGCCAGAGCGCTCCCGTGAATCCACACGCTCCTGCGTGCCATGCGGCGCATTTATCTCTGTGAAAGGCACCTTCTTCTTTTCAAGAAGCGCTACGGCCCGAATGCAGTAGGGGCAGCCAGGCTGGGTGTAGATCTCGATCTTTGGCATTCGCATTCCGTCACTGTGAGGCGGGCTCATGCCCGACACTGCTTCGATATGCCCTATCATAGCGTGTCATTGCCCGCTGTCATATGAAAGCCGATACAGAAAAGCATTCTGACGAGGCATTAGAGAAGCTGTCTGTGTCCGCTAATCCTCCGAGAGGTCTGGCCGACTTATATCGTCGTGCGTATCCGGCGTGGTCCGCGCCGCCGCCAGCAGACAGACAGTTTCCACTCCGGCAGAAAGAAGAGCCTGTGTGCAGGCCGCCGCGGTCGAGCCTGTTGTCAGAATGTCATCCACCAGCACGACGCGCTTCCCTCTGATCGTCTCGGCGTTTCGTGGTCTGATCCGGATAGCATCCTGCATTTCCTTCGCCCGCTCCTCGGCGGAAAAACTGGCGAGACGGCTGGTGGCCCTAGGCCGCTGGAGAGCATCCACGAACACGGGGACGGATGACAGTCGGCTCACCGCACGGGCCAGTAGTGCTGCCTGATTGTATTTCCGCTCAAGCAATCGGCGCCAGTGAACGGGAACCGGGATCAGCCAGTCCGCCCGCTCCAGAATATCTCGCCCGGCCCGGTTCATCTGCCGCGCCAGAATGATGGCGTTCTGGGTGCGGTCAGCATATTTCAGCGACAGGATCAGGTCGCGTGATCCCTCGTCATACACATAGGCCGCCCGGGCTTTCGACCAGGGTGGAGGATGAAGTTCACAGGAGACGCAACGCGCATCCCGTCCAAGATGGGTAGAAGCGGGAAGCGGGACCCCGCACTGATCGCAGCGAGGCTCGCCGATCGGGTGCATCCTGACGAAGCAGGCCGGACAGAGTGAATGCGGCTGATCCACTTCCTCGCCACAGGATGAGCAGGTAGGAGGCAGCACGAGATCCAATGCAAAGCGGCCCGTGGCTCTGATCGCCCTGCCAAAACGCCCTGTAAGAAGCGTCATGATGAACCGACCTGCTGATGTGAGGTTGCTGGCATCGCTTTACTGGCCCTGATCTGCCGTCACTGTGATGAATATACCGTTCCATCCTGTGCTTTCCTCTTGGCACAGACAGAAGACCGGCGCACATATTTCCAGCATGGAACATCACCATGCCATCTTCGACCGCCATACAGTCAGACTGCATCGGGATCGTGCAGCGAACACTCTTGATGATGTTTCCGCCATTCTGGAAGAAGCCGCTGACCGTCTGATTGAGCGGCTGGACGATCTGACACGCTCCTTCCCGCTGGCGCTCGATATCGGTGGCCGAGGTGCGACGGCGTCCAGCCTACAGATGCGGGGAATTGAGGTTGTCAGCAGTGACCTGTCGCCTCGTATGGCGCGTCATGTCAGGGACAGAACCGGCACGCTGACAGTCTGTGCCGATGAGGAATTTCTCCCTTTTGCCGAGAACAGCTTCGATCTGGTGATCGCCAGCCTTTCGCTGCACTGGGTGAACGATCTGCCCGGCGCACTCCTTCAGATCAGGAAAATCCTGAAGCCGGACGGTCTTTTTCTGGCCAGCATGCCTGTGCTGCCAACGCTCGCCCCCTTGCGTGCGGGGTTCGAGGAAGCGGAACTGGCTCTGAGCGGCGGTGTTTCACCTCATGTCTCGCCTTTTCCGACGCTGCGAGACTGCGCGTCCCTGCTTCAACGAGCGGGATTTGCCCTGCCTGTTGTGGACGCGGACGTGATGGATATCCGTTACCGTTCAGGACTGGCGCTGTTTCGGGACCTGAGGGCGGCGGGGGAGACCAACGCCCTGACGCTGCGGGACCGGCGTATTCCCGACCCGGCGCTTTTTCCCGCCGCGCTCGAAGGGCTGGCAGAGAAATGCGGAGATGAGGAAGGGATTCTGTCCCTTCCCCTCCATCTGGCGGTGATGAGCGCCTGGGCCCCTGCCCCGACCCAGCCCAAGCCGCTCGCGCCGGGACAGTTCACAACATCCCTGCGTGACGCATTGGGAAGCCCAGATTGAAACCATGAAAGAGAAGACACACTCTCCATCCGCGCTGAATGAAGAGTGCGTAAGGCAAAATCCCGACCTGTCTGTAACACCGCAAATATGGGCGGACAGAGAGGTTAAGCCAGCCCTTCTTCCTTGAGGGCGGCCTGCACGGCAGGACGAGCCGCAACCCGGTCGCGCAATGCAACGGCTTTGATGTAGGGCGAAAGGTCGAGATTCAACGGTTTGGCCCAGCTGAGAATGACAAACGCCAGTGCGTCTGCCTGTGTAAAGCCTGTCTCAAGCCAGTAGTCGCGCCCTTCCGTCAGCATGGCTTCGAACTGACCCAGCCTGCGATGCGCCAGACCGACAAGCCGTTCGCGGACGGAGGGCTCCAGAACATCAACAAAAAGCACACCAACAGCCGAATGAATGTCTTCGCAAAAGCCAAGCGCTTCCGCCAGACGAGCCCGCTCAAGAGAACCGGCTGCCGGTTTGAAAGCCGGAACAGTTGAATGGTCGCCGATATAAGGAAGAATGGCCACATTCTGCGTCAGATAAACGCCGGGGGCGGTCTCAAGCGCCGGGACGGCCCCACGGCCGTTGATGGTAAGAAAATCCTCGCCTGTTTCGGTTTTTTTTGTTTTCAGATCGACTTTTTCCAGTGAATGCGGCAGGCCGGTTTCTTTCAGTATGATATGGGAAGCAAGAGAGCAGGCGCCTGGCGAATAATAAAGCTTCATGTTTCTTCTCCGGAAAGCATGCGGCGTTGCGAACCCGGTCACAACGTCGGCCAAGCCTATCATACTGTTTTATCAAACGACGAAATCAATTTCACTATTATATATAGTTCAATTAACATTAAACTCTCTTATGAAATTCCGTTATACGTCTTGAATTTGTAACTCTGATACTCTACATCCCCACTAAATCACGGCGTTCAGTCGTATTAAACAGCAGGGATATCTGACGTGAGTGTCACCCAGCAACAGATCGATACGCTTCGGGCAGCCGGAAGCGATGCACAAGCCGTCCTGAAAGCCGCCTGCGAGGTGCTTCCGGGACAGGTCGCCGTGCTGTCGTCGTTCGGGGCTGAGTCTGCTCTCCTTCTGGCGCTGGCGGCTGAGGTCGATCCCGCCATACCGGTCCTGTTTCTCGAGACCGGCATGCACTTCCCGGAGACCATCGAATATCGCCACGAACTGGCCCGCACCCTTGGCCTGCTCGATGTGATTGACGTTCGTCCCTCGGAGCGCACCCTTCAGGATCGTGATCCGGAAGGACAGCTCTGGGCGTTCGATCCAGATGCCTGCTGCAAGATGCGCAAGGTCGAGCCGCTTGATGCGGCATCCCTGCCCTACCCTGCGCTCATTACCGGACGGAAGCGTTCACAGGCCGCGACACGCAACCGCATGGAAGTAATTGAGACGGATGGCGAGGGACGCATCAAGATCAATCCTCTGGCCGACTGGACCAGAGAGGAAATTGACGCGGAAATGACCCGACGCGGCTTGCCTCGTCATCCGCTGGCCTCCAAAGGTTACCCCTCGATCGGCTGTGCGCCCTGCACACGGCCGGTGGGCGAAAATGAAGATCCCCGTGCCGGCCGCTGGGCTGGTATGGCAAAAGTCGAATGTGGCATCCACCGCCCCACCTGACAGTATTCGGCCTGACAGCATAAGAAGGTTCCACTTAATCATGGATCATCTCGATCAACTTGAAGCGCAGAGCGTCTTCATCCTCCGCGAGGCGTATCGGAAGCTGAAGCCGCTGGCCATGCTGTGGTCGCTCGGCAAGGATTCCAACGTCATGGTCTGGCTCGCCCGCAAGGCGTTCATGGGTCGCGTGCCGTTCCCCGTTATGCATGTCGATACGGAGAAGAAATTCCCCGAGATGTATGCGTTCCGCGACGAATACACCAAAAAGTGGAATCTCGATCTGCTCCTGGGCTACTGCCCGCCGGTCGAGGAAATGGATCCAACCCTGCCGCCTGCCGCCCGGTCTGCCGCCCGCAAGACCGCTGGTCTCGCCAGCATGATCGAGAAAAACAAGCTTCAGGGCGTCATCGCCGGCATCCGCCGGGACGAACAGGGCACCCGCGCCAAGGAGCGCGTGTTCAGCCCGCGTGGCGCATCCCACAAGTGGGACATCCGCAACCAGCCGCCCGAGTTCTGGGACCAGTATGCCACGCCGCACGAGGAAGGCATGCATATCCGCGTGCATCCGCTGCTCTCATGGCGTGAGATCGACATCTGGCGCTACATCGAGCGTGAGAACATTCCGCTGGTGGACCTGTATTTCGCCAAGAACGGCAAACGTTACCGCTCGCTGGGCGATTCCGACATCACCTTTCCGGTTGAGAGCAACGCCTCCACCGTGGCCGAGGTCATCGCGGAACTTGAGACCACCAAGACGTCCGAACGTGCTGGCCGCGCCATGGACCATGAATCCGAAGACGCATTCGAGCGGCTGCGTGTCGCCGGTTATCTCTGAGAGCTGGGAACAGACACCATGAGCGACACATTATCCGCCGCACGCCTCGACCCCGCTGACCGCGAGGCTCTGCTCGATACGGCAACGCCTATCGTCATTGTCGGCCATGTTGATCACGGCAAATCCACCCTGATCGGCCGCCTGCTGTACGACACTGACAATCTGCAGGACGGCAAGGTCCAGCAGATCATCGAGTCCTCCAAGAAGCGCGGTCTGGCCGTCGAATGGAGCTTCCTGCTCGACAGCCTCCAGATCGAGCGCGATCAGGGCGTGACGGTTGATTCTACCCGTATCCCGTTCCGTCTTGGTAACCGTCAGTTCGTGATCGTCGATGCGCCGGGCCACCGTCAGTTCCTACGTAACATGATTACCGGCGCCGCCGATGCCGAAGCCGCCGTTCTGGTGGTGGACGCCAACGAAGGCGCTCAGGAGCAGACCCGTCGTCATGCGATGCTGCTGCGCCTGATCGGTATCCGCCACATCATCGTTCTGCTGAACAAGGCTGACCTGCTGGGCTTCGACGAGCAGAAGATCCGCGCCGTCGAAAAGTCCGTGACAGACCTGCTGGCCCAGCTTGACCTGACGCCATCCCTGTTCGTTCCTGCTTCCGCTCGTGACGGCGACAACATCGCCAGCCGTTCCGAGCGCTCGCCTTGGTACACCGGCCCGATCCTGACCGAGGCTCTGGCTGCCGTCCCGAGTGGCAACACCCGCGCCGCCCTGCCGTTCCGCATGCCTGTGCAGGATGTCTATCGCTATGACGACGTGCGCTATGTCGCTGGTCGCATCGAGCGCGGCGTCATCCGTGAGGGTGATACGGTGGAGATCGGCACGCAGGGCAGCAAGGCCCGTGTGGCGAAGGTTGCTCGCTGGCACGCTCTGGAGCGCAAGGAAGCCGAGGCCGGTGAGTCCATCGCGCTGGTTCTTGAGCCGGACGTGATCCCCGCCCGTGGTGACATGCTCTTCCTGCCGCATCAGGCTCCCGAGAAAACGGCCCGTATCCGCGCCCACCTGTTCTGGCTGCGTCAGGAGCCTCTGCGGGTTGGCGAGAGCTTCCGTCTGCGCCTTTCCACTGCCGAGCATCAGGTGACGGTGGCGTCGATCGACTCAGTCCTGCGTCTTGACGATCTGACCGAGCAACAGGCGCAGGAAGTCGGTCCCGAGGGTTTCGCGCATGTCACGCTTGTGGCGGGTGAAGCCATCCAGTTCGACCCGTTCTCCCCCGGCACGTCGGATGGACGCGGCGTTCTGGTTGATCGTAACCAGCGCATCGTCGGTGGTGCGCCGCTGCTTGGCCCGGCTGATCTGAAGGACGGTTACGCGATCCATCCGTCGGCTGGCGAAGTTGACGGCGCGCAGCGTGCACGCAGCAAGGGTCACAAGGCGCGTGTCGTCTGGCTGACAGGCCTTTCGGGTGCAGGCAAGAGCACGATCGCCCGTCTGGCCGAGAAAAAGCTGTTTGCACGCGGTATCGACGCGTTCGTGCTGGATGGCGACACACTCCGCATGGGACTGTGCAGCGATCTGGGCTTCACGGAGGCTGATCGTCACGAAAATGTCCGCCGTGCTGCCGAGGTCGCCAAGATCCTCACGCAGGCCGGTCAGGTTGTGATCGTGGCGCTGATCTCGCCGCTGGTGGCTGACCGCGCTCTGGCGCGTAAGATCATCGGTGAGGAGTTTGACGAGGTCTTCGTCGATACCAGCCTTGCAACCTGTGAGCAGCGTGATTCCAAGGAGCTCTACAAGGCCGCACGGGATGGCAAAATCGAGAACTTCACCGGCATCAGCGCGCCATATGAAGCGCCGACAAAAGCCGACCTGCACATCAAGGCGGACGGGGCTACAGCGGAAGAAAACGCTGATGCGCTTGTCACGCATATTCTGAGCGTCATCTGAGAAGAGGACGCCGGGGATGTAATCCTTTTTTCAACCGGTAAAAAAAGATTACATCCCGTCACTTCTTTAAATTTGTCATAAGATTGCTGAAATGGCAGAACCGCCCTGATTGTGGCGGGTATCTCCCGTCGAAATGACGGATCTCCTTGCCGTGACATTCTATACCCGAGCGCTCACTTCCCCGCTCTTCACGCTTCTCGCCCTCCTTCTCTTTGCAGTCCTGTGTCGTTTCCAGACTTTCGGTAATCCGTTCATCCATGTCGATGAGGAGTTTTACCTCTTCGTGGGTGGCCGAATGCTCCATGGCGATCTGCCTTATGTGCAGCTCTGGGACCGCAAGCCTCTCGGGCTTTTCCTTCTCTACGCTTTCTTCCATCTGTTCGGCACCTATCGTATCTGGGCCTATCAGATCTTTGCGCTGTTCAGCGTCTGGGGCACGTCTTTGCTCCTTGTCAGGATGGCGCGTTCCTTCGCTCCCCCCGGTGGAGCCCTGATGAGCGGCCTGCTCTATATCGCCTGCCTCAATCTGTCCGGCGGCGAAGGCGGCCAGTCACCGGTATTCTATAATCTGCTTGTCACTGCCGCGATGGCGCATACCCTTTTCGGCGCTCTATGGCCGGAAGAACGCCCTGATCGGCTTCGTTCCGTGGGCATGGTGGGAATGGCGCTATTCGGATTGGCGATCCAGATAAAATATACGGCCGTTTTTGAAGGAATTTTTCTCGGCTGTTTTCTGCTCTGGTGTGATTTCAAGGCGAGGAAACCAGTCGGCGTCATTGCGACAGACGCCCTTTTATGGGTCACGACAGCTCTTGCCCCTACCTTTCTGGCAGCTGGGTTCTACGCTCTGATCGGACACGGGCATGAGTGGTTTTTTGCCAATATACAGTCGATCTTTCTGAGGCAGCCGCGCCCCGGCAATCTGCTCGTACTCTTTCTGCTCCCCCTGGTAGCGAAACAACTGCCACTGATCATCAGCGGAATGTTTGCTTTTGCAACTTTCCCATCCGAAACAAGACGCTCCATCCAGGTCAGATTTATCTTTCTTTGGGCTGCGGTTTCCCTGTTCGGCGTTCTGATTTTTGGAGACTGGTTCGATCATTACGCCCTACCGACTTACGCGCCTCTCGCTGTCATCGCTGCCCCACTCTGGAGGTGGCAGGCCGGACGCATCACTCTGAGCCTCTGTCTTCTGACGGGTTTCATTTTTGGTGAGAAACTGGTCAGTTCGCATATCCGGAAAAGAGGCAATGCCGATACTCTGAAAACCCTCACCCATTATCTGAGTGATCCTCCGGGGTGCATCTTCATTTATCGTGGTCCACCCACGCTCTATGATTCCGTGTCTTGGTGCGCGTTGACCACTCATCCTTTTCCTTCCCATTTTTATATGAATTCCGAAAAATACGGGACGGGCATAGATCCTCTGGCCGAACTCCACCGGATCATGTCGAAAAGGCCACTCTATGTCGTCAGCAATGACACCTTAGCGGAAGATGAAAATATGGATGTCCGGCACTATCTTGATGGTGTTCTGGCAACTCAATACCATCTGATATATCAGTATATGCGACCAGCAGATCGGCGCATCGACAAAGAGCACAGCGCCATCACGGTCTACAAAAGAAATTCGGAAACCGAGGCTCAACAACTTTCAAACTAATGAAGAATCGTTCCTGTCCGTTCATTGATTGAAAACGGACACGTGTACCGGTTCTGTCGCAGAATGGAGTAATGCATGGAACGCATCGTCATTCTCACAGGAGCCGGTATCAGCCGGGAATCAGGACTGGCGACGTTTCGTGACGAAGCCGGTGTCTGGTCCAGGGTGCGACTGGAAGATGTCTGCACACCTGAAGGATTTGCCCGAAACCCTGACCAGGTGGATGCTTTTTACAACCATAGGCGGCAGGAACTACAACACGTTGCTCCCAATGCAGCTCATCGCGCTCTGGCCGAACTGGAGCAGGCCTACGGAGCCAATGAGGATGACGCTTTCCTGCTCATAACGCAGAACATCGACGATCTTCATGAACGCGCCGGTTCCCATAATGTCGTGCATATGCACGGGGAACTGTTGCAGCTCAGATGTCTATCCTGTGGCGCGACGCCTACATGGCATCAGGACTGCACCCGTGCGACAGCATGCCCCGAATGCGGCGCACAGGCACTCCGTCCGGATGTTGTCTGGTTTGGAGAGATGCCTCTTCACATGGAGGGGATCATGGATGCCATCGCACGCTGCGACTGTTTTGTCGCCATCGGCACGTCAGCGACAGTCTATCCAGCGGCAGGCTTCACTGAACTGGCGACCAATCATGCTCACACCGTCGAACTCAATCTCGCGCCCTCCGGGAAGGCCGGACTGTTCGATGAAGCTGCCTATGGCCCTGCGACCTCGGTCGTTCCCCGCTTCGTGAAAAGTCGACTGGCCGCAGAAACATCATGAATGATGAGGCTCTTTCGGATCTGGTTGCTCGCATCAAGGCCTGTACTGTCTGCGCCGGGAGTCTTCCGCTGGGTCCGCGACCTGTCCTGCATGTCTCACCGCGCGCACGCCTCCTGATCGCCAGTCAGGCGCCCGGCACGAAAGTCCATGAGACAGGCATTTCCTTTAACGATGCCTCTGGTGACCGCCTGCGAAGCTGGCTTGGAATGGATCGCGCCACTTTTTACGACGCCGAGAAGGTCGCGCTGGTGCCAATGGGATTCTGTTACCCCGGACGCCTGCCAAAAGGTGGTGATTGCCCCCCGCGAAAAGAATGCGCTCCCCTTTGGCGGGATCAGGTTCTTGCCAACCTGCCGGACGTGCAACTGACACTTCTCGTGGGTTCCTATGCCCAGAATTATGTTCTTGGGCCGGGCCGCGTCTCTGAACGTGTCGCGCATTTCAGGGACTATCTGCCCCAATATTTCCCGTTGCCCCATCCATCATGGCGCACCGGAGCATGGGAAAAACGCAATCCATGGTTTGGCGATGAGGTTCTCCCCGCCCTCAGACAGGAAGTGACCCGCATTCTCGGAAAGTGACGCGTAAACGAAACACCGATCCTGTCAGTCCTTCACGGAATTCAGGAAGTCATGCCCAAAGCCCATGAGCCCGGCCGCCACAATCTGCACGCCAATCGCCAGCAGGATCAGGGCCGCCAGTCGTCCCATGATCCGCGTTCCGGTGACGCCCAGAATGGTGGTCAGTCGGTCAGCATATGCATAGGCAAGCCACACGGTCAGCGCCACGGCGACTGCCGCGGCTGACAGTCCGCCTTCATAGGCCAGTGAATGCTTGCCGCTATCGCCGGAACTCAGGGCGATGGCGACAGACATTGTGCCAGGACCAACGGTGAAAGGCATGGTCAGTGGAAAGAACGCAATATCCTGCGAGTTGGGTGCTGAAATGGGAGTGCCGTCTTCACTGACGATCTGGCTCTGCCGCTGGTGGTCGTCATCGGCGGGGCTTTGCAGCATGATCCAGCCGCCGCGCGCGACAAAAAGACCGCCTGCCACGCGCAGAGCATTCAGGGTGATGCCAAAGAAACTGAGCAACAGACTGCCGATCCAGACAGAGCCTATCAGCAGAAGCGTGGTGTAAAAGGCGACCATTTTCGCCAGCCGGGCACGTTCGCTCGCTGGGCAGTTGCCTGCCGCCTGAATAAAGATGATCGCCGCCCCAAGTGGATTGATGATCGAAAAAAGAGCAGGAAACGCCAGAAGAAAACTGTCGCGTGCAACGGCGACGGCGGACGGGATGTACATAACCGGATGGGTTCCAGAAAAAAGCAGTGTCATCCGGCGGCTGGCAGGTGCGACAAGCCGGAGCGAAGCGGCCTCCCTTAGCAAGCAAAGTAAATTTTTGCATTACAATCCTTGCGCGGAAGATCGGCGATTCTCATATCTCTGGTATGAATGCAGCGACTGCTTTGAATGGAGAAATCCTGCCCCCACTTTCTGGAGACGTGCTTCAGCGTCTGCAGAGACTGCGGCGGCTGGCGTGGTTTCTGGATGCGGCCCTTCGCATACCGGGAACAAAATTCCGCATGGGCGCAGACGCCCTGATCGGTCTGCTGCCGGTTGGCGGCACAGTGATCATGACGGTTCTTTCCCTGCTTTTCGTCTGGGAAGGCTGGCGTCTGAAGGCTCCCACCAGCCTGCTGGCTAAAATGCTGGTCAATATTGCTCTGGAAGCAGCTTTTGACCTTGTGCCGGTTCTGGGCGATCTGGTCGATATTGCGTTCAAGGCCAATCTTCGGAACATCGACCTTCTGGAAGAGTATTTCGGCGTCATCAGACGATAGAAACGTCCCGTTTTCCTCAGCCCTTGTCTGGTACTGGCCCGCCCAGAACGGGATATCCCGCAAGGCCCGCGTGAGAAAGCGCCTTGCCGATCGCGAAAAGAACATTCTCTTTTCCGGGAGCGGCAATGATCTGTATTCCCAGAGGCATTCCACTTGTCGAAGCTGATGCCGCTGGTGGCAGAGGGGCGGAAAGAACGGGCATCCCTCCCAGACTCAATGGCTGTGTGAACAGTCCAAGATTGGCGCGAGCAGAAACAGTCTTTCCACCAACCGAGAGGGTCGCTTGATCAATACGAGGAGCCGGACCGGGTGTTGCTGGCGCGAGCAACACATCGACCTGCTCGAAGAGTTCATGCAGGCCCGTGCGAAACCAGTTCCGGAAGCGATGCGCCTGAACGACTGCCGCCGATGGCAGCATGGCACCCGCAATCAACCGATCTCTGGTTGCGGGATCATAGTCCATGGGAGTCTTTCGCAAACGAGGCAAATGCAGATTGCCCCCTTCTGCGGCGGAAATCAGAAAAGCGGATGCCCTCGCACGGGCAACTTCGGCCAGATCAACCTCTTTATGGCTTCCAAAAAACGCCAGTATACGGTCAATCCCGTCAAGAATGGCTGGATCGACATCCTGCAGGAACCAGCCTCCCAACCGGGCAATCCGCAGACTGCGCACGTCTTCGATTTCCTCCAGCGCATGGCCGTTCATGGCCTCAAAAACACGCTGAAGGTCCGTCACGGTTCCGGCAAAAGGACCGACCGTGTCGAGGCTGGCGACAAAGGGGTAAACCCCGTCTAACGGAAGAAGCCCCTGTGTGGGACGCAGGCCCCAGACGCCGCAGAGAGAAGCAGGCACACGGATCGAGCCGTTTGTGTCTGACCCCAATGCGAACGGTAGCAGACCCGCCGCAACGGAAGCTGCTGAACCACCGGATGAGCCGCCAGCCAGACAGTCCGTGTTTCTTGGGTTGCGTGTGGTGCCATAGTGGGCATTCTCAGTAGAGAAACCGTAGGCGAATTCATCCATATTCAGCGTGGCGACAGGGATCGCGCCTGCCGCGACAAGCCGCTGCACGACGGCAGCATCCTGTGTCGCCGGGGGATTGCCGTTCAGCACGACCGAACCCGCTGTCGTGACAAGTCCCTCCATGTCGAAGAGATCCTTGACGCCAAAGGGAACACCGGCAAGCACGCCTACCGGATCACCGTTGGCAATTCGGGCGTCCAGCGTGTCAGCCATATGCAGCGCCCGCTCTGTCAGTAGCCGGGTGACACAATGATAGGTCTGGTTACGGGTGCCAATCGCCTCCAGCGTTGTCTCCACCACATCCCGGGCTGTTCGCAGTCCGAAACGTACCGTGTTGGCGATAGCGACAGCAGTCAGGCTCATGGTTCGTACTCATAGGCTGGAGGACAGTTGTCAGGGAGCTCCAGCTCCAGCACAAGGTCGATATAGGTCTGTAAAAGTCTGCTATTGGCAGTAACACCCGGCAGGCAGGCTTCAGGAATAGTCAGTCTGATTCTTCGGGCTTCAGCGAGGAGATCACTGGTTTCCTGTTCCGTGTTGCACTGCATTGCTTTCGCCTATCCCTCTGCTTTCCCCGGATGTCGACATCACCCTGATTGCGATGCCATCCCTCCCTGCGTCAGCCGAACCGCCGTATCGTATCAGCCAGAAAACGGTCGAATATACTGTCATCCGGAGCAGGATGTGTCGGCAGCTCAACCGTCTGCAGACGTGCCAGTTCGGCGTTCATGAATATCTGGGACCGAAAACAGGGTGGAGCATCAGAATTTGCGGCGTTTTTCGCTTTTTTCGAAAGAATGACATCCATCTCATTGGTGACTTCTTCACTCAACCCCTCATACAGTACCCGTATGTCTCCTGGAGGTGGGCCATTATCTTCCGCAATCACTTTTCCAGAGAGCGCCGCATACATGGGGGTCAGAAACTCTTCCGTGGTCAGAGTATGGCCCAGTGACCAATTGCCCTGCACGCTGGTCGCGGTTTTGATTTCAGCGGCAAGAGCAGGAGCAGGCTGCCAGACGCGACGCTGCAGAACAGCAAGACGCCTCATCAGATCCACATCGGAACGGTAGACTGCACCACTGTTCAGCCATCTCGTTTCCGTTGCATCCGACTGCTTCATTTTTTCAACGAGATGTCGGATATCCCATCCTGTCAGGGAAAAATCATCCGACGCAGGTAGTTCAACCGTCGCGGGACCGGGAGAAAGTTTCAGATACCAGTCCAGCCGATGCACATAGACGAACATGATTTGGTAAGGGCTGTCCGCAGACTCCATACCCTGCCCTCTCAGACCGGCGTCCATTGCAAGAATGATGCGAGCGTCCAGGGATGTCTCGATTTCTTCAAGAGCTTTCTCAACGATATCCTGAATAACGGGACTGATCCGGCTGCTGACGCTCATTTCCTGCCTCATGTTGTGCATCACGGCATGAGGCACGGAATATATTGAAAAATCACCAATTCCGTGAAAATGCCGTTCGCATCCAATCTCTGTGCGTGTTCGGCATACGTCAACAGTCTGATTGATTTATCCGCCAGTAACACTCATCAGACGGGCTGGTCCCTGCACGTCTGCATCATTATCCGGGATCAGAAAATCATGGCGGAAAGGTTTGCGGGCAAGACTGAGGTCGATAGCCCTGAGAATGTCCTCATCACTTCCGCCGCTCCGCAGAATGGCACGCAGGTCCACAGCATTATCTGATCCAAGGCATGTGTAGAGCTGCCCCGAGCAGGACAGACGCACACGATTACAGCTGTCGCAGAAATTGTGACTCAGTGGCGTAATGAAGCCCAGTTTCTGCCCAGTTTCCGCAACCCGCACATAACGCGCCGGCCCAGCGCCACCAGCGCCATTCGCGGCTTCGAAAGTCCACCGTTTCTGAAGACTAAGCCTGATCGCGTGGAGCGGAAGATACTGGGCGCGCCGGTCTTCGCCAGTCTCGCCCATCGGCATCGTCTCGATCAGACACAGATCAGCGCCGATTTCACCGCACCAGGCAATCAGATCATCAAACTCATCGTCGTTGATCCCCTTCATGGCCACAGTGTTGATGCGGACAGCCAGCCCCGCATCGCGAGCGGCGCGAACACCATCCAGTGTCTGACGCAGGTCACCGCGCCGGGTGATAGCGGAAAAACGCTCAGGCTTCAGGGAGTCCAGACTGACATTAACCCTGCGAACCCCAGCCTTCACCAGAGTATCCGCATAACGGCGCAACTGGCTGCCGTTGGTTGTCAGCGTCAGTTCATCCAATCCCGGCGTGGTGGCGTCAGGCTGTATCCAGCGTCCAAGCGAGAGCAGAAAGCCGCCAATATCGCGTCTGACCAGAGGCTCACCGCCTGTCAGGCGGATCCGCTTCACGCCGTGCTGCATGAAGACTGCACACAGCCGTTCCAGTTCCTCGTATGTCAGAACCTCAGGACGCGGCAGAAACTCCATGTTTTCCGACATGCAGTACACACAGCGCATGTCGCAGCGATCTGTCACCGAAACACGGAGATAGGAGATTTTTCGGCCCTGAATGTCGATTAAACTGGACTGCATAGGTCCTGTATAAACCCGCACGACCCTGCTGGAAAGCGAAACTCCTTGCCGGACAGCCTGATGTGCATGGCACACAGGGCATGATCGCGGAAAATCAGCTCAGATGACGACAAGCGTCACGACACGGGCATCAAGAACTACCTTGCCCATATGCAGGAAATTGACTGTCACCCTGTGGGAGATGGCCGACTGCACCTGCCCGTCGCCCCATTCGGGATGATCGGGATGCCGGACCCATTGGCCCGGCTCCAGAAAGGAGTGAAACGCATCATCCGTCACACGTTTCACCCCTTTTCCTGATCAGTGACCGGCGTTGTCGCCTGAGAAGTCAGGCTTTTCCAGACCGGACAGCTCAAGCTGACGCGTCAGCGCTGCCTTGAGGTTGTCCAGACCGGCTTCGCTCTTGCCTTCGCACCGCGCAACCAGAACGGCCTGCGTGTTGGAAGCGCGGAGCAGCCACCAGCCGTCCGGCGTGTTCACGCGCACACCGTCGATCTCGGACACGTCCGCGCCGTCCTTGCGGAGACGCTCAGCCACTTCCTCAATCACCTTGAACTTGCGCAGATCGTCGCAGTCAAAGCGGATTTCCGGGGTGGAGATTGTCTGCGGCAGAGCCTCGCGGAACGCAGACAGCGGCTCCTTCATGCGGGCGACGATGCCCAGCACCCGGATGGCGGCGTAGATCGCATCGTCAAAGCCGTACCATTTGTCGGCGAAGAAGATGTGACCGGACATCTCACCAGCCAGCGGGGACTTTGTCTCGGCCATCTTCGACTTGATGAGCGAATGACCGGTGCGCCACATCAGCGGCTCACCACCAGCCTTCTTTACTTCGTCGAACAGAACCTGAGACGCCTTCACGTCGGCGATGATCGTGCCGCCGGGATGGTTCTTGAGAACGTCACGCGCCAGCAGAACGAGGATCTGGTCACCCCAGAGGATGCCGCCCTTGTCGTCCACAAGCCCGATACGATCCGCGTCGCCGTCGAAGGCGATACCGAGGTCGGCCTTGTTCTCTTTCACGGAAGCGATGATCTGCTCGAGATTCTTCGCAACCGTCGGGTCCGGATGGTGAGCCGGGAACGTACCGTCGACTTCGCCGTTCAGGATGATGTGCTCACCCGGCAGCTTGTCGAGCAGGGCCGGAAGAATGTCGCCAGCCACGCTGTTGCCGTTGTCCCAGACAACCTTCAGCTTGCGGTCGCCGCCGTCGTAATCCTTCAGAAGGCGTTCGATATACTCTTTCTTGATATCGACGGTTTTCACCGTGCCCTTTGTTTCAGGAACGACATCGCCTTCGCGCGCCAGATGGCCGAGATGCTTGATCTGCTCACCGAAGAACGGCTTGTTGGCCAGCATCATCTTGAAGCCATTGTAGTTGGCCGGGTTGTGGCTGCCCGTGACCATGATCGCGCCGTCCGCCTTCAGCGTGACGGATGCGAAATACAGCATCGGGGTCGGACCACGGCCGATACGGATCACATCAGCACCGGAAGCGACCGCACCGTTGACCAGCGCCTCTTCCAGAGACGGCGAGGACACGCGACCGTCATAACCGATCACGACCGTCTTGCCGCCGTTCTTCAGAACAATGCTGGCGAAGGTGCGGCCGATAGCGAATGCATCTTCGACATTCAGTGTCTTACCGACAATGCCACGGATGTCATATTCACGCAGACTGGTCTGCTCGAAAGTATGTTTGAAGCTCATATCAGACAGCTCCCGTATATTTTTTGAGGAACGTCTTCACATCCGGCGCGAGTTCAGGACGCTCAAGAGCAAAGGCGATCTGGGCTTCAAGGAAGCCGATCTTGTTACCGCAGTCGAATCGGGTGCCTTCATAGCGCAGACCATGGAACGGCGTCTTGCCGAGGGTCTTGGCCATGGCGTCTGTCAGCTGCACTTCACCACCGGCTCCTTTTTCAAGGAGGGACAGGAACGGCATGATGTCCGGGGTCAGGACATAGCGTCCGATGATGGAGAGGTTCGACGGCGCATCTTCCGGCTTCGGCTTTTCGACCAGACCGGTAATTTCGACCAGCTTACCGTCATCCTTCCCCGGCTTCAGGATGCCGTAACGATTGGTGTGCTCGCGGGGAACTTCTTCCACGGCAACCACACTGCCACCCGTCGCGTAATATGCGTCGGCAAGCTGTTTCATGCAGGCGACTTTTCCCTGCACGACATCATCCGGAAGGAGAATGGCAAACGGGTCATCACCGATGAAGCTGCGGGCGCACCAGATCGCATGGCCAAGGCCCAGCGGTTCCTGCTGACGCACAGCAATCAGTGAGCCGGCTTCGATGCTGCTTTGCTCAAGAGCTTTCAGGGCATCGAGCTTGTTTCGCTCGCGGAGCGTATGCTCAAGCTCAAAAGCGACATCGAAATAATCGATGAGAGAATCTTTGCCGCGCCCCGTGATGAGGCAAATTTCTTCAATACCTGCGGCGCGGGCCTCGTCGATCGCATACTGGATCAACGGCTTGTCCACGACAGGCAGCATCTCTTTCGGCATGGCTTTGGTGGCGGGAAGGAATCTGGTTCCAAGTCCGGCAACCGGAAGAACTGCTTTACGTAAAGGCTTGATCACGAAGTAGTACCTTTATCCATGCTACGGAACAGGGCACACGAGCAGACCTCCCGCGCCCAGATGGTGGAGACTCTAAATCGGTCTCGCCACTCTGTTCTAGTGCAGAAGTCTGTTAAAAACGGGGCAAAACGAAAATATTTAACAAAAACAAAGACAGACCACCCCCGCATTTTCTGCAGGGTGGTTTGATTTACATCACTGTCTTTTTTTTGAAAGTAAAACCCTGACTTCAGGGTAACTTTGGTGCGGCCGAGAAGACTCGAACTTCCACAGGGTTTCCCCCACAAGCACCTCAAGCTTGCGCGTCTACCATTCCGCCACGGCCGCCCGTGACAACCAGCCTCATTTGAGTGATACCGGTTGAAGTTGGAGGGGCGTATAACTGATGCTTGAGAATGCTGCAATGTCTGAATGTACGATTCGTGACAAACAACCTGATTTAATTGCCGATACGGCCATTCCACGTGGGGTCGTCCCGGAAAAATTCCGGGCCGACAACGGAATCGTCTGGGAAAGATCGAACGAACTCGTCCCCTATCCGGTGGCTCTCTCCCGCATGGAAGAAACGGTCCGGGAGATTCGCGCTGAGGAGGCGCAGGAGCGAATCTGGCTCCTTGAACATCCGCACCTGTTCACGGCGGGCACATCCGCGAAGGATGCCGATCTTTTCAACCCACGGGGATACCCCACCTATCCCGCCGGACGTGGCGGTCAGTGGACCTATCATGGCCCCGGACAGCGGGTCGCCTATCTGATGATGGATCTGTCGCACCCTCATGGCCCCGTACCTGAGCGTGATCTGCGGGCTTACGTCTCGTTTCTGGAACAGTTGATCATCGCAACACTGGGCCGCCTCGGCGTTAAGGGAGAGCGGCGTGAGGGGCGTGTCGGTGTCTGGGTCGTCGATCCCCGCACTGGAGAAGAAGCCAAGATAGCGGCTCTTGGCGTCAGAGTGACGCGCTGGGTCAGCTGGCACGGAATTTCAATCAATGTTGATCCGGACCTGTCTGCATTCGATGGCATTGTCCCCTGCGGGATCAAAGAGTTTGGCGTCACCAGCCTGAGAAAGCTCGGCGTAACCGCCACGATGGAACAGGTCGACGCCATTCTGGTGGAAGAATGGGATAGGCTCATCGCAGTCTGATGTCGCAGATTCAGGCCTGCTGCATGCCCGGATTATTCAGGCGGGTTTCCCTCATGAGAAAAACAATCAGCAGCAGGCAGATACCTCCCGAGGCGGACAGCAGCAGAAACGCATATCGAAGCGAGTGATCGGCCACGGCTCCCGCCAGCGTCGTGCTGAAACTCGCGCCCAGCCCCATGGCAAGCCCGAGCAGCCCCATGCAGAGGTTGAAATGTCCGGTGCGGCGGGTCAGGTCCGCCGCCACAAGAGGCAGCATGACTCCAAATGATGCCGAGCTGATTCCGTCCAGCATCTGAAATGGCACGACAAGCCAGGGATTGGATGTGCAGCTCAACAGAATGCCGCGTAGCGGAAGCGCCATGAAGGTCAGAATCATCACGGGTTTCCGTCCGACTGTTTCCGCCCAACGCCCGATGCACGGCGACAGGACAGCCCCCAGAAGCTGCGGCGCCAGAATGCAGGCCGCAATGATAATTTCCGCCGAATGACCGGCATCTTTTGTGATCTGTCCCGCCGCCAGTGGCAGCATTGCAGCGTTGGCAAGATGAAAGAACACGACGCACAGTGCGAAAGCGAACAGGCCCGGCTCTTTCAATAGACTGAGATAGGATCGCACCTTTGCCTGCTGGGGATTCTCGCCTTCAGCCAACCCCGAAGCGCTTCGGTCGAGCGGTGTCCCGATCGGCTCGATCATGCGAAGGGCAATCAGACCGGGAGCAGCCATAGCCGCCCCCAGAAAAAACGTCGCCCTCGACGAAATGAAATAGCCAGCGGCTCCCATCAGGCCAGCAGACAGGGCATTGCCGACGGCGGCAAAGCTGGCGTTACGCCCGAAGCGGATACCCAGCGCGCTTCTTGCCTTGTCCGGGTCGCGGGCAATTGCCACAGCGACGACGCCAAGCGTCAGGGCGCTGATGGCCGGATTGAGCGTGCAACTCGCCAGACCATGCAGAACCTCGGCAATTGCGACTGGCAGACGGTCCGGCATGATCGCCATGATGAGGCAGGATGCGATGATGGCGACGATGGACAGTTCGGCAATAAGCCGTTTGTTCCTCAGAGCATCCACAAGCGCGCCAGCGGGCACCTGACTGGCCATCGCCGTGACGGAACCGATCGTCAGGGCAATGCCGATTTCTCCCTGCGTCCAGTGCTGCTCCGTGAGATAGACCGAGACAAACGGACCAAAGGCGGCCTGAAGGTTGGCGACGAAAAAGCTGACCCCATCCAGCCCCATCGTGCTGTTGGGTTTAAGCTTTTTCATGATGTCAGCCTGCCTTTGGCCGCAGACATTCTGTTGCATTGATCACGGCAGGCAGGAATGCGTGCGTCTGCCACGCGTTCACCCGCCAGAAGAGGATGCAGGCGGGGATGGATCTGGATTGGTGGCTGGTTTCACTGAAATCGTTTCAGTCGACGAGGACGTGGAGGCGCCAGCAGGCTGGCCTGAGGCCAGCAGGCGCGGACCTGTGAGGACGGACGCATTCCTGTCCCCTCTTTTATATTCAGGAGCGGATCGAATCACTGCCGCTGAAACCTGCATGATCACGGGGGCCTGCGGATTGCTGTGACTGACCTGAATCAGGTCCGAGGCAACGGCGACACGGCGATTGCCAACGCCAAGAAATCCACCAATATCGATCACCACCGCCTGCATCTCTCCATCAACGTCAATCAGAACGTCAACGATGTGGCCAAGGTTGCCGCCTGTGACGGCCTGCACATCCCGATCAATCAGACTGCCGAGCGATTCAGTTGTGATGATGGCAGCAATAACGGCAGGTTGGGGACTGTCTGAAGCCGGCTTTGCAGGAGGGGCTTCGGGAATATCCAGATCAGGATTGTCGCCCGTTACCGTATCGCGATTCTCTGAAATTGAGTGAGCGGGCTGTGACTGAGCCAAGGCACCGGGAGAAACCACGACCATAAAGGATGCCACGGCGCAGCCCAGACTGGCCGTGAGCAATGCGCCTCGTAGTCGTGGACCACAAGATCCGAAACCATCCATCACATCGCTCTCCAGTCCGTTTATTTTGAAAGATGGCCGTGGGAAACTCTGATCTTGGGACATGATCGACTGCTCGTTCCTGTCGGTCAAATCGTACGACACCTCCCGAAGTGCAACAGAGTGCAACATGGCCTGCACAGGCGGCTTCTGTTGTTTTATAAACGATTCATGGAGCAGACTTCCCATATACTGATCATTGATGATGACCGCGAAATCCGCGATCTTCTGTCAAAATTCCTTGAACGCAACCAGATGCGTGTCACCAGCGTCCGTGACGGGCGTGAAGCCAGACGTGTCTGGGGACAGGGGCATTATCATCTGATCGTGCTCGATCTGATGCTGCCCGGCGAGTCGGGACTGGACCTCGCCCGCTGGTTCCGCAGTCAGGCCAATGTGCCGATCATCATGCTGACGGCGATGAATGAAGAAACGGACCGTATCATCGGTCTGGAACTCGGCGCAGATGATTATGTCACCAAGCCGTTCAATCCCCGGGAACTGCTGGCCCGTATCCGCGCGGTGCTGCGTCGTGTCAGCGAAAGTCAGGAACAGGGCTCGACCGAAGCGCGTGAAATCCTTTTTGCGGGCTGGCGACTGGAACTTGCCCGTCGCCGCTTGCTGAATCCCGATGGGGCGGAAGTCTCCCTCACGGGTGGCGAGTACGACCTGCTTCTGGCTCTTCTGGAGCGGCCTAACCGGGTGCTTACCCGCGACATGCTGCTTGACCTCCTGCGTGGCAGACAGGCCGGTCCTTTCGATCGGGCGATCGACGTGGCCGTCAGCCGCCTGCGACGCAAGCTGGAGGATGACGGGCGCAATGCCCAGCTTATCAAGACGGTGCGCGGCGGGGGTTATGTGCTGGCCGCTGATGTCGAGCGCCGCTGATATGGCGGACCTGTCGGCGCTACGGACGCTGTGAACCGACATTTTCCCCAGAATTGGCACGTCCGGTTTCTGCCGCGCTCTCTTGCGGCACGGATGAGTCTGCTTCTGACCGTGGGTTTCGTGGGACTGGCTGTCATGGGGCTCGTGGTCGAGACCATGGACAGAATCACGTTCCATGAACGGTTCGTCGCGCATCAGGATCTGCTTCGCACCCTGATGATCTATCGTTCAGTCGCGGAAGACCCTCCTGCAGAACGGGATCAGGAATTGCGGGAGCTGGATCCTCCGTCCAGCTTTTCCGTACGCCTCGCTGATGAGCCTGACATGGACATGGTCCGGCAGGAAAGCTGGCTGGAGTTCCAGAAGCTGTTTTTTGTCCCTGAAGGTTTCAGGAACAGTCCACTTGATGACATGGCGGGTCCAGGAGGGCCGCACCCTGGGCCTCCTCCCTTTCAATTACGCTTCTTTCGAAACGGCACGCACGCACCTTTATTTGGCGGAGGAGGCGGTGGCCCTCCTGAACTCTGTCATGACCTGACACATCAGGGGCCCGACGGCAGTTTTAACGGGGAGCCACAACATTCTGCCGATCCCCAATGCCTCGGACCGTCTCTTGAACAGCGTCGCCTGAAAGACCTGCTGTTTCCCTTCCCACCCAAGCGCGTGGCATGGCTGCCGGATCACAGAAAACGCTACCGGGGACTGGCTTTTCAGTTGCCCAATGATACGCGATGGCTGGTCATTCGTTATCGCCTGCCTGCGCCCAATCCGTTCAACTCAGCAACCTTCCCACTGGCGCTCGGCCTGATGACGGTTGGCAGTGGCCTGCTGATTGTCTGGGGCGTCAGACGCCTGCTTTTGCCGGTCCGCACACTGTCCGCCGCAGCCGCCGCTTTTGCGCCTGATGCCGCCTCACCTCCGTTGTCCGAGGAAGGACCGCTGGAAGTGGCTCAGGCCGCCGCCGCCTTCAATGCGATGGCAGCCCGTATCCGGCGATTCATTTCGGAACGAACACGCATTCTTTCTGCGGTCGGTCATGATCTCCGGACCCCTATCACGCGGATGAAATTACGGGCCGAGTTCATTGAAGACGATGAAATGCGGGAAAAATTCCTTCATGACATCAATGAATTGATGTGCCTTGTTGAAGCAACGCTTGAATTCAGCAAGGACAGCTCAGCCAGTGAGCCCCTGATCACGCTGGACCTGCATGCGCTCTTACAAACAGTTGTTGATGATGTTGCCGAGAGTCGCCCGGCGGATGCCGACCGGATCATTCTGGCCGACTTCAATGGAACGGTGATGACAAAAGGCCGCCCGATGGGACTGAAACGGGCCTTCACCAACCTGATCAATAACGCCGTCAATTACGGTGGCAACGCGATGGTGACTATCCGCCCGCCGCGTAATGGACGGGTGACCGTAACGGTTGAGGATGACGGTCCCGGCTTGCCGAAAGACGATCTGGAGCGGATGTTCGAAGCGTTCGTGCGGGGCGAGGAAAGCCGTAACAGGGAAACTGGCGGCACCGGTCTGGGGCTGGCCATCACCCGGACGATCATTCGTGGTCAGGGCGGCGATGTGGTGCTGCACAACCGCAAACCGAATGGACTTCGGGCGGTCGTGACGCTCGTCGCCTGAAAGATCAGGCATCCGTTTTCTCGCCTGCAGTCCAGACAGGATCAGACAGTTTTCCAACAAAAGCAGCATGGGCCGCCAGTGTCTCTGCACTCGGCTGTATCAGAACGGGCGTTCTCGTTCCCGGTCCCGGTCCCGTGTAACGTGCAACCGGTGAGTCATTGCCGTCCTCTCCGCCCAGTCCCAGCCCATGCTGACGACCGCCCATGAGTTCGACATAGACATCGGCCAGCAGTTTGCAGTCGAGCAGAGCGTTATGGGTCGTGCGCTCTGACAGGTCGATGCCATACCGGCGACACAGCGCATCGAGACTGTTGGGCATGCCGGGGAAGCGTTCCCGCGCCAGTTCCAGCGTATCGACCTTGCGTGAGGGATCGAGAGGCGGTCTGCCAGCACGCTCCATCTCGGCGTTGATAAACCCGAAATCGAAGCTTGCGTTGTGGGCAATCAGCTCATCATCACCAATGAATTCCAGAAAATCATCGGCAATAGCGGCAAATTTCGGCTTCCCCTCCAGATCGGACCGCGTGAAGCCATGCACACGGGATGCCTCTTCCGGAATATCGCGCTCCGGGTCGATCAGCACATGAAACGCCTTGCCGGTCGGCAGATCGCCTAACAGTTCAAGCGCCGCGATTTCAATCACACGGTCGCCTTTGGTCGGCTCAAGCCCCGTAGTTTCCGTATCGAACAGAACCGAGCGTTTCATGCGCGCATTTCCCTGATCAGTGCCCTCACCTCGCGCCTTGTATCAGCCATCGACAGTCCTGTGCGAATTACCACATCCGCACGCCGCCGTTTTTCGTGGTCTGGCATTTGTCGGGCGATCATTCTCTGCGCCTCCGCAGGTGTCATGCCTCGTCTGCGGGCAATCCGGGCGACCTGCGTACGGCGTGGCGCTGAAACGACAGCGACCTTGTCACAATGTTTTTCTCCGCCTGTCTCGAACAGCAGAGGAACATCAATGACGACCCAGTCCGCTCCCCGACGACGACATCGTTTGAAAAACCGATCACGGGCTGCAAACACCAGAGGATGAATGATTTTCTCAAGCTGCTTGATCAGATCAGGGTGCGCCATCACAGCTTTTCTGAGTTCCAGCCGATCCAGTGAAAGCTGACCATGCGCGTTTTTCAACAACGCAGCCGGAATGAGCTTTCCAATCGGAAGAACGGCTGCGCCACCCGGCCCCTGAAGACGATGCACGGTGGCGTCTGAATCAAAAACCGGGAAACCGGCGCGACTGAGCATACGGGCCACCGTCGTCTTGCCCATGCCAATTCCGCCAGTAAGACCCAGGACTTTCATGGGAATCAGCGTTTGTTCAGAGCGGCGCGAATATACGCGGCCGTGGCTTCATCGACCTCTGTGTCTGCGCCGAACCATGCCTTGAAGCCAGGACGTGCCTGATGCAGCAGCATCCCCAACCCGCCTGATGTTGTCAGTCCCCGTTCTTTGGCCGCTTTAAGAAATAGCGTTTCCTGCGGGACATACACGATGTCCGAGACGACCAGATGACTGGACGCCCTACTGAGATCCGGCGTCCAGTCTGGAGCGGGGCCGCCCTGCATCCCCAGCGAGGTAGTGTTCACCACCAACGCCAACTCGCTCAGCTGCTCTTCCCACTTATCCCACGCGACAGTGGAAAGCCGGGGCGCATCACCTTTCGGGAAATGGCGCCGCCATGCCGCGTCGAGTTCGTTTGCGAGCCCATCGGCACGCTCGGCAGTCCGATTGGAGAAAATGACCTGAAAGCCTTTCTCCAGCAGGCTTGTCGCGATGGAACGCGCAGCCCCGCCCGCTCCGAGCAGCAGCGCCGGTCCCCGGTTGGCCAACGCCGTCACATCAATTCCGTCCGCTTCAAGGTTCGCAATATAGCCAAACCCATCTGTGGAGGAGCCGTGGATGGTGCCATCCTCACGGAACACCAGCGTGTTGACCGACCCTGCGATGCGGGCCATTGGGTCCACCTCGTCAGCGATGGCGAAAGCCGCTTCCTTATGAGGAATGGTGACGTTGGCACCCCTGAAGCCCGATGCCTGCAAGCCTTTGACGGCTGTGACAAAGACGTCCGGAGCGACGGACAGCGGCACATAGGCACCGTCAATTTCCTTGCGGGCAAGCCAGTAATTATGCAGCACGGGTGACAGGGAATGCGTCACCGGGTGACCGATCACACCGGCCAGTTTCGCTTTGCCGGTAATGCGGAACTCACTCATTACTCTGCTTCCGTGGTGGGGTGGCTGCCATACTGCTCATGATAGCGCTTCATGGCTTCAGGCAGAATGCGAGCGAGCCGCTCCGCCCATTCCTTCTGACCGGGTTCAGCCGTGATCAGATCCTGCCGGATTTCGATCTCCACATGAGGGATCTTGCGACGCTCCCCATGCACAGGAACCGTGTAATCGCTCGTGTCCGTCAGTTCGTAGGGCTCATTGTCTCCGACGGTCAGACCTTCCTCGCTCAGACAGTCGATGATGATCCGTCCGAAACGCGGGTCATGATTATGCAGCACGCCGCAGTGCCAAGGCCGTCTGAAATTCTGCATCTCTGGCGTGAAACTATGCAGGGCGATCAGAAAAGTCTCGATGCCTTCATCTTCACGCCGATCCAGTTCCTCACCGATACGGGTGTGATAGGGATCAAAGATGGCCTGTGTGCGAAGTGCGGCTTCCGTCGCGCTCACATTCTGATTGGCTGGCACAGGTGTCCCGTCACTAATGGTCACGATGGCGGTCTCATGGCCCGGCGCACGGTTGCAGTCGATTACAAGCCGTGAATAGCTCTGCTCGATCAACAAGGCACCGGTCAGATCGGCCAGCGTCCGCCCCACCCCGTCAATGCCGATATCCCAGCCAATATGTCTGGCCCGCTCCTCTTCCGGCACACCCAGATCTCCCAGAACAGACGGAATGGCCTGTCCCGCATGGTCACTGACAAGCAGCAAAGGCGACCGGGGATCGGTTCCTCCATGCACGATCACAGGTGACGGATCTTCGGGCGTCAGAAATGACGAGGAAGAAAGCTGGGAACGGTTATCGGTCATCGATTTTTCATACCCGGGTTGGGACGGTTGGCTGTCCGGACTCACACAAGCCATGCCTTTCTTCAAGGGCAGACAGTAATTTCTTCAAGAGAACTGTAGCACCTGAAGATCGTTACAGACTAGGATCGTGTCTGCTGTTGCTAGAAACACCATTGCTGCATTTGTTACGACCCGAAAAGGAAAGAGAATTCATGGAAATCAGAGCCGGATACGACATTTCCATAGACTTTCCTGCGCCAACGCCTCTGGTTCTGATGCTCGATATTCGTCCGGAGCGGGAAAATGATCTGCTGACACCTCAGCGAGCCTCAATCGATCCCTTCGTCCCGGTACAGCGCTATATCGACGGGTTTGGTAACCGTTGCACACGCCTCCTTGCGCCCGCAGGACGGTTCCGTACATGGGTTGACTTTACGATTTATGACAGCGGCCTGCCGGAAAAACAGGGATGGGGCGTAGAGCAGACCCCCGTGGAATACCTGCCCTCCGATCTGCTCGTTTTCCTGTTGGGCAGCCGCTACTGTGAGACGGATGTGCTGTCGGAATTCGCATGGTCCATGTTCGGGCATATTGCTCCCGGCTGGGGGCGTGTACAGGCCATTGTCGATTATGTGCACAATCACATCAAATTCAATTACGCCAATGCCCGCTGCACACGCACAGCATGGGAAGGATGGAGTGAAGGCACGGGCGTCTGCCGTGATTTCGCGCATCTGGCTGTCACGCTCTGCCGCTGCATGAACATTCCGGCCCGCTACTGCACAGGCTATCTGGGCGATATCGGTGTGCCGCTTTTACCCGATCCAATGGATTTTTCGGCGTGGTTCGAGGTGTGGATGGATGGGAGCTGGTACACGCAGGATGCGCGTCACAATGAGCCGCGTATCGGTCGGATTGTCATTGCACGAGGGCGCGATGCGGCTGACGTGGCGATTTCCACGTCGTTTGGTCCGCACATGCTGTCGTCATTCAATGTGACAACACTGGAAGTCGGCTAATTCATTTTCTGACGAGATTAACGCCCGCTGATGCTACGACACAGCGGGCGTCAGATCTGCTCGTTACTGAGCGGTGTAACCACCGTCGATCACCAGTTCGCTCCCCGTCATGAACTTGGATTCATCGGATGCGAGGTAGAGAATGCCGTAAGCAATATCGTCCGGCTCACCAAGATGACCGAGCGGATGCAGATCCACCAGCTTCTGTCTGGCTTCAGCTTGCTCATTGGTGAGACCAGCCACCATCGGCGTCCAGATATAACCCGGATGCACCGAGTTTACGCGGATCGCATAGCCGGATTTGGCGCAGTGCAGCGCGGATGATTTGGTGAACAGGCGCACACCGCCCTTGCTGGCGTTGTAGGCGGCCAGCGTCGGATCACCGACCAGTCCCTCGATCGAGGACAGGTTGACGATCGACCCGCCCTTGCCATGCTTGCGCATGCCTTCAATGGCGTATTTCGTGCCGAGGAACACACCGTCGAGGTTGATTGAAATCACACGCTGCCAATGCGCGAGATCGGTGCTCTCCACGGTGCCCGTGTAAGCGATGCCCGCATTGTTGACGGCAATATCCAGTTTTCCGAATTTTGCGATCGTTGCGTCGATCGCCGCTTTCCAGTCAGCTTCCTTGCTGACGTCGAGCTTGACGAACAGCGCCTTGCCGCCTGCCGCCTCGATTTCCGCAACGGCCTTCTGACCGTCTTCCTCTTTCAGGTCGCCGATAACAACAGACGCGCCTTCCTTTGCCAGAAGCATGGCGGTCGCCTTGCCGATGCCCGAAGCCGCACCACTGATAATCGCTACTTTTCCTGCTACGCGTGCCATGTGCGTTCTCCCCTGAAGGCAGATGTGAACAGCAGATGTTTGACCTGCGAGCGCAACAAGCACGCAACTCGACGGTCGGCTCCATGATTTTCGTCAATTTCACGATATTAAACTTTTGTATCTTATGGATTGTTCACATAAAAACACAGCATTTTCAGCGGAATTGCGGCCTTCCCGCCGTTTCGCTAAAAGTCATTCATGAGCAAAAATACCGGCCTTATTGCTGATAAACTCAGGTCTGAACGGGTCGGTCCGGTCACCTTTCATGTCGCGCACGGCGAGTGCCTGGCCATCACTGGCGCATCAGGTAGCGGCAAATCCCTGTTGCTGCGTCTGGTCGCGGACCTTGACCCGCATACCGGCACACTCACTCTGGATGGTGAAAACTCCCTGAGCATGGCCGGCCATGTCTGGCGGCAGCGTGTCGCCTACTTTCCGGCGGAACCGGGATGGTGGAGCGAGCACGTCAGCGACCATATTGCGGGCACCCCGCAGGCCCGGGCTCTCATTTCAGCAGTCGGCCTGCCTGAACGGATGCTGACTGCCGAGCTTCGTGGTCTCTCAACCGGTGAGCGACAGAGACTGGCTCTTGTCAGGGGGCTTTTACACGACCCACAGGTTCTGCTTCTGGATGAGCCGACTTCCGCCCTTGATCCTCAATCCACTTCATTGGTCGAAGACCTGATCACACGCCAGAAAAACGAGGGCCGGATCATTGTTCTGGTGTCGCATAATGCCGCTCAGGTTGAACGTCTGGCCGACCGGCGCGCCATCCTGCGGGATGGTCGGCTGGAAGAGGTAGCCTGACGCATGGCCCCTGCCCTTATCACGCCCTTTGACCTTGCTATTGCGGCTTGCCTTATCCTCGCCTGTGCGGTTGCCTCGCAAATACTGGCTCTGAAAACGGGCCGGTCCATTGTCATCGCGGCGCTGCGCATGTCGGTGCAGTTGCTGCTGATCGGCAATGTGCTGCTGTTTGTGTTTGGGCAGACGTCGCTGTTCCTGACATTCGCCGTGCTCGCCGTAATCCTGTGCGCGGGAACCTTCGAGGCAGGAAACCGTCAGACATCACGCATGGTGTCACGCTGGCATTACGGCATTGCTGGCGCTTCGATCCTTTTCGGCGCGGCTCTGGCGACATCGATGGGCTTCCTCACCAGCCTGCGCCCTCACCCACTGTTCGCCGCACGGGCTACCATTCCCATGGCGGGGCTGATTATCGGCAACGTGATGAACGCCACCAGTCTCACCCTGAACAGTCTGCTGACCGCCGTGACACGGGATCGCTCGGCTATCGAAGCCCGCATCCTGCTCGGCGCGACACGCCTGAAGGCGCTGGAAGACCCCATCCGCAAGGCGCTCCGCACGGCGCTGATCCCGACACTGAACCAGATGTCGGCAGCCGGACTTGTTACGCTTCCCGGCATCATGACCGGACAGTTGCTTGCCGGGATGAGCCCTGTCGCCGCCTCCCGCTACCAGATTGTGCTGATGAGCCTTGTCATTTTCGGAAACCTCGCCGGGGCTACGCTAGCGGCGGTGCTGACGTGCCTGCATCTGACGGATGAGCGCGGGCGGTTGAGGCTGGAGAGGGTTCGGTGAGTGGTTTCTACCTTAGTTGAGGCATGAAAAAGGTTCTAGACACACTTTGATGGCGAATATACTTCTCGATTTCAATATCTGCATCATATTGATGAATTATAAATCACAGTCACATGGAGCATATTGTCGTGATCTTGTCATAATCTCAAATAAAAGTTACAAAAAGAAGAATCTCCTTAAAAAGGAACTTTTTTAATTAAATGGAACATATAGTCATGATAGAACTATCAGATTTAATTCTAGCTTATCGAAAAGCGAAAGTAGATCTTTTTTATTCCTCTCATCCATCGTTAGAATTGATAGCTTTATACGAAGAAAATCTATATAAAAACCTTCTAATGTTATTAGAAAAAATTAATGGATTAGATGAAACATGGGTATCTTCGCAAAATTTTTATGGTGAATGGACTTTATCTGCGAAATCCATCAGCCCGGCTTCCCTTCTTGATAATCAAGAAGGTTATAAATCTAATCTAATTTTTTCTTCTCCTTCGGATAACTGGAAACAGTTTTGTGAAACTCTTGCTACCAAAGAGAATGCAGAGAAACCTAAGGCCGAGTTTCGCGTCATGGCACAATGCAGTTTAGATTTTCATGTTTTATCCGCCCTTTGGATAATAAAAGTTGGACATTTATTTGATAGCAAACTCACATCCAGCGCCTATGGTAATCGCTTGCGGCGAAAGAAAAGTGGAAATGAATTAAATCTCCTCTCTTTAGGATCATTCTTACCATATTTAAAACCATTTAGAGACTGGCGCGATACTGGTATTGCTGCAATGCAATATGCATTGCAAAACAACAAAGAAATCATTGCCATTACAGCAGATATAAATTCATTTTATCATAATCTTAATCCAAAATTTATGCTTGATTCTGATTTTTATAATAAAATATTAAATATCGAGTTATCGTCGACACAAGAAAAACTCAATCGTTTATTTGTTAATGGATTGCACGCTTGGGCAGCCAATACACCATTGAAAAAAGGCCTGCCTGTTGGACTACCAGCATCTGCTGTAGTCGCAAATGTTGCATTGCTCGAATTAGATAGGATTATCGAACGTCAAATTGTTCCATTACATTATGGACGCTATGTTGACGATATTATGCTAGTTATGGAAAATACTTCAAATTTTCGTTCGCCAAATGAGATTTGGGAGTGGATATTCAGTAGATCAGGGAATATTCTTGCATGGAACAACCATCAAAATAATGAAATAATTTACAAACCAAATTATCTAGATAAGCCTAGACAGAAAAGTAAAATTAAATTTTCAAATAAAAAAAATAAAATATTCTTATTATCTGGTGAAAATGGAAAAGCACTTGTCAATTCTATTATTCATCAAATACATGAGCGAACCAGTGAATGGCGTGCAATGCCTTGGTTACCACATTCATCCTCCCAAGTAGGGACTGATTTATTGTCAGCGACTCAGAATGATGGTGAAGCTGCAGACAATCTAAGGAAGACCGATGCATTAACTATGAGACGCGCCGTTTTCGCAATTAAATTACGTGATCTTGAGGCTTATGAGCGAGATTTACACCCGCAAGCATGGCAACAACATAGACATGCTTTTTTTCAAGCATTTATACAGCATGTTATTGTATTACCTAAGTTTTTTGACTTAGAGATTTATCTTCCACGCGTGATAAAATTAGCTGCTGCTTGCGAAGATTTCGCGTATATTAGAAAAATCATTAATGCACTTGAGAAGCTGTGCTTATCGGTCAAAAAGAGTTGCTTTGCTATTATAAAAGCATGCCATCCTAACACTAACCTTTCTCAGGATGAGATAATTTTGAAATGGGAAAAGCAAGTTTTTAGTACAATTCAAGAAAGTATTTCTGCAGCAATTCCGACAACACTCTCACAATCTGGAAAACAAGAATGGAAAAATTTCATGTCAGAATACCATCCATCATCTGTTTCTGGCATTTTTCTAAATTGGCCTCGTTCTAAAAAAGAATTTCAAACAAAACAGAAAAAACTCTTTTCTTGTGACCTTGCTCATCTCCCATTCCGTTTTCTGGGTTTACCAAAAGAGATGATCTTGCAGAGCAGCGCACTTTCAAAAAAAGCGATCACATCATGGGATCATCCAGAAGAATTATTAAATAGCAATATAGTTTCAGGTGTAAAAATTCTATCTAGATGGACTAAACTTAAAGGCCTACCATATGGTTTCATCTTTTCAACCAGACCATTTAGTATAGGTGAGATATTTATTATAAATAGAGAAAATTATACCAAAAAAGGTATTGATTTATTGCGGACTGTTACGTTAGCTATCCGTGGGTTTTCTTTTAATGGAAGCACTCCCTATTTCGATAAAAATGGAGTTCTCCAAGTTACAAATAAAGAGACATCGTTAAACTACGTCATAGCCGTATCAAGTTGGCAGACTGATTTTAATAGTTGGACCGCTGCAGTAATGAATCAGCCCGATCCTGATACGAGAAGATATGCACGATTAAATAGACTACTCAACAAAATAATTTCAGAATCTCAAGAAAGTAGGTATCTAATTATGCCAGAACTTTCATTGCCTGCGCATTGGTTTATTCGTATTGCACGGAAACTACAAGGAAAAGGTATTTCTCTGATAACTGGTATAGAATACTTACATACAAAAAAATCTAAAGTTCGAAATCAAGTTTGGTCCTCGCTGTTGCATGATGGCTTGGGTTTTCCTTCGCTTATGATATATCGGCAAGATAAGCAGAATCCAGCCTTACACGAAGAGTCTGAACTTCGAAGACTAAATAATCTCGAAATGAGTCCAGAACTAAAATGGAAAAAGCCGCCCATCATTCAGCATGGAAATTTAAGATTTTCTATTTTAATTTGTAGCGAGCTTACAAATATTAAATATAGATCATATCTAAGAGGTAAGATTGATGCATTGTTTGTTCCTGAATGGAACCAAGATACTGAAACTTTTAATGCCCTCGTTGAATCGGCTGCACTTGATATGCATGCATATATTATTCAGTGTAATGATAGACAATATGGTGATAGTCGCATACGTGCGCCATTTAAAGAAAATTGGAAGCGAGATGTTCTTCGAGTCAAAGGAGGAATTGCTGATTACTGTGTTCTTGGACAGATCAACATCGAAAGCCTCCGCCGATTTCAGAGCAGTTATCGATCTCCAGAAAAGCCGTTTAAACCTGTTCCTGACGGCTTTGAAATTAGTTATGCTCGAAAGACATTGCCTCAATAATGCAATATGAGGGAAATAATTTTTTTATTTAACATATTAAACGATGATTTTTATTTAAATACATCGTTTCAACCTAATTATGAACATGGCCATCTCATGTGAAGACAGTTTTGCCAATGCTTCACCCTACGTCGTCACATTCTGTTTCTACTGCTCCTCATCATCGCAAAATGGGGTGGCTCTTGGTTATGGGGAACAATGATCTGGTGCATCGTCACCCTCCTGTCCCGACAGAGAAACCCTCTCCGAAATGCCATCCTCGCAACAGTCATTGTTTTATGCGACAAAATGTCTCAAGCTGCTATATACACCTGCGCTCGACAGTTTTCGTTCCAGTTCTTTCGGCCGCTTCATACTTGGCCATTACTTCGCCTTCATTGATGTCGAACTCTATACGCTTGTAATCGTGACAATGACGTTCCTGAGCCTGAAATGGGAAACAGCGGCAAACAGGCAGCTACCTTCTTTTCAAAAAACTGCATCCCTTAAAGCTTTTGCTACTTCCCTGCCCCATGATAGCGTCTGATTCACTTAAGTACTGTCAGGGAAACGAAAACATGCCGTCACAACAGGCGCTTTCTCTGAAAGAAAAAGCAGCCTACGGCTGTGGTGATGTCTCATCTAACATGATGTGGGGCATGACCTCATCCTATCTGATGTATTATTACACGGATATTTACGGTCTTCCGCTTGTCGCCGTCTCGTGGATACTGCTTGTCGCCCGTATTGTTGATGCCTTCTGCGACCCGGCCATTGGTTACTTTGTCGATCGCATGGGCGGACGGATTGTGCCGCGTCTGATCCAGAGCCTTGCCATTCCTTTTGGTATCACCGGCTTTTTCTGCTTTCTGGCCCTGCCGCTTTCTCCCACAGGTAAAGTTCTGTGGGCGGGACTGACCTATATCGTGTTCGGAGCGATCTACTCCTGCATCAACACACCCTATGGCGCGCTGGCCGTCATGATCAGTCGTTCTGAAACTGACCGAACCAGCCTTAATGCATTTCGCATGATGGGGTGTCAGGCCGGATCGCTGTTTGTAGCGCTCGCCACCATTCCCGCCATTAGCTGGCTTGGCGGAGGAGCAAGTCCGGCACAGCATCGTTATGGAATGGCGCTCTATGTTCTGATCCTGTCAGTGCTGGGCAGCATTTTGTGGTTTTGCGTCGCACGAGGCTGCACTGTTCGACATCCCCCCGCACCTGTTCGACAGAACCTCGTGGTCACGCTGTGCCATCTCTGCAGAAACCGCGCCTGGGTGCTGAGCAATCTTCTCGCGTTTTTCTATTTCGTTGGGCAGGCGGCGCTTTTCGGATTTGCCCTGTATTATGCACGCGCCATTCTTGGGGGAACGGAGCAGACGGGCGCGAATATCATTACCGGCATCACCATTCTGCTGTTTGCGATTGTGCCTGCCTGTGTTCCGCTCGCCAAACGTCTGGGCGCTGTGCGTGCAGGGATTGTGTGTCTCGCTGGCCAGATTGTCGCCTATCTCATAATGGCTCTGGCGGGCGCATCGATGACAGGATTTGTCCTGTCCGCAGCCCTTCTGGCTCTGGCGCAAGGCACGATGTCGCCGCTTTATTATACACTGCTGGCAGAAGCTGTTGATGATGGTGATCCCCTCACCTCCACAGGCTCGGCGGGGCTGGCATATTCGATCAACACATGGGTCACGAAACTGGCAATGGGCATAACCGGATTTGTGCTGGCGCAGTTTCTGTCATGGGGACATTACGTTGCGGATGGAACCACGCAGCCCCGCGAGTTGTTATCGTGGGTGACGGCCGGGTTTATCTGGCTGCCGCTTGGGGCTGTGTGCCTGCAAATTGTGTGTCTTCTGGCATGGCGCAGGAAAGAGCCAGCCGGTTCACCGGCGTAAGGGGCGTGCCGGATTGTCTACTCCCGCACCATCCGTCCATTTGCAGGAAGGAAACTGACAGACGGGATGGCTACTGCCATTTTTGATGTCCTGCGGGCAATACTTCCGCGAAAACAATCATTTGCTTTCCTATATACCAGCCAAAATTCGCGGATATCCAGACATCGCGTGTCATGTATTTAATCATAATAGCCACTTGCAATTGCGACATATTATCATTAACAACACACCCATTCCCGGGTCGATGCGCCCGAAGGAGCCGTTTTCCGTACATCAGGACGCTTCATCTCATGGCTGCAAAGTCCGCATCCCGCTTGCTATCCCTGCTGCTAGCCTCATGCAGTTTTATCCCGGTCAGTCTCGCGGCAGAGCCTGCGACAAAGGCTCAACCGGGAAAGCCTCTTGCTGGGGCGGCCAGTGCGAAACCATCTGTTGAAGCCGACAAAACCGAAAACATTGTCATCCGTGCAGCGCGACGCGAACGGATGGAAGTGACCAGCGGCGGTCAGCTTGGAGCGCTTGGAACGAAGAAGGGGCTCGATGTCCCGTTCAATATCCGCAGCTATAATTCCAGCCTGATTCTCAACCAGCAGTCCCAGACGCTCGGACAGGTTCTGGAGAACGATCCTTCCGTCCGCACGACCATGGGATATGGCAACTTCTCGGAAATGTTCGTCATTCGCGGTTTTCCCGTGAATGGCGACGATATTTCGATCAACGGACTTTATGGCGTCGTTCCCCGGCAGCTTGTTTCGCCTCAGCTTTATGATCAGGTTCAGGTGCTGAATGGCGCCAGTGCGTTCCTCAACGGTGCGGCGCCCAGCGGTTCATCCATCGGCGGCAACATCAACCTGATGTTCAAGCACGCTGAAAAGACCGACCTCAATCGCGTTACAGGCGATTACACCAGCAATGGGCAGGGCGGCGGCGCTATCGATTTTGGTCGTCGCTTTGGTCAGGACAAAGCGTTCGGGTTCCGTCTGAACGCGGCAGGCATGGATGGCCAGACTTCCATCGACCATGAGCGACGGCATGACGCGGTCGTTGGCGGCACATTCGACTGGCACGACGACAACACGCGTATTGATCTCAACATGGCCTATCAGAACCAGAATGTTCAGGATGGCCGCGGCGGTGTTTTTCTCGGCTCTGGAGTGACCTCGGTTCCCCGTCCGGTGGCGCCATCCCACAATTTCGGTCAGCGCTGGACCTATGCTGACCTGAACTATCTGTTCGGCACACTGAATATCGAGCATGACTTCGGGAAACACATTACTGTTTATGGCGCTTTCGGAGCACTGGGCAGCGACGAGAAGGGAAATTATTCCACCTTCACGGTAAGCAATGCGGCCACCGGGGCTGGCACCGCAGGGGCCATGTATGTGCCCTATCAGCAGAGCAATGAAAGCACGCGCGCAGGTGTCAGGGCCCATGTGGATACGGGGCCCATTCATCATGAAATCAACGCTGGTGGCTCTGCCTTATGGGAAGAAGCCCGTACAGCCTATTCAATGTATTATAACAATGCTGCTCCACTAAACAGCAATCTCTACAACACGCCCCAGCTCGCGGCTCCTGAGCAGAACCTTGCGGGTGGCAATCTGAAAGACCCTACCCGTTCAAACTGGACCAAACTGTATAGCCTGTATCTTTCCGACACGATGACGTTCTGGCACGACCGGATCGTCCTGACAGCCGGTTTCCGGTATCAGAATATTCTCGATAACAGCTACAATTATTCAACAAACGGTTCTCTTCAGGACGGATACAACAAGGGCGCGTTTACACCTGTTGTCGGCCTTGTCATTCACCCGACACGTCAGACGGCGATTTACTTCAACCGGATTGAAGGTCTTTCCAAGGGGCCAGCTGCGACAGGTACGAATGTCGTCAATCTGGGACAGATCTTCGCACCCTACCAGAGCGTCCAGTACGAAGTCGGTGCAAAATATGACATTGGACGGTTCAATGTCGGGCTGGCATTTTACCAGATCTCCCAGCCGAACTCCTACACGGAGCCTTATGGCAACACAGGTGAACTCATATTCCGTGACAACGGAGTGCAGCGAAACCGAGGCATGGAACTCACCGTCAACGGTGAGATCATCAAGGGATTGCGTTTCAATGGCGGCCTGACGCTGATCGATGCCGATCTGAAACGTACGGCTGGCGGCACCAATAACGGTCATACTGCCATTGGAATCCCGAATTATACGATCAACGGCAACCTTGAGTATGACCTGCCCTTCCTGAAAGGCGCGACGGTTATCGGGCGCGTGGTCAATACCGGCAAGCAGATGGTCAATGTAGAGAACACGGCCCACCTGCCCGTCTGGACCCGCTTCGATCTCGCCGCACGATATACGTTCGCCGCTTACGGCAAGCCGCTGACCTTGCGGTTTGGCGTGGATAATCTTGCCAACACGCGCTTCTGGTCATCCGCCTTCAATGGCTATCTGCTTGAAGGTCTGCCGAGAACCTTCAAGTTCTCGTTCACCACGGATCTCTGATCCCTCACTTTGGCCAGCCAGAAGGGCTGGTCACACATAATTCTCGCGTTTGTTGCAGCCTCACACTATCGTGACAGTTCACTTTTTTATATTGCGTTCGGTCCGATGAAAACCACTGCCCTTCCCCTTTGCCGACGCTTCAACCGTTTCACCATGCAACTGGCAGGTGGCATGATGCCTCCCGCCATAACGCACTGGCTGGGTGTGCGCGCAATCAGCATCACGCCGGAACAGATTGGTGTGCGAGAAGGGCTGCGGGCGGGCGTGGCTGTCGGGTCGGTGATGTTGCTGGCGTGGTATCTGGATGCACCGCTCATGGCCTGGTCGGCCTTCGCCGCCTTCTGGACCTGCCTTGTTGATCCCGGTGGTCTGATACGTCTCAGGCTTGCGACCCTGCTGAAATTCGGCTCTTCCGGCACACTGATCACAGGCCTGCTTTCCGTCGCCTCAGGCTATGGTCTGGTGCCGGTCTTCATTGCTCTGGGCATCTGCATTTTCATCTGTGGACTGGCGCGTCAGCGCGGACCGGTCGCCACGCAGATCAGTGTGCTCGCGGCCATCGTCGCGGTGGTCGCCGTCTGCTATCCACAGACACCGCTGGGAGGCGTGCATCTCGCAGGCATGTTTGTTGGTGGCTCTGTCTGGGCCGCGCTGATCTGCATCTTTGCCTGGCCCGTCGATCCTTATGTGCCGCAAAGACAGGCCTGTGCCGCGATTTTCCGCGAGCAGGCAAACATGATCAGTCGGCTTCTGCTGCTTTCCGAGCGTAACGCGCTTGATCATGACGCGCTCTATCATGAGATCAGCTCCTACAGGCGCGATATCCGCAACCGGATCGAGCAGGCCCGCAAACGCGTGGAGATGCTCTCGGCTGACGTTCTGAACAGCCGCACTCACGGAACGCTCCTGCGCACCGTGGAAGCGGGTGACCGGATTTTCGTCGCGGCCATGGGCTTCGAGCATGCCGCTTTTACGGCCCCGCTTCCTCCGATCGCTCGACGGACAGCCGGATTAATTGCTGCGACCCTGAGACGTGCGGCACGCGAAATTGCCAGCCCCCAACCCCGGCCTGAGTGTCTGACCCGACAGATCCATTTCCTGCGCACCGTAGGGCCACGCGATGGTGATCTGTTTGCCCGGTGCGCTCATCTGTGTGCGGACGCTCTCACGGATCTTCAGCAGACGTGGCAAACGCCAGCCGAGGATGGACAGATCACCGCCAGTCCGTCTCAATCCAAAGCGCAGAACTGGCCGACCGCCATCTTCGTAAGGCACGCAGCACGTCTTTCCGTCGCGGTGCTGATTGCCTACGCGATCGCTCTCTGGCTCGACCTGCCCTACGCCTACTGGGCGATGATGGCGGTGGTCGTGGTCATCCAGCCCAGCGTGAACGTGACATTGCCCCGTGCGCTGGAGCGTGTGGCAGGCAGCGTCGCAGGCGGTCTGCTTGCGGCTGTCATGGGCGTCACCCTGCCCATGCCGGTGGTCCTGCTGCTTATCTTTCCTCTGGCCGCCGTGACCATTGCGCTAAGAGGCGTGAACTACACGCTGTGTGTCATGTTCATGACGCAGCTTTTCGTGCTGGTCACCGATCTTGTCAGCACAACCCACGGCTGGGACGTCGCGCTGTCCCGAGCCGCCAACAACACCATAGGCAGTCTGGTGGGACTGGCGGCGTGTGTCCTGCTCTGGCCGGAAGCGAAAGCGCCTTCTCTGGCGCAACAGATCATGGCGGCCGTCTCGGCCAATCTTCGTTACGCCATGCTGGCGGCAAGAGAAGACAAGGCGTCATGGAATGAAATCGAGCACGCCCGACGTGAGGCTGGTACGTTCTCGACCAAGGCCGAGGTTCTGTATCAGCAGACGCGTCTGGAAGGCTTGCGTCGTTCCGACTATCTCAAAACCTGTGGCGACATCCTTTTCATGCTCAGGCGACTTGCGGGAGCCGCCAACGTCTGGTGGCTGGAATATAACGATGCCAGTCTGTTATTGAGAGCAGAGGAAAGAACCGCTCTTTCCTCCCTCGCACAGGCTGGACCTCTGACAAAGAAAACCGGGCTCAGTGAAGCCGACCTCAAAGAGATCCTGTCCCTGTTGACGGCGCTGTCAGTTGAGAAAACCGAGAGATAAAGCTCTGCTTTCAGCGACTGACACGCTCTGCCGGTATCCTCAGAACGATCATCACTCCCAGCAGCGCCAACGCTACAAGGCCGTAGAGAGCCATATCGGTTCTGCCAGTTGCATCCTTGATCCAGCCCACGAAATACGGACTGAGAAAACCGGCCAACTGCCCCAGTGAGTTGATCAACGCCACGCCACCGGCAGCCGCCTCGGCGCTCAGGAAACCATTACTCAGCGGCCAGAAAAGGGGCAGACCGCTCAATGCTCCTGCCGTGGCAATGGTCAGTCCCGCAACCGAGATCAGCGCGTTGTCGTGAAACGCGGCGGAACAGGCGAGCCCAAAAGCCGCCATAAGAAGCGGAATGGCGAGATGCCAGCGCCGCTCACGGCGTTGGTCTGAAGAACGGCCGGCCGCAATCATGAAAAAACAGGCTCCCAGATAGGGAATGGCGCTTACCCATCCAATGACGCCCACATCATGAAAACCGATGTTCCTGATGATGGTCGGCAGCCAGAAATTGATCGCATAGACGCTGCTCTGAATGCAGAAATACAGCAGGCCCAATATCCATATAGCTGGGCTACGCACTACCTCGGAAAATCTGGCCGAGACCTGTCTGGGGCGATTTTGCCGATCCTGAGCGAGTGTATCCGACAGCAGCCCTTTTTCTTCTGCATTCAGCCACGCAACCTCATCAGCCGAATCACGCAGGAACAGAAACATGCCGATACCGAGGAGCACTGTTGGCAGTCCTTCCAGCAGGAAGAGCCACTGCCAGGCTTCAAACCCGTGGCTGTTGCCCCTGAACCAGTTCATGATGAGACCAGAGAGAGGACTTCCCAGCACACCGGAGAGCGGAATGGCCGCCATGAAAAGGGTGAGCGCCCTGCCCTGTCGCTGCGCGGGAAACCATTGCGTGAGGTAAAGCACCATGCCGGGGAAAAACCCGGCTTCCGCAGCACCCGTCAGGAAACGCAGGATATAAAATCCGGTCGTCGTTTCAACGAACATCAGACTGGTTGAAAGCCAGCCCCACACGATCATGATCAGCGCCAGCCAGCGTCGGGCGCCGATTTTCGCCAGCATGAGATTGCTGGGAATGCCGCATGCAATGTAGCCAAGAAAGAAAATCCCCGCTCCTAGCCCATAGGCCGTCTCACTCATGTGGAGGCTGTCCAGCATGCTCAGCTTGGCGAAGCCGACATTCACACGGTCGAGATAATTAAAGAGATAACAGACAAAGATATAAGGGATCAGCCGCAGCGTGACCTTGCTGAATATCTGATTCAGACGGATGTCCTGAGACGTATGCGCCTCAATGACGTTTTGCTCTGACATGCTTGTCACCGGTTCTTATTGTTTTTCTTGTTCTCATCCAGAGCATGAGACGAGGTAACAAAACAATAGTACCGACAAAGAGTGAAACGGAGTTGATCTCCGATTTCATGCGATCACTGGCAAAATCAGGGTTGTTGCAGAGCTTCAACCATTCGTGTGGCTATCAGGGCATGAGCATGGCGTGTCGGATGATATTCATCCCACCACAGGTAAGCATCAGGTTTTGCGCAGGCTTTCTGGGGCTTTGGTAACGTGATCTGACAGGGCGTCTCAACGTTGGCCAGACCTGAATCCTTGCTGGAACGGACCAGTTCCTCCGTCGCTTTACGCCAGGAAAACCAGTTCAATGTTGTGTCTGGCATCTTGTTCATGCCGGACAGCATTACCTGCATTTTGCTGTCAAATGCGTCTTCAAACTCCCGCGCCTGACTGACTGCGGCAGGCGTGTTGGCCACAGCCGGCACACGATCGAGAGCGTAGACACCAAAAACAAGAAAATGACGCGCTCCGCCACTTTGGAGCAGAGCAATGACATCCCTTACATCGGTCGCGCACTGGTTGGCAGCGTCCGGAATGGAAACAGGTTTTGCGAAGTCGATTTTCTGAAACAGATCATTGGCTGAGGCTCCGACAACATACAGCGCCTTTGGGTCGAGTGTCTGGAGCTGCGACAGAAAGCTGAGCACCTGTCCCCGCAGGCCGGTGTCACGCCAACTATCGAGCCAACTGTAATAATTTCCGCTCCCGCAGCGTGCGCCACCGACGGCATAATCACTCAATCCCGCGCCAATCTTTTTGGCCAGCAGTTCGACGGCTGTCGGGCCGTTGCTCCATCGCCCCTGCCAATACAGGCCGCTTTCCGGCGCAGCGGGCAGCACGATCGCATCCGGAATTTTCACCTTTACGGCTTCTTCCGAGACCATCAGAGCAGCCCCGTTATCACTGTAGCTGTCACCAAAAACATAAACGTGACTGAAGGAAGGTGGCTTTGCCCGGACTTCAGTCATTCCGCAGGCAAGACCCATAATGACAGTAACGCACCCGACCAGACGACTGACGAAACGGCTGTTACCAGTCATGAGAATTCCCTCAGGTCACGGATGCGACAAGACAATATATTTCGTTATGAAAACAATATACTTTGATACACGTATTTTCAAGATTCTTACGACTCTTTTGATACACGTATTTTCAAGATTCTTACGACTCTAATGAATCCCGACATTATGAAACCAGAAGAGCGACACCCGCTGACAGTCGGAACCTTGCCACCACCCTCATCCCTTCCTATACCTTTTTCCCCGCCATTCTGGCAGCAAGAGCCGTAAGAGCCACTCAGGACAGTCCGGTCATGACCGAAGAGTTCCATCGTATCCGTCGCCTTCCTCCCTACGTTTTCGCGGAGGTCAACAAAGCCAAGGCCGCAGCCCGAGCGCGGGGCGAGGATATCATTGACCTCGGCATGGGAAATCCGGACAGCCCGACTCCCTCGCATATCGTGAAGAAGCTTGTGGAGACCGTCGCGGACCCACGCAGTCACGGATATTCGGTCAGTCGTGGCATTCCCGGCCTGCGCAAGGCTCTGGCTGGCTATTATGACCGCCGTTTCAACGTGAAGCTTGATCCGGATACGGAAGTCATCGCGACACTGGGTTCCAAGGAAGGTCTCGCCAATCTGGCTTCAGCCATCACAAGCCCAGGCGACACTATTCTGGTTCCGAACCCGTCTTACCCGATCCATCAGTTCGGCTTCATCATTGCTGGCGCGTCCGTGCGCTCGATCCCGGCCTATCCTGATGACGAGATGCTGCGCGCTCTTGAGCGTGCCGTGCGTCATTCGGTGCCGAAGCCGACTGCACTGATCGTCAACTTCCCGTCCAACCCGACGGCGTATCTGGCAGACCTCGATTTCTACAAGGAAATCGTCAAATTCTGCCGTCGGGAAGAAATCTTCATCCTGTCCGATCTGGCCTATGCCGAGATTTATTTCGGCGACCTCGTGCCGCCTTCCATTCTGGCGGTCGAAGGAGCGAAAGATATCGCCGTCGAGTTCACTTCACTGTCGAAGACCTATTCGATGGCGGGTTGGCGGATGGGCTTCGCCGCCGGAAATCCGCGCCTGATCGAAGCGCTGGCACGGATCAAATCCTACCTCGATTACGGTGCGTTCACACCAATTCAGGTCGCGGCTGTCGCAGCACTCAGCGGTCCGCAGGATTGCGTGGCGGAAATTCGCCAGCTCTACAAAGATCGCCGCGACGTGCTGCTGCGTGGCCTGCACGCTGCCGGCTGGGATGTTCCCAAGCCGGAAGGCTCGATGTTCGCTTGGGCGCCGATCCCCGAGAAGTTCCGGGATATGGGAAGCGTCGCGTTCTCCAAGCTACTCCTGCAGGAAGCGGGTGTGGCCGTCGCGCCGGGGCTTGGCTTCGGTGAGCATGGCGAAGGGTTCGTGCGTATCGGTCTGGTGGAGAACACCCAGCGTCTGCGTCAGGCAACCCGCGCCATCAAGGGCTTCCTGAACGCCAATGGCATTAACGGGCCCAGCCAACAGGGCCCACAACAGAAACAGTCCGCTCTGGAGGATACCGCGTCGTGAGTTCGTCTAAAGGAGACGTCGCTTCCAAAACCCCGCTGCGCCTTGGTGTTGCGGGTCTCGGCACAGTAGGTGCCGGTCTTGCCATTCTCCTGCGTGACAACGCGGATATCATTACAAAGCGGGCCGGTCGCCCGATCGAAATCACGGCTGTCGCTGCCCGTGACAAGACGCGTGATCGCGGTATCGATCTGAGCGCCCTCACATGGCACAGCAATGCCGTCGATCTCGCCTCTGATCCGAATGTCGATGTCGTTGTCGAACTGATCGGCGGCTCCGAAGGCACCGCCCGCTCGCTGGTTGAAGCTGCCCTGAAGGCAGGCAAGGCCGTAGTGACAGCGAACAAGGCGCTTCTGGCCGTGCATGGGGACAGCCTCGCCCGCCTGAGTGCTGCCAACAATGCGCCACTGCTGTTTGAAGCGGCTGTCGCTGGCGGCATCCCCGCCATCAAGACGGTCCGGGAAGGTCTGGCTGCGGATCGTTTGCTGTCCATTGGTGGCATTCTAAATGGCACCTGCAACTACATCCTGACTGCAATGCGGGAAACCGGACGTGACTTCAGCGACGTGCTCGCTGAAGCTCAGGAACTGGGCTACGCGGAAGCTGATCCTTCCACAGACGTTGACGGAATCGATGCAGCCCACAAGCTGACGATCCTTGCTTCCCTCGCCTTCGGTCAGCCTGTCGAGTTCGACAGCGTGCATGTTGAGGGCATCCGCTGCATCGGCGCGCTTGATCTGACTTTTGCCCGCACGCTGGGCTATCGCATCAAGCTGCTTGGTCTGGCCCGTCAGTCCGAGCGGGGCGTGGAAGCTCGTGTCGCGCCCTGTCTTGTGCCGGAAGCAACACCGATTGCTCAGGTTGATGGTGTGTTCAACGCCGTCATTGCTGAAGGCACCTTTGTCGGTCGTCTGATGGTCGAAGGTCGTGGCGCTGGTGCTGGCCCGACTGCAAGTGCTGTTGCCGCCGATATCATCGACATTGCACGTGGCAACACCGTCCCGGTCTGGGGCACGGATGTGACCACACTGAAAGCCACACAGAGCCGTCCGGCATCTGAATGGCATGGCGCATTCTATCTGCGTCTCAGTGTTGCAGACCGTGCTGGCGTGATTGCCGACATCACCGCCATCCTGCGTGATTGTGGCGTTTCCCTCAGCAGCATGATCCAGCATCCTTCCGCAAAACAGGAGCAGAACGTGCCGCTGGTACTGGTCACGCATCCGACTGATGAAAGTGCAATGCAGGCCGCCCGTCAGCGCATTGCTGCTCTGGATGTAGTCTCAGCGGAGCCTGTGCTCATTCGCATCGAAAACTTCTGATCTCGACCTCAGCCTTCTCGGGTGGTACCATCAATTATTAACATGGCTTAAAGCCACGTCATTTTTCTGACCGGAGCAACAGATATGTCGGCCGAAACGAATACCCCCTCCTACGTCGTCTCGGACCGAAATCTGGCCCTTGAGCTGGTTCGTGTCACCGAAGCCGCAGCCGTGGCGTCCGCTCGCTGGACGGGTCGCGGCAAGAAGAACGATGCCGATGGCGCAGCGGTGGAAGCCATGCGCAAGGCTTTCGATACGGTCGCCATTGATGGCACGGTCGTCATCGGTGAAGGCGAGATGGACGAAGCGCCGATGCTCTATATCGGTGAGAAGGTTGGCGCTGGCGGTCCGGCAATGGACATCGCTGTCGATCCGCTGGAAGGCACCAATCTCTGCGCCAAGGACATGCCAAACGCGATTACTGTCGTGGCGCTCGCAGAGCGTGGCAATTTCCTGCACGCACCAGACGTCTATATGGACAAGCTGATTGTCGGCGCAGGTCTTCCTGACGATGTGATCGACCTTGACGCATCGATTGGCGAGAACCTTCGCAACCTCGCAAAGGCTCGCGGTCGCCATATCGGTGACATCACGCTGTGCGCGCTTGAGCGTGAGCGCCATGAAGAACTGATTGCCAAGACCCGCGAGGCTGGAGCCCGTGTCCGTCTGATCTCCGATGGTGATGTGGCGGCTGGTATTGCTGCGTGTCTTGAGACCTCTTCTGTTGATATTTACGCCGGTTCTGGCGGCGCGCCTGAAGGTGTTCTGGCAGCGGCAGCAGTCCGTTGCATGGGTGGCCAGATGCAGGCCCGTCTGATGTTTGAAGACGACGCGCAGCGTGAACGCGCCCAGAAGATGAACCCCAACAAGCAGCCGGACCGCAAGCTCGGCCTGCATGATCTGGCTTCCGGCGATGTGCTTTTCTCCGCAACGGGCGTCACCACCGGGTTCCTGCTGAAAGGTGTGAAGCGTATGCCGCATCGCTCCGTGACTCACTCCCTCGTGATGCGCTCAAAGTCCGGCACGCTTCGCTTTATTGAGGGCTACCATAACTACAACACCAAGACCTGGAGCGTTTCCTGAGCGCTCTTGAACGGCTCATACGATGATTCTGGAAGAGGAACTCCCTGACACGACCGAGGAAAACACTCTTCCAGAACCTGTTTTAGGGGTCACAGAGAGTCTTCTGGGGCATCGCTGGGTCTGGCGATCAGGAGCCGATGATCCAGCAACTCTTCGGTTGGGAAGCGCTATCGCGCAGTCCTGCGGGCTCCCCGAAATTGTTGCCCGTATCATGGCGATGCGTGGCCTGAAGGCGGAAACAGCATCCGCTTTCATTGAACCGCGGCTACGCACTTTTCTTCCTGATCCCTCCTGCCTGAAAGACATGGACGTTGCTGCGGCACGTCTGGCAAAGGCTGTCCAAAATCATGAAACCGTCGGTATTCTGGGCGATTATGATGTTGATGGAGCCTGCTCATCAGCACTGCTGACAGAGTATTTCCGTCAGTTTGGGTGTGTCGTATATACCCACATCCCTGATCGGATGAAGGAGGGCTACGGCCCGAACGAACAGGCCCTTCTTGGACTGGTGGAGCGCGGGGCATCCCTTGTTGTCTGCCTGGATTGCGGCACAGCCGCTGCTTCCATTCTGTCCTGCCTGAAGCAGAAAGCTGATGTGGTTGTCATTGATCATCACAAAGCGGAACTGTCGCTTCCCGACATTCATGCGCTGGTCAATCCCAATCAGCCAGACTGCGCTTCTGGCCTGAACCATCTCTGTGCAGCGGCTCTCACGTTTGTCACGCTGATCGCAACGACGCGCGCCTTGCGTTGCAACGGCTATTTTTCCGAAGACCAGCCCGAGCCGGATCTACTCGCCTGTCTGGATCTGGTCGCGCTTGCTACCATCTGCGACGTCATGCCTTTGCAGGACATTAACCGCGCTTTTGTCCATCAGGGATTGCGCGTGATGGGAAAGCGTCAGCGTGTCGGGCTACGCACGCTGATGGAAATTGCGAGCGTCGTTGAGAAACCCAACGCTTTTTCATGCGGTTTCGCGCTGGGTCCAAGGATCAATGCAGGCGGCCGGATTGCTGAATCGGATCTCGGTTTCAAACTGCTGGCTGCTGAAGATGATTTTTCGGCCCGCCAGATGGCTGAACGCCTGAATGACGTCAATCGTAAGCGGCAGGATGTAGAAGCAGACATTCTGGATGCCGCGATGGAGCAGGCCCGTCTTCAGTTCGATGCAGGCAATGCCGCCCTCCTCGTCACGAGCCAAGACTGGCATGCCGGCGTCGTCGGAATTGTTGCAAGCCGTATCAAGGACGAATTCAACCGCCCTTCTTTTGTCGCTTCCGAAGACGAGCATGGGAAGCTCAAGGGATCAGGACGCTCCATTCCCGGCTTCGACGTGGGTGCTGCAGTCATTGCCGCCAAGGAACATGGCCTTCTCATCGCGGCAGGCGGTCATGCAGCGGCGTGTGGATTTACTCTTGCCCGAGAAGACTTGCCCGCATTTCACGCTTTCCTGAATGAGCGTTTTGAGGCGGTCAGAGTCTATCCCAAGAAACCGTTCCTTTCAGTGGACGCCATTATTCCTCCCAGCGCCGCGACTTCTGATCTGGCAAAAGCTCTTGGCGTTCTTGCCCCTTTTGGGCAGGGCAATGAAGAACCTGTTCTGGCAATAGCAGATGTCAAGGTGGATCGTTTCTTCCGGATTGGAGCAAACAAGCGATCAATACGTCTGACGCTGTCTGGTGAAGGCAATCGCAAGATCAATGCCGTCATGTTCAATGTCAAAAACGATGCGATACTGGATACATTGGAAAATCTGAGCCGGCCTACATTGAATATCGTGGGATGGCTACGTGTCGATACATGGCAGGGTCGTGAGAACACAACTTTTTTTATCCGGGATTTATCTGCCTGACCATTGGAAGGCGTTCTGAATCCCGCTATTGACTCATCATGAGTATTTTCAGGACCGATATCTGGAAAACGGGAGCCATTACTGCTCCCATACAGCGCATAATCGAAGCGGGTTCTATTGATCCATTTCCGATTCACTGGCTGCCCTTGAACGGTTCTTTCCGTTCCCTATCCGATCCGTTCGGTTTGTGGCACAAAGGTGATCTCTATGTTCTTGCTAAATATTATGACTACCGGACACGCAAAAGCGTCATAAAGGCTTTTCGTCTGAATGGAATGTTTCAGGTCATGGAGGAACGAGTTGTTCTTTCTGAAACCTGGAATCTGGCTTACCCAACACTCATCGAAGACGACGGTGAAATCTGGATGCTTCCAGATCCTTGTGGATCGAACAGACTGACGTTGTACCGTGCTGTAGATTTTCCTTGGCGATGGGAAACTGTACCTGAGTTTTCATTTCCCTGCCCTACGATTAACGCAACGCCTGTGAAAAGTGATGGGGTGTGGTGGATGTTTTATACTTCGCCTGACTCTGCGCCCAAGACGCTCAAAATTGCCCAGTCAACGCATTTGTGCGGACCATGGGAAAACATCTCCATGCAGACAACTGAAGGTGATAAAAGCATTAGTAGGATGGGCGGCTCTCCTGTCATACAAGAAGGCAGGATCATATTACCGACTCGGACTGACTCCAATGTTTATGGCGATAGCGTCCGTCTTATAGATGCCACCCTCCCTCTATCGACTACTTCCAGCTTTAATCCTGGCACCGAACTGAGAGCGCCAGCACGTTGCGCTCCATATACACAAGGGCTGCATACGCTATCGGCCGCTGGAGATGTAACTTTCATTGATACCAAGCGTATTGACCGAAATTGGCTGCATAGATTGATAATCGATGCTAGATAATCTTGTTAAATTACAATAACATCTCATTCAAAATATATTGCTGATCTTTCTGTTTTAGCAGAAGAACAATCAGTAGGTATCTATACGGTAAATAATACTATTTTTAGAATTTGGCAGCCTCACCATCCCACGTTACTACTTTTCCAGGACCACAAATTCCACCCACAGTTCCACCAAAGCCATACACTGTCGCAGGAAGTTTGACATTACTCCACGAGACCTTGGTTTCCACATAACATGGCTGTTTTGGTGCTTTTGGATTCCACCCGTTTACAGTAATCGTCGAACCAGCGCTCATATACAATGAACCGGCAGCCACACCAGGGAGAGCATTCAATACGATCTCTGGCTTTTTGTTTTCGCTGTTTTCCAAATGCCCGGTAAAATCAGTTGGTCCGTTCAAAAACATCTGCTGATTGTTATAATCGAAACTTGTCCCTTGAAAATCCAGTTCAATATTTGATTCCTCGTCAAGCCCAACAATCGCATTGTTGTAAATAGCACCACCAACAAAAGTATTTCTTTCTCCGGCATTTTTTGTACCAGGAGGTACAAAAATTCCAGTATTCCCTCCCCCAATTATTACATTGAACATATCAACTCCCCAAACTCCGCTGCCTAGGACCAATCCATGATCAAACCCCTGAATAGATACACTTGAAAGAGTAAAGGCAGCATTAGTAACATAATCTCTTGGATTATCATAATTCATGACAATTCCATCAATTGATTTGCTTCCAAAAAGAGTAATATGCTCAAGTTTATTAATTGTAGCGTCGCTACGGTGCCCATATCCTTCTTCAGATATATAAAGGCATGCGCCATTATTCATGCGGCATTCAAATAAGGCATCTCTTATGGTAACCATTTCAGGATTTATCTTTAATGTCTTTGAAAGTACCTTTTTAGCACCATGCAGATCAATAATGCAGGAGTTTTTTTTTGTATAACAAACATCCAACTGATCTTGTAAAGCAGAACTATCATCAGCCGCTCTGGCAGAATGAAGATTACCCACAAAACACAATGCAAACAGGATGTTACGATAATATATCATTCCCATTAACCCATATATTATGCATTTTTTATATATTTATTCGCATATTGCGAAAAAATGCAAGCTTTCCGAAAAATCCAAATTATTCCCTATAAGTAAAAGATTTTTTAAAATTCATAATTCTCTTTATTAAAATACAGCAAAACATAAATATTTATTCATTTAATGTAAATAGCAATTATAAAAATAGGGAAGAAAAATACTAGATATTTTATTTCAAAAATTATTTTTAATCTATCAACACTTTTTTATGATTTATAAATGTGATTGAATTTCTTTTTTTCTGTTTTGCTATTGCAATCTGTCGAAATATCCTAGGTCGTGTCGTCAGTCAGTATCTGGCGCTATGAGGCTTGTACTTCCGTTTGATCTGTGAAGTTTTCTCTCTGTTTTCAGGGAGAGAATGAATGCGTCGATATGGCCTGAGTGACAGCCAGTGGGAACGGATAAAGGATCTCCTCCCGGGGCGCGAAGGCCATGTTGGCGGAATGGCTGCCGATAACCGTCTGTTAGTGGAAGCGGTTCTGTATCGTTACCGTGCCGGCATTCCCCGGCGTGACCCGCCTGTCCGTTTTGGTGACTGGAAAAACGTCCACCGACGGTTGAGTCGCTGGTGCGAAGGCGGCGTGATCGAATGGATTTTCCGGCATCTGGCCGCCGATCGCGACAACGACTACATGATGATCGACAGCACGATTGTCCGGGCGCACCAGCACAGTGCGGGGGCGCTTAAAAAAGGGGCATGGATCAGGCTATCGGGCGATCCCGTGGCGGACTGACTTCGAAAATCTACGCCATTGTCGACGCCGCAGGAAAGGCGGTGGCGCTTTCCCTGACGCCCGGGCAGAGAGCGGACATCACAGAAGCAGCCCCCTGCTGGATGAAGTCGATCCTGCAGCTTTTATCGCCGACAAGGCTTATGATGCTGATCCGCTTATCAAAAAGATCGAAGAACGGCAGATCGTACCGGTTATCCCTTCAAGGAAAAATCGACGCGATCCACGGAAAATCAGCTTCCAGCTCTACAAAAACAGAAACATCATTGAACGCTTCTTCGCCAGACTGAAGCAGATCAGAGGCATTGCAACACGCTACGACAAGCTGAAGTCAACCTTCTTCACTGCCGTTCAACTCGTCTCCGCCATCATCGGAATTAACTGATGACATGCCCTAATGTTTTTTGGCTGTTCAAACATACACAAAAATTTCCTTCCTTATCTTGTCTGCACAATCATCAGTCAAAATAGTTTAACTATGCGTCATAGAAATTTTGATTGCCCAACCGTTAACTTCACCACAAATCACTCAACCATTAATCTCTTTGAAACCTTCTTGAATTATCAAAATCCTCACTTCACTATCTTCTAGAAGTATAAGGATAAAGATATGCGCATAGTCGAAGCCGCTCGACTGATCACGACAGGCCGCATTAATCCCGAAACTCTCTGGGAAATTACGACACCTGCAGAACGGGTCACAATTGCCCTGCTGGCAGGCCGACCTGACTATCTACCTAACAATGCCAACACACCCACGGCTGCGTGGTCTGTCATGGATACTCGTTGTCGTTCTCTGGTCCAGCGTAGAGCGCCAGTTCATGTAAGACGCTGCTTGCCTGATTATAGGCCTCTGCCAAACAGCTTAACTCTCGAGCCCAACCTACAGAAAATAAAACCACATGATTCATCTGTTCAAAACGCCATATATACCAATATCCAACCACTTACCTGTTGAATAATTAAATCCTGAAACTCGCCCATATTCGATCGTCTTAATAGATGTACTCGACAGTTCTTCGTTAAAAACTTTTTCATTACGCCTATCAACCAAAGCTAGTCCACAAGATCTATTGGTTTTCAACATGAGCGCGGCATTTTTTGCAGTATCAAATTTAATTTTTCCATGCATCAAAAATACAAAGCTGGGTTCAGAAAATGAACTTGATATGATTTCGGAATCAGAACAGGGCAAGTGCTGATTAACTGCCACCGTCAGTCTGGGAGACAGCCATATTTGATGTAGATGAGGAATAACACCCAAAAATAATCCCACATAAATCAGAACAGCAGATCCCATTGCATAGAATACTGCCTGCCTCATTCTGACTGCAATAACAGCTCGCGCAGCTAAAATTAAAAGAGGGAAACTACCAATAGCGGTAAGCCATGCTTCAGCAGGCACGCTACCTTCAATGACTTTACTGATAACTATTCCTGCCAGCGACAACGCCACTCCGATAACGAGGCAAATGCCGCCATAGACAAACAAAGCTATTCTGCTCCACTTTTTTTGTGGCCAACTCCATCCTTTGTTCGAACAACAGAGGGCCGCCCCAGTAAACAGAGCGATTGCTGGATATGTCGGCAAAACATAATGAGGGAGCTTCGTTGCTATTAATTCAAAGACAATCCAGTGCGGAATAATCCAGCAAAGTAGATACTGGATCTGCCAGCTTGTTCTACGTGCCCAAATAAATGGAAGTGACGCTGCAGCAAAAAAGGAACCCGGCCAGAAAGCCAGTCCAAAAACAAGAAGATGGAAACCTGGAGGAGCGCCGTGAGCTTCCTGGCCCTGCCCTATTTTTCCTAAAAAATTTCTTCCGACAGAGTGTTGAAAAAAATCTCCATGGCTAACGACGCCAATCGCAACACACCAAGGCACTACAATAGCCAGCATAACAAGCCAGCCCCACCCAAAGCGTAAGCGCTGAAGCCAGGATCCGTTTCTCTCAACAAGGGCCAGACACAAGGGTGTTCCAAGGCCAGGAATAAGAATGACAGGCCCTTTGAGCATAAGACCGCAACCCAAGGCACTCCAGAACAGCAAAGCCGTTTTAACCGGGGTCCTACGATCTTTACTTCTATCCTCAAGGACAAGAAGAAGCGAAAATTCAGCGAGGAGAACAGCGAGTAACAGCGTACTGTCAATTGTCGCCATTCTGCCTTCAGCTTCCACAAGAACTGAAGTCGCCAACAAGGCACCCGAGAGCAGCCCTGCCACGGGATTGAACAGTATAGCTCCCATCCATGCTGTCAGACCGATAGCGGATGTCATCGCAACAAGCGAAGGGATGCGATAAGCCCACACAGCCCTATCGGAGAGTGTTCCTGTTAAAGAAACGGCGGCGGCCTCTAGCCAGTAAATTCCAGCGGGCTGAAGATATCGTGGTTTATCCTGAAACCGCACATCAATGAAATCATGGCTCTCAAGCATCTGGGCTGTAGCCTGCATGTAACGCGGCTCATCCCGATCAAAGGGAGGTATGCTTGCTCGTCCAGGCAATAGAAGCAAAAAAGCGCAGAAAACAAGAAGCAGCAGGCGATTGATAAATGTGCTCGTCAGCTTGCTCTTCAGCATTCTTCGACTGTTTCAGGCAATCGGGTTCTGTTTCTCAGCCACACAACGCCCAGCAGATCTCGCACTCCAACAATGGCGCGTCCAAGATTGGTATATTTGGACTCTCCATGAAGCCGGGAACGATGCCTCACCGGCTTACATACCAATGGAACCCTGTAGGTTTTCATGAGGGCGGGAAGAAAGCGATGCAATCCCTCAAATTGGGGCAAGTTCAAGAAGTCTTCACGCAGAAAGACCTTCATCGGGGCACCGGTGTCGGGGCACTCATCGGCCAGAATGCGCTGACGAAGACCATTCGCAAAACGTGTCGCAAGACGACGCCATATCGTATCGCTACGTTTCACTCTCGTTCCAACGACGAGAGGCGCATGACCTGCTTTTTGGCCAGAAAGTCCCAATGCAAACAATTCGGGGATTTCGGATGGATCGTCCTGTCCATCCCCATCTATCGTTGCAATCCAGCGACCTTTTGCGTTTTTGATACCTGTTCTTAAGGCACCGGATTTGCCACAGCGTTTGTTGTGCCTGAGAATACGCAATTCCTGCAGACCAGAAATCGTCTCTCGGGCCTGACGCAACATATCCAGCGTGCCATCCACACTGCCGTCATCGACAAAAATGACTTCACAGACAGGAAGATTTGGCAGGACAGTAGCCAATTCCTGACACACAGGAATAATATTTTCCTGCTCGTTTAGCACCGTTACAACAATGCTTAAAACAGGCGAGCCCACAGAGAAATTTTCATTCTCTGTGGAACATGTTTCCTTACTCGACAACAAAGATCTATTAGGCTGCACGAGCAGTCAGGGCGGCAGGCAGATCTGCAATCGCCTTATCAATCATGGAAACAGATGACTCTGGGTTAACTGTCTCTTCAATCACAAGCCGAGCGCTTTTAAAAGCAGCCTCAACCGCAGCAGCTCGAACCTCTTCAACAGCAGCTCGTTCTGCAGCCGCAATGCGATCACGAGCCATCTGCTCGCGACGGCTCAACATTTCTTCAGCTTCGACACGGGCTTTTGAAGCCATATCTTCTGCCTGCTTGCGTGCCTGCTCGATAACGGCATTTGCTTCCGCGTAAGCCTGCTCACGCTCACGCGTCGCATCTTCACGCATCTGCTCGGCTTCACGACGAAGACGGGCAGCCTCTTCAAGTTCTACCCGAATACGATCGGCACGAGCATCGAGAAGCTCTCTAAGCGGTTTCCAGATCTTTGGTCCAAAGATCACAAAAAACAGCACAAATGACGTCGCGTACCAGAAGCCAGCTTCCTGAAAAATTGTCACTGACATTATCTCCCTGTCACGCGATTGCCGAAATAGTTGACTTTTCAGCGGCTACCTTTGCGACAGCTGCTTCAATCCTGACACGATCAGGCTTTGTTCCGGTCAACTTCTGCACCAACGCTTCAGCAACATCGGATGCAATCGGCTTAAGGGACTCAAGAGCCCTGGAGCGTTCTTCCGCAACAGCTTTTTCGGCTGAAGCAATTTCAACTTCCAGCTTGGAACCCAATTCAGCCAGGCGAGACGCTGTCTGCTTGCGTTCTTCATCAAGCACAGCATCAAGATGCGCCTGAGCTTCGGCAGCGGCTGCCTTTTTTGTCTCGTTCAATTCACGAACGGCATTGTCTGCATCGACTTTTGCCGCATGCGCCTGATCGAGGTCGCCATTTATACGCTGACTACGGCTGGCAAGAACCGTATCAACCTTCGGCAATGCCCAACTACGCAAAGCGAGGTAGAAAAACAGAAAGATGCCAGCACCCCAGATAACCTGCCCCGTAAGGAGCGGGTTTCTGAAGTCCAGCTGAGGCATACCCGCCGCGTGCGCGCCGGGCGCCGCCGCCATGAGAAGCGGCAGACTCGAGACTCCTGCAACGAGAGAGTGACGAATCAGGGAAACCGGATTGCGCACGAAGCTACTCCGTCCTCAGACGAACAGGATCAGGAAGGCGATCAGAAGGGCGAACAGCGCAACAGCTTCTGTCAGCGCGAAACCAAGCATGCCAAGGCCGAACACGTGCGGACGAGCCGCAGGATTACGGGCAATGCTGCTGACCAGCGTGGAGAAGATGTTGCCGAGCCCGATGCCGACACCGGCAAGGGCGATTACAGCGATACCGGCACCGATTTCACGGGCTGAAGCGAGGTCCATTTTGATTTTCCCTATTAACGAAAAAACGTAACCCGACGGGGTCTGCCCCAATTAGTGGGACACAGCCTCCCTCAGATAGATGCAGGTCAGAATAGCAAACACATAGGCCTGCAGAACACCAACCAGCAATTCCAGCCCCATCAGCGCAATGTTGATCACGAGAGGGCCAACCGCGAGCACATCACCAATGAAGCCAAGGCCGGCCAGCATGATAACGAAGCTTGCGAAGATATCGAACATCACATGGCCAGCCACCATATTGGCGAACAGTCGGATCGAAAGGCTGACCGGACGTGACAGAAAGGAAAGAATTTCAATCGGCACCAGCAGCGGAGCCAGCAGCACCGGCGCTCCCGCAGGCATGAAATGCGCGAAGAACTTGAACCCCTGCACCCTCAGCGAAACAACGATCGCGATCAGGAACACCATGAGCGCCAAGGCGAATGTCACAGCGATATGGCTGGTGAAGGTATAGGAGAAGGGGATGAGCCCCAGATAGTTACCAGCGAGGATAAAGAAGAACAGAGCGAAAATGAAAGGAAAGAAAGCTGTCCCTTCAGGTCCAATCGTATCCACCGCCAGATTATGGATGAACTCGTAGCAGATTTCAGCCGCAGCTTGAAGGCGACCAGGAACAACTGCTGCCGGTTTCATCCCGAAATGAAGGAAAGCCAGAACAAGCACGCATGCCACAACCATGAAAATGGGTGCCTGACTGAGACTTAGAGCCTCGCCCAGCCCACCCAGAACCGGATGCAGCTCGAACTGCTCGAGCACGTTGATACTTGAACCGCCCGCCAACGTTATTCTCCCCGACCTTTCTGGTCGCTCGGATTCTTATTCTTGCCGTTCCAGCGACTGCATCAGCCGCCAGACATTCAGGATACCGGCGCCACCGCCAAGAAGTGCAAAGATCACGATGAAAAGGGCTCTGAAATGGAACCAGCGGTCCAGTCCCCACCCTGCCAGCACACCAACGACGAGTCCGCCCAGCATTTCACTCCCTGCCCTTGCCGCCAGAGACAGGAGCGATTTGTCCTGAGCATCCGGTTTCTGGTCAGTGATCTGCTTACCCGAGACGCGCTTTTGCGCAGCCCGGAGACGTTCGTCAAAGGAAGTTCTGTCCTCGGTCACTCGCACCTCCCAACTGGGTGCATCGGCTTGCTAACGACCCTGCATTTCCCTGTCAAGCAAGCGTGACACTTCTGTAACCAACTGACCATGCGGAATACCGTTCCGTCACGTGGAAAAAGCCCATTTTCAATGCTCTTTTTGCGAATAAAACCCCGTTTTAAACGGAGTTTTAACGCGCGTTGCCGTCCTTTTAACAGCCATCAGAAATAGATCAGTGCGACAGTACGGATCAGCAGACGACGCGGTCAAAACGATTCTGATTCTGACAGATCAGCCTTCCTGGACCGACATCTGCATAAAGAAATCGAGACCGGTCAATGAAGGCGCTGTCATGACAACCTCCTCCAGTTTTTCCGACACTGACAGCTTTGTCCTCAGCGGTCAGACCGTTACTGTTGCTCCCGGCACGATTGCCTCGGCAGTAACCGTTCTTGGGGACGGAACTCTGGTCGTCAGCGGTGTCGCGAACGGCACCAGACTACAGGGCACGACAGCAGGTTCGGCGCAGGAAATCGTGCAGAGCGGTGGCACCGAGCAGAATGTGACTGTCCTGTCCGGATCCGTGCAGGTCATGAGTGGGGGGCTGCTGAATACGGGTATAGCGCTTGCAGGAGGCTCTATAGCACTCTCCAGCGGCGCGGTGGCCGATAGCCTTGTCGCAGGAAGTAAAGGCGCCATCACAATATCATCCGCTGAAGTGACATCCGTGACGTTCACCGGCGGAACCGTGACCGTCGCGGATGCGCGTGTTCCGGTGCAGACGGTTTCCTCCGGGACACTCGTTCTTGGCAGCGCAACCTCTGTCACGGGATTACAGATGGGGACCGATGGCACGCTGATTCTCAACGGTGGCAGCGCATCCGGTACAGTGATCAGTGGCGTGTCGGCTCAGGAGCAGATTCTGGCTCCGGCAGGATCAGGCGGCGTTACGGATCAGGATTTTCTCATCCTCGATGGCGGTTCACAGCAGGTCATGAATGGCGCATCGGTAGAAAACGGGACAGTCGCGTCAGGAGGAAGCCAGACGCTACAGAGCGGAACATCGGCCCGGCAGGTTATCGTTGCTTCTGGCGGAATCCAGACCGTCGCTTCCGGTGCAACGGCCGTAAATGACGTCGTCGAGGCAGGTGGTTTTGTGACAAATGATGGCACACTCGTTTTTGAGGGCCAAAGTTCCGTCGCAGGCCAGATTTCAGGGGCCGGAGCGATCACCCAGACCGGTTCTGGTACGACTCTGCAATTCACATCAGGCGCTCTGGAGCATTTTTCCGGCAGCATTGCCCTCTCCGGCGGCACCGTCATTGTCGCTGACGGCGCTGAAGCCAGCCATGTCCAGTTCCTTTTCTCCACCTCAGGCGGAGAATCTCTGGTGCTGGGCTCAGTCCCGACAAGCCTCACTCTCTCCGGTTTCGGCGCGAATGACAGCGTTTTCCTGTCCGGCGTGACATCGGACACATCGCTTTCTCTCGGCAGCGGATCACAACTGACACTCGAATCGGGTGGTGCGGCTGTCGAGACAATCTTTCTCGACAGCGGAACGGACTACAGCAATGCAAACCTGACACTGGTTGAAAATGCGGACGGTACCGGCGCCACCCTGTCGTTTGGCGGGGCTGCCTCCCCCCACATTGATACGGTCATTGCCAGTGGCGATGTCGGCACGGTGGTCGCCACAGATGAAAACGCCCTCATTCCAGCCACATCCCTTGCCATCAACACAATGGTTGAGGCTGGAGGACGGCTTTATGTCGACGGTCTGGGCGTGCAGAACGAAGTGCATGGCACCGACGTTGTCGATTCTGGCGGACGGGTCGTGCAGACCAGCCTTTATGGCTCCGAGGAAGTGCTGGCGGGCGGCTCGGCCTCAGCCACCAGCGTCATAGGCGGTACACAGTCCGTCCTCGGCGGAACAGCCACCGAAACGACCATTACGGGCCGCTATAATGCGAACAATCTTGGCCCAGACATGATGATCGACGGGACGCAGATCGTCGGCGCGGGTGGACTGTCCAGCGACACGACGATGAATGTGGCTTTTGCAGGAAACACTTATCTGCCTTTTGGTCAGGCTATTTCCGACAGCATTCAATATGTCGAAAACGGTGGCACAGCGATCGACACCACGCTGACAGGCCTGCATCTGGGCTGGCTCTACCACACCACTCCCATGTGGGCGGATGGCTATGCCCAGCAGATCGTCATGTCTGGCGGGACTGCGATTCATACGACGGCCAACGCCAACGCCAACATTGATGTGCAGGCAGGCGGCTCGGCAGCCAATATCGCATTGGATGGCGGCACACTCACTCTTGAGAAAGGCGCTCTTTACACAGGCACCCTCACCTTTCTGCCGAACAACGATCCGGGGCAAACGGTCTACGGCATGTCGGGCAGCCATACGACGCAGTCAGTGCTGAACATCACGATGGATCAACTCGCATCCATCACCATTCAGGGCTTTGACGTTATCGGTGCGGTCTCGTCGATGGGGCTGACTTCGCTTTACAGCGCGTCAGGCACCCAGACTGTCAGCACGATCAACCAGATTGTCATTACCGACCTGACATTCGCCGGAACGGCCAATGAGATCGATACCGGATTCATCGATTCTGAAGGCGTTCTGACCGTGACTGAGAGGAGCGAAAGCGTGTCCATCCACCTTGGTGGCACATTTGGCTCACCATTCTACTTTCAGCGCGCTCCTGATGGCGGCACCCGAATCACCTACGGCGTACCCTGCTATTGCCCCGGAACACTCATCACCACACCTGATGGAGAGCGACCCATTGAGACTCTCTCAATTGGTGACGTCATCCAGACAGCTTCTGGAGAATGTCGCGCGATTCGGTGGATCGGGCGACGCAGCTATGACGGACGCTTTGCCGCTGGCAACCCGGATATCCTGCCCGTCGTCATTCAGGCAGGCGCTCTGGGGAATGGTCTTCCGCGCCGGACCCTGCGTGTATCGCCGCTTCACGCGATGGCGTTGGACAACAAACTCATTCCTACAAGCCTGCTGATCAACGGCTCCAGCATAACCCAGACGCGCAGGCCACGCCGCGTGGATTACATCCATATCGAACTCGAGACTCACGATCTCCTGCTGGCGGAAGGGGCCGCCTCTGAAACATTTGTCGACGATGACAGCCGGGCCATGTTCCACAACGCTACTGAATATGCGGCGCTTTATCCCGAGGACATGCGTCAGACGGCACGTTTCTGCCTGCCCCGCATCGAAGATGGTCCGCACCTCGAAGCGATCAGACAGCGCTTAAAAGCGCTTGCTGCTGACGTCATGGAGCGTAATCGGGTCAGCGGCTTTGTAGACGCAGTCACTTCCACGACGATTGAGGGCTGGGCACGCTGTGATGCCGCATCTGACACGCCGCGTGAGCTGATTATCTATAGCCGGGACATCGAACTGGGCCGTGTCACAGCGGATCGTTTCAGAGAGGATCTGACTGGAGAAGGACGTTATTCAGGGCGGCACGCGTTCCGCTTCGTCTGTGATGGCCCGGTGGTGGCGGACCTGATCCATGTTGAGGATGCTGACACAGGAGACTGTCTGATCAATCCGGCAAGTGGATCGCTGCACGATCATGCCGCCTGAGCGTTTCCGTTCGTAAAACTTTCAGGATTTTACCGGACACTGCTCTTTATGAGCGTGTCAGAAAAATCGGCCGTGCTGGCCGGATCAGCCTTTGCCGGATTTGTTGACGTCATCAGCCATGAACCCGGCCAAGGCTGGACGATTGCGGGCTGGGCGAGAAACCTGACCGATCCGTCAGCCCATTATCACGTCTGCATATTATGCCACGGCAACCAGATTGCAGACGCAACGGCAGACGGCTTTCGGGAAGATCTGGTCATCCCGGGCAGCGCGGACGGGCATCATGCCTTTTCCATTCTGATCCCGGACGATGCTGCGCCCGCAGCAGAAATCGGCTCTTTCAACGTGCTGTTGCTCCCGGATCGTCAGCCGCTCCCTTTTGCCGAGCATCTTGCCAGCACGATCCCGACTGACCTACGCGCCTCTATTGATATTGTCGGACGCGACAGGATTGCAGGCTGGCTGCGAAGCGACACCCACCCTGAAACGCGTCTCAGTGTGGCGATCATGGTCGATAAGGCGCTGCAGCATCGTATGCTCGCCAATCAGTTTCGACCGGATCTGCGCGATAATGGCCTCAGCGACGGTCGCTACGGCTTTGACATCATGCTCTCGCCGCCGCTCTCTCTGGACAGTGACCATGTTGTTTCAGTTCTCTGTGTTGAGACCAATACACACCTGCCCGGCTCACCCCTGCATTTCCCGGCGACACGTCGCTTCAATGAGACATTTCGCCAGCACGTCCGACAGACTCTCAACGGAATAGCGACGGCACGTCAGCGCGAGGCCGCTCTGGAGTTTCTTGCCGATCAGAGCCACCAGCTTCGGAACCAACAGGGACGCGACGATTCCCGCAAGGCGGCAACAGAACACCATCGACAAGCCCAGCGACGCAAGGAAGCTGAACCGGGCGTAACGGCCGCCAGAATCCTGTTTGTTGATGATCGCGCTCCCGATCCAACCCGCGATGCCGGTTCCAGCGCTCTCCTTTCACACATGCAGGCAGCACAGGCGCTTGGCTATGAAGTCAGCTTTATCGCATCAGTCACGGAACCGGCCGTTACCGCTGTCCGGGAGCTTGAAAAACAGGGCTTTACCTGCTGGCATGCTCCAGCCTACCCGACGGTTGAATCGCTCCTCCGGACGCAGACAAACAGCTTTGACGCCATTTATTTTCACCGTCTGACCAACGCTGGCCGCTACCTCGATCTGGCGAGACTTTACATGCCGGGAGCTCGTCTGATCTCCAGTGTGGCCGATCTGGCGTGGCTGCGTCTTGAGCGGCAGGCCATTGCCGAAAATCGGCCTGAGCTACGAACGGCATCCGGACAGGAAAAAGTGCGGGAACATATGGCGACGTGGGCGTCCCATAGCGTGATCACTCATTCACCTGTCGAAGCCGATCTGCTGGCTGCTGCGGTTCCGACCGCCAGCATCCATGTTGTTCCATGGCATCTGGAACTGAAAGCACCACCGCTTCCGTTTGAACGACGGCATGGTGTGGCTTTTATCGCGCATTATGGGCACGCCCCCAATATTGATGCCGCCAAGTGGCTGGTAAATGACATCCTTCCGCTTTTGCGAGCGCTGGCTCCAGATATCGAAATTCTGCTGGTCGGGAGCGCCATGCCGGATCTGATCATTCAGATGGGTGAGATCACGGGCGTGCGGGTGCTCGGACATATTGCCGATCTGGACAGTTTCTTGCGTTCCGTTCGCCTGACAATCGCCCCCTTACGGTTCGGAGCCGGCATCAAGAGCAAGGTTCTGGAAAGCTGGGCTGCAGGCATCCCCTGTATCGCCACGCCCATTGCGACGGAAGGTATGAATCTTCCGCCTGAATTACAGGCTGCTGTCGCCAGCAGCGCTGCGGATCTGGCTCGTCTCACTGCAGATCTTTATCACGACCCTGAAAAAGCAGCTTCTCTGGCAGAAGCTGGACGCGACTATATCCGCATCCGTCATTCAGCAGAACGCGTGCGCTCGGCGCTTGACCGGAGTCTTGGACTTGCACGCAAAACATGACCCAAGAATAAAAATATAATGTTTTAAAATCATATAATTAATATTATTATATGAGTTTCCACTTCAGGGAATGAGGTCTGATTTTCCTAGGCCATATATTGGTTCGTCGATCCCAAGACATCATAGTCTGATCCATCATGATCGAGATTTTCGCCAGCGCAGGCTTAATTTACAAAGCACACAAGATAAAACAAACAACCATATGAAATTAAAAGATAAAATTATTTTTTTTTAGAAAAACACAGTTCTTTCCTCCCCACACCACCCGAAAACAATGAACCAGCCTGTGCGGGAAAGCCTTGTCAGCGGTTGCATTCATTTCCGATGCCTTGCATCTTCCGCCCGCTTTTCTAAAGACGTACCGGACGAAGCAAGAATGGGGCAGTTGCCTTCGCAGAAGCTCCCTGTTTCGGACAAGACGGAGAACGGTCGCCTACGCAATGATGTATTACAGCCGGATCAAACTGCTCTCCGTGGCCGCGGTGTGCCTGCTTGGCGCTCTGCTCTGCGTGCCCAACTTTGTCCGCAAACCTGCGGCGTCCATCCCCTGGCCAGAGATTCATCTTGGGCTTGATCTTCGGGGAGGCTCATATCTTCTCCTGCAGGTCGATCTTTCATCGCTGACGCATGATCGTCTGCAGAGCCTCTCAGACTCACTGCGACAGTCCCTGATCAGCGCCAACCTTGGATATCGCAACATCGCGATCAATCCGGACAAGGCCGAGATCACCTTTCAGCCCCGCGATCCTTCCGAGAAGGACCGGGATCTGAAAGTGCTGGAAGATCTGCCCCGCACGGTTTCCAACGAATTTTCAGTGACGACCCGTCCTGACGACACCATTGCCATAACGCTGGACAGTGGCGCCATGCGGGTCCGGACACATGATGCCGTCTCTCAGGCCATCGAGATCGTCCGTCGTCGTATCGACGCCACCGGCGCTGTTGATCCCCAGATCACGCGGCAGGGCGAAGACCGCATCGTCGTCGAACTTCCGGGCATCAGCGATCCGGAACGTGTGAAAGCCCTGCTCGGCACCACCGCCAAGATGACGTTCCGACTTGTCGATGAACTTCCGCCGGGCACGCTGATCGCACCTCCCGGTGACACACTACTGCCCTTGTCCGATCATCCGGACAGCACGCTCGCGGTGCATAATCATGTCGATGTTGATGGCGTGAACCTCACCAACGCCGGCGCTACGACGGACGAACAGACAGGTGGCTGGGCTGTCAGCTTTTCGCTGGATTCAGTCGGAACCCGCGCTTTCGGTGACGTGACGCAGGCCAATGTGGGTCGCCGCTTTGCCATCGTGCTGGATAACAAGATCATTGAAGCGCCAGTGATCCGCACGGCCATCACCGGTGGCAGCGGTATCATCACCGGTAATTTCGATGCCCATCAGGCGACAGATTTGGCCCTGCTGCTACGTGCGGGCGCGCTGCCCGTGCCACTGACAGTCGTGGAAGAACGCTCAATTGGTCCATCGCTTGGGGCTGACTCCATCCGGGCCGGAGCGCTCAGCCTGCTGGTCGGCTTTGTGCTGGTGATCATCTTCATGGCGCTGTTTTATGGCCGCTTCGGCTGGTATGCGAATGTCGCCCTGTTCGCCAACCTTGTGCTAATGCTGGCCATTCTGTCGCTGTTCGGGGCGACACTGACGCTTCCCGGCATGGCCGGCATGCTGCTGACCCTCGGTATGGCGGTGGACGCCAACATCCTGATCATCGAGCGTATCCGTGAAGAACTGAAGCGTGGCCGCACACCGTTGGCCGCCATGCAGGCCGGTTTCGAGCGCGCCACGGCCACGGTTCTGGACAGTAACGCCACGGCCTTTCTGGCGCACGTCATGCTGTTCGTGTTCGGAACCGGCCCTGTGCGCGGCTTCGCTCTCACGATCACGATCGGCATCGCCACGACGCTGTTCTCCACCCTTCTTCTCTCTCGGATGCTGATGGTGCGCTGGTATGCCCTCACCCGTCCGTCCACTCTTCCGGTCTGAGAGGCGCATCATGTTCGGACGTCCCCTCCTGCGCTTTGTCCGCAAGGATACGCATATCAACTTCATGCGTGGCCGATTTGTCGGACTGGCAACCTCCGCCGTGCTGTCGCTGGCTTCAGTCATCCTGTTCTTCCATCCCGGCCTGACACTTGGTCTCGATTTCCGTGGCGGCATCGTCGTGGAAGCCAAGACGAATGGCCCAGCGGATTTCGGCAAGATCCGGACCGCACTGACGGCGCACAATCTCAAGACCGACGGGGTTCAGGCCTTCGGCGGCCCTGATGACGTGCTGATCCGGCTGGGTGCAAACGAGCAGACAAACACCAATGCGGTTGTCGATGAAGTCCGCCACGCCATCACCGAAGCACAGCCAGGCGCGACCATCGTGCGGGCCGACGCGGTCGGCGCGTCCGTGTCAGCCGAACTGTTCCGCAACGGACTACTGGCGCTCGGCATCAGTCTGCTGATGATTCTCGCCTATATCTGGTTCCGCTTTGAGTGGGAGTTCGCTCTCTCGGCAGTCGTCACCTTGGTGCTCGACCTGACCAAGACCGTGGGCTTTCTCGTGCTGACCCACTTTGAGTTCGACCTTGTGATGGTCGCAGCGATCCTGACTATTCTGGGCTACTCCACCAATGACAAGGTGGTGGTCTATGATCGTATCCGTGAAAACCTGCGGCGCTATCGCACCATGCCGCTGCGGGAACTGCTTGATCTTTCCATCAACGAGACCCTGAGCCGTACGCTGGGGACGTCCACCACGGTCTTTCTGGCAGCCCTGCCTCTGGCTTTCTTCGGTGGTGCAAGCCTGTCCGGATTTGCCTGGGTGATGCTGTTCGGCATCGTGGTCGGCACGTCGTCCTCAATTTTCATCGCAGCGCCACTGCTGCTGCTTCTGGGTGAAAAGCGCCTGCGCAAGGACACGCGTCCTGCAGTGAAACAGGAAATCTGAGAGAATATTGCAGTATCAGTGAGAAAAAGCCTTTCTCACTGATACGCTTCACGGCCCTCCGGAAGCCGATTTTGTGTCGGGTGACGGAGAGGTCGGTGCACCATCTACCGGCGTCGTCGTTGCGATCAACTGCTCGATCGCCTTGTTCGCCGCACGCATGTTGCTGTCACTCGGCAGCGATTCTTCCCGCGCAACGGCCAGCAGCGCCTCATGATCCAGCACGATGATTTCAGTGAGCCTGCGAGGTGTTATGCCACCTGACATCACGGCTCCACGCGCCATGCCATGCGCCATCATGTAGCTATAAACCAATGTATGAGGCGTCGGTTTCGTGCTGACGACCGGCGATGCCTGACAGGCCGCCAGAGCGCCGCACAGAGTGAGAGCACGCCAACGAAAGCGCAAGGACCAGCTGGTTGCGCGTGCAGGCACGTTCTTTCCGCCTTCACTGCTCATCGTGACAGGCCATGATCGCTGGCGATCATCATAGTGTCTTCCCAACCTGAAAATCGGTCTCTTGTCTGCCGGTTTATCCCTATCAGTCCTTCCTCACTCCGACCAGAACAATCGCCAGACCAACGGTTATCAGTGTACGTCCCACTCGCCTCTCCCTGTCTGCACCTCATGTGGTCTCTGACATCGTAGTTTCAATCGACCGACACTCTTCTGATCCGATCGTTCAAAAATTCTGATTTCAGCGTGGCAGCGGCGAACAAGCCTCGATATAAACGCACCACGAAGGCGGCTCGCCGTTTCACAGGCAGATTGACGCCAGAGTCCTGTCCGCGTATCGCGCCACAAAACAGCACCAGATCAAAGGATGTTTCTCCATGACAAGACCGGTGACAGGATCGGCGCCCATCATTGCTGTGGATGGTCCGGCAGCGGCCGGAAAAGGCACCCTTTCCAAGCGTCTGGCTGAAGCTCTGGGGTTGCCGCATCTCGATACCGGCCTACTGTATCGGGCCGTGGCGCGACTGATGATCAATGCGGGGCTTGATCCCGCTTCCACGTCAGGAGAAAGCATCGCTCGTGGCCTCTCGCTGGCTGACCTGAAACGCGCGGACCTCCGCACACCGGATGTCGATGCCGCCGCCTCCCTTGTTGCTCGCGACAATGCCGTTCGTCAGGCTCTTGTCGACATGCAGCGCCTGTTTGCGCGCAAGAATGGTGCCGTGCTCGATGGTCGCGATATTGGCACGGTCATTTTTCCGGATGCCGATGTAAAGCTCTTCATCACCGCCAGCCCATATGCCCGCGCTGTCCGACGTTACATTCAGAACGGTGGCACTGATGACGCGGCTGACCGGGACCAGCGTGTCCGCACCGTTGAAATCGCGCTCATCGAGAGAGACCACGCCGACAGCACCCGCGCCTCAGCCCCTTTGCGTATGGCAGAGGACGCTATCAAGATCGAGACGGACACGCTGACTGCTGACGAAGTTCTGGCCCAAACGCTGCGTATTGTTCGTGATGTACTGAAGGCGAAAAATGTGAACATCCCCTCCGTGCGTGCGCAGGATCTCTGCTCCTGACCCCGCCAGAGAAAAACGGGGGCGATGCTTCCATGCACGGCTCAGAGTGTTCGCACGACACCCACGACCATGATCACAGCCATGATGATCACACGGATCACGACCATTCAGCGCATGCTCACGATCATCACGGGAGCAATTGCAGCGGGCATGATCATGGACACGACCACGATGATCATCACGACCATGATCACGGTCTTTTCGGCCACCATCATCATGCGCCGGATACGTTCGGTGGGATTTTCGCCATCAGTATGGTGCTCAACAGCGCCTATCTGGTGATTGAAGCCATATGGGGTGTTCTCTCACACTCCCTCGCGCTGCTGGCCGATGCCGGACATAACCTGTCCGACATTCTCGCGCTGGGAGCCGCCTGGCTGGCCCACAATCTTGCGAGAAGAAGCCCGACGGCACGCTATACCTACGGCCTGCGTCGCTCCTCCATTCTTGCAGCGCTTTCCAATGCCGTGATCCTGCTTCTGGTCACCGGCGGCATCGCATGGGAAGCCGTTCTGCGGCTGCTTTATCCCACGGAAACCGTTTCCGGCTGGACCGTCATGGTCGTGGCGGCTCTCGGTATTCTCGTGAATGGCGGCACGGCGCTTCTGCTCATGAAGGGACAGAAGAACGATCTCAATATTCGCGGGGCTTTCCTGCATATGGCGACCGACGCGCTGGCGTCGCTGGCTGTGGTTATAACCGGCGGGCTGGTCCTGCTGACGGGGCTGCAATGGCTTGATCCGGCCATCAGTCTGCTCATTTCAGCGCTAATTGTCCTGACAACGTGGTCGTTGCTGCGGGATTCGCTCGATATGGCGCTCGATGCGGTTCCCAAGGGGATCGACATGAACGAAATCGACGGGTTCTTCCGCGCCCTTCCCGGCGTCACCGACCTGCACGACCTGCATGTCTGGGCGATGAGCACCACGGAAACAGCCCTGACAGCGCATCTGGTCCGGACGTCTGATGACGGGAGTGATCAGAGAATTCTGGACACTGCCAACGAAATGCTGCGCACACGCTTCGGCATCATCCATACAACCATCCAGATCGAAACCGAAGCGTGTGACGTCAACTGCGTCGGTACAGACCGTGTCTGAATCGGAAGGACAGACGATCGAGCGACGCAAGAACCTGATTGCGTGGGTCAGTCTCGGTATCAGTCTTGTCGCTCTCGGACTGAAATATGCCGCATGGTCGGTGTCAGGCAGCATCGCCCTGAAATCTGATGCTCTTGAAACCGTCATCAATGTCGCTGCCGCAATCGGTGGTCTATGGGCCATTCACCTCGCGGAAAGACCCGCTGACGACAATCACACCTACGGACATTACAAAGCCGAGTATCTCTCAGCGATTATCGAGAGCGCCATGGTGCTGGTGACCGCTCTCCTGATCGCCCGTGAATCATACGAAGGTTTTGTCCACCCCCAGAATGTTGGCGCTCCGTGGTTCGGGCTAGCCTTGAATGGCGTGGCCACCGCCGTCAATCTGGCATGGGGTCTGACCATGCTCCGCATCGGTCGGCGTATCCGCTCTCCTGCACTGGTCGCCGGTGGTCAACATGTGCTTTCCGATGTCTGGACCGGATTTGGTCTGGTGGCGGGGCTTGCCCTGATCCCGCTCACCGGGTGGCACTGGCTCGATCCGGCCATTGCGGCGCTTATCGCCGTCAACGTCCTGAGAGTGGGCTGGGAGATGCTGCGTCAATCCGTCTCTGGCCTGATGGATGAGGCCCCTGACTCAGCGACGCTGGCCAAACTCAACGAGGTGATCGCTGAAAAAGCCGTAGGTGCTCTTGAAGCGCACGATATCCGCATCCGCGAAGTCGGAGCAATCACCTTCATCGAGTTTCATCTGGTGGTCCCGGGCACCATGACGGTCGCTGTCGTGCACGATATCTGCGACCGCATCGAAGCAGGTCTCCGTAACGAGCTTGGACGTTGCGTGATCAACATTCACGTCGAACCGGAACACAAGGCCAAGAACAGCGGCATTGTCCTCGCACACGCCACAAGGTGTTATTAAAATCTCACACCGGCCTGCCGGAATGGAACCATTGGGTGGGTTTGCGCTTGGAATAGGCAGGCGTCGGGCGTAAGCCCTGACGAAGACCTTTTACTGTGTAGAGTCGAACCCGGACTTCTGCCGCAAGACATGAGTTGACTAATACACGATGGCTTCCCACTCCGGTCGCATCCGACATTTCCGCGATACAGCTCGTATCACTACGGCTGAATGGCGACGGAAACTGATCTTCTGGGGTGGCTCGATTGTCGTCGGGCTAGCAGCCATCACCTTCGCGACGCTCGCCGATCAGGCCGCGCATCTGCGCAATCTCATCATCTCCTACAGTCCCTGGCTGATGCTAATCGTCACACCCGGCGGACTGGCCCTGTCGATCTGGCTGACCCGTACCTTCTTCCGTGGTGCGCAGGGCTCCGGCATCCCGCAGGCGATCGCCTGTATGCATCTCTCTGACCAGAAGCTTGTCGATCGCATCCTGTCGCTGAAAATCGCAGCAGCCAAGGTCGGGCTGACCTGTCTCGGACTTGTGGCGGGAGCGTCAATCGGCCGTGAAGGCCCGACCGTGCAGATCGGCGCCGCCATCATGAACGCCGTGGGGCGGTATCTCAATATGGGAGAGCTCGTATCACGCCGCGCCCTTGTGCTGACGGGGGGCGCTGCCGGTGTGGCCGCCGCCTTCAACACACCGCTGGCCGGTATCGTGTTCGGGATTGAGGAACTGGCCCACTCCTTCGAACAGCGGACCAGCGGCGTGGTCCTCGCCGGCGTGGTGCTGGCCGGTGTCACGGCAATCGCACTGATGGGCAATTACAGCTATTTCGGCCACACGGATTCCGTTGTGCCGCTCGGCGTAAGCTGGCTGGCGGTGATCGCCTGCGGGCTGCTGGGTGGCGTGACCGGCGGCTCTTTTTCCGCCATTCTGATTCGCGCTTCCAAGGGATTGCCGGGTCGAGCCGGACGTTTTGTGGCTGAGCGTCCAATTGCCTTCGCAGCCCTGTGCGGCTTTGTGCTGGCGCTCATTGGACTGGCGTCCGGCGGCATGACCTACGGCACCGGCTATTCACAGGCCCGCTCGATCATTCACGGCGAAGAGCATTATCCTGCTTCCTATTTCGTTCTGAAATTCATCGCCACCATCGTGTCTTACTGTTCCGGCATTCCCGGCGGATTGTTCGCACCTTCCCTGTCCGTGGGCGCGGGCATGGGCGGCTGGGTCGCCCAGTTCCTGCCGCATACGACGCCGGGTGCAGTGGTTTTGCTTGGTACGGTGGCCTATTTCTCTGCCGTTGTGCAGGCTCCGCTAACGGCGACCGTGATCGTCATGGAAATGTGTGACAACCAGCAGGTGACGCTTGCCCTGCTCGCCAGTTCCTTTCTGGCCTTCGGTGTCTCCAGGATGATCTGCAAACAGCCGCTTTATGGCGCTCTGGCGGAACGCTTCCTGCGTAATATCGATCCGAAAAGCGTTCCCATGACTCCCCGCCCGCATGAGACGCCCGGCGAAGCCAAACAGGGCTAAGCCCGCAGTCAATCTTAGCCTGCTCCCGCCTGACAATATTATTTGATTTGGTGGCCATGAACTGAGCGCGCCATGTTGGCGTTCCGGATTCAGAGCGGGAGTGACCGACATGGAACGGCGTGTCTTCAATTCCATTCTGGCGGGAATGGGACTTTCCTTGGGGAAAGGTGGCGTGCGGTCAGCGGCAGCCGCCACACCTGTCAGAACCGAAAGTTTTCTGCTTCAGAAAAATGACTGGGTTCCGAACAACCAGAAACTGCCGGTCGTTCTCTATCGCAACGCCCTTTCCATCGACGGACCAGACCCTGCCGCAAACTTTGAAAATCTGTTCCAGCAGAACGGTTGGCCGCCCCAATGGCGCAATGGGGTCTATTCCTTTCACCACTATCATACAGAAGGGCATGAAGTGCTCGGTTTTGCAGGTGGCTCGGCGCATTTGATGCTTGGTGGCCCCAATGGGCGACAGGTCAAAGTCCGTGCCGGCGATATTGCCCTGCTACCAGCAGGAACCGGCCACATGAAGCTGTCTTCAGACGATGATTTTTTGGTGGTCGGCGCTTATCCCCCCGAACAAAGCTTCGACATTGTCCGGCAGGCGCCTACGCCTGAACAGCTCAGTCGCCTGACTACCCTGCCTTTTCCTCAGTCGGATCCTGTTTTCGGTCTCAAAAACACGAAGAACGGATAAAGAAACAGATGATACCGATCATGAAAAGACGTCACGTTCTTCTGGCTGGCCTGACAGTGCTATCCGATCTCGCCACGACCGGAAAACCTGTCCGTGCAGCAGATGCTCTCCCGACAATCGGCATTATTGGAGCGGGGCATGTAGCGAGCACACTCGGTGGTTTGTGGATCAAGGCTGGCTATCAGGTGATGTTTTCAGCTCAGAATATACGTAACGCGAAAGAACTGGCCGCCAGCCTTGGACCGAACGCCTCCGCTGGCACGCCCGAAGAAGCCGCCCGATTTGGAACGGTCGTGCTGCTTGCGGTTCCCTATCGCGCCATCCCGGATGTCGGACAAAAACTGGCCCCTCTGCTCCAAGGCAAGACCGTTCTGGACGCCACCAATTTCTATCCGTTCCGTGACGGTTCTATCGCTTCCATTGCCGACCGGGATGGTGCGGGCCTGACAACCCAGCGCTATTTCCCCGGCGCGCATATCGTTCGCGGTTTCAGTTCCATCGACATGAGCGTTCTGGCGTCCGAGGCAGGCAGGGAGCCTCCCCGACTAGCCATCCCGGTGGCCGGAGATGACGCGATCTCCGTGCAGCGTGTGGAAGATCTTGTGAAAGCTGCGGGTTTTGATCCCGTCGTGACTGGGCCCCTCTCATCGTCCGTGCTTTTTCAGCCCGGCCATCCCGGATTTGAAATGCAGACAGATGCGGCAGGTCTGAAATCAGGGCTCGGCCTGCGCTAAATCGGCATTGGTCACGACTCTTTCAGTCGCTTTCTGTCCTTTTTCTGGCCGGATGCGCATTCCAGTAGCCAGCCAGAATGGAGCCGGAAATATTATGCCAGATTGAAAAGATTACGCCCGGCAAGGCCGCGAGCGGCGCAAAGTAAAGTCGCCCCAGCGTCGCCGCGAGGCCGGAATTCTGCATCCCCACCTCAATGGCCAGCGTCCGGCAGACCGCCTCATCGAACCCCAGCAGACGCCCGCCCCAGTAGCCACCGAGCAGACCGGTCGCATTGTGGAGGATGACACCGACCAGCACGAGCGGACCAACCGCTGCCAGCGACGGTTTCACGCTGGCGACAATGCTTGCAATGATAAGCAGGATCGACAGCATGGCCACGACTGGCAGAGCCGGTTCAATCCGCCGAACCGCCTTGTGAAAGAATGTATTGATCGCCAGTCCACCGACAAGCGGAAGAGCCACAATCATCAGCAGACTGCGAAACAGTCCCCAACTGTCAACGGCCACATCCGCTGACAGATACAGGCGCGTCAGCAGCGGCGTTGCGACAATCCCGACCAGCGTCGAGACCATGCTGATACTGACAGACAGCGCCACATCGCCACCCGCCAGATAGATGATGACGTTGGACGCCGTGCCACTGGCGACGCAGCCGACCAGAACCATGCCGGTTTTCAGATCTTCCGGCATGGACAGCATCGTCGCGATCAGCCACGCGGCCAACGGCATCACGAGGTAATGCAGCCCGATCCCGGCAATGACCGCCTTGGGCTTGCGGGCAATGCGGAGGAAGTCGCTGGGCGTGAGCGTTACGCCCATCGTGACCATGATGAAGGCCAGCAAAGAGGTCACGGCCCAGCCATACGACGTAAAAACTGTCGGCCAGACAAGCGCCGCATAGGAAAACAGCACGGCCCAGACAGGAAAGAGGCGCGTAATCATGCCGTTCCTTGCGTATTATCGAGATCAGGGACCGCCTTGTGCCACATCGCGCCCGTCTGCACAGCAGGGGAAAACATTGCCGCAGTTTCAATGATCAGAAAGACGCATCCATATGCAGACCGAAAATCAGCGCGTCTTTCACTTTTTTTCCTGAATCATAGGCACCACCGCTGGGATTGATCAGTCCCTGCACATCCGGCTGCACCACCAGCCATGGCAGAACCTGAGCAGCGTAGGTCAATTCGAGATGGTATTCATTGCCATGATGCCGCTCCGAGCCATCCGGACGCTGGAGCATCAGGTAATGGCTGGGAGCCGCGTAACCAAAGCCAATTCCCACATTGTCGCCGGAACGATGAAAAGGACCGTCGAGAACGAGACCCGCATCCAGTGAAGAGGAAATCTGGTTGCGGTCAGCCAGCCCCGTATATTCCCACCGCACGAACCCGCGCAGTTCGCCTGCTCCTCTATTCTTCAGGAGCGTATGGTCCATGACCATATAGACTTCCCAGTTGCCACGGCGACTGACATCCTGATTGGCCTGCAACGGGAAACGCCCGGTATCGACGTAGAAACCGGCCTTGTATGTTCCCGTCTTCCCATCGTGATTGACGTTATGCGCAACTTCGCCAATCACGAACGTGCCGGTCTTGAAATTGAAATGTGTGCCGCCCGGATCCTGATTCTGGTTCCATGGGTCGGTATTGTTGATGAAAGACTTTGCCCCGGTGCCGTTATCATCCGCCACGGCGATCTGTGCCTGCCACCCCTTCGAGAAGACGTAACGCAGACGGACCGCCGGCGTGGCGACGGGAGAAGCCGGTCCCTGTCCGTAGAGGTTGTTGCTCGGCAGCATCGGCCAGCCGAACGACGCGTTCAGGAAAGTCTGCGCCGTCGTGCTGACCATGAAGTCCTGACTCAGGTCGAGCTTGCCGATCCGCGTGTCGATATGTCCGCCTGCACTGGTCCAGTTGTAGGCCAGTTCATACAGCCGCAGGTTCGGATCGGCCTCGCTGGATGATGTCTGATTGAACGCATACAGAGGATAGTTACTGAAAGGCTTTCCTCTGAGATCAAGAGCGCTAACCTCGAATTTGCCCCAGGCTCCGTCACGTTCGCTGCTACCACCCAGTCTTGCAAGATCAAGCACGACATCGACATCCGTCAGGCCGACATAGTGCTGGGACGGCAAGGCCCCACCAGTCGGAATGGACCAGAGTTCCTCGACATCCTCGATACTGACATCGACACCGGCTTTCTGCCATTGTTTCTTCAGACCACTCCAGCCACCGGGATCTGCAAGCCAGTCCAGACTTTCCGCTGCACGGGCCGTCTCGGTGGACAAAAGGAAAGCCGTTCCGACAATCAACCCACAGACCCGCCAGCAGGATGAACAGGTCTTTCTGACCCTCACCATCCGACCGGCCTGACTGGGAGACAGACCATGAAACAGCATACCCATCGCCTGACGTTCAGAACGCAGGGCAAGGGACTTGTTCCCATTACCCAGCCCGTTCTGGACTGGGTGCGCGAGACAGGCGTGTTCACAGGACTACTGACGCTCTGGTGTCCGCATACATCCTGCTCTCTGACCGTGCAGGAAAATGCTGATTCCACTGTACGCGCCGATATCGCCACGTTTTTCGAAACGCTCGTTCCGGAAGAAAACGGCCGGTACCGACATTCCACGGAAGGGGCTGACGACATGCCTGCCCATCTGCGGACAATGCTGACGCAATCCGGCCTCAGTATTCCAATCATTGATTCCGAGCCGGCTCTGGGTATCTGGCAGGGCCTTTACCTTTTCGAGCACCGGCGTGCGCCGCACCAAAGGGAAGTTGTGCTGCACCTTTTCGGAACCTGATCCGGTTATCAGGCACCAGCCCTGGTCCCTCCGCCCGTCGGAGGTTCCGGCTCATTCACGGAAATGACGGCGTCATTGGAAATCGACACCACATCTGTCGGTCTTTCGCTGTTCTGCGTTTCCTGCTGGGCAATGTTCGCCGTCATCGTACGCAGACGAGCGACCTCTTCACGCACATCGCTGAGGATCTCGATAAGAGCCGTGTGGTCTTCCGCAGCGCGCTGGTCATTGCCGCGCGCAAGAATGGCGCTGCCCACCATCAGAGCCGGAAGCGCCACGAGCTGGATGGAATTGCTGACATAGAGCAGCCCTCCCTGCCATTCCGGCTTGAAAACCGGCAGCAGGGAAAACAGCATGAACGCATAGACGCACCAGATGCTGCCGAAAATGATGGTCATCCGGATCGCCAGACGATCATTGAACTTGTCGAGCCAGCTTGGCGTAACGGGGGCGGAATCGTCACGATGCCGGTCCTTGTAAAACCAGCTCAGAGGATGCCAGATATGGCGACTTTTCATGATCATCCCATCCCGTCTTGTCTATAAGCGCCAGCTCTCCGACGCGAAAACCAGACCTTGGGGTAAGCTTCCGTGCAGGGCAAGCCAGACGTGCTCATGTCAGGCTCCTGTTATTGCATAGGATCAGCATTGTTCAGAACCGACATCATTGACGACTGGTCTTTCCAGTCCGTTCCTCAATCAGTGTCTGGTAAATGGCCAGATAATCCTCCGCCATGCGACGCGCTGTGAAGCGTTTCTCGAATTCACGTCGAATACTGGCGGGGTCGAGTTTTTCGACACGGGAATACGCCGCAATCGCCTCCTTCTCATTGGTGACGATAGCGCCCGTGACACCATCTTCAATGACCTCCGGCACGGAGCCATGACGGAAAGCAATCACCGGCGTACCGCAGGCCATGGCCTCGATCATGACCAGCCCGAAGGGCTCCGGCCAATCGATCGGCATCAGCAGGGCGCGCGCGCCGGAAAGAAAAGCCGATTTCTGCGTATCATTGATCTCGCCGACCAGTTCGACGCCATCTCCAAGCATCGGTAGAATATCACGCTCGAAATACTCGACATCGACCTTGTCCACCTTGGCCGCAATTTTCAGCGGCATACCGACAGCGCGGGCGATGCGAATGGCTTTATCGATCCCTTTTTCGGGACAGATACGTCCCAGAAAAGCTAGGTAATCTCTGGGTCCAGGCTGTGGAGTCAGCAGATGTTCAGGCAATCCGTGCAGGACGGTTCCGGCGTAACGCGCCTGCGGTAGCGGGCGACGCTGGCTGTCGGAAATGGAGACGATCGGCACCTGTGGAAAGGCATCGAAAACCGGCTGGAGTTCCATCAGATCAAGCCGCCCGTGCATGGTCGTCACAAAGGGCGTTTTCTGACGGCTGAAATAGGTAAACGGCCAGTAATCCATATGGAAATGCAGGATATCGAAATCATCGGCGCGCTGTGCGGCGCGTTCCATGAGCAGCATGTGCGGCGCAATCGGATCACGGATGGCCGGATCAAGTCGCAACGCCCGGGGCCACACCGCATCCAGCGTTGCGGATGTCACACTGTCACCGCTGGCGAACAGGGTGACATCATGCCCCATTTTGACCAGTTCGTCGGTAAGGAAGGCTACCACCCGCTCCGTGCCACCATAGAGCTTGGGCGGAACGGCTTCGTGGAGCGGGGCAATCTGGGCGATACGCATGACCGGTAACTCCGCATCTTTATTGTTGTTCTACAGGCTCTCTACATCCGGATCAGAGTGAACCTTTCCGGTTTCACCGACTTTAAACGCTACAGGACATACGATTTCCGTATTGCTGTGCGAGCTTTCCACTCATGGCACAAACGCTTAAACTCACCCAAAAGTTGACAGGACAGATGACGCATGAGCCGAGCCGCGTGAGTAACGACAGCGAGATCACTGTCCCCGATACAGATCTTCCGCAATATGCTGGTCATCCCGTGCGTTTTCTCATGCGCTATGCACGAAACCGCGCCTTTCCGCATGTCATGGTGTTTGGCTTTGTAGGCCTTGCCGTTTCCTGCGCCGTCTTCTCCTCTTCATCCATCAGACATCTGGTGGATACGATGAACCAGCATAAGGCCGGCACTTCCGTGCAGCCGGTCTGGATTGCCGTCATCTGGCTGGCTGGCATCATCGCCGTGGATAATCTGTCCTGGCGTGTTGCAGGCTGGTACGCGGCCAAGACGTTTGTGGCTGTTACAGGCGATGTACGCCGAGATCTGTTCCGTTACCTCACCGGTCACTCCACGGGTTATTTCTCCGACCGTATGCCGGCGGCTCTGGCGGCACGCATTTCCACTGCGGGCAACGCCTCCTTCACGCTGGAAAGCCTGCTGGCATGGAACATCCTGCCGCCGTGCCTGAACGTGTTGCTCTCGATCGGCCTGATGATCAGCGTCAGCCCCCTGATGGGCAGCGTCATCACCGCCCTCGCCTTCACGCTGGCCGCCCTGATGTTCCGCATGGCGCGGGGTGGCAAGAAGCTGCACTCGTCCTATGCCGGGTCGGCAGCCAATATTGACGGGGAAATGCAGGACGTGGTCGGCAATCTGCCGCTGGTCCGCACCTTCGGTATGCTCGGATTTGAGCGAACGCGACTTGCCGGACTACTCGATAGCGAAATGGCGGTGCGTGGCGTTTCCCTGCGCAACATGGAAATTCTGCGCCTCGTCCATGCAGTCCTGACGGCCGTCCTGACCGCAGGCCTGCTCGTCTGGATTGTCTGGCTCTGGCAAGTCGGTGCCGCAACGGTTGGCGATGTGGTCATGGTAGTCAGTCTCGGCTTCATGATCCTGCACGGCACCCGCGATCTGGCCGTAGCGCTCGTGGAGACCGTGCAGCACACGGCCCGGCTGGGAGAGACGCTTTCAACAATCCTCATTCCCCATGAAATGCACGACCGGGCCGACGCCCGGGACTTCCCCACTCCCCCCAAGGGCGAAGTGTCCTTTCAGGATGTCGTGTTTCATTACCCGACCGGCCCCAATGTGCTGGAACATTTCAATCTGCATGTTGCGCCCGGCACGCGTGTCGGCCTTGTCGGACGTTCCGGCTCCGGCAAAAGCACGGTTCTCGCGCTGCTTCAGCGACAGCGTTATGTGCAGGATGGCGCTGTCATGATCGATGGCGTGAATATCCTTGATCTGTCAGAAAAAGCCCTGCGAGGCTGCATGTCCGTCGTGCCGCAGGATGTCTCCCTGCTGCGCCGGTCCGTCATGGACAATATCCGCTATGGCACACCCGGTGCTTCTGACGATGATGTCCGGGCGGCAGCAGACGCCGCAGAATGCACTGATTTCATCATGGCGCTGCCGGAAGGTTTTGCGACAGAAGTCGGTGATCGTGGCGTGAAATTGTCGGGAGGACAGCGTCAGCGTCTCGCCATTGCCCGCGCTTTCCTGCGTAACGCCCCGATCCTGATTCTTGACGAAGCGACCAGTGCTCTCGACAGCGAAAGCGAGCATCACATTCAGGAAGCCCTGCACCGGCTGATGCAGGGGCGCACCGTCATCGCCGTTGCACATCGTCTGTCCACACTGAAGGATTTTGACCGCATTGTCGTGATGCAGAAAGGCAAGATCGTGGAAGATGGTTCTCCTTCAGAGCTTGAGCGCCGTGACGGTCCCTACCGCGAGTTTCTGGAATTGCAGGCTTTCGACATTCCGGACCTTTGATTACAGGGGTTCATTCACCCGCAAACAACAGACAGGAAACGCTTCATGGTAAAGATGATCCATTCCATGATCCGGGTCAGGGACGAAAAGGCGTCACTGGCATTTTATGAAAAGGCCTTTGGTCTGCATGTTGCGGATCGATTTGTGTTCGACAGTTTCACGCTGATCTATCTGTCAAACGACGAGCAGACATTTGAGCTGGAACTGACCGTCAATCATGACCGCGATCGTCCTTATGATCGTGGCGATGGATACGGACATCTCGCTGTTTCGGTTGGCGATATCCAGGCCGAACATGCACGATTTGAAAAGGAAGGTCTGAAGCCGGAGCCGGTCAAGGAACTGAAAAATGAAGGTCGTCTGATCGGGCAGTTCTTCTTTGTCGCTGACCCGGATGGGTATCGGATCGAAGTGCTGCAACGCGGCGCGCCGGGACGATTTGTGTAATCGGCTTATTCATACAAAAAGGGCGACTGTTGTTACACAGCCGCCCTTTTTTGATTGGTGAAACTTTCTTTATTCAGCAGCCACTCTCACCGAATGCACAGGGTTGGCGGCAACAATCGTCTGATGCTGTGCGCCGGTTGGCAGGATCGGGTGACCGAACTGCTCCTCCAGCACTTCCGCCATGGCGAGATACAGGGCAGAGGCACCGCAGATCAGGCCTTCAAAACCAGCGAAATGCGTGATGGTCGCATTGCCTGTCGCTTCACCGGCGACCAGCAGGGCGAACAGCACAGTCAGTGAGCCAAAGATGAACTGCAGAACGCGATTTGCTTTCAGTGTGCCAACAAACATGAAAGCCGTGAAAATGCCCCACGTACCGAGATAGGCTGCCATCGCACCGGGTGTCGCGGGTGCGACAAGACCGAATTTCGGCAGGAAGATCAGCAGCACCAGAGAGATCCAGAACGCCCCATAGGATGTGAAGGCGGTAAGACCGAATGTATTGCCCTTGGGATATTCCAGCAGTCCCGCGCACATCTGGGCGAAGCCGCCAAAAGCCAGTCCCATGGCCAGCACTGAAGAATTCAGCGGCACAAAACCGGCATTACAGACATTGAGCAGAATTGTGGTCATTCCGAAACCGGCGAGACCGAGAGGGCCAGGATTGGCTAGACGACCCATAACAGAGACTCCCCAACTAAATGGAGTTGATAATGAGGCGTCCTTCTGTTGCGCCCCAGTTCAGACATGCTTGTCTGCTCCGTGCGATTTAACAATTAAAATAATAAATAAGATGCGCAAAACATATATCACGATGCGGTGTGAATCATCTGCGGTCGCTGTCTTCCACCACCAGAGTCAACAACGGTGCCGCCGCACCGCCCACCCCGTAATTGGCCAGAACCTGCACGCCAAGAGCAGTCCACCGCCCATCCTGAAAACTGAGTAGCGGCGCGCCACTGCTTCCTCGGGTGGCGGAACAGTCATGCGTAACCAGAGGTTTACCGCCTCCATCCACCATGAGCGCACCTGTCCGGCACCCCATGTCGGAACGCACAATTTCACTGAAATCCTGCTCATAGCCTCCCAGCACCACGTCAGTTCCCGGTGGTGGCAGGCGATCCGAGACGGCAAGCACATCTTTCATGGTCGCTACAGGCGTATCCAGAAACAGGGTCGCCCGGTCAAAGGCTGCTGTGCGGGATTCGTTGCGAGGGTCATATTCTGGTGGCACCAGCAGTCGAATCGCGCGTGCATGAGCGGCATACTGGCCTTTGCTGTAGGCCCGCAGAAAGTGAACATCGTGCGGCTGAATGTATCGGCCCGTTTTGGGCAGGAACAGGCAGTGAGCCGCCGTTTCAACGACAGTCGGCGCAACCAGAAAACCTGTGCAGCGGCTACCCAGTTCCGTCTGAACCCGGCCAATAGCGCTCCACGGCAACGAGGCCATGTCGACAGCTTGACGGTGGTCTGTCTGGCCGATCCCCGGACGTTGCGGGATGGCTGCATGAGAGGACAGCCCTGAAACGGATGTCAGCAGGGAGGAGACGACTCCCGTGAAGAGAGGGAAATACTTTCGAAAACCTTTGAAACATAAAATCGTCTGCTGAAATTTACCCATTCTTAAAAGTTTCACCGGTAGTTTGTCCTCATTGCATGAGAGCATTTCAAACGGAGGAAACCCTTCCTCCCGAATTGCACACCACAAAGCCCGGACATCCGGCGATAAGCAGGATGTCCGGGTTATTTATGCAGATTTTCAATCCAGACTTTCCGGACCGAAGCTGTCAGGCAGAAGTTCACTGAGTGTCTTCACCAGCAGCACCTGCCCTGCCGGATCAGTCATGTAGACCCGCATTCCGGGAGCACCGAACTCACGCAGCTTCTGTCGGCACCCACCGCATGGAGTGCAGGGACCGCTTCCACCACCACATACGACGATCTCCACGATCTTTCGACCGCCAGCAGCCACCATTGCCGCGATAGCACCGCCTTCCGCACAGATCCCCTCAGGATAAGCCGCATTTTCGACGTTGCACCCGACATGAACCTGACCGTCGTCGCAACGTAACGCTGCTCCAACTTTAAAGCCGGAATAGGGAGCGTAGGCACGCTCCCGAACGGCGGAAGCGGCTTCGATCAGCTTTACATCGGTCTGTTGGCTGGCGGAGGTCACAGGTCAGTCCGCATAGCCGTGAGGATGAGCGACACGCCACTCCAGAGCGGTCCGGACTGTTTCATTCAGGTCTGTAAAGCGTGGCTTCCAGCCGGTTTCCTTCATGATGCGCGCGGGACTGGCCACAAGCATCGGCGGATCACCGGCACGACGCGGACCAGCTTTCCAGGGAACAGGTTTGCCGCTGACACGCTCCACAGCCTGGATCACCTCCAGATTTGAGTTCCCCTTGCCGGTGCCCACGTTGAACGTAACGCTTTTCTCATCAAGCAGTGGCAGAACGGCAAGATGCGCCTGAGCCAGATCGGTGACGTGGATATAATCACGCACACAGCTCCCGTCTGGCGTCGGATAATCTTCTCCGAACAGCGTCAGAGCATCGCGGCGTCCCAAGGCAGCGTCGATCACCAACGGCATGAGATGCGTTTCCGGCCGGTGGTCCTCACCTGCCCGCCCCTGCGGGTCACACCCTGCCGCATTGAAATAACGCAGGCATGCGCTGCGCAGGCCGTGAATTCTGTCGGCCCAGTAGAGTGCCAGCTCCACAACCCGCTTGCTTTCGCCATAGGCTGACCCCGGATGCACAGGCGTATCCTCGTCGATCAGCTTGTCGCCCGCTGAACCAAACAGCGCGGCTGTCGAGGAAAACACGAACTTTTTCACACCGTGACGCACACAGGCGTCAATCAGGCCAAACCCCAGCCCACCATTGGCCGACATATACATCATGGGCTTCTGCATGCTTTCTCCCACCAGAGAAAGCGCAGCAAAGTGAAAGACGCAGTCCCACGGGCCGTCTGCCAGCACCTTGTCGAGCAGTGGCAGATCCGCGAGGTCACCTTCAATAAAACGCGCTCCATCCGGAACAGCCGCCCGGTGACCCGTTCTCAGACTGTCAAAAACCGTGACTTCGTGGCCCGCATCAAGCAGCGCCAGCACCATGTGACTACCAACGTAGCCTGCTCCACCTGTCACAAGAAATCGATTTTTCATCTTCGTTCATTCTTTCACGACGCTACTGCCCGGACAGCCCTGTGCCGGAAAATCTTTCCTGAATGGGTCAAATCATTTCATTACTGAAAGATTCTGCTAATAACAGTTCGCTGAACTGCTCTGCGATCTACTTCTCCTGTTGCAACACATTCTGACCTCTTCGCCTTCAATTCAAGCCTATCATAATACTTGCAAACCAATAACATCTTTAACCGCCGCTACGAAATTCACCTTTTATTAGTCCTTGGAAACCCTGCCATCGTGTCCAGCCTGACCCACTCACCCAAGACATCCCTATCCCGCTGCCCCGCCGGATTATTTGGCTGGACTCCTCTGATCAGCACCGCCGGACTGTTCTTCCTGATCGGCTTCGTCACCTGGCTGAACGGCCCACTGATCTCCTTTGTGAGAGTGGCTTTCTCTCTCTCAGATGTCGGAGCATTTCTTGTGCCGTTGGCGTTCTATATCGCCTACCTTCTTTTTGCCCTGCCTGCCGCCCGCATCGCCAGCCGCACAGGCCTGAAAAGCGGTCTCGCTCTGGCGCTGGCCATCATGGGAGCCGGGAGCGCCCTGTTCGGACAATGTGTTGTGCTGCGCTCCTATCCCGGCGCACTTGGCGGACTGATGGTTATCGGCGCGGGCCTCACCCTGCTTCAGGTAACGGTCAATCCCTACGTCAGTCTGCTCGGCCCGCACGACCGGGCAGCCCAGCGCATCGCCATCATGGGACTGTGCAACAAATTCGCTGGTATTCTCGCGCCCATCGTTCTGGCCGCCATGGTCATGCACAATATCGGTGGTGTAGCGGAACAGGCGCAGCAAGCCGCCAGCGTGGCGGAACGTGAGGCTATACTCGCCGGTTTCACCAATGCGATTTACTGGCCGTATCTCGGTATGGCGGCCCTTCTCGGCGTGGCAGCCTGCGCGGTCTTTCTATCCAATCTCCCTGATATGGACCCGCCTGAAACTCTAACCCTGTCGTCACCCGGTTTTCTCATCACGTCGCGCTTGGGTTTTGGGATGGTGGCGACATTTCTCTATGTCGGCATTGAAGTTCTCGCAGGCGACGCGATCGGGACATATGGGCAGGCGTTCGGCATGCCCCTCGACCAGACACGGTTTTTCACCGCTTTCACTCTTTTTGCGATGATGACCGGATATGCCGCAGGCCTCTGCCTCGTTCCGCGTGTTCTTTCACAGGAACGGTGCATGGTGTTGTCCTGCGTGGGAGGCATTCTCTTCGCCGTCGCTGCATATCTGACAACGGGTTATGTGTCCGTCCTGTGCGTCGCTCTTCTTGGCTTGGCCAATGCCATGATCATGCCCGCCCTGTTCCCCATGGCGATACGAAACGCGGGGCGGCACGTTCCCCTTGCGTCGGCTCTACTGGTCATGATGTTTTCCGGGGGAGCGTGCACGCCGCAGATTTTCGTTCTGATCAAGCCGTATATAGGTGTTCAGGCTGCTTTTCTAGCGCTCGCTGCTCCTGCCTATCTCGTGCTGCTCGGGTATGGAGTGTGGTTTTCAGTCGTACCAAGCACGCGAAAAACTGTTTAGAAAGTAGCTCTGCGGTTTATGAATGTCCGCTTTCGCTCTCGTTGGAAACATTAATGTATGTTGTGTTTTCTCTGAAAGCGAACATTTCTGAATCTATGCGCTACTACCTTAAAGATTATGTATTTTAGACTAAAAATGTAACATAGAAATAGTTTGAGGCGCTCATGAGTAAAAATTTAATAAAAAGAATAACATTTGATACAAATACGTTAAATTCTGTTCTGTATCCCAAAAAATCACAGAGACAAAATAAAAGAGAAGCTGAAATAGTATTAGAGGCTATATATTCTGAACGATTGCAAGGTTTTTTCTGTGAAACCCTGATAACGCTTGAAGGAATAACAGACAAAGATCGTTCATCTACAATCGGAAGCACAAACGTAATAGCAAGAAGTCAAGAAATTGAGAAAAACCAGATCAGTATTAAAATAGGACTTCAATTCACTCCATCTCCCATGAATATACAACATGAAAATAGGATTAATGATGCTCTTTCTTTGAAAATACTCCCGTTGAGGTCTGGTATGGAAATGGGAAATTTCCATTTAGATCCTAAAATTTACTCTTTGTATGAGCCTGATGGCGGTATTGCAGAATTAGCTCGCTGCATGGACAGGGTACATGAGTTAGCCAAGGTTTTAAGATGTAAAGGTGTGGGAAAGGCTGCTGCAATAGCCCTAGACGAAGAACTCACTGATAAATATGGGAACGATGAAGAAGAGCTATTTCATAAAGGTTTAGGGCGCGCAAAAACCAACTCTGAAAAAAAACACGTGGCCAAAGCAATTGCGGAATGGGCTGATGGTGACAGCATCACATCACATTATGGCTTTGGGATGAATCTATTCTGCAGCGAGGATTTCGGCAAGAGCTATCAGAAGCCCTCTGTTCTTGATGAAGAACACAGGAAGTGGCTAGAATCTGATTTCGGCATAAAATTCGTGACGCTCTTTGAGTTAGCTCGAATGCTAACTGAATAGATGTCAGCTGCGTCATTATATGACTGCTTTTCATCATTGTATTCTGAAAGCAAACGGTCTGGCTTTCCCCAAAAACCAGCCGCATCCCAAACCCCCTATTCCTCAAAAAGACTTCAACAGCCTATCCAAGTAATCCAGCTCCTCTTTCGGACGCGTCCGATCGGAATCCCTGCGCCGCAACTCTTCCTCAATCGCCTGCGCGCGTTCACGCGACATCTTCTCAGGCAGACGGTCTCCTGCGTTCGGATTGGTGTCCGTGCCCTCACCTGTGGAGCGGCCCAACGGATCACGATCGGCATTCTGTTCGTCACCGGACTGACCTTCGCCCGGATCACCATTTTCCTCATCGCCGGTGCCGGACTGACCGTCCTTGCCCTGACTGCTGCCCCCACCAAAGGATGGCAAGAAACTCGTGCTGCCCGAGCTTCCTCCTTTACCCTGAAGGGCCTTGCGCATCTGATTACGCCCCTGCTGCAAGGCCTTGAGCGCAGCAGTCTCTGCCTTCACAGCATCCTGATCATTGTCAGCCGCCAGAGCATGACGGGCATCCTTCATGGCCTTGCCCGCTTCGCCAAACGCAGGAACGTCCTTGCCTGAAAGCTCCTTGAATTCACTCCCGAGCTCTTCGGTCGCCCGCATCAGGGCATGCTGGGCAGCGCCATCCGACCTCTTCTGGTCGGCTTCCGCTGCGGCCTGATCATTCTTGTCCGCGTCTGTCTGTTGCGTTGACTGGGCCGGTTCCTGCGGAGTGGGAGCCTGTGTTTCACCCTCAGACTGCTGAGATGGGCCACCGCTACCATCAGGCGGCACCAGACCAAGTCTGCGCAACAGTTCCGATGTGGACATGGATCCAAGATCACTGTCCTCTGATGGCGGCTGTGAGGCAGCGCTTTCGTCCCGCCGCCGCTGATCCCGATCAACCCGAGCCTGAGCATGATCCAGAAGCGAACTCTGCTGCTTCACCAGATCACCGAGGCTTTCCGCCTGCTCTTTCAGCTTCTGCTGCGCCATCATCTGCTGCGCCAGCTGCGCCATATCCTGTGGCGTGGCGTTGCGCATCTTCTCGATGGAATCCTCAAGCTGTTGCAGCTTGTCCATCGCACCGTCCTCGTGACCTTCCGCCGCGTCACCCTGCAACTGCTCCATCAGTTTCTGGAAAGCGCGATCACCGGATTTCGTAAGACCGGGCAGATCGGGAATGGCCGTGCCGTCACGCATGGCCTGCTCGGCCAGCGCCTGCATCTTGCGGCCAATGGCGGCGCGCAGGGCGTCCATCCGCCGCTTCAGTTCCGCCTGATCCTCCGTCCCGTGAGCATTGTCTTCACGCATATGCCGCAACTGCTCTGAAACGGCTTCCTGCGCCGCGCGCACATCAATTGATGCCTGAGCGGACTGCTTGCCGCCATGCAACTGATCCTCAATGTCGAGGGCAAGATCCCACAGCCGTCCCACGGCCTCGTTGCGGGCATCGTTGTCGTCGACGTCACGGTTATCCAGCAACGCGACAATGCTGGTCAGATTGAGGAACGTGCCGGTGTTCTGGTCGATCGGCCCCGGTGTTTCACCAATAGCCTCCAGATCCTCGGCGGCGGCATGACGACGCTCATCTCCCAGAGCCAGACGCCGCCTCAGGTCCAGCACGGCCTTGGCCACAGGCGATTTGAACGTCCGGGAACCAAGTCTGAAAGTGGCAATCGGACTTCTGGCCACCTTCTTGCTGACGCTGGTCGCAACTAGTGTGGCGGAGACCTCTTCGCCCGCCCATGGATCATCTGACAGGTCTGGACCGGCTACGCCTTTTGCACTGACCGGATGGCCTTTCAGCGGAATAGGCACTGTCAGCACACGGCTTCTGGTCAGCAATCCCGGATGTGCCAGTCTGATTTCAACGACCAGCGAGCCAAGCCCGTAAGCGTGATGCGCATCGTAAGGAAGCCGGGTCCGACGCCCGCCCTTCTCGCCACCGGGGTTCGGCCCCCATGCCACCTGCGGTAGGGCATCCGGCGTGACCGTCAGTTGCCATGACGCCAGCGTGCGACCACGGCTGTTGACCACAAAGGCACCGGAGTGGTCGAGATCCGCCTGAATACGCCAGGAATGCTGACCAAGCGCCTGCATGGTTTCGTGGCTGAAACCGCCCTTCAGATGCGGAGTGGACTGCGTGCCCGTGACTGTCGAAACCAGAACGGAACCTTCAGGCACGGCAGGAACATGCGCTGCTCCGTCAGCCAGAAAGACCGGAGCCGACGGCGCATAGGATGGCGGGGTGATCCATGCCTCGACATGCGGTAACGGCACGTCAGGGTCATCGATTCCCGGAATAAAAGCAGCCACCAGACGTCCGGGAGCATGGCTTCCGGCCCAGACGCCTGTGCCAATGAGAGCCAGCGCTACAACGGGCAGAAAACGGCTTTTGCGCAAGCTGGAGAGTTCGGGCCAACCTGACCGCAATGGCCCTAGCGATTTCAGCAGGCGTTCCTGATAAGCGCTCCAGAGAATGTCTGACCCCACGCCGGACGGCCGGTCTGTCATGGAAGCCAGCGGCCTGTTACGCAAACGGGAGGCCAGTTCGATCCGCCGATCCACTTCCATCTGGGTGGGGGGCGTATACTGCTTCAGCCCACGACGTCCTAGCCAGACGACCATACCAAGACTACCCACCTCGACGACGGCGTGAAGCCAGTCAGGCATGGTCTGCGGAATACGCAGAAAGCCGGCGACACAATAAAGGCCCGCCACAGAAGCGGCAGGAGCAAGCAGGCCCGCAACTCTTTCCACAACCAGAACAGAACGCGCTTTCCTGCGCACGCCAGCGAGATCTGTTGCCCGCCTGCTTTCGTCAGACAAAGCTGCGTTTTTGATCTGTTCCGGCGGGGCTATGCTCATGCCTCGACACGCATTCCTTCAGACATGATTTCACTTGCCCACAGCTCTTCAATTTTCTGACGCGGTCGGATCACTGACCAGCGATCCCCATCGACCAGTACTTCCGCAGCCAACGGTCGGGCATTGTAAGTGGAACTCATCACGGCGCCATAGGCTCCCGTATCCAGGATCGCGACACGCGCCCCTCTCTGCAATGGCGGCAGACTGCGTCCCTGAGCGAATGTATCCCCCGTCTCGCAGACAGGTCCGACGACATTGGCCTCTTCAGGTTCAAGAACCGCATCGTGGGCCGAGAGAGGCAGAATTCCATGCCAGGCTTCATACAGGGAAGGCCTCAACAGATCGTTCATGGCCGCATCCAGAATGATGAACGGCGAACCATCCGTGACCTTCTTGCGCAGGATCACGCTCGCCAGCAGCACACCGGCAGGTGCAGCAATCCACCGACCCGGCTCAATGGCCAGACGCACGTCCAGATCGCCCAGTTCGGAACGGATCACTCCGGCCAGCGCCTCAGGTGAGCCTTCACCCTCATCACGGTAACAGATTCCGAGCCCACCGCCGCAATCAACAACCGTCACGGGCAAGCCAGCCTGACGCGTCGCACGGACAAGCTCGGCAATCCGGGCATAAGCTGCCCGATAAGGGCCCATCGTCAGAATCTGACTGCCAATATGCACTGCGTAACCAACGGGTCTCAGTCCGGGTAGCCCGGAAGCCAGACGATACAGTCCAAGCGCCTCATCGTAGGGAATCCCGAACTTGTTGCCCGCGACCCCCGTGGTGATCTTGGCATGCGTCTTCGCATCGACATCCGGGTTTACACGCAACGCCACATCAATCTCACATCCCATGGACGCGGCCACACCGGACAGGATCTCAAGCTCTTCAGCGCTCTCAACATTGATCTGGGCGATGCCTTCCTGAAGAGCGAGCTTCAGTTCAGCATCAGTCTTGCCGACGCCGGAAAACACGATCCGGGACGCTGGGATTCCGGCCATGCGGGCCTTGGTCAGTTCACCACCACTGACAACATCAGCCCCCATTCCAGCCTGAGACACGATGCTCAGCACGGCCAGATGGTCGTTAGACTTCACCGCAAAATGCCCCGAAACGGACAGCCCCGCCGCCTTCATCGCATTCTGAAGTTTCGCAGCTCTTTTTCTGAGAGTATCAGCGCTGATGACCCAGCACGGCGTGCCAACTTCATCAGCAATAGCCAGAAGGGGCACCCCATCCAGCATCAATCCACTTCGCACGTCGAGCGACAGATTCGAGTGCGTCGCCAGCAGTTCGCGAACTGTGGGGTCTGGAGTGGTGAAAACGGTCGGGTCAGCCATAATGTCACGTTACCGGCTCAGTCGGAACTTGCCAATCAGCTGAATTTGCAAAGGTTCCCTACGTCATAAAAAAATGGCAGGGGCCTGTCATGCAACAGGCTCCTGCCTCGTTCGACAGCATCAGCTCTTGAGGATGCCGTTTTCTTTCAGAATACCCAGTGCCTGACGGATACGGTGGCCATAGGTATGATCCGCCATCGTCCGCGCCTGTGCTTTCTTCGCCGTTTCAATACGAAGCTCACCGTTGTCGATGTACCTGTCGACCAGTTCCTCGAACTGCTTGCGGTTCGAGAAGGACGGAATTTCCTCCTTCGTATAATAGCGACGGATTTCGTAGGTATCCTCGTGGAACACCTGCAACGCACCAGCCGCAGCAGCTTCATAGGTGCGCGGACCCGGCGTGGAAGGGGAAATCAGGAAGCGCTTGTTCTCGAAGCTCAGGCTGCGGCCAAGATTCAGGACCAGCTTGGAACGCTGGTAGAACTGCACCAGCTGCTCCTTTTCCAGACGCGCATCAGAGAACCCGATTCCGAGTTCGCCCCAGCCCGGACCAATGATCTTGATGTTCAGATTGCGCAGGGTCGGCAGCAGACCGCGGACAATGTCCTTACGGTTTGTGAAGGCCACGCCGCAGAACAGAACGTCGATATTCCGCTCAACGGATTCATCAATCGGGCGATAATGCAGCTTCGGGCAGGCTGCGAGCGGCAGATGCCAGACATTGTCACGAGTGTAGAAGTTCGAACCCCAGCGCTCACAGGAGAACACCGCATCAAAATCCTGTCCGATGCGGTAGTTGGCATCCTGTTCGTAGGGATCTTCTGTCGCCCAGAAGACAGTCGCTGCGCCGATCTTCTTGGCTTCGCGGTTCACTTCGCCAAAATAGGTGCTTTCCGGCAGATATGACCCGATACCGAACACCACAGTCGGCTTGAGGAAACGAATCGCCGCTGCCGCACCGCTGATGTTCGCCGCGGTAACATTTTCCTCACCGAAGCATTCCGCCCAGCCCTCCATGATCGATTCACGGATCTGAGCATTGGCCTGCGATTCAAAGCGTCCGCCACTGCAGATCAGAACCCGTCCGGAATATTCGCCTGTCTTTGCCATCAGTCTCTCCAGTCCTTATCGGGGTCTTGGTTGATCTCGTTCGCAACGTCGCGTTTTCATTGGCGTGCGTCTTCCAGCACAGCCGTCACCGCAGCGTCAAACCGGTCCGGAGCACAGTCTTCCCCAAGGCGCTTCAAAGCCCCTTCGCGGATATGCCGCCAGAATATTTCGTCACGATAAAGCCGGATCACCGCATCGGCGAACACTCCCGCATCGGGAGCCCCACCAGACACGATATCCTCTCCATCCGTCCAGCCAAGCTGGGCGATCAGCAGATCGCTGGCCACAACAGGCAGGCCGAAGGAGGCGCTCTCGTGAATCTTGTAAGGGATGCCCCCAGCAAAGCGGGTCGGTGCGATGAAGACCCGGCGCGTATCGTAGAACGGCTCCAGATCTTCCACTTCCCCGACAATATCCAGCCCTTCAAACTCGTTCAGGCATGATAGATCGACCTTGCGCGAACGTGAACCGACCACGGTCAGCCTGACTTCGTTGCCCAGTTCAGCCCGCACCTTCGGCATGACTTCGCGACCAAACCAGATCAGCGAGTCAAGATTGGGAGATTCCGCGTCCACAATCGCACCCACGAACAGCAGGTCTTTTCTGTCGGAAAAACCCTTTTCCGTCGGACGCGCTTGCAGCGAATGACCGAGCACAACGACGTTCTGATGTCCTGCGCGCTGGATGAATTCAGCTTCCCTGTCAGTGACCGCCACGACTTTCTGGCAGAAATACGCGCACTCGAATTCTTCCCTAAGCGCTACATCGAGACTTTTCGGCGTAGCCTGTTCATCCAGCCTCAGCACCTTGTCCCGGAGAAGAAGGCGGGGACTGATGACCGCTTCCGTATCAAGAATAAACTCGGTTCCTGGCAGATAACGGCTGTTCTTGTGCAGAACTGGCAGCAGTCTCGCCAGATTGTGCGTGCGCCCGATCCATACCAGATCAAACGCCCCTGCCCGTTCTTCCAGAAACCGGTCCATATCTTCGGCCGAGCGGTCAAAGAGCACTTCGACCGTATCCGGAAAATCACCATAGACACGGCTGAGCGAGTGGTAGTGCGCATCGACCGGGAATACCGTCACGGCACAACCCTGATGCGCCATGCTTCGGACGATATCGTTTGACCGCACATATCCGGAGCCAAGGCTCCGCAAAGGGATGCGGTCTTCAATAAACAGGATGCGCAGTCCGTTTGTCGGACGTGACCGGGCCAGAATGGCGTTTCCTGCATGCGCCGGATACTGCCCGCGCAGGAATTCAGCCTGTTTGGAGACGAAAATACGGCGGTTCCGCTGCATCAGCGCCTGAGAACTGTTCGAGCAGGAAGAACCGAACTCAAGATGCTCGATCACAACAAACGGGTCGTAGACCACCCGATAGCCGTTCTGGATAATCCGTACACAGAAATCGGACTCTTCGAAGTAAGCTGGCGCGTAGGCTTCGTCGAAGCCGCCCAGCGTCTTTGCAAGAGCCGTCGAGACCATCAGGAACGCGCCTGAGCAGTAATCCACGTCCCGGACGAAATTCGCTTCCGGACAGTTGGGATCGGCATCGCGCAAATAGCCGTAGGCGCTGCCGTCCCGCCAGATAATCGACCCGGCTTCCTGCAGACGACCATTGGTCCGGATGATCTTGCCGCCAACCGCACCAATCTTCGGATCAGACGTCAGACGATCGAGCGCGTTCTGGACCGCTCCGGGCGCCAGCTTTACATCGTTGTTCAGGTAAAGCACGACATCGGCCGAAACCATCTCCAGCGCCATGTTGCAGGACAGCAGGAAGCTCGCATTGTGATCGAGATGCCGGATCGTGGCCCCGGAAACGTAGTCTTCCAATCGCCGCGTTTCATCGCGTGAACCTGAATCGATGATGATGAGTTCCAGCGCGCCGGGGAAACAGTCACGCAGCGAAGCCAGCGCCATCAGTGTCAGTGGAAACTGGTTGTACAGCACCATGATGACACTGACGGTGGGAACACCGCTGTAGGAAAAATCCAGTTTCCGACGACCGGCCTCCACCAGAAGACCGGCGGCCTCCCGGCAGAACATCATTTTGGAATGGGCTTCATCCAGTGCCCCATCGGCACTCCCGACCTCATGACGTTCCTGCGCAGCCACCCAGTGTGCGAAGGGATCGCGAAAGATGCCGCTTCCCACATCGGCGCGCACCATAGGTCTGGCGGCGTACTCCACCAGCGCAATATCCGGAGAGGGCTGTCGCCCCTCAAAGGCTCCGGCAGCCAGAAAGTGATCATATCCGGAGCGAAACTGTCCGGCTGCGACACACGCACCGACATCAGGATAACGCTCCCGATAGAACTCCTCGGAAAACGCTGCCTGTGGCGAATAACCGGCCGCCTCGCCCGCTGTCAGATAATGATGCAGGGCGCAGGAAAAAGACCCATCCTCAATCAGATTTCTGACATCGGGGTATCGGCCAAGATACCAGACTGGGTCGAAATACCATGACGCCCGAAAACGGTCAGCATCACCATTCTTATTGTCAATAAACCACCTGAACGCGGAAAAATCTGCTTCACTCTGCCGCGCAACAAAGTCACCGAACACGGCAGGATCGAAGAACAGACTGCCCGATCGAAAGCCCCCTTCTCCTTCCGAAAGATAGTGATCATATCCGTTGGCAAGACCAGCTGCCCTGAGCACGGTTCCAGTCAGATCGGGCTCATGAGTGCGATAGAATGATTCAGAAAACAGCCAGTGTGGAGAATGGCTGCGGTAGCCCTTCTGCACATAATGCTGAAAACCGGACCGCATCTCTCCGTCCGCGACCGATTCAGTCACATCCGGATGAACGGAACGATACCAGCCTTCATCAAACCAACGGTTGGGCGCATACCCACGCCTCTGCCCGACTGCCCGATAATGGCCGAGTGCATTGGCGCCTATGCCCGCGCTCAGATCGCGCTTCACATCCGGATAGGTCGCAACATACCAAGGCTCGTCGAAGCGAAGCCACACGGGAATCCGTCTCGCCTCGCCCTCCTGCCATTCAAAAACGGCAGGCCCGCTGAATGTCACATCATCGCGCTGCATACGCTGGCGCTTATCCTGACTTCGGCTCAGTGCTCGACAAGGTCACGCACAGTTTCAACGCAGTAATCAACGACGGTTTTGACGGCTGCTGATTCCTCCACGGCCCGGACCTCATTATCTTCACAGAGGATGCGAATGCCCGTTGTCTGGAAGCCGACTTCATCACCGACCACGTTCAGCAGTCCAATACGATGCCAGCCATTCAGCTTTTCGTTGAATCCCTTCTTCAGGCTCAGATTGCCGACAAAACCGACGCAGAGTGGTGCGTCATGGAAGATAGTCTGCACGTCCTGACGGATCAGACGTGATGTGGCCATGAAGACAGGAGCCCCGGTCTCCTCGTTCACCAGCACGACAAACACCTGCCCTGCCCGCGAAAGCCCACGCAGGAACGCCCAGCCACGAATAATCAGGTCACTTTCCGGCAGATCCCGTTCATGGTGACCACCATCTTCAATCAGGCCGCTAAAGTGATCGATGTAATATTGCAGCTCACCCTTGTACTGCTGACCGATCTTGCAGCCGAGTTCAGACAACTTGATGCCTCTCAGCACGCCGTCGCTCTCTGAAACACGCTCGAAATCACGCAGGATCTGGCCATTGGAGGGTGGCAGGCGCGCAATGCTGACAATACGACCGCCTTCAACCTCGATCTGAACGGAGGTCAACTGGAAAGCCCCCTTGCCATGCACGATATTGACGAGACCGATGCGGAAAACCCCTTCACACCATTTCCCGCGGAGTGCGACCTGAGCCGAAAATCCCGAACGACGTGGCGCACCGGGGAACAGACCGGTGACGTCCGAACGCACCTCACGGGCTGTAGGGATGAAGATCGGAGGAATATCTTCCTCGCCCATCAGGACCGTATAGAGGTGCCCGGAGCCAGACACGCCCGGCACCACATACCAGCCACGGATGTGAAATTCATCCGCTGCAACGAAATCTTCGTCTTCATATTCCGCGAAGACGTGGCGACAGACATCGTCGATGTAATACTCGGCACCCTGAATCGAATACCAGTCCGTGACTGTTTCCGGCAATTCGATGGACAGATCTCGCGTTGTCGGCGGATCAAAGATGTGACGCGGCGGAGCCTGATTCTTCCAGGAAGCGTGCGGCAGCAGATGCACCTGCCCCACATCGAACTGCACATTGCTGCTCCCCATGTCACAACGAGGCGCCACATCACGGTAAAGCTGAAGGAGCTCATCGCCGTATGTACGGGCGTCCGTCCAGAGATGAGGACCGATATTCGCCAACAACTGTTTACGAATACCCTCGCTGCAACGGATCAGTTCAAGACGCTGCAACACATCGGCCGGGCTGCCGATCGGCACCTTGAACCCGTTGACGCCATCTTCCACGCGATCACCAAGCGCGCCGACATCCGTGACAATCGGGATCAGACCGCTCTGCCAGGCTTCTGAAAGCGAGATACAGTAGGTTTCCGGCCAGATTGACAGGTTGAGGGCAACATCAGCGACTTTCAGCGCCTCGACATCACCGGCGGAATAGCGCCCGTAAACATGCACGTTGTTCTTGTGCATGTTGTTGAGGATGCCTTCATACTCCGGATGGACATATCCAAAGATATGGAATTCGAAGAGATCCGAGTTGGCCATCTCGATGATGGCCAGAACAGCATCCGCGCCCTTGGTACGCAGGAAGTTGCCGATCACGGCCACCCCAAGACGGCGACCATTCAGCGGCTCATAGGTTTTCGGCACGATAGGAGATGTCGGCTCAGGGGACGGAATTCCCAGAGTCAGACTGACTTTTTTCTCAAGGTGCGGATAAACTTCGTGAGTCAGATCGTGGGAATGTCTTGTCCCGAACAGGATAACATCCACTGACTCAAGCATCTTCGACACAAAAGCGCGACGCGTCTGCTCACCACCAAACTCGACATTGTCAGAACGCTTCATGGAAATGTCGGCGGCGAGCACCCACTTCACATCTTCCTCGCAATAGCGAAGCTCATGATTCAGCAGGTTGTAACGGGATGACAGCAGGAAGAAGTCATGCGCCGAGAACACCACACCGACGCCATTCGCCTTGGCGATGATCGGCAGTGAGAGGCAGTGATGTCCCAGATGCTGGAAATGCACGATATCGAAGTTGTACTGGCTGATCGCAGCCGAGAACGCCATCTCTTCCGGACCATCGCACATCGTGTCGAGCCAGCCGGTGTCCGGCACGTCAAAGCTCTCGATCTCACGACCACTGGCGTCCGTCAGGCGGCACATGCCGTCACGATGCAGCCAGTAGAAAAACTCCACGTCGCGCAGCAGCATGGAAGCGATGGTCTGCTGATAGACCTCAACGCCACCCCAGGCCTGCTCATGAATAGTGGAGTGTGTGCACATCAGCACGCGCAAACGACCACGCCGCGCAGGCACTGACACTTCTTTCGAAACAACATGCCGACCGAAATCTGCGCCCGTCACTTCCATCATCTTCCGCAGACGATGATCGTACAGGTGCGCTTCGAGAACGGCTTTCTGGGCGGCAGTCGCCTGCTTGCGGCGCAGGGACTTGTTGGCCAGCAATGCAGCAATATGCTCGATCACACCCTCGACTGAGCGGGACATGCTCGCGCCTGCGACTTCATGGATGTAGCGTTCGTCAAGCTGCTCGCCAGCCTCGACAACCTGCGCCGTGCCAGCAAGACCAAGCTCATAGAAGCGCGGCCCCGGAGCTGTCGCCTGCCCGACATCGCCATGACTGGCGTAATCGCGGAACATGGTCAGCGTCACAGCGCTCGCATTGGCGAAATCGATGAACGCTTCATGACTGATCGGGCGCTGGATCGCGAGATCGGCAAGATCAGCAGGAAGAGGTGGAAGATACTCGTTGCCGGGGCAAACCAGCTTGATTCTGGCGTCCGGGAAGGCCGTGATGACGCGTCGCAGGGTTTCGACGCGATTCGGCCACATCGTACCAGCAAAGAAGATATCGTAATCGAGCTCGGCTGCAGACTTCACCTTGCGTTCATGCAGTGAAAGACTGGCGCCCAGAGGCAGGTAATGCCCCTTGCCCTGATAAAAATCGACACAGGAAGGATCGTTCGTGAAAACGTAGTCGAAAAGGCCGATGTTATCGACGTTGAAGGACACCATGAACGGGTCTTCAAACGCCCAGAAAATCATCGTCTTGAAGGCAGGTCTGACACGACGCATCAACTCCATGTTGATGCGCTGGCCGTCAATACAGATCAGAACATCATGCTCACCCTGCGCCGCCAGACCGGCTAGGGTCATATTGTCGGCAACGACAACATTGCTATCACCAAGAACCGTTTTGGCAGCTCGTTCAAAGGCAAGCGTAAGGTAGTAGTTCGGATTATGCGTGTAGTTCGTATTGTATATGACTGCCATTGACCTACGCCGACGTTTCCGTCTTCGCCTTCCCTGAATAACTACACAGATCGAACATCAATTCTTTTTGAGACTTTACCGCAAAGCCTGAGCCGGCAAAAGACCTTCGCTTCAGTCACTTACCTCTGATGGACAAAAAAAATGGCATCTCGATGGAGATGCCATTTTTCACAATCAGACTAAGATCGCCTTAATCAGGCGTCAGCACTCCGACGACGGATGGCTGCGCTGAGGATATCACCCAGCGACGCACCGCTGTCAGAAGAACCATACTCGTTGATGGCCTGCTTGTCTTCGTCCTGCTCACGACCACGGATGGTCAGGGCAAGCTTGCGGGCTGCACGGTCAACCGAGACAACCTTCGCATCGACGCGCTCACCGACAGCGAAACGCTCCGGACGCTGCTCAGCCTTGTCACGAGCCAGTTCCGTGCGACGGATGAAGCCGGACAGAACGTCGTCAACCTTGACTTCGATGCCGTTGGCCTGAACCGCCGTCACCACGCAGGTCACGATCGCACCCTTCTGAACGCCCGTCAGAACGTCAGCGGCCGGATCTTCATGAAGCTGCTTGATACCGAGAGAGATACGCTCTTTCTCGACATCCACGTCGAGGACCTTGGCCTGAACGACCTGACCCTTTTCGTAGTTCTTCATGGCTTCTTCGCCAGCTTCGTCCCATGACAGGTCGGACATGTGAACCATGCCGTCGATGTCTGCGGACAGGCCGATGAACAGGCCGAACTCGGTGATGTTACGGATCTCGCCTTCCACGATCGAGCCAACCTTGTGCTCTTCCGCGAACTGCTCCCAAGGATTGCGCTGAACCTGCTTCAGGCCAAGCGAGATACGACGCTTCGTGCTGTCCACATCCAGAACCATGACGTCGACTTCCTGGGAAGTAGCGACGATCTTGCCCGGATGGACGTTCTTCTTCGTCCAGGACATTTCGGAAACGTGCACCAGACCTTCGACGCCCGGCTCCAGCTCGACGAACGCACCGTAGTCGGTGATGTTCGTGACGCGACCGGTGAAGCGTGCGCCCGGCGGATACTTGAGCGCCACGTTCTCCCACGGATCAGCCTCAAGCTGCTTCATGCCGAGAGAAATACGCTGCGTGTCCGGGTTGAAGCGGATGACCTGCACGCGAACCGGCTGACCGATCTGCAGGGCTTCGGACGGGTGGTTGATGCGCTTCCAGGCGATGTCGGTGACATGCAGGAGGCCGTCGACGCCGCCGAGGTCCACGAACGCACCGTAGTCGGTGATGTTCTTGACCACGCCATCGAGGATCATGCCTTCCTTCAGGCCCTGAATCAGCTCGCTGCGCTGTTCTGCACGGGTCTCTTCAAGAACCGCACGACGCGAAACAACGATGTTGCCGCGAGCGCGGTCCATCTTCAGGATCTGGAACGGCTGCGGAACGCCCATGAGCGGGGTTACATCGCGAACCGGACGGATATCGACCTGGCTGCCCGGAAGGAACGCCATGGCGCCGCCGAGATCAACCGTGAAGCCGCCCTTGACGCGACCATAGATCGTGCCATTGACGCGCTGGTTGGCCTCGAAAGCCTTCTCAAGGTTGGTCCATGCTTCCTCGCGGCGAGCCTTCTCGCGCGACAGAACGATGGAACCATCACGATCTTCGTAACGCTCGATGTACAGCTCGATGACATCGCCCGGCTTGACTTCCGGAGCAGCGCCCGGGGGACCGAACTCGCGCAGGGCAACGCGGCCCTCGCTCTTCAGGCCAACGTCAACAATCGCGAAATCATCGGTCAGGCGGACAACGCAGCCCTTAACCACCGATCCTTCAAAGCCGCTGTCCTGCCCGAGTGTCTCGTCGAGCAGTGTCGCAAAATCCTCACCGCGAAAATGATCGGTGGCTGTCTGTGTGGCTGAAGCCATGTAGAAACTGTTTCCCTGTCAGGGTCGAAACCCCAACATGTCTGCGCTCTGCATACAGGATGCTGAACGACTTGCCCGCCGTGCCTGTGGCACCCGCGGGCCTGCTTTCATTACGTATCGCCCGCGACCACCGCGCGCGACTGCGGATGAAAGACACTCCACCCCTGTTCTTGTCAAGAAAATAACGCTTTTCCCGGCCTACAGACGGTCATCAGGGACATTACAGTAGCGTGAACGTCGCTTTTCGATACTGCGCGCGCCCGAATGGACCGCCTACGGGCGTGGGAAGCGGGAAATTCCGGACAGGGTGTAGAGTGAGCGTTGCAATGCGCTCATGAAAGTCTGAGCTCTCCCATCGACAAGGCGCGTTTGCAGGAACTGGTCGACAAAGAGGAGCGGCAGCATCCCTTTCCCGTACAGGCAAGCAAGGCTTTTTCTGCATAATGAACTTGTCCGTTCATCCACCGTTCTTCAAAACGCATTGCGGCGTGGGTTTAAAAAAAGGATTTGCGATCTGTGACGCGGCAGACTCTCCCGCAGGAAAAAGCGTCGTCGTGACGTATTCTTCCGCCTGCCTGAAACCCATCGCCATGTCAGCCACCCTCCTGACGCTCACGGGGTGTTCCCTTCAGGGAGCACCGTCCTTTCCGCTTGTGGGCGCCTATTTCCCGGCATGGATGATGTGCGCCATCATCGGCATTCTGGCCGCCGTCGGATTTCGTGTGGCTTTTCTTGCTCTCGGGATTGATGCGATCCTGAGATTCCGGCTTTTTACTTACGTCTCTCTGGGCGTGCTCATGGCCCTGCTTGTGTGGGCGCTGGTATTCGGACCCTGACCCATGCAAACCGCTACTCCCCCGCCGAAAACCCGAAAAAACCGCAACAAACCGGGCATCGTGATCGCCGCCGTCTGCATCACAGCCGCTATCCTGTTCGGGATTCACATCGCACATCAGGACACGGCCTATCCTTCCACGGACAGCGCTTCCATTGATGCCGAGTTAGTGCATGTGGCCTCAGTCGTCGGGGGACGTCTGATCGAACTGCATGTGCAGGAAAACCAGCACGTTCATAAGGGTGATCTGCTCTACCGGATTGACCCAGAACCTTACCTGTTGACGCTCAGGCAGGCTGAAGCGAACGCAGCTCTGGCGCAGGCCGAAGTCGAGCATCAGGAGCGTCTGGTGACCATCAAGACGGTCGAGGCGAGTTCGGCGCAGGATCAGGTCCATCGCGCAACCACCAACCGTGATCTGACAGCCCGCACGGTCAGACGCCTCGCTCCCCTCGCGCAAAATTCCTACATCCCCTTGCAGGAATACGATCAGGCACAGGTTGCTGCCCGCAACGCGGAGATTTCGCTGGCGCAGGCGACCCAGCAGTCTGTCGCGGCCACGACGGCCATTGGCGATCTGAAAAGCTCCATCGCCGCCCGCGACGCCAGCGCCGCCGCCCTCGCCCGTGTGCGCTACGAACTTGCCCAGACGGAAGTGAAAGCGCCAGCGGATGGATATGTCACCAGCCTGCGCGTCAAGACAGGTGAAGTGCTTGCCCCGGCGCAGGCGCTGTTCACCCTGATCACGGACGATGAATGGCATGCTGTCGGCAACCTGCGCGAGACCGATCTGGCGACGGTCCATCCGGGCGACTGCGCCACGGTGTATTCCATGATCGATCGCACAAAGCCGATTCACGGCGTGGTGGACAGCATCGGTTTTGGCGTCATGTCGCTGGATTCCGCTGGACTGGCGCGAGGGTTACCGATCGTGCCTCGCCAGATGGACTGGGTGCATGTGGCGCAGAGATTCCCGGTCAGGGTCACACTGGATCACACCGATCCGACCCTGCTCCGTGTCGGAGCTACGGCGACTTTTGAGATACGGCATGGCTCGTCCTGCCACTGACACCAGCTTCTCGTTGGGGAAACCCGGTCTCCTGCGTCTGTGGCGGATGGTCTGTAACCCGTCGCCGGGGCGTCAGGGCCACGCGCTGCGTATGGCCGCCGGATGCACGGTGACTGTGCTTGTTGGCGAGATCTGGCAGGTTCCGGACCTCGCTGTCCCTGCCCTCGTCACCATGGCGCTGTGGCAGAAGGACCGTGTGACCAACGCGCTGGCAGGCGTGGCGGTCAATATCCTGATCATTCTGCTGCTGGCCTTTGTCTATCTCTGGATCCGGCTCACGCTGGATAACCCGATGGCGCTGACAGCCGCCATCGCCGGCCTGTCTTTCTGCTTCTTTTTCCTCGGATCAGCCAGCAAGCTCAAACCGGTCGCCTACATGCTCGGCCTCTGCGTTGTGTTCGGGCTGATTGCGATCGATCAGGTGCCGAACGGCGAACTCATCACCCGAGCCATTCTTTATGTCGATCTCTTCCTCGCCGTGCCCGGTCTGGTGATGCTGGTGATCGGTCTGCTGATCTGCCCATCGCCCCGCACCATCGCCATGCAGGGGATTGCCGCCCGTCTGCGGATGAGCGCTGCTCTGCTTTGCGGCTCGGATGACATCACACAGGAGCGCGCCACCGACCTGCTACGCGAAGGGGCCAGTGGTCTCCTCAAATCCCTTAAAATGGCGCGGCTGGAAAAGATCTGGGCACCGGAAGAACTGGCTCGTCTGGAACAGGCGGCCAATGCAAGTGAGGGGCTGCTTTCTCTGGCGCTGACGGATTGCCTCCCCGAAGGAGCTGCCACCCGTGAACCGCCGCTGTCTCTGATTGATGCACTGAACGCTGCCGCCGACCAGTTCGAAAAAGGTATCTGTCCGGAAAGCACCGCAAATCCGGCGCTGAGTGATGGACAACCGCCCTATCAGGCGATGGCGAACATTCTCGGGATGCTTACCGTTCTTCCTCCCGAAAAAGCCAGTGAGAAGACCAACACAGAAGAGCCAAAGAGCGGCTTTTTTGCAGCGGACGCCTTCACTAACCCGGACCATACCCGCTTCGCCGTCAAAGGCACGGCAGCGGTCATGCTCAGCTATTTCATTTTCAGCATCCTGAACTGGCAGGGCATCCATACCTGCATCATTACCTGCTTCATCGTCGCCCAACCGACAATGGGTGAGATGATCTCCAAGCTCACGCTACGCATTGTCGGCGCGCTGATCGGCGGCGCGATCGGGATTACCGCCATCATCTTCGCGATCCCGCACTTCAATGACATCACTTCGTTTCTGTGTCTGGTTTTCGTGGTTTCCCTCCTTGCTGCATGGATCAAGACGGGCGACGAGCGCATCGCCTATGCCGGATTTCAGATCGGCATCGCCTTTTATCTGACCGATCTGAAGGGCTATGGACCAACGACCGACATGGCTACGGCCCGCGACCGTATTCTGGGCATCATGCTGGGAAATTTCCTGACCTACGCCATGTTCACAAGCTTCTGGCCCAGCAGCGCCTTTGACGGCATCGACGCCCGCCTGAGGACCATCGTGCAACGGCTGGGAAAACAGCGGGACGCAGTGACGGAAGCAGACCGGCTCGCGCAGGCTGCCAACGTGCAGGAAGCCGTCTCACTTGCCGAGCGTCAGAGTGAATATGCCTTTGCAGAACCCGACCACATACGCGCCGATATAGAGCATCTTGAACAACTGGACGGTCTATTTCACGAGGCCGAAATCATCAGCGCGGCTCTGCTCGATCCCGCCGCCCGACCACACGCGGAAACCCGCCTCGCCCATCTGGAAAGCGTCATTTCATGAACAGTCGCGCCGTGTTCACCCTGCCCTGCATCGTTTTGCTGGCCGGATGCGCGACATCCGAACTTGCGACTGCGCCCCAAAGCCCGGACAGGCCGTGGGTTCCTACAACCTCCGAATCAGGCGCCATCATTTCCTCGGATCAGGGAGACAGACACCCTCACCACGGTCTGGTTCTTCCTGAAGGCTTCACGCTTCCGGCCAACAAGGATGCCCTGCAACACGCCCAGTCTCCCGAGCTGATCGCACGGCAGGATCATCCCTACTCGCTGGCGGAACTGATTGATGTCGCCCAGTCGCGTAATCCCGAAACACGGCGCTCCTGGAATGCGGCCCGGGATGCCGCCCTTGCCGTCGGGATCACCAAAAGCATCTACCTCCCGCAACTGACAGCTACAGTGGTGGGAGGCTACAGCCATAGCCACACTTCCGATTCGAATGCGTCGATCAGCGACGCCGGAGCAGTCGGTGGCCTTATCAATAACGGGCTTGATAATCTCGATCGTTACACACGCAATAATGGGGGCGGCGGATCAGGCTCGGGCGAAGTCCAGACTCTCGGCATGCAGTGGCTTCTGTTTGACTTCGGAAAACGGGAAGCCAGCATAGAAGCTGCCAGACAGGTGCAGATCGCCTCGAACATCCTGTTCACAGCGTCCCATCAGAAGATCATCTACGGCGTTACGACCGCTTTCTACACCCATGCAGCGGCAGAGACCCGGCTCCGTCTTCTGAGGGAAGCCCTCGTCAACGCCCGTCGCGTGCAGGCGGCAGCGGAAGCCCGCCTGAAGCAGGGACAGGGCACGATTGTCGATGTCACGCAGGCGCAGCAGATCACCTCGCAGGACGAATTGCGTGTCGTTCAGGCTGAGGGAGAAGTCGAAAATACTCGTCTGGCCCTGATGACGGCTATGGGCGTGTCGAGTCAGTCGCAGGTCGACACCATGGATGTGTCCGGTCGCACCCTGTCGCTTGATGACGGACGCCTGACGGACGAAATGGTCAAAACCGCCGTGTCGCGTCGGCCGGATGTCCTTGCGGCTTACGCAACAGCGCGGGCTGCCGACAGCCGGGTTTCAGCGGCGAAAAGCGAGTTTCTCCCCAAGGTGTTCCTCTCCGGCAACGTCGCCTACACGACCGGACGCCTCGCTTTGTCGTCGGTGCCGGGTATCGGCAATGATTCGAATCCCACGCTGAACCTGTCCAGCAACCGTTTCAGCAGTCTGATCCTTGGCGGCATCTCGGTGCCGGTTTTCGATGGCGGGATGCGGGCGGCGTTTCTCAAGCAGGCGCAGAACCAGTCGGACAGCGCCAACGCCACCTTGCAGCAGACGGTCAACGAGGCCGTCCGGCAGGTCGTGGTCGCCGAAAACGCGGTCCACACCAGTCTGAGCGCCTATACAGCCTCTTCCCGGCTGAAGACCGCCGCGCAGACGAGCTTCAAAGCCGCTTTTACGGCTTATAGAAGCGGTGTTGGTTCCATCACACAGGCGACAATTGCCCAGAACGGCCTGCTGGATGCCACAATCAGTCAGTCAGATGCCTACTTTGCCGCGCTGATCGCTGCGACGAGTCTGGCTTTTTCGACCGGCTCGCTTGGCGGTGCGTCCGAGGCTGGCAGCGCGGATTGATCACAAGAGATGACAATCCGTTACAATTGATCCTATAGGCTCATTCCCGAAGGTCTTTCCGTATCCGTAGCCGAAGGAGTAAACAGGCCGCATGGTCAACCGTGCTTCTTTTCCGGACAGCCCTGCGCTGCAATCCGATGGATTGCTCTTCGCCGGGAGCACTCGTTTGGCAGGCGTGTCTTTAGCCTCTCCGCCAGTCCGGCGCGTGGAGCATGAGGAACCGTCTGCCCAGTGCTGAGATTCACCACTCTTGATCGTTATACGATGCGCCAGCTTTTTCTGGCGCTCATCGCCACCACGGGTGGGCTGTCAGCGCTGATCTGGCTGACCCAGTCGCTGCGCTTCGTCTCGCTGGTGGTTGGGCGCGGCCTGTCGCTCCGGGTCTTTCTGGAACTAACCAGCCTGATGGTGCCGTCGTTCGTCGCCGTGGTGCTGCCGATCACGACCTTTGTCGTCACGCTGTTCGTCTATCACCGCCTCTCGGGCGACCGGGAACTGACGGTGATGCAGGCGGCGGGCCTGTCCCCTTTCGCGCTTGCCCGACCGGGACTGATCTGCGCGACCGTCGCCATGGTCGTGACCTTCACACTCAATCTGTGGATCGTTCCGGCGTCCTATCACGAGTTCAAGCAGTACGAGTTCCAGATCCGCAACAAGATGGCTGCCTTCATGTTGCAGGACGGTGTTTTCACCAAGGTATCGGATGCCCTGACGGTCTATGTGCGCGAACGCGGACATGATGGCTCGCTGAAAGGCATCATGATCGAGGATGACCGGGTGGCGAACAGCCGTGCGACGATCTTTGCCGAGAGAGGCACAATGCTGGTGGTCAACGACCAGCCGCGCGTGGTACTCTATGACGGCTCCCGTCAGGAGATCGATCACCGGACCGGGCGGCTGACGATGCTGCTGTTTGATCGCAACACCATCGACCTGACCTCCAGCAAAAATCAGGAAAACCGGTCGCGTGACGCGTCCGAGATGTCCCTGTCCGAGCTGCTGCATCCCGATCTGACGCAGATCAATATCCGCGACCGTGGCAAGCTGGCCGTGGAGGGCTGGCGGCGTATCACCACCCCGCTCACGGCGTTTTCCTTCGCCATGATCGCCCTTGTCGCCATCCTGCGCGGTGCGTTCTCGCGACACGGCAACATCACCCGTCCTCTGGGCGCCATTCTGAGCGTTGTCGGACTGCTGGCGCTCAATCTGATGCTGCAAAATCTGGCGGGACGGAACATGGCGCTGATTCCCCTGATTCTGCTTGAGTCAGCCGCTCCCGCCTTTATCTGCGCGGTCCTTCTGTTCGGTCCGGAAATCAGGGCTGGCCGTGAAACAGCCGCGATCGTCCGGCAGACGCAGGAAGGCTGATCATGCTCTTCACGACCGTTCCGGTGACGCTGTCCATCTATATTGCGCGGCAGTTCATGTTTTCCGTCCTGTCGATGACGGCCTTTCTGACGGGCATCGTCTGCCTGTTCGACTTCATCGACCTGCTGCGTCGTGTCGCCACAAAGACCGACGTGCCGACCAGTCTGGTGACGGAAATCGCGGGGCTGCACATTCCATATTTCTTCATGGAAATCATGCCGTTCGGCGTGTTGCTGGGCGGGATCATCTGCTTCTGGCGTCTGACCCGGTCTTCCGAACTGATTGTCGCCCGTGCAGCGGGTATTTCCGCGTGGCAGTTTCTGGCGGCTCCTCTCGCCTGCGCGCTGGCGATGGGCGCGTTGACCACGGCTGCCGTGTCACCGCTGTCCTCGATCATGTACGCCCGGGCCGAGGCGCTGGACGAACAGTATCTGCGCTCAGGCGGCGGCCCTCTGACCATGGCTGGCGCGTCGCTGTGGTTGCGCCAGCTCGACACGGAGCTTGATCCGCACGGTGTGGCCATCCTGCATTCACGCGATACGCATCTCGACGGCGCACTCCTGACGATTCACGATATCAGTGTCTTCCGTCTGGACCATGAAGGGAATCTGATTTTCCGTATCGAGGCTCCAGCCGGGCATCTCGCTCCGGGCCACTGGGAGCTTGATAACGCCAGCGAGCTTCATCCTTACGAATTACCCGGTGCGACCCGCATCATCACCCTGCCGACCGATCTCACGCTCAATCGCGTGCAGGAAAGTTTTGCCTCTCCTGAAACGCTGTCCGTCTGGGCGCTGCCGAATTTCATAGCGATGCTGGACCGGTCTGGATTTTCTTCGATTCGGCACCGGTTACATTTTGAGTCTCTTCTGGCTCTTCCCATCCTTGCAGGAACCATGTCTCTCGTGGCCGCAGGCTTCTCCATGAGGCCGACGAGACGTGGAGGTGTTGCCAAAATGATCGGTTCCGGGGTCGGCGCAGGGTTTCTGCTCTTCACGGTCTCGAAAGTTGCTGAACAATTTGGTAACTCGGGAGCCTTGCCGCCTCTGCTTGCGGCTTGGGCACCGACGGGCGCAGGCCTCTGTCTGGCTGTCTCGCTCTTACTGCACCTGGAGGACGGCTGATTGCCCTTTCCCGCACCTCGTTCCGAGAGACAGCTTTCGCGTCGTTTGCGGCGCCTGAGGGCTGCCCTTATGCGGCGGTCGGGAAGAACCAGTCAGCGCTGTGACACGGTTCATATCGGGCAACGTTTTCTGTGGATGAGCCTCAGCCTCGGGTCAGCCGCAGCTGCCTGCGGACTGTTCGGGCACAAGGCCCACGCGCAGTTCACACCAACCCCCATGCATTTCAATCCGGGCAGCAGCAATTCCGCGTCCAAGAATGAGCCCGCCACCTTTCAGGCGGATCATGTCAGTTACGATGATCATGCTGGCGTCGTGACATGGACGGGCAATGTGCAGGTCTGGCAGGCCGATCACATCCTGCGGGCCGACAAGATCACCTATGACCGCAACACGGGAATCATTGCCGCCAGCGGCAATGTCGCCTCCAGCCAGCCTGATGGGTCCGTCCTGTATTCCCACTATGCGGAACTGAGCGGCGACATGCGGGACGGCATCATGACGCATGTGAATGCGACCATGGTGGACAATGCCAAGCTGGCGGCCAACGGCATGCGGCGCACAGGCGGCAAGGTCAATGACCTGACCCGGGCCGTCTACACGGCCTGTGAAATCTGCGCGAAAGATCCGACACGTGCGCCATTCTGGCAGTTGCGCTCCTATAGCGCGACACAGGATCTCCAGCACCAGAACATCGATTTCCGTGACACCTATATGGATATCTACGGGATCCCGGTTTTCTACCTTCCCTATTTCTCCATGACCGATCCATCAGCCAAACGTCACAGTGGCTTCCTGATTCCCGGCATCACACCGCATGACCGCTATCTGGGCACCTATTTCACCATCCCCTATTACTGGGTAATCGATGACTCCTCTGACCTGACGGTGAAGGGGCTCTTTTCAACCAAGACAGGTCCCCAGATCAGCGCCCTGTACCGCAAGGCATTCAATTTCGGCTCCCTGCGAATCATGGGAGGTCTTGCTGATGACACACGCAGATCCAGTGGTTACACAAACGGCTTCGGTGAATCTGTCGGCGCCGAGAACGACCACGGCGTGCAGGGCTATATCTTCGGGCGTGGCATGTTCACGCTCACCCCCACATGGCGCGCCGGTTTCGATGGGCGTATCGCAACAAGCGCCAACTATATGCGTGACTACCGTGTGCCAGGCTACGGTGGCGACACCCTCAATTCCATGGCTTATCTTGAAGGCTTTGGCACGGGAGCCTACTCGAAGCTCGACGCCCAGTTCTATCAGGGCCTGAACCGGGGTGTCATTCGTAACAACGAACTGCCGTTCGTGCTGCCGCATTACGAATACAGTCTTGTCAATCAGCCCGATATCCTTGGTGGACGGCTGTCAGTCAACAGCAACGACTTTTATGTCTATCGTACTCAGGGCACACGGGATCAGCGCGGAGAGGTTCAGATAAACTGGGATCGTCCGTTCCGCAGCAGCTGGGGACAGAAGTTCCTCGTCACGGCGCGGCTGGACAGCATGCTTTATCATGCCTCCCAGCTCTATCAGCAGCCGAACTACTATAAATACATGAAGAGCACGACAGCCGGTCAGGTTGTGCCGACACTCGCAGTCAAGATGAACTGGCCGTTTGTCCGTCAGTTCATGAAGGGTCACGGCAGCCAGATTCTGGAACCGATCGTTCAGGCAATCTACGCTCCCAATCAGGGTGGAGGCGTGGACCGTCGTCTGCCCAATGAAGACAGTCTGAGTTACGAATTTACGGATTCAACACTCTTCGCCCTGAACCGCTATCAGGGAACCGACCGGATCGACGGCGGGTTGCGTGCCAATGTCGGCGTCCACGGCAACTGGACGTGGAACGGGCATGTGGTGGATGTGCTGGTTGGTGAAAGCTTCCAGGAGCATGTTCAGCACGATCGCCTGCCCTATTCCGGTCTTAATCATCATCTGTCCGATGTGGTGGGCCGGGCGCGCATCGATCCGATCAGTCACCTCAGCGTTACAGGACGGGCACGGGTTGATCCTTACACCGGACGCGTTAATTTTGCCGATGCGCTCTTCAACGTCAGCATACCTTATGTCAGTCTTTTCGGTGGATATGTCCGGGAACCGGTCACACCATACTATTATTATGTGAACGACTTCCGGAATGGCGGCTCGCCGCCATCACTCTATTATGCGCCCATAAACGAGCTGAGCGGCGGCGCTTCCGCAACCTGGCGAAACTGGCACGGCTCGTTTTTTGTACGGCGTGCGCTGTCGCGTCACAAATTCTCCTCTGTCGGCGGCAATATCGGCTACATGAACGACTGCTTCGGGCTCGATCTGATGTATCTGAAACAATACACAAAAATTGGCGGTCAGCAGCGCTATTCAACCGTGCTGTTCACGCTGACACTCAAGACGATCGGTGCCTTCGGCATCAAATAAATCATGAACCTTCTACGGGATCGTTCGGGTCCACTTCAAAAATTCATGCGATTGGATAACAATGACTTCTCCAATCGATCAGGTGAGAGACCAAGCTGTATGCGACTGAGCCTTTCCGTGACAGGTTCCGCCCTGGCCCTCGTAGTCGCGCTGGGTTCCGTCTCCAGTCTGATAATCGGACAGCCTGTTCACGCAGCGAACCTGCGGCATCATCATCAGCCACAGACAACGCAGGATGATGTGGATACTGCTGCTCCCGCTCAGGAAGAGACCAGCACGGCCAAGGACTCTGATGCGACGCAGCTGGAGCCTCTGGGCAACAAGCAGGACACCATCATCGCCGTCATCAACGGCCAGCCGCTGACACAGCGCGACGTTGATAATCGCGGGCGTCTGTTCGTGCTGTCCACCGGCCTGCCGCTGAGCGAAGACATCATGCAGCGTCTGCGTCCACAGATCGTGCGCCAGCTGATCGACGAGCGTCTGCGCACGCAGGAAATCCTTTCCCGCCACATCAATGTGTCGCCCGAGCAGATTGCCGAGGCCATCTCCAACATTGAGCGGCGCAACGGCATGGAGCCCAACACGCTCCGCAACCGACTGGCGCAGGACGGGGTCTCCCTGACGACGCTGATCGACCAGATCCGTGTACAGATCGGCTGGATGCAGGTTCTTCGTCAGGAGCTTGGCGCCAAGGCCCGCATGACCTCGCTTGAAATCGCCCAGCGACAGGAAGCGCTGAGCAGGCAGCAGGGTCGCCCGGAATATCTCATTAGCGAAATCTTTGTGCCTGTCGCCGACCCGCGACACAGCGAAAATGAGCTGAAATTCACCGAGACCATCATTCAGGAACTGCGTCGTGGAGCCCCTTTCCCGATTGTCGCGGCGCAGTTCTCGCAGGCGCAGAGTGCGCTTGACGGCGGATCGCTGGGATGGGTTCAGGAAGACAGCCTTGACCCGGAAGTGGTGACGATGGTGCGTCAGATGCCGGAAGACGCGATTTCAAATCCCATCAAGGTCGCCGGTGGCTATGTCATCGCAACGGTTCTGGGGAAACGGATTATAGGGCATCAGCTGGGAACACTGCTTGACGCCCGACAGGCGTTCCTGCCGTTCTCGACTCCGCTTAATCCACAGGCCCCCACAGAGCAGCAGCGGCAGACGCTGGAAAAAGCTGTGCGTCTTACTCAGAGCGTGCATTCCTGTGACGAACTTGCTGCTGCCAACAAACAGTTTGGCGAGGTCCGCCCGACCAATCCGGGCGAACTCCAGCTTGAACGGCTCAACCCCCAGATGCAGCAGATTCTCTCGGGTCTACCGATTGGCAAACCCACGCGACCACTGGTCTCTCAGGAAGGTATCGACATCCTGATGGTCTGCGGCAAGAAGACCAAGAACTTCGCGGATCGTTCACCGAGTGAAATCGCGGATCAGCTTCTGAACGAGCGCGTCGAACAGACGGCCCGCCAGCTTGATCGTGATCTGCACCGCCGGGCCGTCATCGATATGCGCGTGGCGACGGCGCCCTGATCAGTGGCAAATCTCTCTTCCCGGGAGCCTCTGGCTTCCGTCATCAACCGCCACAATCTTGCGGCCCGTCACTCGCTGGGCCAGCACTTCCTGCTTGACCCCGGCATCACCGAGCGGATTGTCGAACTGTCCGGCCCCCTTCAGGGCCGCCATGTTGTAGAAGTAGGCCCCGGTCCGGGTGGCCTGACACGGGCGCTGCTGGACAGTCCGGCTGCTTCCATCGCTGCCGTTGAAGTCGATTCCCGCGCAATCGGCGTTATCGAAGAACTGGTTGCGGAAGCCCCGGATCGGTTGAAACTCGTTCAGGCCGACGCTACGTCGCTGGATCTCACGACGCTTTGCCCGGCTCCTCGCCGGATTGTGGCGAACCTTCCCTACAATGTCGCCACCCCTCTTCTGATTGGCTGGCTGCGACAGGCGGCCCAGTGGGAGCGACTGACGCTGATGTTCCAGCTTGAAGTCGCCGAACGGATCTGCGCGGAACCGGGAAGCGAGCATTATGGACGACTGGGGGTCATCTCCCAGTGGTGCGCGACCTGTTCACAGGTCATGCGCCTCCCACCCGGCGCTTTTTCACCGCCCCCGAAAGTCTGGTCCTCTGTCGTGGAAATTACCCCGCATGACGAGCAGCCATCTCCCGAACTGTTCCGGGCCATGGAAAGTGTGACGGCAGCGGCTTTTGGTCAGCGGCGCAAGATGCTGCGCGGCTCGCTCAAAGGAATAGGTGGAGAACGCCTTCTACAGGCTGCCGGGATTGATGGCGCCCGCCGTGCGGAAACGCTGAATATCGCTGAATTCGATCGTCTTGCGCGCTACTTTCTGGAAACAGCACCGTCAGGGAAACGCTGATCGCAACAACGTCTGTTGCATTTTACCAGATGACGGAGAGATGCTTATCGCCAGTATCATGGCGGGAGAAAGCCTGTGTCTTTCTGGTTCAATAAAAAACCGAAAATCGTCATTGCCCATTCATCGTTCGACATCAAATCACTGGTGGATGAATGGGCTGAGCCAACTGACTGTGTCTGGGCAAAAAACAAGACAGAACTCGTCCCGGCACTGACCGAGGCGGACATTCTTGTGACGATGACGCTGTGGGAGCCCCGTTTTCTGGCTCTTGCACCACAATTGAAGCTTCTCCAGACCATGACGTCTGGCGTCGAGCAGTATGATACGGAAGCATTTCGAGCACGCGGCGTTCATCTGGCGAGTGCGCGGGGTGTGAACGCCAACGCCGTTGCTGAACACGCCATTGCCCTGATGTTCAGTCATGCCCGTAGATTGTGGGAGGCGCGGGATGACCAGCGTCAATCCTTCTGGCGCAAGCTTGCACGAGATCGGAGCGAGCGGCGTCATGAAATAGCCGGAACCCATGTGGTGATTGTCGGATTTGGAGCCATTGGCGCAAGACTGGCAACTATGTGCCTTGCACTGGGTCAGACCGTCACTGTTGTCCGAAAGAATGTGACTGCTGATTCAGGATTGGCCATCACCACCGTCAGTGACGATCAGCTTCCACAGGCTGTTGAAAAGGCGGATTACGTGATCCTCGCCTGCCCTGCGACACCGGAAACCCGAGGACTGGTGAACGGTAACCTGCTCAAGCGCATGAAGCCTACAGCCTGCCTGATCAATGTCGCTCGCGGTTCAGTTATTGTGGAAACTGATCTGATCGCAGCTCTGCGGAAAGGACAGATTGGCATGGCCGCTCTGGACACGTTCGAGCAGGAACCTCTCCCCGAAACATCGCCGCTCTGGTCCATGCCCAATGTTCTGATCACACCACATTGCGCTGGCGATACTGTGGCTTATGAAAGCCGAGTAGCTGACATTCTGCATGAAAATGTCAGACGACTGGTGGAAGGAAAACCCCTCATCAACCAGATTGTCTGACGAAAAAAGGCTTTGCTCCACTTTCAGGAGCAAAGCCTGCAAGGGTCTCAATCCTTGAGGAACGGAGTGCCTTCGTGAGCTACAAGGAAGTCGTGCATGTCAGTCGCATGCTCTTCTTCCTGAGCCAGAATCTTTTCCAGCATGATCCGTGTCGTCGGATCCTTGTCTCCGAAATAGCGGACCAGTTCACGGTAGTGCTCAACTGCGATCCGCTCAGCGATGAGGTTCTGCTTGATCATGTCAACCAGCTTATCCGGCTTGCCATATTCGGCATTGGAACGCGTGGCCAGTCCGGCAGGGTTCATGTCGGGGATACCGCCAAGCTGGTCAATCCGATCGTCTTCTCCGCGTCGCCTTCATAGGCTGGCGTCACAGTCCGATCGCCAATCGGTTTCTTTGCACAGGCAGCAATGTCTCGATAATGGTGAGAAACGTGTTCTCTATTTTTGAGCGTTTGCTGTTGCCATGATCTTCATTCCTCCTTCTGTTCTGTCCCAACGGGGCGAAAGAGGAATGGTTTCAAATTATGTCAGCGCCGCTCGTTCTGCTCGGCTCTGACTTCCGCCAGCCGTGCCGAGCGAAATCCTGTCGCCACGACGTATAACTCGCTGGAATCCTTACGGCTCGCAGGCGGTTTGACGTGACGTACGGAAGCGAAAAGTTTTTTCATCGGCTCAAGCATCTGCTTCTCTGAACCGCCCTGAAAAACCTTGGCGATAAAGCCGCCACCTTCCGCGAGAACATCGAACGCAAAGTCCAGCGCCCCTTCCGCAAGACCGATGATCCGCATGTGATCCGTCGGAGCATGCCCCGTCGTATTTGGAGCCATATCGGACAGAACGAGGTCGGCCTTCCCACCGAGCATCTCGATCAGACGATCAGGAAGTTCCGGGTCAGTGAAATCACCTTCAATGATTTCCGCACCGGCAACAGGATCGACTGGCAGCAGATCCACACCGATCACATGCGAAGCGCCGCGTTTCACCGCAACCTGTGTCCAGCCGCCCGGAGCCGCACCAAGATCCACCACGCGCTGACCCGGCTTGATCAGATGAAAACGGTCGTCAATTTCAATCAGCTTGAATGCTGCGCGGGACCGCCATCCCTGCTTATGGGCAGCGGCCACATAGGGATCATTGAGCTGACGGGCCAGCCAGCGCTGCTGCGCCGTTGTTTTCTTTCGGGTGTTCTTCAGGGTTACGGTTTTGGAGCGAACCGAACGGGCAGCCAGACTGTCAGATTCGTTGTTCTTGCCGCCGGGAGTGGCCGTCACCCTGATGGCGCGACGGCCCGGCACACGCGTTGCCTGAGCGGAAGCAGGCTTGCTGGGGCCTGATGGTGGAGTTTTCGATGTCACGTCTGACTGTACTTTGCTGGTTGGATCGACTGAAACCTCAGTCAGGTGTGGCCTGACGCCCATCGGAGCGCGGAACATGCGGCCAAGTTCGGCCAGCATGCAGGCCGTTTTTCTCCTCGCGCATCATACGCAGAAGCAACCCGTCTCGCAGCCCCCGGTCCGCCACCACGACACTGCTGGACCAAAGCGACAGAAACGCCTCGAAAATAGCACAGCCGGGCATGACATAGGTGGCCCGTTCTGAGCCGATGCAGGGATGCACCCGCATCCCGTCCATCCCCATGCGATGGAGACGGCCAATGGCGCGTCTGGCACTGTCCGGCTGCAGGCGATAACCGTCTACTGCCTGACGGATATAACGGGGCAGATCGAGATCGAGACTGGCCAGCGTCGTAACTGTGCCGCTCGTTCCCACAACCCGCACACGGTCCTCTGCGATATAGCGGCAGATCTGATGTGTCTCTTCGAATGCTTCCAGACTTTCCCTGACCATCTCAACCATCGCCCGATAGGTGCCCGGTCGCCGATGAGGAAACTGTTCAGCAAGCGTGATGACGCCAATCGGCAGGCTGATATAGCCTGCGAGCGTATGTTTCCGGGTGGCCTGATCCAGCTGCATCCATGCGATTTCTGTCGACCCGCCGCCAACATCCAGCAGAAGCCCCCAGTCCTGCTCGGATTGAGGTTCTCTCGCGGGAGTTACCGGGCGTTTCCACACAGGGTCGAAAAGAAGAGCTGAGCAACTCTCGACAGCCAGTTCAGCTTCTTCCTTGCCGGAAATAATCTCGAATTCGAAACCGGTTTCCTGCCGGATCCGTTCGACAAAAGCCAGACCATTACGCGCACGGCGGCAGGCTTCCGTCGCTACAGCCCGCAGACGGATCGGACGATGACGTCCGAGCCTGCCCACGCATGTATGCAGCGCCTCAAGAGTGCGGTTCATGGCGGCGGCATTCAATTCACCCGTCCGCTGCAACCCTTCTCCGAGACGAACAATACGACTGTAGCTGTCGAGCACACGAAAGCCACCTTCCGTACGGGAGGCAACCATGAGGCGGCAATTGTTGGTCCCCAGATCCAGAGCAGCGCAGGAGCCACCCTGCCCCCAACCTTCAGAGCGTTCTCGTGCGCTCTTCCCTTCTTTTATCAGCGGAGACGGCAGCGCAACGACCGGCGAGGCTGTCTCGACAAGCGGGTTCGGCAAGCTTCCAGCCGAGCGGGCACTGACAGAAACACCTGTGGTTCTGTCGGGTGTGGGTGAGGCAGGAAAAAGTGGCGCTGGAGAAAGAGTATCGAGCGCCTTCTGGCTTCGGAGCCAGGCGCCTGTCAGGTCCATCGTCTGGTTCCTTTTTGTGATAAAGGTTGATGCAAATTTAAGACACTATTTCAGCAAACACGCCGCTCCGGCAAGCAAAAATTTTTCGTACTCTATAAAATCGAGAAAAGGGGTTGTGCCACAAAAAATGCGGTGCTATTAGCCCGCTCACACCGACGGAACGCGGTTCACACCAAGTTCTGATCCCTGCTGGGGGATAGTTTAGCGGTAGAACTACCGGCTCTGACCCGGTCAGCCCTGGTTCGAATCCAGGTCCCCCAGCCAAATAAAAATCTCTTCAAAATTCAAAATATGATTATCCGGCAATACTTTCTGTCTTTTGACTGAAAAGTCGTCTGATATGTATCGCCATGTCTGCCCTGACACTTGGGAAACAGCTGCTTCTTCGAACGAAGTTGGTCTCAAGTTTTTTTGCGGACGAGGCCGGTAAATCTGCCTGCCTATCAAGAGCGTCGAAGAAAAAGAAATCAGACGCCTGTTTCGCCAACATGAACTCCACCCATTCGAAGGAGAATTTATTTCTCTTTTGTCATAAAGCTGAATGTTACTTCTGTGGATCGCGGCTGTGTCGAAGCAATATTTTACACGATGGTAACCTGAACCAGTTTCTCGCATTGGTGCGATGCTCCCGATCCATAAATCCGGCAATAGACATGATCCGTCAAAAACCGAACACGGGTCGATGAGCTACAACCCATCGACCCGTGTTCGGGAATTATTATTTTCGAAAAATGACACAGCTTAGAGAAGGTCTATCTGTCCGTTAAAGTTTTCAGGAATGCAATGATCGCGACACGTTCATCCTCGGTCATTGCTGGTTTTTCACCGGCCTTACGATCAAATGGCGCATCCAGTGTATCGAGGTTCTGACGATATTTATCTGGAATATCGTTATATTTCTGAACCTTTTTATTTTTTCCTACTGGATAAAACTTCGAAGGCTCCAGATCACGCAAGGCATAGAAATCCAGAACATCCTCAAGGGAATGGAAGACTCCATTGTGAAAAAACACATGACGCGTTGCTGAGTTTCGTAAAGTCGGTGTCGCAAACATGCCGCAATACAGACTGAGTGACGTTCGACCATCCGGCTGACGATCGCACACGCCCAGATCAAAATAGGCAGGATCATGATTCATCGCGATCTGCATGTTTCTTGGGGCACCTAGCGCTTCATACTGATGATCAGTGAAGACTGGTGGCAGACGGTTTCCAGACACCGTATCGACGTGGCAGGCAGCACAATTCCCTTTTTGCGGGTCATTGAACGCCAGATAGCCAGCGCGTTCAATCGGCGTGAAGTTCTCCTTGCCTTCAAGCCATCCATCAAACTTGCTGTTATATCGGTGAAAGGCTGGATCTTCGATCTGGTACCGAGCGAGAGCAAACATCGCTTCGGCCAGAAGAAACTCAGGAGACGCCTGGCCTGCAATACCAGCCAACTGCTTGAGATCGGCTGTATAGGGTGCGCTGCTAATGCGTTCGATCACCTTTTGCGGTGAAGAAGCCATCTCGGCAGGATCATAAAGAGGACCAAGCACCTGCTGTTGCAGGGTGTCAGCACGCCCATCCCAGAAAAGACCGCCCTGCGGCACAAGGTTTCCAGCAGATGCAGCGTTATTGGTGGCACTTTTACCACCACGTTCAGCACCACCTACATTGGCGACGATAGCGGGAGCTGCCTCGCTGGTCGGATCATCCAGACCAATACTGAAATTTGGACGTCGTTCAGAATAGGTCAGCGTTGGAACCGCCCGCCTACCCTGCTTGTTCAGTTGCATTCCACCGGAAAAAACCGGGGAATTTCCTGAAGGCGCATAATGGTTTGTCGGCTCATGACATGAAGCGCAGGAAAGCTTCCCTGAACCGGAAAGAAGCGGATCATTAAATATCTGCTTCCCGATCAAGGCCATTTGCGAAAGCGGCTGCATCTTGGGCTTCAGCAGCTCTACGGGACATGGATTGCTGCCGTCCGGCGCAGGCAGGCAGGAACCTGTCCCGGACTGCGCCAGGACAGGTGTTGCCCACAAAAGTGTAAGCAAACTGATGCAGCCCAGAACGGGCTGCATCGAACGCGAGAGATTAGACATACTGGGACAGGAACGACCAGATTGCAGCCAGAAGGCCTGAAAGACCGCTATTTGAAGAGCTCTGGTTGGAGGAAGAGTTGTTGCTGCTTCCACCGAACGGAGAGTCATCACTATGAGACGATGAACCGTTGTGACCATTGCCCGAGATCTGTCCCGAACGGATGTCACCGGTATCCGGATCAAGAATCAGCTGATCCGTGTTCGAACGGCGGTTGAAGTCGAACAGATCGTCGATCTTGCCCGCGGTGGCGTCGAATGATCCCTGCCCAAGACGCTTACCGCCCAGCCAGTTATCTTCGATAAAGCGAACAATGGAAGCCTGCGTCACGAGAGTGTGGCTGACATAGTTGCTTTTCGCGTAGGGAGAAATCGCAATCAGAGGAACACGCGTTCCCGGTCCGCAACGACCGTTGACAGCCTTGCCTTCAACACCTTTCGGCGCCGTGCCCGAACCGCAGACGCCTGCACCGTTCAGCTGGTCAGCCGAGGAGTCAAACGAACCATGTGTCGGCGCAACATAAGCGTGATCATACCAGCCGTCTGAGTCGTCATAAGCGATCAGGATAGCTGTATCTTTCCATTCCGGCAGCTTCTGCAGGAGGTTGACCACATCGACCACACCAACCTGCTCATCAAGCGGATCGGAATATCCGGCGTGACCGTCCTGATAGGCCGGCAGTTTGACGAAAGAAACGGCCGGAAGATTGCCCTCTTTGGCAGTCTTGTAGAAGTCCTTCAGATCGTATTCGTGGTTAGCCGGATCCTTCTTGGAAGTTCCCGGAATATAGGTGTAACCGATCGACTTGACGGAGTGCGGACGGGCGTGTGTCGGGTTGGACGTGCTCTCGTAATACTGGAACCAGTTATGATGCGGGATGTAATCCGCAACATTTTCCGACACGATGGTGGAGTAGGTCGTCCGCTTACAGCCGGTCGATCCGTCCGTGTTGCTCAGAGTCAGGTCGAAACCACCCATGAAGCCGCCCCAGGTGATGCCACGCTCATTGAGCAGGTCACCGATGTTGCGGCCCGTCATCATGCCCTGATTGGTCGTGGATGAGCAGGCGTCATAACCCGGATCGATGTCATTGATCATCGTCCAGCCGCCCTGACCGTCAGAGATATAGGCGGAAGATTTCTCTTTTGTGGAAGGGCTCTGCGTGGTCGCAATCAGCTTCAGGCCGTTGGTCTGGCCGGAGACGACTTCAAGCGCACCCGGTGTCGACGGACCGTAGGTGTCGGTGAAAGCGTTATCGCTCATGGAGAAGCGCTGAGCATAGCGCCAGTAAGCGGTGACGGTGTTGCCGTCGTAATAACCCAGAACCTGACCTTTGGTGCCGAACGCGCCAACGCCGCCGGACGAACCGGAACCGGTATAGAGCGGGAACAGATCCATGGCGCCGTTGTTATAGGCCATCTGCTCGGCCGTATAAGCATGATTCTGATCGGCCGTGCTGGCCTGTGTGCGATCCAGACGGAAAGGAAGCGCCGCACCAGTGCCATTGGCTGTATTGGTATTTGGGTTCTGCTGCAGCAGGTTGCTGGTCTGCAGGTTGTTCACCGCAGGCGTACCGCGTTGCGCACGGAAGCTCGGCTCACCGGTCGGGTTGGTCGCCTTGGGGTATGTTGCGAAATAGTGATCGAAGGAGACGTTCTCCTGATAGATCACAACAAGATGCTTGATAGGGGTTCTTGTCTGGGACGTATTCCCGAAAGAGCTGGACTGCTGCTGACCGCCAGACCAGATGTTCCAGTCACTTGCGTGGCCGGACACGGGGGAAAAGACAGACAGAGACAGCAGAGTTGAGAGTGCAAGCCGCGTGCGCTTTACAAACACGTCACGGAACCTTTCTTTTCGCACGGTATGACCGGTTATCGAAGACATCTGGCTCACCTGAATACCACTCCGATCAACCGGCCCCGGCTGGGGTGGTGGAAACAGGGCGTTAAGTAAATGAAAGAATTTTCATGTAGTGTTATCATTTTGTGAAAGACACTCGTCTGAAACAAATTGCAGTATTTCAAAGCAGGATTCACCACGTCAGGTGCGAATCAGGACTGTCCGCACTCATGACGTGCGCCGTTGTCCCCTTAACTTTTTCAGGAACAAGAGGCACTGCACGTTTTGAAAACATGATTGAAATCCTCTTTGTTTTCTCACCCTGAGCAAGATTGACCCCGGCAGGATCAATGGACGCAATCGTCCAGTCATTCACCTTTTCATTCCCGGTCAGAACGACACTTTTACCCTCACCCTTGTCTGGTTTGAAAATTGCTTTCCACATACCGGCATGTCCTGAAATGCCGACAAGGTGGAACTCACCATTTTCCTCATGAGCAACGCCTTTGTGGCGTCGATCCGGCTCAAAAAGAGGACGATCCAGAATTTTATTGACGTCTTCGCTGATTTCTCCGGAATCTGAGGGTGCCGATGTAGGGGTGTCGGTCTCGACAGCCTGTTGTGCAAAAACTGGCCAACACATCAACCAGGCCAGAGCAACACCTCCAGCTACCCTCATAGACAGACGTGATCTGACCGTCACAACAGAACCTTTTTCAAAGAGAACAGAAGGAGATGTTAAACTCTGCAAACTGACCTGTGCTGCTCAGGCTGACTGGAATTGCTCCGTCCCAACTGTTTCTGCCCCATAACGGCGTGCCGAAAGAAACAACAATGAATAAATGATGACCGTTTCGTGGCGTCCCAAGAACGCTGCCCTTCCCGCCTCAACGCGCCTCTGCGCCACTGAGCAACGGGCGAATCATCATCGTTGGCCAACTTCTTCCAGCAGTCAGGAAGTGCACCTGAACCCTGACTAATAGGGGCAAATACGGACTGTTCCAGTTCGATTGCCAGACATGTCGTCCCCCTTGCAAACCATAATAGGAAAAATCGATCGCGCTTATACCGCGAGCCAGAATTTCTTCGTGTAACGCCTCTGGCTGCTCAGGACAGTTTGCCCGTCGGTAGGGCTGCCAGCGCACAACAAGTTCGTGGTGCGCATCTACCCCAAAGGCCGCCTCGACCTCTTTTTCATAGCCGTTTTTTTCCGGAAGCCACGCTATGACACGCAAACGGTCGCCCTGCCCGGAAAACCTGCCTGCTCCGCCATTGTCCGGAATATCGGCCCGCTCAATCAATCGCCGCAACGCATCCTCAATCCCCTGCCCGGCCATCTCGTCATCATGACGATGCTCGGCCATGGACCATCCATGCGTGCCCACACCAATCCCTTCCCACAAGGCGACCGACAGCAGACCGAAGACCACCGTCACAACAAGAATTTCGAGAAGCGTAAAGCCGTCGTCCTTCATTCCTGCACCGATGGACGCACTGCCCTGCTTGTCAGAGTGACAGATCGCCCGGTTCCATCCTGATGAATCTGTACGGAAATCGAAAACAACCCGATCCTGTCACCACCATCCTTGGTGGGGGCATCCGCAATCTGGCGAATTTCGACATTCGAATGATAATGCCCTTCCAGATCGTAGCTTTGTGAGCCCGGACGCATGGAAAGAGTGGACAGCACACCCGCAAGTTGAGATCTGGCCAGCGAGGTCGCATAAAGATCCCGCTGGGCGCGACTGCCACTCGCCAGCCCTGCCTCCAGCGATCCGAGCATCGCCGCCAAGGCAAAGCCGGAAATCATCAGGGCAATGATGACTTCCAGCAGTGTGAAGCCCTTTTCCTCCCGTTTCGACAAAGCCATCAGATCAGCCTTCATCGGCTTCAATACGCCCCGTGACGGGGCTGACCCTGATCAGACAGAGATGTTTTCCCAACGTCACCACAAGTGCCGGACCGGAGACGCCACCATCCGCCGTAAAACGATAATCACCACGTGGAGAAAAACCTCCACCAGGTTTTGGCAGCAGAATTCTTGCTGGCCCCGAAATCCGACGAACCTGCGGGACATGATCATGCACCGTCACAATCTGGGAAGTAGGCGTATTCACCTCCAGCATGACGGTCTCGCCAGTCGTTTCCGAGAGCATCTGCGCTTCATACAGACTGTCCAGCACGCGTGACCGGGCGGTGGCGAAGGTGAGCGCGTCGCTCTTCATCGGCCCACGTTCCAAAGCCATGCCCATCAGCAGTCCCGCGATCACCAGCACCACCATGATTTCAAGCAATGTGAAACCAGCCTCTGATGATCGAGAGGATTCATCAGTGTGCGAGGTCATTAAGGCTCAGCATGGCAAGGAGAAGCGCCGACACGATACCCGCCACCAGAACACCCATGATGATGGTGATCGCAGGAACAAGAATGGCGAGAAGACGCTGGATGGTGACGCGGCTGGCTTCCTCATGAATATCGGCCGACCGCAAGGCGATAGGAGCCAACTGCGCTGTCTCTTCACCCACCTTGAGAAAATGCGTCATTGTTTCGGGAAAGATTTTGGTACGCTCAAGCGAGAAAGCCAGACTGCGCCCTTCCCGCACATCCCGCGTGGCTTCCGAAAGACAAGTCGCGCCGGCAGAGTTGCTGATAACGCCTTCCGTTATACGAAGCGCGCCAACCAGCGGCACGCCGTTGCGCATCAATGTGCCGAGTGTCCGGGTAAACTGCGCCGCCATGATCTCACTCAGCAACGTTCCGATCACAGGAACACGCAGCAGAAACCTGTCTGTCGCCAGTCTGACAGCAGGTTTCCGCAAGGCAATCCGCACACACGCAACCAGCACCAGTCCCGCCACAAGCAGCAGCATACCCCACGCCGTCAGGAAATCTCCTGCGACAATAACAATCTTTGTCGCCAGCGGCAGAGACGCGCCATTTTCCTCAAACAGCGGTACGAACTGCGGCAGAACATGGGTCAGCAACAACGCAATGGAAAAAACCGACGCAACAATAAGCACAACCGGATAGATCATCGCTGACTGCACGGTCGCTTTCAGCTTACGCTCGCGCTCAAGCAGGTCCGACAGGCGCAGCAGAGCATCACCTAACGCACCGCCCGCCTCACCTGCCCTTACCAGACCGACATAGAGTTTCGAGAAAATTGCGGGCATCGTTTCCAGCGCATCGGCAAACGACTCACCGTCACGCACGCGGTCACGCAAGGACCCGATCACCCGTCCATTGCGTGGTCCAACCGCCGTTTCGCCCAGAAAACGCAGCGCGCGGTCAAGATCCAGTCCAGCCGTCAGCATCGTCGCCAGCTTACGGGTAAAATCCGCGACTTCACCTGACTTGAGACGCAGATCCTTCTTGCGGCCGAGAAGCGAGAGAATCTCGCCCGCCAGCGCCCCGCCGCGTGTCGCCGGGGCAATCTTCATGACCATCAGATTCTGACGACGTAGACGACTGGTAACCTGTGTCTCCGAACTGGCCGTCATCTCGCCGTGGACGACGTGGCCTTCCGCATTGACCGCCTGATAACGCCAGACTTCCGGACCTGTTGTATCAGCCAGTGTGGACGTCATTCGTCATGCCCGACGATACGGCTGATTTCCTCAAGCGACGTCTCACCCTTTAGGGCGGCCTGCAAACCGGCATGGAACATGGTCTTCATGCCCTCCGCCACAGCCGCACGCTCGATTTCCGAGTGGTCCGCCCCAGAAAGAATCAGACGTGTCACTTCACGCGAAGGCTGGAGAAATTCAGCGACAGCGCCTCGTCCCTTGTAGCCCGTCTGGCGGCAATGCGCGCAGCCGACCGGATGCCACAACGTGTGCCGCGCTTGCGGGTCCAGCCCCAGTCGCGCCGCCAGTTCCGGAGAAACCTCTTCCGGACGACGACACTCCTGACAAAGCCGCCGCACAAGACGCTGGGCCAGAATTCCGCGCAGAACGGCGGTCAGAAGATAGTCCTCCAGCCCCATGTCACGCAGTCGGGTCACGGCGGCGGCGGCGGAGTTTGTATGCAGAGTCGAGAGCACAAGATGGCCTGTCAGAGCGGCCTGCACGGCAATCTGCGCGGTCTCGATGTCACGGATTTCACCGACCATGATGACATCCGGGTCCTGTCGCAGAATGGCGCGCAGGAAGCTGGCGAAGGTCAGCCCAATAGATGGTCTGATCTGAAGCTGGTTGATGCCCGCGAGTTGATACTCAATCGGGTCTTCCACCGTCATCACATTGCGTTCGGAGGAATTGAGACCAGCGAGACCTGTATAAAGCGTCGTGGTCTTTCCCGAACCGGTCGGTCCTGTCACCAAAACGATGCCGTTTGGTGTTTCCAGCGCCTCGCGAAAAGACGAGATGATTTCGGGAGCAAGACCGAGACGATTGTAATCGAAACTGACGGTCGTGCGATCGAGCACACGCAGTACCGCGATTTCGCCATGCAGCGACGGCACCGTCGAGACACGGAAATCCACTTCGTGTCCGCGAACCGCCAGCTTGATGCGACCGTCCTGCGGCAGGCGACGTTCCGCAATGTCGAGCCGCGCCATGATCTTGATACGGGAAATGAGCGCTGCCGTCAGACGCGGGCTCTGGCTGTCCACTTCATGCAGCACGCCGTCATAACGGTAACGGACTAGAAGACGGTCCTCGAACGGCTCGATATGGATATCGGACGCTCTGGTTTCCACGGCACGGAAGATGATCTGGTTCACTAACCGGATGATCGGCGCTTCACTGGCGAGATCTTTCAGACGGTCTGTATCGTCCTCGGCTGCCTCACCTTCATCAGCCAACGGCTCGCCGGCGCTCTCTCCGTCCTCTTCACCTTCCGGATAGAGGCGATTGAGAGTCGCCTCGATATCCGCTGACCGCGCCACCTCCCGCACGACCTGACATCCTGTCGCCAGAGAAGCAGCTCCGGCGGTGAAGGAATCCAGCGGGTCCGCCATGACCAGATGCAGGGTTCTGCCCTCACAGGAGAGCGGCACAGCCCGGGCCTGTCTCAAAAACCGTCCACCCAACTGGTCCGGCATCACGGGTTCAGTAATGGCGCCCATACGCGCCGTGTCCAGCACCTCCGTGCCAAGCATGGTGGCGTAAGTGCGGGACAGATCGGTTTCGCTGACAAGACCAAGCTGGAGCAGCACCTGCGCCAGCGACTGTCCGGTTTCCTCGGAAACCATGCGTGAGCGTTCAAGGGCGCGGGCATCGCAGACACCCCGGTCGAGAAGGGCTGCTTCCAGATCCATCGCTTCAGCCAGCATGATGACGCCCCGATTGGCCGGACGCGAGGACAGTCATCATCGGCTTGCTCAACTGGAGGCAATTCGTCACTGTCGCGCCGCCATGATGTCCCTCGCCCCTGTTGTTCCCTTTGTCATTGCGCCTTTTATCGGCAGCTTTCTGGGCGTGCTGGTGCGGCGCATCCCACGCGGCGAATCTTTCGCAATAGGACGTTCGCACTGCGAGGACTGCCAGACGGTCCTGAAGCCGCATGAGATGATCCCGGTCCTGTCCTACCTGTTGCAGAAAGGGAAATGCCGGACCTGCGGCAGCCGGATTGACCCGCACCATCTCAGGATCGAGCTCACGGCTCTTGCCGTTCCTGCCTGCGTCATCGCCACGCGCCTGCTGACCGCTCATGAACAGGGATTTCCGCTGGCGGAGGCTGATTTCTCATTGCCGCTTCTGCTGGCCGACTGTTTTCTCGGCTGGATGTTGCTGGCGCTCGCGTGGATTGATCGCATCTGCATGAGACTGCCCGATGTCCTGACCTTGCCGCTGTTGCTCGCGGGTCTGGCGGAAGGGTTTGTGAATGGCGGCACTGAGGCGCTGCTGGACCGCACGCTGGGCGCTGTCTGCGGGTGGGCCCTGTTCGCGCTTGTGGCGTACGGATACCGGGCTCTCCGCGGGCGTTCAGGACTGGGCGGTGGAGACGTGAAACTTCTTGCGGCCGGGGGTGCGTGGATTGGTCTCGCCGCCCTGCCGATCGTGGTGGTGCTGGCGTCCGCGTTCGGCATCGTGATTGCGCTTGCAACCACCCTTCGCGCACAACGCTTCAGCATGACGGTCATGATTCCCTTCGGCCCCTGTCTGGCAGCCGCCATATGGCTGGCGCGGCTGACATTGACAGCGCAATAAACGACGCACCCCGCAAACAGGCTGCATCAGGAAATCTGATTACATGAGACAGGAGTATGAAAACCAGACCATTCGTTAACGTGTCATAAATCTATAACACTCCACCCCTGTCCTCCTTTCCGAAGACAATGGTATGGCATCACGCATTCTCCGTCGGCCGCCCGAACAGGATCCTTGCACCAGGTGCTTTCGCCCCACACCACAGCTTCTCCGAGCCGTTCATGACGGGACAGACTTCGTCCTCACGGCTGCTGCACGAGTGCGTCGGGTGGTGGCGCGATCGTATGACGGAAATCCTTCCCGCAGCGCTCTCGCTCAAGCCCCGAAAGACCATCCGGCTGGAGATCGGTCCGGACGGAACGCTTGACTCGACTGAAGTGGTCGCCTGCCGTGAAGAACTCCCTGCTCCCCGCTCACGCTGGCTGCCTCAGCCGCGCACCCCGGACATTGCGCTGGTCCTGCCACAGGGCAGCATCCTCTCGCGTGACGTGACTCTTCCGCGTGTCGCCGCCGGCAATGCCGCCCGCACCATCGGTTACGATCTCGATCGACTGACCCCATTCCGGCAGGACGACGTTCTGTGGAGTGTCCAGCGCAAACCGGGCGCAGAGCGGGGCGAGCAGATCATTTTCAGACTGCTGGTCGTCCCCCGCTTTCTTGTCTCCTCCGCATTGGACACGCTCAGTCACGCAGGCATCAACCCAACCTGCGTCAGCATGGACACGGCCTCTGACGCGCCACTCACAATTCCCTTAGGGAAAACAGCCCGGAAAAGTCATCCGATCGGGCGTGTGTTCGCCATTTGCGCCGCAATATTCATCGCAGCACCGTTTATCTCCCAGCAGATCACGCTGTTTCGTCTGCACCACGCCATTGCCGCGCTGAGTGACGGACGCACGCAGGCCGAGGATATCCGTCGACGCATTACAGCCTTCACAGCAGCCCCAGCGGCTCTGGCGCGTGAGGAACATCGCATCGGCTCTCCCCTGCATATTATCGGCACGCTGACAGACGCCTTGCCGGACGGAACCTTCCTGACCGCCATGCATATCCATGAACGTCATGTGACCATGGAGGGAGAGTCCACGCAGGCCACCAAGCTGATCGGTGTTCTTGAGCATGACGCGGCGTTCTCGGACGCAGCGTTCTCCGGACCGGTCACACGCTCCGAGAACAAGCAGATGGACGTCTTCACCATCAACGCCAAAGCGCCGGGTTGAGACGCCAGTGTCCGTAAATCTCTCTCATCTGCCTGCCCATTTACCGGAAGGACGTTCCGGACGGATTCTGGCGCTCGCCATTACGTTCCTGCTTGTTCTGATTGCATGGTTTCTTGTCTCAGGACTGCTCGGATTCCACGCTCGGGAAGACGCGAGCATTACCGATCAGAAGGAAATCCTCCTCCATACGCAGGCGCTGGTGGACAATATTCCTGCCCTCAAGGAACGCTACGAACAGGCTGCACATAATGCCAACGGCGACTCTCCGCTGCTGGCCGAAAGCTCCCGTGAAACGGCGCTCGCTCGCCTTCAGGAAATTGTGCATGACGCCGCGCGAGGCGTGCAGGTGGAACCAACCAGCATGGAACCCCTACCCATCGTCCATAGCGGACCTTTCGAGCATCTCGGTGTGCGTATTTCTCTCACCACCAACTGGAATGCTCTGATCAAACTTCTCGACACGCTGTCAGTCAGTACAACGCCTCATCTGCTGGTCGATGATGTGCAGGTTCAGGCGGCTGGCACATCGTCTGCCGACGAAGCCACGCAAGGCCGGACAATCGACGTCTCTGTGACCATTCTCGCCCTGCGAGATTCCCGATCCGATGCAAAGAACACTACCGGCCGCTCCAATACAGCAGACACCACGAGCCAGCCATGAACGCCGACGACAACGGGTTTTCGCTTTCATGATTCTGGTCCGTTTTACCGCATCAGTCTCCACCGCATGGAACGACTGACGTGAAAACGAAACACTCTGCCCCCTCTTCTTCCAGCCGCAGTAACGAAGATGGCTTCGCTCTCCTGATGGTGCTGTGGACGCTGGGCTTCCTGTCGCTGATCGGCGCACAGGCGCTTGTGCTTGGAAAATCCGATCTTCGTCTGGAAACCTCAACGCTCCAGAAAGCACAGATGGAAACCACCGCAGATGCGGCGATTACGACGGAGCTGTTTTCGATCAGCACAGGACAGTCACCTCCCCGTCCGGTCTGGCGCTCCGGCTCGGATGATGGCGACATCACTGTCAGCGTCAGCAGCCACGCTGATAACGACCACATCAACCCCAACGTCGCGGGGCAGACGCTGATGTCATCACTGCTGACGACTTCTGGCGTCTCCAGCGACCAAGCCAATTTTCTGGCCGCCAGCATCATGGCATGGCGCATGCCCGGCTATAAAGGTGAAGCAGGCACGCCCGGTCAGGCTGCCTGTACATCTTCCGGACAGCCTTTTCATACTTTTGAGGATCTTCTGGCCGTGCCGGGGATGACGCCAGTCATCCTTGCCCGCATCAAACCGCATCTTTCTTTTGCACAGCTACATCTTTCTGATCAGACAAGTCATGATCCCGTAGTCAGGCAGGCAATGCTCCATTCCGGTGTTTCCATGGGAGCGGATCAGAAGCCGGAAGAAAGTGGTCTTGAAGAAGAAATGCTGGTCGTCGTGGATGCTGTCGCTTCAAGAAAACTGGCCCGCATGAACCGTCATGCGGAAGTGATCCTGATGCCGGAAGCACGGCCCGTTCCATGGAAAGTCGTGCGCTGGGAAACTGTAACGCAGTAAATACAACCAATTACTATCAAGCAGTTTCTATACTCTATTGATTACGTTTTATCGAATACTTAAATATTACCAATAACGAAAATACTTCAAATAATTGGTGTCATTTATGAAAAGGGAATCCCTCCCGCCGGTTTCCCGACGAGAGGTAATCCTTCACATGGTGAAACCATGTTACCGTGGTTTCCCAACCGATTTGCCGATTCAATTACTATAAAACATAATACAGACTGTCAACTGCATGGGAATGGGATAAGCATGGCAAACATCGCAGAAAACCTCGTGTTTGGCATAGACTTGGGTATTGGATCATGCGGCTGGGCAGTCCTGAACCAGAAAGCTAAAGATGAAAATATAGTAGCGCTTGGAAGTTGGTGCTTCGATGTCCCGGAGACAGACAAAGAGCGGATTCCCACCAACCAGATCAGACGAGCAAACCGGCTTCTTCGCCGGGTCATCCGCCGCCGTCGCAATCGTATGGCTGAAATCCGTCGCCTCTTTGCGTCCAAAGGAATGCTCGATACCGCAGATCCGGATGCGTTGGCCAAGATATCCGCCGATCCGTGGGAAATGCGCGCCAAAGGGCTCGATTATCAGCTCACCCCCCAGGAATTTGCAGTTGCACTTGGTCATATCGCTAAAAGACGCGGATTCAAATCTGCCGCCAAGCGTGTTTCAACAAATGCTCCATCAGAAGACAGCAAGATGCTTGCTGCTCTTGAAAAGACAAAAGAACAATCAGCACAATATCGGACTATTGGGGAAATGTTTGCCCGTGATCCAGCTTACGCAGACAGACGTCGAAATCGGGATGGATGTTTCGATCGCACCATGAGCCGTGAGGACTTATTCAAAGAAACACAGATACTCTTTGAGAGTCAGCGTCGGCTCGGAAATTTTTCAGCAACATCAGAAACGGAACAGGCCTTTATCGATATCGCTTTTCGTCAGAAACCAATGCAGGACAGTGAAAGGCTCGTTGAAACCTGTCTTTTCGAACCGGATGAAAAACGCGCCTCCCGCTTTGCTCCATCTTTCGAGCGCTTCCGACTCCTCTGCCGCCTCGTTAACCTCCGGGTTACAGACGGCCTTGAAGATCGTCCGCTCACCCCGGAAGAACTACGGCTTGCTTGCGAAGATGCCGGAAAAACCCGCAAACTTAGCGTCAAAAAAGTCCGTAGTCTCATTGGATTGCGAGATGACCAGCGCTTCACAACAATCCCTCCTGATCAGGAGCAACATGATATCGCAGCCCGTACCGGGGACGCGTTAACTGGAACTGCCACATTCCGTGCGATACTCGGGGAATCTTTCTGGCGTCAACTTCTGCCTCATCCTGAACAACTCGACAGAGCGGCCTGGATCATCAGCTTTCACGAACTTACTGACACGATCATCTCCAAACTTGCCACTATCGGCCTGCCATCAGAAGTTATGGAACTCATCCGTAAAGCCCTTGAGGACGGTAAATTTTCTAAATTCAAGGGTGCTGCTTCTCTTTCCGATAAGGCTGCACGCAAGCTGATCCCATTTTTGCAGGAGGGCCTTACTTATGACAAAGCCTGCCAAAAAGCCGGGTATAATCATGCGGCATCAAAATTCACTCACTATGACAGCATTGATACAAAAGCTAAATTCAATTCTTTGATGGATGATGTTCGTGACAGTATTACCAATCCTGTTGCCCGCAAAGCCATCAGTGAAGGTATGAAACAGGTTTGGGCTATGCGAAATCAATGGGGACTTCCCGGCGCTATCTGCATAGAACTTGCTCGTGATGTCGGTAACAGTGCTGAAAAACGCCGTGAAATAGAAAGCGGTATCAAAAAAAATACAGCACAACGGGAACGTGAGCGCCAAGAAGCCAAAGAACATCTCAATCAGTCCGATATCTCGTCTGAAACGCTTCTTCGTTATCGTTTATGGAAAGAACAGGGAGGGCGCTGCTGTTATACAGATCAGCCTATAACACCATCCCAGCTTATCGCATCAGACAACAGCGTTCAGGTCGACCATATTCTTCCATGGTCCCGCTTTGGAGACGATAGCTATCTCAATAAAGCTCTCTGCACGGCAAAAGCCAATCAGGAAAAGAAAAATCGAACTCCCTGGGAATGGATTCATAATCAGAAGGGAGTGGAAGCATGGAACCATTTCACGGCCGCAGTTGAAAGCCGCAAGGAGACACGCGGACTAAAAAAACGAAATTTTCTTTTAAAAAGCAGCAAGGAAACTGAAGAGCGTTTTCGCAGCCGTAATCTTAATGACACACGTTATGCAGCCCGCGTCATGGCCGAAGCCGTCCGTCTTCTTTATCCCTCTGGAAATCGGGCGGAAAAAGGAGGTGTCAAGCGTGTATTTACCCGTCCCGGCGCACTAACCGCCGCCCTGCGACATGCCTGGGGTGTTGAATCTCTCAAAAAAATCAATGGCAAACGCTTGAATGATGATCGTCATCATGCGCTTGATGCAGCAGTCGTCGCAGCGGTCAGTGAGAAAGAAATCCAGAAACTCACAAAGTCATTTCAGATATGTGAGCAGAAAGGGCTTGCCCGCCCCATGCGAGATGTTCCCATGCCTTGGGAAGGCTTCCGTCATCAGCTTGAAACAGCATACGCAGACATTCGTGTAGCACGTCCAGAACGCCGTCGCGCAAGGGGAAAAGGGCATGATGCAACTATTCGTCAGCTTCGAGAAGAAAAAGATGGCCCTGTTGTTTATGAACGTCGAGCCATATCTGATCTGAAATTAACTGACCTCGAAAGGATCAAGGATCCGGAACGCAATAGCGCTATCATCTCCAGCCTGCGCACATGGATCGAAAAAGGAAAACCGGCTGACTATCCACCACAGTCCCCAAAAGGAGACGAAATTCGCAAGATACGTGTCATGTCACGTAATAAGCCAGCAGTATCTGTGCGTGGAGGCACTGCCGACCGTGGTGAGATGACCCGGGTGGATGTATTTACGAAAATGGGGAAAAAAGGGAAACCGGAATGGTTTCTCGTGCCGATCTATCGCCATCAGGTCATAGATCGCATTCAATGGCCGCAGCCCCCCAACCAAGCCGCTGCTAATGGCAAATCCGAGAAAAACTGGCCGACAATGGGGCTGGAACACGAATTCCGCTTCAGTCTGTACCCACGTAGCTATGTGCAGATCGTAAAACGGGATGGCGAAATCATTGAAGGATATTTCGCTGGCCTTGACCGTACTGTTGCAGCTTTTTCACTGCTCAGTTCATCTGACCCAACATCAATTCAACGAGGAATCGGCGCAAAAACTCTGGAATCAATTAGGAAATACAACGTAAATCGTTTCGGAGACATATCAATGGTCGAGCAGGAGACACGAACATGGCATGGCGATGTGTGCATATCTCCCGACCAGCCAGACTCTGCCTGAAAGACAGTCAACTTGTCGTCACACAGGATGAGAACACCATTACTCTTCCTCTGGAAGATCTGGCCTGCGTCGTGCTGGACACGCCGCAGGTCAATCTTTCCGGCGCACTTCTCTCCGCGCTTGCGATGTCCGGTATCGCTCTGATTATACCAGATGATAAACACCATCCTGCCGGTGTCGTTCTTCCTTTTCATCAACATCATTTACAGGCCGAAGTCATAGGAATTCAGATAGCGGCCTCTAAACCTCTTCGCAAACGTCTCTGGCAAACTCTGGTTGTTGCTAAAATCAGCAACCAGGCAGCTCTGCTTGAAGAAGCCGGACATCAGGATGCCAGCACGCTCAGAAACATGATCCGCCGTGTCACCTCAGGTGACCCGGACAACATTGAAGCTCAGGCTGCCCGACTTTACTGGTCTCGTCTTTTCCCCCGTTTTACCCGTTCCAATTGTGCAGACAGACGAAATGGTCTGCTGAACTATGGATACGCAATTTTGCGGGCAGCAATCGCACGCGCCTGTGTCGCTTCAGGTCTCGTCCCGTCACTCGGTCTGCATCATGCTTCGCGCACCAATGCTTTCAATCTCGCCGATGATCTCATCGAACCTTTTCGTCCCTGTGTGGATCGCATGGTTCGCCGCACTATCCCAGAACACGACCCACTCTCATCTGTCAGTGTGGAAGAGCGACGCTTTATGACGGGCATACTCTCTGAAACGGTTCTTATCGGGAAAGAACGGATGACCATTCTGGCCGCCACAGAAAGTGTGGCGACCGACACCGTGAAGTCCCTGACACACAGCAGCGCAGCCCTGTTACGACCACCAGCCCTCTCTGAAGCCACGAACATAATATCGGTATCGGAATAACATCAGACGCGAGGACAGCATGAAAGCAGAGGAGGCCAGATTCTTGTGGCTGATGATTTTTTTTGATCTGCCAGTGAAAACAAAACCCCAGCGACGGCAGGCTACCCGCTTTCGTAATTTTCTCCGCGATGATGGTTTTATGATGCTGCAATACTCGGTCTATGCCCGTGTAGGACGTGGACAGGATAGTATCGATAAACATCTTCGTCGCGTTCGCGCCGCTTTGCCCAAAGAGGGGAGCATTCGAGCGCTTCAGGTCACCGACAAACAATATGGACGAATGGAGATCATGCTCGGACTCGCACAAAAAACAGAACAGACCGGCACAAAACAGTTGGTGCTGCTATGATTTCAGACCACAAGACTGACAAAAAATCATGCAGCACCAACCGGTTACCAAGAAGGTAGCCTACCACTGGCAAATCGGTAGGGAAACCACGGCAATGGGCGTGATCCGCCGCGAACGCCGCAGAGCCTACCACTGGCAAATCGGTAGGGAAACCACGGCAGGCTCACCGCACTCCACCATGGAGGAGTTAGCCTACCACTGGCAAATCGGTAGGGAAACCACGGCCTCCGCTACTGTCTGTTTGATGTAGGCGTTAGCCTACCACTGGCAAATCGGTAGGGAAACCACGGCTTCAAAACCGTGCGGGGCATCACGTCGTATAGCCTACCACTGGCAAATCGGTAGGGAAACCACGGCCAGTTATCTGGCCGCCACGTCCTCTGGTTCAGCCTACCACTGGCAAATCGGTAGGGAAACCACGGCAAGACTGGCGACCAGAAAAAATCTTTTTTCAGCCTACCACTGGCAAATCGGTAGGGAAACCACGGCTCCTTTATGCGGCCCTTCGACACGAGAAAAAAGCCTACCACTGGCAAATCGGTAGGGAAACCACGGCTGCGGACAAGCGCTGGACAATGCCGGTTCTAGCCTACCACTGGCAAATCGGTAGGGAAACCACGGCCACACGTTACTACGTTTCAGCAGCGGGTGAAGCCTACCACTGGCAAATCGGTAGGGAAACCACGGCCTTTCAGTGGAATGGTGAAGATTTGCGTGGAGCCTACCACTGGCAAATCGGTAGGGAAACCACGGCTAAACCAAGAAGGCGGCACCATCAGCAGAGAGCCTACCACTGGCAAATCGGTAGGGAAACCACGGCGATCGACATTGAGGACGGATGAGACGCACGAGCCTACCACTGGCAAATCGGTAGGGAAACCACGGCAGCGTGGAGCCGGTGGGCAGTGGTGTGGGCAGCCTACCACTGGCAAATCGGTAGGGAAACCACGGCAATAGATTTCATCCCCTCTGCGGAGGCTGCAGCCTACCACTGGCAAATCGGTAGGGAAACCACGGCGCATTAAACTGTCTGGTCTTGGCGATGACGAGCCTACCACTGGCAAATCGGTAGGGAAACCACGGCCCCACACCCCCCGCATATGCTCGATCTCGGAGCCTACCACTGGCAAATCGGTAGGGAAACCACGGCGCATGACGCAGGCGGCATCGGGTCGCCTGCAGCCTACCACTGGCAAATCGGTAGGGAAACCACGGCCCGGCCATGAGCGGCAGCCTGTCAGATCTTAGCCTACCACTGGCAAATCGGTAGGGAAACCACGGCGCGTCAGAGCGTTCTGGCTGCTGACACCGTAGCCTACCACTGGCAAATCGGTAGGGAAACCACGGCAGTCAACGCTCGCACCCGTGAACTGACGGAAGCCTACCACTGGCAAATCGGTAGGGAAACCACGGCAAAGCACCCAATGCATCAGCTATACCCTTGAGCCTACCACTGGCAAATCGGTAGGGAAACCACGGCGATAGCGGTAGGCGATACTACCTGACACTCAGCCTACCACTGGCAAATCGGTAGGGAAACCACGGCGCTTCTGTTGTAATTACAGCGGAAGATTACAGCCTACCACTGGCAAATCGGTAGGGAAACCACGGCGCATGGAGCAGCTCCGATTCCGGCTGGCGCAGCCTACCACTGGCAAATCGGTAGGGAAACCACGGCTTTCAGGAAAGCATCCTCAGGAAAGCTCTTAGCCTACCACTGGCAAATCGGTAGGGAAACCACGGCCAGCGTCACAGGACCGATCACACCGTCCGCAGCCTACCACTGGCAAATCGGTAGGGAAACCACGGCCTGCCGCCGTCCCGGCATGCGTCGGGCTGGAGCCTACCACTGGCAAATCGGTAGGGAAACCACGGCTGACGGGAGTGAATACTGCGAAAGGAACGAAGCCTACCACTGGCAAATCGGTAGGGAAACCACGGCCGAAGGTCTCGCACCGTCCATCTATTCGTTAGCCTACCACTGGCAAATCGGTAGGGAAACCACGGCTATCTGGCCGAGGTGACGCGCCAGCGTTACAGCCTACCACTGGCAAATCGGTAGGGAAACCACGGCGGGAGATGTGTCGGATGACGTGACCGCCGCAGCCTACCACTGGCAAATCGGTAGGGAAACCACGGCTTGATGAAGGTTCTATGCTGGGCGAGGAGTAGCCTACCACTGGCAAATCGGTAGGGAAACCACGGCCTGGGCATGAGCTGGCGCCACATAGGACGCAGCCTACCACTGGCAAATCGGTAGGGAAACCACGGCCCGGCATGCCATCCGGCGCAGGCCAGATTCAGCCTACCACTGGCAAATCGGTAGGGAAACCACGGCTATAATTCAAACCAGCAGCATCACATGCATAGCCTACCACTGGCAAATCGGTAGGGAAACCACGGCGCGTGACGCCATACACGCCCGGCGACGGCCAGCCTACCACTGGCAAATCGGTAGGGAAACCACGGCCGTGTGAGGTCGGGCGTGATCTGGCGGACAAGCCTACCACTGGCAAATCGGTAGGGAAACCACGGCTTCTCCCTTAACAATTAGACAAAAAAACACTCTTGCTTTTTCAATCTATTTTATACTTCATTTTTACACAAAAATGTAACCAACCCTACGAAACAAGGTGCATGTCCATGATCATGTCCCTAGTATACGGTCATGAACATGCTCGCCCCTTCACGACCAAGGATGAGCGTCGAAATCGTTTTCGATTTCGTCTGTCCGTGGTGCTGCATGGGCATTCGCCGGTTGATCAGTGTCTTCAAACAGCGTCTTGATATCGAAACACACTACACATGGCGTCCTTTTCTGCTCAATCCGGCCTCACAGAACGAAGGAATGGCGTTTAACGCCTACCTTGAATCCCGGCATGGCAGCAGGGAACGAGCGGATCGATTGCTGCAACTGGTCGAAGTGCAAGCGCAGGAATTTGAGTGTGCCATCTACTTCGATCGCATTCAGCATGTTCCGAATACAATGAATGCGCATCGCCTTATCGAATGGGCCTCTGCCCGTGGCGACTGCACTGCACTCGTTCTCGCCATTTTCGAAGCCTTTTTCCAGAATGGCGACGATATCGGCAATCCGGGTGTGCTGGCGGACATCGCAGCGCAGGAGGGGTTCGATCATGATCTGGCGCTGCATTTTCTCTGCGGTCGGACCCTTGCCGGCACAGTGACTGCCGGACAGATTCAGGCGCAGAAAGCGGGTATCAACGGTGTGCCATCTTTTATTATCGAAGGACTCGCCCTGACAGGCGTCCATGACGCCCCTGCCCTGAACAGACTTATGGATGCGGCAGTGTGGGTCAGCGGCCGCCACGAGGATCTCCGTTTCGGCACCCCCCATATGTCGTCGTTCTCTCAGCGGGCCTGAAGACCGGCATCTTCTTCGCTCTGTGCCTCGCGGGCAAAACGCTGGGCCAGAATGGCGCAGACGAAAAGCTGGATCTGATGGTACAGCATCAGCGGCAGCACCACGAGACCAACGCTTGAGGCCGGAAACAGCACGTTGGCCATCGGCACGCCTGACGCCAGTGTCTTCTTGGAACCACAGAACACGATGGCGACCTCATCAGCGCGGGAATAGCCAAGCAGACGGCTTCCGACCATCGTGAAGACGAGCACAAAAGCCAGCAGAGCGCTGTCTACAAGTGCCACGATACCGAGCTGTGACAACGGCAGAGTATGCCAGAGTCCCTGCACAATGGCCTCACTGAACGCCGAATAGACCACTACGAGAATTGAACCGCGATCCGAGAAGGACAGCAGCTTCTTGTGCCGACGCGCCCAGTCGCCGATCCACGGCTGAAGCAGTTGTCCAAGTATGAACGGCAGCAGCAACTGAAACACGATGTCCAGCGCGCCGCCTGATTTTGAGCCTTCCTTGGCGAGGATCAACCCGACCAGCAGCGGCGTGATGAAGATACCGAGAATATTGGAAGCCGTTGCTGAACAGACCGCAGCGGGAACATTGCCCCTACCGATGGATGTGAAGGCGATCGAGGACTGCACGGTCGAAGGCAGGCAGCAGAGAAACAGCACGCCGGTCCACACATCAGGATGCAGCAGACCCGGCGCGATGGCATGAAGCGTGAGACCAAGCACCGGAAACAGCACGAACGTGCACGCCAGAATCGTGAGATGCAGTTTCCAGGCCGTCAGCCCGCTGAGGACTGCGGTCCTAGAAAGCCTTGCGCCCTGCAGGAAGAACATCAGTGCAATCAGCGCGATCGCCAGATCCTTGAAGAAGGGAACGGCGGCTCCCTGGGCAGGAGCGACGGTCGCAATGCCGAGCGTCGCCAGCAGGCTGACAAGAAATGGGTCCAGCTTGAACGGCATCGGATGGTCTTCCAATGTGAAAAGAGAGAAAGATTCAGCTGTTGCAGCCTATGCACAGATTGCGCATAGGGATCACTTGCGCCAGTTTTACGATCACATGAAGCACTTATCCACTCACTCACTCCTCCGCCGTCGCGCTGCCTGGCAGATGACGGCTTCCGCACTCGGATTTGGCGCCCTGCTTTGGACCGCATCCCCAGTGCTTGCCGCCAGCGTTCCAGCCGGATGCGCCACGATCCATCATGAAAATGCGGACAACGGCGACGATCACGCCGTCTTCAGTCACATTACAGTGACGTTCCCGGGTGATAGCGGCACACTGACCGCCGCAGGTCAGACTCTGACAGGCACGACCGGCTCCGCAGGCGATGTGGCGGATGCTTCTTCCGTGCTGTTACTGGCTGCGCTGACAGGTCATCACAATGCCGCCTGCTCACAATGGCTGGAGACCGAAGGCCAGGTGGCCCAGTCCAGCCTTGCCGCAGGTCATACGCTGAAACTCGCCTGGACATCCGTTGCCGTGAAACGTGGCACCCTGCACGTATCCATGGCTGGCGCAGGGTTAGCCATCAATGGCGCAGGGAGCGATGCCAAGGCCGACCTGACTTTCAGTGGTGTCGCCACCAGCGGCACAACAGCAACATCGCTGCTCCCCTCATCCGCACAGGCGTCCTTCTCCCTGCCTGTCAATGAACTGGCCAGTCTGATGGCGGCCACAGCAGGCAAAGCCTCCCAGCTTCCAGCGGTGCATGTCACCATTCAGTCCCTGTCAGCCAAACGTGACACGGTCGAACTGTCCGGCAACGGGCGCGCCACCCTGACCGGCGAGCACGAGAGCGCTTCTGCAAGCGGTCATCTGGAAATCAGGGACATCGGCACACTTATCCAGAAGGCGCAGCAGGACTCCCAGACAAAGATTGCCGCTGCTCTGGTGCTGGCGCGGATTGTCAGCCACAAGAGTGGTGACAGCAATACCTGGGACACGAACTGGGAAGGCGGAATCCTGACCGTAAACGGTGTTCCTCTTCCTCTCAGATAGAGTTAAGAGCTTTGCGCACCCGGTAAATTGCGTGGGGGCGCATCCTCCGCCATGCTTGCGCCATATATTCCGACGACTCTGATCGCCATCGTCCTCGTGACAGGAGATATCCTATGCGGGCTCGCCGCCTGACCCGGCTTTTTCTTTCCTCCACTGTGATGCTGGGGGCCCTTGGTCTTTCCACCGTCGGTCATGCCGCCGACAGCACCACCGAGCAGACGCTGGTCGACAAGGCCACCCTTGCAGTCCAGGATATTTTCACAGGCGCAAAAACCACAGATCGCGTTTACCGCTATCTGGGACAGGCACGGGCCGTGATGGTCTGTCCTTCCGTCTTCCGCATGTCGGTCGGCATTGGCGGTTCCGGGGGCGGATGCCTGCTCCTTTCCCGCGACGCCCGAGGCTCATGGTCTGACCCCGCTTTCTACAGGTTTGGTTCAGGGTCTATCGGCTTCCAGTTTGGTGTTCAGTCTTCAGAGATGATGTTCTTTGTGATGAGCGACCGGGGGCTGCAGGCGCTGCTCGACAGTCAGTTCCAGTTCGGCGCCAATGCGGCAGCCTCCTTTGCCTCAATGGGCAGCGGCATCGAGAGCGGAACCGCTGGACGCTCCAACACCGACATCATGGCGCTTCAGAAGTCGGAAGGTCTGTTTGCAGGTGTAGCCCTCAGTGGCGCCAAGCTGACGGTCGATAGTGATGCGAACCGCGCCTACTATAACCAGATTGTCGGTCCGACCGAGATCGTGATCTCCATGCGGGTGAACAATGCTGGCGCTGATCCGCTGCGGGCGATCCTCACCCGCTACAGTGCATCGGCGACTGCGGCCACCACGGCCAATCCGGTTGTCGGTAGCGGCTCCTCCTCTTCCGGAGACACCACATCCACAGGCGATGCTCAGCTCACACCCTATAACAGCGCCCCTGTGGTCAATAGTGGCAGCGGTATCCAGAGCCAGTCTCTCGCCCCGATCAAATCCCAGTCAAAGGGCTATTAAAGCCGTCAAAAGTGGTTCGAGGCCTCATGGTGTTGAGTCCACGAACCACTTTTGAGTTTTGAAACCGCTTACGGCTAGCATCTCATGGTGAATGAGCCGGTTCAGTAGACTGCCTGTCCTGCGCCTTGCTACGAAACGCCGATACATTCCGATTATGCTCGTCAAGCGATGACGCAAAATGGCTGCCGCCTGAACCTGTCGCCACAAAATACAGCTCATCACCCGATGCCGGGTGCGCCACGGCCTGCAATGCCGCAAGCCCCGGCGAACAGATCGGCCCCGGTGGCAAGCCAACAGTCACATAAGTATTGTAGGGACTCTGAAAGGCCAGATCCGAACGGACCAGAGGCCGCCCCAACGGTCCTGCGCCGCCATTCAGGGCATAAACGGTCGTCGGATCGGACTGAAGCTTCATGCCCTTACTGAGACGATTGAGAAACACCCGTGCAATGCGGGGCCGTTCTTCCGGCAGCCCCGTCTCTTTCTCCACCATGGAAGCAAGTGTCACCATCTGTCCCGGATCAGTAAGACCGATGGACGGATCGCGGCCTTTCCAGACCGTCTCGACCTGTCGCTGCATGGCCTGCTTCATTCTGGCGACAAGCGCAGCACGATCTGAATCACGCAGATAACTATAGGTTTCCGGAAGAGCTTGCCCCTCCCCCAAATCCACGACTGTCCCCTTCAGAAACGGAGCCGCCTGAACGAGCGACGTAATCTGGCTGGCAGTCAGGCCTTCCGGAATGGTCAACTGATGCAGCACCGGCTTTCCATGACGCAACACGGACAAGATGTCCCGCATTGACGCATGAGCCGGAAACATCAGTTCCGCCGCATGCAACTGCCCCTCATTCCGGGTCAGTTCAATGGCGGCGCGAAAAACATAGTCATCAAGTCCGTTTGCAGACAGCGCGTGTCCTTGCTGCAAAGCCGCGATGGTGCTGGCATACCCACCATGAGGAATGTCCAGTGCGGTCGGTGTGGGCAACGGACCGGGCGCGGTATAACGCCACCAGCCAGTTCCAGCGACGGCCCCGCCCGTCAGCACCACAACTGCCAGCAACCCGGCCCCTACCCGTAGCAAGGGACTACGCTTCCTCACAGGAGCAGCCCGTTTTTTCTTTTGAGCTGCCACGGTTCAGCCCTGAACAGCGCTCACTGACCAGGACGCCGACCATTCCTGACCGGGCTGAACGATCACAACACCGGGCTTGTCGCGGAACTCTCCCTTGAAGCCATGCGGTGTCGCGTATCCTTGCCAAGGCTCAATGCAGAGGAACGGTGCGCCCGGCTTGGTCCAGACACCCAGTTCGGGAAAGCCATGCCAAGACACACGCAGACCTAGTCCGCCCGAACGACCGAACGTCACGGAACGGCTTCTGATCCGATCAAAAATAATGGCGTCCTCAACAAACAGATCATCCCGAAGAGGAAGAACCGCACCTTCAACAGGCGTAGGACGTGGTGCGGGATCGAGCAGACCGCCTTCAAGACGACGGACGGGCTCAGGTTCGGGTTCTTCAAACGTCAGACGATAGTCTTCACGCTTTTCGCCTTTTTCCAGAGGCCAGCGAAAGGCAGGATGCGCTCCCAGTGAAAAGGGAAGTTCCCTGCCCTCTTCCTGATTGCGAACGGTATAGAGAACCGTCAGCTTTCCATCGCTGATCTGATAGGTCAGCCACAGACGAAAGCGGAACGGAAAGACAGCGAGCGTCTGGTCATCCGCTTCCAGCAACAGTGTGCAACTGTCGGCTTTCTGTTCCACCCACCGAAAGATGCAATCCCGGGCGAAGCCATGTTGCGTCATGCGATAGGATTTGCCGTCGATAGTCGCCCGATCATCAGGAAGACGTCCCACAATCGGAAACAGCACAGGCGAGTGCCGCTTCCACGCGGGGCCAGCATCCCACAGCACATCCGTGCCGTCCGGCAGCGTCAGGGAAACCAGTTCCGCCCCCTGAGCGGACACCGTCGCTGTGAGTTTTTCATCACCGAACACAAACCGGTCAGTGCTCATCTGGCCATCTCCGAAAATCTTTCCCTTTTTATAGAAAGATTTCCGGAGCTTCGCAAAGAAGGACAACAGCCTCAGTCGTCCGCCAGCCGGTCCCGTGGAGGCTGGGCCGAACGCCCGGTGATCTGCGTCGCCGCCGACCCTCTGCCTGAGAGAGAGGGGTGGGTCATGAACCATTCATGCGCCGAGAACGGCTTGCTACCCGGATCAAGACGACGCCAGACACCTGTCTTTTCCAGAATCCAGGAATTCAGGTTGTCCTTGAGATCCGTCACCATGATCTGATCAAGGATCTGCGCATGGACAGTCGGATTGGTGATCGGCACCAGACTTTCCACACGCCAGTCCATGTTCCGCGTCATCCAGTCAGCCGAGGAGATGAACACCTTGGCGGAACGCGACGGCAGACGGTGACCGTTCCCGAACGCATAGATACGCGCATGCTCGAGAAAGCGACCGACAATCGACTTGATGCGGATATTCTCCGACAGACCAGGCACACCCGGCCGCAGACAGCACATGCCCCGCACGACGCCCATGACCTTCACACCGGCGCAGGAGGCTTCATACAGCTTGTCGATCAGCTTCGGATCAACCAGCGCGTTCATCTTCAGCCAGATCTGGCCCGGACGCCCCTGACGGACATGCTCGATCTCTTCATCAATCAGGTGGTTCAACGTCTTGCGACAGGTCAGCGGTGAGAAGGCGATCGCCTCCATTTTCGCCGGTCTGGCGTAGCCGGTGACATAGTTGAACAGACGCGCCGAATCACGCACCAGTTCCGGATTACAGGTGAAGAATGAGAGATCCGTGTAAATCTTGGCCGTGATCGGGTGATAGTTGCCCGTCCCGAAATGAGCGTAGGAACGGACGGTTCCGCCTTCCCGGCGCACGACAAGACTCAGCTTGGCATGGGTCTTGAGGTCCGAAAAACCGAACACGACCTGCACGCCTGCCGCCTCAAGCGCGCGGGAGAGACGGATGTTCGCTTCCTCGTCAAACCGGGCCCGCAGTTCCACCATCGCCGTTACGGACTTGCCTGCCTCAGCCGCCTCGATCAGCGCCTTGACGATCGGACTGTCACGCGACGTGCGATAGAGCGTCTGCTTGATTGCGATCACATTCGGGTCGAGCGCCGCCTGACGCAGAAACTGCACCACCACGTCGAAACTCTCGAACGGATGATGGACGATCAGATCCTTGGCGCGGATGGCGGCAAAACAGTCGCCGCCATAATCCACGATCCGCTCAGGAAAACGCGGCGTGTAGGGAGGGAACAGCAGATCAGGCCGATCATCAACGATCATCTGCTTCAGGTCGACCACGCCGATCATGCCTGAATGGACGGACACTTCCTCAGGCGGCAGATCGAGTTCATCGACAATCGCATCCACCAGACCGCGCGGCACGCTTTCTTCCATGTCCACATGGATCACCACGCCACGACGACGCTGTTTCAGCGCCGTCTCATAGGCGCGGACAAGGTCTTCCGCCTCATCCTCGAACTCCACATCGGTGTCACGGATCACGCGCACGGTGCCGCTCTCCACGATCGCCAGTCCCGGATAGAGCCGGTCGATGCACAGCTTGATCAGGTCTTCCAGCAGCACGAACCGCACGGATGGCGGCTTGCCCGGCAGGGAGGGCAGCCGGATGAAACGATCCACCTGCGCGGGCAGCAGGATCAGGCCGTTCATGACGAACGCGCCAGTTTCCTCGGACAGGAGGCTCAGACCGAGCGCAAGTCCCATGTTCGGGATGAACGGTAGCGGATGCGCTGGATCGACAGCCAGCGGCGTCAGAACCGGAAAGACGCGGTCCATGAAAAAGTCGGACAGCCAGATGCGATCGTCGGCGTCGAGCTGCTCCAGACCACAGAGCGTCACGTCCGCCTCAGCCAGAAGACCACGCAGATGGACCCAGATACGCTGCTGCTCCCGAAAAAGCTGCACGCAGCGTTCCCGTACCGCCGCCAGCTGGAGCGACGGTGTCAGCCCATCAGGAGAGAGTGAAACCAGCCCTTCCCGCACTTGCCCCACCAGACCGGCGACACGCACGGAGTAGAATTCGTCGAGATTGCTGGCGCTGATGGACAGGAAGCGCAGACGTTCCAGCAGGGGGTTACGCGGGTTATCGGCTTCCTCGACCACACGCTGGTTGAAGGCGAGCCAGGACAGTTCGCGGTTGATAAAGCGATCAGGAGACGTTGCGGTAATCTCAACCGGAGCTGGCGCAGCCTTCCGCGTCCGGCTGCGCGCAACCGCTGTGCCTGTCTGAGCCTTTGCGGCTGTTGCGGTTTTCCGGCGAGTGCCCTGCGATCTGGCGGACGCAGGCGCACGGGTTCCCTTCACGCGACGGCCCACTCCTCGCGTTCTGTTTCCCTCATGCTCCGACAAAGTACTCTCCTGTGCGACTGTGATTCAGCGCAATAACTTCTGTGTGTTATTTTATGCGGGCCAAATGGTATGAGCCCATCATCCTTTTGTCATATGACAATTTAAGAACATATGCAGGGGAGATGTCGACGGCGTCACTTTGAACGCTGCCTTACTCGCTCAGATCCGCCAATAGACGCGTGGCTGCTCGTAAGTCGAAGGGCTGTCCCGAGGCAAGGGTCACCGCGTCAATCCGGCTGACCGCATCCTCTATCACCGAGGCCTCCCGCGGCAGACGCTGCAACAGCCAGTCCGTGATCTGTCGAGGCACAACCAGCTGACGCTCAGCCAGCAGACGCAACATCAACCGATAAAGCAGCACATCTTCGGCAGGCCCAACCTCCACCGTCATCGTCGCCCGCAAACGGCTGCACAGATCCGGCAGCGTCACCGTCCACAGGCTCGGGGGCATCCGCGCCACCATGAGAAGCGGCATCCGGCGCTCGCGGGAAGTATTGATGATCCGCAGCAGCGCCAGTTCGTCCAGCCCCTGCTCAGGCAACGCATCGAGCGCCAGAGCGCGGGGGGTGCGTTCCAGCAAGGTCGCGATATCTGGCAGACCCTGCGCCGCATCCACGATCATCGCGTCGTTGCGCTGTCCCCACACCTGTAGCAGATGCGTCTTGCCGCGCCCTTGCCCGCCCCAGAGCGCCAGCCGGTTTTCCGACCAGTTTTTTTCCGCATCGGTTGCAAACAGCCACGTTCGAGCCGCCGCATTCGAGCGTCCGGACACGAATCCCGCCTCGTCAAAGCGGCGCTTATGCCCGAACGGCAGTGGCAACTGACGCATGTCATCCGGTCTTTTTTCGCCCGAACCGGGCTGACCGGGGCGTTCTGGATCATAAACCTGTTCCGTCACCGCTATGCGCGCCGCCCCGCCTGCCTTAAAGAGTGCTCATAAACCTGATACCGTAAACGCCCCGGATGTTCGACCCTCACCTGTCGAGACCATCCCACAGCCCAGAACGAGCCGACGCCATGACCGCATCTCCCCCGGAAACCTCACAGAGCGCTTCTTCCAAGGGCCTCACTTATCGCGAGGCCGGAGTGGATATCGAAGCAGGCGATGCCCTTGTCGAGGCGATCAAGCCCGCCGCCAAGGCCACGACCCGCACAGGCGTCATGGGCGGACTGGGTGGTTTCGGCGCACTGTTCGACCTCAAGGCCGCCGGCTTCACCGATCCGGTCCTCGTCTCCTGCACCGACGGCGTGGGCACCAAGCTGAACCTCGCTATCGACAGCGGCCTGCATGACACGGTCGGCATCGATCTGGTCGCCATGTGCGTCAACGACCTCGTCGTGCAGGGTGCGGAGCCGCTATTCTTCCTCGACTATTTCGCCACCGGCAAGCTGGCCGTCGAAGACGCCGCCAAGGTTGTGAAAGGCATTGCCGAAGGCTGCCGCCTGTCCGGCTGCGCCCTTGTCGGTGGTGAGACGGCGGAAATGCCCGGCATGTATGCGTCCGGTCATTACGATCTCGCTGGCTTCTCCGTCGGGGCCGCCGAGCGCGGCAAACTACTGCCGGGCGAAATCCGCGCCGGTGACGCGCTGATCGGCCTCGTCTCCAGTGGCGTGCATTCCAACGGCTTCTCGCTGGTGCGTCGCATCCTGTCCGCCGCCGGTCTCAAACTTGACGACGCGGCCCCGTTCGCACCGGGCCAGACGCTCGCGCAGGCGCTGATGACGCCGACGAAACTCTACGTGTCGCAGGTTCTGGATCTGCATCGCGAAGGGCTGCTCAGCGGCGCCGCCCACATCACTGGTGGTGGTCTGCCGGGCAATCTGCCACGCGTGCTGCCCAACGGCGTGAAAGCCGTGATCGACGGTCCCTGGGCCCCTGCCCCGGTCTTCGGCTGGCTGGCGAAGGCAGGCAATGTCGCCACCGAGGAAATGCTGCGCGTGTTCAACTGCGGTATCGGCATGGTGCTGATCACGTCCAAGCCGGATGTCGTCATGGAACGTCTGAGCAAAATGGGTGAAACGCCGATTGTGCTCGGCCAGATCGAAGCCGTCGCTGACGCAGACGCGGCCCCCACGTTGGAGATGGCCGTCTCCCCGGACTTTTCCTGGTCCTGAGGCAGTCTGACGTGAGCATCCGCAAGACCCCGATCGCCATCCTCATCAGTGGACGCGGCAGCAACATGCGCTCGTTGATCGCCGCCTGCACTGAGCCGGATTTTCCGGCCTCGGTTGCGCTTGTCCTGAGCAACAAGGAGGATGCTGCCGGACTGGATTACTCCCGCTCTCTTGGCCTGCGGACCGAAGCAGTGCCGCACAAGGCTTTCGGCAAGGATCGGGAAGCACATGAACATGCTATCGACGCGAAGCTGAAAGAAGCGGGCGTAGAGTTTATCTGCCTCGCGGGCTACATGCGCCTGCTCACACCGTTTCTGACGGACGCATGGGCCGGGCGGATGATCAACATCCACCCCAGCTTGCTGCCGCTCTTCCCCGGCACGCATACCCATGAACGTGCGCTGGAAGCGGGCGTGCGCATCCACGGCTGCACGGTGCATCATGTGACAGCAGGCATGGATGAAGGACCGATCATCGCGCAGGCGGCTGTCCCGGTCTTTCCGAAAAAGGATAGCGCAGACGATCTGGCCGCCCGCGTACTGGTGCAGGAACATGTGCTCTACCCTGCGGCATTGAAGGCTGTGCTGGTTGGAACCGGCGGCAGTGTTTCGAGTGAGGATAGGCTACTGGTGGTGTAAGAGCGTAGTGGGCCGAGACCCTTAATTAAGGATATGTCTGTTTACGTCCCTATATGTGACGTCGGAAACTATGCGGGCGAACCAGAGGAAGTCATCGGTGAGCGGGGGATACGACAGCAACCGGATATGACCGCTGCATATGACCGCTGCGCTCATGTTCACAATTCACGTCGCGGCAACCTTCATCTTCTGGCTCAAGGAATGAGACCTGAGCCGAGGATATTCAATGTAATTCAAGGTTGCATTATGCGTTAAATAAGAACCCGATAAGGCACGGTACCTCGCTCATCGCTACTCGGATCAAGCCGGAAACCGCTGGCAGGAACGGCGCGATGGCGACAGTCGATCCGGCTGCATGCCCGGCATCCCGGGCCGATCGGGACAAAGTTTCTGCTGTCTTCAATATTCAGGGCGGTCGAATAGATAATCTCGGAAGCATGCGTGACCGAGCATCCCAGCACGATCGCCACACGTCTTGTCCGTTCGAAGAAGGATGTGGGGTGACGTCCGACCGTTCTGGCGACGCTGATGAACACGCTGCCGTCTGTATCCTGCGAAAGCTGGGTCGCCAGCCTGCCAGGAATGGCGAAGCTCTCAAACACGTTCCACAGGGCGCACAGACCACCGAAGCGGGCGCGACTGAAGCGGGTGGCGCTGTAGCTTTTCAGGATATTGCCCGCGACATCCGTCTTGATGAAATAGAACGGGATGCCTTCAGCGCCCGGCCTCTGGAGTGTGGAGAGGCGGTGACAGACCTGCTCAAAACTGACCTTGAAGCGTCTTTGCAGCAGGTCGAGGTCATGCTTTGTCTCTCTGGCTGCCTGCCTGAACCGTCCGTAGGGCAGGATCAGCGCGCCAGCAAAATAGTTGCTGATACTGACACGGACGAGCGCCTGCGCATCTCCTGCGGGCAAGCCGGAGCGGCGGATGGTCTTGTCGATGATTCGGCTGAATTCAATGTCGCCAATCAGTCTGGCGAGGCAGAAGGAGCGGCTTTCCGGCGCCATGCCGGCTGAGAGATGGAGAGTTTTTTCCCGACGATCAAAGCGCCACAGCGTATCCTGTAACGCAAAGTCAGGATTGGTGACTGCGCGGATGGAATGGTGATCCAGAAGGTAGCGCTCAAACACGACGGATGGCGAAGCGCGGTCGAAATTCTCGGCCTCGTAAAGATCTTCTGCTGCCGTATCGAGGTCGTGAAAATAGTTTTTCTCGCTCTGCACCCATTCGCCGGCCGCTTCATAGTGGGGTGATCCCAGTGTGTCGGGGATGTGCGGAAGATCCTGAGTGGACGTATCGGCTGAGAAATGAGTGCGCCGTTCCGTGAGGGTGCGGTAGGAACGATACAGGTCGATAAAGTGCCGGGCCAGCCCGGGGAGCTCCTGCGCGGCTTTTCTGAATTCGTCCGCCTGCAGGTCGGACTTGAACATGGGGTCCGCAAAAACCTCCCGTAGCATCTGGATGGTGCGGATTTCCTCGTTGTCGCCAAACCAGGACGCATCCACTGCGAAAGTTCTGCAAATAGTTAGCAGCAATTGAGCCGGAATCGGCCTCAGATCGTTTTCAAGCTGGTTGAGATAGCTTGACGATATATTCACCAGACACGCCATCTCACGCTGTGTATGGCCGAATTGACGCCGAAGTTTGCGGATTCTGCTTCCTGCGAAAAGTTTTTTATGACCGGCGCTCATGTTCACATTGTACACATTTTGATGGAGGTGTTACTGCAACTTTACACCTTTCCGGCGCTTTGCAGAACGTCGCGCTCGCGTTACCAGTCTCTGGAAGGGGTAGCGCACTTGTCATGACAACCCGAACGAGGATGAGACGTTGGCGGTGAGAGAAGGAAAGATGCTCACGGGAGAGTCTCTCCGGTCATCGGTGGCGGGCGCTTGGTGATCGCCGGGTGGGATCGGGACGGAAAGGTGTCCGGATAGCCTAAGGTGTTTTTCTTTAACTACTTGAGAATTAACGATAATATTTATAGTTAACGGCTGCGATTATGTGCCAGACCCTGACAACCGATGAGGTAAAGGTAAGTTCATGACCGAACAGAATAATGCGGGGCAATCAAGGCCTGACAGCGCAACGGATGGCCGGAATCACCCCGGATTGACCACGGATCAGCTCAAGCAGGCTTATTACGACATGCTGCTGATCCGTCGTTTTGAGGAAAAAGCCGGGCAGCTTTATGGCATGGGCCTCATCGGCGGCTTCTGCCACCTCTATATCGGTCAGGAAGCCGTGGTGGTCGGCCTTCAGATGGCGCAGAAGGACGGTGACAAGGTCATCACCTCCTATCGTGACCATGGCCAGATGCTCGCAGCAGGCATGGACCCGCGCGGTGTGATGGCGGAACTGACAGGACGTGCGACCGGCCTTTCCCACGGCAAGGGCGGCTCCATGCACATGTTCTCCCGTGAGAAGAACTTCTATGGCGGGCACGGCATTGTCGGCGCTCAGGTGGCGCTCGGCATCGGTCTGGCTTTCGCCAACAAGTATCGCGGCACGGATGAGGTCTCCATCACCTATTTCGGTGAAGGCGCATCCAATCAGGGACAGGTCTTCGAGAGCTTCAATCTTGCCGCCCTGCACAAGCTGCCCTGCGTGTTCGTCATCGAAAACAACCGCTACGGCATGGGCACCAGCGTCGAACGCGCTTCGGCCTCCAAGGCGCTGTGGAAGAACGGCGAGCCGTGGGGCATTCCCGGCAAGCAGGTTGACGGCATGGATGTGGAAGCTGTGAACGCGGCCGCCAAAGAAGCCATCGCGCATTGCCGTGCGGGCAAAGGCCCTTACCTGCTGGAAATGTCCACCTACCGTTATCGCGGCCATTCGATGTCCGATCCGGCGAAGTATCGCCAGCGTTCGGAAGTGGACGAAATCCGCCAGAAACATGACCCCATCGACCATGTGCGCAACCTGCTGAAGGCGGCGGGCGTGGATGATGCCGACTTCAAGGAAATGGAAACTAAGGTGAAGGAAATCGTCGCGGATGCGACCGAGTTCGCCAAGACAAGCCCGGAGCCTGATCCTTCGGAACTGTTTACCGACGTGCTGGTGGGAGAATAAGACGGATGGCTATTGATATCCTGATGCCAGCGCTGTCGCCGACGATGACCGAAGGCAAGCTGGCCAAGTGGAACAAGAAAGAGGGCGATACGGTCTCTTCTGGTGAAGTGATTGCCGAGATCGAGACGGACAAGGCGACGATGGAAGTCGAAGCCGTGGACGAGGGTATTCTCGGTAAGATCCTCATTCCGGAAGGAACGGAAGGTGTGGCGGTCAACACGCCCATCGCCATTTTGGTCGAGAAAGGTGAGACCGTACCGGAAGGGCCGTCCGCAGGCAGTGGCGAGGCTCGTCCTGCGGCTGAAGAAGCGCCGAAAGCGGCGGCTCCTACGGCTGTTGCTTCTCCTGTCGTCACGACGACCAGCGAGCCGGAAAAGGACTGGGGCGAGACGAGCGAGATCACCGTGCGTGAGGCGCTGCGTGACGCGATGGCTGCCGAGATGCGCCGTGACGAAGACGTCTTCCTGCTTGGTGAAGAAGTCGCCCAGTATCAGGGCGCCTACAAGGTGTCACAGGGTCTGCTGGACGAGTTCGGCGAGAAGCGCGTGATCGACATGCCGATCACCGAGCATGGCTTTACAGGTATGGCTACGGGTGCGGCGATGACCGGCCTGAAGCCGATTGTCGAGTTCATGACCATGAACTTCTCCCTGCAGGCGATCGACCACATCATCAACTCGGCCGCCAAGACGCACTACATGTCCGGCGGTCAGATCTCCTGTCCGATGGTGTTCCGTGGCCCGAACGGCGCGGCGGCCCGCGTGGGTGCTCAGCATTCGCAGTGCTTTGCAAGCTGGTATGCCCATGTTCCGGGTCTGAAGGTTGTGGCTCCGTGGTCGGCGGCCGATGCGAAAGGCCTGCTGCGTGCGGCCATCCGTGATCCGAACCCGGTGATCGTGCTTGAGAACGAGATCCTCTACGGTCAGAAGTTCCCATGCCCAGTGGATGAGGACTTCATCCTGCCGATCGGCAAGGCGAAGATCGAGCGTCCGGGCAAGGACGTGACCATCGTGGCGTTCTCGATCAGTGTTGGCACGGCACTCGCCGCGGCTGAACTGCTGGCCGAGAAAGGCATCGACGCGGAAGTCATCAACCTGCGTACAATCCGTCCGCTTGATACCGCGACCATCGTCGAGAGCGTGAAGAAGACAAGCCGTCTGGTCACGGTTGAAGAAGGCTGGCCGTTTGCCGGTATCGGCGCGGAAATCGCCATGCAGGTGATTGAGCACGCCTTCGACTGGCTCGATGCGCCGCCGGTGCGCGTGGCTGGTCTCGATGTGCCGATGCCGTTTGCCGCCAACCTTGAGAAGCTCGCCCTGCCGCAGCCCGACTGGGTTGTGGACGCCGTTTCCAAAATCGTCTGAGGGAAAGACATCATGGCTATCGATATCCTGATGCCCGCTCTCTCGCCGACCATGACCGAAGGCAAGCTGGCGAAGTGGAACAAGAAAGAGGGCGATACGGTCTCTTCTGGTGAAGTGATTGCCGAGATCGAGACGGACAAGGCGACGATGGAAGTCGAAGCCGTGGACGAGGGTATTCTCGGCAAGATCCTCATTCCGGAAGGCACGGAAGGTGTGGCGGTGAACACGCCCATCGCCATTCTGGTCGAGGAAGGTGAGGCGGTGCCGGAAGGCTCGTCCACTGCCGCGCCCAAGACGGAGAAAGCCGAACCAGCAAAGGCCGAGGCTCCTGCGCCAAAGGCTGCTGCACCTGCGCCGCAGGTGAAGGCTCCTGTGGAGAAGGGGAACCGCGTGTTCGCTTCTCCTCTGGCCAAGCGGATTGCCAAGGATGCGGGTATCGACCTGTCCACCCTGAAAGGCAGCGGTCCGAATGGCCGTATCGTCAAGAAGGACGTGGAGGCGGCAAAGGCTGGCGGCGGTGCTTCGGCGGCGAAGTCCGCGCCTGTGGCAGCCTATACGCCGGGTGGTTCGACCAGCACGCCGCATTCCACCATGCGCAAGGTCATCGCCCGTCGTCTGACGGAATCGAAGACGACTGTTCCGCACTTCTACGTCTCGGTTGACGTGCAGCTCGATGCGCTGCTCGCTCTGCGTAGCCAGCTCAACGCGGCGTCACCCGCCGAGGGGCCGGATGCGTTCAAGCTGTCGGTCAACGATCTGCTGATCAAGGCTGCTGCCGTTACCCTGCGTCGTGTGAAGGGCGTCAACGTCTCCTACACGGACGAGGCGCTCATCGAGTATAACGACGTGGACATCTCGGTGGCCGTGTCCATCCCGGATGGTCTCATTACGCCGATCATCCGTCAGGCTGATCGCAAGTCGCTGCGTGAGATCAGCAACGAGATGAAAGATCTCGCGTCCCGTGCGCGTGCGGGCAAGCTGAAGCCGGAAGAGTTCCAGGGTGGATCGTTCTCGATCTCCAACATGGGCATGTTCGGCGTCAGTTCTTTCTCGGCGATCATCAACCCGCCACAGGCTGGTATTCTGGCCATTGCGGCCGGTGAGAAGCGTGCGGTTGTGAAGGCGGACGGGTCGCTGGGTGTGGCTACGGTGATGACCGTGACGCTCTCGGTCGATCATCGCGCCATTGACGGCGCTCTGGCCGCCAAGTGGACCGCAGGGTTCCGCGAAGTGGTGGAAAACCCGTTCACGCTCGTCGTCTGACAGGCCGTTCCGTCGGGCGGGCAAGAAGTAGTTCCTGCCCGCCCGACGCTCAATCAGGAAATATCATATGAGCACCACCGATTTTGATCTGATTGTTGTGGGTGGCGGTCCCGGCGGCTATGTGGCGGCTCTCCGTGCGGCACAGCTGAAACTCTCGGTCGCGGTTGTCGAAGCCAACCATCTTGGCGGCATCTGCCTTAACTGGGGCTGCATCCCGACCAAGGCGCTGCTGCGCGCTTCCGAAATCAATCACCTGCTGCATGATCTCGGGCAGTTCGGTTTTGCCGTGGATAATCCACGCTTCGATTTCCAGAAGGTCGTGGCCCGTTCGCGCGCTGTGTCGAAGCAGCTTTCAGGCGGCGTGGGCCATCTGCTGAAAAAAGCGAAGGTTCCGGTTTTCGACGGCTTTGCGAAGCTGGCTGGAACGGATGGCAAGAAGCGCAAGCTTGCCGTGGCACTGAAGGACGGCAAGTCGGTCACGCTGACGGCGAAGAACGTCATTCTGGCGACTGGTGCCCGCGCCCGCACGCTGCCGGGGCTGGAGCCGGACGGCAAGTTTGTCTGGTCCTACCGCGAGGCGCTTGTGCCGGATGAACTGCCGAAGCGCCTGCTGGTGATCGGCTCCGGTGCGATCGGCACGGAGTTCGCCTCCTTCTATCGCAACATGGGTTCCGAAGTGACGCTGGTGGAAGTCGCGGATCGCGTGCTGCCGGTTGAGGATGAGGAAATCAGCGGTCTCGCCCGCAAGGCGTTCGAGAAGCAGGGGATGAAAATCCTCACCGGCGCGAAACTCGGCACGCTGAAGAAGTCCGACAAGGACGTCTCGGTCGAGATCGAAGCAGGTGGCAAGAAGGAAACCTACACGTTCGATCGCGTGATTTCAGCCGTGGGTATTGTCGGCAATGTCGAGAATATCGGTCTGGAAGGTACGAAGATTGTCGTGGATCGCACGCATATCGTGACGGACGATCTCTGCCGCACTGGTGAGCCGGGCGTATTCGCCATCGGTGACGTGGCTGGCGCTCCGTGGCTGGCGCACAAGGCGAGCCATGAGGCGGTCATGTGCGTTGAAGCGATTGCTGGCAATCATGTGCATCCGATCGATGTGACGAAGATTCCGGGCTGCACCTATTGCCGTCCACAGGTGGCTTCGGTCGGCTACACGGAAGCCAAGGCGAAGGCAGCCGGTTATCAGGTCCGCGTTGGTCGTTTCCCGTTCATCGGCAATGGCAAGGCGATTGCCATGGGCGAGCCGGAAGGTCTGGTGAAGGTCGTGTTTGACGCCAAGACCGGCGAGTTGCTGGGCGCGCACATGATCGGTGCGGAAGTGACGGAGATGATTCAGGGCTATGTCATCGCTCGCAGTGGAGAACTGACGGAAGCGGAGCTGAAGGAAACCATCTTCCCGCATCCGACAATCTCTGAGTCGATGCACGAAGCCGTGCTGGCGGCTTATGACGGAGCGCTGCATTTTTAATTAAGGCGGCCTTCCGAGTTCTGACGCCTCTTCCGGGTAGCACGCCTGGAAGAGGCGTTTTTTGTTGTGTTTAATGACGAGATGTGGGTGGAATGCTTTCCATCGATCTCGACTGTCCGGCGTTGCTTCTCTGCTTGGCGAGATGCCTGACTGTTCGAGGTCAACGAATAGTACTGGTCATGCGCCGGGAGATCGAGGGGCGCAAAGTTTCTCTGAGAGCCAGTATGATTGACAGCCAGTCGGTGAAAACCACGGAAAGTGGCGTGATTTCAGGATCAACCGCGTGGACACTGACCGCCTCAATCCGAATGCTCACACGACGAACAGCAAAATATAGTCAGGGTTGAAAAACTTTCGGGTCAGACTCTTACTCGCTCAGACTGTAGACAGTTTATTGAGTGTTTTCGCAAACTGATGCTTTGTTTCCTCTTTCAGAGCATACATGTTTCTTGCCTGAAGCTTGCTTGGAAACAGATTTTTAAAAGTGAATGACCACAACAGACAACCAATTGCTTGTGAAACAACCTGTGTGGTCGAGACTTACGCTTTAACGAGCTTTCCCAATCAGGCAACTGGCTTCATCAGAGCCTTCAACGCCTCACCCGGATCAGGAGCCCGCAGAAGCGATTCACCGACGAGGAAACCACTGGCTCCCACCGCTGAAAGACGTTTCACATCTTCTGCCGTCTTGATGCCACTTTCCGACACAATGATCTTGTCCGGCGGCACGAGAGGCGCGAGCTGGATGGTCATGTCGAGATCAGTGGTCAGGGTCTTGAGATTACGGTTGTTGATCCCAATCAGCGACGTATCGAGCGCCAGCGCCCGGTTCAGTTCCTCTTCCGAATGGACTTCAACCAGCACATCCATGTCGAGACCCTTGGCATGATCGACCAGCGCCGCCGCTTCCTCATCCGTCAGAATCGCCATGATCAGCAGAATGCAGTCCGCACCGATCACCCGGCTCTCATAAACTTGCCACGGATCGATAATGAAATCCTTGCGAAGCACAGGAAGCTCACAGGCAGCACGCGCGGCGATAAGATCGTCATTGCTCCCATGGAAGCAGGAACTTTCCGTCAGAACAGACAGACAGGCCGCACCAGCCGCTTCATAGGATTTGGCGATACCGACAGGATCATACGGATCACGCAGCAGACCTGCCGAGGGAGAGGCTTTCTTGATTTCGGCGATAAAGCCGGGAACCATCTCAGCGGTCTTGTCCTTGAGCGCCCGTCCGAAACCACGCGAGGTAAACTGCGTCTCCAGAGCCTTCGCCGTGATGTCTTTCAGACTCAGCAGCGTCGAACGGTGAGCCACCTCCACCTTCGTGCGCGCCACAATCCGGCCAAGAACATCCGATGGCTCGGAACATGCCTCAGCATTGGTCGCGACTGGCACCTGATCCGATGTCTCGTTCATCATGTCTCCGTCTCGTAAATGAACATGGATGACTTTATCGCTGGCTGAGCACGCTCATGCGATATTCAGAGCCATTTCACGCGCCGCAGAATGGCGCGCCCTGTGCAGCAACATTACACCGCTACGGGATAGCATATCCCTATAAAGTGATCTTGCGGTTTTATCCAGTAACTCCGCGAGCTGCTTCCAGCGAGGCCAGAGCCGCGCCGCTATCGATAGAGGATGCCGCCAGACTCACCAGCCTGCACAGAACATCCCTATCCACTTGACCGGCGCCATTCAGAACCTGCCCTCTCCCCGCAATATGCAGGCCACAGGCAGCATTGAAAAGCACCGTATCACGATATGGACCACGAGATCCGCGAAGCAAGGCCTCCAGCGCTCTGGCGTTCTCGTCAGGCCCTCCTCCCGCAATCGCGGAGACAGGCGCACGGGTCAGTCCTGCCATTTCCGGCTCAAGGGTGAACCGATGACGTACCCCCCCTTCAAACGCTTCGACATAGGTCGGGCCAGCCAGCGTGATCTCGTCAATCCAGCGGAGTGATGAACCCGGGATTTCGCCACAGACCGCCCATACCCGCGTCGAGCCAAGCTTCGCCAGCGTATCAACAATTGGCGCCAGCCATGCCGCATCGGACACGCCAACCAACTGACGGGTCACGCGGGCCGGATTGACCAGAGGTCCAACGAAATTGAACAGGGTCCGCACACCAAGCGCCCGCCGCACACCCGCAGCATGACGCATGGCGGGATGATGGTGCGGAGCAGCCATGAACGTCAGATTTCTCTCACGCAGATCCGCTCCCAGCGTGGCGACATCCTCCTTCAGAGGCACGCCAAGCGCTGTCAGCACGTCAGACGCGCCAGCCTTGGAAGACAGCGCCCGATTACCGTGCTTGGCTACTGGCACCCCCAGCCCCGCCAGCACGAACGCAACGGACGTGGACACATTGAGCGTGCCATGGCCGTCACCACCCGTGCCGCAGACGTCGATCGCATCCGGCGGTGGTTCGTGCAGGGCTTTCATCCGGGAGCGAATGGCCTTCACGGCACCGAGCAGTTCGTCCTGCGTCTCTCCACGGACGCGCATTCCCATGAGCAGCGCTGCAATCTGCGCTCCATCGGCAACGCCATCCATGACGAGCCCGAAGGCTTCTTCCGCCTGAGCCTCGGAGAGAGGCTTGCCCGTAGCGATATGACGCAGAATGACCCGAAACCGCTCGCGTGCCGCTGTCTGCGGCTCCTCAGCCGGAATCGTCGCCGGTCCGCTCATGTCCGAAATCCTGTGGTCATCGAAACAGCCCTACGCCACCCGCCGCGTGTCATTCCACGTGCGCGCCATCGTCAGGAAATTCCGCAACATGTCATGACCGCCTTCCGAGGCGATGCTTTCCGGATGGAACTGCACCCCATGCACAGGATACTGGCGATGACGCAGCCCCATGATGATGCCATCCTCCGTCCACGCCGTCCGTTCCAGAACCTCTGGCAGCGTTGACGCTTCCACAATCAGACTGTGATAGCGCGTGACGCTGACCGGATTCGGTAGCCCTGCGAACACATCCGTGTTCTCGTGATAGACTGGCCAGACCTTGCCATGCACAGGCTCCGGCGCACGGACCACCTTGCCGCCAAAGACCTGTCCTATGGCCTGATGTCCGAGGCACACACCCAGAATCGGGGTCGTCGGCGCGAGCGCGCGGATCACGTCACAGCAGATGCCCGCCTCGTTCGGCGTGCAGGGACCGGGTGAGAGCACGATGGCTTCCGGCTTGCGGGCGGCCACTTCTTCAACGCTCAGGGCGTCGTTACGATGGACTTCACACTCCTCCCCCAACTCGCCAAAATAATGGACGAGGTTGAAGGTGAAGCTGTCATAATTGTCGATCAGCAGGATCATGGCGTCATGATGACGTTCTCAGCCGTTCCGGTCAAATGGTCAGTCTCACATCGAAGCAGAGCGTGAAGATCGCCTGATTGCCATCCAGCTTTTTGTCAGCCCAAAAAAATTTTCCGGTTTGATTTCCGCATCGGGAAACAGGGTTCGTATCTGTCGATCCGTAACACTATTCGCGTCCGCGACATAGGCTTGAGCTTCGGCTGCGTTTCTGGCGCGCGGATAATGCCCGCAGGAAAACCGACGTACAAGAAACAGCCGAAACACCTTTGGCAACCAGTGAAACCCGATCATGCAGGTATGGAATTCATAGGGAAACCAGTAATTCGGAGCCTGAACATAATAAACCGGAGCAAGACGACGCACTTCTTGAGCCATACGCTTCATATCTTCCAACGTCCCGACATGCTCGATCACGCTGTTGGAATGAACAAGATCAAATGTGTTATCCGCCAAATCAGGGAGAGAAGTCGCATCACCAACAATACACTGTATTCGGGTGTCATCACTGGTATACTGAACCAGATTAATCACTAGGACTGTAATCTCTGGCCGTTCCTGAAACGCTGGAAAATCGCGCCAGTAATCTGGAGTTCCTCCCAGATCAACAATCCGACACGATTTCCTGTCAACTACAATATCGTCAATCAGCGTCATGATGATGTTGAACCGCTTATGCCGGTATGGACTACCTGACGATACATTGACCATCTTTTCTCCATCGGCAGTCGCCGGAGACCGACCCGCCGTTACTTTCAATAACATTCCGCGACAACGGAAAAACAATAGATAAGTTTTTTTATTTCGAAATTAATCGCACTTCAGAGAAAACCAGCTTACGAAAACAAGTCAATTGCCAATAAACCGACATAAAAACTGCATGAATTATAATATCAGGCAGTTTTTATGCCGACTCAACCTTCGTCTTGATATTACTCAATGAAATTGACCAGTATCGGAGCGCAACGACACCATACTTGTCCATCTAGCTGATTCAATCCTGTTTTTGTCACAGTCTTCAAATCAGAAGACTGCTCTCTTATTCCTTGCGTTCCAGCACGGCAGCGAAGAAACCGTCCGTGCCATTTCTACCCGGTGTCAATGAGAGCATGGATGAACCAGCCAGAGATGCCGGCACTTCCGGTGCACCCGGCACAACCGACACGAAGTCAGGATGACGGGCGAGGAACGCCGTGATCTGGTCGCTGTTTTCGGCGTTCAGGATCGAGCAGGTCGCATAGACCAGTCGCCCGCCGGGTCGCACGAGCGCAGCCGAACGATCCAGAATCTCCGCCTGCTTGACGGTCAGCTCCTTCAGATCGTTCTCTTCCAGCCTGACCCGCGCATCCGGGTTACGTCGCCATGTGCCCGTTCCCGTGCAGGGCGCATCCACCAGAACGCGATCGAACGATTTCGCTCGACGCTTGGCCCACTTGTCGCCCGGTACCAGCAGATGTCGCTCGGCATTATGGATGCCCGCCCGACGCAGACGCTTCACCGCTCCCTCAAGGCGCGGCACCGATACATCGCAGGCCACGATATGCCCGCGATTCTGCATCATCATCGCAATAGCGAGTGTCTTGCCGCCTGCTCCCGCGCAGTAATCAAGAATTCGCATCTCGGGGCGCGCGCCCAGCATGGCGACAACCAGTTGGCTGCCCTCATCCTGAATTTCGACCAGCCCTTCCTTGAACGCCGTGCTCGCCGTGACCGGCTGACGCCCGGACAGACGCAGGCCCCACGGAGAAAGCTCGGTCAACTCGGCGCGGAAACCATCCCGCAACAGGACTTTCTGCGCAGCCTCCCGATCGCCTCGCAGCGTATTCACGCGCAGATCGAGCGTGGCTTCCCCGGCCATGGCCGCCAGTTCGGTCTCCAGCGTCTCGCCGAATGTCGCTTCCAGATGCGGCAGCAGCCAGTCCGGCACTTCCAGACGCACGGCGCGCGGCATGCTCATCTCGTCCAGTCTGTTGGCAGCAAGCGTCTCCAGATAACGACGTTCATCACGTGCCAGCGCGCCGGGAGCAAACTTCCCTTCAACAAAAGACTGAGCGATGTCACCGAAGCTTTCGCCCGCCAGAAGCTGCCTGACCGCAACACGCAGACGCGGTGTCGCTTCACCGCCAACCTGTGCGATCAGCCACTCAGCCCGACGCCATTGACGCAACACGTCCCAGACAATGGCGGAAATCGCACGACGGTCACCACCGCCGATAAAGCGTCTCTCACGGAAAAAACTGTTGGCGGTAGCGTCAGCAGGACGGCGCGGCGCGGCATCCATTGCGGTCAGAAGGTCGATTGCGGCCGCAAGCCGGGCGGAAGGCGTCATCGGGTATCCTGCGTCCTGATCCGAAGTCTGGAAATGATGGAGTCAAAAAGTGGAGAGACCTCAGCCTCTCCACCATAAAACGTCGCCTTAGTCGCGGCGGTAGTTCGGTGCTTCGCGCGTGATGGACACGTCGTGGACGTGGCTCTCACGCAGGCCAGCATTAGTGATGCGACGGAAACGGGTATTGGTCTGAAGCGCCTGAATAGTGGCAGAGCCGGTATAACCCATGCCCGCCTTCAGACCGCCAACCAGCTGGTGAACCACAGCACCCATCGCCCCTTTGTAAGGCACGCGGCCTTCAATGCCTTCCGGCACCATCTTCTGCGTGTCCTTCACTTCCTGTTGGAAGTAACGGTCCGCCGATCCCCGCGCCATCGCGCCAAGGCTGCCCATGCCGCGATAGGATTTGTAGGAACGGCCATCATACAGGAAGACTTCGCCGGGCGCTTCGTCCGTGCCAGCCAGCAGTGAACCAACCATCACGACGTCACCACCCGCGGCAATGGCCTTCACCAGATCGCCAGATGTCCGCACACCGCCGTCAGCAATCGCCGGAACATTGTGCTCATGACACGCAGCGGATGTTTCCAGAATGGCGGAGAACTGCGGCACACCGACGCCAGCCACGACACGGGTCGTGCAGATCGAACCGGGACCGATGCCGACCTTCACGCCATCCGCGCCGACTTCAATCAGCGCACGCGCCGCTTCCGGTGTCGCCACATTGCCGGCAATGACCTGCACATCGCTGTTCGCTGCCTTCACGCGCTCAACCGCCCGCAGCACGCCCGAAGAGTGGCCGTGCGCGGTGTCGATCACGAGCACATCCACACCGGCTTCAATGAGCAACTGAGCGCGCTTGAATCCGTCATCGCCCACGCCTGTCGCGGCTGCGCAACGCAGCCGGCCCAGACCGTCCTTGATGGCCAGCGGATGCGCCACGGCCTTATCCATGTCCTTGACCGTGATGATGCCGACACAGCGGTTGGCGTCATCAACGACCAGCAGCTTTTCGATGCGATGCGTATGCAGCAGCTGGCGCGCCACGTTGGCGTCAGCGCCGTGACGGACGGTGACAAGATTGTCGCGCGTCATCAGTTCGCTGACTTTCTTGGACGGGTCGGTCGCAAAGCGGACGTCACGGTTGGTGAGAACACCGATCAGTTCCTGCGTGCCTGGCTGTACCACCGGAAGACCGCTGATACCGTGATGGCTCATGATCGCACGAACCTCGGCCAGCGTCTGCTCCGGCCCGACCGTCACCGGGTTCACGACCATGCCGGATTCGAAGCGCTTCACCCGACGGACCTGCTCGGCCTGCTCTTCAGCTTCCAGATTCTTGTGAATGACGCCCATACCACCGTGCTGCGCCATGGCAATCGCCATCGCATATTCGGTGACAGTGTCCATCGCAGCGGAAACAAGTGGAATGTTGAGGTCGATCGTGCGGGTCAGCCGGGTGCGGGTATCGGCGTGCGCAGGCAGCACGTCGGACGCCGCAGGGACCATCAGCACATCGTCAAATGCGAGGGCGTCTGTAATACGATCGTAAAGTGAAATGGCCATGGCGCGCGGGACCCCTCTCTGTGTTGCGGGCATCCCGGTCTCATGCGCAGGACAGAATAGGCGTCCAGCTTCCCCGACCAAACCATCTTCCCCAGACCTTACAGATGTCGGGAATCGACACCACAACGCTTTAATCGGCGCTGTTGGTCAGTGGAAGGGCGGTCGTGACACTCTGCCGCGGGTTCCCCACCGTTGGCGGCTCCTCATAAGCACTCTGCCGGACGCTGACAAGAACAACCACACGAATGATATCACGTGAGTGTGATGTGGCGGCGGTATTTTACAGAAATTTACCTGACTTTTCCGTAGGATTTGCAAGATTTGCAGATCGGTCTGTGTCAACCTGAAAGAGCGGTGTCTTCCCCGGCCCAAACCGGCACCACCGCCCATAAAAACAAGAACAGGCAGAATCCCGGAAGCGGGAGGAGACGCAGGCGTGACAAAACTTCTTCACAACCGTGGCCATCGGGACGAACCTACCCTTCCATCAGACCGGCCGGATGCCCTGATGGCCGTTGTCCTCGACAGTACGCTCGACCCTGCCACCGACGCCCACCCGGAGCGTCGCAAGGACCGCGAACAGGCCATTCTCGATCTCTGTCAGACCGCCCATTTCCGCCCAGAAGGCCTCTCGGGGCCGTTCATCCTGCACATCGCCGTGCAGGGACTATCCGGGCTCGTTTTCGACGTACGGAACGAGGAGGACATGCCGCTCTACGCGCATGTAATCTCCCTCTCGCCCTTCCGTCGCCTCATCAAGGATTACGCCCTGATGATCGACAGTTTCGAAGCCGCGATGGAGGAAGGCAACCGGACAAAAGTGCAGGCTATCGACATGGGACGACGCGGTGTTCATGATGAGGCTGCGGACCTACTGGTCGAACGGCTCACTGGCAAGATCGCCATGGACCTGCCGACGGCGCGACGTCTGTTCACCCTGATGTGCCTCCTGAGCCAGCGAGGCTGAACCTTCTTTCCTGAACCGGAGCCCCATGACCGCGAACGATCTTCTCGCAGAATCAAGAAACATCTGGTTTCCGGTCGTGCTTCGCCTCGACAATACGACAAAGACACTGGTCATCGGGGGCGGTGAGGTTGCAGCAAACAAGGTGTCGCTGCTGCTGGCGACAGACACGCGGGTTGTCGTGATTTCTCCGACCCTGTGCGGTGAACTTGAAAGAGCACTGAAATCAGGCCGCCTGGAACACATCGCTACACAGGCGTCTCGGGAGGTGCTGGAGGCGCAGTTGCCGGGCGCAAGACTCGTTTACGCCGCGACCAGCGACAGGGCGGTCAATCATCTCACGGCAGAATTGGCGCAGAAGATGAACATTCCCGTCTGCGCCGTGGACGACCCCGACCCGTCCTCCTTCATCACCCCCGCCATTGTGCGGCGTGGTCCGGTCATGGTCGCGATCTCTACCTCCGGCGCAGCACCGGTGCTCGCCCGACGCATCCGCGAACGGATAGAAACGCTGCTCCCTGCTGGCATCAGCCGTCTCTCCCGCTTCATGCAGGGTGCTCGCGGAAAAATGGCGCAGATCCACCCGTCGCCGGAGACCCGTCGCCGGGTCTGGGAAAACTTCCTCGATGGCAAGGGTGCGGAACAGGCACTGGCCGGGGATGAAACCGGAGCATCCGCAACCCTCGATCGTCTTGCGTCAGACGAAAAGGGCGGAGGTGAAGTCTGGCTCGTCGGAGCAGGTCCGGGAGACGCCGATCTTTTGACACTGAAAGCCCTACGGCTGATGCAGAACGCTGACAGCGTGCTGTATGATCACCTGCTGCCGCCGGATATTCTGGATCGTGTGCGTCGGGACGCCGAACGGATTTTTGTCGGCAAGCAAAAAAGCAACCACGCCCTCCCCCAACCGTCCATCAATGACGAACTCATCCGACGCGCAAAAGCAGGCGAACGCGTGCTGCGTCTAAAAGGCGGCGATCCGTTCATTTTCGGCCGTGGTGGCGAGGAAATCGAGGCGCTTATGGAAGCGGGCGTCCCATTCCGTGTCGTGCCCGGCATTTCCGCCGCCAACGGGTGCGCTGCGTCGTCAGGCATTCCACTGACGCACCGGGACTGCGCGCAGTCGTGCCTGTTCCTGACCGGCCATGCCCGTGCGGATGGCACGCTGGATCTGCCGTGGCACACCATCGCGCTGCGTGGCCAGACAGTGGTCATCTATATGGGTCTCGGCGGCATCGCCTCTTTGTGTGAACAACTGATTACGCACGGACTGCCTCCCACATGGCCAGCCGCCGTCATTGAAAAAGGCACCCAACCCGATCAGCGCGTGATTACTGCCGACCTGACATCCCTGCCCCGTCTAACGGTCGAACAGGATTTCCGCAGTCCAGCCCTGATCATTGTCGGCGAGGTGGTGAAGCATCGTGTTGTGTCGCCTGAAATTTAGGCATCTCGATACTTTTCAAAAAATACAATGGTGAAATTTTCGATTCAGTTTCGGATCATGGACTTGATAAAATGAGAAAACAGCATGCTCTGACTTGAAATATCAAGCTTTGAGTATATGTTTTTTCGATGGATTTTTACAGTTCCCTCGGTAATTCCGAGGTTTTTTGCAGCTGACAATGAGCTATGGCCACGCAAAAGAAGAGCCACCACATCCTGCTCACGAGGGGAAAGCCTCTCACGCTCGAAATTACGAAACGAGACATTCAAGGTTTCACGACTGAATTCCACTCCCTCCTGTTTCGATGCTTCCAGTTTCACGTGGCGAAGCCACTGACGCATCATGATTGCGTTGATGAGTGGAGCAAATGACAGGAGGCCGGCAAACTCCTGCTCTGAAAAAACCACGCCACCCCTAGATCGCATCAGGGAATAGACAAGTATCGTTTCATCCGGAGCACGCGCGCAAAAAGCAATTTCCTCCACCAGGCTCCCGCTTTCCATTGAAATACAGGGATGAACGAGTGGCGAGAGGAAATACTCGCTTTCAAAAAAAGCATCAGGCGCCAATGCGCTCAGGCGATAAAGTCCATCCGGCAAATCCTGCTTGCAGGCAACATAGACAGCATCGAGGAGATACCCTCCCGCCAGATAGTCTCCCATGGCGTTTGGGAGCGATATTTCCTTCAGGCCGTCATGAAGGACTTCCGGCCTGCCTGATGGCGGATATGAAAAGACTACGGAAATATCAAATTGCGCCACATGACCAAGGATCCGGTCAATTTCCGGAAAGATAGAGGCATCATCCGCTCTGTTGACGGCCAGAACAGCCAGTTCGACAACAGCATCAACAAGATCGATCACAGGGATTTCCTCTCCTCGCTTCAGACAAGGCATCCTCGAACTATCCCTTTGGGGATATATCCTCGGTTCTCCGCACGCCATATCATTACGATACAACAACTATAAAAGTTGAATGCACTATCCGCCAGCAACGGAGATGACAATGGCAGGCGACGATCCCGTCATCCAGCCTGATGACAGCAACCTGGAACAATTTGGCTACAAGCCGGAATTCCACAGAGTTCTGGGCTTTTTTGCCAATTTCTCCGTGGGCTATTCTTACATGAGTCCACTCGCGGGATTCTATGCATTATTTGCCTATGCCCTCACGACAGCAGGCCCGTCATTCTTCTGGACGATGCCACTTGTTCTGCTGGGGCATACAGTCAACGCCCTGATTTTTGCTGAAATATCCTCACAGTATCCCATCGCTGGCGGTGTTTACCAATGGGCGCGTCGGCTTGTCGGAGAGCGGTGGGGCTTCCTCACGGGATGGATGTATTTTCTAGCGCTCGTCGGTGTAGCTGCTGGCCTCGCAGCAGGGGTTGCCCCCTATCTGGCCGCGCTGATCGGGGTGGAAGCCACGAATACTTTCGACAATTGCGTATCCCTGATCATCATCGTTCTCTCAGCCTCCCTCAACCTGATCGGCACCAGAGTTCTGGGAAAGATGAGTGAACTTGGCGTCTGGGCCGGCCTGATCGGTCTGGCTGTTTGCGGTGTCTATATGCTGCTCTTTGCCCGTGTTCAGCCTTTCCACGTTCTGTTCGAGGATTTCGGTGTGGGTGCCGGACACCGCACAGGCGCCATGCTGGCGGCAAGCCTTCTCGGAATATGGATATTTTTCGGCCATGAAGCCTGCGGTGATCTTGCGGAAGAAGTGCATGATGCTTCCCGGGAAGTGCCGCGCGCCATGCTGACCACCATGCTCGCTGGCGGTGGATCGGCTCTCCTGATCGCACTCGGCATGATTCTGGCTGTTCCCGATATGGCAGGCGCGGTTTCAGGAGCCGTCTCCAATCCGGCTGATGCGGCCCTGAGAAATGCACTCGGCCCCATGGGGGCAACCGCCATGTTCGGATGCCTTATGCTGGTTGCATTCAGCGCCACAATTTCCGTTATAGCTTCGACCAGTCGCCTTCTGTTTTCCATGGGACGAGACCGGATGATTCCATTCTCCGCCTCAATGTCGCATGTCAATCCACGGACAGGACTGCCTACCGCAGCCGTCATTGCCGCAACAGTCCTCCCGTGCGTCGTTCTTCTGGTTGGCAGCTTTGCCCCGCACATTGCCGAAGCCGTCATCAACTTCGCCACTGCCGGTATCTACACGACGTTTACAATGGTGCTGCTCGCAGCTGTCTTTGCCCGCCTGCGTGGCTGGAGTCCCTCTGGGCCTTTCAATCTGGGACGATATGGCTGGGCTCTTACCGTAGTAGCGCTTGCTTTCGAAGTCGGGGCCCTGATCAACCTTGTATGGCCCCGTCCGTCTTCACCCGATCAGAGTATTGTCTCAGTCATGCTCATCCCGATCGTCTTGATTATCGTTTTCTGTATTGGCATCGCTTTTTCCGCCCACCAGTCCGTGACAGATCCCAGATCCTGCTAAGGAAATAAAAAAATGAAACAGAAATTTTCAAACAAAACTGTCATCGTTTCGGGAGGTGCGACAGGTGTGGGTGCGGCCAGCGTTGTCCGTTTTGTTGAAGAAGGAGCACAGGTCGCAATATTCGACCGCAACGTGACAGCCGGAGAACGTCTCGCAGAGCAGCTTTCAGCCGACGGACACAAGGTTGTCTTCTTTCATGTCGATGTTTCTGACCCACACATGGTCACTGAAGGAATGCAGGCCTGCATCAACACTTTTGGCAAGGTCGATGTTCTTTTCAATCATGCCGGAACCATACTCATCAAACCGTTCCTCGAGATTGAAACAGAAGAATGGGATCAGCTCTTTGCGGTCAATGTGAAAAGCATGTTTCTTGTGACCAAGGCAGCATTGCCTCATATGATTGCAGGCGGCGGAGGAGCCATCGTCTGCACATCTTCAATTTCCGCCGTAGCGGCGACCCCCACCGAAGTCGCCTACAACGCCACCAAAGGCGCGTGCCACATGTTCGCCCGCGCCATCGCCGTTGAATTCCGCGACCGCAACATACGGTGCAATGCGGTCTGCCCGGGCTTTATTGACACTCCCCACGGCCAGAAGGAAATTTCAGCCCTCAAGGCGCATGGGGTTGGCGCGTCGGAGGAAGAACTGACAGCCCGTCAGGGACGCGCGGCCACTCCCGAAGAAATTGCCGATGCCGTGCTGTTTCTTGCCAGCGATGACGCCCGCTTTGTCAATGGCGCACAGCTTTTTGTGGATAACGGCTTCACTGCCTGGTAGCCGTATTACCAGCCCGATCTGGTCAGTCCATTTACAAACAAAAGATAAAAATCGACTGACCAGTCTCACATCCTGTCATCAGAGCAGGATAACGGTTTGCCACGGACAATTTTTTACTCTTCCAGGCTGGTAGTAGTGACCATTATGATATTTTTTACCTTTATCACCACGAACAGGTTGCCGGTTTTCAGCGAGGGTAAGTTCAGGGATCAGAAAAAAGACGTCGTGGATTGAGGAAAGTGCACATCTGCGGACTGGTCGCTTTCCCCTTTCCTGCGCTATAGCAGGTCCATGCTTTCGCTCTCCTCCCTGACGGCTCTCCTCCAGGTCGTCCTGATCGACATTACTCTGGCAGGGGACAATGCCATTGTTGTCGGGCTCGCTGTCAGGAAACTTGAGGCGAAACAGCGCAGAATCGCTGTTCTTGTCGGTGTTGCCGCCGCCGCCCTGATCCGTCTGGGTCTGGCGCTTATCGCCACCCAGCTGCTCGGCATCATCGGCCTGCGTTTTGCGGGCGGACTGCTGCTGCTCTGGGTATGCTGGAAAATGTATCGGGAATTGCAGACCCCCGAAGATCATGATGATGACAGCGCCCCCACACCCGGCGGACTGCGCTCGGCCATCACCCGGATCATCATCGCCGATCTGTCGATGAGTCTCGACAACGTGCTGGCTGTCGCGGGCGCTGCGGGCGAGCATATCTGGGTGCTGGTCAGCGGACTGGCCATCTCGATCCTGCTCATGGCCTTCGCCGCAACCATGATCGCCAAACTGCTCGAACGATTCCGCTGGATCGCGTGGATTGGACTGCTGGTCGTCTTCGGTGTGGCCGTGGAACTGGTCTACAAGGGTGGTGGTGAAGTGCTGGGGCAGCTTTCGTGAGCCGCTTCCGCTCTGTCCTACCGGTCAGTTTGGCGGCCCTCCTTTCAGCCTGTTCGACATCACCCCAGGCGCTTTCACAAACTTCCGGGGCACCGCCACAATGGCCGACTGAACAGCAGGCTGCGGGAAACGGCCAGATTGACGCTGTCGCAGGGCGACTGACGACATGGCTCCAGCTGGTGGCCCCATACAACGCCGCCATCCCTGCCCGCACCTATGCCGATTTCCTCTCGACCCGTCCGGTCTGGCCACGCTGGTCCATCATTCAGGCCCATTATGAACGCGCCCTGACAGCAGAACCGGACAACACAACCGTTGCCGATCTGTGCCGCACACAGACACCCGGCACCGCATCCGCACTCAGCCGCTGCGCGCAGGCAATGGGGGGGGCAGACTCCCTCCGAGCCGCCGGGGTCGCGGCATGGCGCAATGGCAATGACACGCAGCAGGACGCGGCCGCGCTTCAGTCCCTGTTCGGATCGGCTCTTACGCCTGCCGACAGTTGGGCGCGTTTCGAACGCGAAGAACGTCGTGGACAGCTACAGGCCACCGCCCAGACGATCGCGTCATTGGACAGTGGTCATGCTGCCCTCGCTTCCGCGCGCCTCGCCCTGCGACGGAATGACGCCTCTGCCGAAGCGCTTCTGGCGCAGGTGCCGCCTGCATTCGCAAACGACGCCACGCTCTTTCTCGACCATGCCCACTGGCTGGAAAAGAACAACCGTCCCGATGACGCTCTGGCCCTGTGGCGGACAAGCGGTTTCCGGACCGAAGAAAATGTCGCTCCGGACGCAAGAGGGCGGTTCTGGATTGAGCGCGACAGGCTGGCCCGTGATCTGATCGATCAGAACCGGGCCGCCGACGCGTTGATTCTGGCCGATGACACGCACCAGACCAGCGATCGTAATCGCGCAGACGCCTTTTTCCTGAGCGGTTGGATCGCCCTCCGCGCCCTGCATGATCCTGCCGCGGCCGAACCGCACTTCCGCAAACTGACCGAAACACCGTCCGTGCTGAGCCGCGCACGCGGGTTCTACTGGCTCGGGCAGGCGCGGGCTCAGGCGGGCGACATGACGTCCGCGCAAGCCAACTGGCGACTGGCGGCAGAAGCGCCGGAAACCTTCTACGGCCAGATGGCAGTTGCAAAACTGGCAGGTGCCGGCAACACGCTGCTTGCCCCAACGGAAGTGCCTGAAGCCTTGGTCACGGCCCTGAACCAGTGGCGAGCCGCAAGTGCCGGCAATGAACATGCGGCGACAGCCATCGTCACCCGTCTGGACGGCAGCGAACTCGCCCGCGCCGCGCAAATTCTCGTCTCGTGGAATGACCCCACCCACGCACGGGATTTTCTGACCCTGCTTCTGGCGCAGGACAATGACCCGCAGGACCGTGAAGCCATCGCCGCACTGGCGACACGTATCGGCCTTCCCGACATCGGCGTGGCCGTCGCCCGCAAGGCCAGCAAGGAGGGCATCAGCCTGCCCGATTATGGCTGGCCGGAACCATTCCAGCCCCCTTCATCCGACCTGCCATACGGCTTTGCGCTGGCCCTGATGCGGCAGGAAAGCAACTTCAACCCTGATGCGGTCAGTTCCTCCAACGCCATCGGCCTGATGCAACTCCTTCCCGCCACGGCGAAGGAAACCGCGCATCAGGTCAGCGCAGGCTCCGTAACCATATCTGCCTTGCACCAGCCGGAACTGAACATGCAGCTTGGCACGGCCTATCTGAGCCGCGTTTATAACCGGCTCGGCAATGTGGTCGAATACGCCGCCGCCGGGTATAATGCCGGTCCGCACCGTGTCAGCCAGTGGCTCGAAACACGCGGCGATCCAGCCCGCACCGGTGCTGATCAGGATGCCTTCATCGACTGGATCGAACAGATTCCGCTGGAAGAGCCGCGTAATTACGTGCAGCGCGTCTGGGAAAGCATTGCTGTATATGCGACGCAGCGGAAGCATTAAGCGAAACCTTTACCTCTGACAGAAACAGTTCCGGAGACAGTTTTGGCAACGACCGATCAGAAGACCGGCGCAACAGCACGCTCCTCCAAAAAGCAGCGCCTTTCCCCGGAAGGCGCGTCGCCTGCCATGGCGCAATGGTTCGCGCTGAAAGCAGAGAATCCCGACTTCCTGCTGTTCTTCAGGATGGGCGATTTCTACGAACTGTTCTTTGATGACGCGATCACGGCCGCCGCCGCGCTCGACATCGCCCTGACGGCTCGCGGCTCGCATGGTGGCGAGCCAATCTCCATGTGCGGCGTGCCGGTCAGCGCGGCGCAGGCCTATCTCTCCCGCCTGATCCGGCGCGGATTCCGCGTCGCCATCGCCGAGCAGACAGCCACACCGCCTTCAAAACTGCCCGGCAAGAAAGCCACCCAGAAAGGCCCGCTGCCCCGTGCAGTCGTGCGATTGGTCACCCCCGGCACGCTGACCGAGGACGAACTTCTCGAACCCGGTCGCTCCAATCTTCTGATGGCGCTCGCAGCGCATTCTGCCCGACGTGGCACCGTTGAATGGGGCGCGGCATGGATCGACATTTCCACTGGCCTGTTTGAGACAGCCCGTTGCGCGGATGCGGAACTCGGTCACCTGCTCGCCCGCCTCGACCCCGCCGAAATTCTGGCCCCGCCAGATCGTGACCTCGGCGATTTCGACCTACGACGTGCTCCCGGCGAACAACCACCTTCAGCACATACGGCCCGCACCCGTCTGGCGGAAGCCTTCGGTGTCGCCAGTCTGGATGCGTTCGGCACCTTCAGCGACGCCGAGGCCGCCGCCGGTCTCATGGCGCTCGATTATGTCCGAAAATCACAGGCTGGTTCCCTGCCCCGTCTGGCGCATCCGGTGCCGCAGGAAGATAGTCACACCCTCGGCCTTGATCCGGCGACACGCGCCAGCCTCGACCTTCTCCGCGCCCGCGACGGTAGCAGCGAGCACACTCTCTTCTCCGCCGTAAACCGTACGGCTACCGCCCCCGGCGCAAGACTGCTGGCTTCATGGATTGCAGCCCCTTTAACGCTGCCGGACAGGATCAGCGCCCGTCAGGCATGCTGGGACTGGCTGAAAGGCGACACACCTCGCGTCGAACTGCTGCGCCAGACACTGCGCGGCGTGCCGGACATAGACCGGGCGCTCGGACGGCTTTCGCTCGGACGCGGTCAGCCGCGCGATCTGGCTGCACTGCGTGATGGCGTCACTGCGGCCCACAGGATCGCGGAAGAACTAGCTATCATCGCACCGGACACAAGGCCGGATCTGATCTCGAAAACCCTGAAACATCTGGGTGAATGTGACACGCTGCTTGCGGAACTCGACCGGGCGCTGGCGGATGAACTTCCCGCACGCCTTGATGACGGCGGTGTCATTGCGACCGGCTATGATGGTGAACTCGACGCCTATCGCACGCTCCGCGATGACTCACGCCGTGTCATCGCCACACTTCAGAACGACTATGCCCAGCGCTTTGGCGTCGCGAGCCTGAAGATCCGTCACCATGCGCAGCTTGGCTATGTGATTGAAGTGCCGACAGCCTCCGGGGCCAAGCTTCGCGCCAACGAGGATCTCAGCTTCCGTCAGGGCACGACAACCGCCGCCCGCTTCTCGACCGAAGAACTTTCGGAACTCGACTCCCGCATTGCAGAAGCAGCGGAACGCGCCTCGGTCCGTGAACGTCAGATTTTCGGGCTTCTCGTCAATCAGGCTCTGGAAGACGAACACCTTCCACCACTCGCCCGAGCCCTCGCGTTTATCGACGTGATGCAGTCCTGCGCTTCCCTCGCTGTCGGGGAAACATGGTGCCGGGCCACCGTGGACGACAGCGAGGCGTTTACACTGACCGCCTGCCGTCATCCGGTCGTGGAAGCTGCTCTGGGCTCTGGCGTGCGCTTCACGGCAAACGGTTGTTCCCTTGCCCCGGACCACCGGGTGATGCTGCTGACTGGCCCCAACATGGCCGGTAAATCGACTTTCCTGCGCCAGAACGCATTGGCGGTCATTCTCGCGCTGGCCGGTCTGCCGGTGCCCGCGAAATCCGCCCATATTGGCATCGTAGACAAGCTGTTCTCCCGCGTCGGCGCGGCGGATGATCTCGCCCGTGGCCGCTCCACCTTCATGGTCGAGATGACGGAAACGGCGGCCATTCTCAATCAGGCTGGTCCACGCTCGCTGGTTGTCGTCGATGAAATCGGACGCGGCACCTCGACTCTGGATGGTCTTTCCATCGCATGGGCCGTGCTGGAGGCCATGCATTCCACCCTGCGGTGCCGTACCATTTTTGCAACACACTTTCACGAACTTGCCGAACTCTCGGGCAGCCTTCCCCGCCTTTCCCCCCACACCATGGCGGTGAGGGACTGGAAAGGTCAGGTGGTTTTCCTGCACGAGGTTATCCCCGGATCAGCCCGTAAAAGCTGGGGCGTGCATGTCGCAAAACTGGCCGGTGTGCCGATGCCTGTTGTGGATCGTGCGTCGCGACTTCTTAAAGAGCTGGAAAAGGACCATGCAACCGGCCCAGCTCCGCTACCGCTGTTTGACGACCCTCCTTCCGGCGTGTCGGAAGAAGAGCCTGAACCCGCACCGGCAGCTGATTTTACCAGATATGAAGAAATTCTTGATACGATCAGGGATTGTGATCCGGATTCCCTGTCGCCCCGGGAAGCTCTTGCCGCATTGTATGATCTGCGTAAATTGACGCTTGAAGCGCAGAGCCTTTCTGTAAGAGAATGAGAACCCTTTAGCTTTTTTGTCGAGCACTTCCGCTATCATGCCCAGTCTCAAGGTCGAAGGTATCACCAATCCAGTGCTGTCAGACATCCCTGATACGGCGTCCCATGACCTTCTGGAAATCACGCTGACTCCGCAGAGCCTTGGGCTGCAGCTCCAGGAAGCACTGGCTGAACATGCTGGCAAAAACGGCAAGGTTGCGGATCGTGATGTCGCTCTGGCGATTTTCCGACGTCATCTCGGACGGTATCAGACCGATGTCCGGCAGCGTTTCGAAAAGCGGGAACTGAGAGGCGTTCAGGCCGGCAAGGCGCTCGCCGCCTTTACGGATGAACTCGTGTCTTCCCTTGTAGTGTTCGCCTCCAATGCGCTTGGCGGCGGGGAAGCGCTTCTTGATCAGATCAGCATCGCGGCCACGGGCGGATATGGCAAAAAACTGCTGGCGCCGTTCAGCGACATCGACCTGCTTTTCCTGACACCCGAAGAGCCCTCGCAGGATGTGCTCTCCCTTGTGGAATACGTGCTGTATTTCCTGTGGGATCTTGGTCTGAAAGTCGGCCACGCGACCCGCTCGATCACCGACTGCATCGCACAGGCGGAAGCCGATACGACCGTCCGCACGGCGCTGCTCGATGCGCGGCTGCTGGTCGGCAGCTTCAGCCTCTTCGCCATGTTCGAGGCGCGCTTCATCGTCGCCTGTGTCGAAGCCGGATCAGCCCGCTTCATTACCGACAAACGGGCGGAACGCGCGGAGCGTCACCGCCGCTTCGGGGAAAGCCCCTATCTGGTCGAGCCCAACATCAAGGAAGGCCGGGGCGGTCTGCGCGATATGCAGACGCTCTACTGGATGTGCCGCTACACCTTCGGCACACGCCATGTCTCGGATCTTCTGGCCCCGGAATTCACCCGTCTCGGCTTCATCACCGAACAGGAAGCTGCCCGCGCCCGTCGGTCCTGGGATTTCCTGTGGACCGTCCGCTTTCATCTCCATTATGTCGCCGGTCGTGGGGAAGATCGCCTGACCTTCGACATGCAGCCCGTTCTCGGTGGCCGCATGGGCTATACGCGCCATGGACGGCAGAATGGTGTTGAGCGCTTCATGCGTCATTACTTCCTGACTGTCCGGGAAGTCATGCGTCTGACGCACATTCTCGAGCCGACCATCATGCGCATCGCACTGGGTGCGGCCGCCCATGTGCTCAAGGCCGATGACGCCATGCGTGAGGCAGGCTTCACCCTGCTCGATGGTCAGATTCTTCCGGCCAAGGGCGTCTCCTTCGATGACGAGCCGATCAAGATGTTCGAGATCCTCGAACTCTCCCGCAGCCGTCATGTTCCGATTCATCCCCTCGCCCGTCAGCAGTTGATCCGCTGGGAGCGCCGTGCCGCGACCCTGCGCTCTGACCCGCGCGCTTCCGAAATTTTCCTTGAGCTCCTGTGTGACGAGCGACCGACGACAAAGCCGCGTCGACCGGCCCCCAGTCGCACAGATGTCCGGACGGCGGAAGCGCCTCATCCGGTCGAAATCGATAACGGGCGCCGCCTCGACTATGTCCACTGGCTCCGTATTCTCAACGAAAGCGGCCTCTGGGGCGCGCTGATCCCGGACTGGTCGCGCATCGTCGGGCAGATGCAATTCGACACGTACCATATCTTCACCGTCGATGAGCATACGATCGAGGCGCTGCGCATTCTCCGCTGCGTCGAAACAGGCACGATGGCGGACGAGATTCCCGTGGCCTACGACCTCGCGCGGGACATCCAGTCCCGCCGGGCGCTCTACATGTCGGTCATGATGCATGACATCGCCAAGGGACGTGGCGGCGACCACTCGGAGCTTGGCTCGGAACTGGCGCTGGAGCTCTGCCCCCGGCTCGGAATGTCGAGCGAAGAGACCGAAACGGTTTCATGGCTGGTGCTTCAGCATCTCCTGCTCAGCCATACGGCATTCCAGCGTGACATCGACGATCCCAAGACCATTCTGGACGTGGCTGACGTCGTGCAGTCCCCGGAACGTCTCCGTCTGCTGCTGCTGCTGACCATCGTGGATATGCGGGCCGTCAGCCCGCGCGTCTGGAACGCATGGAAAGCCACGCTGCTGCGCGAACTTTACACCCGTGTGGCCGAAGTGCTGGAAGGCGGTCTGGCCACTCCCGAACGCGACATGCGCGTGGCCCACAGCAAGGCGATCATCGCGGAAAATCTGGAAGAAGAAGGCTTCAATCAGGCCGACATCAACCACTTCCTCGACCTGGGCTATGCCGGTTACTGGCTCTGCTTCGATCAGGACACGCTGCTGCGTCATGCCCGCCTGATCCGGGAGGCAGAATCCCGGTCCGCGCCATTCGTGATCGAGACCCAGCCTCTCCCTGCCCGCGGCGTCACGGAAGTCACGATCCACACGCAGGATCATCCCGGTCTGTTCGCACAGATCGCAGGCGCCATGGCGCTGGCGGGCGCTTCCATTGTCGATGCCCGTATTCACACGCTCAGCAACGGTATGGCGCTGGATACGCTCTGGATTCAGGATGCGACCGGCGAGGCCTTTGACGAACCGCATCGTCTGACGAAGCTCTTCTCCATCACCGAACGGGCGCTGAGCGGACGGCTGGATATCGCTACCGAGATTGCGAAAACCAACGCGTCAGGCCAGCTTCTGTCACGCACACGTGCCATTCACGTGCCGCCCCGTGTCGTCATCGACAATCGTGCGTCCAACTCGCACACCGTCATCGAAATCAACGGACGTGACCGTCCCGGTCTGCTTCACGACGTCGCCAGCGCCCTGAACGAGATGCGTCTGCAGATCTACTCCGCCCACATCACCACCTACGGCGTGCGCGCCGTTGACGTGTTCTACGTCAAGGATCTGTCGGGCATGAAGGTGACAGACGAAAACCGCCTGAAAAAAATCCGGGATCGACTGATGGCGGGATTGAAGAAGGTTGAGGCAAGCCTCAATTCAGGTTTTCATGAACCCGAACTGACGGCGGACGAACCGGAATAAATGCCGGTTCATCCAGCCCTGTCCGGACATGGAAGCCTCTCACCAGACACTTTTTTTCTGAAAGCGCTATACCCGGCTTTGTTGTGACACGATCACACAGCCTGATTGCACAGCATTAAAGTTACCAAAGAGCACTGAATAATTCGCCAGTGATGTCAGTAATCCTCTGTCTTTTGCCGACTTCATTCGGCAGACACGCATGTTTCCAAGTTTTTCAGACAATAACAAAAAACCTCATTATTCACTCAAAACACTCTGGCATTTTGCAATCCCATTCAGAAAACCGATTATGTTGATCTATAGGCCGGAACTGGAAACCTCATTACTGATTTTCAGACTTCACGATCACGGCTAGATGCGACACAATTGCAATAAGTGTTTGATCAGGTCGGATCACAGGATCGTTCCAGCCTGTCTGAATGGATGGAGAAAAGCATGGCCGAAGTGTCGAGGCGAAATTTTGTGGCCGGCGCAGCACTGGCGGGCACAGTCTCAGTCATGGCCATAGGCGCGAGCCGGACCGCCAGCGCTGCGGATCATCCCGGCGGCGGTTTCATGGCGGCCTCCTCCAACATGGAAGACGGTCCCGGACCCCACGAAAAGAAACAGCCCGGCATCCAGCGTATCTGCGCAGTCTGTGAAGTCACGGGCGGCGGCGAAAAAGTCTACGGCATTGCCGTCGAATATGACGTCAATATTGATCCGGCCAGCCTGCACTCCGACACTTACACAGCGGCTGTTTTTCCTGCCGCCAAAGGATTCTTCCCGGGTATGCCGCAGGAGCCGAACAAGAACGACACGACGGCCATCGCACAGCAGCGCCCTGTCATGGCGGTTTACACAAGTGATCAGCCGGGCCTGCGTCCTGATCGTAAAAGTGCGTCCGGACGTTATGTCATTGCTGAATTCGCCCACGATCCTGACCTGAGCCTTCCGACCACGGACAGCGACAAGGTGACCCTGATCCAGAACAAAAGCGTCCGGACCACCAGCGGTGCCGTTTATGCCGCCAGCCGAAAGCTCTGGACCAATGCAGGTCACAGGGGAAATAACGTCACAATCCGTGGGGTCGATGACTGGGAACAGAGCCACTGGTGGTGGGATGACACCCGTTCCGCATGGCTGGAATACAGCATCTATCTGCCGAAATCCTTTCTGGAAAAAGGCGGTGAAAACAGATCCTATCCCCTCGTGCTCGCCGTGACCCATTCGGGAACGAGCTATGACGGCACGTGCGCGCAGACCCTGACAGAACAATGTATCGCCAGTATCTGGAGCCTGCCTGAAGAACAGGCGAGACATGAATGCGTGGTGATCACCCCCCGCTACGAACGCACAACGATGAACGATTACTGGGAACATACGTTCGATGTCGAAAATACCGGGCGGCTTGTCGAATCTCTTCTCAGCAACACATGGAATTACGGAAACCCCAACCGGGCGGACCGTGCCGACAAGGTCCTGAAAATCGACCCGAAACGGGTATACTGCACGGGTTGGTCCATGGGAGCGATGACCTCGCTCTGGCTTATGGCCAAACATCCGCAAACTTTCACTGCCGGTCTCATCATTGCCGGACAGCAGCGTCCCGCCGACATGGCGCCTCTTGCGCATCAGAAAGTCCTGATCATTACCGGAACCGAAGACGACAAGGCCACGCCCTGGAACGAGAAATGTATTCCCGTCTGGGAGCAGGCTGGCGGTAAGGTCGTCCGTCCCAAGGGAACACTCGATCCGGCGCTTATTTTTCCAATAGACCAGCAGGAAAAACTGACTGTGGAGATCAACAGTTATCTTGAACAGAAAGGAAACATTACGTTCCTTACCTTCCAGGGCGTTGATCACATGGGATCAGCACGCAAGTTTTTTCATATCAGGGCCGCAAGAGACTGGCTGCTCAGTCAGGCCAAGGCATAGACCTTCAGGATCTGCACTCTTGTGGCCAATAGATTTAAAAAACGGGACATGCACTGATGCATAAAAGCTTTTTATTAATTGGCAGCCTTATTCTGGCTGCCTCCCCTGCCCTTGCAGAAAAACCATCATCAGCCCTTTCGTCAGCCTCAACACCAGAAAGCACAACAGCGGCAGCAGTAACCGCTGGTCGTGCGTTTCTGGCGACCTTTGACGCAGCCAGCCGTCCAAAGGTCCAGTTCGCCTTTGTCGAAAAAAAGTTCGGCACACTCATCCGTTTTCGCAGAACGGCTCCGGATCAGCCAGTCGCTCCCGTGACTGGCGAACAGGCCAAAGCACCGGTCAGGCGTGGGCCGGGCATGGGCCCACCGGAAGGTTTTATCGGCGAACAGTATGGCGTCGGAATATGGTCCAATTACCCAGTGAGCGATGTGCTGCGTCCGGGGCTTCAAATGGGGCAACTGACACCGGACCAGAAAGCCGCAGCGTTCCATCTTCTGCAAACACTCCTGAGCGCCAAAGGTTATCAGAAAGTGCAGGACATCATGGGAGCAGATCAGGCCCTTTCAGAGACCGAAACGCATTTTGCCTCAGGTCAGGCCGTCTATACGATTGCCATATTGGGCGAACCCTCTGAGACCACTCCCTGGATGGTGCAGTTCGGGGGCCACCATCTGGGCCTGAACATTGTAATCGACGGTCCGCATGGCACCATGACTCCAACCCTGACAGGAGCCCAGCCAGCCCTGTTCAAACGTGGCAATGAAACCGTTCGCGTTCTCTCTGGCGAAAATGACAAGGCTTTTGCATTTCTGAACAGCCTGAGCGCCACCCAGCGGGCGCAGGCCATCCTTCCCTATCAGGTTGCGGATCTCGTTCAGGGTCCGGGACATGACGGAGAAAGCATCATCCCGGAAGGGATCAAAGGCTCGACTCTGACCACACAGCAGAAAGCTCTTCTGATGGAGGTCATCACGGAATGGGCAGGCATCATCAACACTACCTACGCCGCTCCTCATATGCAGGAAATCCGCGACACCCTGAACGAGACGTGGTTTGCATGGAGTGGCCCGACCACACATGAACCCAACCGCAATGGCTCGTCCTATTACCGTATTCAGGGACCACATCTGTGGATCGAGTTCTCTCCACAGGGCGTGGGTGGCGACCCTACCCTGCATGTTCACACGGTCTATCGTGACCCCAGCAACAGCTATGGCAGCCGGTGGTTTACAGCGCAATGACCATAAAAAAGACTGCACTGCTGCTGGCTATTGTCTCGCTGAGCTTTCCCGTCACAGCTTCGGCGCATCGGCTGGATGAATATCTTCAGGCGACAACAATCGGCCTTTCCGACCACAGTATCGCGCTGCATCTGCGCCTTACACCCGGAGTGGATGTTGCTGACGGTGTTATCCGCCAGATAGACCAGAACGGAGATGGCAATCTATCCGTTGCGGAACAGCAGACTTACGTGGCCCACATCGCACAGACGTTGACCCTTTCGATCAACGGACAGCCTCAGCCCTTGTCGGCGAAGACCGCAACCTTTCCTTCCCTTTCCGCCATAAAAAACGGTGCTGGCACAATCGACATTCAGTTCACAGCAAAAACAGATTTCAAAAAGGGAGACTACACGCTTACCTATGATAACAAGGGAGCCGGTCCGGACACCGTCTGGCTCGTCAACAGCCTGATTCCACAGAGTCCGGATATCTGTATTACACAGCAGAAACGTTCAGAAAATCAGTCTCATTACGAACTGCGCTTCAAGGTTAACAGCTCCTGCGAATGAAGCATGACGCATCACATGTGATGACTGCTGGAAGCGTCTGAATCGCTATCAGTCGAAACGCCTCCCATACCGCCGCCTCCGCCGCCCATATCTCCACCACCACCGCCTTTTCCGCCGCCCTCTCCCTTCTCACGTCCTCCGCCTGAACTGGCGGGGCGGCTTGGACCCTGACGGGGAATTTCGAGGGTGGACGGAATACGTTCGATATCCAGCGCCTTGCGGATAAAGTCCCGCAGGGCAACGACCAGATCGTGCGTATGGACATTGCGGCCCTGCACCAGCTCAGAAGCCGCTTTCACAGCCAGACGAACATGCTCTTCTGTTCCGAGAAGAATGATATCGGAGAGTGCTGACTCCACAGCATCCCGGATACGCCGGGCACGATCAGTGCTCCCTGAAAGCTCAAGAGAGGACACATCCGAGGAACCGCCATCACGCTGCTTCATATCCCGCAGATGAAGTGGACTGACACTCAGATCGCCCGTAAAAGAGCCTCCCAGCGTCTTGTAAGCCGCGATAAGTGTCCTGATCCGTTCATTGATCTGGCGGTTCAGCCGTTCCCGGCGCTGCTGGAGCGTCAGCATCATGATAAGCCGTACGCCAACACCCAGAAGAGTCAACAGCGTCAGGCCGATCATCGTAATCAAGGCGCTATGCCACGAACTAAAATCCAGGCTCCGCAAACCGGTCTCCTGCCAATCGGATGTGACACCATGAAATGAACGGCATCATCAGAACCAGTTTAACGTGAAAACTTTCAGGAGGTTACGGGCGTCACAGTTCAAAATGAACAACATCTCAGTCAAACGGACCATTTCAGTCCACAGAGACTGATGAGTTACGCGCCCGAGCCTGATACCGTCCGCCCAGCCACCGATGCGCCAGCCTTAGCCCCCAGAACTGGCGGCCCATAAATCTCCCGAGCCCGCCGGATGAAGGCCGAGACCATCAGACGAACGGCCTCGTTGAACACCACTCCGATCGCCGCCTGAAGGAGGCGCGAGCGGAACTCGAAATCGACAAAGAAATCGACAAGACAGCCATTGGCGTCAGGTGTGAATGTCCAAACATTGTTCAGATACTTGAACGGACCTTTTTCATAGGTAACGCGAATCGTCTTCGGCCGATCCAGCGTCACGCGGGAGCGAAAGGTTTCCCGAAAAGGCCCAAAACCAACGCTCAGATCGGCAAGCAGTTCGCTGGACGTTGATGACACAACACGAACATTCGCGCACCACGGAAGAAACTTCGGATAGCTACCTACATCCGCGACAAGGTCAAAAATCTGCTCGGGTGTATAGTTCAGTACGCGGCGTTCTGAATGGGTAGGCATCAGGAAGTCTTCACCTTGTCACTCTGTTCATGCGGCGCTGATCCGCGATTGCGAAGCTGAGCCTCACGCGCCTCACGCAAGGCCGCAAAATCGGCGTCCGCATGATAGGATGAACGCGTTAACGGCGTTGCACTGACCTGCAGAAAGCCTTTCACACGCGCCATGGCGGCGTATTCAGCGAATTCTTCCGGCGTCACAAACCGCGCAACGGCAGCATGCTTCACGGTCGGCTGGAGATACTGACCCATCGTGATGAAATCGATGTCCGCAATACGGAAATCATCCATGACCTGCGCCAGTTCCGCTTTCTCTTCTCCCAGACCCAGCATCAGACCGGACTTGGTGAAAATCGACGGATCAAGCTGCTTCACCCGGTCCAGCAGGCGCACGGACTGGTAGTAGCGGGCTCCGGGACGAATGGTGGTGTAGAGACGCGGCACCGTTTCGATATTGTGGTTGAACACATCCGGACGGGCTGCCACCACCACTTCCAGAGCACCGGGCTTGCGCAGGAAGTCGGGAGTCAGCACCTCAATGGTCGTCTCCGGAGACGCCTTGCGGATGGCGCCGATGACCTCAGCAAAGTGCTGCGCGCCACCATCCGCCAGATCGTCACGGTCCACGGACGTAATCACCACATGCCTCAGACCAAGCTTGGCCACAGCATCCGCCACACGAGTCGGCTCATCGGCGTCAAGCGCATGCGGCAGGCCTGTCGTCACGTTACAGAACGAGCAGGCGCGCGTGCAGATCTCACCCATGATCATCATGGTGGCGTGGCGCTGCGACCAGCACTCACCGATATTGGGGCAGGCCGCTTCCTCACACACCGTGACCAGCTTGTTGTCGCGCATGAGCTTACGCGTCTCATGGTACACGGGATGATTTGGCGCTTTTACACGGATCCAGTCCGGTTTCCGTGCAATAGGATTATCCGGACGATGCGCCTTTTCCGGGTGGCGCGCCGCCTGAACTGTCTTGTCCTGCGCCGTCTTGCGATGATCAATCAAAACGCGAACGCTCATTGGTTCCTGTCCCGGTCTCGTCGAGCCTCAGAAGTGAGACGACATGGCGCGCACGTCAAGCGTTCTGTCAGCAGATCACGGACAAGCTTTCGCTAGCAAGACAAAACGGAGGAAGAGGTGTAACCCTTTTCCCAAGCTTTGCCGCAGGCACGGATAGGGAACAATCCCTCTCTCATCGCCTGTTACAGTGTGATGAAACAGAGACGATAAAGACCTTATTACGTGACGACATCCTCCCACCTTGATCGCCTCAACCCCGAACAGCTCGCCGCCATCGAGACAACCGAGGGGCCCCTGCTCGTCCTAGCAGGCGCAGGCACCGGCAAGACAAGGGTTCTTACCACCCGCTTCGCCCATATCCTGCTCTCCCATCGGGCGAAGCCGTGGCAGGTTCTGACCGTCACCTTCACCAACAAGGCCGCGCGGGAGATGCGGGAGCGGATCGGGCGCATCCTCGGCGAGCCAGCGGAAGGGCTCTGGCTGGGCACGTTCCATGCCCTCTGCGCACGGATGCTGCGCCGTCACGCTGAATATGTCGGCCTGACCAGCGGCTTCCTGATCCTCGACACCGATGACCAGATGCGTCTGCTCAAGCAGGTCGTCGAGCCGTGGCGGATTGATGTCAAACGCTGGCCGCTGAACGGACTGCTCGGGATCATCCAGCGCTGGAAGGATCGCGGCCTGATCCCGGACGGCATCACTCCGGCCGAAAGCACCGATTACGCCGATGGCCATGCCCGCGCCATCTACGCCGCCTATCAGAGCCGTCTGCGCGAACTGAACGCCTGCGACTTTGGCGACCTGATGCTGCATGTGGTTGAAATCCTGCGCACCCGCCCGGATGTGCTGGAACAGTATCAACGTCTGTTCCGCTATATTCTGGTCGACGAATATCAGGACACCAACACGATCCAGTATCTCTGGCTGCGCCTGCTCGCACGCCGTGAGGGTGAACCTTCCAACATCTGCTGTGTCGGGGATGACGACCAGTCGATCTATTCATGGCGCGGCGCGGAAGTGGAAAACATCCTCCGCTTCGAGAAGGATTTCCCCGGCGCGAAGATTGTCCGTCTGGAACGCAACTACCGCTCGACCGCACAGATTCTGGGAGCCGCCGCCGGTCTGATTGCTCACAATGAAGGCCGTCTGGGCAAGACTCTCCGCCCCGGTCGGGACGACGCACAGGGCGAACTGGTGCATGTCGTTGGCGTGTGGGATTCCGACGCCGAGGCTCGGGAAGTGTGCAGTCGCATCGAAAATCTGTGGCGCAACGGGCACCCACTTGGCGAATTCGCCATTCTTGTGCGGGCCGGATTTCAGACACGCTCCTTTGAAGAACGGCTAGTGCAGACCGGCATCCCTTATCGTATCGTCGGCGGTCTTCGCTTCTATGAACGCGCCGAAATCCGCGATGCGATCGCCTATATGCGACTGCTGATCAACCCTGCAGACGATCTGGCCTTCGAGCGTATCGTCAACCTTCCCAAACGTGGCGTTGGCCCTGCCGCTCTCCAGAAACTGCATGCGCAGGCCCGCGGCCAGAGAAGCTCTCTCTACGTGGCGCTTGGAGCACTCCTTGAATCAAAGGGCTTCAAGGGAAAATCAGCAGAGAAACTGGCTGCTTTTCAGGACTGTTTCGTTCAGCAGCGTGCGCTCCTTGAAAAGGAAGGCCATGTTGTCGCTGTCGGCGCATTGCTCGAAGACAGCGGCTATCTGGAAATGTGGCGTGAGGACAAATCCCCCGACGCCCCAGGACGGCTGGACAACCTAAAAGAACTGATCCGCGCCCTCGCCGACTTTGGCACGCTCGGAGAATTTCTCGAACACATCGCTCTTGTGATGGATGCGGAAGGCACGAACGAGAACGAGCGCGTCTCGGTCATGACCCTGCATGGCGCAAAAGGGCTGGAGTTCGATACCGTCTATCTTCCCGGTTGGGAGGAAGGCGTATTCCCTTCCCAGCGCACGGTGGATGAAGGTGGAGACAAGGGGCTCGAAGAAGAGCGGCGTCTGGCTTATGTCGGAATCACCCGCGCCCGCTACCGCGCCACGATCCTGCATGCGGCCAATCGCCGGATTTACGCCAACTGGCAGGAATCCATGCCGAGCCGCTTTCTCGATGAACTTCCCGACGAATACGTGGATCGCGAGGGCGAGACTGCCACCCGGAAGGCCCGTCAGGACTACTCCGGCTTTTTCCGCCCCAGCGTATTCACTGATGAGGTGACAGGTTCAATGTCGCCGCTGGTCGCAAAGAAGCGTCGTTCAGTGCATGACGAACTGGCGGAAAGTGCGCCCAAAATCGAAGTCGGCGCACGGGTTTTTCACCAGAAGTTCGGCTATGGCGTGGTGATTGGCGCGGATCGTGGCTCGGCAGAAGTGGCGTTTGAAAAAGCCGGAGCCAAGCGGGTTATGGCGTCTTATTTGCAGGTGACCGGAGAGTAAGTCTGTCCGGGCATACGGAAAGAAAAGAGGCTTTCAATCCTTATAGATTGAAAGCCTCTTGCTCTTCTTGCAGGCTTTTGAGTGTCTCTCAGCGTTGAGAGAGCTGACTTTCGAGCTTTTTCTTCTCTTCTGTCAGTGCATGCACATGTTCCGGATTGTCCTTTTCGGCACGGGCCAGTTCACGCTCTACCTCTTTCAGACGGTGAGCGAGATTCTCGGCGGATGGTTCGTGATGTGTCGTCATGATCTTGCTCCTATTTCCGGTCCAGCACCTTGCGGGCGAGAGTCACGATGTTGGACTTCTCTACGCCTTCAGGATTATGTTGTGCCTTTTTCGCAATCTCGCGCTCCAGCTCCGAGGCATGTTCCCCGCCCTTGAGCACAAAATTCGCCAGCTCCGTGACTTCAGCTTTCGTCAGAAGCTTGGGCTCCTTGACTGCCCGCTCGGCAAGAGCATGCAAACTGCTTGTTTCATGAGGAAGTTTGTCAGCCATGTCGATTTCATCCTGTTCTGATCATGAAATTTTCAGACCTAAATGTGGGATCATGATCGAAAGGATAACAGGGCCACAAACGCGGGACAGCGATGCGTACAAACTGATCCAGAAACAGGAACAGTCATCAGTACCGCTTGCGCCCTACTCCGGATGACCGGGAGCCCATCCGGGAGGAGCCATCTCGAATTCTGAAAACATAAAGCCCGGCGCCACCATGCAACTGACCAGCACCCAATCCGCGTCCGTGTCCGCCGCCTGCCACTCACCCGGCTCGACACAGGCCTGAAGCACCTCACCATCAGCAAGGTCCTGCCCAAGACAGCACGTCGTCACCTCTCCGCCGGACCATGTATGCAGGCGCAATGTTCCCCCACCCTGATGCAGCCAGATCTCCGATGCGTCGATTTTATGCCAATGCGAGCGTTGGCCGCGTTCCAGCAGATAATAGATCAGCGATGCGCAGCCTCGTTCATCATGCCCGAAGTGACGATCGCGCCATGTCTCGCGATACCAGCCCCCTTCAGGATGTGGCGCAAGTCCAAGCTGGGTGATGATGTCCTGTGCATTCATGAACGTTTCCCCTCACCACTGAAGTCGTCGGATTTCACAGGCACACCGCCATCTTTAGTCACTCAAAGCAGGACCAGATTATCGCGGTGAATCAGTTCGTCATGCCCCTGCCAACCGAGCACACTCTCAAACTCTTCTGAACGACGACCGGCAATCCGACGCGCATCTTCTGCCTTATAGGCGGACAGCCCACGCCCAAGTTCGTCACCGGTTTTGCTGACCACACGCACCAGATCGCCGCGGCTGAACTCACCTTCAACCATCGTCACGCCAGCTGGCAGCAGAGAGCCTCCCTGCACCAGCGCCCGTATCGCACCGTCATCAATGGTGATGTCACCCATGGGCGTCAGACCACCGGCAATCCAGCGTTTACGGGCGGAGCGACTATCGGTTCCCGGCAGAAACCATGTGCAACGCGCACCATCGCGTAGAGCCGCCAATGGATGGGGCCGCTTGCCCAGAGCAATGGCCATCGCACAGCCGGAATCCGTAGCAATATGAGCCGCCACGAGCTTCGTGCGCATACCGCCGGAAGAATAACCCGGCGGAGGAGCTCCCCCCATCGCATCAATTTCGGCAGTCATCGCGCCGACCACCGGAATGTGCTGCGCGTCCGGATCATTTCTGGGGTCAGCGGTGTAGAGCCCGTCAATGTCAGACAGCAGAATCAACTGGTCGGCATCGATCATCTGCGCGACACGGGCCGCCAGGCGATCATTGTCGCCAAACCGGATTTCCGCCGTCGCAACCGTATCGTTTTCATTGATAACCGGCACACAGCCAAGACCGAGAAGCGTGTCGAGCGTTGCCCGCGCATTCAGATAACGGCGACGATCTTCCGTATCATCGGGTGTCAGCAGCAACTGGGCAGCGGTCACCCCACGTTCGGACAGCACACTGCTCCATGCCTGCGCCAGTCTGATCTGACCGACAGCCGCCGCTGCCTGCTTTTCTTCCAGACGTAGCGCCCGATGCGGCATCCCCAGCGCATGACGCGCCAGCGCAATAGCCCCGGAAGAGACAAGCACAACCTCGGTGCCGGAAGCACGCAGCGCCGCAATATCATCGGCAACGCTGGCCAGCCACGCTTCACGAGGGGCCGCAAGTTCCGGATCGACAAGAAGGGCGCTGCCGATCTTGACGACCACGCGTCGCGCCTGCGCCAGCGAAGGTGTGACTGAATCCGTCATGCTTCAGAGTCGTCCGTTTCAGCATTTTCAACACGCTCGGCACGCGCAGCTGCAACCACATCATACAGCGCCCGCAACACGTCATCGACGCCCTGCCGCGCGACACCGGACATGACCATGACCTTTGAGCCTGAAGCCTTTTCCAGCGCACGCTTGCGACCGGAAATCTGCTGTGGCGTCATGGCGTCAGCCTTATTGAGAACGATGATTTCCGGCTTTTCGGCCAGACCACCACCGTACTCATCAAGCTCGGTCCGGATGGTGCGCCATGCCTCAACCACATCGCCCGCAGCACCATCAATCAGGTGGAGCAGAACAGCGCAGCGTTCGACATGCCCAAGGAAACGGTCGCCGAGACCATGACCTTCATGAGCGCCCTCAATCAGTCCAGGAATATCGGCCAGCACGAATTCTTCCGTCATCGACAGACGGACAACACCGAGTTGCGGATGAAGCGTTGTGAACGGATAGTCCGCAATTTTCGGACGGGCTGCCGACACGACAGAAAGAAACGTCGATTTCCCGGCATTGGGGAGGCCAACCAGACCGGCGTCCGCGATCAGCTTCAGACGCAGCCATACCCACCGCTCTTCACCCGGCCATCCCTTGTCAGAGCGACGCGGTGCACGATTGGTGCTGGTCTTGTAATGAGCATTACCAAAACCGCCGTCGCCGCCCTTGCACAGCACGATGCGCTTGCCTGCCTTGTCGAGATCAGCAAGCAGCGTCTCCCTGTCATCATCCATGATCTGGGTGCCCACCGGCACCTGAATCACGACGTCCTGCGCAGCAGCACCCGTACGGTCGGAACCAGCACCGTTGCCGCCTTTACGCGCCCGGAAATGCTGGGTGTAGCGAAAGTCGATCAGCGTATTGAGGTTATCGACAGCCTCGAAAATGATGTCTCCACCCCGGCCACCCTTGCCGCCGTCAGGACCACCAAACTCGATATATTTTTCACGCCGGAAAGCGGTGACACCATCACCGCCGTCACCCGAGCGTACATAGATTTTGGCCTGATCGAGAAACTTCATCACTGTCACCTGACATCCTGCAGGCGACAAAAGCCCTGACAGGGATACAAAAAGGGCCGATCCAAACCGGATCGGCCCCTGTCTTGCGTCTAGACGCGGGGGATCCCGCGCAGGGCCTTTTACTCAGCTGCGAGCGGCAGAGCCTCGACCGAAACATGAACGCGGTCGTCACCACGACGCTGGAAGCGCACGTTGCCGTCTGACAGCGCGAAAAGCGTGTGGTCGCGACCAACGCCAACATTCGCACCAGCCAGCATCTTCGTGCCGCGCTGACGGACGATGATGTTGCCAGCGACGACGCTTTCGCCACCGAACTTCTTCACACCAAGACGACGGCCTGCACTGTCGCGTCCGTTACGGGACGAACCGCCTGCTTTCTTTTGTGCCATGAACCTTACTCCTGCTTAATGCCTGCCTGTGATCAACCTCACGAAGAGAGATCAGGCAGCCTTGATCTCGCCAATACGAACAACGGTGACCGGCTGGCGGTGACCATTCTTGCGACGGCTGTTCTGACGACGACGCTTCTTGAAGATGATGATCTTCGCAAGGCGGTCCTGCGCGATGACCGTGGCTGTCACGGAGGCGCCAGCAACCAGCGGAGCGCCGATGGTCGTACCAGCTTCACCGCCGACAGCGAGAACATCGGAGAATGTGATGGTCGAACCAGCTTCAGCTTCAAGCTTTTCGATCTTGAGCACGCTGTTTGGCGTAACGCGATACTGCTTACCGCCGGTGCGGATAACTGCGAACATAATGAAACTCGTCTCTTTCCGATCAATCGACATCTCGCGGCGCTTTCACGCAGGCGATCAGTCCAGTCGCTTTTTCTCGTTGACCGCTGTTGCGCAGTCTGCCCCACCTTACGGCGGTGGAGAGGGGCTTTTACGCGGGAGACGGGTTTTTCGTCAACCGAAAACAGACAGAGACGCAATTCCCCTCTTGTGCCTGATGAAAACTTTGCCTAAAAGCTCGCTGCGAGCGCTGCAAGGCGTTACGGAGAGGTGCCAGAGTGGTCGATTGGGGCGGTCTCGAAAACCGTTGTGCCTTATGGGTACCGTGGGTTCGAATCCCACCTTCTCCGCCAGTTGATATATCCCATAGCAGTCTATAGCGTTTCAAGCACAGAAAGACTGGCAGTTTTCTGCCACTTATGTGCTCTATGACGCGCTGTGATGTTCCTTCAAGCTCATGCATTGTGGGGGTAGATATGGGGGTATCATTTCTGGTGTTGGGGTATCAATGCTGACAGACGTTCAGCTGCGTCGCCTCGCACCCCGAGAGAAGCCATACAAGCTTGCCGATACAGGCGGACTGTTCATTCTGGTCCAGAAAAATGGCTCGCGTCTGTGGCGCATGAAGTATCGCTTTGGTGGGCGGGAAAAGCTGCTCGCTTTTGGCGCTTACCCTGAGGTGACGCTTGCAGCGGCCCGTGACGCCCGTGATCAGGCACGCGCGGAGCTGCGGGCGGGCCGTGATCCATCTCTGACCCGTCGTCAGAGACAAGCGCAAGCCAGGCGCACTGATAGACAGCTGCAGCATGTCGGCGAAATGTGGATTCAGACTCAATCTGCCCGGTGGACACCCCGACACAGTGAAGACGTTCGAACGAGTCTTGAGCGTCTGATCTGGCCGCATCTGGGGCACATCGACCTGGACGATATCACTGCTCCGATGGTCCTTGAAGCAATCAGGAAAATTGAAGCTGGGCGTGCGAAGGAAACGGCGCGCCGGATCAGACAGAGATTAAGTGCTATTTTTCTGTTCGGTATCGCGCATGGGCTGGGTTCTCATGATCCCGCCGCCGTTATCAAAGGCGCTCTGGCTCCTCTGAAGAAAGGACGACAACCTGCCCTCATTGATCTTGATGCGCTGAGACGCCTCTTCCAGGACGTCGAAGCCATCCCGGCCCACCCGGTTACGCTTCTGGCGATGCGTTTTCTGGCTCTGACTGCTGTGCGTCCCGGTGAAGTACATGCAATGGCCTGGCATGAGGTGTCTGCGGACAGAACCACCTGGGTCATTCCAGCAGAGCGCATGAAGATGCGGCGTGAGCACGTTGTTCCCTTATCGCGTCAGGCACGGGACATTCTTGATGCGGTCTCTACGCTGACGGGCAGAGGCCCTCTTGTTTTTCCTAATGCGCGGTGGGCCCATCGCCCGATGAGCGAAAACGCTCTCGGTTATCTTCTGCAGCGGGCAGGCTACGCTGGCAGACAGGTGCCACATGGTTTTCGTGCTTCGTTTTCGTCCATCATGAACGAGCATTATCCGCAGGACAGAGCTGTCATTGATCTTATGCTGGCACACTCAAATCAAAACAGAGTTGAAGCCGCGTATAACCGGGCTCTGCATATGGAACGTCGGCAGGAGCTGGCTCAGATATGGGCCGATCTTCTGATGTCAGACGCAGCCGACGCCGTGACACTTCTACAACACAGAAAACGGTGAGGTCGGTGATCGTCGTATCGAGTAAATTCTTCCATTCATTTCACTCTACACATGAGTCATGAGTTATTCTGTTTTATATTCAACAGTTTAGTGTTTTTTCTGCTCGTGCGTCTTTTCAATCCATTCATTAATGCTGCTTTCGCTCCATCTCACCATACGTGTGCTCAACCTGTGCGTCGCCGCGGGAAATTTTCCCAGCTTAATCCTTTTGCGTATGTGAGACGCCGACATAGACACGCGTTCGCACACCTGAGCAATTGTCAGAAGATTTTCTGCCATCATTACCTCCGAGAAAACATATACTCCAATAATTACTTTAAAAATTAGAGTATATCGAGGCATATCGCCTCTGATGCGAATGGTATATCTCGAAAAAACGTGACTTAAAACAATAAAATATTTTTATCTGTACAAATATAGAAAAAACTCCTGATAATCAGCAAAAAATAGTGCCTAATTCTTCGGTTTGTTGCCAAAATTGTGTATTAATATGTATATTTTCATATATTATCGACTTGAAACGTGAATATATGCGGCTTAGCAATTTCCAACCCTTGAACTTAAAAATAACATTCGCTCATATTTTTAATATAAATATGAAAAGGAGAAAAAATTACTCAATATGTTCAAATAAACAATAAAATAAATTGAATTTATCCGATATTACTCTAATGCGATAATGAATATTCTAATTTTATTTCAATTATTTATTTACTTCAAATAAAAAGGCATAAATTCAAATGATGTAAAAATAATCACTTTCTGCGCGAATCGGATTCGAATCGAGAGGACGCGTCTTCTCCACAAACATGATCATCGCCCGTATCTGTCGATGTCAGGCCAGATTCTGGCTGCAACATTGGTAGCAGCCCCAAAGTAGCGCAATACTAACGATGAAAAGGCGGATCTGCGGGAAGGATGGATCCGACGGATCCCACAGGGACAGGCAGGACAAGCCTCCAAGCTGTCCCACAAGGACCGTCATGCGCGCTGGACGTTGAAGTTCACGAAAGCGAAACGAAAGGAGGACGGGAGTATGCCCGCAACAGACTTGGCCATCCCGTTCTTTGGCTACAAATCTCATATTTCCATCGATCGGAAGTTTCGTCTGCTCCGCAAATGGAAGACGACAGATGCCGCCGCCAGTGATGGTGCGCGATTGAGAGAAGGCTTGCTTGATAAAACCAATACAGCCTCAACACTCTGGGCAAACAGAGGTGGTCCCCATTTTTCAGACAGGGCGATAAGCTATAATCCGACCTGAGAGAGGGCAGGTTTTATGGGTAAGGTTACGCGCAAGAGGTATGGGGCGGAGTTCAAAACACGGGTTGCCCTGGAGGCGATCCGTGGGGAACTGACGCTGGCGGAACTGGCTTCGAAACATGGTGTGCATCAGACGATGATCGCCCAGTGGAAACGGCAGGCGATCGAGGGGATGGCGGCGACCTTCTCCGGGAAGCCGGTGGCCGAGCCCCCGGTCAGCCCTGCTGATGTGGAGAAACTGCACGCGAAGATAGGCGAGCTTCTCGTGGAACGGGATTTTTTACGCGATGCCTCTGCTCGGTTGGGCGTGATCAGAGGCGGCAGATGATTGACCCACAGCGACCGCGCCTTTCCATTGTCCGGCAATGCCTGCTGCTGCATCTGAACCGGTCTGGCGTCTACTATCGGCCTGTGCCACAGAGCGAGGCCAATCTGGCGTTGATGCGGCTGATCGACGCCCAGTTCCTGGAAACGCCATATTATGGCTCACGGCAGATGACATGGTATCTGCGCCGCCTGGGATATGAAGTCGGCCGCAAGCGGGTCCGGCGGCTCATGGCGATCATGGGCCTGCGGGCGGTCTACCAGAAGCCGCGCACGAGTGTGCCTCATCCGGAGCATCGGAAATATCCGTATCTGCTGCGGGATCTGGTCATTGAGCGGCCTAACCAGGTCTGGTGTTCCGATATCACGTATATCCCCATGAAACGGGGATTTCTCTATCTCGTGGCGATCATGGACTGGTTCACGCGCAAGGTGCTGTCCTGGCGTCTGTCGAACACGATGGATGCGGAGTTCTGCATCGAGGCGCTACAGGATGCCCTCACGCGCTATGGCGCTCCGGAAATTTTCAATACTGACCAAGGGTCGCAGTTTACGACGCCCCGTTTCACCGGGCTCCTGGAAGAGCGTCAGATCCGCATCAGCATGGGACGGGCGCGGGCGATGGCTGGACAACGTGTTCATCGAGCGTCTGTGGCGGTCGCTGAAATACGAATGCGTCTATTTGCATGCGTTCGAGACCGGATCGGAGCTACGGGCCGGGCTTGCCGGATGGATCACCCATTATAACGGGCAGCGTCCGCACTCGGCACTGGCTGGACGCACGCCCGATGAGGCGTATCATGACGTGCCGACGCCATCTGGTCCGGGGTTAACCCCGGACCAGATGGCCAACAGCAACGCCGTCAGAATGGCGGCATAACAACAACCGGGTATAGCTTATCAAGCCCACAAAACTGTCCGAACGGACGGGTCCACCTCTGCTCGACGTCTTCTGTATACTCCGCGCGAGATGGATCATTGCCGTAACCCGATGGAAGTATTTCATATCCATACTTTCCATTCTTTCTATTTTCTTTTTTATAAGGCACATATCTTGAACCATCCGAGCCAATTAGATAAAATATGTTTTCGGATGTATTCATCATGACCTTTTCTCACACCTCTATTGCGATCCGCCTGCGCCAATCGCACAGATTGTTTGGTTAGAGGATGTTTCTCTCTATTACCAGCATGAGCTTAAGTTACTACATAGCTGCGCCGAGCGCTTAACATAACCACGCAATTGTTTTAAATGTTGGTAGTCGCTGCCGTGGGGACGCATGATGTCGTAATGCTTGAAAAGCTCTAGGGTCTGTTAGATCTTGAATTTCTTCCCATATTGTAGGGATGGAAGAAGGAGACAGAACAGGCACCTTTACGGACGAGACATGGGCGATCTGGGAACCTCTGATTGAGGAGGTTCGCCCGAGGGGCAAGACGCCGCCACATGATCTGCGGCGGACGATAGCAGCGATTTTCTGGCGTCATGAGAATGGCGCGAAATGGCGGAGTATCCCCGCTGAACTGGGTCCGTGGTGGCAGGCTGCGCAGCTTTTCATCCGCTGGGCGAAGCTCGGCGTATGGGAGCGGCTGCTCGCACTGGTTCAGGAACAACAGGGAGTGGCATTCGGAATGACTTTTCTGGATGGCACGAACATCAGGGCTCACCACAAAGCGGCGGGAGCCCAAAAAAAGGGGGCTCTTTTGAAGAGCGGGACCATCGTGAAGCACTTGGCCGCTCTCGCGGCGGCTATGGCACGAAAGTCTGCGTGATAGCAGACGGGCATGGAAAGGCTGTTGGTTTTGCCATGGCGCCCGGCCAGGCCCATGAACTGCCGCTGGCTCCAGATATGCTCGATAGCCTTCCCGCCATTCCTTTGTGGGTGGTGGCGGACAAGGGCTATGCCTCGGACGCCTTCCGTGAACGGATATGGGACATGGGAGCACGGCCAGCCATTCCCGCGAAACGACGCGATGGCCCGGTCGCCTGCCCCAAATGGGCCTATCGGTGTCGGCATCTCGTTGAGAACCTCTGGGCTCGCCTCAAGGAGTGGCGCGCTGTCGCAACCAGATATGAAAAAACAGCAACGTCGTTCCTCGCGGTCATCCACATCGCTGCCGCAGCAGACTGGATCAAGCCCTAACAGGCCCTAAATGCAAATTCAGCTCTTTATAAGAGCTGAACCTGGTAGCTCTAACTAATTACGTTGGATATTTTACTCAGCGGTTGTCTGGGGGAGTGCTGGTGTGGGGCGAGGCTGATTGTTCAGCCACCATGCACCATAGCGAGTATATTGATCTGGTACAGTGATGCTGACCCGTAGTTCATCAGCCGCAGTTCTCGGCCAGAAGGGGTCTCGTAGAATTGCCCTGCCAATGAAAACAAGATCTGCTCGATTGTTGCCGATAATATCGGCGGCGAGATCTCCGGTTTCAATGAGCCCAACGGCACCTGTCATAATGTCTAATTGCTCACGGAGCAGCGTTGCCGCAGTGACCTGATACCCCGGAAAACTATCGACTTTAGCAGGTGCAATGCCTCCAGAAGAACAATCTATGAGGTCGACACCCTGTTCCTTCATCCACTGCCCATAGATGACAAAATCTTCTGGTGTGTTTCCACCATGAGCGTAATCTGTAGATGATATCCGGACAAATAACGGACCATCCCATTCCTGCCGGACTTCATCAAGAATATATCGCACTATACGGTAGCGATTTTCGTGACTTCCTCCCCACGTGTCAGTTCGTTTGTTGGCCAGTGGAGATAAAAATTCATTCAGAAGATATCCATGCGCTGTATGGATTTCCAGAATATCGAAGCCAGCCAGTCGCGCCCGTTTGGCCGCCGCTTTAAAGCTTTGAACTATGTTCAGAATTTCTTCGTTAGTAAGTTCGTGCGGGACCTGAGTATTTTCTGAAAAAGCAATGGCAGATGGAGCAATTGCCGTGTGGACCTGTGTTCCTTCCAGTCGCCCTGCATGTCCAATTTGGGCACCGGCTTTAGCGCCCATTTTTTGAACAACCTGTACAAGGCGCTTTAGACCATCAATATGTTCATCGCTCCAAATGCCGAGATCTCCTGGGCCAATCATACCGTTTTCAAGCGTTGCCAGTGTTTCAAAAAAGACTAGACCTACCCCACCAAGAGCGCGTGCTCCGTAATGGACAAGATGGAAATCGCTTACAAAACCACCAGAAAGCGCTGAATGCATGCACATTGGTGACATTACAATACGATTGCGGAGTGTAATATTGCGAAGTGTCAGCGGTTCAAACAGTTTCACCAGTAGCCTCGTTATAATAAAAATGAAAACTTTACTCTCGTAGAAGGTAGCGTTCTAAGTTAGAAAAGAAAATACTGTATAAAAAACCATATAGTATAATTTTGTATAGTGATGGAGGGCTGAATGAAAAAAGAGAAGAGATGGGAACGTATCCCTGGCTGTTCTATTGAGGCTGCTTTGAATGTTATTGGCGGTAAATGGAAGGGAGTCTTTCTTTTTCATCTTCTGGATGGAACAATGCGTTATAATGAATTTAGTAAGCTCGCTGTGGGAGCCTCTCCTCGACTTATCGTTAAGCAGTTGAGAGAATTAGAAGAGGATGGCCTTATTGAACGGAAGGTCTATGCCGTCGTGCCGCCAAAAGTTGAATACTCTCTCACTCCAGAAGGAGAAAGCCTCATGCCAATTCTAAAAAGTTTAAGTATGTGGGGGGATAAGTGGATTGATAAGCGCCCTTGGACCTTAGGGCCTGTTAGAGCTTGATCCAGTCTGCTGCGGCAGCGATGTGGATGACCGCGAGGAACGACGTTGCTGTTTTTTCATATCTGGTTGCGACAGCGCGCCACTCCTTGAGGCGAGCCCAGAGGTTCTCAACGAGATGCCGACACCGATAGGCCCATTTGGGGCAGGCGACCGGGCCATCGCGTCGTTTCGCGGGAATGGCTGGCCGTGCTCCCATGTCCCATATCCGTTCACGCATGGCGTTCGACGCGTAGCCCTTGTCCGCTACTACCCACAGGGGAGTGGCGGGAAGGCTGTCGAGCATGGCTGGTGTCAGAGGCAGTTCATGAGCCTGTCCAGGGGCCAGCGCAAAACCGAAGGCTTTTCCATGTCCATCAGCGATCACGCAGACTTTTGTGCCATAGCCGCCGCGAGAGCGGCCAAGTGCTTCACGATGGTCTCGCTCTTCGAAAGAGGCCCCTTTTTTTGGGCTCCCGCCGCTTTGTGGTGAGCCCTGATGTTCGTGCCATCCAGAAAAGTCATTCCGAATGCCACTCCCTGTTGTTCCTGAACCAGTGCGAGCAGCCGCTCCCATACGCCGAGCTTCGCCCAGCGGATGAAAAGCTGCGCAGCCTGCCACCACGGACCCAGTTCAGCGGGGATACTCCGCCATTTCGCGCCATTCTCATGACGCCAGAAAATCGCTGCTATCGTCCGCCGCAGATCATGTGGCGGCGTCTTGCCCCTCGGGCGAACCTCCTCAATCAGAGGTTCCCAGATCGCCCATGTCTCGTCCGTAAAGGTGCCTGTTCTGTCTCCTTCTTCCATCCCTACAATATGGGAAGAAATTCAAGATCTAACAGGCCCTAAACCACCGAAGATCAGTGTTCCTAGGTCGCACTTTTAGGTCTGCTTTTAAGAGATACTGGGAAATGTACCAGCGTCCGCAAAGAGGCGACTGCAGCCTGTCTGCTCTGCTTTTGCTAACCCGACAGATAGGTTGAGCCGGAATTGCCACGATGCTTAGCGGTCAATCTCGATCACCAGCTTTGTTCCGCTGAACAGAATGCGCATACCGATCTCCCCACTTCTTGAGCGCCTGAATAACTGGCTTCAGCGTCTTTCCCAGTTCGGTCAGGGCGTATTCCACATGCGGTGGCACCTCGGGGAAAACGGTGCGTGACACCAGTCCGTCTGCCTCGAGTTCGCGCAACTGATTGGTCAGCATCCGCTGCGTGACGTTGGGAAGACGGCGGCGCAGTTCGCCGAACCGCAGCACTCCGTCCTCGAACAGGTGATACAGAATCAACGCCTTCCACTTCCCGCCAAACAGTTCCAGCGTGGCTTCCACCGTGCAGCCGGGGCTGCAGGCCAGCGTGGTATGACGGATGCGAGGCATGGTATCATTCCTGACACTAGTGGCGGTTTATGTGCGTTCTTGCGCATAAGATGGGGCGGGTCAATGTTTACAGGCAGGCCGGACGAATGGCCTGTATTTGTAAACAAGGTTGGTCATGTCTTCATCTTCTTTATTCAGGCCTGTGCGGCTGGGAGATCTGCCTCTTGAAAACCGGATCTTCCTGCCACCACTGACACGCTGCCGCAGCACCCAGCCCGGCGATATTCCCAACGCGCTGATGGCCGAGTATTACGCGCAGCGCACGCAGGCAGGTTTCCTGATTACCGAAGGCACGCAGATCGAACCTCGCGGGCAGGGCTATGCCTGGACACCGGGCATCTACTCTCCTGAACAGATCGCGGGCTGGAAACTGGTTACCGATGTGGTGCATGCAAAACAGCGGCTTATCTTTGCGCAGTTATGGCATGTCGGTCGTGTCTCTCACCGCGCCCTGCAACCCGGTCATGAGGCGCCGATCGCCCCGTCTGCGGTCGCGGCAACAGGCGTGAATGTGTTCATCCCCACGGGACCAGGCACGGGAAAGCTGGTGCCACCTGACACGCCGCGCGCGCTGTCCATTCCCGAAATTCATGAAGTGGTGGAGATGTATGCACAGGCGGCGCGCAACGCGCTGTCCGCAGGCTTCGATGGGGTAGAGATCCACGCAGCCAATGGCTACCTGATCAACCAGTTTATCTCCGAACGGGCCAATTTCCGCATCGATGCCTATGGCGGCAGCCTGTCCAATCGCCTGCGCTTCCTGCGCGAGGTGGTCGAGGCCGTCTCCGCCGTCGTCACGCCCGACAGGATGGGCGTGCGGTTTTCTCCGCTGTTCGGCACGACGACGGAAGAGCGCGTCTATCTCGGCCTGCTGGAGGACAATCCAGCGGAAACCTACACGGCAGCCGTGCGCGTACTGGCGGAGGCGGGCATCGCCTACGTCTCGCTGGCCGAAGCTGACTGGGACAATGCACCCGAAATGCCAGACACCTTCCGCACCAGCGTACGCGACATCTTTGGCGGCCGCATCCTGTGTGCGGGCCGTTACGACCTGCACAAAGCACAGCATGTGCTGGCGCATGGCTGGGCGGACATGATCGGCTTTGGCCGGAAGTTCATCGCCAATCCTGACCTGCCTGCGCGGCTGGAACATAACTGGCCGCTCAATCCGCTGGACCCGGCGACGATGTATGGCGGCAGTGCGCATGGCTACACCGACTACCCTTTCCATAATCCATAAACAGGGAAACGGACCAATAAGTTTTTACCAGACCCTCAACCCGACCACGGAAACCGTGGAACGCACGTTCGAGCTTCACACCACCGCGCAGATGAAGGCGATTGTCGATCGCGCGGACCATGTGTGGAAGACCGACTGGAAAAAGCGTGACATCGCGGCCCGTAAGGTCATCATGTCAAAGGCCGCCGATCTGCTGCGCCGCGACCGTGTGGCCCATGCGCGCCTGATCGCGACCGAAATGGGCAAGGCGCTGCCTGACGCGCTGGAGGAAATCGATATCACCGCCGACATCCTCTCCTTCTATGCCGATGGTGCGGAGAAATTCCTCGCTTCTACGCATCTGAAGGTCAAGGAAGGCCACGCAAAGATCATCAACCAACCGCTGGGCGTGATTTACTGCATCGAGCCGTGGAACTTTCCCTATTACCAGCTTGCCCGCGTGGCGGGCCCGAACCTGATGGCGGGCAACGTGGTCATTGCGAAACACGCACCCAACGTGCCGCAATGTGCGCTGGCCTTTGAAAAGCTGTTCCATGACGCAGGGGCACCTGCTGGCGTCTATACCAATATCTTCCTCGACAACGACCAGTCCGCTGAACTGATCAAAGATTTCCGCATCCGTGGCGTCGCCCTGACGGGCAGCGAACGCGCGGGCCAGACGGTTGCGGCCGAAGCGGGGGCGGCGCTGAAGAAGGACACGATGGAACTAGGGCCTGTTAGGGCTTGATCCAGTCTGCTGCGGCAGCGATGTGGATGACCGCGAGGAACGACGTTGCTGTTTTTTCATATCTGGTTGCGACAGCGCGCCACTCCTTGAGGCGAGCCCAGAGGTTCTCAACGAGATGCCGACACCGATAGGCCCATTTGGGGCAGGCGACCGGGCCATCGCGTCGTTTCGCGGGAATGGCTGGCCGTGCTCCCATACGCCGAGCTTCGCCCAGCGGATGAAAAGCTGCGCAGCCCGCCACCACGGACCCAGTTCAGCGGGGATACTCCGCCATTTCGCGCCATTCTCATGACGCCAGAAAATCGCTGCTATCGTCCGCCGCAGATCATGTGGCGGCGTCTTGCCCCTCGGGCGAACCTCCTCAATCAGAGGTTCCCAGATCGCCCATGTCTCGTCCGTAAAGGTGCCTGTTCTGTCTCCTTCTTCCATCCCTACAATATGGGAAGAAATTCAAGATCTAACAGGCCCTAGGCTGCATGCTGGTTTACACCCTTCTCGGCGATATGTGTCAGTTTCTGATCAGCCGATTTTTCCTCCTCAAGCGTCTGCTTCAGGACGGCGGCACAGTCGGGACGGCCAAGCTGTATGGCATAAGCGATAAGGCTGCCATAACGGGTTATTTCATAATGCTCTACGGCCTGAGCGGCTGAAAGCATGGCGGCGTCACAAACTTCAGGATCATCACAATCACTAATAATGTCTTTTGCCTCGGCAAGGATTCCATCCATAGCCTGACACGTCACCCCTTTAACGGGCTGATCGTGCATATGGAATACCCGCTCCAGTCTGCGGACCTGCTCTTCCGTTTCCGTCAGATGATGCTGAAATGCCGCCTTCAGCTCCGGATCAGCAGCGTTTTCCACCATCGTGGGCAAGTTCTTGACGATCTGATTTTCAGCATAATAGATATCCTGAAGGGTATGCACAAACAGATCGTCAAGGGTCCTTATCGGTTTCGAAAAAAAGCCCATGGATTTTCTCCATTTTCGAAAGCCTGTCCTTTACCTGACTGGTATGGGACAGTTCGTAAGTTAAGGAAAGCATTCGGTTTCCGGGGACGTCAGCGATATTGCCGATGTCCCCGGTAGCAGACACAGAGTCAGCTATTTTTGTGGCTCTGCTGGCCTGCTTTGACATGTTGCTCATGCGTGCCGCCCCGCGTGCCGGAGCCATGCTCGCCTTCCTCTTTCTCGCTATGCGATGTGCTTGCATTCTTGTGGCTCTGCTCACCAGCTTTGACGTGCTGCTCGTGAGTGCCGCCTCTCGTGCCGGAGCCATGCGCACCTTGATTCTTTTCGTCATGCGACGTGCCAGTGTTTTTGTGGCTCTGTTCGCCAGCCTTGACATGCTGTTCGTGACTACCACCTTGATTTGCCATTTTTCTATTCCTCGTTTCCAATATCAAGACGGTCACGGATACGACCGTCATTACAACAAACCATTCTGTTTGAACGAGGTTTCAACGATTCATCGAAAGTTAAGAATTTTTTAGAAAGATAACGCATTACAATAAAACACGAACACGTCTTTTGTAATTCATGATCAACACATTTTCTGTGCAATATTGACTATGCTACTGGGGCATGCAATCTGACTGAATATGAATACATCTGAACATAGCTAAGAGCCCTTTTGGAAATTCGCTGTGATAGGTTTTCAAGAGGTTTTGCGCGTGATTCAAAGGCAGGATGTGGACGCCAGCACAACGAGGCCGCATGGCCGGAATTACACGCAAGACGAAACGCTATCCGTCTGATCTTAGAGCCCTTTTGGAAATTCACGGATGAGCGTTTCGGCGTAGCATGAGGCTTCCCATGGCGATGTGGATCATGGCCTCTGCGACGTCGATCCGCTGTTCGTAGTCCTTCACAAGGCGACGCCAGCGGATTATCCAACCGAAGGTCCGTTCAACAACCCACCGACGCGGCAGGATTTCAAACCCTTTTGCTGTCTCTGACCGCCGGATGATCTCGACTGTGAAGTCGAGAAAAGTGGCCTTATCCATCAACTGGAGGCGGTCATAGGCTCCATCGGCAAACAGGTGCTTCACCCAAGGCCAGCGTTTACGAATGGCATCAAGGATCATCTGTCCTCCTGCACTGTCCGAAATATCGGCTGTTGTCAGCTGAACCAGGAGAAGGCGGCCATCCGTATCAACTGCGATGTGACGTTTCCGACCGACGATCTTCTTGCCTGCGTCATAACCACGTGTCTTTGCGTGGGGTGCCTTGATACTCTGGTGAATTGCCCCGGGTTTTGTGGAGACGTTTTTTATCTGATTTAAGCGGCTAATGCATGTGATTTCTGTTGCGCATAAAAACGTGCTTCGGCTTCTGCTGGCGGGATGTTTCCAATGGAGGACAGGAGCCGCCGATTATTGAACCAGTCGACCCATTTCAGTGTTGCTAGCTCAACAGCGTCCCTGTTTTTCCATGGCCCCTGTCGATAGATGAGTTCGGTTTTATAAAGTCCGTTAATGGTCTCCGCCAAAGCGTTATCATAGGAATCCCCAACGCTTCCGACAGAAGCAACAAGGCCCGCTTCAGCCAGTCTTTGCGTGTAGCGAATGGACACATATTGACATCCGCGGTCGGAATGGTGGGTCACTTTTCCCTCAGGCCGCCTCTGGCACAGAGCCTGCTCAAGGGCATCCAGCACGAAGTCGGTATGGGCAGTGGACGAGACGCGCCAGCCCACAATAACCCGGGCAAAGACATCAATGATGAAGGCCACATACACAAAGCCCTGCCAGGTGGAAACGTAAGTAAAATCCGAAACCCAGAGTCTATTGGGGGCTGGTGCATGAAACTGTCGCTGTACCAGATCCTGTGGACAGGGCCGTGCCGGATCGGGCCGTGTGGTTCTGACCCCCTTGCCACGCATGACACCTTTCAGTCCCATCCGGTGCATCAGCCGCTCTACCGTGCAGCGGGCGACATCCAGACCTTCACGTCTGAGCTGATGCCAGACCTTGCGCACTCCGTAGACGCAGAAATTATCGTTCCAGATCCTGCGGATTTCATGACAGAGCTCTTTATCTTTCTGGCTGCGCACACAGGGATTTTTCTGTCTCGCCCGATAAGCGTAATAGGCAGATGGTGCAATCGACAGAACCCTGCAGATTGACCCGACACCATATGTCTGCCGATGCTCCTCAATGAAGCGTGTCATGGTCTGAAGATGCGGTCGAGCTCCGCCTGGGCAAAATATGCTGATGCCTTGCGCAGGATTTCATTGGCCTGCCGCAATTCGCGGTTCTCTCGCTCCAGTTGCCTGATCTTCTCTCGATCAGGCAGGTCACTCACCGCAGGCGCATTGGCCCGCTCATGCAGACGGGTCCATTTTGACAGCGTGTCAGGATGAATATCCAGCTTTGGCGCTATCATCATCACTGCGGACCAACGTGATGGATGGTTCTTCTCTTCCTCCAGAACCATGCGGGCTGCACGCTCGCGAAATTCAGGCGGAAAACGCTTCGATTTGTTGCTCATGAATTCTTCTTACCTCACGGGTCGTTCTGTCTCCACAAAACCCGGGGCAATTCACTGGCTATCAATGACACCACCCGATGGACTGGTTTCGCGTCCTGCCGCTTCACGATCGAGCATCAGACAGACATCATGAATGGTCTGGAACAGGAAACGGCGCATCAGCCTGCGGAACCACCAGTGAGGTGGTCCCGTCCGTTCGGACAGTTTTGCGGGCTTGATAAGCTATACCCGGTTGTTGTTATGCCGCCCTTCTGACGGCGTTGCTGTTGGCCATCTGGTCCGGGGTTAACCCCGGACCAGATGGCGTCGGCACGTTATGATACGCCTCATCGGGCGTACGTCCAGCCAGCGCCGTATGCGGACGCCTTTCGTTATAATGGGCGATCCATCTGCCAAGCCCGGCCCTCAGCTCTGATCCGGTCTCGAACGCGTGCAGGTAGACGCATTCATATTTCAGCGACCGCCACAGACGCTCGATGAACACGTTGTCCAGCCATCGCCCGCGCCCGTCCCATGCTGATGCGGATCTGACGCTCTTCCAGGAGCCCGGTGAAACGGGGCGTCGTAAACTGCGACCCCTGGTCAGTATTGAAAATGTCCGGGGCGCCATAGCGCATGAGGGCATCCTGTAGCGCCTCGATGCAGAACTCCGCATCCATCGTGTTCGACAGACGCCAGGACAGCACCTTGCGCGTGAACCAGTCCATGATCGCCACGAGATAGAGAAATCCCCGTTTCATGGGGATATACGTGATATCGGAACACCAGACCTGGTTAGGCCGCTCAATGACCAGATCCCGCAGCAGATACGGATATTTCCGATGCTCCGGATGAGGCACACTCGTGCGCGGCTTCTGGTAGACCGCCCGCAGGCCCATGATCGCCATGAGCCGCCGGACCCGCTTGCGGCCGACTTCATATCCCAGGCGGCGCAGATACCATGTCATCTGCCGTGAGCCATAATATGGCGTTTCCAGGAACTGGGCGTCGATCAGCCGCATCAGCTCCAGATTGGCCTCGCTCTGTGGCACAGGCCGATAGTAGACGCCCGACCGGTTGAGTTGCAGCAGCGTGCATTGCCGGATTATCGGCAGACGCGCTCGCTTCAGGTCAATCATCTGCCGCCTCTGATCACGCCCAACCGAGCAGAGGCATCCCGCAAAAAATCCCGTTCCACGAGAAGTTCGCCTATCTTCGCGTGCAGTTTCTCCACGTCAGCTGGGCTGACCGGGGGCTCAGCCACCGTCTTCCCGGAAAAGGTCGCCGCCATCCCCTCGATCGCCTGCCGTTTCCACTGGGCGATCATCGTCTGATGTACCCCATGTTTCGAAGCCAGTTCCGCCAGCGTCAGTTCCCCACGGATCGCCTCCAGCGCAACCCGTGACTTGAACTCTGCCGCATACCGTTTCCGCGTAACCTTGCCCATAAAACCCGTCCTCGTTCAGGCCAGATGATAGCTTATCGCTTTGTCCGAAAAATGGGGACCACCTCTATCGGTGGTGGTCTGTTGGGCGCATTGACCGGGTGGATGGCTTTGCGGGTGCTCAAGGGACAGCGGGATCCGCATATCGACCTGCTGACATCGCTGGCCCTGGCCACTGGAACCTTCAGCATCGCCAATCAGTTTGGAATGTCCGGAGCGATTGCCGTCGTGGTGGCAGGACTGTGCTTTGGAACAAGCTATAGCCATTCCATTTTCGATGAAGCGTCCCGCAAGGATCTCGACGTTGCGTGGACCCTTATTGACGAGGTGCTGAACGTCCTGCTGTTCATGCTGATCGGCTTTGAAATCCTTGAGATCAAGCCGCATGTGTTTGCAGTTTTGGCGACGCTTGCCATCATCCCGCTATCCATTGCTGTGCGGGCCTTGAGCGTGCTCTTTTCAACGCTCCCAACCCATCTCAGGCAATGGGAACGAGGCCGCGTCCTGGGTATCCTGACATGGGGTGGCCTCCGTGGCCGCATCTCGGTCTCTCTGGCGCTTGGACTGCCAGCCGGAGACTTACGGGAGTTGCTGTTGCCGGTTTGTTACGGCGTAGTGGTATTCACGATCATCGTACAAGGACTTACGATGGAATGGGTCGTCCGAAGACTGTTCCCCTCCACCCGTCTCTCAAGCTTAGATCGGTAACTTCTCCTCAGAGGCAGAGTCCTGTTTCGTAAGCATGGGCTCTGGTCGTGCCGAGGGTTTGTCCATCGTTTCCAGAAATCTGTCGGCCAAGGCAGTATAGAGAGGTTGAGGGCAGACAATCCGGGAAACACCAAACGCCAGAAACGCTGTGGCCAGAAGTGCAAGGGTCACTTGCTGGTTATCGCAGATTTCCATGACGATAATCGTTGCTGTTAACGGCGATTGAGCAACACCACAGAAATAGGCGACTGTCCCCAACAGCACGACTGCACCGGGGGTCGTGTGCGGCAGAAACTGCTCGATCCATCCGCCGATACCCGCGCCGATTGCAAGAGAAGGTGCGAACATTCCACCTGGAATTCCCGAACAGTACGAAACCAGCATGGAGAGATACTTCAGGATAAAGAACGAGGCCGGGTAGTGGTCGGTTCCTGCGAAAATTGCCTGGGCCTGCACATAGCCCGTTCCGTAAGTATTCCCTTTGGAGATCAGGCCGATCACCGCGGTCAACAGTCCGCACAATGCTGAGAACATGATCGGACGCTGTTTGGCCAATCGGCCGACAGAGCCAGGTAAGCCTCTGGAAGCCCTGATGACGAGTGCGGCAAAGCTCCCCCCAGCCAGTCCCCCGACAATGCCGCAGACAAGAACGGCGATCCACGCTGTCCCCACCGGGATGTTGACGTCGGCATGACCAAAATAGGTATAATTTCCCATGAGGGTAATAGCGGTGACACCTGAGATCACAACGATCGTCAATGTCCGGCCTGAGGCTTTCTGTTCGAAAGAGTGAGAAAGCTCCTCAATAGCAAAGACAATTCCAGCCAGCGGCGTGTTGAAAGCAGCTGCCATTCCAGCAGCGCCTCCCGCCAGAATCATACTGCGCTTGGACGCGATATTGGATTGCCCAAGCAGTCGTGAAAAGCCATGCATGATCGAGGCCCCGATCTGCACGCTGGGACCTTCACGTCCGATGGAGGCACCGCAGACAAGGCCAAGGCAGGTCAGAATGATTTTCCCGGCGGCAATCCGCAGCGTGAGAATACGGTCCACAACGTCGTAATTTCCCATGTGGAGGGTAGCGATCGTCTGGGGAATTCCTGACCCCTGTGATCCTTTGAAAAGCGTTCGTGTCATCCAGGTAATAAAGGCAAAGCCCGCGGGCGCGAGAACAAGCATGGCCCAGGGATGCCACGTCACGAAGCGCGTCCGCAGTTCAGCGCACTGATCACCAAACCTGGCAAATAAAACGGCAGTGAGACCCACAAGGACAGCGCCGATCCAGTAAAGACTCATCCGGCGCCAGCGTGTTGTCCTGGCGCGCGCTGTTCGTCTGAGATGGTGGATCCTGTCCTTGTGATGAACAGATGGTTTCACAGGAGCAGAAGGCATATCAGACACAGAAAACGTCCATAGCAGTATAAGCCGTTTCCTCGGCCCTCATGACGACGACTGGAAAACTGGAATAAGAATGTCGTGCCAGATTTATCTGAACCGGGTCAAATATCGGAATTCATGATGTCGCCTTCCCTCATGCCAATTGCTGTCTCCGGCCGGCGCATTTTCATCCTGGGCCTTGTGGCAGGATATGTAGATGCTCTGAGCTTCGTGGACCTAGGTCGCGTTGACAAAAGGTCTATACGATCATCCTGAGATCTGATTCACTGGTTGCTTCTACGAAGGCGATAAGGTGAAGCGGGGATGACACGAGGGGATCTGACGGATCGTGAATGGGCGCTGATTGGTCCGCTTTTGCCATCCGAGCGTGGCCGTTGGGCACGACCATCCGGAGATAACCGCCGGTTTCTCAACGGCATGTTGTATGTCCTGCGCACCGGTTGTCCGTGGCGGGACATGCATGAGCGCTACGGAAAATGGAACTCTGTCTATGTCAGGTTCCGGCGTTGGGCTGAACAGGGTGTCTGGGATGCCCTGCTGCAAACCCTGGTGGACCTGGGTCTGAGTGATGACTGGCAGCATATGGTCGACAGTACCGTGGTCCGCGCCCACTCCCAGGCAACAGGTGCAAAAGGGGGGCTCATACGGAGGGTTTTGGTCGATCACGCGGCGGCTTTACGAGCAAAATCCACGCCCGGTGCGACAATCAAGGACGTCCTTTCGGCTTTGCCCTTAGCGGAGGTCAGGTCTCGGATTACAAGGCCACAGATGCCCTGATGGCGTTTCCGGTTCCAAACCCCAAAGCCATGCTGGCTGATCGGGGCTATGACAGCGACGGCTTCCGCCAGGATCTGCTGTTCCGTGGGATACTGCCGGTTATTCCATCACGCAAAGGCCGCAACGCTCCACAGAAAACAGACTGGCGGCGTTACAGAGACCGCAATCGCATTGAGCGGATGTTCAACAGGCTCAAGCAGATGCGCCGTATTACAACCCGATACGACAAAACCGCCTTATCATTCATAAGCTTCCTCAATCTCGCCGCCGCGAGACTTTGGATTGAATCTTTTGTCAACGCGACCTAGCACTACAGTTGTTTTTTTAGATGAGAGGCATAAGCTACCGCTTGGTGAGTTCTTCGAAAGCGTGACCAGTGGAGAATATGGTCGAGGGAAATCTGCTGCTGCGTTAATCTGACGATAAGACGCCGGATTTCCTGAATGGACCACCGGATCAGGCCTGGTAAGCGTTCGATAGTCTTTTTTTGGGAGGTCTGGCATTTGCTTCTGCCCTTACACCGGCCATCAGAGCATAGGCCAGCATGACGAGGGATACGTGACGATGCCAGCCATGCCAGGAACGGGTTTCATTGTGATCGAGGCCGAATTCGTTCTTGGCCGTTCTGAAACCTTCTTCGATCCGCCAACGCGTTCCCTCGACCTGAACGAGTTTTTCAAGCGTTGTTCCCGTAGGGCACCAGACAGTGAAATATGCGAGATCCCCATCAGTCGGATTTCGACGCACGAGCAGCCCCCGGATCCAGGCTCTGCCATCGCCTGCCGTATAGTCTGCTCCGTTGAGTTCGGCGAGCGGACACCATAGCCAGTCATACTGGCGCTCGCCTTTTGTTCCGTGTCCGGCCGACAGGGAGACCCAGGCTTGTTCCGGAGCATTCCGGGCGATGTCACGGGCTTCTCCTGCAACGGGTCTTTCTCCCAGGCCCCAGGAATTGAACCAGTGGTTTCCTGCCACGCCCAGGACATAGCCCTTTGCAGCATGCCGCAACCCCATCTCGATCTCTCCCACGCCATAAACACTGTCAGCAGCAACCCATTCAAAAGAAAGGCCCGCCCGAAGGCTGCGCTCGATCATCTGTCGGGCCAGAGAGGGTTTGGTCGCGAATGCTACGTCTGTCGGGACAGAGGCTGAAGACAGCCGTGCCGGATCCGAGGTCCAGGCTTTGGGAAGATACAGGGCACGATCCACAAAAGCATGACCCCGGGGGGAGACATAGGCTGCAAACACACCGATTTGACAGTTCGTGATCTTGCCTGCCGAACCTGTATACTGGCGTCCCACGCCGCAGGAAGCCTTGCCCTTCTTGAGGAAGCCGGTCTCATCAATCACAAGGACAGCATCCTCATCGCCCAGGGTTTCCTGAACATGATCGCGGACAATGTCACGCAGGCCGTCTGCGTTCCACTGCGTTCGGCCCAGTAAGGCCTGCTGACGCCAGGGACCTCCATCGCCAGCCGCTTCAGCACGTTGCCACCCTGTCTTGCGTGGCAGATTACCCAGAAGGGTTTCCAGATAATGCTCCGCCGAGACCGCAACCCGGGCCTGGCCAAACAGGGGACGCATCTTTTCCTTGACCGTTCGCAGTCCTGTAACCAGCAGCGACAGCGTCTCTTCAACAGATGCTCCGCCCGTCATCATGTTCCATTCCATGGAAATGCATGGAATCATACTTTATCTCGAAAAACAACTGTAGTGCTAGGACACGTTTCTGCTTAAGCAGAAAGACGACCCGGTCTGAAAAGTAGACGGGCCGTAGTCGCCCTCATCTCGGACAATCCGAAATACAAACAACTGATCTTAAAGCGGATGACGCTGCCCAATCTTGCCTGGATAACTTTTATTTTCTCAGGTCAGTATCAGAGCGTGACAGGTTCGATCCGAACTGACGTTTCTTTTCCAAAGGCTTGATGCAGCGCGTCGCGAATAGCAGAATACCATGGAATAATGCAAGCAACCCAAATGTTTCGGCATAAGCCTCCGATGCGACATGGGATGGAGCGATTGTCGCAAGCCGCCACCCAAGGAATGTGGCGCACGCTGTAATCAACATCGGCCCTCCGATCCTTTGCATGATGTTCAGCGCAGTCGTTGCCATCGGGATATCCGCGCGTGCGATCGAAGCGTATCCCGCGCTCATCGCCGGAATGCCGACGGCGCCCGCGCCGCCGCCCCGCAACAACAATGCTATGGTCAGCAGGACGACGTTCAGACCGCTATAAGCAAGCACCACCAAAATCACTGTTCCGACCAACGACAAAAGAGCCCCGCAACCGGTCAGATTGCGCGCGTCAAGCTGGTCACTCAGACGGCCAATGAGCGGATAGACGCACATCATCCCCAGACCCAGTGGCGCCATAAACAGACCCGTCCGCTCGGGCGAGACACCGCAGACGTGGATCAGCCATACGGGTAGAAGCATCTGACCAGCGAACGACACCCCGTTCGTCAGAAACATGATGACCGCCGACACAGAAAAGGCGGGTGCACGCAGCAGGCGCAGATCGATCAGCGCGTCATCACCCTTGTGTCGAGCGGATCGGACATACAGGACGAACAGCACGAGAGACGCACCCAGGGTCGCTGATCCGTAGGGTCGGGTGACATGATCCATGCCGTAGAGAAACGAGACGAGGGCGGGCGCGAGCAATCCGAGCCCTGTCAGATCAAGCGGTCGGGGGCGCTCCTCATGTCTGTCGTCCGGGAGAAACAGAACGGCGAGGATGAAGGCCGCCAGCCCGACCGGGACATTGAGAAGAAAGATCCAGCGCCAGGACGCGATGGAGAGGATGGCTCCCGCGACGACCGGCCCAAGAAGCGGCGCGAGCAGAACGGGTGCCGTCATCGCACTCGCGACCCTCGGCATCTGCCGACCCGCCACACGGGCGACTGTCATCTGCGCCATAGGAGCGAGCAGGCCGCCCGCCATGCCTTGCAGTAGACGGAAGGCGATCAGCGACGGTGCCGACCATGCCAGCGCGCACAGGCCCGATGTCAGCGTGAAGGCACCGAAGCACCATAAATAGACCGCTCGCCCCCCGAGGCGGCTTACGAGCCATCCGTTCAGCGGCAACGTCAGGGCGAGCGCCAGCAGATAGCCACTGACCACCCACTGAATGTGTGAAAACGGCGCGTGCAGGGTCGCGACAAGATCTGGTAGCGACACATTGACGATCGTGGCGTCCAGTTGCGCCATGAAAGATCCGATCGCCGCGACGCTCACGATTTTCCAGGTGCCTGGAGGCAGTCGATCCGAGCCTTGGGCAGGCGACGATGTTCCGGCGTTCATGAACGATCTCTCCGGGAACCGTGAGACGCGCAGACATGAACAATGCGTTTATGCATCCAGCGCAATTGCCTCGCTCGTCGTCACACGGCCAAGACGGGGAAAAATCTCCTCGCAGGCAAAGCGCTGCATCTGGTCCGTGAATGTGGACATGACATCCTCGGCGAGCACAACGTTGTATCCATGCTCATGCGCTACTCTGGCAGTCGATTCTACGCCCAGATTGGTGGCGATTCCGCCGAGCACGATGGTCGTGATACCGCGTCGCCGCAGCTGGAGGTCAAGATCCGTGCCGTAGAAGGCACCCCACTGCCGTTTCGTGACACGCAGATCGGTTGGCTCGGCAAGTCCGTCAACGAGTTCTGCCCAGTCCGGCGCGAAGCCTCCGGGCGGCGAAAAGTTGCGATCGACGACCGCATGCACGGCATCGGCGAAATCTGGTGCGAACGCTACATTAACCAGAATGACCGGAGCCCCGGCAGCCCGGAAACGCATTGCGAGTTCTTTCGATCGCTCAACAATTAAAGCACCCGGTGTCGGAGCTAGGGGGAGCCCCGTGATGCCCTTCTGGAGATCGATCAGGACGAGAGCCGTCCGGGTGGCTGGAAGCGAAATCATGGCAAGACCTTCCCTATCGGCATTAGAACCGCCATCCCGAACTGTTGTCCGGAACACACGGAAACGTTAATAAGTTGAGCATATACTCAAGCAGGAGCATTATTTGAGGATGGACTCAAATACGTCAAGAGCAAAACGAGCGACTCTTCAACCGCTGCGAGCAGCCGGACGTCAACGTGTCGAAGAACTGCTGGTAGCCGCATCGGACGTGATGGCAGAGCGCGGTTACGAGGCGACGACTATGGCGGAGATCGCAGCAAGAGCCGGAGCGAAGATCGGCTCGCTGTATCGCTTCTTTCCGAACAAGGAAGCAGTGGCGGACGCTTTAGTGCAGCGCCATATTGCCATTCTGGAAGACGAATACGCCGCACTCGCCAAACGTGCAGCCACCCTCTCGCCGGACGCTCTGGCGGATATTTTGATCGAACTGCTTGTCACGCTTCATCCTCGCGTGAAATCTCTGTCCGCCCTGATGGAAGCGCGGACTGACAAGATGGAGATCCGTGATCGTGCGCGAGGACATGCTATAGCCGGAATCGCGGCTGCGCTGCGTGTCTGCGCGCCAGGATTGGATGAGATGCTGGCGAAAGATGTCGCGGCCGTTGTTCTGAACACCATGAAAGCCTTGCGCGGCATGCTCGCGAAGGACGCTCCCACGACGCCAAGCGCGCCTGACGAGTTACGGCGGATGAATCGTCTTTATCTTTCGGACCGGCTGGCACCCTTCCGAAATATTTGAGCCAGTGCAATGGACACGAAGACATAATTTTCCGGATTGATGAGGTATTGGACAGACGACGTGAGAGCCTTGGCGCCGTCGCGGAGAGTGAGATGTTGTCGCAGCTTTCGCCCTCGTCTCGGTCGTTCGGATGCCCAGATCACATTCCCGACTCCGGACATTGGCCCTACCCAATCCTGCTTTAGGCGGCAGGCGCCCGATAAACACGTCAGTAAGGTGCTCATGGTGTTGATTTTCGTTGAGAACTGGGTTCTTCCGCACTTTTCGTGATGGGTATCTTGTACTGAGGTTCCGGAACTGGGAAATCCAGAAAGTCGTTCACTTTCATGGATATTCCCCAGTGTCACGCCTTCGGTCTCTTGATCTTCCCCGTTCCCTCGTCGTTCGTCGTGTTGTTGCACTGGATAACAGAGTGGAGATCGAAGTCGGTCTGCGAAAACGGAGTGCAGTGTGTCCGGACTGTCAGTGCCCGACACAACGCATTCACAGTTTCTATCAGAGAAAACTCGCGGATCTTCCATGGCAGGGCCGTCCAGCCACGCTGATCGTTTCTGTGCCGCGCTTTTTCTGCCAGACGATGCTTTGTCCACGTCGGACGTTTGTCATGCCCCTTGAGGGGATAACCGTGCGTCATGGCAGACAGACCACACGTCTTGCCGATCTTCATTATTATATCGCCCACACCCTGGGCGGTTCCGCTGGAGCACGAATGACCGTGCGCCTGTGTTGCCCCATCAGCGCGGATACTCTTGTCCGCCGTCTTCTCTCACGTGTGCAGAACACCACAAAAGGCACGGCCCTTACACGTGTGGTGGGGGTGGATGACTGGGCATGGCGGCGGGGACATCACTATGGAACGATTGTGGTCGATCTTGAGAAAAATGATGTCATTGACCTCCTGCCAGATCGGGACGCTGATACCCTTGCCCGATGGCTGCAGGTCCACCCCGGTATTGAAATCATTGCCAGAGACCGTGCCGGTACTTATGCAGACGGATGCCGCAGAGGCGCACCATCCGCTCTTCAGGTGACAGACCGCTGGCATCTGCTGAAGAACCTGTCAGACGCTTTTGTCAGCATTCTGGACCGTTTTACGACGACTGTCAGGACCCTGACACGACAGATGAACGTATCAACGGTCGTAAGCAAAATATCTGAAACAATCAGAGCGCATCCAGAAGAGGCGCAGGCGGTCGTCAGGTCAGCCTCTGGGGAACGGCGTGACATTCTTTTCAAGGAAGCTCTTGCCCTGAAAACAGCGGGACACAGCATTCAGGCTATCGCCACAACGATCGGGGTAGAGAGAAAAACCGTGCGGCGCTGGTTTCAGCGGGGCCATGCACCACCATGGAAAAGAACGGTTCCGTCACGCAGCATACTCGTGCCTTACACAGCCCACCTGGAAAAGAGATGGTCCGAAGGATGTCGCAATAGTCGTCAGCTATGGCGGGAACTCCTGGAGCAGGGCTTTGCAGGACAATATGGCACCGTCTGGAAATGGGTGGCGACGCGACAGGGATGTTCCGCGAAACTCGTTCCTTCCGCGCATGTCGTTGCACCTCGGGGACGCAGACTTGCGCGGCTTCTCCTCGCAGAGGATCCGTTATCTGCCGGACAGGAGGGACTGCTGGTTCCTGCCCTTCTGGAAGCTGAACCGCACCTTGCCGTCACACTCTGCTGGCTCAGGAAAATGCAGACCCTGCTCTGTAAAAGGGGTGACACCTGCACGGGAGGCGATCTGAAGGCTCTGCTGGAAGAAGGAAAGACGACGCTGCTGTCACGTCTGATTCCCGCGCTTGAACGGGATGCGGCTGCCATTGAAGCGTCTCTTGTCACACCTTGGACAACCAGCCCGGTTGAAGGACAGATCAGCCGACTGAAAATGATCAAGCGAACCATGTTCGGAAGAGCAGGCTTCGAACTCCTCAGGGCGCGTGTCCTTCAGCCCGCATAATCAAAAAACATCATCACGAAAAGTGCGGAAGAACCCAGTTCTCGGTGAAAATCAACACCTCATGGTTTCTCCAACACGTCATCATCCTCGGCAAAGCGCATACCGACCCATTTTCCGGACGTCGTCAGGAATAAGAAATTACTATACGGGGGTATGGCATATTTTCCTTGATCTCGATCAATTATCGCAGCGGCATCTACGGTCGGGGCATCGGCATATCCATGTCGTGATGCGTATGATGTCCGCCAGCTGCTCCTGCCTGGGCGACCAGCGCCTGGTAGTCAGAACTGTTCATTCCCGGAAGGCTCCCGAGAAACGCAACGATGTTCCAGAGATCATCATCACCATGATCCGCCCAGGACGGCATGCCCGACATCTTGATGCCATGCTTGAGGATCCAGAACAGTTCGCCCGGTGTATAGCGTTGCGCCACATCCTTCAGAACCGGCGGCTTCGGATACATCCCCACCGCCATATCCTCGGCCTCGACGCCCGGCGCGGAATGACAGGAGGCGCAATGCGTCGAAAAATGCGATGCGCCGCCGACGAGCCGTGCCTGCGTTTCAAGATCGACAGGTGCGGTAATGCCCTCGGCGTGATGCCGGATTGAATGGAGGCGTGCCGTTTCCAGAACACGATAGGTCAGCCGCCAGTGCGGCGAGGTGGCGCCCACATCATACAGGCCACCGAAAACGACGGTCGCTCCTGCGCCGATCCCAAACAGCAGGATACCGGCGAACCCCCAGATCAGTCTTGTCATACGTGCCTCCCTGGGCCTTTCCAGGGGCGACGCTGATGGCGCCGCCCCGCTCCGGTCAGGACCCGATCAGCGCTGATGAACCGCGTCAGGCATGCCCTGCGGCCCCATCGGCATCTTCATGCCGCTTTCCTTGTCACCGCAGCCCATTTTCATCTTGTGATCTGACGGCGCCATGGCGTGGCCGTTCGACATATTCATGCCCTTCATCTTCATACAGTCTCCCATCTTTCCCTTCATTTTCATGCCCTTCTCCATGCCCTCCATGCCGGAACCGGACATGCCGTCCATTTTCATCTTGTCGTGGTCCATCCCCGACATGCCGGACATGCCCTGCATCCCGGACATATCCTGACCCTGCGGCTGGGCCGGTGCCGGAGCGGGGGTCTGGGCATGCGCAACCGAGACCGTGGCCAGAAGTGCGGCCAGAGCGGCCGAGAACCTGAAATTGATAGTCAGCATTTGTAAGTTCCTTATCTTTTGTTATCTGAAACGGGGCCGCACGGAGCGCCCCGCAACGACTTCACATCGGGCAGGAGCGGTCAGAACCACGTCCTGATCCCGAAGGTGAAATTCAGGTCCTGGACACGCTCATTCCTTGAACGCGCCATGTCGGCGGCCTGACCGAACGTGCCGGAGTAACTCACGCCGATATAAGGCGCGAATTTCCGATGCCATTCGTAGCGAAGCCGCAATCCCGTATCGATATCGGACAGCCCGGTTCCGACGCCGCGCGCACGATCGGACGCGGAATAGAAGTTCATCTCGACCTGGGGTTGGAGAATCAGGCGATTAGTCAGCAGGATATCGTATGAGCCCTGCAGACGCCCCGCCGCACCCCGGTCGCTGAAATAGGCCGTGGCCTCCACATTGAAGAAATATAGAGCCAGTCCCTCGACCCCGATCGCGCCCCAGGCCCGTGTGGGGCCGTTGTCAATATCGAGACGCACGCCAGTCTGGACATCGAAATACCGGGAGATGGCACGATCATAGAGGGCCTCATGATCTCCATCACCGAACTTGCCGTTTGTGCCGACCGTGCCTTCGGATTTCAGCCAGAGCTTGTCGTAGTCAGTGCCGAACCAAGCCTGCCCATCGTAACGGAACTGCCCGCCATCGGCACCAAAGCGCGCCTCGAACTGGTCGAGCAGCGCATGCATATAGATGTTATGGTCCATGACCGGCTGGATGCCGTTGACATAGACCACGGGCGCGGGAGCCGAGGCGGTCTGCGCTTCCTGGGTTCCTTCGCTCTGGCGTGCCGGGACTGACTGGGCGCGTCCCGTGCCAGGTACCGCGGTAGCCAGTCCAGCGGCAAGGACCGTGCCACCTATCAGACCCCGGATCACGACACCACCACCGTGCGGAACATGCCCACCTCCATGTGGTAGAGCAGGTGGCAGTGATATGCCCACAGCCCGGGTTCGTCCGCCGTGACCAAGTAACTCAGCCGCTCACCCGGCTTGACGGTAATCGTGTGCTTGTAGGGTCGGCAGTCACCCTGCCCATTTTCCAGTTCGCTCCACAATCCATGCAGATGGATTGGATGCTCCATCATCGTGTCGTTGATCAGGACGAAGCGCACCCGCTCGCCCAAAGTCAGACGAATCGGTTCCGCTTCCGAGAACTTCTTGCCGTCGAATCCCCAGATGAAGCGTTCCATGCTGCCGGTCAGGTGCAGGGTGATCTCGCGCGACGGCGGGCGTGGGTCCGCGCCCGGGATCGTGGCCCGCAGATCGGCATAGGTCAGAACGCGGCGACCATTATTCTCCAGCCCGTCGCCCGGCTCCGCCAGCCGGTTGATCGGCATCATGGCGACACTCTGCACCGCGACGCCGGGTTTCAACTCTGTTTTATGCCGCGACGCAGCCGCCATGCCCGACATATCCATCGCAGCGGCTCCGGGTCTGTTAGCCTCCTTCATGTCCATGTGATCCATGTCCATGCCGCCGCCGGCAGGGGCATCACCGGGCTTCCCCGGCGAACTCCCCATCTCCATGCCCGCCATGCCGCCCTTCATGTCCATATTCCCCATACCCATGTCGGTCATGGTGCGCAGAGGGCGCGGGTCCATGGGGGGAACCGGCCCGGCAAGGCCCGAACGGGTGGCGAGCGTGCCGCGCGCGTATCCGGTACGATCCTCGGCCTGGGCAAAGACTGTGTACGGTCCATCGGCGGTGGGGCTGACAATTACATCGTAGGTTTCCGCTGGCCCGATGCGGAATTCATCGACCGGGATGGGCTCCACGTCATTACCGTCGGCCTGAACAACGGTCATCGTCAGGCCGGGAACCCGCACGTCGAACAGCGTCATCGCCGATGCATTGATGAAGCGCAGGCGTATGCGCTCGCCCGGTCGGAACAGGCCCGTCCAGTTTGCAGCAGGCGACTGGCCGTTGATCAGGTAGGTGTAGATGATGCCCGACACATCCAGAATGTCGGTCGGCGCCATGTTCATGGCACCCCATTGCAGGCGATCTCGGATCGTCGCACCCAGCCCCTGCCGATGTGCGTCACGGAAGAACGTGTCCACCGTACGCTGGCGGAAATTGTAGTAATCGCTCTGGAATTTGAGGTTGGAGACGATGTCCTCAGGATCGACGTCGGTCCAGTCGGACAGGACCATCACATAATCGCGGTCGAAATGCTGCGCGTAACCGTCTCTCGGGTCGATGATCAGAGCCCCATACAGGCCCGTCTGCTCCTGGAAGCCGGAATGGCTGTGATACCAGTAAGTGCCGCTCTGATGCAGCGGGAAGCGATAGGTGAACGTCTCGCCGGGCGCGATGCCGCCGAAGCTGAGGCCGGGCACGCCATCCATGTGGGCCGGCACCCGGAGGCCGTGCCAGTGGATCGACGTGGGCTCATCCAACCGGTTGGTGACGTTCAGTTCGACCGTGTCACCCTGACGCCAGCGCAGGATCGGCGCGGGCGTGGAGCCGTTCACACCCACCGCGTGCATGCGCGCACCGGTGATATTGACCGGCACAGAACCGACCGTAAGGTCGAAACGGGTGCCAGGCAGCGGGTCGGGCCGACCCGACGCCGGTGTATAGACCGGAGCGTAGGCGCCCGCGCTGCGCTGCGGGACGGCCAGCGCCGCCCCCCACAGGCCCGTCCCGATGACGAAACGGCGGCGCGTGATCGCGCCCCGTCCCGTAAGTGATCGTATTGACATGAATAATGATCGTATTGACATGAATAATAGTCCGCAAAAGAGAGAAGGCGGAACCGGTCATAGGTCCATGACCAGCCCTGAGACTGTCAGAACAGAATCAGGCCATCTGTCTGGGCGGCGGCAGGGCGGGCGCGAACGCACGGCCGACCATGCGATCTGAGCGCGACATGCCGAAAGGCGCGGTAACACCTGCGTAATCAAACGCCCTGGTCACGGATGGTGGCATCAGCCAATTGGCGACGCAGGCACCCTGGGCGCAGCAATCGCCGCAATGATGACATGGATGATGGTCGTGGCACGGTTCATGATTGCAATGTGCGGTCGTCGTATCCGCACGGGATGGCATCTGCATCCCTGGCATGTCGGCCATCGGCTGGGTAACCACAGCAACTGTAGAGGGCAACGTGGCGGCATGACCCGGCATGACGGATGCCAGCATCAGCCCCACCTGCAGAAGCAGGCAGGCCAGCAACCGTCCCAACGGTATCGCGCCGATCTCTTGCACGTCTACCCCGTCATCTTGCTGACCGTTTCGATCAGTTCCCCGATTTTTTCCTGACGCTCCACCGGATCGCCGGATTCGATCGCCTCTACAACGCAGCCCGCGATATGTTCGCGCAGAACAAGCCCCTCGAGCCGATGCAACGCCGCCTTGGCGGCCCGAAGCTGAAGCAGAACATCCACGCAATAGCGGTCTTCGTCCACCATTTTCTGGATGCCACGCACCTGACCTTCGACCCGTTTCAGGCCCTGCGAAATCTTTACCCGTGACTGCCTCATTGCACTATACCCTACAGGGGCATACCATGGAGCGCAAGCGATTATGGCATGTCTGGCGCCGCGTGGCGGCCACAAACAAGGGGACCTCATGACGAACGACAATACAGCAGCTTGCGCGTCCCATCTCCATGGAGAGGGTCCCACCCCGGCAGCGACCGGAGTTAAGACGCGCCCGGTCAAGGATCCCGTGTGTGGCATGACAGTCGACCCCGCGACGGCGACGCATCATGCCGACCATGATGGCCAGACCTGGTATTTCTGCAGCGCGCACTGTCAGACAAAGTTCGAAGCCGACCCCTGTCATTACCTGCACAAGGCGGACACGACGCCCATCAAGTCTCAGCCCAAACGGGTCGGGGTGATCTGGACCTGCCCGATGCACCCTCAGATCCGACAGGATCACCCCGGCTCCTGCCCCATCTGCGGCATGGCGCTGGAACCGGAGGAGCCATCCGACGCCGACACGCCTAACCCGGAACTCGTGGATTTCAGCAAGCGCCTGTGGGGGGCGAGCATATTGGCGGTCCCGCTCGTTATCATCGCCATGGCGGCGGATATGGGAGGGCTGGCATTTCTCGATGGCGGCCTGACGAACTGGATTCAGTTGGCGCTCACGGCGCCAATCGTGCTGTGGGCCGGCTGGCCGTTCCTCGAACGCGGCTGGATGTCGCTCCGCACCCGGCATCTGAACATGTTTACGTTGATTATGCTGGGCGTCGGCGCAGGCTTTCTCTATAGCATCGCCGCGACAGTGGCCCCTGGCCTGTTCCCTGCTGCCTTCCGCATGCATGACGGGTCGGTCCCGGTCTATTACGAAGCCGCCGGTGTTATCGTGGCCCTGGTGTTGGCCGGGCAAGTCCTGGAACTGCGCGCCCGCGCCCGTACCAGTCGCGCCATTCGCGCGCTGCTGGATCTCGCACCGAAAATCGCACACCGGGTCGGCGCGCTGGATCGGGAGGACGACGTACCGCTGGCCCAGATCGTGCCCGGCAATCGGCTCCGCATCCGGCCGGGGGAAAGCATCCCGGTGGACGGCACCGTCATGGACGGGCGCTCCAGCGTGGACGAAGCCATGCTGACAGGAGAGCCAGCACCTGTCGCCAAGGGACCGGGTGACAAGGTGACGGGTGGAACCATCAACGGCACCGGCAGCCTGCTGATGACAGCCGAGGCCGTTGGCTCGGACACGATGCTGGCCCGGATCGTCAGCATGGTGGCGGCTGCCCAGCGTACGCGCGCACCGATCCAGGCGGTGGCGGACCGGGTCTCCGGCTGGTTCGTGCCGCTGGTCGTGCTTGTGTCCCTTCTGACCTTCGTCGTCTGGCTTCTGGTCGGTCCGCAACCGCGCTTCGGACACGCACTGCTGAACGCCATTGCGGTCCTGGTGATCGCCTGCCCGTGCGCGCTGGGCCTGGCCACTCCGATGTCGATCATGGTCGGCATGGGACGCGGGGCGCGAGCCGGCGTGCTGGTTCGCAACGCCGAAGCACTGCAGGCGCTGGATACGGTCGATACGCTGGTGATCGACAAGACCGGCACCGTAACGGAAGGCAAGCCCCGGCTGATCGCGACCGAAACATCAGGTGCATGGGATTCCAGCATCGTCCTGCGGTTGGCGGCATCACTGGAAACGCAGTCCGAGCATCCGCTGGCCCAGGCGCTGGTCGCCGCGATGACGGCGCAGGGCCTTCAAGCCGCATCGGTCGGGGATTTCGCCTCTCAGACCGGCCTGGGCGTGACCGGCACCGTGGACGGGCATGCCGTCGTCGTCGGAAACCAGGCCCAGATGCGGCAGCAGGGCATCGATGCGTCAGCATTGATCCCTGTCGCGGACAGCCACCGGGCGGAGGGCGCGGGCGTCATGTTCGTCGGCATCGACGGACAGGCCGCTGGGTTGCTGGTCGTGGCCGATCCGTTGAAGACCGACGCGAAGGAGACCATCGCGGCACTGCACGCAGTCGGCATGCGGATCGTGATGCTGACGGGCGACAACGCCCGGACTGCGGAAGTCGTCGCCCGTCAGGCGGGGATCGACGAGGTGCATGCCGACCTCAAGCCTGAGGACAAGGCCGCAATCATTCGTGACATGCAACACAAGGGAGCCCGTGTCGCCATGGCGGGCGACGGCGTCAACGACGCGCCGGCCCTGGCCACCGCCGATATCGGAATCGCCATGGGCACAGGCACCGATGTCGCGATCGAAAGTGCTGGGATGACACTGGCACAAGGCAGCCTCGCCGGACTGGTACGCGCCCGCCGCCTGGCACAGGCAACGATGCGCAACATCCGGCAGAATCTGGCATTCTCGTTCCTGTTCAATGGGATCGGCATTCCACTTGCCGCAGGAGTCCTGTATCCCGTCTTTGGCCTTACGCTGTCGCCCATGTTCGCGGGAGGCGCGATGGCCCTGTCATCCCTGGCCGTCGTGACAAACGCACTGCGGCTCAATGCCCTGAGACTTCGATAAAAGCAGATTGCCTATTTCGTTCGGAAGGCATGCCTATCCGCGACAGGAACCCACACGAAGCGATGACCCGTTCATTACAAGAGCATAGATTTTCACGCAGGGATCAGCAGATGGGATATAGCTTGAATGGGTTTCATACCCTGCCCAAAGCGCTCAATGGCCTTACGATCCTTCTCAAGCGCCCCGTAAGGCAGATACCGGACTTTCAGATCGGCAATCCTGCTGAAAGCCGGTCGCCGCAGTTGTTCCCGCACGTCGGCTTCCCGCTTATCCGGCGCAACAAGGAACAGTCCCTCCAGGGCCTGCGCCTCTGACCCGAGAGCAAGATCCAGCATCCGCACGATGCCGGAATAGATGGTCGTTGAATGCTCAACCTCGAAGGCTGCCACAATCCTGTGGCTTTCCCGACCGAGCCACAGAACATCGATCAGGCGCACGGATTCCGCTCCCTGCGTTTCCGTCGTGAACCCCGGCAACATCGACAGACAGCCATCTCCCAATTTACCGTCCTGCCATGGACGGCCACGATCATTGGCAGCAATCCAGACATCATACCCTAGGGAAAGCCCCAGATCGCGAAGCCAACCCTGAATTTCGGTATGGGTGTGATCCGTTTCCCGCTCTGCGGCGAGTATCCGGGCTTCTTTTGCGCTCTGCTCCCTCACCTGGTGAAGATCGGCTTCCCAGAGTTTCCGCGCTGTTTCATCATCATTGAGAGGTGGCGCTGTATAGCGTCCGCTTCCGAGATCAAACAGCAGTCCTCCGATAGCGCCCAGATCATTGGACAGCAGCGAACGATAGGTCGCATTCAGCTTCAGAATGCCCTGCCGCATGGCAAGATATTCCTCCCATCGGCCCAACTTCATCTTTGATCCGGTTAAGGCGTTATAGCCGTTCACGATTGCCGTATTGAAAGGCGGCATGATCGTAGGATGCAGGAAATACAGCAGATTGGCGACGGCTGGTCCCAGCCCTTTTATCTTCCGGGCATCGATCGCGTGGATGGCCGAGACCACGTGCTCGTCGGTATTGCAACACAGGCAGGTATCGAGAAGCTGCCCGAATGCTTTCTGGTTTGCAGGATTTTCGTAGATATCGGGAATGCGTAGCTTCGGCTTCCACAGGAAGGCGTGATCCGCACTCTTGAAAATCTGGCGCTGCTCCGCAATCGAATGGACGACCGTTTCCAGAGAGGAACCACGATAGGCGACCCCGAATGTGCTCTCGGCTATCTCGGCAACGACCTGCTGCAGACCACGGCGGATAGACCGAAAATTCTTGATACGTTCGTCCCACAGAAACCAGCTCTGATAGGTCCCTGCCGGATCGTCCCGCCAGCGAAGGATAAGGTCTAGAATCAGGTCGGTCATCAATCCAGAAACTAAAATTACATTCGTTTCTAAGCCTGATTGTAACAGCGGCTCACGTCAATGCGGATAATCGCAAGAGGTTGCGCGGTATGATACCCCCGCTTTGAACTTATTTCCCCTAAACATCTGGAATTAAAAAATTCTCTAGGCTCAGGACTCATTCTTTGAGGTAGAAGATGAAGCTTGCTGCGATGTGGATAGCGGACATGAAAGTGTGTGCGCAGCGGTCATATCGTGTTGCCACCCGCCGCCAGTCTTTGAGCTTTGCGAACATGTTTTCGATGAGGTGGCGCTTTTTATATAGATGCCAGTTGTAAAGTGGCTTTGATTTCCGGTTCTTCTTCGGCGGAATACAAGCGGTGATCTTCCGTTCTGCGAGAGACTGCCTGATTTTATTACTGTCGTATCCCCGGTCCCCGATGACCTCTTCTGTCTCATCGGGAAGGTCTGTCAGAAGTACATCTGCTCCCTTGAAGTCACTAACCTGACCGGCCGTCAGATGAAGACGGACAGGACGGCCTTCGCTATCACAGACGGCATGAAGCTTCGAGTTCAGGCCGCCTTTTGTGCGTCCGATATGGCGGGGAAAAGACCCTTTTTGAGCAGGGACGCTGCCGTTCTATGCGCTTTGAGATGTGTTGCATCGATCATCAAACGCTTCGAACGGCCAGCCTTTTCCGTCAGGGCCACAAAGATCCGGTCGAAGACACCCAGGCGGCTCCACCGGATGAAGCGATTGTATAAGGTCTTGTGCGGACCATACGCTTTCGGAGCGTCTTTCCACTGAAGACCGTTGCGGATCACGTAAACGATCCCGCTCAGGACGCGTCGGTCGTCCACACGCGGAACTCCATGCGCCAGAGGAAAAAATGGACTGATCCGTTCCATCTGCCTCTCCGAAATCAAAAACAACTCACTCACAGCCTCACCTCCATTGGTAAGCCTGTGAATCACAACGTCTCGCTCAGTTCAATAAATTAATAGGTCCTGAGCCTAGTGAAGTTCGCGGAAGGTCTCGCTAAAATAGATGTCCAGAATCAGATCGTCTTCGTATTCGACAATGACGCTGAGGGTCTCGACGCCCATCAGCGTCTGTCTACACTCCCCTTGTCTGCGAATATGCGTGGAATCATGCTGCCTGAGCTCGAAGAGTTCCGCTTTTTTCCAGCGGAAGGTCCTGAGGGCCTCCACACCTCGAACATTAATCGCCGCGCTGCGACAATCGAGTGCTATCTCGATCTCAACGTCGGCGGTTACCCGCCGGCTAAAGTGCTGTGGACCAACTACAAGAAGAGCCTTGGCACGTATCAAGGGGCGCTGGATTACAAGGAATCCTATAGCAAGGAATTCTTAAAGCAATCGGCCACGACGTTGGCTCAAGGTAAATACGATACGCGCAAGATCGAGTCGGTTCTCGATTTGCTCATCGCCGAATGCAAAGCAATCGCTCTCGATCAGTGGGACCCGGCGAGCATCGAGTTGAAACACCCCTTCTGATGGTTGAAAAAAGACCTTCCGCCGACCGATCGATGCACCGTTGAAACTGTTGGTTCAAATGGTATTTTTCATGGTATCACCTGATGTTCTTTATGTAAAAAATTGAAAAAAATACTTTTATTATAATCTATGATTGAGTTGGAATTGTATTTGCGATTATTTCGTGGTCTTGGATGTCCGGTTTTTCAAGTTTCTATCCGAAACCGGACCTTCCGCTATCCCCCTCATTGCAGACATAAAGGCGCAGAAATAAGCACTTAAAATCCTTTCGCCGTATTTGTTTTCTCATGTGTGTTTTGCAGCGCGGCCCACTTGGCTATCTCTAGCGCCGTGGTTTTTCAGTAAGCATGTCAGATTGGAAGTGTTTTTTGGTGAAAGGTTATAATGGGCAATGCTTGATTCTCTTCTTCTGACAGGCTCTTGGCCCGATCTGCTCCCTCTTGTTCTCGAACAGGTAGACCGCCTTACGCGTCAACGCTTGATTCATACTGAGGTAACGGGGGACGGTCTGCGTCACATTCTCTCGACTGCCCGTTTCTCCCCTGCCAGCCTGTCGGGTTGTCCGCTGTCTGGAACAGGTTATGGAGTGGCGTGGCAGGCCAGAAGCCATCCGAATGGATAATGGCCCTGAATATGTCAGTCATACGTTGGTTTCATGGGCCGAAAAACAGGAGATTACCCTGATCTATACGCAACCGGGTAATCCGCAGCAGAACGCCTATCTTGAACGCTACAACAGAACTGTCCGGCAGGAATGGCTGGAGCAGTATTTGTTTGAAAGCATTCAGGACGTGCAGGAGGTCGCAACACAATGGCTCTGGACATATAACCATGACAGACCCAACATGGGGAACAGCGGGTTAACCCCCGCCCAGAAACTAAAAACAGCTGCCTGAATTCTCATTCAATGCCCCACTAAAAATGGGGGGATTACCAATTTTTCGAGATCGTTTGTTTTTATGCCTACATTTTACCTTCAGCCTCTGGAAGTGTTTATTTGTGGGTAAGTAATATGACGGCTACTATCAATAATCGCAGATTCAGTAAGGTGCGCGGGAACGGCATCCGTCATGGACAGAATATGAAAGACTGTCACCCCGTGGGCCAGAAGATAGTCAGTAACGATGCGCCTGTGACAGCGCCACCAGAGCACCTCCGCGCACATGATCGCAACAGTTGCCTGCTGTCCCGCCTCGATAAGCCGGGCAAGACCTCGGTGAAAATCTTCTCCAAGCGCATAATCCGCATAATTATGAAAACTCTGGACACGCCAGAATGCGTTGGTCTCCGCAGGCATCGTCTTCGACCGTGGCCGTCGTCCACCAAGCTCTGGAAAATGACTATATCCGATCTCCTGTGCCGCCAGTTCCGGCTGGAGACTGGTGCCATCATAGTCTCGATTACGCCGGGAATACGGAAAAGCCCTCACATCCGCGATCAGTGTCACGCCATAATGACGCAAAAGCGCGATAAAATCAGATAGCGCAAGCGTGGAATGCCCAATGGTGTAGAATGGATGACAAGAAGATGATCTTGCCTCCCCTGCGAGGTTCACATTGGATACGGAGTTTTCCATGCCGTCACAAACTTTCCAGATCGGAGACATCGTATCTTGGAACTCGGAAGCGGGATACGTCAGTGGACGGATCAAAGCCATTCATACGGCGCCCTTTCTGGTCAACGGCTATCAGCATCACGCGACGGCAGAACACCCTCAATATGAAATAGAAAGCCTTAAAACCAGTCATATCGCCTTTCACAAAGGCACGGCCCTTACACTTGCTGAGTGACTGGATCATCTCCTGAGCCAGCATCATGTCTGCGCCGCAATATCCATCAATGTAGAGACAGACGGATTGGCTGAGGTGATCGGAGCACAGAGCACCACATCCAGCGTCGGGGTGACAGACGTGAGTGTCGCAATAAGCCTCTCATGACAGAGATCATCTGGCCCAATCACTCTTTTATTGGCGCGCACATGCTCTGCTCTCATGGTAATCCCCCCATAAAAAGAGTGACTTTTGAATGAGAATTTTCTCAGCGTAAGAATTGGGGAGATTCTGATGAAGAGTGATCGCTTTACTGACGCCCAGATCATGGGTGTGATCCGCCAGGCTGAGGGCGGTGTCCCGGTTCCTGACCTGTGCCGGGAGCATGGGATCAGCAACGCCACGTTTTACCGGTGGCGCGCGAAATATGGCGGCATGGATGCTTCGATGATCAGTCAGATGAAGGCTTTGGAAGAGGAGAACCGTCGGCTGAAGCGCATGTATGCGGATCTGAGCATGCAGACGGATATCCTGAAGGAAGCCCTTGGCAAAAAATGAAGCGGCCAGCCCAGCGCCGGGAACTGGCGGCACAGGCTGTGGCGCATCATGGGGTCAGCATTGCGCTGGCCTGTCGGATTTTTGGGATATCCGAGACCTGCTTTCGCTATCGTCCGCGACTGGCAGCGGAGAACGACAGGATTGCCGCTCTTCTGGTGGGACTGACCCAGGCTCACAGGAGATGGGGATTTGGTCTGTGTTTCCTGTATCTGCGCAATGTGCAGGGACAGCTCTGGAATCATAAGCGGGTTTATCGGATCTATCGGGAACTGGAACTCAACCTGCGGATTAAACCCCGCAGGCGTCTGGTTCGCGAAAAGCCTGAAAAGCTGTCGGTTCCGGCCCTTCCCAACAGGGTCTGGTCCATGGATTTTATGGCGGACAGGCTGATGGATGGACGTGCTTTTCGGCTCCTGAACATTCTGGATGACTTCAATCGTGAAGGACTGGCGATCGAGGTTGATTTTTCCCTGCCAGCCTGTCGGGTTGTCCGCTGTCTGGAACAGGTTATGGAGTGGCGTGGCAGGCCAGAAGCCATCCGAATGGATAATGGCCCTGAATATGTCAGTCATACGTTGGTTTCATGGGCCGAAAAACAGGGGATTACCCTGATCTATACGCAACCGGGTAATCCGCAGCAGAACGCCTATATTGAACGCTACAACAGAACTGTCCGGCAGGAATGGCTGGAGCAGTATTTGTTTGAAAGCATTCAGGACGTGCAGGAGGTCGCAACACAATGGCTCTGGACATATAACCATGACAGACCCAACATGGGGAACAGCGGGCTAACCCCCGCCCAGAAACTAAAAACAGCTGCCTGAATTCTCATTCAATGCCCCACTAAAAATGGGGGGATTACCCTCGCGTTCAATCTTTCGAGGAAGAGGAGGCGGCGCATATTGTAGACGATATTGGCGAGCCCGATCCTCATGGTGGCTCGACTGATACCGACAGTCCGGACAAACAGCCCCGTCTGTGACTTCTGATCGGCAAAGACATGCTCGACACGCGAGCGGATGACCGACTTTCCAGCATTTGATTTCTGGATATGCCGGGGCATAGGCTTGAGATGCGGCTTTTTGCGATGAACCTTGGAGACAAAGCCCTGCTTTTCCATGAAGTCTTCGTTGGCTTTTGAGCGATAGGCCGTGTCGGCCCAGACACTTGAGGCCGTATTGGTTTTATCCAGAAGCCCCTCTCTCAATCGCGCGCCATCACTGGCAGCGGCATGCGTTGTTTTCCATTTGCGGATGAACCGGTATTTCCGATCGATGGAAACATGCGATTTATAGCCAAAGAACGGGATGGCGAGATCGCTGGATGGCATGGTTCCATCATCCTGCCGCTTCGCCTTCGTGAACTTCAGTGTCCAGCGCGCATGACGATCCTTGTGCGACAGCTTTGCGGGTTTGTCCTGCCAGTCTTCAGGAATACGGCCTGCTCGCAGATCCGCTTTCTCTGCATTGGTGTTCCGCTGCTTCGGAGCCGCTACCAGCGTGGCATCCAGGATCTGGCCTGACATCGGCAAATACCCGGCGTTACGCAGGGTCGCATCAAAGCGGTTGAACAGCCCATCGATCGCACCCGCCTGGGTCAGACGCTCGCGAAACAGCCAGACCGTTTTGGCATCCGGCACCCGATCTGAAAGTCCCAGCCCAAGGAAACGCATAAAGGAGAGGCGATCGTTGATCAGATATTCCGTCCGCTCATCAGACAAATTGTTGAGCGTCTGGATCACCAGGATCTTGAACATCAGCACAGGATCAAATGGCGGTCGTCCGCCCTTGCTTCCATCGGAATACGCCAGGGCCTTGTCCAGATCAGGACGGAACGCTTCAAAATCCACAGTCCGGGAAAACGCTTCGAGCTGATCGCCAAGCCCACTCAGCCGGGCAAGACGCTCTTCAACATCAAAGAAACCAGACTGCTTCATATCGCCATTCCCTCAATCAACGCAGAAGAAATAGAATCATACAGAAGACCTCAAAACCAGGGGGTTTTTAGAACCCTCCAGGTTTTCATGCATGAAACTGTAATGACAGTTCACGACCTTACCGAAGCGGCGCGTGCGGTAACGCTTGTCCCTTACTCTTGGAAAGTCAGGAAGCGGGGTCTTGTCCGCGAGAGACTGCTCCCCCATGAAAACAAAAATGAGCCCATCTTTTTCCCGGCAGGCCCAGGTCCTGAGATGCAGACATTGTGCCTCGGCAGAGATATCGGACGAAACACACTGGCCGTCCCTGTTATATCTCAGACCATGAGCGATGCAGCTTATTGCGTCACCATGCACGTCGCCTTTGCCCAAAAGAACCTGCCGGTGAGGGCATAGCCCGTCCAACGCGTAAGGTGCGCCGCTCTTTGGACGGACAACAACGATATGACGTCCGGCAAACCGGACATCGATTGCTTTCTCTCTTCTCAATTCACGGGACCATGCAACGGGATACCAGAAGTCAGGATTGGTTCTGATACGCCTTAAATCAGTGTGTTCTGCGCACCCGGGATGTTCTGAAGTTTGATGAAATTCGTTTTCCATTGCCTCGGCATTTCATCCGGCTCAGACTAGGGCGAAAGGATGTAACGCTCCAGTATGGAGTGCCGTCCCGTCTCTCACATTTTGTCTGAGCAAGCGTAACCGTTATCACTACCAGACAAGGCGCGTGAGTGCCCGGTTCCTGGATCCGAAGTGCTTAACGGCCAGGGGCTTTCAGCAGCACGAACATGTGTCGCGCATATCGGTCAGATCTGATGAGGCAAGGGACTGTGGCCTGAAAAGATCCGGTTGACCGCTTCAGCAGGAATGGCGGAAGCACGAGGCAGACAGGCATAGACTTCTCTCCTCCCTTCGGTCATCCCGCCCGACGGTTGGTGGCTGAACGATGGCAGGTCTCCTGGCTCACGGATCATGGCCGACTGGTTCCAACCTTCCCGCCCCTATGGGAACAGTGGTCCACGTTCAAGGTGAACGAACCAGCAGCATACCGCCTACAGTTGCGGGAGCAGCCACCGACTATGCCTCTGGACGGTCATCTGCCCAGTGCGTGACGGTATTCCCTATTAACCCGCTCGCGCGGGACCATCGAAGCGTTCGCCCTTGCACCATGCCGCCAGATGCACATAGCGCGCAAGATGGAACGACAGAAGGCAGATATCGATTTTTTACATGCTAGATGGCAGGTCAGTCTCTGATCTTATCCATTTTCGCCGTCACCCTGATCACATCATTCCATGAGTGATATTTATGGTTTAATGAATTTAAATCATTTCTGCTCAATGAAGTCTTCCGGCATAAGGCAGGCACGGCTCTTAACAGCAGGCATGATGAAGGCTTCAATGATCAGGGAAACCGCATTTGAAATAAAGCGCATTCGCTTCGATGAGAATTATCATCCATCCGGCAGAACGCGTCTCACGACCAATTTCGCCAATCTGGCAAGAGGAGAAAGCCGTCAGGAAAACCTGCGCAACGTGCTCAGGATGATTGACAATCGTTTCAATGGCCTGGCGCATTGGGACAACCCCATGGGGGATCGCTACTCCGTCGAGCTTGAAATCGTTTCCATTGAGATGGACCTTGCCTTTGCCGGCAAGAACGAAAGCTTTCCGCTGATCGAAGTTCTGTACACAACGATTGTCGATAAAAAGGCCAACAGGCGCATAGAAGGTCTCGCAGGAAACAGTTTTTCCTCATATGTGCGGGATTATGATTTCAGTGTGCTGCTGCCCGACTACAATAAAAACAAGGCAGAGTTCACCGTTCCTCAAAATTACGGAGACCTGCACGGAAATCTTTTTAAGAGCGTTGTGAATTCCACCGCTTACAGAAAGAATTTCAGGAAGCTTCCCCTTATATGCCTCAGTGTTTCAACCAACCGAACCTATTATCGGACTGAAAATCAGCATCCTGTTCTGGGGGTTGAATACCAGCAGCGTGAATTTTCTCTGACAGATCAGTATTTTAATAAAATGGGAATGCAGGTCCGCTATTTCATGCCCCGCAATAGCGCAGCGCCATTGGCGTTCTATTTTTTTGGTGACCTGCTCTCTGATTATTCGACTCTTGAGCTTATCAGCACCATCAGTGTGATGGAGTCTTTTCAGAAGGTCTACCGCCCTGAAATCTACAACGCCAATGCTGCGGCAGGCGACTGTTACAAGCCAAGTCTGCAGCATCAGGATTATTCCAACACCCGCATTGTTTACGACCGCGAAGAGCGGAGTCAGTTAGCAACCGCACAAGGTAAGTATACGGAAGAGAATTTCATCGAACCGTATCACGATGTTCTTGAGCAGTGGTCTGCCAGCTACGCCGCCTGATCAGTCAGAAACACAAGGTTATCTCTCATGAAAACACTGCTCCCCACCTCAACGGCTGGTAGCCTGCCCAAGCCGTCCTGGCTCGCCAAACCTAAGACCCTCTGGTCGCCCTGGAAATTGCAGGGTGAGGAATTTGTCGAAGGTATACAGGATGCGCTGCGCCTGACCCTGGACGATCAGGACCGGGCCGGCATTGACATAGTCAGCGATGGCGAACAGACGCGCCAGCATTTCGTCACGACGTTTATCGAGCATCTCAGCGGCGTCGACTTTGAGAACCGTCAGACGGTTAAAATTCGCAACCGTTACGATGCCAGTGTCCCATCAGTTGTCGGTGCTGTGGCACGTGAGAAACCTGTCTTTGTCGAGGATGCGAAGTTTTTGCGCACGCTGACAAAGAAGCCCATCAAATGGGCGCTTCCTGGTCCCATGACCATGATCGACACGCTTTATGACGGCCATTACAAAAGCCGCGAAAAACTGGCGTGGGAATTTGCCAAAATCCTCAATCAGGAAGCGAGGGAACTGGAAGCCGCTGGCGTCGATATCATCCAGTTCGATGAACCTGCCTTCAATGTTTTCTTTGATGAGGTGAATGACTGGGGCATCGCCACTTTGGAGCGGGCTATTGAAGGGCTGAAATGCGAAACCGCCGTCCATATCTGCTATGGTTATGGTATCAAAGCCAATATCGACTGGAAAAATGCTCTTGGAGAAGAGTGGCGGCAGTATGAAGAGATTTTCCCCAAGCTCCAGAAATCCAATATCGATCTGATCTCGCTGGAATGTCAGAATTCCCGTGTTCCGATGGATCTGATCGAACTCATTCGTGGGAAAAAGGTGATGGTGGGCGCCATTGATGTGGCCACCATCACCATTGAGACGCCCGAAAAAGTCGCTGATATCCTGCGAAAAGCGCTTCAGTTTGTCGATGCCGACAAGCTTTATCCCTGCACCAACTGCGGGATGGCTCCTTTGCCACGCGACGTGGCGCGGGGCAAGCTCAATGCCCTGGGCGCGGGTGCGGAAATCGTTCGCAGAGAACTTTCGGCCTGACAACTTGCCGTAGCTGGACGCCAAGAGAGGGAGAAACGCAGAAGCGACCATGTCGATGCGGTCTTCCCAGAGCAAGCAGGAGACGCTTCGTGTCGGTGGTCAAGAAAACACAGTCTCCGGACCTTTCCCTGCATGTTTCATGTAGGAGGTCGAATTTGTATTCAGATTCAGTGCACAAGAGGCCACGATTATTGGTCGGGATGATGGAAAGCTGTCCCAAAAGAATCATGTACACCATCATGATAAAATTTTATGAGAGTGAACTAAAATGATATGTTTTTATGATTATATGAATCCTGTGCATTCGCGAGGTAGACCATGGGCGTTCTGGAGCGCAGTCATCTGACAATTATTCGGGAAGTCGCGCGAGAAGGCTCTTTGACGGCTGCAGGGATGCGTCTGAACCTAACCCAGCCGGCGCTCAGTCACGCCATCCGCAAGATTGAACAGCAGCTTGGAGTAAAGATATGGCGGCGGGAGGGACGCTCCCTTGTGCTCAATCAGGCAGGCGAATGGCTGCTTGCTTTGGCGAACCGCCTGCTTCCTCAATTTGAGCTGGCGGAAAGCCGCCTTGAACAGTTCGCAAATGGCGGGCGTGGTACACTCCGCATCGGCATGGAGTGTCATCCCTGCTATCAGTGGCTTCTGAAAGTCGTCTCCCCGTATCTGGAGCGATGGCCCAAAGTTGACGTGGATGTACGGCAGAAGTTCCAGTTTGGCGGTATTGGCGCGTTGTTCAGCAATGAGATTGACATCGTGGTCACCCCTGATCCGCTTTACAAACCCGGCCTGAAATTCACACCGGTCTTCGATTATGAACTCGTTCTGGCCGTTGGCCCTGAACATCCTCTTCGGAATGAGAAGTTCGTCTTGCCGGAACAGCTTGCTGGCGAAACATTGATCACCTACCCTGTTCCGTCCGAGCGGCTGGATATCTATACGCAGTTTCTACAGCCTGCTGGTATTGGCCCACGACAGCAGAAACAGATTGAAACCACGGATATCATGCTGGTGATGGTGGCGCATGGAAGGGGCGTTGCAGCACTTCCACGCTGGCTTGTGGAAGAGTATGCCCCACGCTTCGACCTTTACCCGGTGAAGCTTGGTAAAAAGGGCATTGCAAAGCAGATATTTCTTGGTTGCCGCGAAACCGATGAAGAGGTCCGATATCTGCAGGACTTTATCGAATTCGCTGCTTTACCTTCTTTGGTAACTTAAGTAATTTTCCAAAATTCACGCTTGGAATCTCCTCGTGTTTTTCTTTTACAATGTCCGATTTCTCGGTTTTACTTTCGACACCGGACATTCCGCTTCCCCCCCGAAGCTGCCTCTGGGAGAGTATCACGGAGACACTTCGCGTCCGCCCATAACAGACCAGTAGATCACTGGCTCTCTACTCCGTTCGTCCGGTCCCCATTCATCGCGCAGAGGGGAACCCCTCACCCTCACTCACAGCCCCCCGATGTCCCGACAGATCTGCAGCAGCCCTGCCATCCTCTGCTGAAGCACAGCGCCGAGGACCATCACCCCTTCCAGCAGCCTCGCCCCCTCGCTGTCAGCCTTCAGGCTTTCCAGCCGCCCGCGCAGCAGGGCATGCTCGATCTCGATCAGACGCAGCACGTCGTGCAGTCCGGCATGGAGGTCCTCAAGACCGGGAGTATGTGCGGGCGGTGGCAGGAGCGGATCTTCAGGCATGATAATCCCTTCGACAGAACGCCGTTTCTGTGCGAGGATCTGACCATGACGAGTGACGGGTCCCGCAACATTTCGATTCACAGAACTACGCTTTTCCGACTTACATATCAAGCGGGAATCCGTATAGCGTCCTCATTTTGTGATGAGGACAGAAAGTGTGGCCCGCAAACGCAGACAGAAGCGCAAGCTCATGGATGAACAGATCCGCCTGATGCGCGAGCGTGGCGAGCGTCTCCGTGAAGCCGCCCAGAGCATCGGCATCACCCACGCCGCAAAAGCGGCCGGCGTCCCCTACACGACCCTGCGGGATTATATGAACGGTGGCGAGATGAAATTCTCCGCCATCGCTTCACTAGCCCGCGTCTGTGGAGTCTCCCTGGACTGGCTGGCCTTTGGCAGCGGCACAGGCCCCGGAACCGACAGTCCGGACGGAACAGCCACCGCCACCCGGCAGATTGTCATTCCCTGGCACGACAATCACGAGGACGGCCTGCGGATCGGACGCGACTGGCTGCAGAGCGCCATCCCCCGGGATCTCTCTGCCCTCTGCCTGATGACCAGCGAGGGCGATGCGATGGAGCCCACGCTGGCCTCAGGCGACCTGGTGATCGTCGACCGTAGCGTGACGACTGTCACGGCCAGCGCCCTCTATGCGCTGGAAAGCAGCGGTACGCTGATGATCCGCCGCCTCGATCCTCGTCTGGGCGGCGGCGTGCGGGTCATAGCCGACAACCACCGCTACCCGCCGCAGGATGTCGAAGAAAACCAGCTGGGCTGCTTCCGGCTGCTGGGTGAAGTTGTGTGGACCGGCGGCGTGCCCCGGCCGTAACGACCCGGCCGGAAACGACCGGCGAAGAGCTGACTGTCACAAAATACGATATTTCGTATTGACGGCAGGCGATATCTCGTAAATTATCCCTCCCATCAGGCATGTAGGGCCAGCGCTTTTCGCCCTTCTGCCATCGGGAGGTCATGATGGTGTCTCTGTCAGTTTTCGATCGCACACCCTGTCGGATCGCGTCGTTCAGCGTGTTTTCTGTCCGTTATGGCGCAGGAGCACCCTGACATGCTGCTTCTGACAGCCCTTGTCTTCGGGGTCGTGGTGGGCGGGATCATCCTGCTGGTATACCTGAATAAATTCGGCGACTGGCTCGTCACGAGTGATGTCCTCTCTCCGAGCCTCATCATGATCTGCTCCTATCTGGCGTGCATGTTTCTGTTCCACCGTCATGACTGACCGAGAGAGCACGATGCCCCTCAATGACACCATTCTGCAGGCCGGTGAGAGCAGCGTCGATAAAAAGGCTGCCCGCCTTGCCGCCTATGAAGAAGAATATGGCGCGGAAGAAGCCGCAAACCGCAAGGAACTTCGTGACATGACGTTGTTCTGTGCCTGCGTCTGCGTCATCTGCGGGGTTGTCATATCGATCCCCTTTCATCCGGTCATCGTGTTCTGTTTCGGGCTTGCCGCGTGGGTCTATCCCCGCAGGCCGATGCTGGAAAAATGCAGGACCGCAGAAGAACGACGGAAGTTCTACGGGCTCGACTGAACAGGTCCGATTCAGAAACCACTTTTACTGACGAAATCAAATAAATCCGCCTGAATACAGTCGGCGAGACAGACACACATCCAACTGCCTCCAATATCCGATCTTTCCATCATCTCACAAAAAAGGAAAATGCCTCCATGTCCTCACGCTCGCTCAAAATGCTCGGCGGTGCTGTTTCTCTGACAGCCATGATCCTGCTGTCCGGCTGCGCCACGGAAGGCAACGAAAGCCTCAAGAACGAAACAGTGACCTCCATCGACCAGAAGATTCAGGATGGTGTCACGACAAAGGCCCAGATCCGGGCTCAGTTCGGTGATCCCCGTGAAAGCTCGTTTACCGACAGCGGCCATGAACAGTGGCGCTATTCCTTCACCAATGCCTCATCGGACGCGGCGAACTTCATTCCGCTGTATGGCGATCTCCATCAGGGCACACACGGCACCGAGAAAACCCTGACCGTTCTCTTTAACGGTGACGTCGTCTGGCATCACACGATGAATGCCTCGGCGGTCAAAACCGGAAGCGGCGTCTTCTGAGCCCGCATCCGGCATCCCGGATGACGGGTGACATCTGCTTCCTCCATGAAACGGACTCCCTTCATGAAACCTTTCCTGTCTTTACCCCTGTCGGCCATGTTGTCGCTGCTCACTGTTTCTGCTCACGCTCAGGCGGCCAGTCAGAGCGACAGACAGATGATTGCGCACGCCCACTGGCTCAGCGCAGAGCAGGCCCGACCGGCCACATCCTCGGATACCGCCACCCTGAAGGCCGTCCCCGACCTCACGAAAACAGCCGGACAGTATCACGATCTGTGCGGGACACGCGTGACACCCAAAATCCTGCCTCTTGATGTCGGCGGTACTCCCGGCATCCTCACGGCGGTCATCGAAGAAGATCCAGCCTGCTTCGGGGGTGATGGCGCCCGCTACACCCTTCTCGACAGAACGCATCATGTCGTGTGGCAGAACTCTGCTGCCGCCATTGCCATTCTGGAAAGCCGTCATGACGGTGTTCACGATCTGAGTTTCGGAGGACCGGGTCCAAAGACGCCTGTCTGGAGCTGGTCGGCAGCCAGACACGCCTATCAGTTACGCGCCGTCATCGACACAGAATAAAAAGAACCCGCCATGAACAGGAATGACATCGATTTTGAAGGGATCAGGGCCCGGTTGGGTGTGTTCTGGAACACGCCGGATGAACTGACTCTGGCTGCGCTGGGCAGCACCGTTCTGGCGGGGTTTCTGTCCTGTGCGTACCGCCATGTCGAACGCGGCATGAATTCGGTTCAGCACGCCGGCTTCAGCGGGTTTCATATTCTGGGCATCATACTCTGCCTGACCATCGCCTGTTTTGGTGCATCGTGGTTGAGCCGGAAGCGCGCCTCCTTCAATATCCCTCGTCTTTACTGTGATCGCGCGTCATGGAGCATGGCGCTGTTCTGTCTCGTCAGGATCTACGTTTTTCTGCAATCATCGCAGACAGAGACAAGCCGCTTTCTTTTTGCGTTCTCGAGCTTCCATCTCTATTTCACACCCGGTTCCGGCATTCTGTTTCTCCTTGCTGCTCCCGTCCTGCTGTGGCGAGCAGCCCGGATCGAGAAGGCACTGGAGGTGGACAGACAGCAGGACGGGAGAGAGCCTGAACTGCTGCCGCCACATGATGACAAAAACGACTGAACGGCAACCGGCCTTCCATGTGGAAAGCTGGCGCGGTTCATTCCGTCACGCACACATTACTCACGCACACGTCTGTATGGAGAAGAGAGAGAACGTCGCTTCCCATATCGTGCATTACGATCCGGCACCAATGTGCGACGTTCCTCCCCGTTGCAGACAAGCTGAGCGACAGCCGCTTCGATGGCTTCTGAACAGATGGCCTCCAGCCAGTCCGGGTGCGCCATCATGTCGAGCCAGATCACGCGGAGCAGCGGTCGGCCCGGCTGACTGAACCAGTCCTGCTTGTCCTCCAGACGGTCCAGAGAGGCTTCCTCGACATCCGCCCGGCAGATCCGGTCGGAGCCCAGCATGCCCATCACCTCGATGCAGACCAGCGGGGTCTCCTCATCCGGTGCGCAGAGACCGAAATCGCTGCGCAGATAACGCCCTTCTTCCAGCCAGGGATGGCAGCACACGTCCAGTTCATCGGGAACCAGCTGCACGAGGGTTTCCCAGACAATCCGCTCGGGTGCGGAGTCCAGTGTCGTACCGTCGGACGCCTGCTGTCCCGATCGTGGCAGATCCGGATAACGCCGGGCGAGCGCCTCCAGCACCCGCCGCCAGTCACCGAGGCTTTCGCCCAGCTGGTCCAGATGCCGGGCCTCGGGGCCGCAATAGCGCATCATGGTCGAGACCGGCGGTGCGCCCAGCCGTTCGGTGAGTGCTGCCATGAACTGCAGGTCCTCGTCTGTCGCATCCCACGGCGAGAGGCGACGGGTCTGGCGAAGACGGCGACTGGTGCGGGATACGCCATGTGGGCCTGTCTGATGGCGTGAGGTCTGATAACGCATGATGAAAATCCTGTGCAGAGCCATCGGACAGAAGGGTTTCTGTCCGATGGCAGAGTGATGACCAGAGTTGATGGAGAGATGATCCGGCATTCACGCCGAAGCGGGACTGTCCATGACCTCCTGAAGCGTCTCGCCAAAATCTTCGAGGAGATCACCGAGCAGCAGCACATGGCCTTCCAGCGGGCGGCCAAACGGCAGCGTGTCGTCCGGACCGTCATCGCGGGCGACACACAGGGCGGGCAGCAGCACGTCGTGCATCTGCAGCCAGACATCGATCAGCCGGTCGAGGCCAGTGCGGGGCAGAGAGAAATGTTCGGCAGACATAAAGGGGTAATCCTTGTTCCTGCCTGCCCTGCAGACGCAGATCGACACCGGCACGCTCCTGAAGCGTCCGGTGACCGAAAAGCCGTCTGGGGCAGGCCATGAAAAAAGCAGGGGTTGGGAGAGAGAGAAAAAAAGCGTTCAGTGGCCCCGGCAAGACAGATCGACCGGCAGCAGATCATCCTCTTCGGGACATTCGAGCACACCGAGATGTTCCAGGCCGGCCTGCAGGCTGTAGCCGGGCGCGCACGCCGTGCTGAACCAGCGCGGATCAACAGCCAGACCGTTGATGACAGGGGCAGCCTCCACCGCTGTAGAGGCTGACAGGCAGATCAGGTTCGACGGATTGATCTGCCGGCTCAGGGCGTCGAACAGCAACAGATCCCTTTGCGGATCTGTCAGCCCCAGCAGGTCTTCTGGTGCCAGACCCGCCAGCCGCCCGCTGGACGCGGCATGCACGATCAGACTCATCGGCGTATGGAACATCAGATGCGGCCAGAGCTCCCGGGCCGCGCGATGCAGGCACAGGCCCGGCAGGGCCAGTGCGGGGTCGTCCTCCGCGAGAAAGCGCCGCAGGAAATGGTAGTTGAAGACGGCGATGGCGTTCGGAGCCTCCATGCCCTCTTCGGCGAAGACCAGCGATTCATCGAAGCACAGCCGTCCGCTGGCGTCGTGATGCAGCTCCATCGTGCGGACGTAATCCCATACCGTCGAAACGGTGAGAGGGGTCCAGAGGATATTCTGCACCACGACCACGAAGCGGCTGCCCTCGGTAAAGCCGGTCATGGGTCTGGCCGGCCACCAGCTGATCAGACGCAACCGAAGGGACGTGAGCTGTCCCACACCGTCAGAGCGGAACGCACTGACCGGCGAGGCGGGAGAGAAAAAGGAAGACGAAATTCGTATCATGAAACATGTCCTGAAAGGCGAGGAAGGACACGGCGAGGGCACACAGGCCCAGACGCCACGTTCTTCTCTCTGGGAACGAAGGGACCAGTCCCTTCATCGACAGCCCTCAGAACCGAGGATGTCGCCCTGTCCGATCGTCTTCTCACAGACCTTGTCTTCCGGTTTCCCGGATGCAGACTTTGACGGGGTCAAAGTCGCGCCGTCAGGCGCGCATCCGGCGACGTTCGAAGGACCATGCGAAAAATGGCGGATAACCGTCGTTTTTCGGCGTTTTGCGTGCGCCCTGCGCACCAAAATGCGGTATCGTGCCTTAAATCAGGGTCGAAGCAGCCGATTGACGCTTATTTCAGCGAATGACAGGTCACCGAACCTCATTATTTTCGGAGAAAATGACGCCATTCTGAGACGGGACAGGCTGTCATGGCTCTGGTGTGACGGCATATTGGAGAGCGTCATGCTGTCCCGTGATGCCGCTCTTGATGATGTCATCGTATTTCAGCGTGCCTACGCTTGCGGAAATGATGTCACGACAGATGATGTCATACGGATAAGGCCAGACGAACCCATGACTATCTGTTGGCTGATGTCTGGAAGGCCGCCGCCAATCGGATACAGATGAACTTTGATCACGGAGGATGTCATTTCAATCGCGTTGAGATCGGGGCTATAGGGAGACAGCAACATCATCCACCAGACAAATTCGGATAGCGCGTGCGTCATGTCTGGTTGTTGAGAGATGGGTGCAGCGCAAGGCGTCTACATGTTCATCTCGATAAAAATGGTGAAATGCAGGCGGTCGCCTTTCAGGGCGTTCAACCGGACAGCAAGATGGACATACAGCATACGCCGCCCGCCCCTTGCGTGCTTGCGTTCGTACGCGAACCTGACCCAGTCGAGTATACCCTTATAACACCCCAGAGAGAAATCGACGATTTGGCAACGGTAGGAGGTAGATGGTGTTTTGGCCTCGTGTGGGTGTTCGACGTGGACAGCGCCAATTGTCGCCATCATATGGATGCTCCGGTCGATTTACCGACCGGAGCATCCGTCCCACCGTAATTTTGTGCTGAACAGTAATGAGCCTAAGCAGACAAATACTTATCGCGTATCAGCCTGCTACTAGAGGGTGTTATGCACTTAGGGAGAGCAGTTGGGCTGCGTTTTTCAGCATGAAACCTGCGAAGGCGATGGTGTGCATTGCGGCGAGGGTTGAAGCGCAGCGCTCGTAGTCTTTCACCAGCCTTCTGCATCGTGTTGCCCACGCGAACGATCTCTCCACGATCCATCGGCGGGGCAGCAACACAAAACCCCGTTTTGCCTGAGAGCCTGAATCAGAAAGCGGTTTGATTGATTTTTCGCAGAACTCTGCGGATATGGGCAATCATCAACCATGCGCAGGATGACGAGATTGTTGTCTCGACATCCTTCGTGAGGCGACGGCAACGTCCAAGCCATGCAAAGCTACGCTCCACGATCCAGCGTTTGGGCAAGACGACGAAGCCTTCGGCCCGATCGCTACGTTTGACGATCTCGATCGTCCATCGGCCGAGTTCAGCCAGCGTACCACGCAACTTCTCGCCAGCATATCCCCCGTCACCGATCAGATGGCGAAGCCAGGGAAACAATGAGCGTATTCTGGTCGCTACCAGCGGCGCACCATCACGATCCTGAATGTCGGCGGGATGTACAACAGCCGCCACGACATGACCCAGCGTGTCGGTCGCGATATGTCGCTTGCGTCCCTTGATCTTCTTGCCCGCGTCATAACCGCGGGGGCCGCCATTTTCAGCGGTTTTAACCGACTGGCTGTCAATAATGCCCACTGAAGGCGTGGCGTCTCGCCCGTCCTGCTCACGCGACAGGATCACGAGAATATGGTTCATGGCTTCCCATCTTCCCTCGCGGATCCAACGGTAGAAATAGCCCTGTACGGTCGTGAAGGCCGGAAAGTGCCGAGGTAACTGCCGCCATTGACAGCCGGTCGTGACGATATAGAGGATCGCCTCCATGACCCGGCGCAAATCCGTACGTCGTGGTCTGCCCAGCCGTTTCTTCTCGGGCATCAGCGGCGCAATCAGCGCCCACTCCGCATTGCGCAGGTCGCTTGCATATTCCAGGTCGTCCCTTTGATACTGCGCTCGGGTGATTTCAGTCCAGGCCATCTTGATCTCATCAGGTTATCGCAAACCCATGAATCATAACCCGCTGAAATCACTCAACTCATTTTCGGTCAGACACTGAGGCAGCCGGACGATTTCGAGGGTGATATCCTGCTCTTCAGCAGCTTTCGCCGCTTTTGATCCGGTATAGCCCTGATCGGCCCATACCAGTTCAACGCTCCCGTCTGTTGCCTGCTGAATGGCTTCCGTCAGCGGACCGACTTCTTCCCGGTCGTCCCTGTTTGCCGGGGTGACGTGCAGGGCCAGAAGATGCCCCAGGGTATCGACCGCCATGTGCAGCTTCGATCCGTTCTTTCTTTTCGCGCCGTCATACCCGGCGCGCGATCCACTCTCCGGGGTCGAACGCAGTGTCCGGCTGTCGATAATCGCCGTTGTCGGCTCAGCCTGTTTTCCTGCAGCCAGCCGCAGCACAGCCCGGAGATCGTGGACAACAGCCTCGAAACATCCCGCTTCCATCCAGCGCCGGGATTGCTGATAAACCGCAGTCCACGGCGGAAGATCGTTCGGCATCGCCCGCCACGCAATGCCGTAACGGATCACATATCGAAGACCGTTGAACAGATCACGCAGATCATGATGCCGTTGTTCCGCGTCTTCCTTCATCAGAAGAAGATACGGAACAATCAGAGACCACTCTTCGTCACTGATATCAGACGGATATGGTTTGCGTGCAGTATTCATCCAGCTGTTCTGCAACACTCACGCCAGAAAGTACATAACACCGTCTACCTCTGAAATAAAGGCGGCGGCCTGAGCAGGAATGTTCATACGCAATGATAGCCAATCCAATACATTTTATGAAAAAATCCATTGGATTGACCCGAAATTCAGAAAAATAACTTTCCCACTCATGCCGGCCTCTCAACACACTTCTTTATTGCTTCGTCCACCAGCGCTCCTGTGCATTCCGACATGTTTTCCAGCCAGCCTTTTCTAATTCCATACATAATCGACGCGTTTGCGCAGTTCCAATCGGCCATGGTCGTTCAAAAAACGCTTCAACTATTCGCTTTGAAGTCAGCAATTCCTGACTTGCTGATGCCCATATTTCAAAAATACCTGGATCGAATTGGTCAAGAGCGACATCAAGGGTTGTCTGCTGTTGGTCTTCATTAAAAAATGCGTCATCTTTACGCCCTTTACCTCCAAAAAGCAGGTCGAAAACTGCCGCTTCAGCTAACAGTGCACCAAATTTATCAACTGGATCTTTCCGAAGAAAAAACGCATTATTTTTAAATTCGATCCCTCCGAAAAATAATCCAACAGAAACCTTCTCCGGGGGTGGCCAGCCGAAGTCGTCCACGGGATTTCTCTGAGCATTGTAAGCAGCTCGAAGTTTAGCCTCTTCTTCGTTGAAGCAACGCTCGAGGCGACTGCGGAGAACGTAGCTCGTAAAGGCTTCAGGAATAAGATAGTACCACTCTTTAGACTCAACCTCGTACCACTGCCGGTTTATGGGATCTCTTCTTTCCAGTTTTCCACTTTCCTGACCTATCCGCTGGTTTTCACGTGCCCAGAGAGAAATTGCCGCTGACGAGTAATACCCTTTGACCGGGTCGAGTTCTTTTCCAGATGAAGACGCTTTCGCAGCCAGCGAGATTTCATTCCATGCCTCCTTGGCACCGACATTGCCTTTTACAAGTGCTGGGTAGTGTTCATCCAGATTTTCTGGCCACACCGCCACCCACTGCTCGCAAGCAATATTCCACATCTCTGCGGCACCTGTTTCAGCATTAAGACGCGTATGACCTTTCAGCCATTCAATGCGCTCGATCGTAGAAAAGTAATCCGGATCGCTGATTTGTATCATTTCAGTCTCCCTGTTTGTCTACGGTGACGCTAACCGCGTGACATCGAGAAAATCCAGAAAAATTAAAGCACAAAATAAAAACACATGCTTTTATGTCGACCGGATTTACAGTGCGAAATAGTCATGGAGCATTACGGATTACTATGGAGCGTTTCCGTATGTGATTTGAAGCCTTAAATCACTTTATCGTGATACTGTTTTGTGAAAGCCCAGCATTGCCGACCGCTCTCTGCCACGACTCTGGATAACGACTCTCACGCTCCAATTACCTGGTGAGCATCCGCGTACGTATGCTGCCATCGGATGACGAACGACATCTATGACAGGGCTGGTGCCCCAATGATTCACGACATCATCTGCAGGCATTGGTTCTGGATGAAAGTGGGGCCGTTGTTCAATGGAGCCAAGAGCTTCGACGTGTCACCACGAGACTACGCGATCACGAGACTGGTCGGTTGACTGGAGTGGGCATGTTGGCGACCGCATATAATGCGACTGCGAGTATCGCATTACACGTCGTAGAGCAGAATCTCCATCTTCGTCACCATAGGTGTCACTTCCCTTGCGCTAATGCTCCACTCGTGATTTTCTAGATCCTTATCTCGGAAGCTCTATGACCGTTCGAAACGGTCAATCTCGAAAGGCCTAATTTTGGCTCTGTCCAACTTTCCATGACACGCTGGATTTGCCACGCAAACGCTGGAGAGCATTCAGAAAAATAGCTGAGATATCAACGGATATAGGCTCGGGGTATATTACGGGGTATCATAAAGATAAATCTTTCAATAAATTATATTAAAACATAATAGTAGATGTATAATGTGGTTGACACCTTCTCCGCCAGACATTCAATTTTCCAATGAAATCAGTTAGTCAGACGTGGCAAGCGTCACTGTGATTGTGACCGTGCGTCACTGGTCCAGCTTCTGTCCTGAGGACTAGAAGACGGGCATGGGTAACATGAGCAATCTGACGATGAAGCGCGGAAGCTATTATGTCCGCTTTATCATCCCGAAAGACCGTAGCGGATCACACAAGCAATCCCGCCCATAACACGGTGGTCATCCACCCGAGGTGTGCACCATGGGTCCAGTGGGAAAAACGGCCTGATCCTCTCCATCTGCCGCTCAGACAGCAGAAACAACTCACTTACAGACCCACCCTCCACTGGCAAGCCTTTGAATCACAACAACATGCTCAGTTCAATGAATTAACAGGCCCTGAGTCTACGTCTTCATATTATTCTCACGATTCCATTTGCCGGGATGATCCTGTGCTCTGCATTACGATGCGACACCAGTCTTGGGCGCCTCAAAGCCAAGAACGTCTGCCAGATGGGCGCGATAGCGCACGATCGTCTGCTCAACGTGTGGTTCCTTGATGACGTTCGTCGCCAGATACGTCGGAAGCGGTGTCATCCCCAGAAACTGATTGGCCTTATGGAAAGGAAAATAGACCGCATCAATCCCCTTCCCTTCAAAGAACTGGTCCGGATCGACAAAGGCCTCTTCCGGGGCGTTCCATGTCAGGGAAAGCATATAATGCTTTCCTTGCAGCAGGCCGCCTGAACCGTATTTACGCTCAGGATGCGACCGGCTGCGCCCATCATTGGCGTAAAGCGTGCCATGACCAGCGGTGAAGACTTCATCAACATATCTCTTGACGGTCCATGGCAGATCCATCCACCAGCCCGGCATCTGATAGATGACCAGATCAGCCCAATGAATATTTTCAACTTCAGCCTGAATATCGTAGCCAGCGTCGATCTTTGTCTGCCTCGTGCTGAAACCCGCGTTCGACAGGACCGCAAGGGCGGCGTCGTGTAGCGTATCGTTCAGACGACCATGAGAATGGGCGAAAGCCTTTCCGCCGTTCAGAAGGAGAATGTTTTTCATCACAATAGTGTCCTGCAAAAAGTATCCCGGATACGCCTGACCAGAATTCAGACCGATTATCCGGAAGAATTTTCAATATGATGGCGCATCAACAGTACGAGCGGCATCTGTTCCCTACGGAACATGACGAACTTGACAGGCTTTGATAATCCGTCGCTTCTCCACAGCACTTGTGAACCTGTTTCATCAAAGGGACGCTGATGGACAACCGGATTGGCGAAATGCAGATGTTTCTGCGTGTCGTGGAAAGCGGCAGTTTTTCCGAAGCAGCGCGTCTATCGATGACAACGCCCTCGACGATCAGCAAACTGATTGCCCGCGTTGAAACACGCCTTGGCGTACGCCTGCTCGAACGTTCGACACGTCGCCTTTCCGTTACGCCGGAAGGGCAGCTTTACTACGAGCGTGCCCAGGCGCTGATCGCCGAACTTGACGATATGGAACATGCGCTCACAACAGGATCAGTTCGGCCGGACGGCACTGTGCGCATCAATGCTTCGGTGGCCTTTGGAGCGCTCGCGCTCGAACCTCTCCTTCCAGAATTCTGGGACGCCTATCCGGATATCGTCGTTGACCTGTCACTCTCCGATGAACTGACGGACCTTTATCTTGATCGCACGGATGTCGCCTTTCGGGTCGGACCGTTGCAGGACTCAAATCTGACAGCTCGGCATATCGGCACGGCACGACGTAAGATTGTCGGATCGCCGGATTACCTGAGCCGGTTTGGCACGCCGCAAAGCATTGATGATCTGGACCGCCACAAATGCCTCGGCTTCAATTTCCGGCGTGCCGCTCCTGTCTGGCCGCTACAGGAGAAAGGACGCATCGCGGATCGTATCGTCCGAGGCCCTCTGCTCGCCAATAACGGGGAAACAGTAAGACGCCTGACCCTACGGGGTGCAGGACTGGCGCGGCTTGGCGACTACCATGTGCGCGATGACATCAAAGCCGGCCGCCTCGTTGAGGTTCTGGCTCATGCGGACGCGCAGGACGAAGAAGAGATCAATGCGCTGTATCTGGGCAGCAAACAGACACCCCAGCGTGTGAGAGTGTTTCTCGACTTCGTTATCCCGCGCCTTCAGGCATATCTGAATATTGCGCATTCTGTCAGATCAGAACTGAAGAATTGATCTCAGGACGATACTTTCACGTATGCGCCAACTTAATCGGCGGCCTGCTTCGCTCCCATCATCCCTGCACCCTCGATAAGAATGCCCTACGCAAAGCTTGCACTCTTGACCTGCAGGAGGGGGATGTCGGTCTTCATACTTCGCACGCTTTTGATCCGCGCGAGGTGACGGAGGAAGATTTCGACGCCGCCTATCGTGTTCACGTCAAGGGTCCGTTCTTCCTGACACAGACGCTGCTGCCGCTGATCGCGGATGGCGGCCGGATCGTAAACATCTCATCCGGACTGACGCGCTTTTCCTATCCCGGCTGGATTGCCTATGCCTCCATGAAAGGGGCGGTGAAAGTCATGACGCGCTACATGGCCAAGGAACTTGGGGCCCGTCGTATTGCCGTCAACACGGTAGCGCCGAGTGCGATCCAGACGGATTTCTCGGGTGGTATGGTTCGGGACAATCAGGATATTGCCCGCCAGATTGCAGAAGTAACCGCACTTGGATGTCCGGGGCTTCCTGACGACATCGGTCCAATGATCGCTTCGTTCTTGTCCGAGGATAATCGCTGGGTGAACGCGCAGCGGATCGAAGTCTCTGGCGGTCAGGCGATCTGAAGACTGGCCGTTCTCCAACGGCAATGCCGCACTGATTCCGTCAGGACACCAGCAGACGTTTCCTTGTGATCTTGCCAGATACCGTGGTCGGTAGATGCCTGATGAAACGGACTTCCTTCAGACCAACCCAACGCCCGAGGACTTCGTTGACCAGCACGACGATTTCCTCAGAAGATGGTTCGCAGGAGGCCTCAGGGTCAACGACCACATAGGCGACAGGTCGCTGGCCTCGCAGTTCATCGGGGATCGCGACCACGGCGCAGGTATGAACGGCTGGATGGGTGGCAATGATCTTTTCGATCTGTACGCCGGAAATCCTCCGGCCTGCGACCTTGATAACATCGTCAGAACGCCCGAGCATATGCACGGCGCGGTTGGCCTCGATCATACCTTCATCAAAGGTGCGGTAATATCTACCTATTTCATCAAGATAAGTGGACGGAAGGCGGATAGCACCATCCTTCCACATCCCAGCGAGACAACCAGGTGGCAACGGCAAAGAAAGGACGATCTCCCCATACTGCTCATCGGCTATGGACGGCACAATGGCCGGACAGAATCCCGGTGCAGGCCGCCCGATGTCATTCATGAGCGAGACCGGCTCACGCTCGGGCAGACCAAAAAAATGCGCGGTGATGCTCCATCCGGTTTCAGTCTGCCACCAGTGATTGACTACGGGTTTGCGGAAATAGGACCGCGTCCACTCCAGCAATGTTGGGTCAGCATACTCCCCGGCCACGAAGATTCGGGCCAGCGCGGGCAGTATCGCCCCTGACAGATGGCGACTCTCCTGTCGCATCAGCCGCATCTGTGTTGGTGTGGTGAACAGGCATTTCACTGCGTGTTCGTGACAGAGCATGCGGATCGCAGAAGCTGAAGCACCGCCTTCCACAATCACGCTGGTGCAGCCGCTGATCAGCGGCGCATAGACGCCATAGGAATGGCCGACCACCCAACCCAGATCCGATGTCGTGAAGAAGGTATCACCGGGTTTGCAGCCGTAGATCAGATCCATGGACAAGGCGAGAGCGACAGCATGGCCACCATTGTCACGCACAATGCCCTTCGCATTGCCCGTCGTGCCGGACGTGTGAAGAATATACAGGGGATCTTCGGAGCGCAGCATGAGCGGCTCTGCTGGTGCGGACTGTTCCAGCGTGTGAAAATCATGATCCCGCACCGGTAGAAGCGAAACCGGGCACGCTTCGCGCTGCACGATCACGCAGGCCTGTGGGCAGTGCGTCGCCGCAGCCAGCGCCTCGTTCAGGGCGGGCACGGACGGAACGGGCGTCTGCCCCTGAAAGCTGCAACTGGCGATGATGATGACTTTCGGTGCCGCATCATCGATCCGTCGCGCCAGTTCAGGCCCAGCGTAACCGGCAAAGACCACGACATGTACAGCGCCGATCCGTGCACAGGCCAGCATGGCGATGACCGTCTCGATCATGGTCGGCATGGCGATCAGGACACGCTCGCCTTTCTCCACCCCCAACGAGCGCAGACCACCGGCAAATCCGGCAACCCTGCTCTGCAACTCCCTGTAGGTTATAACCTGACGTTCCCTGGTGGCGCAGGAATGCCAGATCAATGCCGCCTGCCCTCCGCGCCCATTCTCCACATGCCGGTCCACGGCGTTATGGCAGGTATTGAGCGTGGCGTCGGGAAACCAGTCATGCCAGCCATCCGACCGTGTCCTGCATGCGGTCACAGGGGCCTGCTTCCATGTGACGCGCTGTGCCGCAGCCAGCCAGAACTGCTCTGGCTGGTTCAGGGCTGCGTCATACATCGCCTCGTATGTCGTCCATGGAAGCATGGCGCTTACCTCCGTTCAGGCTACGGGCACGTCTTTGCCGGTGATCTGGCTAGCCAGCCACGCGGCGTCACGCGAGACACCGGAGAACCGCCCCGATCCCCATGTGTGCAGCCACGGCAGGCCGAGGAAGTAGAAGCCCGGCGCATCGGTCACGCCACGATGCCAGACGGGCTTGTTGGCTCCGTTGAAGACCGGCACGTCGATCCAGCGATAGTTTGGACGAAAGCCGATGCACCAGACGATCGAGGTGATACCGGCGGCCTTCAGGTCCAGCGGGGTGTTACTGCCATCGGGCTCCCAGACGGGCACGTAGGACGCTTCGGTTGGCGCACTGATGCCTTCGCGGGCGATATAGGCGTCGATGGATTTCTTGATGTCGGCATTCGTCTTGTCCGCATCATCAAGGTTTTCTTTCAGGTCCGGCGCGAAGTGCGCAATTTCGTCACGGATTGTCTCCAGCGTGCCATGCAGGCCCACGCCTTCCTTCGCGAACTTGCGCAGATCAAGGTCATGCCCACCATTTCGGCCCGTGACGTAATGATTGGTCTTGTCGCGTGCGCCGTCACGAAGAGGGTGATTATCCACCGTCAGGTCATAGAAGTGCATGTCTGCAAGCCAGTCCACCACGTCGCGGCCACGGTAAAAACGCGAGACACGCGGGGCGGACCCAACACAGAGATGGACCTTGCGTTTTTCAAAAAACAGATCCTCGACGATCTGCGCACCGGACTGACCGCTGCCCACGACCAGAACGGCCCCTTCCGGCAACTGGGCGGCATTGCGGTAATCCTGTGAGTGAACCTGAAAAATTGATGGATCGATCGCGCTGGCGTAACCGGGGATCACCGCGTCCTGATACGCTCCCGAGGCGATCACCACATGCTTTGCGTGCCAGGTCTCTCCGCCCGCCACCACACGATAGCCACCGGCCTCGTGACGTGTGATGGAGGTGACGGCTGTGTGTTCACGCAGCGGTGGGTTGAACGAATTAACAAAGCCTTTGACGTAGTCAATGATTTCCTGCTTCACCATGAAGCCGTGCGGGTCGCTCCCTTTGTAAGGATGGCCGGGAAGTTCGCATTGCCAGTTCGGTGTGACCAGGCAGAAATTGTCCCAGCGTTCATCGTCCCACGAATGGCAGGCCGTCTTTGCCTCAAAGACAATGTGCTCCACCTTCTCGCGGCAGAGATACCAGCTCATGGAGAGCCCGGCCTGTCCGCCGCCCACGATGATGACGGGAATGGTTTTTTCGTTCTGTGTCATAAGAATATTCCGTCTCAGGATCTGAAAGACAGGACGCGCACCTGCGCATCGGGTTGATTGAGAAAGGGCGCGCCGGCCTGTCGAATGGTGTGAAGCTGACCAAGGGCGCGGCTGCACGGGAAGCCGTAGCGCGCACGAACCCGCTCACTGGCTTCCGTCAGGGCCGTGTCCGCCTTTTCAAGAAACTCCCGGACCGGATAATCCTGACCGGGCGTGAAGTGGTCCCTTATGACCAGCGATGGGGAGTAACAGTCGGTCTCCTTCCCATCGGGCCAGCGCACGCGAAAGGTCATTTCGGGCATGATGACAAAACTCCTGAAGCAGGGACGCCAGCGTGCGGCAGCGCCGCGAGACGCCGGTATGCGGGGAGATGCCGACTGGCGACGCTGCGCCAGTCGAAACGGCGGGCCGTTGCGGGGCCGCTGACCCGGAAACGGGCCGGGCTCCGGACGCTCAGAGCGTCGCGCAACGCGCAGACAAGTGTTTCGGAACTCTCGGGCTGGCACCAGAATGCCTCGAGAGTATGAAGATGCTCCGTGAAAGGGGGTGCGGCCGGCACCACCACGGGGATTCCGCAGGCCAGAGCTTCGAGCGGGCACAGGCCGAAGCCTTCCGTCCTTGAAGGATAGGCCAGCACGGAAGACTGCCGATACAGTGCGGGCATATCGTCATCCGCAATCGTACCTGTCACAGTCACCGTGTTTGCCAGACTGCCACTCTGAATCTGCTCATCGAAAAGACGACGATAGTCGGAATGGTCCAGCAGGGACGCGCCTCCGGCAATCACAAGATGCAGATCGGACTGCTCCCGATACAGCATCTCAAAAGCTTCAAGAAGAATAAGCGTGTTTTTTCGAATCTCGATCCCGCCGACCGACAGCACAAGACGTGCGTTCCGCGGAAGCCCATACCGTGCGCGAAGTTCCTGATCGCGCAGACCGGGCTCCGGAAAAAACCTTGTCAGATCGACACCATTCCCCACCACAGGGGCATGCCGCCCGTATTCGGTGAGGAGCGTGTCCTCCCAGAGCTGACTGACCGTGAAAAGTTCGGTCGCAGCCGTCAGGCCCCGTGTCTGGCGAGCCGCGAGACCGGGGTGGGAGAAACGGTCCAGATGATGAACCGTGCGGGCAAAGCCCGGTATCTGCCCCTCTTCCACCAGATCGGCCAGCGCATTGGCGCTGATCGGGTCCTGCGCATGCAGCACGTCAAAATGCTGCCCGCGCAGTGCGTCTCTGATCTCGCCAATACGACGCTCCACCAGTGCTGGCAGGTCAGGCACAGATGCGGCCGGGATGCAGCGTGTGGCGCAGCGGGGCGTGCGGAAGAAACCGGCTCCTATCACGTCCGGTGCGATCAGCGTTGCGTCATGACCCGCGTCACACAGGGCTTCCGCCAGAGCCATGCCGTGCACCACACCGCCGCGCGGATTGGTCGAATGAGTCAGAATGCCAATGTACAGTCTCATGGTGCAAACCCCATGAGCGGCGTCCGTGCGAGATCCCAGAAGGTTTCTTTCTCGTCCGCCCATGTGACATCCAGCCGCTGCGTGCTGTCACACTGCCCGATGACAGAAGCCGCAATATCACGCCCACGAAACCGGGCCATGATCGCTTCGGCATCTTCGGGGCGCGCCGTGAGCAGGTAGCCATAGCTGGGGAATGCGGAGAGCCAGCGCGCCATAGGCGCGTCATCGGGGCGCGGAATGTCATCGAGCGCGATAGTCATGCCCACGCCCGAACATTCGGCCAGCATGAGGGCGGTGCCCAGCAGTCCGGCCATGCTGATGTCCTTGGCGGCGCGGCTCAGCCCATCCTCGGCTATGCACGGAAGAAGTTCGAGATCACCCCGCAGACGTGCCGCCCCGTCGGTGCCGCACAGGGCGGAGCTTGCATCCCAGAACGGATGCGGGTCGTGCCAGCGGCCACGCAGGTCGATGGCGGCGATCAGAACCTCGCCCGGTCTTGCATCGAAGCTGGTCAGCAGATGACGGGCACGGCCGAGGATCGCCACCGACAGCGAGTTATGGGTGCTGCGCATGTTGGTGTGTCCGCCAACAACCGGCACGCCATAGGTGCGCGCACCTTCATGCAGACCGGTCAGAATGGACGCGGCCGCCTCGGACGTATCGCTCCACAACGCATCCACCACGGCCACGGGACGACCACCCATCGCCGCGATGTCGCTGACATTGACCATCACACCACAATACCCGGCAAACCATGGCATTGAGCGGACAAAGCTGTCCTGAAAGCCCTCGCTGGCCAGCAGGAGATAACCATCACCATCAGGGATCGCAGCGCAGTCATCGCCAAGCCGGATAACGTCCGGGCTGACAGGTTTCAGGATTGCCGCAGTTTCGGCGATGTCCTGTTTACCCACCAGGGCGCGACCGTTCCGGAGCGTGTTCAGCAGTGTGGTGAGTGCGTGTGCCATCACGCCACCTGTCGTATCCGGGGCTGCGGACGCAGCAGCCAGATCTGATCCAGACCGTGTGCCGGATAGCGTGACAGATCGGCCTCCATATCGTGATGCGGCAGACCATGCAGCGTGACGACGCCGAGGCTCTTCCAGTGCAGGCGGCGGAAGAACAGCACGTTCTGCTCCTGCACCTGAGCCAGAAACCGCGTGGCCCCAAGCCCATGCGCCGTGCTGACCGCCATCCGGATAAGTTCCGCCCCTATCCGCCCCAGCTTGCGGTGATCTTCATGCACAGCCAGACGGGAACCACGCCAGATGCCGGGTTCAGCTTCATGGATGCGCACCGCTCCCACAACCCGGTCCGGCATCCCCGCCATACAGCAGGCGGCGATGATGGGAATGGCGACATCATCGATTGCGTCGCGGTCATCCTCTGTAAAAACATGCTGCTCACGACAGAACACTTCGCGACGGAGCGCGTGATAGCCAGCGCACTCCCATGGCGTGCGGGCAAGACGCACGACATATTCCGTCGGAATAAACGGCCGGTCTACCACGCCTTCGAGGATCGCGGTCATTGTTCATACGCCGAAAGCGAGGAACAGGCGCCGCACCGGCCACATCCGGCCCGGATGTCGGTGGATTTCATGCTGGCTTCCCGCAACATCCGCCCAAGCGGCGCCAGAACGGATTTCATGAAATCGGCTGAAGGCGGAACATGATTTTCCAGCGGGGTGCCGGAGATAGGCACGAACGGCACCACAAAGGGATACACCCCCAGCGTAATCAGCCGTTCGGCCAGCGCCAGAATGTCCTCGGCGCTGTCGCCAAGACCGGCCAGAATATAGGTATTGACCTGCCCACGTCCGAAGATTGGCACAGCGCTGGCGAAAGCGTCCATATAGCGATCGACGCTGATTGTCGCCTTACCGGGCATGATCTTCTCGCGCACCGCCTGCGTAGCGGCTTCGAGATGCATCCCCAGACTGTCGGCCCCAGCATCGCGCAGACGCTGGAACCAGCCGTGATCGCGTGGCGGCTCGCATTGCACCTGAAGCGGTAGATCCACCGCCGCCTTGATGGCGCGGGCAGAGTCCGCCAGCACGGCTGCACCCCGGTCCACCACGTTAGGCGTGCCGGTGGTCAGCACCATGTCGCGCACGCCGTCCAGTTCCACGGCGGCTTTGGCGACCTCGGCCAGCTGTGCTGGCGTCTTGTAGGCAATGGTGCGATCAGCCTCCAGTGACTGGCCAATGGCGCAGAACTGGCAGGACGTGCGCCGGTCGGCGTAGCGGATGCAGGTCTGGTGCACCGTGGTCGCCAACGTGTCACGGCCATGCAACAGCGCGATCTTCCAGTAGGGAATACCGTCTGCCGTGCTCAGCCCGTAAAAGCGCGGGGCAGCCGGAAAATGGATTGTGCCCAGCGTCTGACCGTCACGCAGCAGCGTGCTGACGCCGCTCTGGTCAGGCGGACTGGCCTGAAACGGAGACCGCTGCGCGCCAGATGTATAGACCGGAACCATGACAGTCTGACCCGCGATGGTGATTGTCTTGTGATCCGAAGGACCAGCTCCGCCCTTGCGAGCGATGCCGCCAATATCTTCGCCGATCTGAAGCCCGAAGGACTGCAGATCCGTGACGAGCTTACGACCGGAAAGCGTGCCGAGTGTTGGTACAGTCATAGCTTGGCCTCGTCATTGGAGGGACCAATCGGCTCAACAGCTCCGTGCTCACCGACATAATGCACCGTGCGCGCCGGACGCCGGTCCTGAAGCAGACTCAGCAACTCGGGGCGTGCGTAATGGCCCACTGAGTCCATCATCCGCTTGCGCTTGGTGATCAGGGCGAAATCGAGATCGGCAATCACCATCCCCTCGCCTTCTGTCAGCGGTGTGCCGAGCAGTTTCCCTTCGGGGGAGACAATGGCCGTAAAGCACCCACCACGCAGCGGCCCTTCCAGCGCGGGATCGCGGGCGATCTCCGTGATCTGCTCTTCCGTCAGCCAGCCCGTGGCGTTTACGACAAAGCAGCCGGACTCCAGTGCATGATGCCGGATGGTAACTTCCATCTGGTCGGCAAAGATCTGCCCAACCAGCGAACCGGGGAACTGGGCGCAATGGATTTCCTCGTGCTGGGTCATCAGCGCATAGCGGGCGAGCGGGTTGTAATGCTCCCAGCAGGCCAGCGCGCCGATACGACCGGCGGCACTGTCCACCACTTTCAGCCCTGCGCCATCGCCCTGTCCCCAGACCATCCGCTCATGGTAGGTGGGCGTGATCTTGCGGCGTTTGAGAAGGATCTCACCTGTCGCATCAAAGATGATCTGCGTGTTGTAAAGCGTGCCGAAATCGCGCTCGTTTACACCCAGCACGACGACCATGCCGGTGTCACGCGCGGCTTCGGCGACCATGTCGGTGACCGGACCAGGAATGACGACGGCGCGCTCGTAAAGTTCCAGATGTTCGCCGCCGAAACAGAAAGCCGGCTGGATGAATGAGAAATAGGGATAATAGGGCACGAAGGTTTCAGGAAAGACCGCAAGCTTCACACTTTTTTCGGCGGCATCGCGGATGGCCTGACAGACTTTCCGGGCAGTTCCCAGACCATCATCGCCAAGGACGGGACTGATCTGGATCGCTGCGGCGCGAACGATACGGGACATGGCGTGCGGTCCTTCCTTCGGCCTTCAGAGAGTCCAGGTATTGAGGATGAAGGCGTTGTCGCGCCGGGCCAGCAGGATGATGTCCAGCACGTCCTGCGGGTTGATCGGCGTGATGCCGGGGATCAGGTTCTGCTCGCCGTAGCCATAGAGAGCCTGAAGCGCGAAGCGACAGGCATAGACTTTACCGCCCTCTTCAAGGATTTTCGCGATCTGCTTGTTGCAGTTCATGTGCCCCGGAAAGGCTTCGTCGCCCAGACGGGGAAAGCCGCGCTGCACTCCAAGGGTGACACCCGGCCCATACAGCAGCACCGACGTCTCGAAACCTTTACGGATCAGACGAGTGGCCTGCAGAAGATTTACGAACCCGACCGAGCCTTCATTGGCAACGGTGTGGAAGGTGATAAGGGCTTTTTCGCCGGGTTTGGCTTTGACGTCCTCAAAAACCTTGTTTTCATAATCGACGAAGCAGTCGCCATCTTTGTACGGAGCGTGTTCGACTTTCGGCATGGTATGTCTCCCGTGTGCTGCGGTCTCCAGCGAGAAGCCGGAGCTGACCGCTTTGCCGAAACGAACGTGACATGGGATGATGGGGAGACAAAATATTGTATGCCTGATCTATGCATGACAAACGACGCAAAGCATGTGACAGACCTGTTTCCAGCCAAGACAGATCCATACAAAAAGCATTAACGGGCATGACAATCGGAAGAAAATTGAATACCTCTTTGTTTTATAAGGATATTTATTTCACGCATTCGTGAACCGAAAGCGATTTTGTTTTTCGCGCGGTCGCGAACAGCCTCTGGGAATCAGGCGATTCCAACCATTCCTGATCGTGCTGTCAGGTCACACAATATCGGCAAAACCGGGAGAACGCTTGTGCTGCAGGACTGACAGGACCCCATGCAGGGATTCCTCAAGGCTTGCGGCGTCAGGTGCACTGCCCAAGGCGATCCGTGCGCGCTGCGGGGGCTCACCGCTGATGGCAAAAACGGTGCTGGGCACCAGCGCCAGACCGCGCCTGCGGGCATAGGCGACGAAATCCGCGCTGCCCCACCAGTCCGGCAGTTTTAACCAGACATGCGGTCCGTCGGGGTTCATGCAGTGCCCTTCCCCAAGCACCTTCCGGGCAATCGACTGGCGCAGACGCAGTTCCTTCTGGATAGCGTGCAGAATTGTATGCGCCTGCCCTGTCTGCATCCACCGTGCCGTGAGCGCACTGAGCAGACCGGCATTGGTGAGAGCTATAGCCCGGATCGCCGCCGTAACGCGCCGGGTCATGTCCGCGTTGGGCAGGGCGACATACGCCGTGCGCAGGCCCGGACTGAGTGTCTTGGCGAGAGTAGCCACGTAGCTGACACGGTTATGGTCGAGGGCCGCCAACGCAGGCAGCGGATTGTCCATCAGAAGACTGTATGGATCGTCTTCAGCAATATGCAGATGATGGTGCTGGGCGACCTTCAGGATGTCCTTGCGCCGTTGCAGGGACATGGTGGCCGTGGTGGGATTGTGGATGGTCGGGATGCAGTAGAGCAGTCGGGGATGATGCTCGGCGCAGACCCGATCAAGCTGATCCGGCATCATGCCTTCCATGTCGCTGTCCACACCGACCAGAATAAGATCAAACTGCGCCGCGATGGTCCGAATACCGGGATAGGCGATGCGGTCGGTGACAATGACATCGCCGGGCTGGGTATGCGTGCTGACAATCGCCGCAAGCGCACTCTGGGCGCCCGGTGAGACAAGGATTTCATCCGTGCGCCGCTGCCCGATGACGGGCGCGATCCATTTTGCGCCAAGCTGGCGCTCCTCCAAAGTGCCGCCCGTTACCCGATAGGACATCAGGCTGTTCAGATCCTGCTGTTTCAGGATAGTGGTAATGTCACTCTGGATGATCCGTTGCAGAGGCGGATCCTGCGGGATCGGCGGCAGATTCATGGTCAGATCGACCACAGCTGGTCCCGTATGGCGCCAATGGCTCTCCCCGGCACCGACACGAACGAACGTGCCCCGGCCCACCGTCGCGTCAATCAGGCCGCGCCGCCGAGCCTCGGTGAACGCTCGGGTCACAGTCGTCAGATTGGTACCGAGATACTCCGCAATCGTTCGCTGTGGCGGCAACCTGTCTCCTTCCCGCAGATCACCCTTGCGGATGGAAAGAGCCAGTGCGTCCGCGATCGTCAGGTAGATCGCATTCGGGCTTCGACTGATCTCTGCTTTCCAGCGGGCGAGATAGGGGTATGCGGACATAGAGTGAAGCTTCCATACAATGGAAAGATTACCATTTGAACATAACCCGCACAATCAACGCAATTACGATACCAATGTCCGGCAACGCTTGGGTGATCGTCTCTACCATGGGCAGGGATTCACCAACCACCGGGGCGCGCATACTTATTATTTTGCGCCTGCTGGCGCAGTATGGAATCAGCATCGGCTGGCTGGAGAATGATGCGACGGTTGGCATTAAGCCTCCAAAAATGAACGCCTCGCAGGGCATCCACTCATGGAGCGATGAAGAGATTGACGCATATGAGAGGAGGTGGCCATCCGGAACCTATCAACGGCTCACATTCGCACTTCTGCTTTACACTGGGCAGACGCGGTCTGACGCGGTGCGGATTGGGCCAGACAATATCCGCGATGGAATGATCTACGTCCGGCAGCAGAAGACGAAGACAGAATTGTTCATTCCCATTCATCCCACGCTGCAGATCGAGATCGACCAATGGAGCGGAAACTCAAAGACGTTTCTCACTGGGGCGCGAGGCAACGCTCTCTCGGCGAATGGTTTCTACAATGTCTTCAAAGACTGGTGCCAAGAAGCAGGGCTGCCGGATAACTGTTCGCCTCATGGGCTCAGGAAAGCGGTTGCTCGAAGGCTGGCTGAAGCAGGCTGCTCGCCGCATGAAATCGCCGCCATCACTGGACACAAAACGCTGTCAGAGGTCAGCCGATATACCCGCGCCGCGTCACAGCAAAAGATGGCCGAAACCAGCGTGAAGAAATTGCGCTGATTGTCTAAGGCTGATTTTTAATTGTCTAAGGATGTAATTATTTTGCGGTATTCTGCGGAACAATCCAAGGTATGGCGGATGGGGTGGGATTCGAACCCACGGAACGCTTGCACGTTCGCCGGTTTTCAAGACCGGTGCCTTCAACCGCTCGGCCACCCATCCAAGGAAGAAACGCCATACGGTGACGGGCTTATGCGACAAAAACCCGTCAAACGCAATAACCTGATCGGGCCTCATTTCATTGCGTGAGACCTGATCTTTCTGGCCGGAATATCATAATAACCCGGCACATTCCTGCTGTCCGGCACTATAAGACGGGAACGTCAACAGGAGGTATACTCTGTCCCTAACTTCAATCAGAATTTGGCGGAAACGTTGAGCGAGCCATAGTTGAACAGACCAGAGCGGGCCGTTGTGAATTCCTGTGTCTGCCACACCTGACTGTAGGACACTCTCAGACCGTAAAACATGACGGCGACACCGGCATGAATTTCGCCCACATCCCATTTCTTGTTCACATGCGGTGAGTTCTTCCGGAGCGTGTTGCCTTCCAGCGTCGCATCATAGGCAACGGCGTTGCCCGTCACACCGCCGAAAAAATACCACGCGACAGGACGCGTCTGCTTGTAGGCATCCGTGCCGTCCGTTCCCGCGCCAATGGTCGGAACACCGAAATCACTGTCGAGTCCCTGACCGAAACGGAACGTATCGCCGATTGTGCCCGCGATACGATAATCACCGATGCGGGCCGCTGCAGCTGGCAGCATATCAAAGGACAGCCCGTTGGAACCGCCAATCGTTCCCAGAGGTAGCCGCCAGGTCCGGCCTGCCTGAACCTGAAAGATGGGTTGGTTGGCGAGTTGATGGCGCCATCCCAGATTTGATGTGTCGCCGATTGCGCCATGGAACCCGTTCTGGAGCTGTCTGCCCAGAGCGTCCGGTCCCATGACGCCCAGCTGAATGCCAAACACGCTCCGCGACAGATCCGTGTCGTTGATCATGTTGATGGTGCCAAGCAGCAGCCCGGCATAGGGCCGGTCACGTGGAGAGGGATTCGGAGTCTGCGTGTTGCTTGGCGTAAAGATCAGCTGCTGCACACCCAGACTTATGCGCTGCATCCCCTCACCGAGGAGCGTTCTGTTGATCATCGCGAACGGGCCCGGCAGGTTATCAGTGCCCGACGTCCAGTTAATCCTCAGACCACTGGTATAATACTGGTCGGAGGTTCCTTTCAGCGTCGTCACCGCATCATTTTCGCCCTGTATCGTCCAGGTGCCCTGCTTGTCCTGAAGAGGCGTCGCATGGGCCCGGGAGAAACCTGATGCGCCCAGTGCTGTCCCTATCAAAAGCGCCAGAGGTTTCTGAAGAGGAAGACGGCGTGCTGGACGAGAGAGCATATTTCCGATTCTCCGCATGACCGCTCATCTCAAACGGTATGGTTTGGCTTTATCTTCTCTGTGTGTGCCGTGAAAAATGTCAATGCAAAAGCCCTCCCGGCTATTTTGTCCTCCAAAACTCACGTTTTCGTGTTTTTCCAAGACACCAACGAGGGCGTTTTTTCGGTTGCAGCGGTCCGAAAAGGCTATCGTTGCAAGAAATTCATCCCGAGGAAGGGTAAATTCGCAAAAAGGCAGTAGCGTTCGCCTCTGTCCTTATGCTTTTCTTCTTTCTGTCCAGACCGCCTTCAAACGGGATGGGCGCCGGACCCAGGATGAGACATCGTACATCAAAACAGAGCACCATATCTGGGGCGCTGTTTCTCCCGAGCCGGTTTTATTCACAGCGCGATACAAAAATTTCGCCAGTCAGACCTCGGGATCAAGACCGTTGAGAAGTAACAGGACCGACCGCAGCTCCCGCTCCCCCCGCCGCGGCGGATTTGACGATGATTTCATGAGCGCGCCGTCGCCATATGATCGTGGAAACTCATCTCCTTATGGTGGTGACCGCGGTGGCAACAGTGGTGGTTATGGAGCGCCCCGTCGGGCAGCAGGGCCGCAGGTGATCGCATCCGGACCGGAAATTGAAGCCACAGTGAAGTGGTTCAACGGCGAGAAAGGCTTCGGCTTTGTCGAACTCGTCGATGGTTCAGGTGACGTATTCCTCCATGCCAACGCACTTTCACAGGCAGGCCACGACAGTGTCAGCCCCGGTGCCACGCTTCAGGTTCGCATCGGACAGGGCCCCAAGGGCCGTCAGGTCGCTGAAGTGATCTCCGTTGACGAAAGCACGGCCCAGCCGGAGCGTCCGCGTCAGCCGGGTGGTTTCGGTGGCCCGCGTCAGGGCGGCTTTGGTGGTGGGCGCTCTCCGCGTCCGGCTCCCGACCTGTCCAACGCTGAAGATATCCGTGGCATCGTAAAGTGGTACAACGCCACAAAGGGCTTCGGCTTCATCACACCGGAAAGCGGCGGCAAGGACATCTTCGTTCACGCTTCCGCTTTGGAGCGCTCAGGCGTCCAGACGCTGAACGAAGGTCAGAGCACCAACGTGAAGGTTGTTCAGGGCCAGAAGGGTCCAGAGGCTGCTGAAGTTTCTTTTGACTGATCCCGAACGGAACAGGCGTCTGTGAAAACAGACGTCTCTCCATAAAAATACCGCCGCCTCAATGAGGTCGGCGGTATTTTTATATCTAACGCAGAAAAGCTTTCAGAAAGACGCGGAACTCAGTACTCGCGGCCCTTGTTTCGCATGAGCCGCGCCTTGTCGCGCTGCCAGTCACGTTCCGCAATGGCGTGACGCTTGTCCTCTTTCTTCCGCCCCTGCCCAATTCCCAGCGTGATCTTGGCCAGTCCACGCGCATTGAAGTGGATATCCAGCGGCACGAGGCTGATACCATCCCGGGCCACTTCTCCCAACAGGCGATCAACCTGCTTGGCGTGCAGAAGCAGTTTGCGCGGCGCACGCGAGTCGAAACGTGACAGCACCCCACCCTGATATTCCGGGATATAACTGTTGAAGAGCCAGATCTCTCCATTCCGCTCGCCTGCATAGGCTTCCGTGATCGTCGCCCGACCGAACCGCAGGCTCTTCACCTCCGGCCCCTTCAGAACAATCCCGGCCTCAATCGTGTCGATAATTGTATAATTGAAGCGGCCCTTTTTGTTCTGCGCGGCAATGCCGTGCGAAATCAGGCCTGACTTCTTTGCTGCCTTTGCCATGATCAGCCCAGCAGCCCAGCTTCCGTCAAAGCCGCCCGGACGGTCGCCCGTGTGTCATTTGAAACTGGGACAATCGGCAGACGGCAGGTCTCACCCGCCAGACCAAGCAATGAAGCAGCATATTTCACGGGGCCGGGGCTGGTTTCACAGAACATGGCGTCGTGAACCGGCAGCAGACGATCCTGAAGCGCCATGGCTTCCTTCACCTGCCCTGCCCGCCACAGACTCTGCACTCTGGAGCAGAGAGCCGGAGCGATGTTCGACGACACACTGATGCAGCCATCGCCACCGGCGGCAAGGAAGGACACAGCCGTACCATCTTCACCGGACAACTGGTTGAAATGCTTGTTCGTCACGGCACGACGCACCTGAAGCGGACGCAGCAGGTTGGCGGTCGCGTCCTTCACACCAACGATGTTGCCATGCGCAGCGAGACGCGCCGTGGTCTCAACTGAGATATCAACCACCGAGCGGCCGGGAATATTATAGAGCATGACCGGAATCCTGATGGCATCAGCCACAGCCATGAAATGCCGGTAAAGTCCTTCCTGTGTCGGCTTGTTATAATAGGGCGAGACCACCAGAACCGCAGACGCACCAGCGGATTCCGCATGCTTGGCCAGATCGACCGCTTCCGCCGTACTGTTGGAGCCAGCGCCCGCGATGACAGGCACACGCCCTGCCGACACATGCACTGTCCGCTCGACAATCTTGTGATGCTCTTCGTGTGACAGGGTGGGGCTCTCACCGGTGGTGCCCACAGGCACCAGGCCGGAAATTCCCTCTGCAATCTGCCATTCGACAAGCCGGTCAAAGGCCGGAAGGTCGAGCGAGCCATCGCGATTCATCGGAGTAATGAGGGCCGTAATCGCCCCCGTGAACATGGCTTCGGTCATTGGCTTTTCTTCTTGTCGTCCGACGCTGCAAAACTCAGGTGTGGCGGTCAGTATGCCACGAATGATGGAAACTGTCAGGCCACCCCGGTTTTCTTCAGCTGCCGGAAAGGCGACTGGGGATAGACCCCGAGAATACGGAAACGTGCGGAAAAGAACTCCAGTTCCGCAAGCGCCTGCTTCAGGTTCGGCCTGTCAGGCCGTCCTTCAACATCAAGCAGGAATTGGGTCGCGGCGAACGATCCGTCAAGCATGTAGCTCTCAAGACGCGTCATATTGACGCCATTGGTCGCAAATCCGCCCAACACCTTATAGAGAGCACCCGGTTCATTGCGGACATTGAACAGGACCGTGGTCATGATCGGTCTGTCTTCCGGCAGCGGCAACGGCTCGCGCGCGGCGATGTAGAAGCGGGTCGTATTGTGCTTGGCGTCTTCGACATTGCGCTGAAAAATTGTCAAACCATACAAGGTGGCGGCAAGCTCCGATGCCACTGCCACATCCTCTGCCCGCCCCCACTTCGCCACAAGCTCAGCGGCTCCGGCCGTGTCGAATTCGGCGACAGGCGTCAGATTCAGATCCCTGATCATTCCCCTCACCTGCGCCAGCGCCACGGGATGAGTGTGCACCTTCTTAGCCTGCTCCAGCGTCGCGCCCGGTACGCCCATCAGACAATGCTCCACCCGCTGGAAGTGTTCGCCGACAATATGCAGTCCGGCTTCCGGCAGCAGTGCATGAATATCCGGCACACGACCGGCCAGATTGTTTTCGCAGGCCAGCATGGCCAGATCCGCCTTGCCGTCATGCACAGCGGCAATCGCGCCAGCGAAAGTCTCGCAAGGGACTGTTGTCCAGCCGGGATAAGCCGTGCGGCAGGCAAGATCGGAATAGGCACCGGGGCGTCCCTGAAAGGCGATCCGCCCGTGCGAGTGTCCGGCCGTCACAGCTGCTCTCCCAAAATCCGACGCGCTCTTTTCAGATCATCCGGCGTATCGACACCGAACGGCGCTTTTTCCACGCGTGCACACCCAATAATCATGCCGTTTTCCAAGGCTCGCAACTGCTCCAGACGCTCTCTCTTTTCCAGCGGAGACTCCGGCAGCGCCACAAAGCGCTCAAGCGCCTGACGACGCCAGGCATAGACCCCGATGTGATGCCACAGTGGCCCTGCGCCCCACGGAATGCAGGACCGGGAAAAATACAGCGCGCGTGTGCTCTGCGTGTCTTCCGAAACAAACGCGCAGGCAACCTTGACCACTGATTCAGCCTTCGCTTCCCGCTCTTCTGTTATGGGCGCGACCAGTGTGCCGATGTCCGTCGCCGGATCCTGCAACGGGAGCAAAGCGGCCTGAAGCGTCACCGGGTCCAGCCCCGGCAGATCCCCTTGAAGATTGACGATCACATCATGCTCGCCAGTCGGATCGACCTCGCGCAGGGCTGCATGCACACGGTCCGAACCCGACGCCAGATCAGGATCGGTCAGAACCGCCTCACCGCCCGCCTGCCTCACCACATCGACAATTTCCTGTTCGGCGGCCGCCACGACCACACGCCCGACTGCCGCTATCCGAGCGCGTTCGAGCACATGAAGAATCATGGGGCGTCCTGCAATGTCGGCCATCGGTTTACCCGGTAGACGTGAGGACGCCATGCGGGCGGGAATGATGACGATCGGGCTGATCATTGCAGCGTATGGAAACCTGAGAGTGGGAGAAAACGGCGTGTATTCAGCCGATGGCTTCACATGAAGCGGGGCGCACTCTAGGAAAGACAGTCGATTGACGCAACAGTACCCCGAAACACCTGTCGAACGGTCTTTTCCGGCGGGTTCGGAGCGGCAGACAGGGACGCCTTCTCACCAATGGACTTCGCGGCAGCCAATCGTGGGGCTTTTGTCATCCTTCTCGTCGCGGCGATGATGGGTGCCTCGTGGCTCACCGGGTCCATGGTGATCCCTGACCGTCTCCCCACCCGACCGGTCATTGTTACACCGGAAGATGACCCGGCAGCACCATTCCCCACAGGCAATGTCGAAAATGGCGCCATTCTGGCCAATGCGATCTGCTCCCGCTGCCACAGCTTCACGCCCTCTGCTCAGGACACCGCCGGTCCTTCCCTGTTCGGCGTGTATGGTCGCCCCACCGGCAGACAGCCGGGCTATACCTATTCCAGCAGCCTCGTTTCTCTCGGTGGTCAGTGGGATGAGGCCCGGCTGAACGCCTGGCTGCGAAACCCGGCGGCCTTCAGTCCCGGCACGCGGATGTCATTTCGCGGTCTCCCAGACATCAACGGGCGCGCCGATATCATCGCTTGGCTCAAAACCCTGCACTGACAGAAAAACGTCCTTCAACCAGAACGGAAATCGCTCATGTCCCACGATCTCGACCAGCTTGTCAGAACGGCTCACGCGCTCGCAGACGTGGCCGGGGCCGTCATCCGCCCCTTCTTCCGCTCCCGCCTCGCCCCCTCCGACAAAAGCGATGAAAGCCCGGTCACAATTGCCGACCGCATGGCCGAGCGGGTCATGCGCGCCCAGCTTGCCGAACTGCATCCCGACCATGCGATTCTGGGTGAGGAATTCGGTCTGCACGAAAGCACCAGCGGCTATCAGTGGACGCTCGATCCCATCGACGGTACCCGCGCCTTCATCACGGGACGTCCGACGTTTGGCACACTGATTTCGCTCTCCTTCGAGGGCAAGCCGATCATCGGCATCATCGATCAGCCCGTCACCGGTGAACGCTGGATCGGCGTGGAAGGTCGCCCAACGCTGTTTCGCTCCGGATTCGGGGAGCCGTCCGGTTTCGCTCCCATCACGACCCGCCCGTGCGCCAGTCTGGCGGAAGCCGATCTTTCCTGCACATCACCGGAAATGCTGGAAGACGCGCCTCGTCCCGTATGGAACACACTGAAAGCCGCTGCCAAGCGGGTCAGTTGGGGAGGCGATTGCTACGCTTATGGTCTGCTGGCTGGCGGGCATATCGATGTCATCGCGGAGTGCGATATGAAGCCATGGGACTGGAGCGCTCTGGTCCCCATCGTGGAAGGCGCCGGTGGAATCATGACCGACTGGAATGGCCAGACATTGCGTCACGATGGGGATCGTACCGTGCTCGCCACTGGCAACCGGGCTCTTCACGAAGCGGCAGTCGCCTGCCTTCGTTCCTGATAACACTGGTTTCCACACACCTTCGGAGTGCGCCGTGCAGGTTAATTTCCGCTTCGCGGGAAACGTGCTATGAGGGCGCACCCGTTAGGTTGCCTTCCCCGGCAACTTCGTCTGGATGCTTTGTCCGTGAGGATTTCCCATGATCCTGCAGGCAGAAATTAAGCTGCTCCGGGCAATGCCAAATCTGGCCGGGGCCGCTTTAACAGCACGAGCGAACTGAATGACACCTCATCTGTCCCTCCCGAAGGACAAAATCCGCATCCTGCTTCTTGAGGGCGTACACGACAGTGCTGTCGCGCTCCTGAAAGCCAGTGGCTATGAGAGCGTCACCCGACACAAGGGCGCCCTTGAAGGCAATGCCCTGAAAGAAGCCCTTGAGGGTGTGCATGTAGTGGGCATCCGTTCCCGCACGCAGCTGACCCGTGAAGTTCTCGAAGGCGCTGACCGCCTGTTCGCCATCGGTTGCTTCTGCATTGGAACAAACCAGGTGGATCTCGACGCTGCCCGCGAACTGGCGATTCCCGTCTTCAACGCCCCCTACAGCAACACACGCTCTGTCGCTGAACTGGTGATGGGTGAAATCGTGATGCTGCTGCGCCGGATCTTCCCGCGCTCGGTCGGCTGCCACGAAGGCAAATGGGACAAATCCGCGACCAACAGCTGGGAAGTCCGCGGCAAGACGCTGGGCATCATCGGCTATGGCTCGATCGGCTCACAGCTTTCGGTTCTGGCCGAAGCTTTCGGTCTGCGCGTCCTCTATTTCGACGTCGTCGACAAGCTGCCGCATGGCAACGCAACGGCCTGCGATACACTTGAGACACTTCTGTCCGAGAGCGACATCGTCAGCCTGCATGTTCCGCAGCTCCCCAGCACAAAGAACATGATCGGCGCGGAGCAGATCCGTCAGATGAAGCCGGGCTCCTTCCTCATCAACAACGCCCGCGGCAACGTGGTCGATCTTGATGCGGCAGCCGAAGCCCTGAAATCCGGTCACCTTCTGGGTGCGGCCATCGACGTGTTCCCGGTCGAGCCGAAAGTGGCTGGCGAGCAGTTCGTCTCTCCGCTGCGCGGACTCGACAACGTGATCCTCTCCCCGCACATCGGCGGTTCAACCGTCGAGGCTCAGGAGCGCATCGGTGTTGAAGTCGCCCGCAAGCTGGTCGAATACTCGGACATCGGCTCCACTCTGGGCGCTGTAAATTTTCCGAGCGTGCAGCTTCCGCAGAGCCCGCGCGGCACCCGCTTCATGCATGTGCACCACAACCTTCCCGGCGTGATGTCGAAGATCAACGACATCTTCTCCAACGAAGGCTGCAACGTTACGGCGCAGTATCTCCAGACAGACGGCGAGATCGGTTATGTCGTGGTTGATGCCGAAACCGGCGGAAACGACGACAAGGACATGCATCTGCTGTCTCTGCTGCGGGAACTGAAAGGCACCGTGCGCGCACGCCTGCTCTATCAGGGCACCTGACGCCCTGCTGCGGCGCGTGTTGTCCCGGGAAAGCTGATGATCAACACGCGCGTCCGTGCTTTTGCTTTTTCAGGGATCACGGCCGTTCCGGTCTGGGTGGAAGTCCAGATCGCGAACGGCCTTCCCGCTTTTCTGATTGTAGGACTGCCTGACAAGGCGGTTGGTGAAGCGCGCGAACGTGTCCGCGCCGCCATGACCTCCATGGGTCTGGCCCTTCCTCCCAAACGAATCCTCGTCAATCTGGTGCCTGCCGATCTTCTCAAGGAAGGCTCGCATTTCGATCTGCCCATCGCCCTCGCCGTGCTGGCGGCCATGGAAATCATCCCGATCGAGGAGCTCGGACGTTATGCCGCTCTGGGAGAACTGTCTCTCGATGGCCGCATCAACCGCGTCCCGAATGTCATCTCCGCCTCACTTGGTGCCGCAGAAATGGAACTCGGCCTGATCTGTCCCGCCGTGCAGGGTAGTGAAGCGCTCTTCGGCGGCAATTCCGATATTCTCGCCGCGCCGGATCTTGTCGGACTGGTGAATCATTTTCGCGGCGAGCAGGTTCTATCGCCTCCGGTTTTTTCCGCCACCGAAGAAATCGCCCACTCATTCCCGGACATGGCCGACGTAAAGGGAATGGAAGTCGCAAGGCGGGCGCTGGAAATCGCCGCTGCCGGTGGCCACTCCATCCTGATGTCAGGCGCGCCGGGTTCTGGAAAATCCATGCTCGCGGCCCGTCTGCCCGGCCTGCTGCCAGACCTCACGCCATCGGAAGCGCTGGAGGTCACCCGTATCTACAGCGCTGCGGGGATCATAAGCGAAGACGGCGGTCCCGTTCGCCGGCCACCCTTCCGTGACCCGCATCACTCGGCCAGCCAGCCGGCACTAATCGGTGGCGGAGCCAAGGCAAAACCGGGTGAAATCAGTCTGGCTCACCGTGGTGTTCTTTTTCTGGACGAGCTTCCGGAATTCTCACGACAGGCTCTGGAATCCCTGAGACAACCGCTTGAGACCGGCCAGACGACAATTGCCCGCGCCGCCGCTCACATCACCTACCCTGCCCGCTTCCAGCTCGTAGCCGCGATGAATCCCTGCCGGTGTGGTTATCTTGGCGACGCCAGCCGGGAATGTCGCAAAGCGCCTCGCTGTGGAGAAGATTATCTCAACCGTCTTTCCGGCCCACTACTCGATCGTATGGATCTGTGGGTCAGCATGCAGCCGCTCTCACCGGTCGACATGATGACAGCGCCTGCCGGAGAAAGCTCCGTCACAATAAGGGAACGCGTAGCGGCTGCGCGAAATTTCCAACATGCACGGGGACAGGCCGTTCGCAATGCGGAAGCCAATCCGGATCAATTTGAGCTTGAGAATGACGCCAGATCGTTGCTGACGGATGCGGCCAGAAAACTGCGCCTGTCAGCACGTGGCTTTACCCGGCTATTGCGCGTGTCCCGCACGATAGCGGATTTTGAAGCCGCTCCTCTCATCGGGAAACAGCACGTTGCTGAAGCGGTTAGCTTCAGGCACCGCAGCCGCCTGTCCTGAAGAGCGGCTTCCAGTCCCGCCTTCATGCGGAAATCCACTGAAGGCGGGAAAGGGCCGTCAATCAGAGATCGCTAAGAGCGCCTTTGACCTTGAGCTGCTGCGCCTTGCCTTCAGCCTCAAGCTCGGGAGTGTCCGTCGCCTTGCCGATGCCTTCCTTGACGCTGCTTTTCGTTTTCCCCTCATCCTTTGAAAGGGATGTATTTTCTCAACACAACATTGTCTGCGTGGTTTCATCCGGATACCGGAAGAAAACCTCTCCCCTCCCGCTCGCAAAGGAAGCAGACAGCATCGTCAAGATACGTGACATTTTGATAAGCAACAGAGGGGTAGTCATGCTTCCCTCCCGATGGCAATGTGCGGTAACAGTCCCTGAATACCAGCACTTCTGATTTCTTCTTCCGGAGACATGTTCACCTCCATGACGGCGTCGCCACGGCCTTCAGCTACGCCCGGAACGAAGAAAGAGCCCTTGCTCGTCGGTACCGGGAAACAGCGGGATACCTCCAAAACAAGACATGCAGCTCTGGAAGAGGAAACCGATGCCGCGGGTCGTATCGGTCTGCGCCCGGCGTTCATTGCGAAAACGGGAGCGTATCGTAACCTCAAATCCGCTAAAACACCGCTCTCCCCCCGGCAGGTTTTCGCGGATCCCGATCTGCTGTTCATTTTTCTGTTTTCCGCGCTTCTTCATGCGCTTCTGCTGGCCTTCGCCATCTACATGTCGCTGTATCACGCCCCTCGCGGCAACCCACAGGCGAGTGAAACCGGCTCAGTGGACATGATGTTTGTCACGCCGCCGGCAGAAAGCGGCATGAAAGGCGAGCACTCGGACCAGCAGGCAGGCGGAACGTCCGCGACAAAGTCATCGCAAAGCAGCGAAGCACAGCCCGAACAGTCCGAAGCTGCTGAAGGCACGGATCGCCCCACTCCGGAAACACCCGCAGCCCCGCCAATACCGGAGGCTCCATCGGACGAAAGCTATCCGAAACCGGCCAATGAAAACGCTCCGGTCAACCCGGCCTCCAACAAGGCAGGCAAGGCCAGCCGCCAGACAACAAAGCAATCCGCACCGCGCAAGCAAACTGCCCGACAGACGCCAACCCACCAGCGTGCCCCGTCGCCCTTTGATTCCATGACCGATCTGTCACTGGACCAGTCATCAGCGCCTCCACGCCCACGTCACCACGGTCGTACGGGCGGGTCAGGCGGCCCGATCGACCTGTCTCTTGGGCCACTGGTGCAGAACGGCAAGCTGAACACGCCATTCGCCACCCGCAGCACCGTGCGCGGCGTCAGCGATGATTACAGCGAAGAAGTCGATCGCTGGATCAGACGGCATATGTATTATCCGGAAGAAGCCGCCCAGAACGGCGAGGAAGGCCCGTCTTCCGTCCATGTTGTGCTGGACCGGTCAGGAAATGTACGGTTTGTGCGTCTGACAAACCAGTCAGGCTCCTACCTGCTTGACGCAGCCACGACCGGCATGTTCCGTAACGCCCATCTTCCACCCATTCCGCCAGGAATTACGGGCGATCATTTCGATCTGGATGTGACGGTGAACTACATTCTGATCCGTCATTAACGATGGCGCTTATATCTGGGATCATTGAACAGGGATCTGGTGTCTCTGTTCTTTGCTTTTTCCGGTTTAACCACACAGGAGAGGAGAACTCGCGGGCTCTTGCGCGGCAAAAAAGCGGTTATCCTGACTGTAATTACCAAAGCAGTCGTCAGTTTCTGATGAGCAACCGATGATCTCACATTCCTTAAACAGACAATGAAGTAACGCTCTGCGCCTTAACTTAATAAGCCGGCATCAAAGGGACCACGTGCCCTTGTGGAGTTTGGGACAACGCCCTGAAAACTAATCGCCTCGGCAAGCGACGGTCTCTCAGCGGCAAACACGCCGGCTGTTATCGGACGCGATATAAGTCTGGGTCGCAGGATCAAAACAGGCGTTCTGCGTGCAGGCCCCGCCATTGGTCAGCGGCTGCGGATAAATCGCCTGCCCCATGGCGTTCGCTTCGCGTGCGGAAGTTCCGCAAAGCGGCGTGTTAACTGGAGCAGAAGGATCATTCACTAGCACCTGCCCCTCTGGCGGCGGCGTTTCCGTGACAGTGCCCGGCGGGAATGTCTGGGGAGGAATACGGCCGGAATGGGCAGCAGAGGTGGCATCAGGATGATTGGCACATCCAGAAAGGCCAAAGGAAGAGAACACCAGCGCCGTCGCCATCAGACCCACATGAACAGCCTGAAACCGGTTGCGGGATGAAAGATGGGCCATGCGGTCTGCTTCCTCTAGTCTGTCATATCAAACATCTGCCGCAGGGAACGACTGATGGAAATTTTCGTTCCCTGCAACAGGACAAATCAGGCGTGGCCGACTGTCTGGGATGCTTCGGCGCGGCGAGCCTGCCACAGGGCTACAAAGTCAATCGGCTGCAGCACAACCGGCGGGAAACCGCCATCACGCGTGACATCGCCCAGAATGTTGCGGGCAAACGGGAAGATCAGACGCGGCACTTCAACCAGCAGCAGAGGCTCGACCAGTTCAGCCGGCGGGTTGTTCAGCGTGACAACAGCTGCATAGGTCAGCTCGGCAATGAACACCTTGCGGCCAGCCGGACCACCTTCGGTAGCGGGCGCTTCGTCCGCTTCAGCCTTGATTGTCAGGGCGACTTCAAAATGCGGCTGATCGTTCTGGAGACGATTGGCCTGCACGTCGATATTGACGGAAATCTGGGGAGCAGCCGTCAGAGCCGTGAAGATCTCGGGACCATGCGGCACTTCGAAAGACAGGTCCTTCGTGTACTGAAGATTGACGGCAAGCGGGAGAGCCGGCGGAACGCCCTGAGTCATGGTGTCAGACATGGTGGTCCTTTTTCCTTCATATTCGGACGAATTCGCCCTTGTGTAGTGCCCGGCGGTAGCATGACGAACCCCGTTCGCCAACCGTCCGCTTCAGGAGATGGCAGGCGGCACGGTCGGATCAAGTCTGAACCATGAACCGTTCTCAACGCTGCTTCGGGTAAACGCCAGTAAAAATGCCCAGTGGGAAACCACCAGCGTGTCACGCCACATCGGCGAGGCCGCCATTTCGGCGCGGAACAACGCGGCCCGTTCCTCCACGGCCTCCGGAGACTCGATGGCGGAACTCCACCACATTTCATCCAGTCCCGAGAAATCGAGCTCGGGCCAATTCAATGCCAATGCGGCAGGCGGACTGCCTATATCGCAGGAGAAAGCAGCACGCTCCCGGATCAGAGGATTGATGGTCGGCGTAATGTTCAGCGCACGGGCAATCGGTTCTGCGGTCTGCAGAGCCCTTGTATAAGGAGAGACAATAATGTGTCTGATCCCCTCGCCCACCAGCGCCTGAACAAGCTCTTCCGCCTGTTTCTCTCCCTTCTCGGAGAGAGGCGGATCGGCAATGCCGGGATCCTTTCGGGTCGCGGTGAAAAGCCGGTTGAACTCGGACTGACAATGGCGAAGAACGATCATGGCTTCCCAGATAGGGGTAACGTGCCCCTGTCCGCAATGGCGGACAGAGCAGAAAAGCAGCCTGTCACCCGGACATGAATGTCGTGTTATCGAAGCAAATATGAGCAGGGTCATTGCATGGCAGGAGAGCGGACCTTATTCTAGGTAATTGATTTCTTTTGCCGGGCGACAACCGCCCCGGCATCCATGTTGGGTGGCATTGCTGATGGACGGCTCTCTCGGCCATTTTCCGGTCGATATTGTAATTTTCGCGCTGATTGCAGCCTTCCTTGCCCTGCGCCTGCGCAGTGTTCTCGGCAAGAAAGTCGGCTTCCAGATCGCACCCATGCCGCCTCCGGCACAGCAAGCGCCTGCAGGACCGGTTATTGATGGCAAGGCTGAGCCAGCTCCTGACACGCGTCTCGATATCCCAGGTCCCAACACCCGGGTTGGTTCCATTCTCGCTCAGGTCGCCCAGAAGGAATCCGGCTTTGTTCCCCAGCAGTTCATGACGGGCGTTGAAGGCGCCTTCCGACAGGTTGTCGAAGCCTACGCAACGGGCAACCGTAATGTGCTCAGGGAGCGCCTGACTCCCGACGCCTATACTGCTTTTGACGCAGCCATCACGGCACGCGAACAGGCGGACGAAACCCAGAAGAGCGCAATTCGGGGGATCGACAGTCTGGCAATCGAGGATGTCCGTCTCGCTGATGGCCCTGCCGGAACAGCAGCCTCCATTGATGTGCGCATTGTTTCCGACCAGATCAGCCTTCTTCTGGACAAGGACGGAAAGCCTGTCACCGGCACCGATGCCGTGACCGAATTCTCCGATCTCTGGACATTCGAGAAACTGCTCGGTGTCGCCGGCTCAAGCTGGCGACTTGCGGCGGCCCGGAGTGCGTGAAGTCCAGAACTGACGGCGCCTCTGCGAGGAAAGCGGAAACCGAAAAAGCCTCCCCGCTTCCCCGCACCCGCCGGTATCACATTGGTCAGCAAGAGATTGTTCAGGGAGACTGCCTTCGCGTTCTAAAGAGGATGAAGGCGGAAACGGTCGATGTCGTCATCACCTCTCCTCCCTACAACATCGGTCTCGGCTATCTTTCCTATAAGGATCGCCGCAGCGAAGCGGACTATCTCGACTGGATGATGGGCGTGGCCAGCGCCGTCCGTCGTGTCATGAAGCCGGAAGGGTCCTTTTTCCTCAATATCGCAGGCACGTCCTCAGAGCCTTGGCTTCCGTTCGAGCTGGCAGTGCGTCTGCGTGAACTTTTTGTGCTCCAGAATCATATTTCATGGGTCAAATCGATTGCAGTCGGCGAGACATCGTTCGGCCATTTCAAACCGGTCAACAGCGGACGCTTCCTCAACCGCAATCACGAGCATCTGTTTCATCTGACATTAAAGGGTGATGTGCCGCTCAAACGGCTCGATGCCGGTGTACCATTCAAGGACAAGAGCAACATTGCCCGTCGGGGACACGCACAGGACCGACGCTGTCGCGGCGATACGTGGTTCGTCCCTTATGAAACCGTTCGTGACAGACAGCAGAAATTCAATCATCCGGGCACTTTTCCGGTTGCACTGCCCGAGCTTTGCATCCGGCTGCATGGTCAGCCTGAGCCTGTTGTTCTCGACCCCTTCATGGGCACGGGAACAACATTGCTGGCCGCAGCCCGCCTGAAAGCGCACGGTATCGGAATCGAAATCGATCCTGCCTACGTGGCAATCGCTCGTCAGAGACTGAAAGATCAGTCTTCCGATTGATCTCGATCATTGATCGATTTTGACGATTATTTAGATAAATATAATCGCTTTGACAGGACGCAGCGATATCCTGCACATACGGGTTACAGACATTTAATTCTGGAGAGCATTGTGAAACGTATCGTCGCAGGACTGATCGGTGCCGGACTGGCGGCCTATGGCGGGACCGTCGCCTATATCCAGCATTTCGATCATCAGGGAGGCCCAACCCTCTCGGCAGATTCACCGACACTGAAAGATCCGGCAGCAAAAGCCGCTTTCGATGTGCTGCGTGAAGCCCGGTGTGATTACTGTCACACTAAAGGCGCTGATCTGCCCTTCTATTTCCACCTCCCCGTGGCCAGCACGCTGATGCAGCGTGATCTGGAACAGGGTCTGCGCCACTTCCGCATGGAGCCGGTGATCGCCGCCTTCCAGAAAGGGGATTCTCCCACAGAGGAACAGCTATCCCGCATCGAAGAAGTCATCACGCAGAACCGCATGCCACCGTCACTGTATCTGCTGATTCACTGGCACGCCCACCTGAATGAGGGCCAGCGTAAAGCTGTCCTGACATGGATCGATACGGAACGTCGGGCGCATTACGCAGGCAACGGCGTGGCGGCGAAGTTCGCGGGCGAACCGGTTCAGCCCATTCCGGAAAGCTGGCCTGTGAACACCGACAAGGTGGCGTTGGGCGAAAAACTGTTTTTTGACAAGCGTCTGTCAGGTGACAACACGCTGAACTGCGCAAGCTGTCACGGTCTGGATAAGGGCGGCGTGGACAATCTTGTGACGGCGACAGGCATCGGGGGCCAGAAAGGTCCGATCAATGTGCCGACCGTCTATAATTCTGTCTACAATATCGTGCAGTTCTGGAATGGTCGCGCCGCGACACTGGCCGAGCAGGCGGCAGGACCGGTCATGAACCCCGTGGAAATGGGGTCGCATGACTGGAAAGACGTCGCGACCAAGATCATGAACGATCCGGATTATGGAGCGCAGTTCGCAACACTCTATCCAGACCAGCCGATCGGCAAGGATACCATCACGGATGCGATCGCGGAGTATGAGAAAACACTCATCACCCCCGACAGCAAGTTCGATCTGTATCTGAAAGGTGATGACAAGGCCCTGACGGATCAGGAGAAGCACGGTTACGCCCTCTTCAAGAGCATTGGCTGCTCCGGCTGTCACAGTGGACCCGACATGGGCGGCGGCGCCATGGAGGTCATGGGGCTTGAGCATGATTACTTTGCTGATAGAGGCGGCGCTTTCACGGCTGCCGATAGTGGTCGGGAAGACGTGACCCATGACCCGCTGGACAAGTCGCGCTTCCTGGTGCCAACCCTGCGCAACGTTGCTCTGACCGGACCGTGGTTCCATGATGGAAGCGTGAAAACGCTGGAAGATGCCGTCCGCAAGATGGCGTATTACCAGACACCAGACGGAAAGATTTCCGATCAGGACGTGTCCGACATCACAGCATTCCTGAAGACGCTGACCGGCAAATACAAAGGTGTGCCGCTGGAGCAGGTCAAAGCAACACCTTGATCTGAAGGTCAGTTTCTTCACCGCGTTCGTAGGACGTGTCGCCAGTTAATTCCAACGATAACGGCGACACGTTGGACGACTGCGAGGAAGGTGTATCCAGCTTGTTGTAGGGCGTTACAATGCCTTTGAACTGCTTCAGTCTGGCAAAGAACTGTTTGGATGCGTTTCTCTTTTTGCAGAGCAGGAAGCTGATTTGCCGTGGATAGCATCGGTTCCTCCTTGGCGGAATAACCGGGGTGACGTGCCGTTCCTTGGGTTTTTCGATGAGCGGCACATCACAAACCTAACCGGCGATGATGGTCTTGGGATCGACTTCATCCAGAAGCGGCTCTGCTTCATTGATACCGGCTCTCCGCCCGGACGTCAGGGAAAGAGCCACAGCCTTTCCCGTGGCATCGACGATGACGTTGATCGTCGTGGTCAGTTCGCGTCCTTTTTTTATGGGCACTCGTGCTGTGCTGGTGCGCACGGACTATCGTGCTGTCGATCATCATGTATTCATTGTCATGATCGGCGGCGAGAAGGCGAAATATTCTTTCGGTCACACCAGTTTCACACCAGCGCCGCAGTCGCTGGTGCACGTTTTTCCAGTCCCCCGAAACGGGCCGGAAGATCACGCCAGAGAATACCCGCACGCTAGCGATACAGCACAGCTTCTACGAAAAAGGCGGTTGTCTGCAGCCGTGCCGCCGACAAGGCCCTCGCGACCCCGGAAGAAGGTCTTTTATCCGCTCCCACTGGTCGTCAGGTAAGCCATGGCGCCGCATCTGTTGTTCTTCTCCAAAGCCGGGAAAACAGTCAGTACAGAGCGACAGAAAGTACAACCTTCACCTCAAGCTTTCAGGGCTTAACTGACGACACACCGTAGATGGCAAAGTTTCTGAGAGCCTGTTTGGAAAATCGGTCTGATGTGCTTCAATCTCTGGATGTGGACGCCAGAACAGAGGGGCCGGATGGCCAGGATCACCTGCAAGACGAAACGCTACCCGTCTGACATGACAGACGAGGAATGGGAGCGGATCGCGCCGCTGATGCCAAGTCTTGGGCGTCGTGACCGCCCACGCGAGGTCGAATTTCGTGAGGTGATCAATGCGGTGCGCTATCTCGTTCGTTCAGGCTGCGGTTGGCGAATGCTGCCGATCCACTTCGGGCACTAGCGCACGGTCTATGGCTGGTTTCTTGAGTTGGCGCGACGGCTCCTGTTCCAGACCATCCATGACGTTGAACTGATGCTCGACCGGGAGCAGGCAGGCCGCGAGGCCAGTCCGACAGCGCGGTGATCTACACCCAGAGCATCAAGGCGCCTCATGCGAGGACAAGGGTTACGATGCTGGCAAAAAAATCGTCGGGCACAAGCGGCATATCGCCGTCGACACGGACGGGCGCCTCCTGATGGGCCGACATCTCCGACAGTGCCGGCGCTCAGATGATCCTAGATACGATCCGCAAGCGTTGGCTGTGGGGGAAGCATCTGTTCGCCGATGGCGCCTATGACCGCTTGAAGTTGATACACAAGGCGACTTATCTGGATTTCATCGTCGAGATTATCCGTCGTCGTGACAGAGTAAAGGGCTTCGAGGTGTTGCCGTGACGCTGGGTGGTCGAGAGGACCTTTGCAGAATGATCCACTGGCGCCAGCTCGTGCGTGATTACGAGCGCCGCGTCGACGTGTCACAGGCCATGATCTTCGTCGCCTTGGGCGCCAATCTCATGCGCAGAAATGTTCACACGTGATTTTCCAAATAGACCCATAGAAGAAAAAATTTAAATTATAAATAAAATCAATTCTTAAGAACACCAAAAATACCCAACATTGCCGGACCAGCAATAATTATAAATATACATGGAAGCAAAAATAGTATCATAGGAAAAGTAAGAACAACAGAAAGCCTTGCAGCCTTTTCTTCAAATTTAATTAATGAATCTTCTCTTATCTCAGAAACTAACACTCTCAAAACAGAAACCAAAGAAGATCCAGTTTCAAATGTTTGAATTAAAGCGCCACTTAATCGCTGCATAGCGACCAAACCCGTTCTTTTGCCAAAATCTTCTATAACCTTTATTCTATCACTACTAATTCTCATTTCATTAATGGTAATTCTAAACTCCTCTGCTATATCTTTATTTAGTGACATCATCTCGACAGCAACACATTCCATTGCAGATTCCATTGCCAAACCCGCTTCTGCGCACACCAAAAATAGATCCAGAGCATCTGCCATTCCAGCTTCGACTCGTGAAAAATGCCATTTTCTCTTTTGTTTAAAAATAAAATTTGGAAATTTAAACCCCACAAATCCAAAAACAATACAAATAAAAATTAAATAAAATATTTCTAAATTTATCAGAAATGAAAATAACAATACAATTAATGAGAACAAAAATGAACTACATATTTTTAAAGACACAAAATAACTATAATCAAATCCAAATATATCCAAATATTTTCTTTCATTACTATCTCCATAAACATTAAACAGCTTTGATCTAGATACAAATCCAGATAATTTCAAAAGAATAAATGATATTATTGACTTATTATCACTATCATTCTCCACAAAATCAAAATTTTTACAAATACCATCCAGTCTCAATAACTTTCTTTTATTAAATGAAATCAAACTATTAACGTCGATAAAAAAAGCCAATAAAAATAATATATATACAATCAAAAAAAACAACATCACCACTCACCTCAGCGTAAGCTTTGTCACAAGAAACATAGAACTTATCCCAGAGAAAAATAAAACCATAGCAACATATAGCAATTTTAATCCTGAATCTGTTCTATACAATACAGAAACATATTGTGGATTCATTATGCTTAATACAACAGCCATAAATATTGGAAGAGCCGATAAAACATAACAACTCATACGAGCTTCCGATGCTAAAGCTATAGCTTTTTTTCTAGCTGAAATTCTTTTTCTAATATTTTTTCCAAATTCATTTAAAATATCAGCAAGCCCCCCTCCTGTTTTATTCTGCAATTTTGTAATAATTGAAAAAAATCTATACTCATTCATACCAGATTTAATTGCTAGCTCGTCCAAAACTTCACCTAACTCTTTTCCAACAGATATTTTTTTTACAACATCTTCAAATAAAGCCTTTGTCGGCTCAGGTGATTGTCTTGCAATAAGCTCCAAAGTACGAGACAATGAAACACCTATTTTTAGACTTCTTGCCATCATAAAAACAGTATCTGGTAGTTGTTCAACAAGATTTTTTCTAAACTTATTTACTTTACGTACAAAATGAAATCTAATAAATACAATCCATAAAGCAGAAAAAATAAAAACAACAGTAAAATTAAACGGGATATAGGATATACAAAAAATAAAAATCAAAAAAAAGAAAATAAAAGAAAACAAAGAAAATCTCTTAAATTCATCACCTGAACATATTTCTGAATTTCTATCAAATGAAAACAATATTTTAAGAATATGGTCAAAATATGTTTTCTTAATAACTTTATTAGTTATAATTTTAGTAGGAATATCATCATAGAATTCTGAATATTTACCACTTTCAACAACACCATCAAACCTTGTCTCTATATAAGAATCCATTTCTTTCTGCTTAAAAAAAGCAATAACACACAATAAATTACAAACAACAACAATAGTTATATAAAAAATAACTTCATTAAAAATATACACAAAATTACTCCTCAAATATGCTTGACCAAACATGATCTAGCTGATAATATATTAACGTTTTATAGAAACTTGGCCTGGACCTGGAAACAGAATAGTGTCCATTTATTTTACCATTAAAATTTTCACCATCAATGTGAAAAGATATTATATCATTCAATGTAACTATTTCACCTTCTATACCAGAAACATCAGTAACCTGCACAATTCGCCTTACACCATCACGTTGCCGTTCTATCTGCACTATAAGATCAACGGCTCCAACAATTTGGGCTTTTATTGAAGATGTAGGCAATCCAAAGTTACCCATTTGAACCATGTTTTCTATTCTAGTTATAGCATCTCTTGTTGTATTGGCGTGAATTGTAGACATACTTCCATCATGTCCCGTATTCATAGCTTGCAACATATCAAACGCTTCAGGTCCACGAACTTCACCAATAATAATTCTATCTGGCCTCATACGCAATGCATTTCGCACTAAATCTCTTTGGGTAATTTCACCAGTCCCCTCAATAGAAGGAGGACGCGTCTCCAGTCGGACAACATGAGGCTGCTGAAACTGCAATTCAGCCGCGTCTTCAACTGTAATTATTCGTTCACTTGAATCTATCAAACGTGACATCGCATTCATTAGTGTTGTTTTACCAGATCCAGTCCCACCAGAAACAATTACATTTAATCGTATGCGAGAAGCGATTTCCAATATTTTAGCCAATTGGATAGAGCAACTGCCATTTTCAACTAATTGTTTAAAGTCTATTTTTTTCCTTGAGAATTTACGTATCGATAAATAAGGACCATCCAGAGCCAAGGGCGGGAAAACTATATTGACGCGAGACCCATCTTCTAAACGAGCGTCTACAGTTGGACTTGACTCATCAATTCTCCTTCCAACAGCAGAGGCAATTCTTTGACTTACAGCCATTAAATGTCGTCTATCTCGGAATTTTGTTCCACTCTCGACAAGTTTTCCTGACTTTTCAACGAATATCTTAAATGGACCATTCACCATAATGTCAGTAATACTATCATCATCCAAAAGTGGTTGAATAGGTCCCAGACCATTTATATCATTTACAAGTTCATTTGCTAAAATTTTTTGTTCACGAGCATTAAGCTGAATTCTTTTTTCAGTAGCCGTTTCATCAACTACACGCTCAATTTCAGGAATAAGCCGCTCAGGTGGTAGCTTAGAAACAGCAACTGGATCTAATCTTTCAAGACACAATCCATGCAGTTCAGCCCACTGAACAATAGTTTCTCTATGCTGAACACCAAATACATCCTCATCTTTTCCAAGATAAGAAGTATTTTGAGGCAATACTTTTCCGAATCGTGGACTTAAACTCATGACGGCCACCTAGCAAACAGACTTTCTATTTTGTTTCTTATTTTTCCAACTTTACTCTGTTTTTTTTCCATGGCTACTGAAGCTGCTTCCTGGACAAGAATAGATATAGCTGAGCTAAATGAATTTTTTGATCGAGCAGCAGGATATCCTGATATTTCACATTCATTAATAACCCTAGGCAAAAATGGTATAACTACATCAGGCGTTCTTCCAAGACCATCAGTTACCTCTTTAAGAGAAAGAGTTCCTGGTTTGCCTAGCTTATTCAAAACAACTAAGGGTCTTGTGCCATAACGACTATTTTTTTGATACGCTATATATCGTAAAACATTCCTTAATGAAGTAAGAGATGGATCTATTACTATTATTTTTTGTTCACATAAATCTATCATACTTCTAGAAATTTCTCCGAAACCTCTTGGAATGTCTATAGATATATAATTATATTTTTTCTTTACCACATCAATAAGGTGCCTTGGCCCATCTCGTGATATTGAAATAATTTCCGACATATCAGCCTGACTACTTAAAATATCACACCGTTCTCCTATTTTTTGGGCACTTCTTTCAATGAATAATTCATCTACACGCTGAGGTGTTTCAAACGCGGTTCGAAGTCCGCTATCAGCCTTAGTACCCATGAGTATCGACAATGCACCAGTATATAAGTCACCATCTATAACAAGGCTATGACGCCTAGCAATCTCACCTAAGTACCACGCAAAATTTGCAGCAATTGTTGTTGTTCCAACCCCTCCCCTGGCTCCCACAAAACCTAATACCCTACCTCCACGAGTGGCTTCTGGCGTATATTCATCCTCATTAAGAAAAGGACCAAAAAATCTTGAAACCATTGATCTATTGAGAGGCTTATATAAATACTCGGCAACACCGAGACCTCTTGTTAATTGTCTATAAAAATTTGCGTCTTGTCTATCACCAACAACAAGAACTTTAACATCAGGTTCAAGCACGTTAGAAAGTTCAACAAGAGCAGTAATTGGCTGCTCTTCGCCTGAAACATCAATAATTAATATGTCAGGAGAGAGACCTCTACTCAGCTTTACTGCAGCAAGAGAACAAGACAAACATGATAAAGAAAATTTTCCTGGATGAAATTCATCCAACACTTCTCTTAGAACATTTTCACTAGCAACATCAGAAACAAAACCTTGAATAGTAAATTCTGATGAGTTTTTCTTTGAAGTTGATTCAAATGGGTGCCCATGATCAATCGATTTAAACTGGCTCATTATCCACCTGACTGATTATTAGCAACATCGTTTAGCTTGATTTTTTCAAGATTTTTTATTTTTCCATCGCGCAGTCTCTTTATTGCATCTACAGCTAAAGAGCCATCATAATCTAAAACAGATCTTCCGATAGAAAGATCATTTGCATTTTCAACCTGTAACAATAAATTTTTTCTATTTGAGTTTTGTGCATTCCATGCAGATGCTTGATATAGAGGATCTATTTGAGCACAACCACTTAAAGTAACAACAATATAAAAATAAAAAATAGAAACTTTAAGATTATTTTTCATTTTATTCCACCACAAAACCTACATCAGAGGGAATCGTCTCTTCCTTTTTATAATTTCCATTTTTTCTAATACCTTTTCTTTCTCCTCCAGTCTGACTCATTTGAAACACTCTCTGATAATCATCCGGAGCTGACCAATGATCATTTGGCTTTGACAATAAATCCGGATTAGAAACCGGTTTTACTATATAAGGAGTAACAATAATAACTAACTCGCTTTGATTATGCTGAAAACTATTCGATTTAAATAATGCACCCAATATTGGGATATCTCCAAGACCGGGCAAACCAAGTCCTTGCGTTGTTGTGCTATCCTGGAACAAACCAGCAATAGCAAAACTCTGCCCACTCCCTAATTCTACAGTTGTATCAGCTCTACTTACAGTTATTGCAGGAATACTTATGGTTGAATTTCCTTCACCAAATGAGACAGCACCATTACTTGAAAGCTGACTGACTTCTGGCCTTACATGAAGGCTTATCCGTCCAGCTGACAGAACTGTCGGCACAAACGACAAAGACACGCCATACTGCTTAAATTGAACAGATATTGTGTTATTATAAGATGAAATGGGTATTGGATATTCACCACCGACAAGAAAACTTGCTGGTTCACCACTAGATGTTGTCAGATTAGGCTCTGCCAGCATATGCACTAATTGATCCTGAGCAAGAGCATCAATTATTGTTTCTAAAGTTGTTTGCTGCCCTCCAATCTTAAATCGCGACAAAAAGGCAAAACTACTTTGACTTGAAGCTAAGGCAGCCAATGGATTTTTGGTTGCCAGACCAATAACTGCACTTGTGCCCAAAGCATTCATATTCTGCCATTCAACCCCAATTTCCCTTACGAGTTGCCTGGACATTTCAACAATCTGAACCTGTAGATTGACCTGCGTAGAGTCCTTTAAGCGCACATGGTCATAAACTTCAGATTTCCCGGCCTGATCCTTTGCCATTTCCCAAGCACGTTCAGCATTTTCAGGATTTGGAGCATCTCCAGTAAAATCAAGTCCATTCTGACCACCATGCGCCCCATAATTTACTCCTGAAAATTGAGAGACGCTTTCTTTCGTCTGATGTGCAGCATATTGTGACGGATTAACAACTATATTATACTGCCCAACAGGTCGTCCCTCGTTATTAACAGCAGAGATTGTGGTTCGCCCCACACCGGTTCCAAATACAAAAAGTGTTTTTGAACTCGCAGGCCTTACTTCAGCAACTTTAGGATCTGCCGCGAATGCACTGGTAACATTTGAATCCAGCTCAATCAGCCTTCCACTACCGACCTCAAGATTAACACTCGATGATACCCGCGCCTGAGCTACAAAACTTGTTTTTTCCACAAGAACAAAAGCAAAAAAACTAAACAATGATATTCTAAAAAGAAATTTCATATAATTAGTGCACATTGTCTTTAACTTCCGTCAAACCATTAAAAACATGAAGAGAACTTTCAATTTCTGCTGCATCACGTTCTTTCACTTTTTTCTCTTTAACTTTGGACTCAAAAATATCATCATTCCAAGTAGATCCCGCAGAAAGAGCGTCTTCCGATGCTTTCGTCATAGATCTTAATGTCAAGGTAAGACGGCCAACTTTCTCCGCCAGGGCTAATTTCTGTGCATCTTCTGCATTCAATTCCAATACAACAGTCCGGGCACTCTGAGTGGTTCCCGCCGTAGGCCCCTGCCCTCGAACAAGATGCTGGTCTACAGCCACAACATGAACATTCTGCAAAAGCGTCTTAACAGATGACATTTGCGAATCTGCATTACCTTCACTGTGCTCTTGTGTTGGCATGAGTAGAACGTCCACATAATCTCCAGGCCATATCAAACCACCAACAGCGTTGGCGGGATCAACCGGCATTGCAACGCCTCTTTTGCCTGGGCTCAGGAGTGCCGCCAAAAACCCTCCATCTCCGGCATGCACAACATCCTCTCCTCGAACAGGAGCATTTTTGGGAATTGATACACGCAACAGACCGTCAACTACATTCTGTCGGGCAGCCGGTGAATCCATAACTGTTCCTGGAAGAACAAAAGCCTTAGGAATACTTGCACCAGTGATATCGGAAGAGTGAAGAACCTCACCAGCGTAAAGTTGCCGGTTGGCTACCAGTACTGCAACCATAGGTTCGGGCTTCGCAACCTGTACAACTTTGGGAGCTGGTTGCTGTTTTGTCGCCAGCCTGAAAATCAGGATGAAACAAACAATCGTCAGAACAACAACACAAAAATAAAGTATATAACGGTAAAGTTTCATTACATGCCTTGATCTTTGAATGTTTCAACAAGAACACCCATTGCGATAGCCACGCCATATGGAACTGAAATGGGTGACCTCATGCGTAAGGCAGAAACTCCACGCAAAGATGCCTTGGCTTCACCGCTCCACCTGCCAAACAACGACACAGCGATGCAGCATAACGCCACAAACACTCCAGCAATTGAAATTGACAAAAACAGAGAAATTAAATGGCAAAGAGGAACAAGAGGAACTACTGCCAAAAGAAGCTTGACATCTCCTCCACCGAATATACGTAAAATCCACAACATATAGAAAAAAGGAAAAATAAATATAACTGTTATTATCTCTTTTATTAAGTCGCCACGCTCACAAGACACTAAAATAGCCAGAAAAAAAATACAGAGAGAAACTGAATTATATATTTTACGTGAACGTATGTCTGTACCAGCTGAAAAGACAAGCAGGAAAGATGCTGCATTCAACGCAATACATTGCAGCATCTTTGAAGTCTGCCTTCAGGAAGTTTTAGGTACCCGATGATGTCGGTGCGCTACCGAGCGTCGTAGAAATCGTGCTAAAAAGAGTCTGCAGCGAAGACCCAAGCAGCTTCATCGCACCAAACGATGCAACAGCAATCAGCCCGGCAATGAGAGCATATTCGATAGCCGTCACACCCTCGCGGTCACTAAGAAGAGCGCGAATGCGTTCAGCGGCTTTGCTTTCGGCAATTTTCTGAACAATGAAGTAGTCCATGCGTCCTGATCCTGTCGTCACAGTGAGTTACCTGTTGCGCCCTATGGAGCGGTCATGGTCTTTCGCACTCGCGGGCTTGCTAGAGATTTGCCGCAAAACATTTAATCAATAGTTAATGACGCAGGGATAAACGCCTGTTTTCCACCTAATCGGAAGAGAATTTTTTCAAACAATCTCTTCCGATAGCAAAACATTAAAACCAGCTGCGAATGCCAAATGTAAAATTGACGCCAGAATTGTTTTTCCCGTTATTTTCTCGAAAAAACATGCTTTTATCAAACATGTTTGAATAGGTGATTCCAATATAAGGTGCAATTTTTCTATGCCATTCGTACCGCAGCCTCAGTCCCGTATCGATATCCGACAGTCCCCGTCCCACTCCGCGAGCTGGGTCAGAATTTGAATAAAAATTAAGTTCTGCCTGAGGCTGAAGAATCAATCGGTTGGTAATGAAGATATCGTAGGAACCAGTCAGGCGTCCGGCGACCCCCCTGTCGCTGAAATAGAATGTCGCCTCGGCATCGAAGAAATAAAGCACCAGGCCCTGCAGGCCTATGGCACCCCACGCGCGTGTGGGGCCATGATCAATGTCCAGCCGCACACCCGACTGAACATCGAAATAACGTGAGATTGAGCGATCATAGAGGATCTCATGATCTCCGTCGCCAAAACGACCATCCGTTCCAACAGTCCCCTCCGATTTCAGCCAGAGCTTGTTGTAATCGGAACCGAACCACGCCTGCCCGTCATAACGGAACTGCCCTCCAGCTCCACTGTAACGTGCTTCGAACTGATCCAGCAGCGCATGGACATACACCCGCTGATCCATGACGGGCATGATGCCTTTCACATAGGGAACAGCCATCGTTCTGTTCATCGGAGCTGCATGCGCAGATAAACTCCATGAAGCTGCGATCATGAGAAGGGGTGAGATCTGACGCCTCCTCATGACACCACCACTGTCCGGAACATGCCGGTGTCCATGTGGTAGAGCAGATGACAGTGATACGCCCACAATCCGGGAGTATCCGCCGACACGAGGTAGCTTAACCGCTCTCCCGGCTTGACGTTCACCGTGTGCTTATAGGGCTGAAAAGTCCCCTGCCCGTTCTCCAGTTCACTCCACAAACCGTGCAGATGAATGGGATGCTCCATCATGGTGTCGTTGATCAGGACAAACCTGACACGCTCGCCAAGCGCCAGCCGGATAGGCTCTGCCTCCGAAAACTTCTTGCCATTAAAGCCCCAGATGAAGCGCTCCATGTTTCCGGTCAGATGCAGCTCGATCTCCCGGGAAGGCTCGCGTGGATCTATTCCGCGCTTCAGGGCACGCAAATCCGTATAACGCAGGCATCGACGTCCATTGCCATCCAGCCCGTCACCAGCTTCTCCAAGACGGTTTTTGGGCTGCGGGGCAAGACTTTGCACTTCCACACCCGTTTGAAGCGACACAAGGTGGCTCTCAGGCTGAGGCATGACAGAGACTTTGTTCTGCGGCTTCTGGCTATCCTGGTGCGACATGGCGTGGTGCATGGACATTCCGGGCATATCCATGTGCCCCTCAGACATGTCGTTCATGTCCATCCCCGGCATGTCGCTCATATCCATATCGTGCATGGCTGCGGGATGATGGGCTGCCGTATCTTGCTCGGCAGCCTTCTCGTGAGACGACATATCCATCCTAGCCATTGGGTCGCTTTTATGCTCACCACCCATGGACATGCCCTTCATGTCTCCCATGCCCATATCCGTCATTGTCCGCAGCGGTCGCGGGTCCATGGGCGGGATCGGCCCCAGAACATCCTCTTGTGTGGCGAGTGTTCCACGCGCGTAGCCAGTGCGATCTTCTGACTGCACGAAGATCGTGTAAGGTTGGTCGACCGTCGGTTGCACGATCACATCGTATGTCTCAGCTGGCGCGATACGGAACTCATCGACAGGCACCGGCTCCACATCATTACCGTCGGCTGACACAACCTGCATTGTCAGCCCCGGAATGCGCACATCGAACAGCGTCATGGAGGCCGCGTTGATAAAACGCAGGCGGATGCGTTCGCCCGGACGGAACAGGCCGGTCCAACCTTTCTCCGGCGACCGGCCATTCATGAGATAGGTATAGATGATTCCGGACACGTCAGAGATGTCCGTGGGAGCCATGTTCATACCTCCCCACGCAAGCCGATCCCGGACACTCGCCATCAGGCCGTCCTTACGGATATCGTGGAGAAAAGTGCCGACCGTACGCTGGCGGAAGTTGTAATAATCGCCGTCAAATTTCAGATTGGAGACGATGTCCATGGGATCAGCGTCGGTCCAGTCGGACAACAGCACCACGTAATCCCGGTCCGCCGTGTAGGCAGGCCTGCGGGCCGGATCAATCACCAGCGCGCCATAGAGGCCAGCCTGTTCCTGACCACCGGAATGGCTGTGATACCAATAGGTGCCGCTCTGTCTGACCGGGAAGCGGTAGGTAAACGCTTCCCCCGCCGGAATGCCCGCGAAACTCAGTCCCGGCACCCCGTCCATATCGGCCGGAAGACGGATACCGTGCCAATGGATCGACGTGTCTTCATGAAGGTGATTTCGGACCTGTATCTCGACGGTATCGCCTTCCCGCCAGCGTAGAGTGGGAGCCGGTACGGAGCCGTTGATTCCCACACCTTTGGCGTGCTGCTCCCCGACACGAACGGGAATCTTCTCAACATTGAGGAGGAATGATGAAGCAGATTCCGGTAGCTCAGCCGAAAGCGTGCTTTCAGTCGCGGCCTTGCGGGCCAGAGCGGGTGACATCGCGGCTCCGCAACTCAAAGCCGCAGCACCGGTGACGAAACGACGACGCCCGATGGACGTACGTTTCGGGAAAACAGACTCAACCATGTCTGAAAAATCCTGAAAAAGATCGCAGAGGAAGGACAGCCGGAGACGCGGTCCTTCGGACAAGATCACCGCTTCAGGCGGTTTTCAGGACAGGATTCTGGGGGGTGGCAGGGCCGGGATGGTCGCTTCACCCGACGGCAGGCCGAATGCAGATCTGTGGTAATCAGTTTCAGTGAGCAGCCGTTTTCCATGAACGGTGGAGACCCATGGATCTGTCGTCAGCGAAAACTGAACGCACCCTCCGGCCATGCAGCACTCAGGTCCATGCGCGTGATGGGAAACACTGCAATGCCGGGAGGCTGTCGGAGCAGACAGAGCGTGATGATGGTGGCCACATTCCGATGGACCGGCGCCATCGGAATGTGCCATTCCCACCATCGCCATACTGCCGGCGTCCATATGTGTTGACGATGCGCCGCCCTGTGTATGCAGCATGGTAGCCTGAGCGGGCGACAGCGCAGCCAGAAGCAGCGCGATCTGCAACAGCAGAATCACACCCCACTTTCCGACTTTTGTCTCAGTCACCCGACGCACCAGTGCCTGCCTCATGCAAAGACCGGGAATGGTCTGTCGGAAAACCTATCGGGCGCGGTCGGGCAGATCAAGCCAAAGTGAAACTGAACGTCCCGTCCCCCGACGGGAACCGGACGACATTATCGAGAGCATGTCGTCAATTAAGTCCCGCGAGAACTCACATAAGCTGGATGCCGCACGGATTGTCGATCTCAGGTTGCCATTGACCTTTACGAGCTATCTGCACGGTTTTAGTCTGGCAAAAAGCGTGTTCTTTTGTGCTGCCGTTACACCGCCGTAAGCAGTCGTTTCAAAGTCAATTCCCGAAAGCGCCGCATTGGCTTCATATTTCCTTCAGCCCTTATACGGATGACCGCTCCCTCGTATGCATCAATGATAGCACCGGCGAGGTCTGCTGCGTCGACGTCAGCTTCCAGCTCTCCAGCTGATTGCGCTTCTTCGAGCAAATCCGCCATTTGCGCCTGCCAATGCGCGAACGCCGCCTTCACTCGGTTTCGCAGGGCTTCATTGTGAGGAGTGGTCGTCTGGGACAGAACGCCATAGAGGCATCCCGCCGTCTCCGGCGTCTGTTCCATTTCGGTCTCAAGATCCTCGAAATAGGCCCACAACCGACTTAACGGCGAAACATCCCTCGCAAAGCTACGCATCCGAAAGGCCTCGTACCGAAGTGAATAGGCTTCGATCACTTCGAGCGCATAAGCCTCCTTACTGGGGAAGAAATTGTAAAACGATCCTTTCGTGACCCCGGCGCGCTTGAGGATCGGCTGAATGCCAATGCCTTCGAAGCCATTCATAAGAAAAGCCTTGAGGCCTTCCTCGATAAGAATTTCCCGGGTGTTTCGTTTTTTCATTGGACAAAATTAGACCGATCGCCCTAATTCGTCAAACTCGTAAACAGACCGGTCGGTATGTTTACGAGTCCGCTATAATTGAGGTGCTCGATGCAACGACAGAGGCAATACGGCTTGATACTCGTGACAGTCGCGACGTTGTTCTGGAGTCTGGCAGGCCTGTTTGTGCATCTTATTGATGTGCCGGTCGGCGATCTGATCCTGTGGCGCTCCTTTTTTGCCGGATGCGCCCTTCTGGCAATCGCTGTTCTTTGCCCTGCGCGAGAGAGTGTTTTCGGCTGGGCAGGATTCGGCGCTTCTCTCTTATCAGCTGCATCAATGGGGGCCTATGCCGCATCCCTGACACTGACCAGCGTGGCAAATGTGATGATTCTCTATGCGACGCTGCCTTTCTTTACGGCTGCGATCGGCTGGGCGTTCATCGGTGAACGCAGCCCGCGCCGTGCGCTCGTCGCCAGTGTGGTCTCACTCATCGGCGTAGGAATTGTTGCTGGCCAGGGAATGCAGCTTGCAGATATGGCCGGAAATCTTCTGGCGCTTCTCATGACCGTCACCTTTGCAGGACTGCTGATATTAGCGCGCGCCATCCCACGACTTAATCTCGCCCTTATCAATGCTGTCGCCGCATTCCTTTGTTCACTGGTCGCCCTTCCCTTCTCCTCAGGATCGGTCCCCGGACTGCACGATCTTACTTTTCTTTTCGCGCTCGGAATTTTGACGACAGCCCTTTCCTTCCTGCTGTTCCTGATGGGAAGCCGTTTCATCAGTTCGACTGAAGCAGCCCTGGTGGAACTGCTTGACGTCGTGCTTGGGCCGCTGTGGGTCTGGCTGGTCCTTTCAGAATATCCGGGTACAGGAGCACTCATCGGCGGCGGGATCGTGCTTGCTGCCGTGCTCTGGAATCTGGCTCCATCGTTACGCTACAGATATGCGAAAACATCGGCGGCAACTGGTCAATATTCATCTGATCAACTGGCGGATGCCGTGTGCTGCCAGCAGCCGAGCCCTGTGGCACCAGAAGGCCTTAACTGACGAAATGTCCCCTGTACGCAAAAGAGCACATTCTGTCAGACACCTTGTCCATGACGTCTCACAGATGTCCATTTCTGTACCGGAGAATGCCCAAACGGGGACATCCGCCTCTTCACGCAAGATAGTCTGAAGCACGCTCAGCGATGCGTTCCCGCACCGACTGCGAAGACCGTGTCATGCAGTCGCTCAAAAGCATCCTGCAGGGTATCGTGTGCACGGTGGCCCTTGCTGCCGACAACTGTCACGGTCGCCGTCATACCGGCAGCCACAGTTACATCTTCCGGAATACGGTCGATCTGCACGCGGACCGGGATACGCTGGGCCAGACGCACCCATGTATAGACCGGGTCCACAGTCGGCAGTCCCTGCACGCCACTGTTCGCATTGGCTGTCGCAATGCCTCGGGTGATACTCACCACATGCCCTTCGAGCGGATGATGAAAACCCATCAGGTCAACGCGGACAGGATCGCCAATGTTGATCGAGCCGATCTTGGTTTCTTCGAAATATCCATCCACCCAGTAAGAACTCTGGTCAATGACCGTGATGTTCGCTTTGCCGGCGGTAGCGAAGTCACCCACCCGCATGATCAGATTGTTGACCGGACCCGTGACCGTACTCCGGATGTGGGTTCGTTCCAGATTGATCTTGGCCTGGGCAAGCTGCGCCAGCGCCTGGGCATAGACCGCCCGTGCGACTTCGGCGGTCGCTTCGTAGACCTGCTTTTCCTCTGGTGACGCCGCCGCATCGGTCAGCTTGTCACGTCGCTTATGCTGGGCTGTTTTCAGGATCAGGTCGGCTTTTCGCTGATCGGCAACGGCTGTCGCATTGGCGACGGCGACCTGAAAATCGTACGGATCAATATCGTACAGCACGTCCCCCGCATGCACGAACTGGTTGTCATGGACGTGAAGGGCAATGATCGGCCCGGAGACACGCGGCGCAATGTTCACCGTCTGGACACGGACCTGTCCGTTTCGTGTCCATGGAGCGGAGGTATAGTAGTCCCACAGGACAAAAGCCGTGATCGCAGCAATGATGAGAATGACTGCCGTGGTCGTGAACTGGAGAGCCTTGCGCGCCTTTTCAAACACGGGCCGGCCCTCTGTCTGCTCTGTTCTGTTCTGACTCCATCGCGCTTTGCAGTCGTTCCATTGCCCCTCAAGGCTCCTTTCTCCGTCCGGCAGAGCGCCAGATCAGCATTCAGTTCAGAGCAGGATCGTGTAGATCCCGGTAAAGATGATCAGCATGCCGAACTCGGCCAGCGGTACATTCCACATGAACCGGTCCAGACGCGTCTTGGTCAGGATCGGCTTGAGGATCAGCATGGTCAGAAGACCAAGACCGACATGTACGAGAAATGATGAAACAAGCAGTCCACCGATATTGATGACGGACTGAAGCGGTGCGTTCATAAAGCCCTCCAGCGCATCGATGGAACCGGACAGATGTCATAAAGCCTGATGGCGGAACGGTTGTGCTCCAGCACCCGGATCGCACCAGCCATGCCGGACACAGCCCCCAGAACCGTGGCCATTTCACCATGCGGCAGGTTTTCGGACAGCAGCAGAAGACGTTCCGCATGAATGGTCATACGGGTGACTGCGGAATCCACGTTGTAAATAATTGAAGACCGCAGAGCAGCCTCTGCCTCGGCCTTCACCACCGGAATGGTCACCGCGCGCTGAAGATGGCGTCGGGCACGGGCCAGCGCCGCCCCGAGATCATCAAGGCTGGCGAAGCGGGCAAAGACACGATCCCGTCCTTTTGAAGGTCTGAGATAGCTGTTCCACATCCTGAGTTTGGTCAGGCGGTCATAATGGCGACTGATGAGGGCTGACCCTTCCTGCTCGCCATGCCCTTCGAACTGACGGTGAAGATCGTGCCCGATGGCCATCGCCACACGGAAACGACGGGTTTTCGCCTTGGGCGGCAGCAGGAGCGTCAGGGTGATGAAGATCAGCACGCCGGCAAACAGATACTGCTCGTCACGGTTGATGAACTGCGCGAGGTCATAGCTCTGTTCATTGGCGACGCCGAGAATGACGAAAAAGAACACGCCCGCATTGAAGCCGATCGCGGACGTCTTCGAATTCAGCAGCAGCAGACAGCTGCCGAAGATGACGGGCATCACCATAATCGCAAAGAACGTCATTTCCGATCCGTGCGGCAGAATGCCGAAATTCAGAATGGCCGCGACGGCGATCGCCAGCGGCATGCCGATCAGCGCGCCCATGCCAAAGGCCCGGACATCGTAGGTCGTTGCCGCCAGCGTCAGAACGATCGCCGTCTGGGACAGCGCGGAATAACTCTGCGGCAGCCCGGTGAGGATACAGAGCCCGGCCGCGAGAGAAAAACCGATCAGCACACGCAGACCGTTCAGCAGCGCCAGAATGATATCCTGATGCGTCACGATCTTCAGTTCAGGCGCCTGCGTCCGGGCGTGCCCTCCCTTGTGGACGCAATCGACACCATCCTCGGCCCAGCGCCAGTAGGACAGAAGGGACATGACCCGCTCAACGAACCACGCTTCATCCAGTGTCAGCCTGGTTTCGTTGCCCGCCGCGTCCAGATGGGTCTCCCGCGCCAGCTGTTCCAGATCCTCCACAGCGATGCGGGGCGATGACACCGCATCGCCCGTGCCGAACGCCGAGCGGACACGCTTGATAACAGCGTCCGACACCAGCCCGCGCTCGAGCGCCATGGCAATCGCGCGACTACAATTCAGCATCTCCAGCAGGGCGACCATCGCGGAGCGAGCGCCGACCATACGGAGACGCCCGTCGGAAATCTCGGTGCGGGCAAAGGAGACCTGCGAGGTCAGAGCCATGATCTGGCCTGCAATACCGGCGGCAGCGGAAGCATCCGGCACCGATCGGCCTGCAACAGCATCACGGGCGATCCGCGCCACCATTGCGGCCAGCGAATCAAGCGCGTGTGTCAGCTTGCTCCAGGCTGTGGGTGAACCGAAGACATCGTTGACGGCGGCCGTAGCGGCGATCCCGATGACGATGGCCGACACCCTGTTGACCGTGACATCGTAGGCGGACTCCGGTGTGTCGATGCAGCCGATGGCGATCAGCGCCACGGTATAGCCTGCCAGCATGGCGGCATAAGCACGGAAATCCCGCTCCAGTGTTCCCATGATGCAGCACAGAGAGAGCCACAGGGCGACGCCACCCAGAAGCAGGGAACGATCCTGACTGAAGCAGGATGTCAGCGCCAGCGCGACAAACGCTCCGACAAAGGTGCCAGCAAGTCTGTAGAGGGCTTTGGACAGCATCTGGCCACGCAGAGGCTGGGCCAGAATCATGACGGTCACGGCTGATGATCCCGGAGAGGAGATCTGCAACCAGAATGACACGGCCAGAGCGAGCCAGACGGCCAGCCATGTCCGCACACAGAACATGAACCAGCCTGCTGGAAAGTATTCTTTGCTGGGTGACGGCATCCACACCAGTCGTCGTAGCGACGACCAGCGCGTGGCAGGTGTCTGACTGCGCGCGTTCACCCCACTCTCCACCCTCGCTACTCAGTTGACGGAAATCAACGACTTCTCATCAACTGTGCCGGGCAGAATTACAAATAACAAAACGTGGCAGTCCATGCGTCACTGTTCGACGTGATATTCACAGACTGCGCATCATGATTATTTGAACGCCCCTGAAGCTGAGTGCATTACATCGCAGCGTCAACGGCGCAGGTGTGTGGCATGATATCCGGGGAGGAGGCTGCCAGCACACAGGCTGTCAGAGAGAGCGATGGAAAACCCGGTGCTTTTTGGTCGGCTGCGGCACAATACGCTCGATCAGACGGCGCATCGGCATGTTGGTTTCCAGCACCCACCCGAGTTCGATCTGGCGGTAAGGCAGGACATGTCCCCGCTTCATCAGTTCGCTGATCAGCAATGCGGGCAGAAGCGCACCCAGAGCAGTTCCTGAAAGCGCCTTGCTGACACCCAGCAGGATGACCCGCGCGGAATGAAACTCGTGACGCAGCAGACGCAAGCCCAGTTTCACCCAGCCGAGAGGCGACGGCGCTCCTCCCAGATCGGCTGCCACGTCAAAAACATTCGGAACCACCAGCGCAACGCCCGCCGGCTCACCGTTCTGCTCGACGAGCACGAAATGCTCGGATTTGAGGATGGGCTTGATCTCATGGATCATGCCCCTCATGTCATCGTCTGTATAAGGGACGAAACCCCAGGTATCCCGCCACGTATCATTATACATTGAGCGAAGGATCTCGCCGTCGCGCTCTATATTCTTCGCATCCATCTGACGAACAGACAGCGCGCCGAGCCGCCCTTCCCCGAGGGAGAGTCCTTTTGGAACGATATGCGCATTCTCGGCCTGCGGTCCCATCTCCATCTGATAGGACAGGACATCCATCTTTTTCGTCAGACCGGCGGCCTCGATGGCCTCGCTGAGAAATGGCGGGTGCCACGGCATCATGACCATGGGAGCGGCCTGCTGGCCCTCGATCATCGTGCCGTATTCACCGTTGCTGTTCAGCGTCCACGGACCGAGCATTGAAGTCATGCCCTGTGAGCGCAGCCATTCGGCGGCAGCTGCCAGAAGCGGGGCCACCACGTCAGGCGACTCTGCATCCAGGGCGCCGAAAAATCCTGTCTGCGGTGTCAGGCCGGTTTCCGGCGCGGCGTCACGCACCAGATCGTCCGTCTGCGCAGAGATACGCCCTACGGCGCGCCCATTGCGCCAGGCCAGAAAATACTGCGCTTTTCCATGACGAAAGAAAGGAGACTTCGCAGGATCGAGCAGATTGCGCTGTTCCATGTCCAGAGGCGGCACGTATCCCGCCTTGCCTGCATAAAGTCGACGAGGGAGCCGGATAAAGGTCGACAACTGCCGAAAACCCCTGACCGGGGTAATGACAAGGCGCGCCGTCTGGGTCATGAACTCTCCCTGCAAACACGCGGTTCCGCGCGATACCATAACCAGCACCTTGCTCTCGGTGCGTGAAGGGCATTGGACATACCGTTGAAAGAAACCGCTGCCAACGTGAAACGACACAACAGATTGTTTCCGTTTTCCTGCTTTTCATCCATCAGAACGTCCGGCGCGACAAGTCACGCACCGATGAAACCGATTCGTATTCTCATCACAGGCGCTTCAGGTGGGATCGGAAAAGTGCTTGCCTGCGATTACGCGCGGCCAGGCAATACGCTTGTCCTGTGGGGGCGCAATGCCGATCGTCTTCAGGATATTTCACGGATTTGCAGGGAACGTGGCGCCTCTGTCCTGACACGGGAAATCGACCTGTCTGATGGTCATGCAGCCATCACGGCCTTTCGCGCTGATGACGACGTGACACAGTTTGATACAGTCATACTCTGCGCCGGTCTGTCCGATATGAAGACCGCTTCGGAAAAAACGGAACGCGCCGAAACCGTTCTGGAACTCGGGCTTGTCAATTACGCCGTGCCTTCGGCCCTCACCATGGCGGCGGCTAACAGGATGCAAGCGCGCGGCGGCGGAAAAATCGCGTTGATCGGCTCTGTAGCCGCCTATCATGATCTCCCTTTTGCTGCCGGTTACGGTGGATCGAAGGCCGGTCTGGCCCGATTCGCAAGCTCTGCGCGCATCGCGCTTGCTCCGCTGGGGGTGAACGTGGTCCTGATTGCGCCTGGGTTTGTGGATACCGCCATGAGCCGCCGCATTATCGGTCCCCGCCCCTTTCTCGTCACGCCTGAAGCAGCGTCCCGCCATATCATCGCCGCTCTTGCCCGCAATACGGGAGAGACAATTTTCCCGTGGCCATTCCGGCTGTTGCGGCTGATTGACCGTTTCACGCCCGGCATTATTCGGAGTGCGATCATGTCACGCATCACAGCAGACCAGAAACCACGCTAGTTTCCCTTCACCAAACCCGCCTCATAACAGACATTCTGAAAACCACCCTTTTCGGAACATCTTATCTACCCTGAGGTACAGCGCGTTTTGTCCCTGATAAACAAAAAGGAAGCCTGCTGATCATGGAAGAGATCGTCGTCGCCGATATCGGCGGAACCCATGCGCGTTTCAGCATTGCGACAGTGAGTCAGGGACGTGTCAGTTCACTTGATGCGCCGATGATCCTGAATGTGGCGGACCATGACACGCTGGAAAGCGCCTGGAGCCATTTCCGCCAGAATCTGGGAAAACCTCTCCCCCGCCGGGCTGCTCTAGCGGTCGCCGCCCCGGTTCAGAGCGAGATTCTGACGATGGCGAACAATCCCTGGGTCATTGTCAGAGCAGAACTGGCCGAGCAGCTGGCGGTCGACAACCCTCTTCTGCTGAATGATTTTGAAGCTGTCGCTCACGCGGTGGCTCACCTTGATCACGATCATCAGCCCTATCTGTGTGGCCCCGATCATCCGCTCCCGGAGAATGGAACCATCCTGACGATTGGGCCGGGAACGGGACTCGGCACGGCCAGCATCATCCGGCATGGAGGAGAAACTCTCGTGCGGGGCGCGGAAGGTGGCCATATCGGCTTCAGTCCTTGCGACGACTTTGAAGACCGTCTGCTGGATCGGCTGCGCGCCATCTACGGACGCGTCTCAGCCGAGCGCGTGATTTCAGGACCGGCGATCATTCATATCTGCGGCCTTGTCGCCGACGATATGGGCGAAGTGAATCGTAATCTGGATGACAAACAGCTCTGGACACTGGCCCTCGAGGGCCATGATCAGGTCGCCATGCAGGGAATGGTCCGGTTCTGCCGACTGCTGGGATCATTTGCCGGCGATATGGCTCTTGCTCATGGCGCTACGGGGATTGTCATCGCCGGAGGGCTGGGGAAACGTCTGATGAACGTTCTGCCCCGCTCGGACTTCTTTCATCGTTTCATTGAAAAAGGTCGCTTCGAAACACTGATGCGGAAAATCCCCGTCAGAATGATCCATTACCCTGAGCCGGGTCTGTTTGGAGCAGCGTCCGCCCTCGCCTGCCAGATGGCGAAAGAGTGACGGAAACCGGGCTTCCGGTTGGACGGCGATATCGAACTCTGAAAAAAATGAGAACGCGGGGATCTGATTCGCTGTCCGTCCTGTTTGCTTGACCCCGTCAGCGCACGGGCTGCGAAAAATGTCTGCCAGATGGTTGTATAAGTTGGATCCACTACCAACCAGACAGCAGCGGTGAACGATAACAAGAATCTACCGAGAGTGGCTCGATGTTGTCGAACCCTAGGTCAGAGACATCTTGCTTGGCTAAGGATGCAGGTCTTTTGGAGGCTGTAAAACCGAAATAGCCAGACTGTAAAACCAGTTTGGTTTTTGTTGGGTTTTTGCGGTTTTCTTAAAGCATTGGAGGTCCGGGCGGGAATCGAACCCACATTCGCGGATTTGCAGTCCGCTACATCACCATTCTGCCACCGGACCTCATCGGTGCCAGCGCTATATCTCTCACGTCTCGCGGCGGGTCAAGTCCTGTCTGTCATTCCTCTGCCATCATGCCTGCTCAACCCATTGTCAGCACAGTTGATGCTACAACCGGTTGACGAAGGGCTCCAGCTGGGTTTTCTCATTATTGTATGATGATCCTGGAACGGCTGCGTTTCCACGGAGACCACACAGACTGAAACGGAACACCGCCATCATGACCTATGCCGCAGATCAGGCCCCGACCTCCGTGATGGCTCCGTACTTCCCGGATACCAGCGCCTCGGCTTTCGACGATGCCCGGCAGCGGATGGTCGATGACCAAGTGCGTCCGCTGGAAGTCAATGATCCGCGCATCGTCACGGCAATGCGGGCGCTTCCCCGTGAATATGCCGTTCCGGAAAATGAGCAGGAATTCGCTTATTCCGACCTCACTCTTCCGCTTGGAAAAGGCCGCTACCTGCTGCAATCGATGGTAACCGCACGACTTGTGCAAATGGCGGCCATTCAGACTGGCCAGCGCGTGCTCGTGGTCGGGGCCGCTACGGGATATACGGCAGCCCTTATCGCCATGCTCGGCGCAGAGGTGACCGCTCTGGAAGAAGATGCCTCCCTGCTGGCCATCGGCACGGCATTTACGACGCGTGCGTCTGTCGATGTATCATGGAAGCAGGCTCCTCTTTCTGGCGGCGCACCCGAAAGCTCGCCTTTCGACCTGATCTTTTTTGACGGCGCCATTGAAGAAATCCCCCGTTTCTGCAGCACCCAGCTGACAGAAAACGGTCGTGTGGCCGGGATACTGCGCCCGGATGATGGGACCTCTTCAGCTTTTCTGGCTGAAGCAGAAACAGGTGAAGGCTGGTCCATCCGTCGCTTTTTCGATTCTGAAGCGCCTGTGCTTCCCTCTTTTGAACGGCCTGCGGCCTTTGCTTTCTGAGGAAAGAAACCTCTCCAGCTGAGATAAATTCTGGTGTGGCAATCTGCTGTTAAGTAGAATAGTGGAAAATCCGACATCAGCGTGGCATAAGCTCTCAACTCCGGTAGAGTGTGCGGAGCAGGTATCAAAGAGAGAAGTTAAATGAAACATTCCTGCCACTTGGGTCTGGGACTGGCAGCTTTGCTGTGTAGTTCAACAGCTATGGCCCAGAAATATGATGGCAGCGGTGAGCCCAGTTTCATTCCTCACACGCTGGAGGAAGCTCTTTCTGTTGCCTACCTGACCAACCCGACACTTCAGCAGGAACGGGCGACACTGCGGGCGACGGACGAAAATGTCCCAACCGCGCTTGCGGGCTGGCATCCTACGATCAAGGCGCAGTTCAATCCCAGCTATTACAAGGGTAGCAACAACTATAATGGCGACTCTGCAGACGGTATTCGCGGCTATCAGCGCAAATACAGCACATTCGGTTTCGCAGCGAACGTCTCAGCAACCGAATCGATCTATACCGGTGGCAAGACGACGGCCCAGACCCATCAGGCCGTCAACAAGGTCATGGCTGAAAGAGCGAAGCTGATCTCCACGGAGCAGCAGGTTTTCATGAGCGTTGTGAACGCCTATGTCGGCGTGATCGAGGACGAGCAGCTACTGCAGCTGAACATCAACAACGAACGCGTGCTTGAACAGCAGCTCAAGGCCACGAACGAGCGTTTCCGCGTTGGTGAAATTACGCGTACCGACGTGGCGCAGGCTGAATCAGCCTATGCCAGCGCGAAGGCGACCCGCCAGCAGTCCGAAGGAACGCTCCAGACCGCACAGGCAACCTACATGCAGGTTGTGGGAATGGCGCCTCCCCCCAATCTGGTTCCCCCGCAGCCACTCGTGCTTCCAGTCAAATCGGAAAACGAGGCCGTGGCCATGGCTGTGAAGAACAATCCTGACGTGGTCACCGCGCTCTTCACCGAATCAGCGCAGAAAGATGCTGTGGCGGTCGCCATGGCGGCCTTGATGCCGACTGTCGCCGCCTCCATCGCCTATATGCATCAGGTCAACCAGCAGCTTGGCGGTCAGACCAATGACGATAAATACGCCACTCTGGATGTGTCAGTACCCTTCTATCAGGGAGGGTCAGAATATTCTGAAGTCCGGCAGGCCAAACAGCAGGCTCAGGCCTCCAGTCGCGCCGTTGACGTGCAGCGCCGAACCGCTGCGCAGGCTGCCGCGTCAAACTGGCAGCGACTGGTGTCTTACAAAGCCGCTATCGAGAGCAATCATGCCGCCATCAAGGCCGGTATGATTGCGCTTGATGGTGTGGAAAGACAGGCCATTGTAGGTACGAGCACCACTCTTGAAGTGCTGCAGCAGCAGAGTACCCTTCTTCAGGCGCAGGTTGCGCTTGTTCAGAGCCTGAGTAACATGGTCACGTCCTCTTACAACGTCGCTTCTGCTATCGGGCGCTTGACAGCGCTTGATCTGCATCTGAACGTGCCGCTTTATAATGAGAAAGCCTACTATGACGCGGTTAAGGATCGTTTGTGGGGGCTGAATGACTATGCGTTGGATCAGCCCGGACGATAAGCGCGGCGTGGAAAGGTTTTTGAATGACAGAGAATAACGACACGCAGCCGGAAAACGGTTCCATCAACACTGTTCTGAGTTCCATCCGTCGCATTCTGCAGGAAGGAAAAGAGGCTCACGCAGCATCCCGGCAGGCTGCTACGCCTGAGGAGCCGAAAGCCGAGGAACCCGTTACTCCACCAACACCGCCCGCGCAGGACGATGACGACAGTGTTCTCGTGCTCGACTCATCCATGTTTGTGGATGAGGAAAAGCCGGAAGTACACGAACACGCAGGACAGCAGGAGCAGGCAGCACCTGTAGAAGCTCATGCTCCAGTTCCACCGCCACCAGAAGCTGAGCACAAACCAGAGCCGGAACCAGAACCTGAGCCGCCAGCTCCCGTGGCTGAAGCGCCCGCTCCTGCAGAACCAGAGCCCGTTGCTGCTCCCCCGCCATCTCCTGCACCTGAACCGGAAACCGTTTCCGCTCAGCCTGCAGAGACACATGACTCGGTAACGGCAGAAACCGAACCTCATGTCCCCGTCCCCACCCTGCCAACATCATTACCTGTAGTTCCCCCCTTGTCTCGACCAGCGCACCTGGTGGAGACTGTCGAGACACAACAGGCTAGGACCAGAATGAGCGAGAACAGAACTCCGGCGGAAACGGCCGCCGGCTATTCCGACTCTGATGCACCGGACCCCGTACAGATCGCTCTGGACAAGCAGACTGTCGGCGCTACGGAACATTCTTTTGGTGCGCTGCAGCAGATGCTGCGCCGCAAACAATCTTTTGAACACAAGGAGAGACGAGTGGCTATCACGCGTGGTGGAAACCTGACCATTGAAGACATCGTTCGCGATGAAGTCCGTGCATTCCTCAAGGAATGGCTGGATCAGCACCTGTCCGGCATCGTGCAGCAGGCTGTTCAGAAAGAGATCGAGCGTCTTAGCGACCGCTGATCACTCTGATCCCGGTCCGACCGACTGGCAACAGTTCGGGACGACTGGTCAGAGACCCGCTCGAAGCGGTATGAGGAAACGCAGCGCACACAAGCGCTGCGTTTCTTTTTGTTCAAACACCTTCCATCTGGTTAGAGGCGATGCTCAGCAAAACGTTTCAGGCGAACGACACCGAAGCCCAGCTCTACGAAACCTGGGAAACTGAGGGACGGTTCGCTGCCGATCCGAACAGCAAGGCCACGCCTTTCACCATCATGATCCCGCCGCCCAACGTCACCGGCACGCTCCATATGGGGCATGCGCTGACCATGACGTTGCAGGACACGCTCATCCGCTGGAAGCGTATGCAGGGGCGCGACACGCTCTGGCAGCCGGGCACGGACCACGCAGGCATTGCAACCCAGCTTGTGGTTGAGCGTCAGTTGGCAGGCGAAAACACCACGCGACAGGAGCTTGGCCGCGAAGAGTTCCTCAATCGTGTGTGGAAATGGAAGGGTGAATCCGGCAGCGGCATCACCCGCCAGCTTCGTCGCCTCGGTTCGTCCCTCGACTGGTCGCGCGAGCGCTTCACCATGGATGACGGGCTGTCCAAGGCCGTCAAGGAAGTCTTCGTCACGCTGTACCGTGAGAAGCTGATCTATCGTGACCGGCGCCTCGTCAACTGGGACCCGCATTTCCGGACCGCCATTTCCGACCTTGAGGTCGAGAACAAGGAAGTGCGCGGCAATCTCTGGCATATCCGCTATCCGGTCGCGGACGCTGAGGGTGAATCCATTGTGGTCGCCACGACCCGTCCGGAAACCATGCTGGGCGATACGGCTGTTGCCGTGCATCCCGAGGACGAGCGTTACAAGGCTCTGGTCGGACGCTTTGTTGTCCTGCCCCTGACCGGCCGCCGCATTCCCATCGTTGCCGACACTTATTCTGATCCGGAAAAAGGCACTGGCGCGGTCAAGATCACCCCAGCTCATGACTTCAACGACTTTGAAGTCGGCAAGCGTCATGACCTGCCGATGCTGACAGTGCTGGACGAAGGTGCTGCCGTTACGCTCGCGGAAATCGAGGACGATCTTCACACCGTGGACGGTCTGGCCGATCCTGCTTTTGTGCGCGGTCTGGAAGGCAAGTCCCGCGAGGACGCCCGCAAGGCCATTGTCGCCGAGCTTGAGACGCTGGGTTACCTCGTCGAGATCGAGCCGCACACCAATCAGGTGCCGCACGCCGAACGTGGTGGCGCCGTGGTCGAGCCGCGCCTGACGACACAGTGGTATTGCGACGCCGCCACTCTCGCCGGTCCGGCGATTGAAGCTGTTGAAAAAGGCGATGTCACCTTCGTGCCGCGCCAGTGGGAGAACACGTTCTTCGCCTGGATGCGGGACATTCAGCCGTGGTGCATTTCGCGCCAGCTCTGGTGGGGGCATCGTATCCCGGCCTGGTATGGTCCGGATGGCGCTGTTTTCGTCGGGTATGACGACGCCGACGCGAAGCAGCAGGCGAAAGCCCATTACGGGGAAGACGTCGAGCTGACGCAGGATGAAGACGTGCTGGACACGTGGTTCTCCTCCGCGTTGTGGCCGTTCTCTACCCTCGGCTGGCCTGAAAAGACACCGGACCTGGCCCGCTATTATCCGACCGATGTGCTGGTCACCGGTTTTGACATCATCTTTTTCTGGGTCGCCCGGATGATGATGATGGGCCTGCACTTCATGAAGGATGTGCCATTCCGCACCGTCTTCATTCATGGTCTGGTGCGCGACGAGCGCGGCCAGAAAATGTCGAAGAGCAAGGGCAACGGCATCGACCCGCTGGAACTGCTCGATCAGTACGGCGCGGATGCGGTCCGTTTCACCATCTGCGCGCTGACCGGCGTTGGACGTGATCTGAAATTTGGTCCGAAGCGCGTGGAAGACCACCGGGCGTTTGTCACCAAGCTGTGGAATGCCTCGCGTTTCTGCGAAATGAACGGTGTGAAGCCGGTTGAGGGCTTCGATCCCTCGACCGTGCAGAGCCCGCTCGGTCGCTGGATCATCTTCGAAGCGTCCAAGGCCATCAGCGAGGCGACCAGCGCGCTCGAAGCCTATCGTTTCGATGAATATGCCGGTGCCTGCTACCGTTTTGTCTGGAACCGTTTCTGCGACTGGTATCTGGAACTGACCAAGCCGCTGTTCTCGGGCGACACAACGCCGGAAGCCGACGAACTGCGCGCTGTCACGGCGTGGGTGCTGGAGACGATCCTGCGTCTGCTTCAGCCGATCATGCCGTTTGTCACCGACACGCTCTGGCACGAGTTCGGCTATGGTCCGCGTGGCGAACTCATGGGCGCGACATGGCCAGTGCTTGTAACCGTGCCGGGCGCTGAGGCGGCTGTTGAGGAAATCGACTGGCTGACACGCTTTATTTCCGAAATCCGCACTGTGCGTTCGGAAATGAATGTGCCCCCTTCCCGTCTGTCGCCTGTGCTACTGAAGGATGCGTCGGCCACCACGCAGGATCGGGCCACACGCTGGAAGGAAACGATCGGTCGTATGGCCCGCGTTTCCGAAATCGGCGTTCTGGACGGCGATGTGCCGAAAGGCTCGGCTCAGGCGGTGCTTGATGAAGCGACGCTGGTTCTGCCGCTTGCCGATATCATTGATCTGGATGCTGAACGCGCCCGGCTGGCGAAGGAACTGACCAAGGCGGAAGGTGAAATCGAAAAGACCGAGCGCAAGCTGGGCAATGCCGACTTCATCGCCCGTGGTAAACCGGAAGTCGTTGAGGAAACCCGCGAGCGTCTGGTAACGCAGCAGGGTGACCGGGATCGTCTGAAGGCAGCACTCGCCCGTCTGGGGTGAGTGCTGAGTTTTTTTAAGCAGATAAACGTTTTTGGGTGCCGCCTTTTTTCAAAAAGGCGGTGTTCTTTGAAGCTTTTTGAAAAAAGCTTCACCAAAAACTTCTTATATTTAAGATCATGCTGTTGGGGGGCTTTTGCGGGTTTCCCCTTATGCGTGGGTGGCGGGGAAACCCTGTCACCCATATGTGGTTAAAGGTAAGAGAAACCTTCACAGAATGAACTGACAGGACGCGCCATGACTGAAACTGCGATACTCGGTGGAGGATGCTTCTGGTGCGTAGAGGCTGTCCTGGTCTCCATCAACGGAGTCCTGAGCGTGCAGTCCGGCTATGCGGGCGGCAAGACCGAAAACCCGACCTATAAAGAGGTCTGCTCCGGCCTCACCGGTCACGCGGAAGTCGTGGAAGTTATCTTTGATCCGGCAGTGATCTCTTATGCCCAGCTTTTGCGGATCTTCTTCACGCTGCATGATCCGACCACGCTGAACCGGCAAGGCAACGACAGAGGCACTCAGTATCGGTCGGTCATCTTCTGGACCAGTGAGGAACAGCGTGAAACGGCGGAAACCGTCAGGCAGGAAATCGAACAGTCTGGCCTATGGAGTGCGCCGTTGGTCACGCAAATTGAGCCGCTGAGCAAATTCTGGCCTGCGGAAGCGGAGCATGATGACTACTTCAGACGAAATCCTGACAATGGGTATTGTCAGGTTGTTGTTGCGCCGAAGGTTGTGAAGATGCGGAAGGTTTTTGCAGGTTTGCAGAAAGCATCAAATTATATCTGAAAATACAAAATCTAAATATATTATCGATCAAAAATAATAGATAAAATTCAAACACTATCTTCTTCAAAACCTAATGCAATTGACAGTAGAATAGACTGATAAAGATTCCAAATAAATGATTTAAGTAGCATTACTATATAAATAAACCACCCAGATATAGTAGATAAAAATATCAAACAAGTAATTTTCATTATATATTGATGAGAATTAAAAATATATGTTGTTATATATTGGAGAGGACCACCTTCAGGAAAAAACAAAGATACTAAGAGACACAATAAAAGAAACAAAGCATAATGCACAAAAACATACATAAAGCTATAAAGTGTCATTCTCATGCAGCTTATTTTCTTTTCATTATTTTTTTTGATAGGATACGCAGTATAAACCAATTTCTTAATTTCTTTTTTGCTTATAAGAGCAAAAAATAAAGCGAATCCAGACACCAAAAAACCAAGTATACTTGATGTATATGAAATTCCTAAAGACACCTCTGTCCGAATGACGGATGGAATCTTAGAAAAATCAAATAATCCGTGAACTAAAAACAAACCTATTGCCGATAAAATAAAAAACGAAACTCCAAAAAAAATTGACACAATTATATTACTTACAGAAACAACATATTTCCGAGCTTCCTTATAAAGACAAAAAATATTTTTATCATGAAATATTTCGTTTTCTATATTATTCATTTTTATTTCGCACATCAGGAAGGCTCAATACTTTTTGCGTGCTTGTTCCTCCAAAATCTATCATTTTTTCTTTCGTGTATTTTTTAAAAATACTCCACAACTGCCTAGCTTTACCTATCTCAGAGACTTCTGGTTTAACTAATTGAGTGCTAATTTTAAACTCTTCGTTATTACCAACAAGTTTTTGGTTATTATGGTCAACACCAGAAACATGGACTGTTTGATTGCCTTTTCTGGTCGCTTCCTCAATTTCTTCCTTAGCTTGATCTGCATCTAATCCGTTTTTATTTTGCATTATAAATTGAGTTTTTGTTGAATCTACTGCTTGAGAAAAATCTCTCATCGCATCAAACATCTGCTTTGCATCAATTTCCTCGTTTGGAATAATTATATCAAATTCAATACGACGAAGTATTTTATAACGATCAATAAAATCTGATATATCCTCTTTTCCCGTAAGAGGAACCACCTCTAAAGTAGGAGGCTTATATATAGTTCTTAGATAATTCTTTTTTTCCTTATTTTCTTCATGCAATTTATTTATATAAAATTCATATTTTTTACGAACAAATTGCAATACGGTTGCTTTAAATGCCTTCAAATCAGGAGCATCTTTTGTTTCGGAAAGATAAATAATTCGATGATTGCTAAGTATCAATACAAAGAAAGCTGATGGTGCGGTAGCCAATTCTGCTGGATTGCGAACTATTCCTTCACCATCTTTAAAAATTTGCTCGCGTGAAATTGTCGTGTTTTTTATAAATTGGCCGTAGATCACCCAAGAATCGTCATTTTCTTTTTCTAGTTTCTTCAATGACAGTCTATGAAAAAAGTAGCTAGTTTTATCGCCATAATTACGGATTAACCCAGAATCAAAAAAGGCTGGAAGAACTATTTCTGTAGCCAAATCTAGAAAAACTTTGTCCTGTGGCCCATTCCCAAATCGCAATGTGAAATTTGCAAAAATAACTTCATTTTGACGCATCTAATGCTACTCACACAAAAATAAAGTATACAAAATCAAATATATAGATAAAAAATTTATACACAAGAACCTTTTGAAACATAAAAATTATACATAATATCTTTGAAACTTGAATTAATCTTCTTCACCTCCAAAGAATATTTTTAGAAATTAGAAAGTAGCCTCAAAACTACACTTCTGCTATATCCTGACTAACATCCACCCACCCCGCATCCACCAATTCCGCCACACGCGCCGGTGTCAGCCGCACGGAACTCGTGAGCGACCCAGCCGCCGGATAGACCTCGTCAAACATCTTCAATGAGACATCGCAATAAACTTTCAGCGGCTGAGGCAGACCGAACGGGCACACGCCGCCGACGGGGTGGCTGGTCAGTTCCAGCACCTCTTCGGCGGGGAGCATTCTGGGGCGTGCACCGAAGGCGGCCTTGGTCTTGCGGTTATCGAGCCTCGCATCTCCGGCCATGACGACGAGAACCCGCTCGTCGCCCACCTTGATGGCCAGTGTCTTGGCGATCTGGCCTTCCTTCACGCCCAGCGCCTGCGCTGCCAGAGGGACGGTGGCCGTGCTTGCGCCCTGATCGATGATCTCCACGTCGGGCGCATTGGCGGCGAAAAAGGCTTTAACAGATTCAAGACTCATACTTCATGCCTCTGGCAACGGGATTCCCGAAACAGCGGGACCCCTTCTTCAATCATGACGATGCAGACATAGCTTCCAGCAGCCGTGCGATCGCCTCCGCGCCGGGATCCGGCACGTCGTTCATCTGGCTTTCCGGCACGTAGGATGCCCGTCCGGCCTGAGCCTTGCCCATCTTTCTGGTGGCGTCGGCTCCTTTGCGGGCTGCTGTTGCCGCGTCCCTGAGCGAGCCGCCCTCAGCCAGCGCTTTCAGAGCCGGATCAATCGCGTCGATCATGGTCCGGTCACCCGGTTTCGCGCCTCCCAGTGTCTGCATGGCCCCCAGTCCTTCCTGTAGCGCCACGGCCCATGATGACGTGCTGCGGCCTGCTGTCGAGAACAGAACCGACAGAAGAGCCCCGCTGGAACCGCCAGTGTGACGGGCCAGCACGCGCCCGATGGTGCTGAATAGCGCGTGCGGATCAGCGAGAGGCAGGCGGTCCAGCGCATTGAGGATTTCCTTTGCGGCCTCAGCAAATGTCGAGCCTGCGTCGCCATCGCCAATCTTGGCGTCGAGCGCATTGAGACTGTCCGCGTTTGCGATCAGGGCCTCGGCTCCGATGCGCATCAGGGCTTCCAGTTGCGGGTTGGAAGACGGCGCGGTCTCGAAGGTTTTCGGAAGCGCGGGCATCCTGCGGAGAGCGGGCTTGCCGAAAATCGCGACGCCGGGCCATGCGGGCGGCTCGACGAATGCCTTCAGCGCCTCCGCAATATCGTCAGTCAGTTCGATGACGGTCAGCGAAAAGCCGTTCATATCCAGAGCCGTCATGACGGGCGCTGGCCCGATAATGAGTTCGACCTGTTTTGCGAGGGGTGTTTTCGCAAAGGCTTCGAGCAGCAGTGTCATTTCGACCGGCGGTACACTGCCGAGCATGTTGAGCAGGAGGGCGTATTTCTTCTCACCCCCGGGAAGCGCCTTCTGAAGCGCGGCGGCCGCCTGCTCCATGAGGCTGTCCGCCTTGGCGACGTCAATCTGCTGGGCGCCGGGTTCGCCGTGGATGCCAAGGCCCAGTTCGGCCTGCCCTTTTTCCAGCCGGGTTTCGTGCGCGGTGTCGTAGGCGTTGCAGTCCGTCAGGGAGAGACCGATCGACGCAATTTTCTCTGCGGCTTCCCGCGCTTTGCGGGCCACGACCTCCAGAGGCTCGCCCTGTGAGGCTGCGTGACCGGCAATCTTCTGGACCAGCACGGTTCCGGCCAGCCCGCGGGGATAACGGCTGCCGGGAAGCGCGATGTCGTCGCCCACGATCACCGTTTCGACGGGGATGCCCATGTCGCGGGCCTGCTCGGCGGCCAGCGTGAAGTTCAGGCGGTCTCCGGTGTAGCTCTTGATGACCAGCAGGCATCCGGCTTTTCGGGAGACGGCCAGAATCGCGGCCAGAACGGCATCGACGCCGGGCGACGCGAACACGGAGCCGCAGACCGCCGCGTCCAGCATGCCCTCACCGACAAATCCCGCGTGGGCCGGTTCGTGGCCGGAGCCACCGCCGGAGATGATCGCCACATGCTCTGGATTCCGCTCCTTGCGCAGGACAACCTTGATCTCGGGATAGCCGTCGAGGCGGCAGAGATGCTGCCCCATGGAAGAACGCAACAGGCCGTCGAGCGATTCCGTCACCAGAGTTTCACGGGAGTTGAAGAAGCGCTTCATCGGCTTGGTCTCTTTCTTTTTGTTTGTCCCAGTCATGCCCTCCTGTCCGTCAGGAGACAAGAAACAGCCCCGAGAGCTGCCATTCCCGCAACGCACGACGGTCCCCTCCGGCTCCTTTCTTTCCGTTCCGGCTTCATCACTGTATGGTGCCCGCCCCTGCATATAAGCGGAGCTTGTTAAGTCCCATGGACCCGGCGTCCCCTCGCCCTACCGGCAAACCCCTGTCGTTTCAGGATCTGATCCTGACCCTCCATCGCTTCTGGTCGGCCCAAGGGTGCGCCATCCTTCAGCCCTACGACATCGAGGTCGGCGCGGGTACGCTCTCCCCGCATACCACGCTGCGGGCTCTGGGCGACACTCCGTGGAAGGCAGCCTACGTGCAGCCGTCCCGCCGCCCTTCCGACGGGCGCTATGGCGAGAACCCGAACCGGCTCCAGCACTATTACCAGTATCAGGTGCTGCTGAAGCCGACGCCGGAAGAGAGCCAGCAGCTTCTTCTGGAGAGCTATCGCGCCATCGGGATCGACCCGGATCTGCACGATATCCGCTTTGTCGAGGATGACTGGGAGAACCCGACCATCGGCGCATGGGGGCTGGGCTGGGAAGTCTGGTGTGACGGCATGGAAGTGACGCAGTTCACCTACTTCCAGCAGGTCGGCGGTATCCCTGTGTCGGTCCCGTCCACGGAACTGACCTACGGGCTTGAGCGCCTCGCCATGTATGTGCAGGGCGTCGAGAACGTTTATGACCTCGCCTTCAACGACGCCGGTCTGAAATATGGCGACGTGTTCCTGCGAGCCGAGCGTGATTACTCGCGGCATAACTTTGAGCTGGCGAACACGGAGATGCTGCATCGCCACTTCACTGACGCCGAAAAGGAGTCTGTGGCGCTGGCGGAAGCGGGTGTGGCCCAGCCTGCGTACGATCAGTGTCTGAAGGCCAGCCATCTGTTCAACCTGCTCGATGCGCGTGGCGTCATCAGCGTGAGCGAGCGGGCTTCCTATATCGGTCGCGTCCGCACGCTGGCGAAACTCTGCTGTGAAACCTGGCTGGCCGAAGAAGCTGCCACAAAGAAGGTGGAGGGCTGAGTCATGGCTGAACTTCTGCTCGAACTTCTCTCGGAAGAAATCCCGGCCCGCATGCAGGAAACGGCGGGCGAGGATCTGGCGCGTCTGTTCCAGAAAACCTTTGCCGCCCTCAATCCTCGTGATGTGAAGACCTTTACCGGTCCGCGTCGCATCGCCCTTACCTGCGGTCTGAACACCGAGGTCCCGGCTGAAACCGTTTCCGAACGCGGCCCACGCGAGAGCGCGCCGGAACAGGCTCTGGCCGGTTTCACACGCAAGCATGGCGTGACCAAGGACGATCTGGTTCTGGAAAACGGCTTCTGGGTGCTGAACCGTCAGACGCCCGCCATTTCCGCCGAGGTTTCTCTGGCCGAGCGTCTGCCTGAGATCCTCCGCCAGTTCCCATGGCCGAAGTCGATGCGCTGGGGCACGGGCAGCAGCTTTACGTGGGTGCGTCCGCTTCGCCGTATCCTGTGTCTGCTCGATGGGACAGTTGTTCCCTTCTCACTAGCGACGGACACGGATAATGGCCATGGTCTAAAGAGCGGCAACCAGACGGAAGGGCATCGCTTCTTCCCGGTTGGCGCGACCCGTGCAGAGCCGTTCACCGTTTCCGGTTTTGACAGCTGGCGCGATGGGCTGCGTGAACGGCGTGTGCTGATCGATGCAGCGGAGCGTCGTCAGACCATCCTGAAAGGCATCAATGAACTGGCCGGACAGGAAGGGCTGAACATCGTCCCCGATGCCGGACTGGTGGACGAGGTCGCCGGACTGGTCGAATGGCCGGTGCCGCTGCTCGGTCGCATTGACGAGACGTTCATGGAACTGCCTGCCGAGGTGATGCAGGTCTCCATGCGCGTGAACCAGCGTTACTTTGCGCTGCGCCATAGCGACGGTACCGCAGCGCCACGCTTCGCGTTTGTGGCGAATATCGAACCCAGTGATGGCGGCGCACAGGTCATTGCCGGCAACGAGCGCGTGCTGCGCGCCCGCTTCTCCGATGCGCGTCATTTCTGGGATCTGGATCGCAAGCAGACACTTGAGTCACGTGTTGCGGGCCTCGACCGCGTCACGTTCCATGCCGATCTCGGCAGTCAGGGCGAACGCGTGAAGCGGCTTGTGCGTTTGGCGGAGATCATCGCGCCGATGGTGGGTGCCAACCCGTCCCATGCCGCGCGCGCCGCGCTGCTGAGCAAGAGCGATCTTTCCACCGGTATGGTCGGCGAGTTCCCCGAGTTGCAGGGCGTGATGGGCGGTTATTACGCCCGTCACGACCATGAGCCTGAGGATGTCTGCACCGCGATTGCCGAGCAGTATATGCCGCGCGGTCCTGCCGATACTGTGCCGACGGCTCCAGTTTCCATCGCCCTCGCGCTGGCTGACCGGTTTGACATGCTGGTCGGGTTCTTTGCTGTGGGCGCGAAGCCGAGCGGTTCCGGCGATCCGTATGGCCTGCGTCGCGCAGCTTTGGGGATTATCAACCTGATCCGCACCAACAGTCTGCGTCTTGATCTGGTGGCACTGTTCGTGAAGGCGTCCGCGGCTCTGCCCCCTGCCCTTCAGAACGCACCTGATCTGGATCTGCTGCCGGGCTTTATCGCCGAACGTCTGCGCGTGCAGCTGCGTAGTGAAGGCGCGCGTCACGACATTCTCGCCGCCGTTTCGGTTGGCAATACGGACAGCGATATCGTGCGTCTGCTGGCCCGTACGGATGCGCTCGTTTCCATGCTGGCGACGGAGGATGGAAAGAACCTGCTTGCCGCGACCAAGCGGGCTGCGAACATTCTGCGGATCGAGGACAAGAAGGACGGCCCGCACGAAGGGACACCCGATGCCGCGCTTTACACGCAGCCGGAGGAAATCGCTCTGGCCAATGCGCTGGGTGCGGTCATTCCCAAGGTGGAAGCGGCCTTTGGCGAGGAGCGCTATTCGGATGCGATGCGTGAGGCCGCCAGCCTGCGCTCGGTGCTGGACACGTTCTTCGACAAGGTGACGGTCAATGCCGATGATGCGCAGGTTCGTGGCAATCGTCTGAAGCTGTTGTCGGAACTGGTGCGGATGACGCGTCTGATTGCGGATTTCAGCCAGATTGATGGGTGATTGGAGCTGAATGGCTCTGATGCGCTAATGGAACCGGGATGATGGGTGTGGCCTGTCCCGGTTTTTTGTTGTTTGGCTTATTTGTTATCTGTGGCCAATTATTTGAATGGCTGGCTTGGAGGGGAAAAGCTGATTGTCGGACTCCCGACACAAATGCTCACAAGCAGACATCACCACCAATCCCACCTCACTATACCTTTACTCTGTCTCGTAACCCCTGCACGATTTGCATTGGTTTGGCATAGCAACATCCTTCGAGAACAGGCGACAGCGATAATGCCGCCCCCGACAGTGATCAGCTTACCTCCCCCCGCCGTCGTTACGGCCGGATCTGGGGCAAAATCGTATACAGCTCCGCCAAAGCGTCGATTACCGCTTCCTCTGGTGATGATCCAGACACTCGCAAGACCGCGAGTGCAACTTTTTCTCGGACTTGCGACAGCCATGCTTTCACAATCGTTGCCTCCCGTGCCGACAGAACGTGAAGTCTTATTCCAAAATCCTCACTGACCGCGTATTCGATGCCGCTATTCTCAAAAGCTAATCGTAACATTGCCGCCAACTGAGGACCGCACCAGATACGCATATCTAAGCCGTTCAAAGTAAAGGCAAATGGCAAGCATGTATTGACGGCGAATTGAAAAGCTAACACCGATTCGCACATAATCTGAACGCGAATTGCGTAAAGGCGTCTATCATCGACATCGCGGGGGTCTTGAGGTGCCCCGAGTAGCTCCTCTTTAAGTGAAGACTTTACCCCGTTGGGGATGAGGTCGTAAATTGTAGCGCCAACAATTCCTTCAGCGATGCTACGAACCGATTTGAAGATCTCCGTGAAGAGAGTTGTACGATTTCCGGCCTGAACCGCTTCTCGTATCTTCGCAACTTCCATCGAGAGCTCATCTACGCCAGCTTGACCTTGACGGCTTCTCACCTGCTCCTCAAGCGCTGTAAGCAGCCGACGTAATTGTTCAGCTTCTTCAAGATTTACTCCGCGACCTTTCTGATCATCATCCACGATTTCGCTCCTAAAGCAGTCGCTGCCTCACCACTGCCATTAGAAGCGTAACATATACGTGCAAGTGCCCGTCTTCAAAAACAGCGAGCATCGTATCAATGGCGTAGATGAAGACGAAAACCGACCAAGACTCTGTTTCAGAAACCAGTTAGAAGCAGATCAAGCGCTTGGGTGATTTCATCCTGATAAAGAGACAATGAAGTCACGATTTTCTTCAGATCACGGTTAGGCACGGCAGCCATAAACTGCGTCATCATGACGAACGAATGGTCGTCTATTACAAAAACCGGATTGAGTCTCTTTGCCGGTTTGGGCGCTGCTTTCCGTGATAAAAGCGGCACTACGATGCGGGTGCCCAACTCACCCAGCAAGTCTGCCTGTACATCCAGAACGAAACGCGCTTCACCTCGTCCGGCCAGACGATACACATCAAAACGGGCCATTCAGAATTTCCGGTAATCCGCGAGAGGAAGACCATTCTCTTCGACATACTGTCGGGATGCTTCAAGGGAGGCACGGTTTTCCGAGAGCCATTGCTGAGCGCGGATCGAAGCGATCGCAGACTTCAACCCCTGTTCGCAGGCCTGCGATATGTTGAGATCAAGCGATTTGGCTTCTTCGAGTAACTGCGCCGGTAACGTCACATTGGTGGGGCGACGTGATGGGCTGACGGAACGCGAGCGAACCATAGCTTTACTCCATGTCCTGAAAATCGAAGCTTAGCACATATCAATACACATAACTATGCACATATTATCATCCAGATGTATGGGCTACTTTTCGGAAGCTCCAGCAACTCCTCCTGCGTCCGACAAACGGACGAAAGCAGACTTGTTTCAGCCGATTGTTGTAGAAACAAAACCTTCTACTTCTTCCGATGCCCACTAACATTCGCTCCCGCATCCGGCCGCAACCGTGCTGCCACCGGCACTGCGATGCAGGTCAACGCGCCCACCACCAGAAACCCTACTCTGAAATCCGCCGCCACCGCCTGCGGATGATCCTGAACAGCGCGCGAGACCGTCACAGCCAGTGCGGCCACGCAGATGCCGGCTGACAGCATCATTTGCTGGAAAGTGGAATAGAAACTGGTCGCATTGCTCATCCGCTCTTCCGGCAGATCGGCGTAGGCGATGGAGTTGTAGGCCGAGAACTGGATGGCCTGCACAGCGCCCGACGCCAGCAGCACCAATGTCAGCGTCCAGAGCGGCCAGCCTGGCTGGAAACAGGCGATTGCGCCAAAAGTGAGCGCGCCGCCCCAACCCATCGTCATCATCACGGCCCGGAAACCGAAGCGACGGAACAGACGCGGCACATACAGACGCGAGCAAAGCGCTCCGATGGGGGCCGCAAAGACGACCATGCCGCTTTGTGCCGGGCTCAGTCCAAAGCCGATCTGCAACATGGCGGGCATCAGAAACGGAAATGACCCGGCGGCAAGGCGGGAGGCGGCACCGCTCAGGACGGACAGGCGGAAGGTCGGGACATCCATCAGCCGGAAATCAAGCACCGGATTGGGGCAGCGCTTCATGTGGCGGAAATAACCGAGAAACAGACAGGCTCCGGCGATCAGCAGGCTGGCGGAAAGCCAGTAGGGCTTTGTGTTGTGGCTGATCATCTCCGCGCTGAAGGACAGCAGCGCCAGACCGCCGCCAGCCAGCCCCATGCCGGGCCAGTCGAAGGGACGGCTCTGCTTTTCCCGCAACTGGGGGACGTGTTTCCACGTCAGGTAAAGTCCGAGCAGTCCAACGGGCACGTTGAGGTAGAAATTCCAGCGCCATGACAGCAGGGTTGTGATGAAGCCGCCCAGCACGGGGCCGAGCATCGGGCCAAGGGTGGCGGGCATCATCATCCATGTCATGGTTTTCAGCAGTTCGGACTTGGCGACGCTTCGCAGCAGCACCAGCCTGCCGACAGGCACCATCAGTGCGCCCCCTACTCCCTGCAACATGCGTCCGAAGGCCAGCACGGGAAGACTGCTCGCCTGCCCGCAGAGGATGGAGCAGACAATGAACAGGGTGATCGCCGTCATCAGGGTCGTGCGGCTGCCGAAGCGGTCGGCCACCGCGCCTGAGGCGGGGATGAAGATGGCCAGTCCGACGATGTAGGAGGTCAGCGCCACGGAGGCCGCCACCGGGTCCACATGCAGGGAAGACGCGATGGCCGGAAGGGCCGTTGCCAGAATGGTGCCATCGAGCTGCTCCATGAACAGAAGGCTGGAGATGGTCAGGGCGATGATCTGGGATCGGCGAAGAGCTGGCATGCGGGCCACAAAACAGATTTTCCAATCGGGGCACAACAGACGGATGACCGCAGTCACTCATGTCTGATCAGAGTTACCCGTTAAAACTGTTTGCCATAAAAAGCGTTGCATCATCAGTGAGATCGGTTCCAACTATACCCACATGAACCGTATTGCGGTTCCGCGTCCCACTGACGCCTCAGGATGTTCGAAAGGAAGACAGACATGTCAGACGACAAGATCAACACCACAGAAGAAAAAATTCATGGCGTCGTCGATCAGGCCAAAGGTCACATCAAGGATGCTGTCGGCGGCCTGACAGGTGATCTGGGTCTTCAGGCTGAAGGCAAGGTCGACCAACTGGCCGGCATCGCCCGTGAGGAATTTGCCGACCTGTATGAAGAGAGCGAGAGCCTTGTCGAAAAAGGCGTGTCCTTCGTGCGTGACAAGCCGCTCCTCTCACTGGGCATTGCTTCAGTGGTCGGCACGTTCATCGGCTGGCTACTAATGCCGCGCCGCAAGGGCTGAGCCAGCAAGAAAGGAGAGCCGGGTCCAGTATCCGGCTCTTTTTTTACGACTCGTGAAGAGTCTGAGTGTTTTTTCCCCTTCCGGGGAATTTTTTTTGCCTGCGACTCTTGCGCGGTCACGGGACAAAATGGTTTTCCTTTATTGCGAATCGTGATTCAAACGACTCGATGATTCATATCGAGTCGTTTTGAGGCTTCGGAAAGGGGACCATGCCGGATTTTTTGCTGGAAACAGAATATGGGGGCCGCGTGGCCGGAGTGGATGAGGCCGGTTGCGGTCCTCTCGCCGGCCCTGTCGTTGCGGCCGCGGTTGTTTTCGGCGCAGGAGTTCCTGAGGATCTGGCAGCGAGCATTGATGACTCCAAGGCGCTGACAACGGCCCGTCGTGAGGCTATTGCCGCGCGCCTGCCGAGTGTTCCGGGAATTGAAATCGGGATCTCCGCCGCCTCGGTCGAAGAAATTCTTCAGCTCAACATCCTGAAGGCAGCACAGCTCGCCATGGCCCGCGCCGTGGGCAAGCTGCCGTCCCCTCCCCGCATCGCGCTGGTCGACGGCAACCGCAAGCCGCCTCTCGACGTGCCTGTGCGCACGATTGTGGGTGGAGACGGCATCAGCCTGTCCATCGCCGCCGCCTCGATCCTCGCCAAGGTTACGCGCGACAAGATCATGAGCCGCCTGGATGCGCGCTGGCCGGGCTATGGCTGGGCGAAGAACGCAGGTTACGGCACCGCCGCTCATCGAAACGCCATTACGACACAAGGGTGCACTCCGCACCATCGCCGCGGCTTCGGCACCGTCCGCAAGCAGCTTGAACTCACTCTCGCCAACGGAGGCCCTGCATGAGCGGCGCTATCAAGAACACTTCAGACCTTCCGCTCGACAAGATCCTCTGTGGTGAATGCGTCGATGTCATGCGCAGCCTGCCGACGGCCAGCGTCGACTGCATCTTTGCTGATCCACCATACAACCTTCAACTTCGTGGCGAACTGCGTCGTCCGGATGACAGCGTCGTGGACGGTGTGGACGATGACTGGGACAAGTTCTCGGATCTGGAAACCTATGACCGTTTCACACGGGAATGGCTGAGCGAGGCACGGCGTCTGCTGCACAAGGACGGCACGATCTGGGTCATCGGCTCCTATCACAACATCTTCCGTCTGGGCGCGATCCTGCAGGATCTGGGCTTCTGGATTCTGAATGATATCGTGTGGCGCAAATCCAATCCGATGCCGAACTTCCGTGGCCGTCGCTTCACTAACGCACATGAGACGATGATCTGGGCGGCCCGCAGTCAGGACAGCAAGTATCGCTTCAACTATCAGGCCATGAAGGCTCTGAACGATGACGTGCAGATGCGCTCGGACTGGTATCTGCCGCTCTGCACGGGCAATGAGCGTCTGCGCAACGAGCACGGACTGAAGCTGCATCCGACGCAGAAGCCGGAAAGCCTGCTGCACCGCGTACTGCTGGCCTCCACGGCTGAGAACGACGTGATCCTCGACCCATTCACGGGAACCGGGACGACAGCCGCCATGGCGAAGCGCCTGCGTCGTCATTTTGTCGGGATCGAGCGTCATCCTGATTACGCAAAGGCTGCTGCCGAGCGCGTTGAGCGTGAAGAGGCTCTGCCACAGGATGCCGTCGCCACCACGCCGATGAAGCGGGAAGCGCCGCGTGTTCCGTTCGGCAGTCTGGTCGAGCGGAATTTCATCACTGCCGGAACGGTGGTCTATGATCGCCAACGCCGCGTGTCCGCCACAGTGACGCCGGACGGCACGCTGGTCAGCGGCACACAGCGCGGTTCCATCCACAAGCTGGGCGCGCTGCTGACGAATGCTCCATCCTGCAACGGCTGGACGTTCTGGCATTTCGAGCGCGACGATACGCTGGTGCCGCTGGATGCGTTGCGGTCGGAGAGCCTTGCCGCTGATGCGGAAGCTCTTACTCTGGCCAGCGCCGAGGTTCCCATCGCCGCTCAGTGACGGTGGTAGCCTCTATCGCGTGAGTCTGTGTCTGATCCGGCAGACGTAAAAGCACAGCCGGAAGATTTCCCGACAATCAGTAGGTAAGAAACATCTGAAACTGGAGCGTTTTACTGCAGTTTCAGCAAAAACGTTTGGCTTTCCTGACATCACTCTTGCCGGGAATCAAAAGGGCGCTCCGAAGAACGCCCCCTGCAATCACTCAATCTGTAAGCAGCCAGCCCTAGCTGCCACCAAAACCGAGGAAGCCGACCGATGGCTGGGCCTGTCCGCCTGAGGCATCGTAACGCCGATCGATGACCGACTGGGTTTTGTCGCGGGCTGCGCGACCGCCGATACTCAGATGACCCGAGCCATTTCTCATGCTGATACCGGAATTCGCCACCGTGCTGGTTGTCACACCGGCAGAATCATCAATGGTGCGCATGGACAGCAGAAAGAACATGATGTCGTTGCGGTTCAGGTCGATGGCCATATCCAGAGGCGTCTGCCCCAGAACGTTGTGCCCGTTCAGATCCGCGCCTCGACTGACGGCTTCCTTGGAAGCGCCCAGACTGCCCCGGTTGATCGCTTCAAACAGGGCAGCGGTCGGCTCCATGTCGCCGTTGGAGTGACCGGCTTCATCTTCGTTCGACTGCGCGCCCGGCAACGCCGCAGGTGGCGCCGCCTTGCGGGCGTCCCGTCTGGCTTCGGCCTGCTTGGCGGCGTCTTCCGCTTCCTCCTGATCCGCATCCTGCGCGTGGGCGCAGTGAATGGGCGTCACACACACCGCCCCTGCCAGCAGCAGAAGAGGTATGAGCCCCTGCCGGACGGACCGGCGTTTCATATCAGAACAGAAGAAGCTGTACATTGTGCGATTGGTACTCCCAGCACCTCATCACTTAGTAAAAAAAACACTTTTTTGCCAGTGATGCCGAATCGGTATTTCCGTGAAATCTAAAATAATTCTCCCGGCAGCTTTTCTGATACTAAACGTAGCAAAAACCTGTTGGCCCGTTGCAATATTTCACAATACCTCTTCAAATGAGAATGGTTTGCAATTGTCCTATAAAAATTAACAAAATTTCATGTTTATGTGTGTTTACACCTCACAGAAAAAAATTTCGTATTTTCAGCGTGATAAAATTAAACACTGATGTGATATGAAAACTTTTTTAAGGGCTGAAAGCACCGTTCCTGAATGTTGAAGATGGGCTTTTTACTGCTATGCAGACCTCGGGTCAGACCTCTGCTTAATCGACACGAGCCCTTTCAGAACGCCCCAACAGAACCTGTGGACGGAAATCGACAGAAGTTATGAGTGAACACAATTCTTCTCCTGCTCCCTCTCCGTCCCCTTCGCCCCGCCGATCTTCCCGTACCCGCCGCTGGATATGGGTCATTCTTGTCCTGCTGCTGATCGGCATAGTCGCTTACGCTTTTCTCAGTCATCGTGAAAAAACCAGCCGCAGGGTCGGCTCGACCACGGGTGTGGCTCAGCCGGTTACGGTCGAGACCGTCGCGACCGGTGACATGCCCGTCATTCTGACCGAACTCGGAACCGTGGTGCCCATCACCAACGTGACAGTTCAGACCCGTGTTGAGGGCTATCTGATGGACGTGAAGTTCACGGAGGGCCAGCACGTCAAGAAGGACGATCTGCTCGCCATCATTGATCCGCGTCCATACGAGGTCGCGCTGCACCAGTATCAGGGCCAGCTTGCTCAGGATCAGGCGCAGCTTGAGCGCGCCCGCATCGACAACGCCCGCTATCAGAAGCTGATCAAGCAGGACAGTGTGGCTGCCATGACCGCACGGGATCAGGAATTTACGGTCAAACAGCTTGAAGGCACTGTGAAAGTCGATCAGGCGCTGGTCGATAACCAGAAACTTCAGCTCGTCTACTGCCACATCACGGCCCCGGTTGACGGTCGTGTCGGCATCCGCGCCGTGGACAGGGGCAACTATGTCACGGCGGGACAATCAGGCGGTCTGGCCATCCTGACCCAGATGCAGCCGATTTCCGTCATCTTCACCCTGCCGCAGGACCAGTTGCCGGAAGTTGCCGATCAGCTTCGCGCAGGCAATCCGTTGCAGGTCGAGGCCTGGAACAGCTCCAACACGCAGAAGATCGCCACCGGAAGCGTCAGTTCGCTCGACAGCCAGATCGACACGGCGACGGGAACGGTCCGCCTGCGCGCCATTTTCCCGAACGAGGACGAGCACCTGTTCCCCAACCAGTTCGTGAACGCCCGCCTGCTGGTGAAGACGCTGCATAACGCCATCATCGTCCCGTCCAATGCGCTCCAGACCGGACCGAACGGCCAGTTCGTCTACGTTGTGAAAAGCGACAACACTGTCGAGGTCCGCAATGTGAAACAAGGCATCACGAACGGCACGCGCACGGTTGTCAGCGATGGTCTGAAACCGGGCGATCGCGTGGTGACGGACGGTACCGACCATCTCCGCGCCGGAGCCAAAGTGAGCATTCCCGCCGATCATCCGGACACGACCAAACAGCAGCAGGACGCGCATCCGGCCTCGTCACATCGTCACCACAACAGCACCAACTGACGCCAGACCGTGAACCCCTCACGCATCTTCATCGAACGGCCCGTCGCCACCACCCTGCTGATGGTGGCGATCCTGATCGCCGGTCTTCTGGGTTATCATTTCCTGCCCGTGTCCGCGCTGCCGGAGGTCGAATATCCGACCATCACCGTGCAGACCTTCTATCCGGGCGCGGGTCCGGATGTGATGGCCACCTCCGTCACGGCGCCTCTGGAAACCCAGTTCGGGCAGATGCCAGGACTGGACCAGATGACCTCCCGTTCTTCGGGCGGCGCATCCGTCGTCACGCTGCGCTTCGGATTGAGCATGTCGATGGATGTGGCCGAGCAGGAAGTGCAGGCCGCAATCAATCAGGCCAACTCGCTGCTGCCGACCGATCTGCCCGCGCCACCAACCTACGCCAAGGTCAATCCCGCCGACACTCCCGTTCTGACGCTTGGGATTACCTCGAAGACGATCCCGCTGCCGGAGGTCGAGGACTATGTCGATACCCGGCTTGAGCAGAAGATCAGCCAGATTTCCGGCGTTGGTCTCGTCACCCTGTCAGGCGGCAACCGCAAGGCTCTGCGGGTTCGCGTCAACATTCCGAAGCTGACCTCCTATGGCCTTGATCTCGACACATTGCGAACCACCATAGGCAATGTGAACGTCAACTCCCCGACCGGCACATTCGACGGCGCACAACGCGCCTCGACCCTGCGCGTGGATGGGCAGATCGCCAGCGCGACGCAGCTTCTGAATCAGGTGATCGCCTATCAGAACAACGGACCGATCCGTCTGAAGGATGTCGCCACGGTTATCGTCGGCGCTGAAAACACACAGCTGGCCGCGTGGGCCAACACGACCCCCGGTCTTGTGCTGAACGTGCAGCGTCAGCCGGGTGCGAACGTGATCGCGGTGGTGGACAACATCAAGGCGATCCTGCCGAGACTTCAGGAATCCATGCCGCCGGGGATCGACATTGTTCCCCTCACCGACCGCACCACCACTATCCGCGCTTCTGTCGCGGATGTGGAGTTCGAGCTGTTTCTGGCTCTGGCGCTCGTCGTCGCGGTGATTTTCGTGTTCCTGCGCAACGTTCCGGCCACGATCATCCCGAGCCTTTCCGTGCCTCTCTCCATCGTCGGCACCTTTGCTGTCATGGATCTGCTGGGCTTTTCGCTCGACAATCTTTCGCTCATGTCGCTGACCATCGCCACCGGCTTTGTCGTGGACGACGCCATCGTCATGATCGAGAACATCTCCCGCTATATCGAGCAGGGTGACGACCGCATGACGGCCGCTATGAAGGGCGCGGGCGAGATTGGCTTCACCATCATCTCGCTGACCATCTCGCTGATCGCCGTGCTGATCCCGCTGCTGTTCATGGGCGACGTGATCGGGCGTCTGTTCCACGAATTCGCGCTGACGCTGGCCATCACCATCATTCTGTCCGCCGTTGTCTCCCTGACGCTCGTGCCGATGATGTGCGCCCGTCTGCTGAGCGAGCGTCCGCACACCGTGGAAGACGCCAAAACATGGTTCCAGCGTTGGTCGGCCCGTATGGAAGTGGCTACCAACCGGCTCATCGCGGCCTATGACCGGGCGCTGGATGTCGTGCTGGCGCACTCGGGCACCACGCTTCTGGTCTTTGGCGCGACCCTGCTGCTGACCGGTTTTCTGGCATGGGAAATTCCCAAAGGCTTCTTCCCGGTTCAGGATACCGGCGTCATTCAGGGTATTTCCGTCGCGGCTCAGGCCACGTCTTTCGATGCGATGAAGACACATCAGCAGGAACTTGCTCAGGCGATCCTGAAAGATCCGGATGTCGTGTCGCTGTCTTCCTTCGTGGGTGTGGACGGACAGAACTCTACACTCAATCAGGGCCGTTTCCTGATCAACCTCAAGCCACATGACGAACGCAGTGGTTCCGCTCAGGAAGTGGCGGCACGTCTGAGAGAAGAAACCGCAAACATCGCGGGAATCAGCCTCTATCTCCAGCCCGTGCAGGATCTGTCGCTCGACACGACGGTTGCTGCCACGCAATACCAGTTTCTGCTGGAAAACCCGGACTACAACGAATTCAAGACATGGGTTCCGAAGCTGGTTGATGCTCTGCGGCAGGAACCTTCCCTGTCTGACGTGACCTCCGACCTTCAGGCGGAAGGGCTGGTCGCCCGCGTCACGCTCGATCGTTCGACCGGCGCGCGTTACTCGATCACGCCGCAGACCATCGACAACGTGCTGTATGACTCCTTCGGTCAGCGTCAGATCTCGACCATCTACACCCAGTCGAACCAGTATCGCGTAATTCTGGAAGCTGACCCAGCTTTTCAGAAAAACCTTGCCTCGCTCGACCAGCTTTACCTGCCAGGCATCTCCGGCAACTCCGGCGAGAGCACCTCCGGCCCGACCCGTTCGCCGACGTCCGGCCTCGTTCCGATGGCGGCTGTCACGACCATCACGCGGGAAACGGCACCTCTCCTGATCACGCATTTCGGTCAGTTCCCGGCCACGACGATCTCCTTCAACGTGTCGGAAGGCTATGCGCTCGGGCAGGCGACGGATGCGATCCGGCGTGTCGAGAAGCAGCTGAAACTGCCGACAGCTTTCCAGACGTCCTTTCAGGGAACGGCGGCCGCGTTTCAGGGCTCTCTGAGCAATGAGCTGTTCCTTGTCGCGGCGGCGCTGATCGCGGTCTATATCGTGCTCGGTATTCTCTATGAGAGCTTCGTGCACCCGGTCACGATCCTTTCCACCCTGCCCTCCGCCGGCATCGGCGCACTGCTGATGCTGCGCATCTCCGGCGCGGGGCTGGATGTGATGGGGATCATCGGTCTCGTGCTGCTGATCGGTATCGTCAAGAAGAACGCCATCATGATGATCGACTTCGCGCTGGAAGCGGAGCGTGAGCATGGCATGTCCTCGCTCCAGTCGATCCGGCAGGCCGCGACCCTGCGTTTCCGTCCCATCCTGATGACGACACTGGCCGCCATGCTCGGCGCGCTACCGATGGTGATTTCCTCAGGCACGGGTTCCGAACTGCGCCGTCCACTGGGTCTCGCCATTGTCGGCGGTCTGGCGGTGTCCCAGCTTCTGACGCTGTTTACCACGCCGGTGATTTACCTCGCACTCGATACGATGGCGCAGAAATGGAACCGCCGTTTCAGCAACGCGCATGAGCCGCATGAAACCCGTCCAGCCGGTGAGCAGGGCTGATCGGGCATGAGTCCATGCCGTCTGTTCATTGAAAGACCGGTCGCCACCACCCTGCTGACGGTGGCACTGCTGATTGGCGGCATCCTCGGATACCTGAAGCTGCCGGTCTCCGATCTGCCGAACGTCGATTTTCCGGTCATCATGGTGCAGGGCCAGCAGGCGGGTGGCTCGCCGGAGGAAGTGGCCAGTTCGGTAGCGGCCCCTCTGGAACGTCACCTGGGGCAGATTGCCGGTCTGACTGAAATGACGTCGCAATCGACGCAGAATCAGGTCCGGATCATGCTCCAGTTCGAGCTGACCCGTGACATCAACGGCGCGGCGCGTGACGTGGAAGCAGCCCTGCAGGCAGCCCGTGCGGACATGCCATCCTCGCTGCGCCAGAACCCGAGCTACAGCAAGGCCAACCCCAATGGCGCACCGGTTCTTGTTCTCGCCCTGACGTCCCCGACCCGTACCGCCGCCGTGCTGTATGATCTCGCAAGCAATGTGCTGCAGCAGCATCTCTCGCAGGTGCGCGGCGTTGGCTTGGTGCAGGTAGCAGGAAGCGCCCTGCCCGCCGTGCGCGTCGAGATGAATCCCCTGAAGCTGTTTCAGTATGGCATCGGCTTTGAAGACGTGCGTGCAGCGCTGGCCTCGGCCAATGCGCATACACCCAAGGGGATCATCGACCAGAACGGCCTGCGCTTCACGCTCGACACGAATGATCAGGCGCGCTCGGCGCAGGCCTATCGTGATCTGATCATCGCCTATCGCAGCAACAGGCCGGTGCGTCTCTCGGATGTTGCGGTCATCAGCGACGGCGTGGAAGACATTCGTAACGCCGGTTTCTTCAACCAGCAGCGGGCCGTGATCGGGATCGTGTTTCCGCAGGCTGGCGCCAACGTCATTCACACGATCGACCAGATCAAGGCCATGCTGCCGGCGCTGCGCACCGCCCTGCCTCAGGACGTGTCGCTGCATCTGGCGCTGGATCGGTCGCTGACCATTCGCGCCTCGCTGGAAGACACGCAGGCCACCCTGATTATCGGCGTCATCCTCGTGGTGCTGGTGACGCTGGCGTTCCTGCGTTCGCTGCGGATGACCCTGATCCCGGCCATCGTGGTGCCGACCTCGATCATCGCGACCTTCGGCGTGATGCGCCTGCTGGGCTATTCGCTCGACAATATGTCGCTGATGGCCCTGACGGTCTCGACCGGTTTTGTGGTCGATGACGCGATTGTCGTGCTTGAAAACATCGCCCGTCACATTGAGGAAGGTGTGCCGCCCAGGGAAGCAGCGCTCAGGGGCGCGGAAGAAGTGGCCTTCACAGTCATCTCGATCACCGTCTCACTGATTGCGGTGTTTCTGCCGATCCTGCTGCTTGGCGGTCTGGCCGGGCGTCTGTTCCATGAACTGGCGATGACAGTGTCCATCACCATCGTCATTTCCATGCTTCTGTCCCTATCCCTTACCCCGATGCTGGCGTCACGCATCCTGCGCCCGCACAACCATACAGACAGCAACACCGCCTCCCCGAACTGGTGGCACAGAAGCGTGAGCTGGCTGGGAGCCCTGTTCGGCTCCGCCATTACGTCCGTGGAAAACGGCTATGCCCGCACGCTCGATGTTGCGCTGCGACACAACCGGCTTGTCCTGCTCAGTCTTCCCGCGACCATCATCCTGATGGTGGTCGTATTTATGGCGATGCCGAAAGGTTTCTTCCCTACGGAAGATACCGGCATGCTGATGGGTCATCTGATAGGTGATCAGTCCATTTCCTTCACAGCCATGACTCAGAAGATCGACACGGTCGAAAAAGCTGTTCTTCAGGAAAAGGAAGTGGTCAGCATTGCCGGATTCCTCGGCGGACGCGGCTCTTCCAATCAGGCCAGTCTGTTTTTGCAACTCAAGAATAAGAGCGAGCGCGGACCGGCTCCCAGCCTGATGCTGCGTATTGCGAACCGTCTGCATAATCTTGTCGGCGCACAGTTCTTCCTGATGGAGCCGGGCGGCGTGCGGGCCGGGGCGCGACAGGGCAATGCGTCCTATCAGTACACATTGCAGGGTGATTCAGCCACCGAGCTTTACAGCTGGGCTCCCAAACTGATGGCGGAACTGCGCAAGCATCCGGAAATTCTCGATCTGTCCAGCGATGTTCAGCAGGGCGGTTCCGCTATCGTCGCGAAAATAGACCGTGATACTTCGGCGCGGTTCCAGATTACGCCGCAGCTGATCGCCAATACGGTTTACGACGCCTTCGGACAGCGGGCGGCTTCCATCATTTACAACACGCTTAACCAGTATCGTGTCGTCATGGAAGCGTCGAAGGAGTTCTGGAGCGACCCTAACACCATCCGGCAGGTCTGGGTGGCCACAACGGGCGGTTCAGCAGCAGGTGGCACCGCCTCCAATACCATCCGTGTCAGAACGAGCACGAGTGAGGCCAGCACAAGCAGCAGCACGCAGGCGAGCATCAGCAGCCAGAACTTCAAGAACCAGATCGCCAACAAGCTGGCGGGCGGCGCTTCCGCGTCCAATGGTTCCGCCGTGTCCACGGGGCGTGCTTCCATGGTGCCGCTGACGTTCATCACCGACATCACCCCGTCGCGGACGCCGGTTTCCGTCAATCATGAAGGTCAGTCCGTCGCCTCCACCATCTCCTTCAATCTGGCGAAAGGCGTCGCGCTCAGTCGCGCCGTGCAGATCATTCAGGATGAGACGGTGGCCATGCACATGCCCTCGACCATTCACGGCAGTTTTGCCGGTAACGCCGCCCAGTTCCAGAAGTCCGTCAATGATGAGCCGCTTCTGATTCTGGCTGCGCTGGTCGCCGTTTATGTCGTGCTGGGTATTCTTTATGAGAGCTACGTGCATCCGCTGACCATTCTCTCCACCCTGCCCTCAGCCGGTGTCGGTGCCTTGCTGGCGCTTGAACTCTTCGGCGAGGATTTCTCCCTGATCGCCATGATCGGCGTGATCCTGCTGATCGGCATCGTGAAAAAGAACGCCATCATGCTAGTGGATTTTGCGATTACTGCCGAACGGGAAAACAATATTCCGCCGTTCGAGGCCATCCGCACCGCCTGCCTGCTCCGCTTCCGTCCCATCATCATGACGTCACTGGCCGCCGCCCTTGGCGCGCTGCCGCTTGTTTATGGCAACGGCTATGGCGCGGAGATGCGCCGTCCGCTCGGCATCGCCATCGTGGGAGGCCTGCTGGTCAGTCAGGCTCTGACCCTTTACACAACCCCGGTTGTCTATCTGACGCTGGATCGCCTCGCGCTGCGGTTTAACAAACGTCGCCGTAATCGCCTGTCCCCCCACGCCAACCCTCAGGACGCCTGACGCGGAATGAAGACCCACACTCGCCCCTCCCGCTGTCGTATCGCCCTTCTGCTGGCGCCACTCCTTTTGTCCGGCTGCATGGTTGGCCCGGATTACAAGCGACCTACGGCCATCATCTCTCCCAGATTCAAGGAACTGAAGCCCGCAGCTGGCTGGCAATACGCCAATCCCGCGCTGGCGGCTGTTCCCAAGGGTAAATGGTGGGAGATCTATAACGACCCCATCCTGAACGGGCTGGAAGACAAGGTCGAAATCAACAACCAGAATGTCATTCAGTATGAGGCGCGGTATCGTAACGCCCGCGCTGCCATCAACGCCATTCGGGCGCAGCTCTACCCGACACTGAGCGGCTCGCTGAGTTTCAACCGCAACAGCACCGGTCGTGGTTCGCGCAATGCGTCTTCCGGCGTGCTGGTCAATTACGGCACAGGAGGCTCCACCACCACCACCTATACGCCGTCCAATTCGACTGAAACCACATACGGCATGGGTCCGACCGCAAGCTGGGATCTGGATCTGTGGGGCGCGATCCGCCGCCAGATTCAGGCGCAGGTAACGGAAGCCCAGGCCAGCGCAGCCGATCTTGCGAACGCCAAACTGTCCTATCAGGCCCAGCTTGCGACCGCCTACTTCAACCTGCGCTATCAGGATAGCCTGAAAGATCTGCTGCACAGGACCGTACAGTTTTACGAACATTCCTACCAGATCACGCTGAACCAGTACAACGCAGGCGTTGCTGAACCGACGGCCCTGCTTCAGGCCAGGACGCAGCTGGAGCAGACCCGCGCGCAGGAAGTGCAGGCCGGGATTGCCCGAGCGCAATATGAACATGCCATCGCCGTGCTGATGGGCGAAGCGCCTGCTGATCTGACCATAGCAGCTGGCCGCCTGCCTGATACCGTTCCCACCATTCCGGTTTCGGTGCCTGCCGACCTGCTGCAGCGTCGTCCTGACATCGCCGCGGCGGAACGACGGATGGAGGAATACAACGCCCAGATTGGTGCGGCGATCGCGGCCTTCTATCCGGATGTGAAACTGACGGCTTCCTACTCCTACAGCGGTGATCCGGTTGGGGCGCTTGTGCAGGTGGCCAACCGTATCTGGTCACTCGGTGCCGCTGCCACGGAAACCATCTTTGAAGGTGGCGCGCGTACAGCCGCCGTTCATGAGGCCAACGCCAATTATGACAGCTATACCGCCACCTATCGTCAGACAGTTCTGACGGCATTGCAGGGAACGGAAGATCAGCTTTCCAATCTGCGTATTCTGTCTGAACAGGCCGCCCAGCAGGCGATCGCCCTGGACGCGGCCAACAAGGCCGTCACCGTCGCCATGAACCAGTATCTGGCAGGCACGGAGATTTACACCACCGTCATCACGGCTCAGGTCACAGCCCTGTCCAATGCTGAAACGGTACTGTCGATCCAGCAAAGCCGTATGGTGGATTCAGTAAGCCTGATCGAAGCGCTGGGGGGTGGCTGGAATGCATCTTCCCTGCCCAGCAAGGGGTCCATGCAGACGGATAATCCATTCCTGCCCAGCTTTATCCAGAAGGATAAGAACTGACGAATATTTAGTGTCGGTGTTTATGTCAGCCTCCAGACACAGCAGCATCTCCCACGCCTACACGCGTAATGTGAGCGCTATGAACCGGGAAGCTTGGATTTTTCGTTCAGCAGCAGAAATAAATCCGCTGCTGAATTCAGCGGTCTCAGACAGCCCATCCAACAGATCAGATCTTTATTATCCGGTCTAAAAAGAAAAAGACCATCTGTTCGGAAATTATTGTTTGGGAACAGGAGGAAGTGTGCGGATATCTCCAGCGATCTGATCTGCCGCCTGCCCTATCAGCGTGCTCAGTGCGCTCACCAGTCCCTCCGTACCCGCTGCCGCAGGCATTGAAAGGTGAATGGACCGGTTGGTCTTTAGCGCATCACTATCAGCACGATGCACGGAGACCTGAGCATCCATAACAGCATTTCCGGAAGTGTCCCGCGAAAAACGCGTTACGACCAGCTCAACAAAAGCCTGCGGATCCGCTGATGTCGCATCATCCTGCACAAAGAAACTTGTACCGGGCATGCGGTGACGCAGATCGTTCGCCAGAACATGCGGGATCTGATCCGAAAGAGGCGCGCTCCATGCATCCGTTTTTGCAACATCCAGCTTATAGCCACTGTCACTCAGAACGACACGATCCCGATCCAGCGTCTCCGGAATGGTCGGCCTGCGGATTTCAACCAGTGTCGGCGCCGTCAGCCCCGAGAACGACGAAACTGTCGGGACTGCCGATGTCACGGGCTGGAGCGTATAGAGAACCGGATCAGACGAGCTGCATGCCGTCAGTGTCACACTGGTAACGGCAAGGAGAAAGCCCCCCAATAACGCACGAGAAAAAGACCCGGTGGAAGCTAGGAGTTTTTTCTTTTCCATGGATCAGCGTCCCGTGACAATCGAGGAAGGATGGTTGGCCAGGAAGTTGGTCATGAAACGTAGTGAGCGGGCTGTTTCACCCAGTTGCACCACCATGCTCTGCAGGCTGCGATGGAAGTCCGTATCGCCGCCATAACTGGCCAGAAGTTTGTTGGCGTTCTTCAGTGTATTATCAAGCTGTTCGCTCATTTCAGGCAGACGCTTCATCAGAGGCTGCAGGCCCTTGTCCGCATGGTCGGCAAGATGATGCAGACTGTTCAGGGAATCCCGCAGATTTACGAGAGCCTGCTTGACCTCCGGGCTGTTGATCCGCTGATCGGCATGGGCGAGCAGATTGTTCGCATTGTCGCCAATCTTGTCCAGCGGCATGGCGGCCAGCTTGTCAGACACTGTGGACAGCGACTGCATGATCCCGCTGATACCACCCGCCTGACTTGGGAGGATAAGCGTATTGCCCTCCATATAGGTTTTGACGTCCTTGGCTGACTTGACGAAATCCAGAGAGATGTTGGTCTCACCCGTCAGCATGCTGACGCTGGCGGCTGAGGCGCGCATGCCGTTCGCGACCAGAGCCTGCAGCGTGCTCACAAGCGTATCGCTGTGGATCTGTTCCGGAGACAGGACGCGCTCAGGCTGGATATCCATGGCGACACGGACCTGTGCATGACCGGTTGCCTGATCGATCTGCAGTTTCACACCTGTCACGGAACCGACCTGAATACCGAACATTGTGACCGAACTACCAACAGCCAGTCCGGAGACGGAAGACGACAGATAGGTCGCGACCGGAACACGCTCGTGATAGCCGGCGTTATCCGCGCTTTCCTTGTCATCATAGAGCTGGAAAATCGTATTGGCGGGCGCTTCAGTCGCCTCGTCATCCGTGCTGGTACGATTGAGCGAGAACGCGATACCGCCGGAGAAGAGCGCCTGAATGGACTGCATCTGCACCTTCAGACCACCGGCTCCAAAGCCGACCTTCACACCCGACACATTCCAGAAACGCGTGTTGGTGTGGAGATAATGATCATAAGGCTCTCTGACGAAAAACTGGATCATCACCGGTCCCACGCCGCCGGGAGGAAGCGTATAGCCCAGCACTTCACCAACATCGACATCACGGAAGAAGACTGGCGCGCCAGGACCGATCGAACCAATGGCCGGAGCGACAAGCGTATAGGTCCGGCCGGGCTGATCAGACTGGATGCCCGGTGGTGATTCAAGGCCCCTGAATGCTGTTGTGCGCTGTCCCCCGGCTGTACCGGGGTCAAACGCGATATAGGCTCCTGACAGAAGGGTTTCCAGACCCGTGACACTGGCGCCATTGATGCGCGGACGCACAACCCAGAAACGGGATTTGTCCGTCAGAAGTCCGGACGCGCTGGAATTCATCTGCACGCGGACATCAACGTGATGCATGTCCTTCGACAGCGTGATGGACGAGACAGTGCCGAGCGTCACGGCCTTGTTCTTTACCTGAGTCTGGCCGCTGGTCAGGCCATCTGCCGTATCAAAGGTGATGAGGATTTCCGGCCCGCGATTGTACAGACTGCGCCACAGCAGGAAACCGGCGATCAGAACCGATATGATCGGAATGATCCAGATGATGGAAAAGCGCGCCCTGCTGACAGTCGCTTCGGGCAACCTGCTGTCGCCCTGCTCTTCATTCCCTACAGACTGTTGCGAAGAAGAATTGTTCTGCTCGGAAGTCACGCTCTTACCGGCTCCATCTTGTCCTGTTCCTCAGGGCTTGGTGTCCCGGAAGATTCTAATACTGCGTTTCCGGCACAGGCGTCATCCTCCGGAAGTTGACCATTGCGTCCCGCAACATCCCACATCAGGCGTGGGTCAAAGCAGTGCGCTGCAAAAATGGTGATCACCACGACGGCTGCGAACGACACCACACCAGCATTGGCCTCCACATTGGCCAATGAGCTGAAGCGGACCACCGCCACCAGAATGGAAATCATGAACACGTCAATCATGGACCACCGACCGATAACATCGATGATCCTGAACAGCTTCGATCTGAGCATCAGCTTTTTTGTCGATCCAAGCCTGGTCGTAACGATCATGTAACTGAGCCCGAGAATCTTGGCGACCGGGACGGTAACACTTGCAAACAGAACCAGCAGGGAGAGAGGGATCATGCCATCCTCCCACAGTTCTATCGCACCCTCGATGATGGTGTGACCACCACCGCTGCCGACCTTGATGACTGTCATGACAGGGAAAAGATTGGCTGGCAGATAGAAAACGAAGGCTGACAGCACCAACGCCGAGGTGCGGCTCAGACTATTGTTTTTCCGTTTGCAGAGATTATGGCCACAGCGTGGACATAGCCCGACGCTGCGGGTCTGCGGCACTGGCTCGGGGAACACGCCGACAAGCCCACAGGAGTGGCAGGACAGCATATGCTCCGGGGGAGGCATATGTCCGCCAAGGTCCGCCATGGAAACCCGATCCACCTGCACCTGATTACCATCGGGGAGCTGAATGGCCCCTTCAACCCGACGACGCTGCCAGATCCGCTCCTGATCCAGCGTCTGATCCGTTGCCGCCATACTGATCATCAGGGCCGCAATGAGATAGGCCGCGGGACCCACCTCCACATGCGCCATGTCCACCAGTTTGGTATAGGCCACGAAAATCCCGAGAATGTAGACTTCCATCATCGACCATGGACGAAGCTTTTCGTACCAGGCGAGAAGATGCGGCGCCCAGTCCGGCAGTTCCTCAAAAAAAGCCGCCGTCAGGATCATGCCCATCATCGCGATGACGATACCTGGCGCAAGAATGGTGACCAGCCCGACCAGAACGCCGACCTCGCCCCAGCCTTCATGGAGCAGCTCCATCGGCCCCGTGAGGAGATCCACGGACCTCTCCCGCCCATACAGATTGAGCGTCATCAGGGAAGAAGCCAGCGTCGCCAGATAAAGGGCGGCAGAGGTGATGCAGAAAGCTAGCGGGGTCGCAAGAGGCCCACCCTTGTTGCGCCGCTCCAGCAACTGATCACAGCGCACGCAGCGAGCGACAGTGCCCGGAGCAATCTCCTCCAGCTGCTGGAACTCCCCGCAACAGGGACACTCAACCAGATCGTCAACGACTTGAACATGACTGCTGTGATGCTGCTTGCCGCGCGTAAAATTCAATGCGCTGCGATACAGCCGGGAAGGTAAGGACGACGCCATGACAGCACTACCTTAGCGTGAACCGACAGGGGCCGATAGACCGGCAACAAATTCCAGCTATGTGCTGGCGTAGTCCTGCAAAGCTCACTGACCCCTTCCCGAAATATTCTGGATAGAAATCCTTTCTATTTCCTCTCTCGCGGAAGAAAAAACAGATAAAATTTTATCAGGTTTTTACCTTACCCCCACGCGGTGCGACCAGTTTGAACATGGGCCCTGTCAGCATGGTGGAAATCACCGCCAGCATCATGAGCGAGGCAAACGCAAACTCCGAAATCATCCCCTGCCCCAACAGAATGGTGGCCGCGACAATTTCCATCAGCCCCTTGCACTGCAACAGGGAACCAATTGCCAGCGCCTGTCGCCTGCTCAGATTGGGAGCGGGCGGGAAGACATAGACCGACGCAATCTTGGCGATAATCGAAATGGCCACGAGACTGAAAGAAGCCACCACGGACGGCCATGTCAGCGCATCTCCATTGATATGCAGACCACTGTGACCAAAGAAAAGCGGCGCCAGCCAGATCAGGGCGAAGGTTCCGACCTCCTCCACAGGGAGACGACGGACCCAGCTCGGCGGCATGATCGCACCAGCGAAATAAGCGCCGATAAGCTCATGCAGGCCGAGCTGTTTGCTCGCCCATGAACCGGCCGCCAGATAAACCGGTACCGTCGCCCAGATGACCCACGAAGGGGGATGTTTGAAATGCCGGGACGCCCATGTTCCTGCGGCAGCCAGACCCACCAGCAGCGCGACGGCCAGGAACTCCAGTCCGGTCCAGCCATGCAGGGCGGCGCTCCCCTTTTCCGCGAACTGGAGAATGGCGAGACCAATCCACAGCGCCGCGTCATCGACAACAGCCAGCTTGAGAGCGAGCTGACCGAGCGGACGCTGGGAAGCATCGAGTTCCCGCACCACACCGATCAGAACCGGCAAGGCGCTCACTGCGATGCAGAGACCGATTGAAACGGCTGCCACCCAGGGCGTGGCCTGAGGAGGATGCCAGCCTTTCAGGGGCAGAAAGAACATGTAGGCGAGAATGGAGCCAGTAATGAGCGGACCGCCTAGTGCGACAGCGGCTCCGGCAAGCAGCCGACCTACGGAGGTCTGGGGAACAGCATGGGGAGATGTGTCTTCTCCGGGGTGCTGCCACATCTCCAGTCCCGCCGTAAAAGCCAGAACCAGAACAGCTACCCAGCCAATTTCATCGCCGATGACGGAAGGGATACCCATATCCGCGACAGGAATATGAAGAACAGCCATTCCCATACCCAGAAGTATAGGAAGAACAACTATCGGCAATACTTTACCGATAAGCCTCCACAACACCCACGGAACCAAAACAAATATCCCGATATCCGCAATAAGAGCGATAAAACCCTCCATCTAATCTCCTCACCCGTCACATCCAACTCAACATCAATCGCAAGCAAAAGCGTTATACACATTTTATATTGAATTTTTCAATTAAAGATACCTGACCCTGTATATATTTGATCATGGACAGTCCATCAATCCAAACACGGCCGCGGTTTTTTCGAAATCAGGCCCATTTCAGCCTCACGTCCCGACCCGGAATCTGACGCGGCCACATCCTTTGCTGCCCGGTGCGTGTCTCCGTCTGAACAGGCACGATGTCGGCAGCACTAAAGAAATTTACTGTCTCCAGATACACAAACCCTCTCCCACTTCCCGCGTCTTGATTAAGACCGCCTTCATGGCGGCGAGGATCAGACCCGCATGCTTCAGCCTTTTCCTTCTGTAGCTTCTGCCAAAGAGGATTCATTTCTCCAAAGAAGGCGTATCGTCGCCATCCCTGCCTGCAATGAGGCCGAACATATCGTTCCCTGTCTTCTGGCGCTGGCCCGGCAGGAAGGCCCGAAGCCTCACAAGGTCGTCCTCTGGGTCAACAACACGCAGGACACTACCTGCGAGCGCGCACTTTCCCTGCTTTCCAGCCTGCCGTTCGAACTGGACATGGTGAATGTCACTTATTCCCCCGACAACGCTCACGCCGGACGCGCCCGACGCGACGCCATGTGTCATGCAACGCTCGGCGCACCGGATGACACGCTCCTGTTCACCACGGATGCCGATGCAGAAGTTGCGTCAGACTGGATGCAGAAAACACTCGAGGCGTTCAGCCGCTTCAATGTCGCCGCTGTCTTCGGAAGAGCGCTCCTGCTCCCCGACGAAGCCCTGAAGATCCCTACCCACCTGCATCAGGACGATGACAGGGAACAGGCTTATGGCGCGCTACTTGAACAGATCACGGCAAAAATAAACCCTGAGCCGCATGATCCCTGGCCCCGTCATGCCGAACATTCCGGCGCAAGCATCGCCGTCACTCATGAGGCCTGGAAGCAGGTTGGGGGTATTCCCCTGATCCCGAGCGGTGAAGACCGCGCCTTCTATCATGCGTTACGCCGCAGCCATTTTCCGGTCCGTCACTCGCCCGACGTGAAAGTCTATGTTTCGGCACGTTTTGTCGGTCGGGCGCGAGGCGGCATGGCGGAAACCCTCGCCCGCCGGGTCATCGCTCAGGATGACTATATTGATGAAGCGCTAGAACCGGTCTCTGCACGGATGCTTCGCGTCAGACAGTATCTTTCACAGCGTCAAGGTAGTCGGACTCAGGATTCATTTGTGGAGAGAACGGTAAACCCCTCCCCCATCCGGCGCGCTGAACTGCACCTGCATCACCAACGCGCTGAACGCGTAATTGCCTTCCTCAACCGGTCTCGTGCGGGTCTTCAAGCTTTGGTTCACCAGCGTAGCGCACTCTTTCAAGACGATACGATTTCGAACGTTCGCTGTAATCCACTTCCCAGAAGCGCTCCGCACAGACTTGTATAAAACAGTCGGCGGCTTCGTCGCCCGTGCAGGGTGTATCGGTATGTCCTGTCCAGTTGACCAGAAGCAGCGCTCCGTCTTTCTTCAGACTGGTCGTTACACAGGCAGCCAGTTTGCGAATATCATCTTTCGTCAGAAAATAGAGCAGTTCCGATACGATCATCAGATCACACCCGGCGGCCTGCAAAGCAGGATAGCCGCCCGGCAGAAACGCTTCGACAAAACTGACATGCAGCATTTCCGCGCAACGCGTCCGTGCCATGCCAAGAGCTGTCGCGGAGGCATCCACGGCCAGAACACGATCGCAGCGTTCTGCCAGCTTCCGGGTGCCGACCCCTATGGCGCAGCCCAACTCCACTGCGAAACCGGTATGCTCGCCGGGGATACAGGACAGCAGGTGCTCCAGCTTGCTCCGTTCATAAGGCGTAGTCTCAAAATCCCACGGATCGGCACTGGCGCGGAACAGCGCTTCGAAGACATCCGGTGGCCAGGTTTCCTTGGTCATGACGTGATGAAACATTCATAAAGACGAAGCAGTTTTTCCAGAAGCACCTCGGGAAGAATGAAGCCGTCCGGATCATCTTCAATCACCAGTCCACGCTGGCTCCGATGCGCATGGACCGCCGCCCGCTTCACAGCGAGATGAGCGCCGATATCGAGACGCGAGCCGACGGGTGGCGGCTCATTAATCACCGTCTCTGGAGGCAATGTAAGCCCCCAGACCGGGTAGGCCAGCACAGTCAGGTCCGGGCATAGAGACCCGAGCGAATCCCCCATCAGCGAGACGGCTTCGTGATCGCAATGAGGATCATGACGCCACGGCACGAGCACATTCGCGCACGCATGACGCCGACAAAGTTCGGCCAGTGTCTCTACAACAGCATCGAATGCTGGTCCTCTGGTCGGAACTGCCGTGTCACGGAGACGAAGGAAGATCACGCGCTCAGGCGGAAGTCCGAGCAGACGCAAGGCGTCGCGGGCTTCATTCTCTCTCAGCTCCCGCAATCGTTCGGCAGGCCAGAGACGGGAGTTCGGGTGAGAACCAATGCCATCTGACGCAATGACGACGACGGGAGGTCGCCCCAGCCTGACCGCTTCGGCGATGAAACCGCCACATCCAAGACTCTCATCGTCAGGGTGCGGCGCGATGACGAGAGAAGTGCCGGGAGCGATGGCATCCAGTTCGCGCAAAGGCAGTTCGGCAAGATCCGCAAGGAAATCCGCGACTCTCATGTCACGTCCTCCGGCCATTCATTCTCCGTAAACCAGCCAGCAGCGTCGGTCAGGGTTTCGTCCGGAGCCGGCTGACGCAGGTATGTCGCCAGATCACGCATGACGCGCTCCACGGGTCGTCCTCTGACAAACGCCATCACGCCGAGACCACGCTGCACAAGCGGGATGAGCGCAAGTGCCGCCTGCTCGACCGCGATGCGGGCAAGATTGACGATGGCAACCGTTTCTCCTGCCTCCGCGTGGGAATTGCAGGCCGCCATAGCCGCCCGTCTCACCCACATGGACGCTGTTTCCCGAAGGATCAGCGCCTCGCCGATCCGTACCTGTTGATGCGGGTTCGAGGCACGATCCCGCCCACGCAATTCCTCCAGCAGCAGATGGACCAGATGATCCATGCCGCCCAGCGCGACAGCCGAGCCTCGCCATGCTCCTGCCGAAAATTCGGGCTGGCGAAGATAATCGCCCGGTTTTCCAATGATGTTGGTCGATGGAACGACAACGCCGGTAAAATCATAGGACCCTGTGCCGCTGCCGCTCATGCCGGTGAGATGACCGGGTCCCGGTCCCATGCGGGTCTTTTCCCCAACCGGAACGAGCACCATGACTGTATCGCCCTGTTCCGTTCGGGCCGTAATCAACGCCACACCGACAACTCGCACGGCGCTTGCGAAACCTTTTTGTCCAGTAAGCCTGATTTCATTCACGTTCTGGACAAGAGCCACAGGAGGAGTGCCGTCTGTTACCCAGATTCCAGCAAGAGTACTGTGTTGGAGATATTCTGCCAGAACAGCACGTTGTTGCGCGGAGCCATAGAGCGACACCAGACGAACGACATTGATATGGCCTTCCAGACAACGCCCCAGAGCAAGGTTAAGCCGCCCTGCGAGCCGCAGGAGATCGGCGAGCGCCACCATCCCGGCTCTGGAATCGTGAAGACCAAGCCCCCCGTTTGCAACCGACAGCGTTACTGACAGAGCCCCGATCTGTGCGAATTTCCGGAGCTCCGGGAAAGGAAAATCTTCTTCGCTGTCGACAGCGACCTGATTCCACTGCTTTTCCGCAAGCCGTAGAGCCGCGCAAAATTGCGATATGCCGCCCTGAAAGGACAACGCGGGTGAAACAGGCATTCCGTCTTCTCCCACACCGGCTCTCCACGAGCGGTCCATGAGAGAACAAACGCCCGAGTTTGTCTGGAGTTTGTGTGAAGAACGCCGGATCGACAGACAGTTTTTTCAATCTGCAATACAAAGACATTATCGCAATTATTTGTCTCTTTATTTGATTAAAAAATGAATGGATATTTATGAAAAATAGAAGGACACATAAAATGTCTCACCTTCCTGGATTTTTTGCCGTATTGTTTTCATTACTCTTTCTGTCGACCAATGCTTTCGCGGAATGTGTCGTCCACCCGAAATGCAAAAGAGCGCAGGACCAAGCCTTGTTTTTAGTCGCCAGGATCAACTCATCGTCCGGAGGTTCATCCGTACACGAAACTGCGGAGAAAGCATTATGCATCGCCATGGCCGCAGCCAATGCAGACTCTCTCTGTAAAAAAGAAGCTTTATCAGAATATAATGATGAAGAATGCGCCGCACAGTATAGTCAGATGTTTGACGCTCATTTACAGACTGTGGGCCAATCTGAAGAAACGGCCATAAAAAGTTACGGTGGTTCGGGTGAATATAAATCTAATTGCTCGAAATACTGACCGTCTTATTTACAAAAATCCCCAGCATTCTCCGATAAACGGAAGTGCTCAAACTTTACCTCATGGATATTTCCGGTTGGGTGGAACTGGACCGGACGAAACGATAATGACACAGCCTCGCCCCCGCAGTCCGTACAGCCATAAATGCGCGTCATCCTGCCTTGTTCAGACTGAAGATCGCAACGCTCTTTATCTGAGAAAACCGCGAGGTTCACTGGTGCCGGTTAGAGGATTCGAACCCCTGGCCCCATCATTACGAATGACGTGCTCTACCAACTGAGCTAAACCGGCCCGCCTTGCGGTGGGTGGCTTCTAGCGCAGGTGCATAAGCAGTGCAAGCCTGTAATGCCGAGATCGGAAAATATTTTCCGCGCCAGATTCATGCTTCATTTCAAAGGGTTAAAATGAATTGGGGAGATTCAGGTGCAGAAAAAATCTCTCCACAAACATTGAGCAAGATTCTTTTGTCAGTGGCCCTTTCACACATTCACAAGACCGTGAGAAGCGTCAACAAATCGCTCATAGCCTTATCTCGCGGGGTCCAAATTCACTGATGAAAATTACATTTTATATTGTAAAATCAATTTAGTAACTGAACACCATACATTCTCCTGACCTGATCATTCCCAACTCTGGAGGCTAAGGGCTGCCATGCGACAGAACTGTGGCGAAGAGCGTCAAGGCAAGGTATCGTTCCTAGTCACAGCCACACAGAATAAGGATGACGTGTCATGGCATGGAACACACCGAAAATCACCGAAGTGCCTTTGGGCGCTGAGATCAACAGCTACGTTTGCGGCCAGAAGAAGTAAGATCCTTTCCGGGATCTTGTTTTCCACAGCCAGAAACGCCGCCCGCCTCGCGCTGGCGGCGTTTTGCATTTACAGACCAGTATCATGATTGACCTTATTGTCCTCGGCGCCGCTGCTGGCGGTGGCTTCCCCCAGTGGAACTCTAACGCGGAAGGCTGCCGACGCGCCCGCTCCGGCGACCCTCTCGCTCCTGCCCGCACGCAGGCGTCCATTGCCATCAGCGGTGACGGTGAGGAGTGGTTCGTGGTCAACGCCTCGCCCGACCTTCGTCAACAGATCAACCAGACCCCAGCCCTTCATCCCAAGACCGGCCTGCGGTCTACACCCATCGCTGGTGTCATTCTGACCGGCGCTGAAGTGGACACCATCACCGGCCTTCTCACTATGCGTGAGCGTCAGCCGTTCGAAATTCTGGCGACCCGGCAGGTTCTTGACCAACTCGACGCCAATCCGATTTTTGAAGCCGTGAACCGCTCCGTCGTGACACGCAAGGAATTCCCGCTCGACGAAAGCATTGCGCTCACAAAGTCAGATGGAACGCCAGCCGGACTATCCGTCACGGCTTTTGCTGTGCCCGGAAAGGTTCCACTTTACGCAGAAAAGGGCGCGAACCCGGCGGAAATCGTTGAAAACGGTGAGACTGTCGGGCTGGAAATCACGGACGGCAAGCACCGCACTCTGTTCATTCCGGGCTGCGCCTGCATGAACGATCGGCTTCGCGCACGCCTGAAAGATGCAGACCTTGTGCTGTTCGACGGCACGTTGTGGACTGACGACGAGATGATCAAGGCGGGACTTGGCGAAAAAACCGGCAAGCGTATGGGCCACATGTCGGTCAATGACACAGACGGCACGATTGCCGCCTTCCGCGATCTGAACGTGCAGCGCAAGGTCTTCATCCACATCAACAACTCGAATCCCATTCTACTGGCCGACACTCCCGAACGAGCCGAGACGGAAGCCGCAGGGTGGGAAGTCTCTTATGACGGCATGAGGATCACCCTATGAGCGTATCCCCTCTTTCCCCCGCCGAGCTGGAAGCCGCACTGCGCGCGATCGGTGCCGAGCGCTATCATAACCGGCACCCGTTCCATCGGGCGCTGCATGACGGGAAGCTCAATAAGGGGCAGGTGCAGGCATGGGCGCTGAACCGCTACTATTATCAGGCGCGTATCCCGGCCAAGGACGCCACTCTTCTCGCCCGTCTACCTACGGCGGAGCTTCGCCGTGAATGGCGACGTCGCATCGAGGATCATGATGGCGACACTCCGGACACAGGCGGCATCGCCCGCTGGCTGCGTCTGACGGACGGCCTCGGTCTGAACCGTGAGTATGTGGAATCCCTTGAAGGCCTGCTGCCCGGCACCCATTTCGCTGTAGATGCCTATGTGCATTTCGTCGGGGAAAAGACCATTCTGGAAGCCATCGCCTCCTCTCTCACCGAGTTGTTCTCGCCGACCATCATTTCCGAGCGGGTCGCCGGGATGCTGCGAAACTACGACTTCATCACAGAGGAAACTCTGGCCTACTTCACGCCCCGGCTGACACAGGCTCCGCGTGATTCCGACTTCGCGCTTGCCTATGTGAAGGAGCATGCCCGCACCGTGGAACAGCAGAACGCCGTACTCAACGCCCTAAAATTCAAGTGTGGCGTCCTGTGGTCCATGCTGGATGCGCTGGATTATGCTTATGTCACGCCGGGCAACATTCCGCCGGGTGCGTTCCGGCCTGCATGATGACATCTCCCTCTCCTGCCCTGTCAGAAAATCTTGTCCCGGCTTTCGCGCGGGGCACACGGCTTCAGCATGACAGGGTGCGCGACCAGTGGATCGTTCAGGCTCCGGAGCGTGCCTTTCTGGCTGACCCGATCGCTGCGGAAATCCTGAAGCGGGTGGATGGCGCGACGTCTCTCCAGACGATCATCGACATTCTGGCCGCAGATTTTGCAGCCCCGCGTGAGGTGATTGCGGGTGATGTGCTGACCATGGTCACCTCGCTGGCTGAGCGTCAGGTGCTGATATGGAAGGCATGACCGCCCCACCACCGATGAGCCTGCTGGCGGAGCTGACACATCGCTGCCCGCTGCAATGCCCCTACTGCTCCAATCCACTGGCTCTGGAGCCGAAGAACAACGAACTCTCTACCGAGGAATGGCTTCGCGTCCTCGATGAAGCGGCGGCTCTCGGCATCCTTCAAGTGCATTTTTCCGGTGGCGAGCCGATGGCGCGCAAGGATCTGCCGGAGCTTGTGAGCCACGCCGCCAAGGCTGGTCTTTACAGCAACCTGATCACGTCCGGCGTATTGATGGATCGAGACAGTCTGGCGAAGCTCGCTGACGCCGGACTTGATCATGTCCAGCTTTCCTTTCAGGACGTTGACCCGAAGCTGGCTGAAATCATCGGCGGCATGAAAGGTGCGCAGCCCCGCAAGATCGAAGCAGCCCGACTGGTCGTGGAAGACGGGATGCCGCTGACCCTTAACTTCGTCATTCATCGCCTGAATGCCGACCGGGTGCCGGCCATGCTGGATCTGGCGGAAGAACTGGGTGCACGTCGGGTCGAGATCGCCCACACGCAGTATTACGGCTGGGGGCTGAAAAACCGTGCGGCCCTGCTGCCCACACGTCACCAGCTTGAAGCGACTGAAAAGGCTGTCGCAGAAGCGCGGGAGCGGTTTGGTTCACGTCTTGCCATCGACTTTGTGACACCGGACTATTACGCCGACGAACCCAAGCCCTGCATGGGAGGATGGGGGCAGCGTTTTCTCAACATCACGCCATCTGGTCGGGTGCTGCCGTGTCATGCGGCGGAGACCATACCGGGCGTTGTGTTCCCGACAGTGCGTGAAGCGTCACTGAAGGATATCTGGGAAAAGTCGAAGCTGTTCCAGATGTTCCGTGGTGTGGACTGGATGCCGGAACCCTGCCGCTCCTGTGATCGTAAGGAAATCGACTGGGGTGGCTGCCGCTGTCAGGCACTTGCCCTGACCGGGCGCGCTGACGCTGCTGATCCTGTCTGCCGTCGATCTTCTGACCGTGGTGTGGTGGATGCGGCCCTGTCGGAAATCAATGGAGCGATCAGCCCTGCGTCGGAGACCTTTGTCTACCGACGCTATGGTTCAGGCGACTAACCACCTCGACTTGAGGCAGAAAGGAAAATCTTTCTGCCTCAATGGTGAGATCAACCGTTGGTCTTGGCCCATTCCGGGTGATGCTTGACCGTGATGTCACGGCCTTTCAGCATCAGATCCCAATACACATGCGGGAAGACCTTGGCCTTGAGCATCCACGCGAAGCTGCTGGGCTTACGCTGGTCATAGGGGAAGCTGGGCGCAGGTTTTCCACCGTAAAGGAATTCCGCCAGCACCACCTTGCCGTAACCGACCGTGAGCGGACAGGCGCCATAGCCGTCGTAGATACCTGTAAGCGGCTTACCTTCCAACGACGCCAGCACATTCGCCACAATAACAGGCGTCTGCGCACGGGCTGCCGCCATGGTCTTGGCGTTGCTTGTGCCGATCACGTCGCCTGCACCAAAAACGGTGTCATATTTTGTGTGACGAAGCGTCGAGGGATCGACATCGACCCAGCCACCCGCTCCGGCGAACGGACTGTTCTTGATGAAGTCCGGGGCACTCTGCGGAGGTGTTACGTGCAGCATGTCGAAGTTACGTGTTTCACGTGACTTGCTGCCGTCCGGTGCTGTCACTTCAAACACCGCGACCTTTGCCTGCCCATCCACTGAGACAAGATTGTGCTTGTAGTGCAGATTGATGCCGTAATAATCGACGGCATACTGAAGCGATGGACGGTAATAGGCTACGCCGAACAGGGCGTCACCCGCCAGCAGGAAGTCTACTTCCGTGCGGTTGAGAACGCCTTCCTTGCGCCAGAAATCCGAGGCCAGATAGGCGATCTTCTGCGGAGCACCTGCGCATTTGATCGGCATCGGCGGCTGCGTGAACAGCGCCTTACCGCCGTTGAGCGTCTGGATGCAGGTCCAGGTATATTCGACATGCTCCATCGAATAGTTGCTGCACACACCATTCTTGCCGAGCGTCTCGCTGAGACCTTCAATCTTGTTCCAGTCGAGTTGGAGGCCGGGACACAGGATCAGGCGACGATAGCCGATGCGCTGACCGTCATCCAGAGTGACAATGTGATCATCAGGCTGGAAAGACTCAGCCGCAGCGCGCAGCCACGTCACATCGGCAGGAATCAGTCCCCCTTCCTGCCGCAGGGTCTGCTTGAGGGTCATGACCCCTGCCCCCACCAGCGTCCAGCCGGGCTGGTAGGCATGGGTCGTTGCCGGGTCAATGATTCCGATGGAGAGAGACGGGCGTTCACGGCGAAGACGGGCCGCTATGGCGATGCCTGCTGTACCGCCTCCGACAATAAGAATGGTGAACTGTTTGTCAGGCTGAACCGGCGTGGCGACTTCAGTCATGATCTTCGTCTCCTTCAAAGGAATGCAGTTTCACATCACGAGTGTGTGTAAGCCTGCGCTCAGAGGAGAGTTGCATCAAGGCCTCTCTCTCATGAGAGCGCGCATATCCGCATTGGGCAATCAACACAGCCTTTTGGACGTGCTGAAAGTGTAGCGACCACCCGCCGCACTCATCGTACGGCAGGCTTCATATCTCAGGCTTCTTCGTTGCCTTTGATCCAAACTTCAACTGGCCCCTGAAGTTTCATCGTCATCGGCTTGCCACGACGGTCAAGCGACTTGCCCACTGCGACCCGCACCCAGTTTTCGCTGAGGCAATATTCCTCAACGTTGGTCTTTTCGACGCCCTTGAAGCGGATACCGATTCCACGGGCCAGAAGCTCTTCGTTGTAGAATGGGCTTTCCGGATCAACGGACAGACGGTCTGGAAGAGTATCGCTCATGAAACAAACACCTGTATCGGGTCAGATATGAAACAGGCCATCCGAAGATGGCCTGCTGAATGATAACCGTTCGAAGAGCGTCTGGCTCAGACGCCGCGGACGATCACACTGGCGTTGGTGCCACCAAAGCCAAAACTGTTTGAGAGCGCAATATTGACCTTACGCTGCTGCGCTTCATGCGCCACGCGGTCGATAATGCTTTCCCGTGATGGGTTGTCGAGGTTGAGCGTCGGCGGAACAACGCCGTCACGAATGGCCAGCATGGAGAACATGGCTTCCACAGCACCGGCAGCACCCAGAAGGTGACCGATGGCTGACTTGGTGGAAGACATGGCCACCTTGCGTCCATCGTCACCAAAGAGACGCTCGACTGCATCCAGCTCAAGATCATCCGCCATGGTGGACGTGCCGTGAGCGTTCACATAACCGATGTCACCCGGCGTGATACCGGCGCTACGGACAGCCGCGAACATGGCGCGATACGCACCCTCATGACCCTCGGCAGGAGCCGTGATGTGATGCGCGTCACCGGACATGCCGTAACCCACGACTTCACCGTAGATCTTGGCGCCACGCTTCTTCGCGTGCTCGTATTCCTCAAGCACAACGATGCCGGCGCCCTCGCCCATGACGAAACCGTCACGGTCGCGGTCCCACGGGCGGGAAGCCTGTTTCGGGCGATCGTTGAAACCGGTGGAAAGCGCACGGGCCGAGCAGAACCCAGCGATACCGAGCTTGCAGACCGTTGCCTCAGCACCACCGGCGATCATCACATCGGCGTCGCCGAGCATGATGAGACGCGCGGCATCACCAATCGCATGAACGCCTGTGGCGCAGGCTGTCACCGCTGAATGATTCGGCCCTTTGAAACCGTACCGGATCGATACGTTTCCGGATACCAGATTGCCCAGCGCCGACGGAATGAAGAACGGAGACAGACGCTTTGCCCGCCCCTCATACACCGTGATGGAGGCATCGTAGATTGTCTGAAGACCACCGATACCGGAGCCGATCTGCACGCCGGTAGCGCAGCGATCTTCCTCCGACTCGGGCTTCCACCCGGAATCCTCGACAGCCTCTGCGGCCGCGATCATTCCGAGATGGATGAAGCGATCCATCTTCTTCTGGTCCTTGACAGGAATCCAGTCCGAAATGGTGAGCTTGCCCTCGGAGGTAGGGCCTTCCGGCACCTCACCACCGATATGCGCCGCAAGTTCGCTCGGATCGAACGAGTGAATACGGTCAATCCCGCTTTCACCCGCGATGAGACGCTTCCAGACGTTCTCGGTACCAAGTCCGAGAGGCGTTACCATCCCCATACCGGTGACGACCACGCGTCTCCGTCCCAAATCTGATCCGCCCGACTGCAGCAAGCTCACTCGCCCCCTGATTTCCAGAACAAAATGGGTCCGCGCACCAGTTGCATGGACCCGTCAGATACAGAGAACCTTAAGCGGCTTTCTGTGCCTCGATGTAATCAATCGCGTCTTTCACGGTTGCGATCTTCTCGGCTGCGTCTTCCGGGATCTCTACGTTGAAAGCCTCTTCAAACGCCATCACCAGTTCGACCGTGTCGAGGCTGTCTGCACCCAGATCGTCGATGAACGACGCGTCCGGTGTCACCTTGCTCTCTTCAACGCCGAGATGCTCGACGACGATCTTCTTAACCTTATCAGCGATTTCGCTCATCTGTTTCTGCTTCCTGTATGCCCAAGCATTTAGGGCTAATGGTTGGCGCTCACCCCGTCCCGGCCACAAGCCGGAGCAGGGCATTCGAACGGGGCAACCGAGGTATGCCCAACGAGGCTGCGGGGGCGATTAGCACGGAAATATTCCCGCCGCCAAGCGGATGCATGAAAAGCATGACGTTTCATGATCGCACCGTGTTCAAAACCGGTCACCTTCCTTAGCTCACGTTTTTGAGAAAAGGTAGTCTCAGCAACGAATTCCAAGCAATTCGTCTTATATCATCGCCATCCCGCCATTGACATGCAATGTCGCACCGGTGACCCATGCTGCCTCTTCCGACGCCAGATAAACCACGGCGGACGCCACATCGTCGGGCGAGCCCATGCGGCCAAGCGGGATAGACCCCACCAGCTTCTCCTTCTGCGCATCCGGCAGCACATCCGTCATCGCCGTGGCGATAAAGCCCGGGGCCACCACGTTCAACGTCACGCCACGGGAGCCGGCTTCCTGAGCCAGAGACTTGGTCATGCCCACCAGACCGGCCTTGGCGGCGGCATAGTTGGCCTGACCGGCATTGCCGGTTGTCCCGACCACTGATGCAATGCTGATGATGCGTCCGGCACGCCGACGCAGCATGCCCTTGAGCGCTGCACGGCAGAGTCGGAACGGCGAAGCCAGATCGACCTCGATCACCTTCGACCAGTCCTCGTCCTTCATGCGGATGGCCAGCATGTCCCGCGTAAGCCCCGCATTATTCACGAGAATATCGAGAGGCGCTCCGGCGACTTCCTCGGCGCGGAACACAAGCTGTTCCGCCGCAGCCGGGTCGGACAGGTCGGCTGCCACGACATGCACACGCTCTCCACCCAGAGCCGCCGCCCGTTCTTCCAGAACGGATTCGCGGGTGCCGGAAAGCACGACCGTCGCGCCCTGCTGGTGAAGCTGACGGGCGATGGCCTCGCCGATGCCGCCAGTTGCGCCGGTAACGAGCGCAACCTTGTTGGAAAGACTGAACATAAATCTCTGTCCTGTTCGAATGAAATCAGACCGAAGGAGGAAAGGACCGTCAGAGGGTCCGGAGAAAACTGTCGATCGTGTCGAGCGTGCCGACAGACTCGGTTTTTGCATCCGGCGCAATCCGACGAATCAGGCCTGAAAGAACTTTGCCCGCTCCGAGTTCCACAAAATGATCGACGCCCATGCCGACCATCGCATCGACACTCTCACGCCAGCGGACCGTACCGGTCACCTGCTTGACCAGCAGTTCACGAATCATGTCGGGAGATGTCACTTTCGCGGCCGTCACGTTGGCAACGATCGGCACGATGGGCGCTTTCACCTCAGCTTTATCCAGAGCCTCTGCCATCTCATCCGCCGCGGGACGCATCAGGGAACTGTGGAATGGAGCAGATACAGGCAGTTTGACGGCCCGTTTGATGCCCTTTTCCTTGGCGATCACAATTGCCCGGTCGATGGCCGCCATCTGACCGGAAATCACGATCTGACCACCGCCATTGTCATTGGCCACTTCAAGAATCTCGCGCTGATCCGGCAGTCCTTCAACTTTGAGAACCGCCGCTTCCTCGCACACTTCCTGCGCCTGCTCAGGTGTCACGCCGATCAGCGCGGCCATACCACCTTCACCAGCGGGCACAGCGCGCTGCATCGCACGACCACGCAGACGCAGCAGACGGGCCGTTTCAGCAATTCCGAAAGAGCGGGCCGCAGCAAGCGCGGAATATTCACCAAGAGAGTGACCGGCCATCAGCGTCGCCTTGGTGGCGAAATCCACGCCCCCTTCCCGCTCCAGAACCCGGACCACGGCCATCGAAACCGCCATCAGGGCAGGCTGGGTGTTTTCGGTGCTGGTCAGTTCTTCCGCCGGGCCTTCAAAAATGATCTTGGAAAGCTTCTGTTCAAGCGCGTCATCAACTTCCTGAAAGACTTCCCGCGCTGCCGGAAACGCATCCGCCAGATCCTGTCCCATGCCGGGAGACTGACTTCCCTGACCCGGAAAAACAAAGGCGTAGACAGACATTCAGTAGCTCCTGGACTGATGATGGAATGCGATCAGCCCGTCGTCCGGCGGGCCTGTAAGTGCGGAAAATCCGGCAATACACAGGGTGATGAAAGGAAAACGTCACGGAATGTCAATGCAGAGGCCATTGTTACCCTTGTTAACAAATCGTCATTCCACGTCAGACATCCTGCAGGAAACCCAGTTTTTTCTTTTTCTGAAAGCGTGAGGACGAAAATGGTTCTGGCAACGGATATTGATGTCAAAGGCACGGACGGCGTCTGGCGGCCGATGACTGTACTGACGGCGCTCTCCATGAAACCTGATGACCGCAAGGCACGAAGCTTCCGGTGCCGCGAATGCAAGGGGCATGTCCGTCTGCACGGCCCATCGAAGAGTGGCACGATGCAAGCTCATGCGGAACACGCCACTGGGCGGGTTGCCCTCGCAGCGACCGTTACGATGAACACGGCTTACGTCCGCATCCCAACCCCGCTCTCTAAGAACGAAGCGTCCTACTGAGAAAAGCGCCAGATCAGCACCAGCAGGACATCCCAGACTGTCGCCGGGTATTCCCGCAGATGCACCCAAAGCCTGCGCCTGCGTGACAAATCGGTGCGCGAAGGCGCGGAAACAGATACGGTGATCCAGCCCAGCGCCCGCAGCATGGCGACACAGCGCATCATGTGAAAATCACTTGTGACGACTGCTACAGGGCCACCATATCCCCGCGCATGCAGAAGCTTCGTGCAGGCAATGGCGGAATCACACGTATCAGCCGAGCCATCCTCCCGCAGGATGGCTTCTTCCGACACGCCCGCCGACAACAGCAGATCGGCCATCACATCCGCTTCGGTCCGTCCGGCCTGCGGAATGCCACCGGTCACGACATACAGGCTGTCACTGTGTTGTGCGCCAAAACCAAGTGCGGTCCGCACACGCGCCAAGAGAGTGGGCCGCGGCGAGCCGTCAGGATATAGAGCGGCGCCAAAAACGATGACAGGAAGCATCTCGGTTCTTCAGGAAGACGGCAGAGAGACCGCAAGCAGTCCAAAAGGAGCTAACGCCGCCACGGTGTCCCGCCACACGGTTTCGAACTGGGATGCATCAACCCCGCGCGTCTCTAGCCGGGCCGCGAGATCCGCCACCGTGTTGCGCCCGTCGATCAACGGAAAAATTCCGCGTGCCTGCGGAGGAAGCTGCACGGCCACCGCCTCGCTTCCCTCACCCACACTCAACTGATGTGTGTCAGTCATAGCCATGGCGAGGCGGATACCCTCCACGCCATGAAGCTGCGGAACAGCCTGCGGGTCCATGCAATCTGGCGTGACCGACGACACTCTCCGCCCTCCTCAGCGAGGCAGAAGCTTGCCGCGCTGCCATTCCTCGGCAGCTTCATCAGCGCTCATGCCCAGATGACGGACTGCGTTGTCGAGGGCGCTCACAACCTTGTTGCCAAGCGTCAGTTCATCCAGCTCGTCAATCAGATCGCTATCCGCCTTTGCGCGCGATTCCTTGTTGATCAGCAGACGCGCTTCCAGTTCTGGGCCTGCCGCACCTTTAGGGTCAGCAAGCGGACGAAGTGGGATGGAGTGAATGAGATAGCACGGCGTGAAAAGCGGCAGGACGACAGGCTCTCCAGCTTCCACCGCAGCTGCGGCTGTCTCGTACGCCTGCTCATCCGGCTGGGATTCTATGGTGAATCCCGCTTCCGTCAGACGATAGCCCGCCACAACCTGCCGCACCCGGGAAACAAGGCTTTCCGGGGTGATGAGATTGCGCGCAACGGATGACGCCGCCAGCCCTTCGATTGAGGACAGTCCTGACAGGGCGCTTCCCGCACTTTCCGAAACAAAGAAACCGAAGCTGGGGCGATACAGATTACCCAGTGTTTCCACGACGGGAGAGAGAAGTCCCTCATCCATCGTCGGCAGCCATGCCGTGGCGAAAAGATCAATCTCCCCGTCGGTCATCATTTTCGCAAGAGAGGCGTCATCTCCCGCGATGTAATCCGGCTCGATCTCATAAGCCTCCAGAACTCGCGCAACGGCTGCCGCAACCACAGCGTGCAGAGGAGTGTTCCGATAGGCGAGTGTAAATGCGGTCATCAGGAAATGTTCTTTTCTGTATCCAAAGAAGGAAGAGGCGGAACGAGGGTCCGTCAGTTCAGGACGGCCCTCCGAAAGTCAGTCGCAGACTACCAGATTTTTACCCGCTGGTCCGGTGAAAGATACAGCTTCTGGTCAGGCTGCACATTCCAGGCCTTGTACCAGGCGTCGATGTTGTGCGCAGGCAGATTGACGCGGGCGGCGGGAGCCGAATGTGGGTCGATCACGGCCAGCTGTCTGGCGCGATCCTCACGCACCTTCATCCGCCAGACCTGCGCCCATCCCAGAAACACGCGTTGATCACCGCTTATACCGTTCAGAATCGGCATATCCTTGCCAGTCAGGGAAGCATGATAGGCATCCAGCGCCAGAGTCAGACCGCCGAGATCAGCGATGTTCTCGCCCATTGTCAGCTTGCCGTTCAGATGCACGCCCGGCAGCACTTCAAACGCATCATACTGCGCGCCCAGCCGTTCGCCGAGTTTCTCGAAACGGGCGGCATCCTCTTTGGTCCACCAGTCGCTCAGACGGCCATTTTCATCGAATTTGCGACCTTCATCATCGAAACTGTGCGTCATCTCGTGGCCGATAACGCCGCCGATCGCACCGTAATTGACGGCGTCATCCGCGTGCGGGTCAAAAAATGGCGGCTGAAGGATCGAGGCCGGGAACACAACCTCGTTGAAGACCGGATTGTTGTAGGCGTTCACCGTCTGCGGCGTCATATCCCACTCATCGCGATCCACCGGCTTGCCGAGATGCGCCAACCAGTAACGCCACTCAAAGGCGACTGCGCGGGCGGCGTTGCCATACACGTCACCCGATGTGACCGTCAGATCGCTGTAATCACGGGATTTCTTGGGATAACCGACCTGAATGTCAAAGTGATCCAGCTTGACAAGCGCGTGCTGCTTTGTGGCCTCGGACATCCAGCTGTTATTCTGGAGCCTGACCCGGAACGCCGCTTTCAGGCGGGTCGTGAGCGCCTCCATTTTGACCTTGCTCTCAGGCGGAAAATACCGGTCGACATAAATCTTGCCAATCGCCCAGCCCATCGCGTTGTCCGTGGCGTCCGTTGCCCGTTTCCAGCGCGCTGCCAGTTTCGGCTGCCCCGCTATGGTCTTGCGGTTAAAGTCATAGGACGCGTTTACAAAGGCGGAAGACAACGTCGAGGCGGAGTTGTTGATCAGATGGAAGGCCAGCCACGCCTGCAAAACCGGCAGTGGCGCAGCCCCCAGCAGTTTCGCCTGTCCGGTAATCGCGGAAGGCTCACCAACGATAATTCTGGCGGCGTCTGCCTGCTGCACTGTCAGGCCAGCGCCATCCAGCCACGCGCTCCAATCAAAGCCCGGCGCTTTTTCTGTCAGGCTGGCGACTGTAAACGGATTGTAGGTCTTGTCGGGATCACGCAGATCAACACGCGGCCAGTGCACTTCGGCCAGCTTGCTTTCCAGCGCAACAATATCCTTCGCGCGAGCCTCGGCGTCCTGCCAGCCCACAAGGGTCAGCATTTTCGCGATATAGGCTTCATACGCCGTCTTTTTCGCAGCGAATTCCGGCTTCAGATAATAGTCCCGGTCGGGCATGCCCAGACCACCCTGATCCAGCGTGAGCGCGAACCGTGTCGGATCCTTGGCGTCCGGCTGTATGTACAGGGAGAAGGCGGAAAACTGGAAAGATGTCTGTCCGGTTCCGATCAGATGAGCGAATTCAGCTGACGTTTTTAGCGCCCGGATGGCCGCAAGATCGTCCTGAAGGGGCCTCGCTCCCAGCGCCTCGACCGCTTTTTCATTCATGAAGCTGGTATAATACACCGCCAGCTTCTGCTCCGTCGTCTGCGGCGCGACAATGCGTTTTTTCGCCAGATCCGCAAGGATGTCACGCACGCGCTTCTGGGACAGATCACGCAGGGCGTCGAACACACCGAAAGACGTCCGGTCAGGCGGGATCGTAATGGCTTTTACGGCCTGTCCATTCGCATAATCGAAGAAATCATTGCCGGGCAAAAGCGTCGTATCGCGTCCGGCCAGATCAAACCCCCAGGGCTTGATGGCAGGCCCATGCTCGGCTGTGGCGGCCATCGCTGGTGTGGCCAGACTTGAGGCCAGCATCAGGCTGGACAGGGAGGAAAAAAGGACGGACTGACGGACTTTATTCTTCAAACGCGACATACAGGGACAACACCTTGGTGACACAGGAACGATCGCTCGCTCCCTGTTTCAACGATCTGTTGCGATCATGGTAGGACGCCGATTGGCACCGGTCAAAATCATGCTGTCCCCTGGGATACGTTCAGGTGCCGATTACCACCGCTTCCCGCTCAAAACTGCGCTGACGACGGCGGATCAGGGCAAATACCAGTCGCGCAGCAAGAGCGTGCAGCCGGCTATGCGGCTTGAAACCGATGGTCTTGAAGACCATGCCCGTCACCCGATCGATATGTTTCTGGCGATAGGATTTGAGCGCGCGCGACATATAACCGGCGATGCAGCGCTTGCGTTCATAACGTACCGAAGGCGGTTCGTTTGTCGTGTAATAGGCGGAAGCGAGTTCATCGTCCTCGCTCTCCGTAATACGGCCCAGAGCGATCCGTGTGCGCGCCCAGGCACCGAGGCGCTCCCGCTTCAGATAACGGCGCATGTGGTCGTAGAACAGTTTGAAATGCCGGTATTCATCAGCGGCGATCTGCTTGCAGATGGCCTTTAGAAGAGGCTCCTCCGTCGCGTCCGCCAGCGATGAATAGAAAGAAGATGTCCCGGTTTCCACCATACATCGTGCAATCAACTCACCGGTGCGGGAACCGCGAACGGACGATGTCGTGTTCAGGTCAATATGGAACGTGTTGCGATAGCGTTCGAACGCTGTCGGATAATCCCATGACGGGTCAGCCAGCATGGCCCAGCGTCCCAGAGCATCCCCGTGCTGGATTTCCTCAAGCGCCCAATTGTCGGCTGCTTCCTGAAAATCCGCATCGTCAGAAAAGACGTGATTCAGGTAAACAGCGTAATCCACACTGTTACGCTCAACGACAGAGGCAGCCTTCACAACGGCCACAATATCCGGGTCAACTTTGGATGGCTCGAAACTGCTCCAGTCCATCTGATCGATATGCCAGTGCTTCATTGCCTCCCCCGTCCTGAACCTATGGCGTCAAACGCCCTCGCCTGCGCCTAAATGCCAGGCAGGTCAAGAGAAAAGCTCAAAAAGGACGGACGGGCTGAGCCTGCACGAAAACACCGAGAGCTGTCAGGAATTATCTCTTGCCGTCAGCTTTTTTCGCGGAGCCTTTGCTTTTAAAGTCGGAGAGGTGCCCTTCTCGATATCCGTACGCTGAGAGGACAGGGAGGCTGTGCGAGACAGCAGAAAACTTTCCGAACCAGAACGAATCTGTGTTCTGGTCACACGCTCCACCGACGCAAGCAGTTGATCGGCTGTGACCGGCTGTCCGAACAGCCACCCCTGCCCGCATTCCACACCCAGTTCTTTCGCCAGAGCCGCATCGACTTCGGTTTCGATCATTTCTGCAACCGTTCTGCAACCGAGTTCAAAGGAACAGCGGGCAATCGCCCTGATCAGAATTCTGTCGCGTCCACTGCTCATGGCGTTCCGAAAGAAATGTCCATCAATTTTCACAAAATCCACTGGAAAGCGGCGGAGATATTCAAAACTCATCGCACCCGCGCCAAAGTCGTCCAGACAGATCCTGTGGCCCCGCTTCACCAGCCACTGAAGAAAAGAAGTTGCGCCTTCAAAATTGGTAATTCCACGCGTTTCGGTAATTTCGATGAGCAGACGTGACGGACTGACCTTCATTTCCGCAGAGTCCAGAAGATTCATCATCTGACTGGCGAATTCAGCGGATTGCACTGAACGCCCGGAGACATTCAGAGCCAGCTTTATTTCATTGGGAAGCTGCTGAAGCAGCTTGATGGTCTTGACGCAGTTCAGGAGATCAAAGGTGTTGATCATGCCGATCTGCTCGGCAATCTGAATGAAATCACCTGTGTTGGCGATACCCCGGGCAACACCCTCAGCAAACCGCGTCAGAACTTCATAATGCTGAATGATCCCGTTCTTCAGTGTGAGAATGGGCTGCAGCACCTGAAAGAATGTCTCGTCCTTGATGATGTTGCGGCAGGACGTCACCATTCCCCGGTCGCGGTTGTTCGCCGCTGCCAGACAGTCCGGCAGATTTTCGAATGCTATCCCCTGCCGCGTCCTCTCATCAGCAAATGCTTCAAGCGCATAGTTCAGGGCCTTCACTATTTCCTTGTGCTCCATAAGCATCGCGTCGAGAGGCAGCTTCTGGATAAAGGGACGGGTCAGCGGAATCTCTGTCGCCGACGCAATTTTTTCCGCGACAAGGCCGGGGTCGTCCTCAACTTTCTGAAAATAGGCAAAGGCGCCGTTACCAAGACGGGTGACAGCCCCGCTTTCGCTGATCAAACGGAGAATCGCCTCGATTTCCGCATAAACCGCCTTGCCAAGGACGGTGTCCTGCATCGCGGCATTTTTTACCGTCTGAAGCAGACCCAGCATCACAAGATTAAATTGCGCCTTTTCTTCGCCTACCGAAGTCAACCGCTGCGCAACACTCAGAAAGGAGGAGCGATCAAGAAAACCATCCTCGGAGGAAGCCGACGTAAAACCACGATCCAGAATGGTCGCGGTCACAAGACGTTCCCCAACGGTGCCCGGCATGACCGTCATGCTCAGCATGACAACTGTATTTTCACTCTCGCCATGCAAAAACCGGACAGCCGTGCGCCTGACCGGTTCTCCCTGATCGAATGCCTCTACAACCCGCTTCAGAAAGATACGATCCGACGGAATAAGCATGTCGAACAGCGACATGTTTCTGACTGCCCTGGCAGTGTGCCCGGTCAGTTTCTGAATAGCACCGCCGACATGACGGATACGGAAGGCGCGATCCACTTCAAACAGCACATCTGCCGCAGCAAACGCCAGGGCCGCCAGTTGTTCCAACCTACGCTCTACGGAAGCGCTGGCTCTATCATTTTCGTGGAGCCCCATCTGACCCAGCACACTCATCGCAGTTCAATGCGCAATGATGCCCGGCAGAAGATAAAAAGTGCTTAAGCTTCCGGCTCATGGTCACCCACCCCATGAGGAGCGTTGCTTTTCTACTGCATCCTCTACCGGAAAGCGTTCTTCTGCTCGTTGAAAACAGGAGGCATTCCGTGCCAAGATAGATATCCCGCAGATAACAGGAACATCCTCCGGCCATGGCAGACGGCAGCTCCCTCAGCGCCCTTTCTCCGTCCCAGACGAACGCAGGAACGCCGTTACGGCACGACTGGACACGTGACGAAGTCGAAGCGCTTCTGAATCTTCCTTTCCCCGAGCTGATTTACCGGGCACAGACCCTGCACAGGCAGTTCTTCGATCCGACGGAGATCCAGATCTCGACGCTTCTGTCGATCAAGACAGGCGGCTGTCCGGAAGACTGCGCCTATTGCCCGCAGAGCTCACGCCATGACGAGCGGATCAAGGCGGAAAAGCTCATGGCGGTTGACGGTGTGATCGCTGAGGCCAAGCGGGCCAAGGAGGCCGGGGCCGCCCGCTTCTGCATGGGTGCTGCCTGGCGTTCCCCCAAGGATCATGATCTGGAAACGGTCTGCTCCATGATCGAAGGCGTGAAGGCGCTCGGCCTTGAAACCTGCGTCACGCTTGGAATGCTGGATGACCGGCAGGCGCATCGTCTCAAGGACGCCGGGCTGGATTATTACAACCACAATATCGACACCTCGCCGGAATTTTATGGCGAGATCATCTCCACACGCACCTATCAGGATCGTCTCGACACGCTGTCCAACGTCCGCGACGCAGGCATCAATGTGTGCTGCGGTGGCATTGTCGGCATGGGCGAAGGTGAATCAGATCGCGCTGGGATGATCGCGTCACTGGCGTCCATGCCGAAGCATCCCGAGAGCGTGCCGATCAACCTGCTCGTGAAGGTTGCCGGAACACCGCTGCAAACAGCGGAGGAAGTCGATCCGATCGATTTTGTGCGTGTGATCGCCGCTGCACGCATCACAATGCCAGCCAGTCATGTGCGTCTGGCGGCTGGACGCGAGAACATGACGGACGAGGCGCAGACTCTCTGCTTCCTCGCCGGGGCAAACTCGATCTTCTATGGCGAGCGTCTGCTGACGACCCCGAACCCGGCGGCTACACGGGACCGCCAGCTGCTCGATCGGCTGGGCATGAGCACCACCGTTTCGGCAAAATAACTGTGAAGTCCGGTGCAGGAGTATTGATATCCTGCACCGGGACAGTTCTCAGTTAAGGGTAGCATCCAGAGAAATCTCGGTCTTGAACAGCTTCGAAACCGGGCAGTTCTCCTTGGCCTTCTCCGCCAGTTTCTTGAATTCTTCCTGACTGACGCCTGGAACCGTGCCTGTAAGCGTCAGGTGGATTGAAGTGATGGCGAACCCGGCATCCAGCTTGTCCAGCGACACAACAGCCTTTGTATCAAGAGCCGTGGCTGTATAGCCCGCATTGCCGAGGATAAGAGAAAGCGCCATCGTGAAGCACGATGCATGGGCTGCGCCGATCAGCTCTTCCGGATTGGAGCCGGGCTTGCCTTCAAAGCGGGTATTGAAGCCATAAGGCTGGTCCTTCAGCGCGCCACTTTCGGTGGAAATCAGGCCCTTGCCTTCCTTGATGTTCCCTTCCCAGTGGGCTGTGCCGTATTTTTTGATCGTCATTGCAGTCACTCCTTCAAGGCAGTCTGCGTTCCGGCTGGAATCGCCATACGCAGACCATGTGGGAGTCAGAACGCCCGAGAACCAGAGCCGTTTCCGGATGCTCGCAAAGAGATGATGCAGCAAACCGGACAAATCATGTGCATACCGGTGACGATGTTTTGGAATTGTACAGGCTTCAGGGGCGGTGAACGGCCAGTCCAAGATGAAACGCTGGAGAAAACATGGCGGGGGAAAGGCTTTCCTTATGGTCCTGACCGGGCCATTCTCCCGGCTGATGGCCCGTCTCAGCCAATATATTCCTGTGGTTTGTCACACGTTATCTACCGGAGAGTGTTATGAGTGCTGCAACGACTGAAGTCCGTGCTTCGACGGACGTTCTCCTGATTGGCGGAGGTGTCATGAGCGCCACGCTCGGCACCTTTCTCAACACGTTGCAGCCAGACTGGACGATCGACATCTTCGAGCGCCTCGACGATGTAGCGCAGGAAAGCTCAAACGCCTGGAACAACGCCGGGACCGGGCATTCCGCTCTCTGCGAGCTGAACTACACCTCCGAGAATGCCGACGGCAGCATCGACATCAGCAAGGCGCTGAACGTCAACGAACAGTTTCAGGTGTCGCGCCAGTTCTGGTCCTACCTCGTCAAAACCGGCCAGATCGCTAATCCGCGGGACTTCATCACCCCGGTCGCTCATATGAGTTTCGTGTGGGGCGACAAGAACGTCGATTTTCTCCGTCGTCGCTATGAGGCGCTGAAAGACCATCCGCTTTTTTCCGGCATGCGCTATTCGGAAGATCCTGAGCAGCTGCGTCAGTGGATCCCGCTGGTGATGAAGAACCGTCCGGCGGGTGAGAAACTGGCGGCGACGTGGATTGCTTCCGGAACGGACGTCAATTTCGGTGCCCTGTCGCGTCTTCTGATCAAGGCTCTGAAAGAAAAGCCCGGTGTCGCGTTGCATACGGGCCATGAGATCGAGGACATCAAACGCGGCGCTGATGGCCTGTGGAATGTGCGCGTGAAGGCACTGCATACGGGCCAGTCACGCACGATCACCACGCGCTTTCTCTTTATCGGTGCTGGCGGCGCGGCGCTTCCGCTGCTTCAGAAAACCGGCATCCCGGAAGCTCGCGGTTATGGCGGCTTCCCGGTCAGCGGACAGTTCCTGCGCTGCAAGAACCCCGATGTCATCGCCGCTCACCGCGCCAAGGTGTATGGCAAGGCATCGGTCGGCGCACCGCCAATGTCGGTGCCGCATCTCGATACCCGTATGATTGACGGCCAACCAGCCCTGCTGTTCGGACCGTATGCCGGGTTCTCGACCCGCTTCCTGAAAAAAGGCTCGCTGCTCGATCTGCCGCGTTCGATCAATGCCGGTAATATCGGCGCCATTCTGGCCGTGGCCCGCGACAACTGGGCACTCACCAAATATCTGATCCAGCAGGTTCTCCAGAGCAATGCGGACCGGATGAAAGCGCTTCGGGAATTCGTGCCCGATGCCCGTGACGAGGACTGGGAACTGGTTGTTGCTGGTCAGCGTGTGCAGGTCATCAAGTCTGATGCGAAAAAAGGCGGCGTGCTTCAGTTCGGCACGGAAGTGATCAGTTCCGCCGATGGATCGGTGGCAGCGCTTCTTGGTGCTTCACCGGGAGCCTCCACGGCTGCCCCGATCATGCTCAACGTGATCCGCAAGTGCTTTGCCGCCCAGCTTCCGGCATGGGATGCAAAGCTCAAGGAAATGATCCCCTCCTTTGGGCAAAAGCTCTCTGACAACCAGCCGCTTTGCGAGGCACTCCGCAAAGACACAACGGAAGCCCTTCGTCTGGAAGACTGAAAGGTTTCCTGATCCGGACAGGTGGAAGGCTCCCCTGACCGGATCATCACTGCTTTATGAGGCAGACCCTGTAAGGAGACTTTCTGGACAGAAGCATTTTTCTGTTCCGGAAAGTCTCCTTTTGTTTTGCGAAATCAAAAACTGTAAAAGTAATATTTCACATTCACCAAATGAAAGCTCAAACACTATAAATTTCCACGGTTAATTATATTTGTATCTTTTTATAAACAAAAGTGTCCCATCTGCATCAAACATTAACAGCACGTTAATTATACTGTCACCTACGCTCTTCTCTCCAAGGCTATCAGCGCATTCGTGAGTCCACACCAGTCACGAAAGCAAAGTGATGACCGAGACAGATCGCCGTAATTTTCTCAAGCTTTTGACATCGGGCGCTATGGCGACAACGCTGCAGCAGAGCATCGGCAAGGCCGTTGCGATGCCGGCCAATACCCGCACCCGTTCCATTGACGACATCGAACATGTCATTTTCCTTATGCAGGAAAACCGCTCGTTCGATCATTATTTCGGCATGCTTCAGGGTGTCCGGGGCTATAATGATCCTCGCGCTGTTCGTCTGCCTTCCGGCAACACGGTCTGGAGCCAACCTCATGGCACCGACAGGGTCATGCCGTTCCATCCAGATGCGCCGGATATGGGCATGCAGTTCCTTGCCGACCTCCCGCATGACTGGGCGACGACCCACGAAGCCTGGAACAACGGCAACTGGGATGGCTGGATCGCGGCCAAGACCACAACCTGCATGTCGCATCTGGTGCGTGAAGACGTACCGTTCCATTACGCTCTGGCCGACGCCTTCACGATCTGTGATTCCTATCACTGCTCGATCATGGGCGCGACCGATCCCAACCGCTATTATATGTGGACCGGTTATGTCGGAAATGACGGCACGGGCGGCGGTCCGGTGGTCAGCAACGCTGAAGCCGGTTATGGCTGGTCAACCTATCCTGAGCGTCTGGAAGCGGCTGGCGTTTCGTGGAAAGTGTATCAGGATATCGGCACCGGTCTGAGTGCTACCGGCTCATGGGGCTGGACGAGCAATCCCTATATTGGAAACTATGGCGATACATCGCTGCTGTATTTCCACCAGTATCAGAACGCTGCTGACTCCTCCCCACTGGCCCAGAAGGCGCGCACAGGCACCAACACGGCCGTGTCCGGCACGCTGTTTGATATCTTCAAGGCTGACGTCAAAGCCGGAACACTGCCGCAGGTTTCATGGATCGTCGCACCGGAAGCCTATTCCGAGCATCCGAACTGGCCTTCAAACTATGGTGCCTGGTACATTTCGCAGGTTCTCGACATTCTCACGGATAACCCGGATGTCTGGAGCAAGACTGCTCTGTTCATCATGTTCGATGAAAATGACGGTTTCTTTGATCACATCGTTCCTCCCTCACCGCCGCCGTCAACGACGCAGGGCAACTCGACAGTTTCCATCGAAAACGAGATCTATCCCGGCTCATCCAGCTATGTTGCTGGCCCTTATGGTTTCGGTCCACGTGTGCCGATGCTGGTCGTCTCTCCGTGGAGCCGTGGTGGTTGGGTCAACTCGGAGATGTTCGACCACACCTCTCTCATCCGCTTCCTTGAAGCCCGTTTTGCACCGCACTATCCGGGGCTGATCGAAACCAATATCTCACCCTGGCGTCGCGTGGTTTCCGGCGATCTGACATCGGCGTTCGATTTTGAAAACCCGAATACGCGTGTCGCTCCGCTGCCTTCCACAACCAGCTTCGCACCGATCGATACGAAAAGACATGACAGTTACGTCCCGGCAGTGCCCACAAACCAGAGCGTGCCTGTGCAGGAAAAAGGCGTACGTCGGGCAAGAGCGCTTCCTTACGACCTGCACATCCATTCGACCCCGCACGCAAGCGCCGGGAAGATGGTTCTGGGTTTCCACAATACTGGTGACGCAGGCGTTGCTTTCCATGTCCGCGATGCCAATGCGACCGACGTGGCCCGCTTCTACACCATTGAAGACCACAAGCGTCTGAGTGACACATGGTCAGCCTCGGACTCCAACCGGACCTTTGATCTGTCCGTGCATGGCCCCAACGGTTTCTATCGTCTGTTCCAAGGCACATTACGCGGAGGATCGTTTGCTCAGATCGGCGTGAACAGCCGCTCGGAGCGCTTTGAGAACATCCTTCTGATTGATGTGGTCAATCACGCTCACACAAGCGCCCGTCTGCGCATCACGGATGGCTACTCAGGCGAAGTGCTGAGTGGACGTCATGTACTTGAGCCGATGGAGTCCCATGTGCTGACGGTCATGACCAAGGAGACAGGTGGCTGGTATGATCTGACGATTGAGGTTGAGGGGGATTCCAGCTTCAAGGTTCAGCTTGCCGGACATCTGGAAAACGGTTGCGACAGCATTACCGATCCACTGATGGGTGGCGTGCCGGATTTCCGTATGAACGAGAGTGACTACCGACCGCATCGTCCACGGCGTTCGTTCCACCCCTTTGGTGGCTGAATGAAGCAGGCGGCGGACGTTTTTGGTCTGCCGCCATTTTAACCGCACAGTGACAAGGCTGGTTGATCTTACCTTAACTTCTGAAATGAGAATGGCGTCCCAATCATCCGGGACGCCATTTCATCATTCAGTCGGACTAACCACATTCACACAGAATGGGCATCGCCTTTCTTTTCCTTGTCGTTCTGCTCAATTCCCGGAACCTCAATATCGATTTCCAGCATGGAACATCCCGAACCACGGTCCAACTTGACCTGAACCTTGTCCTGATCGACGGCAACGTGCCGACTGATCACTTCCATGATCTCTTTCTGGAGCTGGACCAGAAGATCGGACTTGCCTTCGCCAAGGTTGGCACGTTCATGAGCGAGAAGAATCTGCAACCGGTCACGCGCCACAGGCGCGGACGACTTGCGGTTGAAAAGGTTTGCGAGAAAGCTCATGCAGCACCCCGCTTGAAGAGCCAGTCAAACAGACCTTTCTTCTCCGTAGGAACCGTGACGTCCACCTTTTCTCCGGCCAGACGACGCACAGCCTCGAAATACGCGCGGGCGGGTGCGCTTTCGGGAGCGGCCAGAGTAACAGGCGCACCGAGGTTGGAGGAGCGCAGGACATCCTGGCTTTCCGGAATGATGCCGATCAGCGGGATCGAGAGAATGTCCAGAACGTCATCAACACTCAGCATTTCTCCGCGAGCGGCGCGGGCTGGATCATAACGGGTCAGCAGGAGATGCTTGGGCATCTTTTCGCCCGTCTTCGCCTTCTCTGTCGTGCTGTCCAGCATGCCGATGATACGGTCACTGTCACGCACGGAAGAGACTTCCGGGTTGGTGACGATCACAGCTTGATCGGCGTGCGCCATGGCCAGCTGGGCACCGCGCTCGATACCGGCCGGACTGTCGCAGACCACCCAGTCAAACTTCTCTTTCAGTTCGGCCATGACCTTCGCCACGCCTTCTTCCGTCAGAGCATCCTTGTCACGGGTCTGGGAAGCCGGAAGCAGCGAGAGCGTATCAAGGCGCTTGTCCTTGATAAGCGCCTGATTCAGCTTCGCATCGCCTTGAATGACATTCACCAGATCGAAAACGACCCGACGCTCGGCACCCATCACCAGATCGAGATTCCGCAGGCCAACGTCGAAATCGACCACGACAACGGACTTGCCCGTCTTTGCAAGCGCCGCGCCGAGGGCAGCGGTGGTGGTGGTCTTACCGACGCCGCCCTTGCCGGATGTGACGACGAGAACCTGCGCCATAAACTGTTCGTCCTTATTTCTGTGTCGACCCCTTAATCATCGCATCAAATGGGCCGAATGTGTGTCCAAATCAGGGCCAGGCCCGGAAATTAATATTACGACGAAATATGCCCTACGTTAGAGGCTTAAGAGTAAGCACTTCGTCAACGAGTACAGCCTGCGATGGTTTTCCGATGAGATCTTCCGACATTTCTTCGGCAATCGCATAAAAGCCGTCAATGGCCAGCAGTTCGGGCTGCATCACACGGGCAAAAATCCGTGCCTCGGGACGCCCGACAATCCCCGCAATGGCGCGTCCCCTGAGCGCGCCATACACATGGATCGAGCCGCCAGCCGAGACTTCCGCGCCCGATGCGACAGAACCCAGGATGATGACATCACCTTCCGCCCAGACAATATGCTGTCCGGAACGCACCGGCTCTTCAACAATCAGCGCACCGGGAGTGGGCTCCAGTTCCTCGACGTCATCAAGCGGAATATCTTCCTCGGCGGTAGAACGCCCCCCGCTCAGACCTTCTGGCCAGTTCCAGTCGGCAAAAACCTCTTCATTCCGATCCGCGCCTTCAATCCCGATCACGTGGATATTGCGCTCATCAAGTGCTGGTAGCAGCCCGGCAAGGCCCGGCGTGTCCAGCGGCACAAGCGTGAGATCAAGGATAATCGGTTTGCCCGCAAAAAAACCGGCGGAGCGACTGATCTGATGATCCAGAGCGACGAGCCAGATATCAAGCGGAGCTTCGGGCGTAAGCACCAGAGCGAGAAAGGACCGACCGCCAGCCCGGATGCGCGGCAGGCTTGCAGGATCGACGGAAGCTGTGGACGACGTCACGATCTGGGGCTCATCCCTGGTCTGAAAAATTGTCCGGCGCGTCACCATTGCGACCGGTTGAGAATCATGACCTCGTGGTAACATCTCGCTAATCCGCCTGTCGAGGGCGGACATCATGCGTCCTGACTATTCCCTGACAATAGCGCTTCTCTTTCTGACGCCTCCCTGTCGCGCACATATGCGCGGACAGTACACACCCTGCATGCACCTACTGGCGCGTGACGCAAGGATCGCTTAAAGCGGGCACATGCGAATCCTTCATCATTTTCCCCTGTCACCCTATTGCCGCAAAGTCCGGCTGACACTGGGTGAAAAACGTCTCCCGTTCGAGCCGCTGACCGAGCGCGTCTGGGAGAACCGTCCTGAATTCGCCCGCCTGAACCCGGCACAGGAAGTGCCGGTTCTGGTGGAGGACAACGGGCTTGTGGTTCCGGATTCGTCGGTGATCTGCGAATATCTGGAAGAAGCCTATCCCGACCCCTGCCTGCTTGGTCGCACCCTTGCCGAACGTGTTGAAGTCCGTCGGCTGGTCGCGTGGTTCGACAGCGTTTTCGCACGCGACGTCACCCGCAAGCTGCTGGGCGAGAAGGTGTTCAAACGCCTGAGCGGTCGCGGCAATCCGGACGGCACTGCCCTGCGGGAAGGTTACGCCAACATTCGTCCGCATCTCGACTATATCGGCCAGCTTGCGGAAGCGCGCACATGGCTTGCGGGCGGCACGCTGTCGCTGGCCGATTTCGCCGCCGCCGCGCATGTCTCCTGCCTCGACTTCATTGGCGATATCGACTGGAGCAAGCAGCCCGCAGCCCGCGAATGGTATGCGCGGGTCAAATCCCGTCCGTGCTTCCGTCCTCTGCTGAACGACCGCGTGCCCGGCATGAATCCGCCTGAGTATTACGCCAATCTGGACTTCTGAGAGAGTATCTTCTCTTGAGCGATGGAGCGGTCATCGCTCCATCCTGCCACGATCAGATCCGCGCCAGATCGACCGTCCGCTCCTCGGACAGCGTCAACTGACTGAGACGTGGTGCTGTGCGGGAAATGATCCGTCCGTTTCTCAGCACATACAAACGACATGGACGCAACCGCAACGCATCGAACACCGAGCAGGCCTGCAGCACCACCAGGTCAGCCGGGTTGCCGACTTTCAGCCCGTACGAGTCCAGACCGAGAATCCCTGCCGCCATGTCGGTGACACTGCTGAAACAGGCGGCCATCTCACTCTCGCTGGTCATCTGGGCAGCATGCAGTCCCATGGAGGCCACTTCCAGCATATCATGACTGCCGAGGCGGTACCACGGGTCCATCACACAGTCATGACCAAACCCGACCGGCACGCCAGCACGCAGCAGTTCAGGAATGCGCGTCAGTCCACGACGCTTCGGATAGGTGTCGTAGCGCCCCGACAACGTCATGTTGATCAGCGGGTTCGAAACGGCGGCCAGGCCTGATTCTGCCAGAAGACCGATCAGCTTGTCGGCGTAAGCATTGTCCATGGAATGCATCGAGGTCAGGTGGGAGCCGGTCACCCTGCCCTGCAAACCATATCTGACAGCGCAGGCCGCCATGGTTTCGATATGGCGCGAATTCGGGTCATCCGTTTCGTCGCAATGCATATCGATCGGCAGCGCGCGATCCGCCGCCAGCCGGAACAACGCGTCGATCGACTCACCGCCCTGTAACGTCGTCCGTTCATAATGCGGAATGCCGCCAACCAGATCGAGCCCCATATCGAGCGCTCTGACCAGCAGTTCCGCCGCGCCTGCCATCCGGAAAAAACCGTCCTGCGGAAAGGCCACAAGCTGGATGGTCATCCACGGTTTCAGGTCCTCCCGCAGACGCACCAGTGCACGGACCGCTTTCAGATCAGGATCGCTGATATCGACGTGTGACCGGATGGCGAGCGTACCTTGCGAGATGGTCATCTCGCACAGTTTGCGGGCGCGGGCGTAGATATCCTCTTCGGTCAGATGGGGCTTTGTTTCCTTCCAGATCTGGATACCTTCCAGAAGGGTGCCGCTAGTATTGTGACGGATCAGTCCAGCTGTCAGCGTCGTATCGAGGTGAAAATGGCTGTCCACGAAAGGCGGAGAGACCAAGTAGCCTTCCAGATCCAGCGTCTCGGCAGCCTCACCTGAAAACCCTGCTTCAATGGCGGCGATTTTTCCGTCGGCGATGGCGATGTCCACCCGACTGCCATCGGGCAGGACACCGTTTTTCAGAACCAAATCCATCATGTCAGATTTTACCCGTTTCGATCGTCATGAATTCCTCGCCGTATCAGGCATCCTGAAAATGGGCGACAGATACGCGCCGCCCTCGTGCATTCAGCAGCGCTACCTGTCCCAGAGCAGCCAGGAAGAAACCGACGAGATAACCGACATCTGCCCCTCCGAGCATCGCCGCAACAGGGCCTGTGTAGAGAGGTGTCGATGAGAACAGGCCAATTGTCAAAACCGTCACGACGACAAACAGCGTCGCCGACGATGTCCAGCCGGCGAGTGTTTCCATCCGCAGAGACTTCAGCGACGCAGGACGGCAATACCAGTCGGCCAGCACGATCCCGCACCATGGCGCGATCCAATAAAGGGCGAGAAGCAGGTAATTCTCATAGAGGGACACGAATGTTCCCTCCCCCAGCACAGCAAGAAGGTAGCCCATGCCTGCCGTCACCACAGCGCTGAGCATACGGTTGACATGCACGCCTCCGGAAATCAGCGCATAGGCAGCCGTATTGTCGTTCGCTGCATTGATCGCGATGGAAGAAAACGCCACGGCGGCCAGAGCCACCGGTGCAAAAACACCTGACCAGTTCTGCAAGGCTGCAATCACCGAACCCGGCGACGGGTCGCTGATTGCAGCCCCGGTCAGCAGGCCGAACAGTTCCATGATAAAGGAAGAAAGGAATGTTCCGCCAAAGGTCAGCCAGAAAACACGGGAAGACGGCGTGCCAGGCGGGACATAGCGCGTGTAGTCCGATGCATAGGCCGCCCATGCCATGTTGAAACTGCTGACAGCACCTATACCGATCATGATATCAGCAAATCGCGGCGCAGCGGCGGGTGCTGCACTTCCCTGCCCCGACGACTGGAAAACGGCGATCCCTCCGACGATGGCAAACGATACCAGCAGGACCCAGCCGAGATATTTTTCAATCGCCTGAACAATGTCATGTCCACCCATGCTCGCGAGCAACTGGGCGAAAGCCAGAATACCCAGAGCGAGCCAGAACGGGACTGCAAGACCAACCATCTTCAGCAGCAGGATGAAGGCCAGTGCGGACGGCACATTATTGACCGCATCCCAGCCGACGCAGTTCGCCCAGTTGATCAGGGAAGGCAGCCGCTTGCCGGTCCGGCCGAACGAGAAACGTGACGCTTCCATCTGCGGAAGTCCCGTCTCAGGCCCCATCACGGCACAGAGCGCCACAGGTAGCGAGCCAAGGAGATTGCCGATCAGCAGAACCGAGAAACCGGTCCATCCGGGCAGTCCAAGCACCACCACCAGCACGCCGATCACCCAGGCTGAAGGCGCAAGGTTGGGAGAGAAATGGCTCCAGAAGACCCGATCCACGCGGGTTGTCCGCAAATGGGTTGACACGGGTTCCAGAACGGCCGCGCTACCGGTTTCCTCAACTTGCATAATTACATAATCCTGTTGGAAAGAATTCAGACTTTTTCTGGCTGCGCCTGACGATAATCATATGTCTCGTCAAACCGGGAGAGGATGTAATCCCCAGCCCTGATGGGCGGGTAGAGCGGCGGATGATCCGCATCCTGACAGGATGGCAGCGGACTGATGACGGTGTCGTAGTCAGGTCCAAAGAAAAGCGGGATGGAGTAACGTTCTTTTCCGGATCGGTTGATGACGCGATGCAGGGTCGAGCAGAACAGGTCATTGGTCCACCGCGCCATCATGTCCCCGACATTGATGACGAATGTATCTGGAATGGGCGCCGCTTCCACCCAGACACCTGCCGCGTTCAGCACCTGAAGCGCAGAGTCGCCGTTCTGGTTCAGGATGGTGAAACACTCATAATCCGAGTGCGCGCCGATACCGATCTGCTTTTCGCTGACGACGACTTCCTGTGGCGGATAACGAAGAATACGCATATGCGCGCAGGGTTTGCGGATCAGCGGGAGGAAATAATCCTCCTCCAGCTCAAGAGCCAAAGCAAACGCCCGGAACAGTGTGTGTCCCAGCGCCACCAGACTTCTGTAACAGTCAAGCACCGCCGGTTTAAACCCGAGCGGTCGTTCAGGCCAGAGATTGGGACCATACAGCGCCTTGCCCGCCATCACATCCGGATCGCTGGCAGGAATATCGCCCGCAAGATCAAAGGCCTCGTGCAGGTCGCCCTGCGAGTCAGGATTGGTGTTCTCTTCGAGCAGTGGACCGTAACCACGATGGTTGGGTGAGTTTCTGATGTGGACGAGGCACTTTTCAGTCTCAGGCAACGCGAAGAAAGCCTTGCTTTCTTCATAGCATTTTGCCAGCACGTCAGGGTTCACACCGTGATTGCGTACGTAGAAGAAACCGACCTCGGTGCAGGCCTTCCGGACCTCTGCCCCTGTTCTCTGTCGCTCCGTCTCATCCGGCGACATCATGCCCGCGAGATCAACAACCGGTATTTCCGTGAAAGCCGTGCGCTGGACATCCAGCCCGTCATCGCCGGTGATCCGGACACCATTTCCGGTTTGCACGACAGCCATCGGATGGGGTCTCCCGTTGAATGTCAGTCAGAAGGCATGCCCAATCTGGTCACGCACTGGCTTCAAGCCTTACCGGACTTCATTTCATTTAGGAAATGATTTTTAATCACAGCCTGTTGCGCGACAAGCAGATCATCAGATGTTTCCCGCAGCCCGCATATGCGCAAATTCCAGCAGGGCGTCAGGGGTATCGAAATCCATCAGAACCGATGGATCGGCTGCAACTCTCGCTTTTCTCAGAGACGGCTGAGCTAGCAAAACCTTCCCGCCTCTATCTCCTGTCAGCGTCTGCAAAGCCTCAAAACATCCCGCTTTCCACAGGACCGGATTGCCCACCTGCCCCAGCCATTCCGGCAGAACGACATCGGCATCGCCCTGCCGAAAGCGACTGACCAGCGCATCAATGACCAAGCTGCCGACCAACGGCATATCTCCAAGACTGACGATGCATCCTGCGGCCTGCTGTTCCATGGCCCATGCAATGCCGACTTTCAGGGACGCGGACAGACCTTCGTCTGCTGCGTTGGAGATACGAATTTCAGTGGGTTTGCCTGAACATGATTTCTGCACGATCGCCTGAAGGGCTGCGGAAGTTTCACGCGCCAAAGGCGGCAGAACGACGCAAAGCGCCGACACCTGACTGGCGCAGAGTCCGGCAAGCGTGCGGGCGAGCATGGTCTGGCCGTCCGCATCTCTGGCCAGCAGCTTGTGCTGCGCTCCGGACCGGGAGGACCGACCAGCCGCCAGAACGACGGCGACGACCGACCCTGCGACTGTCACGCTTTCACCTGTCCGGGCGACCACCAGCTGATACTCTTGGCGAGCGGTGCACCGCGACGCACGGCGACAATGTCGGCCATGATGGAAATCGCGATCTCTTCCACATCGACAGCACCGATCGGCAGGCCGACTGGTCCCCTGACCCTCTGGAGAGACTCTTCGCTCACGCCTGCTTCGCGCAGCCGTTCCAGACGCGAGGCCTGCGTTCCCCGCGATCCCAGAGCGCCGATATAGAAAGCCGGACCTTTCAAAGCTTCCATAAGCGCTGGATCGTCGAGCTTGCTGTCATGGGTCAGCGTGACAATAGCGGTCATCCTGTCCGGTCTGGCTGCCGAGAGGGCGTCATCGGGCCAGTCATCCACCAGTCTGACACCGGGGAAACGCTCGGGCGTCGCAAGACTGGTGCGGGGATCAATGATGGTGACATCATAACCCGCATTGGTCGCCATCGCCGCCAGCACCTGCGCGATATGAACCGCTCCTACGATCAGCAGACGAGGCGCAGGCATCAGCAGTTGCACAAACCAGTCGGGCGTTATCGCGGGACTGACCGCTCCTGCCTCTCCCGTCGCGACCCGCTCTGTCATGATGCTCACAATCGCAGACGGAACCTCCTCGTCAGGACAGAATAATGCCCCTTCTCCTGCCAGCACCGCATGCCGTGAGCCATCAAGCGCCATGCCGATAGCCAGAGGCTCTCCCTTGGTGCGTCGATCGGTGATCCACGTAAGCAGTTCAGCGGGAAACGTGCCCTCCGGGGAAAGCGGCGACCGCACGGCCTCGACAAACACATCCAGACGACCGCCACAGGCCAGCCCCACCGACCAGAGCCCCACTTCTTCACCGCCATAACTGCGGACACAGGGCGGCGCGCCATCCATCACCTCTTTTGCGATGGACATGACGTCCGCCTCAACGCAACCACCGCTGACGGAGCCTTCAACACGTCCGCTGTCATCCATGACCATGATGCTGCCAAGAGGCCGGGGCGAACGCCCTCCGGTCCCCACGACAGTAGCGAAAGCGACCGCTCTGCCCTGTGTGAGCCATTCCTGCGCCAAAGCAAAAGGGCAGGATAATTTTGCGGGAGGAGCGGAGCTGGACATATTTTGCACTATACAATGAATGCTGTGTTTCTCCACCCGAGCCGTGAGGCAAGGCCGCGCTGACAGAAAGGGGGGTTGCCCCAAACCCCGATCAGGGCTCTATCTTGGCGCCGAGCTCCGAATCCCGGCGTGCCTTATCGGCATGCCTCGCACTTTCGGACAATAACGTGCCAATCATGGAGCACATACGATGCCGAACAGCTTCGACGGACAAGTCATTTATATCGTTGCCGATGGCGGCAAGGCCCGCGTCCTTCAGCACAAGGACGGCCACATGCACGAAGTCTCCCACTTCGCAGCAGCCGAAATTGCAGGTTCTTCAGACAATGGTCGCGGTGATTTCTCCGTCGCCGACCATCACAAGGAAGAATTCGGCAAGCGCGTCGCCACATGGATGAACGACCAGCTTCACGGCAGCAGCAAGCCGGACGGTTTCGTTCTGGCGGCTCCGGCCAAGGTTCTGCACGTCATCCGTGAGCACCTCGCCAAGCCGACACAGGCCAAGCTGATCAAGTCGATCGACAAGGACCTGATCAACATTCCGGTTGCCGATCTGGCTTCCCACTTCGACATTCCGGAAACAGGCTGGAAGACCGCCTGACCCCCTGCGTAGCCTTTTCCAGACCAGACAGGAGCATATGATGAGCGATACAGGACGTCTGATTACAGAACGGCTCCCTGTCACCCCGTTCCATCAGAATTGTTCCCTTGTCTGGGACCCGGTGACGCACAAGGCTCTCGTGGTTGATCCGGGCGGGGATGCCGAACGCATTCATGCCCGGATCACCGAGGCCGGTCTGACAGTGGACGCCATTCTTCTAACGCATGGTCATCTGGATCATGTCGGCGGCACCGTGGCTCTCAGAACACTTCTGGCTGGTACGCAGACCGAGACTCCCGAAGTGATCGGTCCCACCACCCATGACGAGTTCCTGCTGAACTCCGTCGAGGAGCAAGCGCGTCATTTCGGTCTGGCGGACCTGCACAGCGTCAGTCCTGACCGATACACGTCGGATGGCGAGACGCTCGATCTTCTCGGTCACCACTATCAGGTGCTGCATGTTCCCGGTCACACGCCGGGCCATGTCGTGTTTTTTGACGCAGCGGAGCAGATTGTTTTCGCGGGCGATACGTTGTTTCGCGGCACCATCGGACGCACCGACTTTTCCTATGGTGACAGTCGTCAGCTGATCACGGCAATCCGCGAGAAACTTCTCCCCCTTGGTGATGAAGTTGTCGTCGTGCCGGGACATGGCGCGCCCACGAAGATCGGCATGGAACGGGTGAACAACCAGTTCCTGCAGTAAGACTTTATTTTCCCTGATCCCCTATTTCCTTTTCCAGCCGTTCCTCGGAACGATCAGCAGAGGCACATCATCGGTGAACCGTCAGACGTTTGGCACTCTCTTTCTGTCCCTTGCGCTTGCTTCAGGCGGGCTTTCGCTGCCCCTTCCGGCCTCTGCCGATGATGCCATATCCGGCGCCCCCACAGCGGCCCAGCCGCCGCTTCCGAAAGAGACGCTGACAATCACCTCGGCCTCCGGAAAGCATGATTTCACGGTTGAAAAGGCCACCACCTTGCGCCAGCAGCAGGTCGGCGAGATGTTCCGCACGTCCCTTCCTGCCGATCAGGGCATGCTGTTCCTCTGGAGCGCGCCGCAGCAGAGCGACATGTGGATGGAGAATACGCTCGTTCCGCTCGATATCGTTTTCATAGACGCTAACGGGCGCATCCAGTCCATTACCGAAAATGCCGTGCCACAGAGTCTGGCGCGTATCAGCAGTCATGGTCCGGCCATGGCGACCCTCGAACTACAGGGCGGCATTACGGCGAAGCTGGGGATCGTTGTCGGAGACCGGGTGACATCCTCCTCACTGGAAGCCAAGATGGCTCCGCCAGCTTCAGCAAAAAAGTCTCACTGACCCTCATGACTCACCCGGCAGCACGCAGCAGGTTCGACAGGAGCATACGGTGACAGTTCTGGTCACCGGGGCTGCCGGGTTCATTGGTTTCAGCACCTGCCTGCGCCTGCTTGCGTCCGGAAAACAGGTTATCGGGATTGATAATCTCAACAGCTATTACGATCCCGCCCTCAAAAATGCACGCCTAGCCCAGCTTGAGGCTTTTCCGAACTTCACGATCCGAAAAATCGACATCGCCGTCGATGATCTGCTGACTGTTTTCACGGCTTTCGAGCAGCGTTCCATTACCGAAATCCTGCATTTTGCAGCACAGGCCGGTGTGCGCCATTCCGTCATGATGCCGTTTGCCTTTGTAGACGCCAATGTCCGGGGGCAGGTCGCCATTCTCGAACTGGCCCAGCGGCTCCCTGCCCTGCGGCACATCGTCTATGCCTCATCATCCTCTGTTTACGGCCGGAATGCCGCGTTACCTTTCAGGGAAACAGACCGCGTCGACCAGCCCGGCTCCTTTTACGCGGTCTCCAAACGGGCCGCCGAACTGACAGCAGAGTGCTACCATCACCTTCATCAACTTCCCCTGACAGGACTGCGTTTTTTCACGGTCTACGGACCGTGGGGAAGGCCTGACATGGCCTATTATCTGTTTGCCAAGGCCATAACGGAGGGCCGTCCGGTCACGCTGTATGAAGGTGCTTCTCTCGGTCGCGATTTCACTTTTATCGATGATGCCGTCGATGCCATCTGTGCCGTAATGGACCTGCCGCCCTCCGATCAGGTTCGCATCCTGAATATCGGGAGCAATGTTCCCGAACCAGTGGCGCGGCTCATCAGTCTTTTGGAAAACTTTCTGGGCCGAAAAGCTGATATTCAAATGACGCCGCGGCCATCGGCTGATGTTGAGTATACCTGGGCCTCTCTTGAGCAGATCCAGCAACTGATCGACTGGCAGCCTGCTACGTCGCTCGAAACCGGGCTGGAACAGTTTTCACGCTGGTTTCTTAGTTACCAACACAGCTAAGGCTCTTTCCCGGACTGATATCTGCAGGAACAGGCTTTTCCCTTTGTTTAAGGAAAGCCTCTGCTACCTCACGACGGACTATCCCGTTGAGTCCTCTTGAGTGCTGGCTACACGGCCTTGCCGTTCTTCCCCTTTGGCCCATCAAGCGAATCAAACTGCACGGTTTGGTATCTACGCTTAAGAATTAATGCATATTAAATAAATCATTAATGTGAAATAAGGCAAAAATTGACTTTTATTTACAAAACATAGGATTTTAATCCCATGTTTCACTGTTCATTTTATGAGATTGATAGGATCTGACTTTTAAGGTCAGTAAGTGCCGTTGCGGCTCTTGTCAGATGCAAAGCAGCCTTGCTACGCACGATCACAGAGAATTTTGAGGGCTGCGCATTATGGATCTGCTGAGGACTTCTGGCTTTCGTCGCCTTGCCATGGCGACCCTCACAGTAGCGGCAACCAATGCACTGCTCCCCTCTTCCGGTCATGCCCGCGCACGGCATGCGGCCACGAAAAACACCAGTCATCGTATGCACAGCATTTCCTTCAATGTCGTGCAGCATGGCTACCACACACATTACGCGCCAGCCTACTATGGTCGCTGGGTCCGGCATAACCACTACAACAACCATGTGATCCAGTGCGTCGCTTTTGCCAAAGCGGAATCCGCTGTTGAAATCAGGGGCAATGCGCGTGACTGGTGGTACAAAGCTGCCGGTCGCTATGCGCGCGGTTCAGCCCCGGAAGTTGGAAGCGTCCTCAATTTCCGTCCGATCCGCCGCATGCCGCTTGGTCATGTTGCTGTCGTAACCAATGCCCTGAACAGCCGTGTCATCACCATTGACCAGTCTCACTGGGGACAGAGTGGCATCAGCCGCAACGTTCGTGTCGTCGATGTTTCACCTGACAATGACTGGTCCGCTGTCCGTGTCGAACTGAGTGGCCAGAAGGGAACCTTCGGGTCCATCTATCCAACCTTCGGCTTCATCTATCCTCGCAGCGAGGGCGCTTCTCCTGTCATGACCGCCTCAGCGGAGCGGATGACTGTTGCGGCGGATGCTGGCTCGGAAGTAGCTGAAGCTCCGGAAGATGTGGGCACCATTGAGCAGAATTATCGTGCTCCCCGACGCTTTCACCCGATGTTCCGACATCATCGGGCACCAAAGCATAAAGTTCAAAAATAAGAAGCCAGTTACTTCCGCAAAAAGAGGCCTATATGGCCTCTTTTTTTATGGCATTTTTTGCTTTGAATTACCTTCTCAAGGCTATGCGCTTTCAACGGTTAGACGTCATTTTTTGATCTCAATATGAGGGACAGAGACAGATTCGATCTGTCTGCGCCAGAATCAGCACTATTGCATTTGCGGAATACGTAAACAGCTTATGTTGTCATTTCCGACAACTACTGATCTCCACACCGTGTTGAGCCGATAGAGGCCAAACCCAAAAGAGAAAATGACACTCTCTTAATCTGGCCCTACCCACTCCACTATTGCGAACAATTCTTAATTGCAATACGCTATTTGAAATCCTGCATCGAATAGGGCTTTTCCTGATGAACACTGCAACGGAATTCACTGCTGAATGGCACCTCGAACGTTCCCACCCGGCCCAACTGCTCTCCTATCTTGATCTTGCCCAGCCATTTGTCGGACAGATAAACAGACTGATCGCCAGATTTCGCGATGTGCATTTTCTCTGCGAACATGGAAGTAAACCGGCTTCCCTCCTCCCTCTCCGCAATGCGCTGGCGTTCAATCTGGTCAAGATGTCACGGTGGTGGAGTTTCGATTTCTGCCCACGCAGTATCCTGGAAATGCAAGCGCCCCGTTTTCTTGGATATGTGAAGAAGCATCTCGAGCAATCATATGATGATGAAGCACTCTACGATGTGTTCACCACCCAGCGTTATCTCCATCCCGGCAGCCCCTCAGACGTGCTGGTCATTGGCCGTGACCCGGAGCCAGAACTTTTCCATGTGATCTATGGCGTAGACGGGCAGCGTCGGTTCCGTGTCGGGTCTGAGGCATCTGATGGCTCTTCTCTTTGGCAGAACAGCGCCTACTCCGATTTTGCCGGTGCTTGGCTCGCGGCGCGCGCAGTAAAAGCACGCGAAAGCGGTGACCGGGAAGCGGCACGCGACGCCTCTCTGGCTCAGGCGGAGCACGAGCAGACCCGTTTATGGCATCAGCGTTATTTCCATGCGTGTTGTGAACGACATGTCGTCACGCTTTACGCTGACGCCAAAAACCGCCTACTGCTTCACAAAAGCGCTTTCGGACGCATGGAATCCGAAACTGTCGTTAACAGTCTTGCTTTTCGTGTGGCGCGCTTTGCCGTTCATTCAGGCATAACGGTAGCGGACCTGATCCGGGAAACAGCCGCACCATCCTCTCAACATGAAGACAGTCTGGAGATTGAACGACGCGCACGCACTCATGTCTTTACGTCCGTTGATGAAACGCGGCAGACCGTTCAACTCGCCGTCGTAGACCGTCTCGGCAGCTATCGTCCACGTCACTGCTGCTGATTATCCCGAATTTCTTGAAGGACAGAAAAGCGTATCGGGTCAGCACCTCGGGATACCCCCCACACACCATCCTCACAGCGACCAAGAGAGGATGAACTGCATGGAACACAAGAAAAAGCATCCTCGAAAGGCATGAAGAGCAAGAACTGTCCCAGCCCCTATCTGGGCCAACCCTCGCAACTTCTTTTCAGACTACACTTATACCAATAGCTCTTTGAAACGATGACCTTTTTGGTGGTTTTTGCAATCGGGAGAGGCTGTCTTCTTTTCCACTAGCAATCAGATGGGGCTCATGACCGCAATGAATGAATGCGGAATAGTCACGACGCAATCGCGGTCTTGTTTCCCTAACCAGACTGACGCTGCACGTGCGATCCGATTGCTATGGGCAGAATTTACGCAGAATAATGATCACTGTCCGGCATCAGGTTCAAAGACGGTCACTCCATATGCGGATGCTGTTTTAACCCAGCTTCGCCCCTCATGCTGCAACACGGTGGCTTCCCCTTCCGGCGGTGCATAGTATCCCGTCGCCTTCTGCCCGGAACGGCCCTCATATTTCCGGAAAACGGCTTCGGCGTAACGGGCTCCAGCCTGAGAAGCCGCATGATAACGGGCGACCGCTTCGTGCCAGCTGCCCGTCTTTGCATGAATTTCGCGCAGGAAAAGACCAGCTGCCAGTCCATTTGTCACGGGATCAAAACCTGCTTCAATCGACGGAAATGCATCGGAATGCCAACCGAGATTGATCTGGAAACATCCGATATCGACATGCGGCCGAGGACCGAAAGCACCCGATTTCAGCATTGTTTTTACGGCATCAACCGCCAGTTCCTGACGGGAAAAGGAAACAGTGAGGCCGTTTACATTGACGGCAAGGGGTTGATTATTGCTTTCAACCCGCGCAATCGCGACAAGCAGACCCAGAGGAATATCCAGGCTTTTCTCCACAATAGCCGCTGCCTTGTCGCACGAGACAACCTGCGCTGCCTGAGCCTTGACCGGCGCAAGCCCCATGACAAGGCCAGCCATAACAAGCCAATATCCAAAAAATTGGTTCATAAAACCAATATCAAATGGGTTATTTAGGATTGTATTAAAATGAAGGGAGCAGGCTTATCCTTCACAGATTTTTTCGTGCACTCTTCTTGATAGCCAAGGGTATATCTTCAGCTTTTATGTGAAGAGGATTATTCCCACTCTTCTCTAGCAATCACTGTCAGAAAACGCACAGATCACACCCCAACGACCAACAGACCAAGCCGTTGCCCGTTTTGCTGGCATATCTGGAAATCATGCAGACTGTCATCCATGAAGCAGATATCAGGAGAGAAGATTTCCACAGAAACCCGGGGCGGTCAGGCAACACACCCCGGTTGAAAAACAGATAATCAGTTTTTCAGATCAATGCGCACGACCAGATAGGGACGCTGCTGCATATCATGACCATCATGGAAAACAGGCAGTCTGGCCCACTGCCCAACCGTCATGATCAGACTGTTCGCGGTCTCACCCAAGGCCACGCTATCCGGGCTGATCAGGCGGGGATCATGCGCAACAAGGCTGAGAGTGCCATCAGGCGTCCGGCGAATAACCCCATGCCGTTCCTCGTCAGCCATATAGAGACTGCCATCGGGAGCGGTGAAAATGCCATCGACAACGCCGACTTCACCTTCGTCACGTACAGCCTGACTGAGACCGGCTTCGCTGATCACAGGATCAGACAGCACGGCTGTCGGCGCGCTGTAGAGACGTCTGGAAGAAAAAGGCGCCCAGAACAGCCGGGAAGAATCTGCGCTGAGGCCAATGCCGTTCACCCCACCCTGCGGCATTTGCGGGTGATCCGGATTATAACGGAACAGCTTTCCGTCCACTTCCATGACATGGCCCGCCACCGCGCTGACACTTCTATCTTCCGCCAGAATCCGTCTGGCCTGACCACTTGCGATATCAAGAACGATCAGGGCCGGATGCGTCGTCTGGGACGTATCGGAAATAAAGGCCGTTCCGCTTTTGCCATGCGTCAGATCGACACGAATATCGTTGATATGACTGTCCGGCAGCACAACCGGAGCCGTCAGAGCAAAGCGCCGGACGATGCTGTTCGTGCTTGGATCAATCAGAATGATCGCAGGCGTCTGAGGCTCCGTCTGACCTGCAACAACACCCTCGTCGATCACCCATAATCTGCCCTGAGCATCTACGGTCATGCCCAGAGGGGACTTCATTTCTTTCTGGGTCGCGGCATCAGGAAATGGCTGAAGTTCCGAACCACCTTTCCAGACAGCCAGCACCGGACCGGGATGCGTCTGCGCGCTGGTGGGAAAGGACAGTACAAACCGACCGTCGGCAAGATGAGCGATGCCGGAAGGCTGCGCATCAGAAAACCGTGCCAGAACATGCACATTACCTGACGGAACAAAGCTTTGTTCTACGCTATCAGCTGCGTGCGCCGCCAAGGGCGCACCCGGTAGTCCCAACAACGCGCAGGCCGCAATCGTCCGGGAAGCTTCGGACAGCAGTCCGCCTCTCAATGATCGAAAAATTGTCATCAAAATACATCTCGCCACGGACGGTTCCGGACCAGCCGGAGGTCTGTGGGGATTTCCTTCTTCAGTTCAGCAGAGAGCGTTCTTTCAGGAACGCTTCAGATTTTCTGGAGATTTGTCGCAGCTGTCTTGCCGCGATCTTCCGTCAGATCAAAGCTGAGACGCTCGCCATCCGCAAGACCCTGCCATCCTGCTGTCTGAACGGCGGTGATGTGCACAAACACATCCTTGTCGGAATCGTCGGGTTTGATGAAGCCGTAACCCTTGGTCACATTGAACCATTTCACAGTGCCGGTAGCCATACTCTTTATCCTCTCGGGAAACCGGAGCCCTCAGCTCCGTTCTGGCACCATACGAAACCGACAATCCGAGACTGGCAAGAGAATTCTTGCCGCAGTCTCCACAAACACTTCGATCCGGTTGACACTGTGGGCTGACAGAAAGATCTCTGCACCAAGACCTCATCCTTTCACCACGAGCGGGAAACAGCCCGATGCAGGCAACACTCTACCACAACCCACGCTGCGGGACGTCCCGCAAGGTTCTGGATATTCTCAAGGACGAAATTACAGATCTGACGATCATCGATTATCTGAAGACGCCACCCGATCTTGCGACACTGCGCGATCTCGCCAGTCTTCTGCCCTCAGGAGCCCACAGCCTGCTCAGAACCAAGGAGCCTCTAGCAACGGAACTCAAGCTGACGGAAAAGGGAACAACGGATGAGCAGATTCTCATCGCGATTTCGGCCCATCCGATCCTGCTGAACCGGCCTGTCGTCGTGACCACTCTCGGTGCACGCGTTTGTCGTCCAGCGGAAATCGTGCGGGAAATACTACCGCCGACTGCCTGAAACATGTGCGTGGATCCAGCGATAGATCCTCCGAGACTCAGTTGGGCAGTGACCAGTCAAGCCACGCCATGAGTGCAATGAACACGGCCAGACAGGCATGAGCAATCAGAAGAGCACGGAGAGTGATAACAGGCACTTCAGTTTTGGGGCTACACGTCGCCATGACATGATCTTTCTTTGAAAAGAGGGGAATTCCGGGAAAGAGACGAAATCAGCTGTGTGGCAGATGATGATAGGCGCGGTTGAAGTAGACAAGCGCTGGAACCGGACTTCCCATTCTGACGGCCTGCACCTGACCAAACAGCACACTGTGCGTACCGACTTCAACAATCCGTTCAATGCGGCAGTCGAGCGAGGAAACGGCTTCTTCAAGGCACGGCGCACCGGTTTCGAGCGTTGTCCAGTGACCGACCGTAAATCGTTCTACGGCATCCAGAGCGCTAGCGAATCGATCAGACAGATGCTGCTGGGCGGACGCCAGAACATTGACGCACATCGGACCGCCCTCATGGAAAGCCTCCCGCACACGACTCGCCCGTTTGAGGCAGACGAGCAGGGTCGGAGGATCATCCGTAACCGAGCATACGGCCGAGGCTGTAAACCCGACCGGTTCAGCCAGAGTGCCGGTAGTGACGACCGTCACAGCCGCGCCGAGACGCGCCATAGCTTCCCGAAAGAGAGTTCCGTCAACGCTCAAATTTCTTACCTTCTCTCACGCAGTCGTGCAGTCGTGGCTCCTTCATACAGCCTACCCCTTAGCGATTAAATGGATTGTCGCAACCAGATATAAACTCTGAATAAATGCGACCGTCTCAGAAACGCTGGTAACAGGGGTTACCGTATGCAGGACACAATAAGCTCTATCCAGTACAGCCGCCACGGACAGGCCGGTCACATTACACTCGACAGGCCCAAAAACCTCAATGCGATTGATCGCGCCATGGCTGAGGCAATCATGGAGGCTCTTGCCCAATGGCAAGATGATCCCTCAGTTCAGAGAATTCTCATAGATTCCTCATCCAGCAAGGCGTTCTGTGCGGGCGGCGATATCAAGTCTCTCTACCGAACCATCCAGGACGAGGGTCCGAAAGCCGCTCATACGAACATGGTCATTCCCTATCAGGCCATGCAGATGATCGCCGATTACCCCAAACCAATCATTACCCTTATGGATGGCATCACAATGGGCGGTGGCATCGGGCTGGGCGCGCATGCCCGTTACCGCGTGGTCACGGAACGCTCGGTTCTCGCCATGCCTGAAAATCTGATCGGACTAACGCCGGATGCAGGAGGCTCTTGGCTTCTGGCGCAGGCACCTCGTCCCTACGGACTGCGACTGGCGCTGACAGGTGGCCGGATGGCTGGCGCTCAGGCGGTCACCATGGGTTTCGCCGATTACCTTGTGTCTTCCGAAAAACTTGAGGCATTGAAAGCCGCGCTACTCAGCGACACAGCACCAGAGGACGTTATTCTGCAGCGCTACGCTGCGACAGACCTCACACCACTTGCGGACGCATTCCCCCGGACGATCAGCACAGTTTATGATGTGGAAGATATGGGACCACATGAAGGACTTCCGGTGCTGCTCTCGCGACTGGAAGCGTCGGATGAAGACTGGGCCAAAACGGACCTGACCACTTTGCGCAGTCTCTGCCCGTTCTCACTTCATGTCACATGGAGGATGCAGCAGAAACTCCACGCTACCCACGCCTCATGCGACGATGCCTTTGCTCTCGAAACACAGCTGGTGCTGCACATGATCTCCCGCCCCGATTTCTCTGAAGGCGTCAGAGCCAGAGTGATCGACAAGGACAATGCACCGCGCTGGTCTCCGGCCACGCTGTCAGAGGTGAAGGAGGACGCTGTAGAGCACTGCTTTAAGGTTCAGTAGCTGTTCTGATTGGACGGGGGCACATCCGTATAGGACTTGTTCAGTCGCACGGCATTCTGCTCCGCCGTGAGACCTGTAGGGCCTTCCGCAACGGATCGGGCCACGTTGGGCATAAGGTCCGGTCGGCTCCAGCAGTCCACACCGCTCCATCCCTGTGTGCAATAAGGCTGGGGCGGCGGCGGCGTTTCAGGAGGCGAGCACCAGCCCGTGCCTTTCATCAGTTCGGACGTGCTGCATGTCCGCCCCATGGCGAACGAACCGATCTGCGGGACAGAACATCCCGCGAGCATCGGCAGAAGACAGAGGACAAAAAGACGCGTGCTGTGCATGGTCGTATTGTCTGTCAATCCGGTGAATAAAGCCTTACCGCACCCCCTTCCCCAACCCGATAATCTGCCCGCCTGAATTCAGCCTGCATGACCGGCTCAAGGAACAGGTTTGCCGCGGGGCTGGCTCCCGGTTATTGTCCGGTCAGTTCTTGAGGTTGTGATGGGAATATGCTGCGATTTCTCCGGGGAATCATGGCTCGTCACGGCCTTATCAAAAGGAGAGAGTAGGTTCCCGTGGCTGACGATATTTTCAGGGAAGTGGATGACGCCATGCGGATGGAACGCCTCCGCAAAAGTGCGCGTCGATTCGCGGGGCTTGGTCTTGCCGGTCTTGTTCTCATTGGAGCGGGGATCGGCGGCTGGGAATATCACCTCTCCAGCCTCCATAAGGAAGCCCTCGCAAAATCCACCACCTACATGAGTGCGCTGCACGATCTGGGTGCAGACAGCTCAGTCGCGGGGACCAGCCTGCCTCTCACACCGGCCCAGCAGAAAGCTCTGACAACCCTCGCAGATGTTGGAAACGCCTCCCCGTCAGGGCTGGCGACGCTCGCGCAACTCCGTGAAGCGTCTTCCTACGCCACGCACGGCAAGACGCAGGAAGCGCTCAGGATCTGGGACAACATTCAGCAGAATACAAAGCTGGATGCGACGCTGCGCCATATGGCGACCCTTTTGTGGTGCCAGTGGCAGGTGGATAGCGGTGACATCGCGACCATCCGTTCGCGGCTGTCCCTTCTTTCCAATGAAAGCAAACCCTTTGCGGCTCTCGCCAATGAGCAGCTGGCGACTCTCAATCTGCGGGCTGGCGACGTGAAATCCGCCCGTGACCGGCTGACCCGCCTGCAGCAGGATTACAATGCGCCCAACGGCGTGCGGATGCGTGCTGGCGGCATGCTGCAAACCCTCGACCAACAGGGGTAAACCCCGGGGATCAGGATCGTTCTTTCTTCCTTTCTACTCCGTCTGCCGAGAGCCTTTCATGCACCAGCCACCTTCTGACAGCCGCCGCGGTTTTCTTCTCAAACTGCTGACCGGAGCCGCCGTTGTGCCGCTTGGAGGCTGTCACCTGTTTGAAGACGATAAAAAGCCTCTTGTGGTCGGTCACCGTGTTCCTGTGCTCCCTTCACATGGCGGTCTGACCGTCACCAGAAGCAAGGACGCCCTGACACCGATCACCCTGCCTGCTCCGGTCTCAACGACAGACTGGCCGATGAGCGGCCGCACACCCAGTCATGTCGGGTCGAACTATGCATGGGGTGGCCTGAAGCGTCGCTGGACCCGGTCCATCGGTTCGAGCACGTCCGAGCCCGATCCGCTCGCTCTCATTGCCCTTGGATCGAACGGGCAGAGCATTCTGCAAGCCTCTCCGGTCATTCAGGGCGGGCGCATCTTCACACTGGATGCGACAGGCGACGTCAGGGCATTCACATGGCCGGAGATGCGTCACCTCTGGACGTTCAACCCCAAGCCTCACCGGATGAAGTCCAGCAATCTGGGCGGTGGCCTGGGCGTGAATGGCGATACGCTCTACATCGTGGACGGCATTGCTGAAACCGTCGCGGTTGAAGCGGCAACGGGCAAGGTAAAATGGCGCGTCAACGTCGGCACGCCCGGTCGCTCGGCTCCGACCATCGAAAAGAACCGTGTGTTCTTCAGCACGATTGACGCCCGCCTCTTCGCTCTTGATGCGACATCCGGGCATCAGCTCTGGACCTATGCCGCAAGCATGGCGCCGACAGTGATGTTCGGCGCTCCCGCTCCCGCTGTCGTGGACGGGATTGTGCTGGCCGGCTTCGGCTCCGGCGATATCGTCGCCCTGCGTGAGGAAAGTGGCGAAGTCGTCTGGAGTGACACGCTGGGCGCTGGCAGTAGCATATCGGCCGCAGGCGACTTTTCCTGCGTCCGCAGCCTGCCCGTCATTCAGAATGGCACAGCCTACGCCATGAGCGTCTCAGCCTCGCTGGTCGCTTTTGACATGCGTTCCGGGCGACGTCTCTGGGAGCGGGCCATTGCTGGCGCCTCTCCTCTTCTCGTCGTGCAGGACTGGCTGTATGTCATCACCCTTGATGGACAGGTGGCCTGCCTTGACCGTATTACCGGTCAGGTCCGCTGGATCACCCAGCTGCGCCAGTATGCCCGCGTTGACGCACGAAAAGATGGTGTCGCCTGGACGGGACCGGTTCTGGCGGGCGGCAAACTGCTCTGCGTCAGCACACTTCCTGCAAACGGCATCGTTTCTCTCGATCCTGTCACAGGTAAAATTCTTTCCATCGACACTCTTCCCGCGCCGACCACGGTCGAGCCCATCTTCTCTGACGGACAAATGTTGATCATCGATAACCGAGGCGACCTCAATTCCTATGGCTGATCGCCCACGCACAAAGTCCGGAAAGCGCGGACCAAGACAACCCATGAGACCGGAAGCCCCGCTTCCTGCCTCTGGTCTGCCGACCGTCGTGATCGCCGGACGCCCGAATGTCGGAAAATCCACCCTGTATAACCGTCTGACCGGACGACGGAATGCGCTGGTTGCGGACTTCCCGGGCGTCACACGCGATCGCAAGGAAGGCGAGGCCCTGATGCGCGGCCGTACGATCCGTCTGATCGATACGGCAGGGCTGGAAGAAGCGGCTCCTGACTCGCTGTTCGGACGGATGCAGAACTCTTCTGCGCTGGCGGTGCAGCAGGCTGATCTGATCCTGTTCTGCATTGATGCCCGGGCCGGTATCACGCCAGCCGACCAGCATTTCGCTACGTGGCTTCGTCGCCAGAACCGCAAGGTCCTGCTGGTCGCCAACAAGGCGGAAGGACGTGCTGGTGCGGCTTCCGCAATGGAAGCCTTCTCCCTGGGACTTGGCACGCCCATCGGCATTTCCGCTGAACATGGCGAAGGCATTTCCGATCTGATGACGGAAATTGTTGATGCCCTGCCGCAGGGTATACTGCCGCCTGTCGCTGAAGAGAAACCTGTCAAAAAGAAAGAGAAACCGAAAGCTCCGGTTGAAGAAACGGTGAGTTTTGCCACGCTGACAGGCGAGGCTGACGAGATTCCGGAAGAGTTTGAAGAAGAAGCCGTTTTCATTGAAGACGAGACCGAAGAACCGGGAGTTCTGAAAATCGCCTTCGTCGGGCGGCCAAATGCTGGCAAATCGACCCTGATGAACCGCCTTCTCGGCGAGGAACGCATGATTACCGGGCCGGAACCCGGTCTGACGCGTGACTCGATTGCCGTTCTCCTTCGTGACGAACATGGTGAAGTGCAGATTGTCGATACGGCAGGTCTGAGGAAGAAAGCGCGGGTTGAAGAGCATCTGGAAAAGATGTCCACTTCCGCGACCATTGAAGCGCTGAAGCGTGCCGAAGTCGTTGTTCTGGTCATCGACGCCACGCTCGGTCTGCACGAGCAGGATCTCCAGATCGCCCGCCTGATCGAGCGTGAAGGCCGGGCCTGCGTGCTGGCTCTGAACAAATGGGATGCGGTGGAAGATCGCACCGCCACGCGTCAGGCGATCTATGATCGTCTCCAGACCTCACTGGCCCAGATGAAGGGGATCGAAGTCGTTTCCTTCTCCGGCAAGACCGGTGCGGGCGTGCAGAAGTTGCTCCCTGCTGTCCGCCACGCTGCCGAGATCTGGAACAGTCGCGTCCCGACAGGCGAACTGAACCGCTGGTTCGACATGATGCTGGAGCGTCACGCGCCGCCTCTGGTTCAGGGCAGACGCCTGAAGCTGCGTTACATCACGCAGGTCAAAAGTCGTCCTCCGACCTTTCTGGTGTTCGGCACCCGCGCCGAACAATTGCCTGACGACTACAAGCGTTATCTGGTGAATGGCCTACGTGAGACCTTTGGTCTGACCGGCGTGCCTATCCGTCTGCAGTTACGGGGGACGAAAAACCCTTATGCGGACGAGCGGGACTGAAGATCTAACCTCTAGAGATTTCCTGAACAGTTTTCCACTGTTCAGGAAAGAAGCCCTCAGTTTCTGGCGTAACCCTTGCACATACGGAGCAACAGGCCAGCTTCCTGCATGGCCGATTTTGCTGATTCCATAACACGAGGGTCAAACAGGGTTTTGACCGCCTGTACCGGTTCAGCATGAGCCAGCTTGTCCAGAGCAGCCGAGGCTGCCAGAGGCGCAAACATCATGGTGCTGGAATCACGGTAGCAGGACATCGTGCAGGCAGTGCACCTGGTTCTGTCATCCGGGAATTTGGCGAAGTCAAAGACAGAACCCATCGGCTTGTTCCAGGCTTCACACCGCCAGACATTCAGTTCCCAGTCCATGTAGAAGTATTTGAAACCTCCTACACAGGGGAAATGCTCTTTTTCGCCGCGAATATGGCGCTGGATATCCTGCACGGAAGCTGTTGGATTCAGGACTGGAAACTCTTTTTTCATTTTCAGAATCTGATCGAGCACAGCAATCAGTTCCGCGCCAGTGAAATCAATCAGTTCGCTATTCTCGTTGAAAACAAGAGATGAAGACTCAAACGCCTCACGCCGTGGATAGGAAAAGGTCACTCCACTGAACCCCAACGAGCCCAGAGTGTCAGGCAATCTGCGTATATCGACAAGACGCGACACGGTCACTGAGGCCATGACCGGGATGCCGTAAGAGCTCATCAGGGCAGTTCCGTCCTTGATGCGCTCCTCAACTCCCTTCAGACCTCTGTTCTTCTCATGAAGAACCATGTCATGGCTGTCGATGGAAATAAAAAGAGCCTTCAGACCGGCTTCGGCAAGATCCCGGGCATGAGTGGGCAGTGACCAGCCGTTCGTAATCAGATTGCTCTTCATACCATGGTCGCGAACGGCGGAAACCATCCGGATGATTTCGGGATGAAGCAATGGCTCGCCGCCCTGAAAGTCCACAAAGGAAATACCACGTTCGACAAGGATGGGAAGAGCGCGGACAAATTCATCGGTGTCGATGAAATGACGCGGTTTCCCCTTCATCTTCGACTTTGCAAATCCACAAAAGTCACAATCAGCGTTGCAGTAATCCGTAACTGAGACATCTATGGCAGCTGGCAGGAGGGAGGCCGTAAATGCTGCGAGACGAGAGCGCGAAGACATCGGCACTCCTTCAACTATCCCTGTCGATCATCAAATGTGATCGGTTCAGTACAAACCGGTATGTCGATTTACTACCTTCAAAAGAAACCTTTAGTTACATTTTGAAGTATCAAAATCCCGGCAAGGGCCCATACATCTTGTTCATCGTATCCTCTAAGCGTTATGATCTGCGGACATTCACTAAAGGATAAAACGCCTTCTCCAACCCGAAGTTTCCTCAGCGCAGAGAGAATCAATGCATAAAAATGCAAGGCTGTTTGCGCTCTTTACAGGGTGATTATCGGCTATCAGACCACAGTCGGCCCACTCATTTTATTGTAACGGGGCCGGAAACAGACGGGGCGGTTTTCGCCCGGGCGCTTCAGAGTTTTGTGCGTTTACGCCCATAGCACGCAGCAGGCGCACAGTTCACAAAGTCATGAAGTCTCTGAATCGACCTACGCGATGTCCAGTCCGATATCGAGAGCCGTTACCGTCTGCGTGAGCCAGCCGAGAGACAGGATATCAACGCCAGTTTCAGCTATGGCCCGTGCCGTATCCGGTCGGATCCCGCCTGAGGCTTCTGCAACGGCACGGCCGTCGATCAGAGCAACCGCTGTCCGCAACTGATCCGTGCTCATGTTATCGAGCAGAAACGCATCGGCTCCGCCGTGCTCAAGCGCCGTTTCAAGCTGCTCCAGAGTATCGACCTCGAGCTCGATCTTCATAAGATGCCCTGCACGCTGACGGGCTGCGTCGAGTGTCGTTGTGATACTGCCGCCGCAGAGTGCAATATGGTTGTCCTTGATGAGAATAGCATCATCAAGCCGGTAACGATGGTTGGAACCACCGCCTGCCAGCACAGCGTATTTCTGAAAAGACCGCAAACCGGGAAGCGTCTTTCGCGTGCAGCAGACACGGGCTTTCGTGCCCTGAACAATATCCACGATGCTCCGTGTGGTGGAGGCGATGCCGCTAAGATGACACAGCAGGTTCAGCGCCGTCCTCTCCCCTCCGAGTATGGCGCGGGCCGGGCCGCTCACTCTGGCGACAGTCTCGCCCTCTTCCACCCGTTGTCCGTCCTCGACCACGGCATCGAACGTCACGGAAGGATTGAGCAGAGAAAACGCCAGCGCCGCACCGGGAAGTCCTGCGATAACACCTGCTTTTCTTGCACTAAAAACAGCCTGTAAGATAACATCTGACCGTCCGAGCGCTTCCGTGGTGACATCGCCGCCAATGCCGAAATCCTCCAGCAGCGCGCCCCGCACCATCGGTTCCCACATGATCGAAGGAAGATAGGCTGCGTTCATAACATCACCTTCATTTTTCTCGATACTACTCAGACAGCCAGCATACGTTCGACAGCCCGCCGCGCAGGCTCCTGAAACTCCACAGGGATTGTCACTTCCGTCTGGAGTGTTTCCAGAGACTTCCTGATCCCGGCAAGAGTGATGCGTTTCATGTGCGGGCAGAGATTGCAGGGACGCACAAACCGCGTGTCCGGATAGAGCAGCGAAAGATTGTCGCTCATGGAACACTCCGTCACCAGCAGCACTTTTTCAGGTCTTTCCCGGGCGATCCAGTCGATCATCTGCGCTGTCGAGCCGGAAAAATCGGCTTCAACGACCACTTCCGGCGGACATTCGGGGTGGGCGATGACAACAACGCCACGATGGATACGACGATACTGACGGATTTCCTCTGGCGTGAAGCGCTCATGAACCTCGCAGTGCGCAGGCCAGGTTATCATCTCGATCCCTGTTTCCGCTTCGATATTCTTTGCCAGAAATTCGTCCGGGATCATGATGACACGCGGCACACCCAGACTTTCGACGACTTTCTTCGCGTTGCCCGACGTGCAGCAGATATCGGTTTCAGCTTTGACCGCCGCCGTGCTGTTCACATAGGTCACGACCGGGACACCGGGATAAGCGGCCTTGAGCGCCCGGACATTGTCCGCCGTAATGCCCTCCGCCAGCGAACATCCCGCCTGCGTATCCGGAATCAGCACTTTTTTGGCAGGGTTCAGCAGCTTGGCGGTTTCCGCCATGAAGTGAACCCCCGCCATTACGATGATATCGGCGTCCAGATCACAGGCTTCCCGCGCCAGAGCCAGACTGTCTCCGCGAATATCGGAAACGCAGTGAAAAATTTCAGGGGTCTGGTAATTATGCGCGAGGATAACGGCGTTTTTCTCACGTTTCAGGCGCAGGATTGCTTCAATATCGCCCGCGTAAAGCCGCTCCCAGTCCTGCCGTGTCATCACGCCAGCAACGGGCTGGAAAAGCGTATCTCGGGAGTCCGCGAGGAGCGTTGTCATCGGATCGGGCCTGCCTCATCGTTATGCTCAGATTGAGCATATAGAGACAGAAACCTATTACCTCAAGTGAACATTGCCACACTTTTCAGCGAGGCCTCTGTCAGACAAGCGGCGGCAAAGGCAGTTTGGCCCCGGCGAGGTAGCAGTTCTGGGACGATGCCTCGCAGAAACGATAGAGCCGCGCCGGCCTCCCCTGCCCCGATGGATCAAAGAGATCGGTCTCTTCCACCAGTGACTGATGCTGCACCAGACGGCGGAAATTCTGTTTGTGCATCCGGCGGCCCGCCAGCGTTTCCATCGCCTGCTGAAGCTGCAAAAGGGTGAAATACTCAGGCAGAAAATCGAAAACAGCAGGCGTATAACGAATTTTGGCGCGGATACGCGAAAGCGCCGTCGCCAGAATACGGCGATGATCATGTTTCATGGCACGCCCTAGAGAGCCTGCGAATAGCGCTGCTTTACTTTCTTCCCGCGACCCGGCCTCAGGAAGAAGACCGGCTTCCCAGAGCAGTTCATACCGGTCAAGCACAAGTTCATCGTTCCATTCATGGCCATCCAGACCGAACGCAACCGAACAGCGCGACAACCGCCTTTCATTGTCGGACACCCAGCTTTTCATATGCCTGACAAGAGGAATCAGAAACGCCTGCGCGTCATCCGATCGCCGGTCTTCCCATGGAAAATACGCATATACAGACTGCCATGACGCCATTTCCGCAGAGGATCGCACCAGAGCCATATAGGAAATCCTTACAGCCCGGTTGCCAAAATCATCTTCTGCATCAGCAAATGTATAAAGCTGCTCCGTATGCCCCAGTCGGAACCCGGTCAGGTTTTCAACCCAGTGACGAAGGCTGCGTTGCAGGGAGGCCTGCCCAGCCTGCAAGGGACCGGAAGGAAAGCCATCGCCTTCTCCGGTCGTGAGGACGCACAGTTGCGGCTCTTTCGCGGCACTGGTGTCCAGCCCAAGCACCACGGCCACCAGTTCTGTTCTGCAATGCGCTGTTTCATTCATGAGATAGGCCGATACCGCCCCCTGCCACGGCCCGCAACCGCTGCGATTGTCCGTGTCCTTTCGCGGTCAACCTCAACCCCATGCCTTGAGTTCAGCGATATAGTCGGGACCCAGCAGCAGATTTCTGTAGCGCAGTTCCATACGCACGATCATCAGGCAGCCCAGAGCCATTGTCACCTGCTCACGTCCCACACGCCCGTTGCGGCTGGCCAAGCTCCACCCAGAACGCGATAGCGCGGGCCAGCAGCGAGGTAAGAGTGGTACGGAGTGAAAATAAAATCCAAGCGACGTCAGTTTGGGGGCGAAAAGCCACGCAAACGCCGATGGGTTGAGTGTCAGGGCGTTAACACAACGACTCAACAATGGGACGGCGGGAGGAGATGGCATTGTCCCATATTGCCACGAAGCGGTTGCCATCTCCATCGCTCAAACACAAAATCGTGACGAAAAAACATGCCGTTGAACCCGACAGGCAGTACGTCAGTCCAGCACGCTTTGCGCCTCGTTACGCTGCTCTCCCCATGCAAGAGCCAGCATCAGACCCGTCACAAGCAGTGCGTCCGTCAGCCGGGAAAAATGCAGACCTAAAGGGATCAGCACCAGCAGGACAGCAATCCCGATGATGTGGGACAGAGCAAAAAAGCCTGAGACAATCTTGCGGTAGAAAATGCTGGCCAGCAGGTAGAGCACCGGCCCGGACGTCATGACCAGAACGGAAGCCATGCTTCCCTCTTCCAGCGGATTTTCCATCAGAAGGTCTGCGCCCACGGCTGTCACGATAATGCCCGCAATCAGCACCGCGTGGAGATAATGGATGGTCGCACCCATTTTTCCCGGATCATCGGCCTGCGTGATTCTGTGTCGGGCAGCCTCGCCGGAGGTGCCGAAATACAGCCACCACATGGCCATTGTGCCCAGAAAGCTGGTGATGAAGGCGACGAGATAAACCGGCGTCCAGTTCTGGTTTTCGGCCATGGACAGGCCGGTCGCCATGATCCCCTCACCTAGCGCCACGATGACGAAAAGCTGGCAACGCTCGACGAGGTGCGCGCCTTCAATCGTCCACTCGCTTTTCGAGTTGGATCGTCCCAGTCCCGGAAAAGGGAACCCGAACATCGGGGAGACATATTCGCAGAGCGCGGCGATGCACCACAACGTCACGCGGACCACCGGGTCCGCCGCCACGCCGCCTGTCAGCCAGAACACAGCGGACACCAGCATCCAGGCCAGAATACGCCGGTAATTCGGTGAAAGAGGATGATTACGCGGCAGCCACGCTACCACGAAAGCACTGCGCCCCACCTGCATGATCGCAAAGCAGAGAGCAAAAGGCAGACCATGTTCCGCAAAGGAATCTGGAATGGCCGCCCCCATGAGCAGGGCGAGCACCATGGTGACGAACAGCACGCCCCGGACAGCAGGCAGGCGCGGGTCGAACCAGTTTGTGAACCAGCCGGTATATTGCCAGCCCAGCCAGACGGCGAGCCAGATCACCGCAGTCTGGAAGGCCCCGAACAGTGACAGGTGATGCAGCAGACCGTGGCTGAGCTGCGTAATGGCAAAGACATAGACCAGATCGAAGAAGAGTTCCTCGTTTGTGACAGCGGCATGGTGGCCGTCACGGGTCCGGAGGAAGGGGTGGTGACCGGCTGTGTCCTGCGGCATGAAGCGTCCGTGATAGAGAGAATGACAAAGGGTCCTGAATGTAGCGCCCCCCCCCGGTTCGCACCAGAGGGAGTAAGGCACTCTCCATCCAGAACCCTTGATACTGTGACGGAGTTATTTGGTCGTATAGCCGCCATTGACGAGGATGGTCTGTCCCGTCATCCACCAGCCTTCCGAAACCATGAACCGCACATAAGGCGCGATGTCTTCAATGTCCGTCAGGCCTGTCTTGCTGAAGGGTGACAGGGCCGCCGCCGTTTTGTGATAGGCCACGGCATCAGCACCTTCCTGTCCGTAGAAGAACGGTGTGTCCATCGGCCCCGGACCGATGGCGTTTACGGAAATGCCGCGCTCACCGAACTCCTTGGACGCTGCGCGTGTGAAATGCTCCACAGCGGCTTTTGAACCGGCATAGGTGGAGTAGAACGGCGTATAGGCGCCCAGCAACGAAGTCACGATGGTGACGATCTTGCCGTTGTCATTCACATGCTTGCCAGCTTCCTTCAAGAAGAAGAACGCTGCCTTGCTGTTGATGGCGAACATGCTGTCATACTCATCCTCGGAAATGTCGAGGATGGGTTTTTTCAGCACTTTACCGACCGTGTTGATGGCGATATCGGGACGACCAACAGCGGCAATGGTGTCTCTGAACAGCTTGGTGTTGGCGGCCGCTGTTGTCAGATCTCCCTGAAATGCCACGGCTTTGACACCCTGCTTTTTCAGTTCGCTGACAAGCTTCTCCGCGTCACCAGCAGATTCCGCGCCGTGATGATGAATGGCGATGGCTCCGACCCCGTTTGCGGCAAGGTCACGTGCAATCAGCGCACCGAGATTCTTGGCTCCGCCGGTAATCAGCGCGGTTTTACCCTTAAGACTATGATCGGCCATGAAATGTCTCCTTATCAACTTCCCTCACATTAACGTTCGAGCTTTCACGAAAAATCACTTGATTTCAGGCAACACTGGTCAAGAATGGCGAACAATAAGGAGGTGCTGGTGGACAGGATTGATCTGTTACGTGTGTTCATCCGGGTGATGGAAACAGGAAATTTTTCCCGAGCCGCCGGCTCTCTGAATTTGCCCCGCTCCAGTGTTTCAACCGCCATCCAGCAACTTGAAACGAGGCTAGGGACACGGCTTTTCTCCCGCACGACCCGTCTTGTCTCGCCTACGACAGATGGAAAGGTGTTTTATGAACGGGCTCTGCAACTGGTTGCCGACATAGAAGATGCGGAAAGTCTGTTTCAGCAGAAACGTGGCTCTCCACGTGGTATTCTGCGGGTCGAGATGCCAGGGCGTATTGGGCGACTGATTGTTGCTCCGGCGCTTCCCGCGTTTCTTGCAGCGTATCCGGAGATTGACATCCAGCTGGGAGTGACAGATCGGTCCGTCAATCTGACAGAAGACGGGGTAGATTGTGCATTGCGGGTCGGCGCGCTGGCGGACTCAAGTCTGATTTCACGGCATATCGCTGATCTGCAAGTGATCAATGTCGCAAGCCCGCTTTACCTCCAGACGCACGGTGTTCCCCACACTCCTGAAGATATCCCTGTTCATCAGGTCATTCGCTATGCTTCTCCCGCGACCGGACGAATTGAAGAGTGGGAATGGGTTCAGCAAGGTGAATCGAAGACCTGCCCCGTGCAGGGACGTGTGACGGTCAACAGCGCCGAAGCATTGATAGCCTGCTGTGTGGCCGGGTCCGGCCTTATTCAGATCCCGGCTTATGATGTCAAAACAAACCTCATCAACGGAGAGCTGGTCGAAGTCATGCCTGACTGGCGGGCATCCCCTTTACCTCTAACTCTTTTATATCCGGAAAGACGTCACAGGTCTTCAAGACTGCGAGTCTTTGTGGACTGGATCACCGGGTTGCTTAAAAATCAACTTTAGTCACAGTATTGGTCATAAATTTCGTTCATTCTTTTATATACAATTATTTTCCAGAAAGACCCGGCTCTTTCCCTGCTTATTCTATGGCTTCGAAAGCATCGACCAGCCATTCACTGGGTTCACGCTCAGCTTCTTCATACCACTGCGCCACCGACGGATGCTTGCGAACAGCTTCAATATAAGCTCGCGACACGCCAGAAACATCAACATCATAACTGAGAAAACGAGCAACAATTGGTGCAAAGGCAACATCTGCATTGGTGAAATCGTGACCAAAAAGATAGTCTCCACCGGCACCGAAACGACGCCGTGCTTCTGTCCAGATTGAATCAATACGGGCAATGTCCTTTATGACAGCTTCAGAGAGAGGCTCCTTAAGAGGACGCTGAATTCTTCCCAGATTCATCGGCATTGCAGAACGCACGCCCTGAAATCCTGAGTGCATTTCAGCAGAAATCGATCGCGCCATCGCCCGCGCTTCTCGATTTTCCGGCCAAAGCGTTGGTTCAAGTTCGGCACAGTATTCGGCAATTGCCAGACTGTCCCATACCTTCACACTCTGATGTTCCAGACATGGCACCTTACCATTGGGGGAAACCTGCGTTATCCGGGCACTACTGTCCGATTGACGCAGCGGTATGACCTCTTCCGACACATCGAGACCTGCCAGTCTGACAGGTAGCCATCCTCTCAGAGACCATGAAGAATAACGCTTGGTGCCTATGACAAGACGGCCTTCGCTCATAAGAACAATCCCTGCTATCAATGCGTCACTTGGTATAGCATCGATTGGTGAAGACCGTCAGTCAGAATTGCACATGGTTTTCAAATAGGATGACGAAAAAGCAGTCTCAAGCGCGGTTCGTTATAGTTGATATTTCTTTATCATTTTTAGTTAAACACAAAGGAGGAAAAGATGCATAAGAATTCATATTCTTATAATTATATGACATAATATGATCTATTCCGCCATTAGGGACATTTCTATTTATTCCCATATGAAAATATTCACATTCCTTGATAGGATTACAGGCTTGCAGCAACGCACTCGCCCCTTTGGGAGAAACTGAATAACCGCAAATTCCAAATGTCTGCATAAGACGAAAAGATAGACATTCGACATTCATTTCACGAAATTTATCAGTATTCTTTTGAGTAAAAAACTCATAGTAGCTAATGATACAAGGCGTAACACCTGAAAGCATATCAATAACAAGCGTTGTATCGTGGTTATTGCCCCACAGAATAATATCCCAGTTTTCTGGCAGTGAAGCTATCGTTTTTTCTGACATTTCAACGAAATTTTTGCAGGTTATCGCATCATCTTCAAATATGCAGGTTGCCTCGCCGTGTTCCTGCACGGCAGACCAAAGCAGCATATGAGAGAGAGCATTTCCATAAGACGCCATATTATATTCAGGATTGCCTTCAATCATCCCGGCCGCACGCAACTCATCAATATCCAGGCTGGTGCCTTCTATCGCGCAGAAACGCCGCAGGTCAGAAATATGCGAATTATTTTCCAGAAAAGTAGAACGACGGTCCGCATCTTTATCTCTATTAATATAAATATACTTCATTTTTACCTCAATTTACCACAATCCCCTCCTACAGAAAAAAAATAAAAGAACGCTTAAAGTAAGACTCTCAAATACAAAAGAAGCATCACAAGAAAAACAATGATCGTCGCTATTCATTGCAATATGCGACGCGGCATTCCCCACACCTGCACCAGCATGATGACATTAACGATCTTATCGAAACATAAGTCTGTCATACCCGTAATCTGGCGACGAATGCATCCTGAAACGCACTCATAAGCATCGGTCAATGACAGACACGAGCATATCTAATTTCACAATTTTGGGGAAATTATACTGCTTCATGATTTACTGGCGGACCCGAAAGGATTCGAACCTTCGACCTTTGCCTTCGGAGGGCAACGCTCTATCCAGCTGAGCTACGGGTCCACTGCGCGCCTTACTACAGCAGACAGGCCGTGTTTGCCAAGAGGATAAACGCGCCAGCAAAAACCCTCTTCTTCAGGGGAGAGAAAGCCTGTCTATCTGGGACGGCAGCAGACCGAATGGCCCATTCACGTCCTGCCCGCCGCCCTGTTCAGCAGCCCATACTCCGGCAGAAATATCACCTCCGGACGGGAGCAGAACATCAGGCTGCTCCAGCCAGGACAGGATATCCGCCACAACACGCCTCCCTGCCCTCTCCCGTAGCAGCAGATGATGGCCGCCCGGAATCAGGTCTCGTCTTACAGAAGATGGAAAACGTCTCCATGCCTTCGCCATAGCCTGGGCCGGGACGAGTTGATCGCGGTCTCCATACACAACCAGCGTCGGAAGCTTCTGCCGTTTGGCCGCGTGAGCCGCCTGCGTCATCAGATCAACGAGCCCTTGCAACGCGACAAATTTGGTGACGTGAAGCGTCAGAGGATCGAAATAGAGCCGTCGCAGCGCCTCGATGTTATCACTCGCGACCACATGAACCGGCAGTTCCCGCCCCGAAACGCTCCCGTCCGGCGCAATAGCAGCCAGCAAATGGGCGGACGCACGGCCGACTAGTCCTGTATTCCAGACCGCTGGCGCCAGCAGAATCACACCAGAAAGAGGAAGAGCAGCGGGATGGCTGGCCACAATCATCGCAACAGCACCACCCATGCTCTCGCCCATCAACCATACAGGTTTTCCCGGATGCTCGGCCGCAAGCAGCGTCAATTCCTCCCGCACATCGTCGGCCAGCCGGCCTGAACCGACCCAGCCGCCACGATCTGGAGCAGCGCCGAAACCTCGCAAATCCGGTGCCCAGACGCTGAAACCTGCCTGAGCGAATGCTGGTGCTGTCGTCTCCCAGGCGTCGCGGCTGTCATTGAAACCATGCAGCGCCAGAATCACGCCTTTCTCTGCCCCCTGTGCTGGCCAGATACGAAGAGGAATATGGGCGTGATCAGATAGCGTCATCACACGGTCAGGCGGCACAAGCCGGGCGTATTTCGCGTAGCGGGGTGACGCCTTGATATGCGGCTCCTGAGCGCATCCTGCCAGCGCCAGCGTGATCAGGATTAAGGTCGTCAGTCGCCTCGAAAATCGCATGATATGATGAAAGCCAGACAAAAGAGCGTGCGGGTGGTTTGAACTCACGGCGTTCATGCGTATCATCGCGCACCCGACAGGCCAACCGGTGTGTCTCCCTGAAGCCGGTCTTCCGACCATCTCACAGGATCATGTTTATGCTTATTCAGCCTACCAACCCGACCCCACGGCCCCGGCTCGGCCATGTCGAAACAGTGATCGTGCAGAACCGCAAGATTTCCTGCGATGGCGGACTGGGCGCGCTCGGACACCCCAAAGTCTGGCTGAAAATTGGCGGTGACCAGACATTCTGCCCCTATTGCTCCCGCCTTTTCGTGCTGGACCCGAACGCCACGCCGGACAGCGCGCACTGAGGTTTTTTACTCTATGAACAAAGCGGGCATGCCCCACCTGATTCTTGTGGATGGCAGTGGTTTCATCTTCCGGGCGTTTCACGCCCTTCCTCCCATGAGCAACCCGGAAGGCATACCGGTCAACGCTGTGTATGGTTTCTGCAACATGCTGACCCGCCTGATGCGGGAGCATGTCGGGACACATCTGGCCGTCATTTTCGATGCCGGACGGGTGACGTTCCGCAACGAGATCTATGCGCAATACAAGGCGCATCGACCGGACGTGCCCGAGGATCTGATCCCGCAGTTCGGACTGATCCGCGAAGCGACCGCAGCCTTTGGTGTGCCCGGAATCGAGCTTGAGGGATATGAAGCCGACGACCTGATCGCCAGCTATGCCCGTTTCATCGAACAGACCGGCGGTCACTGCACCATTGTCTCCTCCGACAAGGATCTGATGCAGCTCATCGGCCCTCAGGTCGAGATGATGGACCCGATCAAGCAGAAACCGATCAGGGCTGACGAAGTCGAAGTGAAGTTCGGCGTCGGACCGGACAGGGTCATCGACGTGCAGGCGCTGATGGGCGATCCAACGGACAACGTGCCAGGCGTGCCGGGCATCGGTCCGAAAACCGCGTCCGCTCTGGTCAACGAGTTCGGTGATCTGGAAGCCGTGCTGGCCGCCGCGCCGGACATGAAGAAATCCAAACGCCGGGATTCCCTGATCGAACATGCCGAAGCGGCCCGTGTGTCGCTGAAACTGGTGACACTGAAAAACGACGTCCCTCTGCCCGTTCCCGTCTCCGATCTGGCCGTACAGGAGCCAAACGAGGAAACGCTGGGCGACTGGCTCGACCGGATGGGTTTCCGTTCGATCCGTCATCGCTTCGGGCTGGGAGACGGCAAGCCTCTGGCGCAGGCGGCGTCCGCTGCAGCGATGCGTTTCGCCAACGGTGGCTCCCACTCAACTGCAACGCCTCCTCCCGAGCAGGTTCCCTACAGCGGTTATGAAACTGTCACGGATCTTGTCACCCTTCAGAAATGGGTTGCCGAAGCCCGCACTGCCGGTGTCTGCGCGGTAGACACGGAAACAGATGGCCTTGATCCTCTGAAGGCGCGGATGGTCGGCCTCTCGCTGGCGACTGCGCCGGGCCGGGCCTGTTACGTTCCGCTGTTGCATGAAGGCACACTGGAAGCGCCCGCCGGGCATCAGATTTCCGTATCGGAAGCCGTGGCTGCGCTTGAGCCGCTGTTTACGGACTCATCTGTGCTCAAGATTTTCCAGAACGCCAAGTTCGACATTCTGGTATTTCGTGGTGCGAACGCGGCGCCGATCGCACCAATCGACGACACGATGCTGATCTCCTACGCCCAGTCAGCCGGTCTGCACGGTCAGGGCATGGACGAACTCTCCAGGCTACATCTGGGTCATGTGCCGATCACTTACGATCAGGTCACGGGAACGGGCCGCAACCGGATCCCCTTCCAGCAGGTGCCGGTGGACAAGGCGACAGCCTACGCTGCCGAAGATGCCGATGTAACGCTCCGTCTGTGGCTGAAGCTGCATCCACAGTTACGCACCAACAAGGCGCTGGCCCTGTATGAGAGTTATGAGCGTCCGCTGATCACTGTGCTGAGCGACATGGAGCAGACCGGCATCAAGGTGGATGCTCACGAACTGCGCCGACTTTCGGAGAATTTCGAAGGCCGCATGGCCACCATCGAAAAAGAGATTCACGCGGTTGCCGGGCGGTCGTTCAATGTCGGCTCGCCCAAGCAGCTTGGTGAAATCCTGTTCGATGAAATGGGACTTCCCGGCGGCAAGCGTGGCAAGACCGGCGCGTGGAGCACGGATTCCTCCGTCCTTCAGGATCTGGCTGACCAAGGACAGGAGCTTCCTGAAAAGATCCTCGCCTGGCGTCAGCTTTCCAAGCTGAAAAGCACCTACACAGACGCCCTGCTCAAGCAGATGGACCCTGCCACAAACCGGGTCCACACCACCTTCCAGATGGCCATCACCACGACGGGCCGCCTGTCCTCCAACGATCCGAACCTTCAGAACATCCCCGTTCGCACCGAGGAAGGTGCGCAGATCCGCAAGAGCTTCATCGCACCTGAAGGCAAGGTTCTGCTGTCCGCCGACTATTCCCAGATCGAACTACGTCTATTGGCCAGCGTCGCGGATGTGCCTACATTGCGGGAAGCGTTCGCTCTGGGTCAGGATATTCACGCCCGCACCGCCGCCGAGGTGTTCGGTGTGCCGCTTGAGGGCATGGACCCGCTGACCCGTCGGCGCGCCAAGGCCATCAACTTTGGCATCATCTACGGCATTTCTGCTTTCGGTCTGAGCAAGCAGCTCGGTATCTCCATGGGTGAGGCCCGCGCCTATATTGATGCCTATTTCGCCCGCTATCCCGGCATCCGGGATTACATGGACGAACGGAAGATCGAAGCGAAGGCGCATGGTTATGTCGTAACGCCACTTGGACGTCGCTGCTACGTGCCCGGCATTACGGCGAAGAACGGCGCACAGCGTTCCTACGCTGAGCGTCAGGCGATCAACGCGCCGTTGCAGGGCGGTGCGGCGGATATCATCAAGCGCGCCATGGTGCGGCTGCCGCATGCTCTGGGGGAAGCCGGTCTGCCTGCCACCATGCTCCTTCAGGTGCATGACGAACTGCTGTTCGAAGTGGAAAAGGATGCGGCGGACGAGACCGCAGTTCTGGTAAAGAAAATGATGGAAGGCGCGGCGGATCTGCCCGTGCCGCTGGTTGTCGAGACCGGCATTGGAGCCAACTGGGCCGAGGCGCATTGATGAACACTTCCACACCCCCGTCCGGCCCGAACAAGAAACGGGGCAGAGGCGGTCTGATCATTACCCTGGCGATCACCCTTCTGGCATGTGTCGGCGGATATGCCGCCTACAAGGCCTCGGACACCATGGGGCCGGTTGTCTCCTCAAACGGCAATGAGGTCGGCGGCAGTTTCCGTCTGATGGATTCCTCGGACGGAACCATGACTGACTCGCATTTCCGAGGGCGGTGGATGCTCGTCATGTTCGGGGCGATCCATTGCACGGACGATGCCTGCACACCGGCGCTCACGCGCCTGAGCACTGCCCTTCAGGCCGTCGATCCAAGCCGCAAGCTATTCGCGCCACTGTTCATCAGCCTTGACCCGAACCGCGATCTTGCGATGAATCTCCGACAGTATGCCCTGAAATTCAATGCGAAGATCATCACCGGCACGGCTGCACCGGCCACGCTGGAAGCCGTCGCCAAGGAGTATCATGCTCCGATCGTAAAACACCCTGATTCTTACTGGGAATATACTTACGAAGTCTCTCCGCGCATTGTCATCATGAATCCCGAAGGACGTTACGCGGGGACAATCGAGACCGCAGCCAGTGCTGATGAAATGGAAAAACGCCTGCGTGCCCTGCTGGAGCAGCACTGACGGATGCATCGTGGTTTTCGATCATCTTTTGGAACGCCGTCGTTCTTGCGTGATGGGACGGGCGTTTTTCCATCCTCTTCACCCTTAAAACACCCACGCCCTACATCAGGTATCAGAACAACGAGAAAGCTCACCTTCTCCGCTCTGGCCTGTTGTCTGGCGCTGGTCGCAACACCTCTTCATGCGGCAACCGTCGCCCCCGGTGCGCCGGATAGCCCCGAAACCGGCGGTATCCTGCGCATCACAGCCGAGAACTCAGGCGGAACGCTTGATCCGCAGATCAGCTACGTTCACATCACCTACCAGATGGAAGCCATCGTCTATGACGGGCTGACCACCTTCGCCAAGACGCCAAGCAAACTCAGCAGTCACGCCATTCCGGACCTTGCGGAAGCCCTGCCTGAACCGCAGGACGGTGGGCGAACCTATGTGTTTCACCTACGCCACGGCATCCGTTTTTCGAACGGCAAGGAGGTGACACCAGATGACGTGGTCGCCTCCATGCAGCGGATTTTCAAGGTGAACAGCCCGACCGCAGGCCCCTATTATAGTCATATCGTCGGTGGTGAGGCGTGTCTGAAAGACGCTGAACACTGCACGCTTGCCGGCGGTGTGGAGGCTGATGACAAGGCGTGGACCGTCACCTTTCATCTGACGCATCCGGACGCAGAGTTTTTTGACCGGCTGGCGTTCCAGCACGCTTCCATCCTGCCTGCCGACACTCCCACGCACGACACGGGCAATGAAGCTCCCCTCGGCACCGGCCCTTACAAGATCGTCTCCTATGAGCCGAATTCCGGCCTGAAAATGGAGCGTAATCCCTACTTCCGACAGTGGGACGCGGTGGCTCAACCGGCAGGCTATCCCGACGAAATCCACTACTCCTTCGGGCTGGACCCGGAAGCAGCCGTTACAGCCATCGAGAACAACCAGTATGACTGGATGCTGGAGAGCGTGCCGCTGGACCGGCAGGCGGAAGTCGGCGCGCGTTTTTCAGACCGTGTGAAACTCATTGACCAGCTCGTGATTTTTTATGCCGCGCTGAACGTGAACCAGCCACCCTTCAACGATGTTCGTGTTCGGCAGGCGCTGAACTATGCGCTGAACCGCAAGGCCGTGGTGATCTATAATGGAGGTCCGGCGGTCTCCTCAGCAGCCTGCCAGATGCTGCCCACAGGCGCACCGGGATATGAGCCGGGCTGCGCCTACACAAAAGGCGCATCTCCGGAACATCTAGCGCCCGAGTGGAAAGAACACGATCTCGCGCTGGCGAAAAAGCTGGTTGAGGAAAGTGGCACCAAGGGCCAGAAGGTTGTCATCGTCACACCGGGTTCAGGCGGCTCGGGCGCGATCGCCAACGAGATCCGCGCCACGCTGGTCGATCTGGGTTATGTCGCCTCCGTGCGCCCTATCACGCCGGTGATCGAATTCAGTTATATCCAGAACAGCGATAACAAGATGCAGATCGGCCTGACGGGCTGGAGTGCGGATTATCCTTCCGCGTCCTCCTTCCTGCGCACGCTCTTTTCCTGCGCGACCTTCATTCCGCATTCAAGCAACTCCATCAACGCCTCCCAGTTCTGCGATCCGAAACTGGATGCACTGATGGACAAGGCGGCGGAAGTTTCGCTGACCGACCAGAAAGCGGGCGATGCGCTGTGGGCCGAAGCGTCCCGTGCGCTCATGGCGCAGGCTCCGGCAGTACCGCTCGACCAGACCCGCCGTGTGGCTCTGACCTCTTCCCGCGTGCATGGGACATTCGATACACCGATTTATGAGGCGGTTTTTTCTCAGGTGAAACTGCGCCGGGCGGGAGACCCACCGTGAGCGGAACGCAGGAAGCAACGCCTCCCGGCCCATGGCGCAGCGCATTCAGGGTGCTGGCACGCAATCGTGCTTCCATGGTGGCGCTGGGCGTGCTGGGCCTCATGGTACTGCTCAGTCTGCTCGCCCCCTTCTACGCGCACCACATCGCCCACACGGACCCGTTCCGCGCCAATGTCGCGGGGTCGTTCATGCTGGATGGAAAAACCATCGACATCATGCAGCCGAATGACAACCCGCTGCATCTGGGTCTGACACCTGCGGGTCCGACATGGAACCCGTCCGCCTACATGCTCGGTTCGGACAGTCAGGGTCGCGATGTGGCGGCACGGTTACTGTATGGCGGACGGATTTCTCTGCTGATCTCCTTCGCGGCGGCGGCTCTGTGCATCGTTATTGCCAGCGTGGTGGGGATTCTTGCGGGCTTCTTCGGCGGGATTGTGGACATGGTGCTCTCACGCATCATGGACATCATGTGGGCCGTTCCGGTCTATCTATTCGCCATTTCGCTTTCGATCGTGACCATCAGTGACGGGCTGCATATCGGCCCGATCACACTGGAAGCCGACAATCTGATCATCCCTATCGCCATTATTGCGCTGGTCTACATGCCCTACGCCGCCCGCCCGATCCGGGGACGAGTCATGGCGCTGCGGAATGCTGATTTCGTCATGGCGGCGCGAAGCCTGGGCGTACCGCGTTGGCGTATTCTGCTGGTGGACATCCTGCCCAATGTCGCCAGTTCCATCGTCGTGCTGGCCCCGTTGCTGGCGGCCTTTGCGCTGCTGACTGAGTCTGCGCTGTCCTTCCTGTCCATTGGCGTGCAGGCTCCGACAGCGTCATGGGGCACGATCATTCAGGACGGCGAAGGGCTGATCTACTCGCGTCCGATGGTCGCTATTGCACCGGGTCTGGCCATCGTTATCGTCGTGGTGGCGCTGAATGTGCTGGGCGACGGGATGCGGGATGCGCTGGATGTACGCGAGACCAGCAAGAGGGGCGCGTAATGCTGAAGGCCCTTCTTCAACGGTTCGGGCAGACTGCTTTCGTGCTGTTCGGCATTTCCGTGCTGGTGTTTCTGGTGTTCTTCGCCACGCCGGGCGCAGACCCGACTTCCCGTATCGCAGGCAAGAACGCCTCGCCCGAGACCATAGCCAAGGTGCGGCAGGAATACGGTTTCGACCATCCCCTACCCGTCCAGTATGCGACCATGATGAAGAAGCTCTTCATCACGCAGGACCTAACGTCCTACGCCAATCGTGGCGAGAAAGTTGTGCCTGAACTGATCAAGGCCGCGCCCGTCACACTGTCGCTGGCGACCGGTGGCGCTGTGATCTGGGTGGTGGTGTCCATTCTCATGGGCACAGTTGCGGCGGCGTTTCGCGGCACATGGATCGACCGGACGCTAATGGCCATCGGACTAGTTGGAATCTCCATTCCGGTCTTCTGGCTTGGGCAGGTCGCCAATCTCATCACGCAGGCACGCTATCACGACACATGGCTTTTCTCGTGGGTGCCAGCACTCGGTTATGTGCCGTTCGCGGAAAGCCCGATCGGCTGGTTCAAGGCGCTGATTATCCCCTGGTGCACGCTCGCGGTGCTGTTCATCGGCGTCTATGCCCGCGTGCTGCGCTCGGACCTTGTAACCGTGTCCGGCGAGGATTTCATGCGCACGGCCCGCGCCAAGGGGCTGACTCCGACGCGCGTGCTGCTGGTGCATGGTCTGCGGACCTCCATGATCACCTTCGTCTCCCTGTTCGGCATGGATTTCGCCCAGTTGATCGGTGGTGGCGCGCTGCTGACGGAAGTGGTGTTCGGCCTTCAGGGCGTGGGGCGGCTGACCTATCAGGCGCTCTCGGCGCTCGATCTGCCGCTCATCATGGCCAGCGTAATGTATTCCGCCGTGTTCGTCGTGCTGGCGAACGCGCTGGTCGATGTGATCTACATCTTTCTCGACCCGAGAGTGCGCGATGGCCGGTGATGCTCCCCTTCTCGACGTGCGCGACCTCTGCGTGAGTTTCCGCTCGGGTGGTCGCGATGTGCCGATCATCGAGAACGTCTCGTTTACCGTGTGCGAGCGGGAAATCCTTGGCATCGTCGGAGAGTCCGGGTCCGGCAAGAGCGTGACGGCCATGGCCATCATGCGTCTGATCGACGATCCAGGCGTCAGTCTGCGGGGCTCCGTCCGGTTCCGTGGGCAGGAATTGACCACGCTGCCGCAGAAAGCGTTCCGGCACATACGCGGCCGGGAAATTGCGATGATCTTTCAGGACCCGATGACGGCATTCACGCCGGTTTACACGATCGGCTGGCAGATCGACGAGGCGATCCGCGTGCATGAGCGCGTCTCGAAGTCCGAGGCCCGCGCCCGCACAGTCCGGCTGCTTGGCGACATGGGCGTGCCGGACCCCGAACGCACCGCCAACCGCTATCCGCATCAGTTGTCCGGCGGCCTGCGCCAGCGCGCGATGATCGCCATGGCGCTGTCCTGCAATCCGGCCCTGCTGATTGCCGACGAGCCGACCACGGCGCTGGATGTAACAGTTCAGGCACAGATTCTCGATCTTCTGCGTAATCTCCGCACGGATTACGGATCAGCTGTCATGCTCATCACGCACGATATGGGCGTTGTGGCGGAGACCTGCGACCATGTGATGGTGCTGTATTCCGGGCGTGTGGCCGAGCGCGGTCCTGCATCGGCTGTTTTTGAGCAACCTGCACATCCTTATACAGCGGCGCTGCTGGATTCCATTCCGCCGCTGACCGGGCCACGCCCCGTGCGTCTGCCGTCCATCGCGGGCGCGCCCCCTGCCCCGCTGGAACGTCCGTCTGGCTGCGCCTTCGCGCCGCGCTGTCATTATGCACATGACGCTTGCGTCACCCTACCGCCGCTCGTTCGGTTTGCCGAACAGGATGTCGCCTGCGTTCTGCCGACTGAAGGAAAAGCACTACCGACGCGTCTTCTCCATGGAGCCGAGGCATGACGGACATTCTGAAAGCCATTGAACTCCGCAAGGATTATCGCCTGCCGCGAGGCAAGACATTGCGAGCTTTGGACAATGTATCGCTCACAGTCCGCTCCGGCGAAGTGCTGGGTCTTGTGGGTGAGTCCGGCTGTGGCAAATCCACCCTCGGACGTTGCCTGCTGCGCCTGACCGATCTATCCTCTGGAACAATCCTGTTCGAGAATCAGGATATTTCCAGAATGAATGACCGTGCCCTACGCCCTGTGCGGCGACAGATGCAGATGGTCTTTCAGGATTCCTATGCCGCCCTCAACCCCAAACGACGGATCGGTGATCTTATAACCGAGCCATTGCGGGTCCACCCCGATGAAAACGGCCAGAAACGCAGCCGTCAGGTGATCGAGGCCCGACTTTATGAACTGATGGACCTTGTCAGTCTGCCGCGGTCCGCTCTTGCCCGGTATCCACACGAGTTTTCCGGTGGACAGCGGCAGCGGATCAACATCGCCCGCGCGCTGGCTCTCTCGCCACGCCTGATCGTGGCGGATGAACCGGTTTCCGCGCTGGATGTGTCTGTGCAGGCGCAGATCGTCAATCTTTTCACCGATCTCAAGGAACAGCTTGGCCTCACCTACGTGTTTATCGCTCACGATCTTGCCGTGGTCAGGCAGATTTCGACGCGTGTGGCGGTGATGTATCTCGGCGCCATCGTGGAACTTGGCGATACCGACACGGTCATGCAGCGTCCGGCGCATCCTTACACAGCAGCCCTGATTTCCGCCGTGCCACAGCCGGTCATTGGAGCCGATGACAGACGTATCCTGCTGCATGGCGATGTGCCGTCACCAATCTCGCCGCCCTCAGGGTGTCGGTTTCACACGCGGTGTCCGAAAGCGGAAACTCGCTGCTCGCAAGACGCTCCACAGCTACGCTTGATCGGCAATAATCACGAAGTCTCCTGTCATTTCCCAAATATCTGATCGTAAATCCTGTCAATCACGGACTTTAGAGAGAGACATATTCTGGCTCATAAGCCTCATTCAATCGCAGTCTACCCATTCACCCAGACAATTATTCGTTTTTACAATACCATTATATCTTAACACTATTTACGAAATCAGTCACAAATTACTTGCAACGGGTGGCTGATCATTAACATGATCAACCACCAGAAATCATATCTGCCTTATTTGCTATATAGTTGATCAAACACGCCGTTTTCACTGAAATGCTTTTTCTGCACAGTCTGCCAGCCGCCAAGACTTGCGATATCAAACGTCTCAATCGTCTGAAAAACGCCTTTGGTTTCGGCAAGGATCGCAGGATCGACTGGACGATAGTAATGCTTTGCACCGAGTTTCTGGGCTTCCGGCGTGAAAAGGAACTCCGCATAGGCGGTCGTGACGGCTTCGGTGCCATGCGCCTTGACGTTTTTATCGACGACCGCAACAGGAGGCTCGGCAAGAACGCTGACAGACGGCACGACGATATCAAACTGGTCCGGTCCGACCTCGCGGGCAGCAAGCAACGCTTCGTTTTCCCACGCGATCAGTACGTCGCCCAGATGACGTTGCACGAACGAATTCGTCGCGCCTCTCGCCCCCGTATCAAGAACGGGCACATGCTTGAAGAGTGCTTTCAGGTAGTCTTTTGCAGCGTCTTCTGACTGGCCATGTGTGCGGAGCGCCCAGCCCCAGGCGGCCAGATAGTTCCAGCGTGCACCACCAGAAGTCTTCGGGTTTGGAGTAATCACTGACACATCGTCACGGATCAGGTCGGGCCAATCATGGATGTTCTTGGGATTGCCCTTGCGAACCAGAAACACGATGGTGCTGGTAAAGGGCGTGGAATTGTGTGGCAGGCGTTTCTGCCAGTCTGTCGCCAGCAACCCATGCTGGGCCAGAATGTCGATATCATAAGCCAGACCAAGCGTGACGATATCAGCCGGAGCGCCTTCCAGAACAGAACGCGACTGAGCGCCGGAACCGCCATGCGACGTTTTCACCAGCACCCGGTCATCAGGGTGACCCTTTGACCAGAATGCGGAAAAAGCCTTGTTGATATCAGCGTAAAGTTCACGCGTTGGATCGTATGAAACATTCAGGAGCGACCAGCTTGCAGCGTGCGCTGGATGCCCTCCCCCGATGAGACCGGCCACACCAGCAGCAACGCTTCCCTTGAGAAGCGTGCGGCGGCTGAAAGCAAGAGTGTTCTTCATGACACGCATTTCCTGTTCTTTTTGCTTAGAATGCCGCCTGGGCCCTGGCTACGATGGCATTGCCATCACGCCCGAGGACATTGACGCCGCCACTCACACCTTTTGAGCGGGAGACGATGTAGTGGGCATAATCGACCATGAATTTGATATGCTGATTGGGATACCAGTTGAAACCAGCCTGCCACACGGTCTGCTGGTTACCGTTGACGCCTGTTCCGCCCTGACTGACGACATCGCCAAGATCAGTCACACTCCAGCGACCACTGACTTCCAATGCGCCCCAGTGATTGTGGGCCGGATCGAAGTCATATTCGACGCCGGGCGAAGTAAACGCAGCCATCTTCGGATTATAGGCGCGTGGGTGTCCAAAGATTGTGTAGTTGGCGGCCACATACCAGCCGTCGAACCCGAGAGAAGGCAGGTTGCTGCCTGCGGGCTGGTTCCCGCGAGAAACGCCGATATGGTAATATTCGCTTTTCAGCAGAAGGTTTTTCCAACGGAAAGCCAGCTGCGGTCCTGCCGCCCATATCTGCGACACATCCTTGAGCGCACCGGATGTCAGTAGGGAAGTCTCACCAAGAGGAACTTCCATATTGTCATTGAAAGTATAGTTACGACCTGAAGAATTCTCATTGAGCTTGAAGGCCGCCGTCGCGCCCGCGCCAACATGGACGTCAATGTCCTTGCTCACATAAGGACGACCGGCGATACGGGCGACACCACCGGTCTGGCTGTCGGTGATGGTCGTATCCTTGTTCCGATCACCAAATTTCTGTCCCGTGAAATAGGCTGCCGCCAGCCAGCGTTTTTCCCAATGCTCACCACCTACGCTGAAACGCGCCACGCCACCCGCAATGTTACGCACCAGATCGACGATGGTTGGACGCTCGAGAAATTCGAACGCCCCCGGACGCTCGGCATTTTCCTCTGCCATGCGAGGCTGGAAATAACCTACTGTCAGGGTTGTGTTTCTCAGGCCGGTATAATTCAGGTTCGCTTCAAACAGACCGACGGTGCCATCAACGGAACTGGAACCGAAGTCTGGCGTCACGTTGACGACCCAGTCCTTGTAGCGCCAGGAAAAATAGAGCCGCAGACGACGGGCATTCTGGGTGAAGCTGTTAAAGTTTCCCTTGGCTTCATTCCCTCTCGGACCTGCGCCAAGAAAACCACCGAAATCTTCCTGAGCAAGCATGCCGACAGAAAAGGCGTATGAACCATCTTCAGAGGCAATGGTCGGTCGCCCTTTCGGAAACCCGATTTTCATGCCCCCAATCTGCATGACCTCACTCTTGGCATTGGCAGCCTTGAAATCAGCCCAGGACTGGGCGGGCCCTTCCGGAAGGGCAATCCGGCTTTCGGCGGGGGAACGCGGTCCATTGGCGCGCGCCTCAGCCTGAGAGAAAACCGGCTTTACTTCCTCGGGACCTGCACTTGCCAGACGGGTATCGTGGCGACGGTGGCGAGTTGTGCTGTCGTTTTCGGTGTTGGCGCGCGTGTGATTACCGGCTGCCTGCACGCGGATGTCATGACGCATGGCCGCCATTTCCTGCCTCATGGCGGCGAGCTCACGGCGAAGCTCAAGCACTTCAGGGTCGGTAGAGCGTGCTTCCGCGTAATGCGGGAGAGAGGACACGAGAAACGGTGTAGCCAGAAACAATGTCCGGCGAAGTGTCGTATTCATGGAAGGCCCGGTCACTTGAAAGAAACAGCAGTATTTGTGTGTATATTAGAGAAAAAGGATCATGTATTCGTTCAGATCACATAATCCACCACAGGAAGAGACTGATCCATTGTCAGTGAAGGTAATCCGGTGTGCCTCTTCCCAACGGGCCGGGCTGGATTGCCGACAACGGTCGTATACGGTTCAACAGATTTCAGAACGATCGCCCCTGCGCCTATTTTGGCGCCTTCACCGATCTCGATATTGCCCAGCACTTTTGCGCCGGTTCCAATCAGTGCGCCGCGACGCACTTTCGGATGCCGATCTCCTCCTTCCTTGCCCGTCCCGCCCAGTGTGACATTCTGCAGAAGCGCGACATCGTCCACCACCACAGCGCTTTCACCCACCACAATGCCAGTACCATGATCGAACATGATTCTTTTTCCGAGCCGTGCGGCAGGATGGATATCCACAGCAAAGAGTTCTGATGCCCTGCCCTGAATATAACGCGCCAGAAATTTCCGATCGTCCTGCCATAACCAGTGCGCGACACGATGCGCCTGAACGGCCTGAAAACCCTTAAAAAAGAGAAACGGCGTAATGTGATCGACGGCAGCGGGATCTCTTTCCCGTATTGAACGCAGGTCTGATGCTGCTGTTTCAACGGCATCCGGCCATGTCAGGAAAAAGTCTCGCATCAGGGCTTCGAGAACTTGGGCGGGCACCATCTCCCCCGCGAATTTGGAGGAGAGGAGACGCGCCAGCCCTCCCGCCAGATCCTGCTGATCAAGAATGCAGCTTCGGATCAGCCCTATCAGGACCATATCGGCGTTGAGACGGGCTTCCTTGCGCATTGTCCGCCAGAGATCGGCAACATCTTCTGCTCCGGCAGACCGGCCACTCCGATGTATCTCCGACAGAAGCCGTTCATGCCGGACGGGCGCTTCTCTCTCGATGAAGTCAGCGTGTGTGGTGAGCATGATCACCTCCGTTCCGCGCTGAACGCTGAAACTGCGTGACCGCCCGACGCACCAGTTCGCGTCGTTCGTTGAGAGTTTGATTGTGGAGAGCGCGAACACTGTCGTGCGTCGCATAGAAACGATGTGAGGTTCTGTTCACATCCAGAATGATGGCGCCGAGAAAAACCCCATCGGATTCAACGGCATGAGATTCATACATGGCAATCTGCCTTTCAGACCAGTATTGGCCGACCGACAGATTTCTGTCGGTTATCGGGAGTGAAGAACGCCCTTTGGGGCGCTAACGTTGGTGACCCGACATCGGGTCACGCGACACATTCGATCTGACATTGCGTGCATGACTTTCATCTTCTTTCGAACACCGCGCAGGGTGCGGACACATAAGAGACACATCCGCTCGGATGGGTCAATAAACAACGACGAAAAAATGCATATAATAATTTCACCAAAATAATTCACTATAAAATTTAGTTTATTTTTTAATAAAAAATATCAAATAGTTACGAAGAAACAGGCCACACAAAGCCGGTCATAAAAAATTTTTACCCCAGATTTCTTCTTTACAAAACAGAATCGAAAAGCACCGTAACACCTCAGAATTTTTATCACTATTTTTATTCGTTGTTTATGTCGACTGTCACAAATATTTTTCATTTCCGCTCCTGGCCGCTCTCAATCGGACAGACCGCGGCAGGCTCATCAGGAAAGTTGTTTATAGAGATGAAGACATCTGCGTTCAGACACCTTGCTCAAAGAAAGCATTTGTTCCCCCCAGCCCCGCCAGTAAGCCGCTCCTCCAATGGGGACGTCTCTTGCAACAACAAAGAGGAACCTTTTTTATAGGCTTTACGTCAGACATAGATGCGGACAGACACGGAACGCATCCTAAAAAGTAATTTACTGGCACCCTGAAGTGTCGGCTGTCACAGAGGACCACATGAACATTCCAGCCAGTTCAGAGCAGACCGGAAACGGATCGGCATGAATGAGATCGTTCTGGTCGCACTGAAGCGTCCTTATACTTTTGTCGTTCTATCGATCCTGATCCTGGTTTTTGGTCTTCGTGCTATTGTATCGACGCCAACAGACGTCTTTCCAAGCATTCGCATACCCGTGGTCGCTGTCGTCTGGACCTATACCGGTCTTATGCCGGAAGACATGTCCGGGCGCGTCATCTATTACTATGAACGTGCCCTGACCGCGACGGTCAATAATATCGAACATATCGAAAGCCAGTCCTATTACGGACGCGGCATCGTCAAGGTCTTCTTCCAGCCCGGAACAGATGCTTCAGCCGCTCAAACGCAGATCACCGCGGTCTCCCAGACTGTTCTGAAACAGATGCCGACGGGCTCCACCCCGCCGCTGGTGCTCACCTACAACGCTTCGTCCGTTCCGGTTCTGACGCTTCAGGTGTCCTCCACGCATCTGACGGCTTCCGAAATCTATGACATGTCCTCGAACCTGATCAGGCCGGCGCTTGTGTCGGTGGCAGGCGCGGCCATTCCAAACCCCTATGGTGGCCAGCCGGGCAACGTCATGGTGGATCTTGATCCGACCAAGCTGCTCGCGCATGGGCTTTCGCCAGTGGATGTGTCCACGGCGCTCGGAAAGCAGAATATCGTGCTTCCGGCGGGTGACCAGAAGATCGGCACTTTTGACTGGATGGTGCAGACCAACGCCTCTCCACGCGAAATCGATTCACTGAATGATCTGCCGATCAAACAGGTCGGAAACTCTGTCGTCTATATGCGCGACGTCGCGTGGGTGCATCAGGGAGGCCCTCCACAGACCAATCTCGTGCTGGTCAAGGGACAGCAGGGCGTTCTGATCGTCATCATGAAGAGCGGTGACGCCTCGACGCTGAATGTTGTGTCCGGCGTCAAGAAGCTCCTGCCTGGGATTGAGAAAACACTGCCTCCCGGCGTGGATATCCGCGTCATCAACGATGCCTCCACATTCGTGAAGGAATCCGTGCGCGACGTGGTGCAGGAAATGCTGACAGCCGCCTGTCTGACAGGGCTGGTCGTGCTGCTGTTCCTCGGCTCGTGGCGATCTACCGTCATCATCGCAACCTCCATTCCGCTGGCGATGCTGTGTTCGATCATCGCGCTGGGCTGGGCCGGTCAGACCATCAACGTCATGACGCTCGGTGGTCTGGCTCTGGCCGTCGGTATTCTCGTCGATGACGCGACGGTCATGATCGAAAATATCGACGCGCATCTGGCCATGGACAAGGATCTGGAAACGGCCATCATTGATGCCGCAAACCAGATCGTCATCGCCACTTTTGTCTCCACGCTGTGCATCTGTATCGTCTGGATGCCGCTCTTCCAGCTCAGCGGTGTCGCCGGATGGCTGTTCATGCCGATGGCTGAAGCCATCATCTTCGCGATGATCGCCTCTTTCATCCTGTCCCGAACGCTTGTCCCCACCATGGCCAAATACATGCTGGCGGCTCAGGTCGCCGCTGGTCACGGGCATGGAGCAGGAGAGCCGAAATCCTTCTTCGGTCGGTTCCAGCGCGGGTTTGAAGAGAAGTTCGAACGGTTCCGGCACGCCTATCGCGACATGCTGGCAGGTCTCCAGAACATTCGTGCTTCCTTTATCGGCGGCTTTCTCGTCGCTGCGCTGTCATCGCTCGGGCTGCTGTTTTTCGTCGGACAAGACTTCTTCCCCGAGATCAAATCGAACTCTCTCGCCATGCATATGCGTGCCCCGCTCGGAACGCGTATTGAAGAATCCGGCAAGATCGCGCAGCTGATCAACGATGAGATCGGCCGCCTGCTACCGGGACAGATCGAGACGATCGTCGATAACTGCGGCCTGCCTTTCAGTCCGCTCAATCAGGCCTTCATCCCCACGCCGACCGTCGGCACGCAGGATTGCGATCTGACGATCACACTCAAGAATGAAGAGTCACCAGTTGCGGAATACAGGCAGATCCTGCGGAAAGGGTTGAGCCACGCCTTCCCCGGCACGCAGATCACCTTCCAGCCTGCCGATCTGACGGCGAAAATCCTAAATTTCGGTGCACCCGCGCCGCTGGACGTGCAGATTGTCGGACGCAATCTGAAAGAAAATTTTGCCTTCGCCAATCATCTCGCCGCCCGCCTGCGGCATGTGCCGGGCCTGACGGACATTTCCATTCAGCAGCCGATGACCACGCCGACCCTGCTGGTCAACGCACGACGCAGCTTCGCGCTGGGAACCGGGATTACGGAAGCGAATGTCACCAACAACATGCTGGTCTCGCTGTCGGGCAGCTCACAGGTCGGACAGGTTTACTGGCTCGATCCGAAGACTGGCGTCTCGCATCTGATCGACATCCAGACCCCGGCCCACTTCCTCCAGACCCTGAATGATCTGGAACTGACCCCGATCGACAAGGGCGATGGCAATCCGACAGGTGTGCCTCCGCAGATTCTGGGTGGTCTCAGCGAGATTCAGCAGACCGGCACGCCCGGAGAGATCGCGCACTACAACATCATGCCGGTCTTTGACATCTACGCCTCCAACGAGGGACTGGATCTCGGTCGTGTCGCCAAGCAGGTAGACCGTATTGTCGAGCAGGAGCAGGAGCGGCTTCCGCATGGCTCCTCCATGACCGTGAACGGTCAGGGCGTGACGATGAACGCGGCCTATATCCAGCTGATCGGCGGGCTCGCCATGTCGATCCTGCTTGTCTATCTGGTGATTGTCGTCAACTTCCAGTCGTGGCTTGATCCGTTCATCATCATCACCGCCCTCCCCGGCGCGCTGGCGGGCATCGCGTGGTCGCTATTCCTGACCCACACGGCCCTGTCCGTTCCCGCTCTGACAGGTGCGATCATGTGCATGGGCACCGCGACCGCGAACTCCATTCTGGTCGTGTCATTTGCGCGTGACGAACTGACGCGTCACGGCGATGCGGTGAAAGCAGCAGTCGATGCCGGGTTCGAGCGCATCCGTCCTGTGTTGATGACGGCCTCCGCCATGATCGTTGGCATGCTGCCCATGGCGACGAGCAACTCCCAGAATGCTCCGCTCGGACGCGCTGTGATGGGAGGGCTGATTGTCGCGACAATCTCGACGCTGATCTTCGTACCGTGTGTTTTCGCCGCCATTCATTCACGCCGTCATGCAAAACAGATGTCACACCCGGAAGGAGAAACCGCATGAGCGCCCAGACTTCACGCGGACGCCTCGTGCTGATCCTTGTCATCATTCTCGCCATCGTTCTGGCGGGGTGGGGCATCTTCCAGCGCAACATGCACTATGACAACCTTGCCCGGGAGACGACGGAAAACGCCATTCCGCAGGTGCAGGTCATAACGGCCCAGCCGGGCCCGGATCACCTCAACCTTGATCTTCCGGCCAACATCTCGGCCTGGTATCTGGCGCCGATTTACGCGCAGGTCTCCGGTTACGTGAAGATGTGGTACAAGGACATCGGCGCGCATGTGAAGACCGGCGATGTTCTGGCGGAAATCGAGACGCCGGGACTGGATGCCCAGTATGCTGCGGCCAAGGCCAATCTGGACGTGGCGGTCGCTCGCTACAAGCTTGCCCAGATCACCTCCAAACGCTGGAAGGCGCTGGAAGGCACACAGGCTGTGTCCCAGCAGGAAGTCGATGTGCAAGCTGCCAACGCCGAGGCTGAGAAGGCTCAGGTTGAAGCCGCCCGCCATGAGATGGAGCGCTATCAGGCCCTTGAAGGGTTCAAGAAGATCGTGGCGCCTTTCGACGGTGTCGTGACGGCCCGTATGGCGGATGTCGGTGACTATGTGAATGCTGGCCGGGGCGATGTCGGCGCACGCGGCAATGCGACGGAGCTGTTCAGCGTGGCCGATATCCACGCTATGCGTATCTTCGTCTCCGTGCCGCAGGATTATGCCTACATCATCAGCCCTGCCCTCACTGCAACATTGAGTGTTCCGCAGTTTCCCGGCCGGACCTTCAAGGCGCGCTATGTCGCGACGGCTGCTGCGTTCAACCCCAACACCCGCACCGTCAACACGGAGCTGATGGTTGATAATCCTCTTGGGGAACTGTGGCCTGACTCATTCGCCACAGCGCACTTTGAAGCGCCGGGTGACGCCAACATCCTGATCCTGCCGCAGGGCGCGCTGATTTTCCGGGCCGAAGGCATGCAGGTGGCTGTGGTTGATCCAACCGATCATGTGCATCTGGTGCCGATCAAGGTGGGCACCGTGCTCGGGACGACCGTGCAGGTGCTGTCGGGTATCAACCGTTCCGACCGGATCATCAACAACCCGTCCGCAGGTCTGCTGGATGGAGACAAGGTCCGCATCGTGCCGGGAACACGTGGATACAACATGCCATCCACACCGCCGAAAAAACCGGCCACACAGTCGCAGAATGATGATGTGCGGGCCATGCCGGAAGACAACAGACCATCGGCAGAAGCAGGCGGTCGCGAATGAGGCGTTCCTTTTCCTGTCACTTCGCTCTTCTCTTTCTGGCGACATCGGCTCTTGCGGGATGTGATATGGCGCCGCGCTATGCACCCACAAAACTGGTCTATCCGGCCCAGTGGGAAGGTCAGGGCGTGATGCATTACGGGCAGCCGGATGATGGTGCGCCCCGATCCGACTGGTGGCGTGATTTCGGAGACCCGGAACTCGATCAACTGGAAGAGAGGATGCTGGCTGCCAATCCGGACCTTCAGGCTGCCGCCGAAAACTTCACCCAGTCCCGTGACGTGGCGGCGCAGGTCGCCTCTCACCTGTATCCGCAACTCATAGGCGGAGCGAGTGGCGACAAGGACAAGAGCTCAAGAAAAAGGCTGTGGCGTGGTGGTGGCGCGACCGGCCCTGTCTACATGTCCTCCGAGCAGTATCATGCGGCGGCGACCTGGGAGCCGGACTTCTGGAACGCCATCCGAAACCGGACTCTGATCGCCAAGCAGTCAGCCCAGCAGAATGCAGCGGAATACGCTGTCGCACGCCTCAGTCTGACGACGGAGCTTGCGTCCGACTACATCGCGCTGCGTGGGCTTGATGCGCAGGACGCCGTCTACAAGGATTCCATCCGCTATTACCAGCTGGCCGTGCAGATCACCCATATGCGTCTGGCGGGCGCGATCGCTGCCGGTCTGGATGTATCACGCGCCGAAGCCCAGCTTGCCTCAACGCAGGCGGAAGAAACCGATATCCGGGCGCGCCGGGATGTGATGGAACACGCCATCGCCGTTCTGGTGAATATGGCGCCCGCGTCTTTCCATATTGCACCACGGGACAGGATCGCCCTGTCCGATATTCACCCATCGTCGGGCCTGCCTTCCACGCTGCTTGAGCGTCGTCCGGACATTGCCGCTTCGGAGCGGGCTATGGCGCAGGCCAATCGCGCCATTGGCGTGTCTCGCGCGGCCTTTTATCCGCACGTCACGTTCAACGCGATGACCGGTTTCATGGATAACGGCTTCGACCTCGCATCCCTGTCGAACTCCATGTACCAGTTCGGCGCGCAGGCCATCCTTCCGCTGTTTCAGGGCGGTTTGCGTCGTGCTGAACTGCAACGTTCCTGGTCGCAATATCGCCAGTCCGAAGAAAACTATCGTTCGACGGTCCTGTCCGCCTTTCAGGAAGTGGAAGATGGCCTGACCAACACGAACCGTCTCCGCACGGAAACGGATCAGCAGACCAGAGCGGTGGATGCGGCGCTTCGCACGCAGACAATGACCATGCAGCTTTATACCGGCGGCCTGACCAACTATCTCGATGTGGTCGTGGCGCAACAGGCAGCACTGGTCGCCCGCGTCAGCCTCGTGGCTGTGAAGACCCGTCAGCGGCAGTCTGTGGTGGCTCTTATTGGCGCTCTCGGCGGCGGCTGGTCGGCGCAGGATCTCCCAGCCCTCAAGCAGATCCGGCCTTTCAAGCCCTTGCAGTATGAAGGCTTGCATACGCCAAAACCGGTTGGCGATGTTCCGGTAGCGACGCACAGCACTGATGCGGATCTAACAGGACCAGCTCAGGCTTCTGTGGTGCCGGAAACAGCGCGTTAAGGGACGTCCAAAGACAATATTGTTCCGCTCTGATCGAAAGGCACATTCTTTCTGGCTTCAGCAGGCCCTTTCGACGGCATGGGCTTTCTGAATACTTGCTGGCTTTAAAAGTCCCTTTATTGGGCAGGGAATATCATATCCAATGGTGACAATCAGAAGTCTTTACTGTCTGTTGTCAAACACCTGTTTCTGATCTGACCTGCCTTGCATTCCGCTGTCTTCATCACTTTCAAATACCTCCTGTATAGAAAGGAAACTCTCTGTCGGCGATGATCGGCATTATCTGACGCCCTGCCCTCTTCACGAAAATGAGCAGGGCAAGGTCAAATAAGGACATTTTCTGATGCATCGTTGCGCCGTTTCATGTCTTGCCCTCATGGCCGCAACGATCTCGTTCGTTCCCGCCTCCCTGCACGCCGCCTCCATTGCTCCCATATCCGAAATGCAGACAACACTTCCTGATCGTCACACCGCTTTTTCGGAACAGCTCTTCCGGCTACCCACAAGAGACGGGACAATTCTTGAAGCGACCCTGCTGTTGCCTCACACGGCTGGTCCGTTTCCTCTCGCCATCGTCAGTGGTGGCGCTTCGCATATTTCCGGCTCCAATCATGGGGCACGCGACCGATATGATTATCTCTCCGGCTATTTCCTTGCTCGCGGCTATGCCGTCCTGCGCCCCATGGCGAGAGGCTTTGCCGGGTCGGAAGGCACGCTGATCTCTGACGGATGCGAACTCGCCACCACAGCGCGACGCAATGCAGACGATATCCGGGATGTTTCCGCCACCATTGCGCAGCTTCCAGACATTGACGCCACACGGATTGTCACGGCGGGCCTCAGTTTCGGGGGCTGGGTGCAGATGGCCATGGGAACCATGCCGCTGCCCGGAACACGCGCCCAGTTTCTGTTCTTCCCCTTGATGCATGTTTCAAGCTGCCACAATGACGCCGACAGACTGTTGGCCGGGGCAAGTGAGTTCGGTGCCGAAACTCACCTGCCGACTTTATGGGTGCAGGGCGAGAATGACTCTCTGGCTCCCACAGAATTCTGGAAGGCGATGTATGCCGCCTACAAGGCAAAGAACCCGCAGGCGGAACTGGTCGATGTCCCGCCCTTTCTCAATGACTCCCATTCTCTCCTGAATGATCCTGACGGTCTCAGACCGTGGATGGCGCAGGCGGATGTCATGCTCGAAAAGGCAGGGCTTCCCCACAGAGTTGTTGTCGCTGATTACCTTCCCACCCTGCCGCCTCCGGCCTCCGGCTATGCGGAACTGAACGACTTCAGCAAACTTCCGGTCCAGAACGACATGATGCGCAAGGCCTATCAGACGTTCCTGACCCAGCCGACGCCGAGAGCGTTCGTCATAGGTGATGATGCCGAAAGTGTGGGCGCTCACGATTTCGATCCCATCAGTTCCGCTCTGTCGGGATGCAGCAAGGCATCACAAAACTGTCGTCTTTACGCGTATGACAATCGTGTTGTCTGGCAGGGGCACGGGCCTTCGCAGACAAGACAGCAGGCTATCACGGTTCCATCAGGGAAGGTCGTCTCGGTATTTTACTCGGTAATCAACGAAGACTGTACGGCACGCTACGTTCCCGCGATCAAACTGGTCAAAGCGCCTGCGCATGGCGCGTTGCGCATGAGCACGTCAGCAACCGGAGTGACCCATCACACTGTTGGCCCTCTGACGAAATGCAACACTGTTCCCGTCAAGGGATCTGTTCTGCAATATCATTCCAATCCCGATTTCCACGGAACAGACAGCGTGACGATTACAAAACATGTCAGCGCCGATCCCAAGGATCCGCCGATCACCATGACCTATCTGTTCACGATAAACTGAGCGTTTCGATTTTCTGATCATTTCCGAAGCTTTTCCCGCTAGCCAAGGCAACCGAACAAACAACGATTAAATATCGTACATAATATCATTACCGCGTCAACTTGCCTAAATGCGCGCAGCAGCCTATGTGTGAAATCATATTACAACGATCCAGTGCCGTAATATAGAATCGCCGAGTGCCTGCCATGTCGTCAGACTTTCCTTCTACCCTGCCCCGGCGCGCCCTTCTTCTGGGAGGATTGGCCTGCGCAGGATCTGCGACATTCCTGCGGGGAACGTCCGCCCTTGCGGCGACGACACTGCTCAACGTTTCTTATGACCCCACGCGTGAGCTTTATCGTGGAATCAATGCGGCTTTTTCTGAAAACTGGAAGGACAGCAGCGGATCGTCCGTAACGGTCCGCACGTCCAACGGTGGTTCCGGCGCACAGGCCCGTTCCGTGCTGGAAGGCGCACCCGCTGACGTCGTGTCTCTCGGTCTGGCCCGCGATATCGACATGCTGGCGCAGAAAGGTCTCGTGGCGGCGGACTGGCAGAAACGGCTGCCTCACAATTCCACGCCATTCACCAGCACAATTGTGTTCCTTGTCAGAAAGGGAAACCCGAAGGCCATCCACGATTGGCCTGATCTGGTGCGGGGAGACGTTCAGGTCGTCACCCCCAACCCGAAAACGTCCGGTGGTGCGCGGTGGAATTATCTTGCGGCATGGGGTTGGGCGCTGCACCAGAAAGGCGGCACGGATGCGTCGGCTCGCGCCTACCTTCAGGCGCTTTTCCAGCATGTGCCGGTGCTGGATGCCGGAGCGCGTGGGGCCACCAACAGCTTCGTGCAGCGTGGTCTGGGTGACGTGCTGATTGCGTGGGAAAATGAAGCCCTGCTCGCAGCGCATGAACTCGGGCCGGATCGGTTCGACATCGTCGTGCCGTCCCTCTCCGTTCTAGCGGAACCACCGGTTGCGCTGGTGGATCATAACGTCCGCACGCACGGCACTACCACCGTCGCGCAGAACTATCTCGAATTCCTCTACACGCCCAAGGCGCAGGATATCGCAGCGCAACACTATTTTCGCCCAACCGACAGTGCGGTGGCGCATGCTCATGCCACACAGTTCCCGAAAGTGAAGACCTTCGACATTGCCAGTCTGGGCGGCTGGGCTGCGGTTCAGAAAAAGCATTTCGCGGCGGGAGAGATCTTCGACCAGATCTATACGCAACATGGCTGAGGCGACCCTGTCCGTGCGTTCCCGCACCAGCGATCCCCTACCCGGCTTCCGTCTGGCGCTGTTTTCAACCCTGCTGTGGGCCGGGTTGATTGTCGTTCTGCCGTTGACCGCGCTTATCGTCCGTCCTTGGCAAGAAGGGCTCGGCGCGATGACGATGGCCCTGCATGATGGTCGTATGTTCGCGGCCCTGCGGGTCAGTTTCGTCACGGCTTTCATCGCCGCCCTAATCAACGTGCCTGTCGGCCTGCTGCTGACATGGACACTCGTGCGGGTGCGGCTTCCAGGACGACGGATTGTGGATGCGCTGATTGACCTGCCGTTCGCCATTCCAACCGCCGTGACAGGCATCACGCTGGCCACGCTGTATGGACCGCAGGGATGGCTCGGCAAGCCGCTGGCGCATCTCGGCATCAGCATTGCCTACTCGACCGCCGGCATTGTCGTGGCGCTGATGTTTGTCGGCCTGCCGTTCATCGTTCGCAGCGTCGAGCCGGTCCTGCGCGGCCTGCCTCCGGAGCAGGAAGAAGCAGCGGGACTGCTGGGCGCAAGCTCATGGCAGACCGTGTGGCGTGTGGTGCTGCCCTCACTGCTCCCGGCCACGGTCAGCGGCTTCGGTCTGGCGTTCGCTCGTGGCATCGGTGAATACGGTTCCGTCATTTTCATCGCCGGAAACCAGCCTTTCAGAACCGAAATTGCTCCCCTGCTGGTGGTCGTCCGCCTTCAGGAATTCGATTACGCGGGTGCGACCTCCATCGCCTTCATCCTGCTTGTCGCCTCCATGCTCTGCCTTGCGGGTGTCGCCATGCTGCGCCGACGTGTGGCGCGTGGCCTGATCACGGGAGTGAACTGATGAGCGCTCTCACCCGCTGGTCGCTGGTCGTCGCCACATGGCTCATTGTGGCCATCGTTCTCATCCTGCCGCCGCTTCTGGTTCTCTCGGAAGCCCTGCGCGATGGACTTCCAACGGCCCTACAATCTCTGGCTGACCCGGATGCTATCTCCGCGATCAGGCTGACAGTCGAGATGACGGTTTTGTCTGTCGTCATCAACACCGTGTTCGGCGTTCTGGCGGCGTGGCTGATCTCGAAATACCGGTTCCCCTTCCGCGGCGTGCTGGTGGCCCTGATCGAAATCCCGATCAGCGTGTCCCCTGTGGTCGCCGGCCTGGTGTGGCTGCTGCTGTTCGGCTCACAGGGCTGGTGGGGCGCGGCGCTGGATCATTACAATATCCACATCGCTTTCGCTCCTGCCGGTATCCTGCTGGCAACGTTGTTCGTGACTTTCCCTTACGTCACGCGCACGATCCTGCCTCTGATGGAGCAGCAGGGCCGTGACGCGGAAGACGCCGCCACGCTGCTGGGCGCGTCCTTCTGGCAGATCCTCTGGCGCGTCACCCTGCCGGATGCCCGTTGGGCACTGCTCTCAGGCATCCTGCTCACCACAGCCCGCGCCATGGGTGAATTTGGCGCGGTGTCCGTCGTGTCCGGCCATATTCCGGGGATGACAGAAACAATGCCCCTGCACATCGAAACCCTCTATAATGGCTATCAGTCGGTCGCAGCGTTTTCCATGGCGGCCCTTCTGGCCATTATGGCCATGACGACAGTGGGATTCAGGGCCTTTTTTGAAAACCGGGCACGACGTGCCGCGCTGGCTGGAGATGCCGGATCATGAGCGTACACATCGAAAAACTCATCCGCCGCGCACCGGGCAATCCGGACCGTATCCTGCTTGATCAGGTCTCCGTTGATATTCCCGATGGTTCGTTTGTCGCACTGGTCGGCCCCTCCGGCGCTGGCAAGACGACCCTGCTGCGCTCCATCGCAGGACTGGACCCGCATTCATCCGGGCTGCTGACAATCGACGGACGGGACTCATCCGAACTGACGCCCCGTGAGCGCAATGTCGGATTTGTGTTTCAGAACTACGCCCTGTTCCAGCACATGACCGTGGCGAAAAACATTTCCTTCGGTCTCGACGTTCTGCCGGGCCGCGAGCGTCCAAGCAAAACCGAGATCGATGCCCGCGTGAAGGAGCTGCTGGAACTGATCCAGCTTCCCAATCTCGGTAACGCCTATCCACAACGTCTGTCCGGCGGGCAGCGTCAGCGTGTGGCGCTCGCCCGTGCTCTGGCGACAAACCCGAAGCATCTGCTGCTGGACGAGCCGTTCGGCGCACTCGATCCGGTCGTGCGGCGGACAGTAAGAGAATGGCTCCGCTCCTTGCATGACCGGCTTGGGCTCACCACTATCCTTGTGACACATGATCAGGAAGAGGCGCTGGACGTCGCTGACAGGCTGGTCGTGATGCAGGATGGGCGGATCGTGCAGGATGCGGATGCAGCCGAGCTTGAAGCCCATCCGGCCACACCGTTTGTCATGGAATTTCTGGGGGAGACGCTGACATTCCGGGGGACCGTTTCCGGCGGCCTCTTCCTGCCAGAAACATCGCATGTCGTGCCGTTCCCGGTGGCGATTGATCAGGACGGACCGGCGGTCGCGCTGATCAGACCTCACGAGGTACGACTGACCGCGGACGCGGGTGGCGCGCCGGTTCGCCGCATCGGCTCGCGATATGGACTGTCCCGGCTGGCGGTTGATCTGAACGGACGGATTGTGGAAGTTCTGGGCGCGAGCAATGAGCAGATTTTTCCGTCCGGAGCCAAACTGCATATCGATGCAGCGCGTTTGTTTCGTGACGGAGCGCTGCTGAGCATGAAAGATGGTCGGCACGCCGCTGCCGCGTGATATTCAACAGACTGAAAGCGTGATTTCAAGCTTTCCTGTTGTCATGAGGGACGCAAAAGCGTAGTTGATTGGCCCCGGCACCAGCCGGAACGCCTGTTCAGGGGATTTATTTCGACGTGGTGGACATCAGAAGCAACAGACGCGATGCAGACGGGCAGAGCGTCATCACTGCCAACCGGTTGCTGGACGGTATTACTGTCTGGCGGGCCGCCGATGGCTCGTGGAAAGAACGCATCGCTGAGTCCGCTCTCGTTTCCAATACAGAAGTCGAAGACCTTCTGTCCTCATTAAAGGGCAAGGCGCAGGAACTGGGGCTGGTCGGCATCTATGGCGTTCAGGTGCAGGACGACACGGACGGCAAGATCATTCCCGTCACAGCCCGCGAGCGCATCCGCGCCTTCGGCCCTTCCGTCCATCCCGAATTTTCTCCACTCTGAGAGGTGCGCCATGTCAACCGAAACCATGACACGCGCTGAAGCGGCTCCCGCCGTGCTGCCAGTCGGCCGCTACGGCTACGATCAGGTCGATCGCACCTTCCTGCGTGAGCGGATCGAGCAGTTTCGTGATCAGGTCAATCGTCGCATTGCCGGTGACCTGACCGAAGAAGAATTCAAGCCGCTGCGCCTGATGAACGGGCTGTATCTCCAGCTTCACGCCTACATGCTGCGCGTGGCCGTGCCTTATGGCACGCTGGGCAGCAAGCAGGTCCGCGCCCTCGCCCGCATCGCGCGCGAGTTCGACAAGGGATACGGACATTTCACCACGCGCCAGAACATCCAGTTTAACTGGATTAAGCTGGAAGACACCGTGGCGGCGCTGGAAGTACTGGCGGAAGCCGACATGCACGCCATCCAGACCAGCGGCAACTGCATCCGCAACATCACATCGGACGAGTTCGCTGGCGCTGCGAAAGACGAGTTGCTTGATCCGCGCGTGCATGCGGAAATCCTGCGTCAGTGGTCCACACTGCACCCGGAATTCACCTTCCTACCGCGTAAGTTCAAATTCGCCATTTCCGGCAGCCCGCATGATCGCGTTGTCGCACGCTTCCACGATATCGGCCTGATTGCCCGTCCCGGCCCGCACGGACGGCCTGTTTTCGAGGTGTTCGTCGGTGGTGGGCTTGGCCGCACGCCGATCGTGGGTGTCAGCCTGCGTGACGATCTGCCGGAAGAAGATCTGCTCGCCTATATGGAAGCGATCCTGCGCGTCTATAACGCTCACGGACGTCGGGATAACATCTACAAGGCGCGCATCAAAATCCTTGTGCAGGCCCTTGGCACAGACGAATTCCGTCGTCAGGTCGAGGAAGAATTCGTCGCCATGGATCGGGCGCGCTATCGCATTGAGCCCGCGCTTGTGGCAGCGATCAAGGCCCGCTTCGGCGCTCCGGACTTCGCACCGGAAGGCAACGCTGCCGCCGGGCTGGCCGAAGACCGTCGTCGTGACATCGCGTTCGACGCCTGGATCCGCACCAACACGCATGAGCACAAGGCGCCGGGCTATATCTCGGTTGTCATCTCGCTGAAACCGGCGGGCGGCATTCCGGGCGATGCGACCGCTGAACAGCTTGATCTGCTGGCCGATCTCGCCGACGAATTCAGCTTTGGCGAACTGCGCGTGACCCATCTCCAGAACGTGGTTCTGGGTCATGTCCGGCAGGATCAGCTTCACACGGTCTGGCAGCGTCTGTCGCAGGCGGGTCTTGGTACGCCGAACGTGAACTTCATCACCGATATCGTCGCCTGCCCCGGCCTCGACTATTGCGCGCTGGCCAATGCGCGTTCGATCCCCATCGCGCAGAAGCTCAGCTCCCGGTTTGCCGATCTGGAATTGCAGCGTGAAATTGGTGATCTACGGATCAATATTTCGGGCTGCATCAATGCCTGCGGCCATCACCATGCCGCGCATCTGGGCATCCTTGGCGTGGACAAACGCGGACAGGAAGCATTCCAGATCACGCTCGGCGGCTCAGGTGAGGAAGATGCGTCCATCGGCCAGATCCTCGGCCCGGCCATGGCTGAGGATGAAACAGTCGATGCCGTTTCCAGACTGATTGACCTCTATCTCGTGCGTCGTGAAAACGGCGAACGGTTTCTTGATACCTATCGCCGCGTCGGCACGGCTGCCTTCAAGGATGTTGTTTATGCCCCTGCTTGAGAACGGCCATCCGGTCGAGGATACATGGCGCTATGCTGTCGAAGGTGAAGCGCTTGGCGCGGGGGATGTCATTGTCCCTCTTGATCGCCTGAGCGAAGGTCTTGGACGGTCGGAAGGACGGCTTGGGGTTGTGCTTCCGAACAGTGAAGCTGTGTCAGTTCTGAAAGAGGCTCTGCCGAAACTGGCTGTTGTCGTCGTCACCTTCCCGATTTTTCGGGATGGCCGTGCGTTCAGTCAGGCTCGCGCCCTTCGGGAGCATCTGCATTTCACGGGGAAAATCCGGGCTTCCGGCCATATTCTTCCCGATCAGTATGAGTTCCTGATCCGCTGCGGTGTGGATAGCGTGGAAGTTTCCGGAAACGCCGATATGGCAGTATGGGAAGAAGCGCTCCGTCGTTTCACGATCGCCACCCAGCCCTCCCCAGTACTGGATGAGAAACCTACAGGCTTCGGACTGCGCCGCTTTCTCGCGACGCCCTGAACCATAAAGTAGACGTCTGAACCCGACAAAGGCTGTGACCTGATGGACATCAGGTCACAGCCTTTTTATTTGCCATTATATTTCTTGAAAATACAGCTGTTTATCTTTCGATGAACATAAATCTGCATGATTAAATATGACTGATACAAAGTATAGTCTGAGTATTGTGCATCATGGTGTTGAAGCGATTAAAGCATATCGTACCATTTCTGGCATCCAGCAAGATAATGAAATGCCAGAAATTTTCTTAGGTGGACAAATTGCAATCGGACTAAACCGCGAGCTTGGTCTTCAAGTTCATATCGAAAGACCATACCTTAGAATAATGAAAGAACTAGGGGTCACAATAAATGACCAGATCATTGAGGATATGGGCGGTTTGCGTGCAGATATTGCAATATATCGAGAAGGAAAGCCTCTTGCGATTATTGAATTTAAAATTTGTGACGAAAGAGATCGTCGTGGAGGGAAACTACTCGCAGATCTTGAGAAAATGAATCAACTATCAAGTCAGACAAAAATTTCTACCTACCTTGGCGTTCTCCTGACAGACACTGCGAACGCAACATGCGCAGAACGCAGAAAAACTTTAGAGACTGTTCTAGGACAGAAGTTTGAACAAGCATCAAATCTCGAACCTGCGGGTAATAATGCTGAATGGCACAGGCAATTTATAGCTGGCAGATTTAACTAAATCTGCTTCTCCCGTTTTCTAGACACACATTTCTGTAAAAACAAAAGGATTTATAAATAAAATCCATAAAAACAATAATACTATAATTATAAAATAACTTTCATATCTCATTCGAATTCCCAATCAACAAAATGTCCTAACTTTTCTCACCCTCATGAAAAAGTTAGAGCCGCCTGCTCAAAGAATGCTGTGCGGTCAGGAAAAATTGTTCCTATGGTGTGAGAACCAAAAATAACAATATCGAATCAAGAACATGCCCCCAAAAGACCTGTTTTCCCTTCATGGTCGTCGCGCCCTTATCACCGGATCTTCACGTGGAATCGGTCTGGCTCTTGCCAGAGGGCTTGGCGAGTACGGTGCCGAGATTGTTCTGAACGGGCGCAATCGGGACGCTCTTGCACAGGCACAGTCTCAATTGAAAGAGGCAGGCATAACATCCTCCCTCTCCTCTTTTGATGCGACGGACCAGACTGCCGTTCTCTCTGCTGTCGAGACAATCGAGCAGAATGACGGTCCCATTGATATCCTGATCAACAATGCGGGTATCCAGCGACGCGCTCCGCTGGAAGATTTTTCTCGTGAGGACTGGGATGCGCTCATGGCGACCAATCTCAACGCTGTCTTCTTCGTGGGACAGGCCGTCGCGCGCCACATGATCCGCCGAAAAAGAGGAAAGATCGTCAATATCTGCTCTGTACAGAGCGAACTTGCCCGCCCCGGAATTGCTCCCTACACAGCGGCAAAAGGTGCAGTGAAAAACCTGACAAAGGGAATGGCGACGGACTGGGCGAAATATGGCCTGCAGATCAACGGGCTTGCGCCCGGTTATTTTGAAACGGACATGAATGCAGCGCTTGTAAAAGATAAAGATTTTACAGAATGGCTATGCAGACGGACCCCCGCCGCACGCTGGGGCAAGGTCGAGGAACTTATCGGAGCCGCCGTGTTTCTTTCCTCTGACGCCTCCAGTTTTGTAAACGGTCATATCCTGATGGTGGATGGCGGTATCACCGCTTGCCTGTAGAACGTATCCATAACCGCTTGCGCTATTCAGAGACAGCGCTGAAACACAGGAGAAAACATCTCTGAAGACCGGCAGTCTCATAATCGGAAATAACAATAAAAATGAGCCCACTGTTCGCTATTATCCTGACCACATGTGCCATCCTCAGCATCATTGTGCTGATTGCGCGTTTTCGCCTGAACCCGTTCATCGTCCTGTTCGTCACCTCGATTGTCATTGCGCTGATAGCCGGGATGCCTGCTGACAAGGTGGTCGGCTCGTTCGAAAATGGAGCCGGTCATGTGCTCGGACATGTGGGCACGGTCATCGCGCTCGGGACCATGCTGGGGAAAATGCTGACCGAGTCAGGAGGCGCTGACCAGATCGCCCTGACAATTTCCCGCAAGGCGGGCCGTGGGCATGCGGACTGGGCCATGATGGTCATCGGGCTACTGGTGGGGCTGCCTGTCTTCTTTGAAATCGGCTTCGTGCTGCTGATCCCGATCGTCTTCGTGCTGGCGGCACGGACAAACACATCCCTTCTGCGTATCGCGCTGCCCATGGGGGCCGCTCTTTCCGTGACCCATGCGCTGATCCCGCCGCATCCGGCGGCCTTGCTCGCTGTCAGCGCCTATCACGCCAATATCGGCAAGACCATTTTCTACGGACTGCTTGTCGGCATCCCCACCGCCATCATTGCCGGGCCGATCTTTGGACGGTTTGCAGCCAGCCGCGTGCCTCTGCTCGAGGAGAACCCGCTGGCCGCACAGTTTGTCAGCGCCGAGCCTCCCGAGAACATGCCCGGCTTCGCTGTGACGCTGCTGACCATTCTTTCTCCGGTTATCCTGATGCTTCTGGGCTCCAGCGCGGATTTCATCTCGGCGCCGCATACTGCCCTCAATGTCAGTCTGCACTTCCTCGGCAACACGGTCATCGCCCTGACGCTGGCGACCATCCTCTCCTTTTATGTGCTCGGTCTGGCGCGCGGTTTTTCACGAGAGACGATCCTTCGTTTTTCGACAGAATGCCTTGGCCCTACAGCACTGATCATGATTCTTGTTGGTGCAGGCGGTGGATTTGGCAAGGTCCTGATCGATAGCGGCATCTCGGATGCCATCACGCATGCGGCTCTGGGCGCTCACATGCCTCTGCTGGTTCTGGCGTGGCTGCTGGCGGTCATTGTCCGTGTCGCCTGCGGTTCCGCGACCGTCGCCATGGCCACGGCTTCGGGGATCGTCGCCCCCATTCTCAGCCATGCGCCGAACATCTCACCAGAACTCATGGTTCTGGTCACAGGCGCAGGTTCCGTGGCGCTCGGTCCGATGAACGACGCCGGATTCTGGCAGATCAAGGAATATCTCGGTCTGACCGTCCCTCAGACACTCAAGACATGGTCTGTTCTGGAAACGCTGATTGCCGTATGCGGGCTGGCTTTCTGTCTGATCGGCTCACTGTTTCTGCCCTGAGTGTCTCCCTGAAAGCTGGACTCCTCTCAGGGCCATTGCGTGCGTTCTGAACACTGCGACAGGATTTCAACTTAACCTGTCGAGAAATATTTATTCAGGACTCCGGCGGTCCTGTAATATTCAAAAATACGTTCAAGAAATATTTTGGGATAGCACCACATTTTTCAGGTGACTGTTCCAAACAAAATGAGTCCCTTTCATTACAATTGATGCACGTCAAAGACGCATTTCTTTTCCACCATTAAATAATTATCAAAATTGAGTGGGTCCTGCGCGGGCCCCTCCCTCCTGAGGGAGGCCTGTAAATTCAGAATGCCAATTCCAGAAAATGGATACTGATCAATGAGCCTTAACATCGCGGCGATCAGGGAAAGGGAACAGGGAGAGCGACGCGTTGCGCTTATCCCTCTGGTGGCCCAGCGCATCCAGCATCTCGGCTGCACGACGGCCCTCGAAACCGAGGCCGGTTCAGCTTCCTTCTACCCCGACGCATCCTACAAAAACACGACGATACAGAGCGATGTCGGAACACTGCTCGCCAGCGCCGACATCGTCCTTGCCGTCAATCCACCCACCCCGGACATGATCGCCAGAATGCGGTCAGGCTCCATCCTGATTTCCTTCATTTACGGGCGCACACACCCGGATGTGGTCAAGGCGTTGCAGGCGCAGAAAATCACCTGCTTCGCCATGGAACAGATCCCCCGTATCAGTCGCGCGCAGGCCATGGACGCCCTGTCCAGTCAGGCCACGCTGGCCGGATATTACGCCGTTCTGCTCGGCACCGTGCACATGCCGAAGATCCTTCCCATGATGACCACGGCTGTCGGTTCGCTGAGAGCCGCTCAGGTGCTGGTGATGGGTCTGGGTGTCGCCGGCCTGCAGGCACTGGCGACCGCGGGACGTCTGGGCGCTGTGACCGAAGGGTATGACGTCCGGCCCGAGACGAAAGAAGAAGCGCACTCTCTTGGTGCAAAGTTTGTCGAAACCGGCGTGGATGCCACCGGTCAGGGTGGCTATGCCCGCGAACTGACCGCTGACGAGAAGATCAAGGTCAAGGGTGTGCTGTCGGACCACATCGCCCGCGCCGATTTGATCGTCACCACGGCCGCCGTGCCGGGTCGGAAAGCGCCGCGCCTGATTGACGCGGAGCAGATTTCAAAAATGAAGCCCGGCTCAGTCATCATCGATATGGGCGCTGAAGGCGGCGGCAACTGTGAAGGCACTGTCGCCGGTCAGAGCGTTCAGGTCGGCCCCACCCTTCTTGTAGGCCCGGTCAACCTGCCGTCCTGTCTCTCCGAACAGGCCAGCGAGCTTTATTCGAAAAACATCCTGAATCTGCTTCAGCAGATCATCAAGGACGGAAAACTATCGCTCGACATGACGGACGAAGTGATCGCCAAGACGCTCGTCACGCACGACGGAAAGATCACAAACGACGCCGTGCGTGAAGCTGTCGAAGGACCTGCTCCAACAACAGCGCCAGCACCGCCTCCGGGCGCGGCACCGACCACCGGATCGAAAGGGTAATCCAATGCCAGTGACATCCATGACTTTCATCATAGCGCTTTATATTTTCATGCTGGCGGCTTTCACCGGATATGTCGTCATCAGCCGCGTGCCGTCGATCCTGCACACCCCGCTGATGTCAGGCTCCAACTTCATCCACGGCATCGTCGTTGTGGGCGCTCTCAGCGTGCTGCTGTCCGCCACCACCATTCCTGAGCAGGTCATCGGTTTTGTCGGCGTGCTGTTTGGCGCGGGCAACGTGATGGGCGGTTACGTCGTCACGGATCGCATGCTGGCGATGTTCAAGCCCAGCAGCCAGAAACCGACGCAGAAAGCGCAGGACGGGAAGGCCTGATCCAATGAGCGCTGTTGATTATATCATCGGTCTGAGCGGGCTCGTCGCCTCCGGACTGTTCATTTATGGCCTCAAGGGGATGTCCTCGCCTGTCACGGCGGTGCGCGGCATCGTCATCGCAGGCTGGGGCATGGCCTTTGTTGTCGCCATCGCTTTTCTGCAGGCGTTCAACGTCTCGGACGAGGTTCTGCCTCACCTGCCCGTCAATCTGGGGCTGGCGGTGTTCGCCCTGCTCCTCGGCGGCGCATGGGCCGGCTGGAGAGGCAAAACCGTCGCCATGACGGCGATGCCGCAGATGGTGGCCCTGTTCAATGGCATGGGTGGCGGTTCCGCTGCCGCCATCTCGGCTGTCGCCCTCCTGCGTCACAACGAGACGGATGCGCTGCATCTGGGCGTGACGGTGCTGGGTGGCCTGATCGGCAGTATCTCGCTGACAGGTTCCCTCATCGCCTGGGCCAAGCTCGACGGACGCCTGAAAAATCCCATGCGGTTTGGTGGGCAGCAGATCTTCAACCTTGTGGTTTTCCTTGGAACCCTTGTGCTGGGCGCAATGGCTGTTGTCAGCCAGATGCAGGGTGCGCCGGAAGCCGGTCTGTTCTCGCTGCTGTTCTTCCTCGGCGCGTTGTTCTTCGGCCTCTGCATGACCGTGCCGATCGGTGGCGCGGACATGCCGGTGGTGATCTCTCTCTACAACGCCTTTACGGGTCTGGCTGTCGGTCTTGAAGGCTATGTCATGGCTGACCCGGCCCTGATGATCGCCGGTATGGTCGTCGGCTCCGCCGGCACGCTGCTGACACTGCTCATGGCCAAGGCGATGAACCGTTCGATCGCCAACGTGCTGTTCAGCAACTTCGGGGCGTCTTCCGGCAAGGCGGCAGGCGGTCCCGAAGGCAAGATGAAGTCCACGGACCCGGCCGACGCCGCCGCCACGATGCGTTACGCTTCCAGCGTGATCATCATCCCGGGTTACGGACTGGCCGTGGCGCAGGCCCAGCAGAAACTGTACGAGATGGTGAAGATGCTTCAGGCCGCTGGTGTAGATGTCAAATTCGCCATCCATCCGGTTGCTGGACGTATGCCGGGCCACATGAACGTGCTGCTCGCCGAAGCCGGTGTGCCGTATGACATGATCTACGACATGGACGACATAAACGACAGCTTCAAGACGACCGACGTCGCCCTCGTCATTGGCGCGAACGACGTGGTCAACCCGTCTGCCCGCACCGACAAGTCCTCGCCGATCTACGGCATGCCGATCCTCAACGCCGATCAGGCGAAGCAGGTGTTCGTCATTAAACGTGGTCAGGGCACAGGCTATTCGGGCGTGCAGAACCCGCTGTTCTTCCTGCCGAACACCACGATGGTTTTCGGTGATGCGCAGGCAGTGCTGAGCAAGATGGTCGAGGCTCTCAAGGCTCTCGGAACCAACTGAAGATTGATAAAGGAGACCAGATCCATGGCAGGCAAGATGAAGGCGGCAGTCGCCCACGAATTCAACAAGCCCCTGACGATCGAGGAACTCGACATCCCGACGATCAACCAGAATCAGATTCTGGTGAAGATGGACGCATGTGGTGTGTGTCATACGGACCTGCACGCCGTGCGTGGTGACTGGCCCACCAAACCGACCCTGCCGTTCATTCCCGGCCATGAGGGTGTCGGCCATGTCGTTCAGGTCGGCAGCAATGTGAACTGGATCAAGGAAGGCGACTATGTCGGTGTGCCGTTCCTTTACTCTGCCTGCGGTCACTGTGTGCATTGCCTCGGTGGCTGGGAAACCCTGTGTGAAAAGCAGGAAGACACCGGCTATACCGTCAACGGCTGCTTCGCCGAATATGTCGTGGCGGACCCCAACTACGTCGCCCACATCCCCAAAGGTGCGGACCCGCTCCAGATCGCTCCGGTTCTCTGCGCCGGCCTGACGGTCTACAAGGCGCTGAAGATGACGGAGACGAAACCCGGCGACTGGGTGGCCGTATCCGGTGTTGGCGGTCTGGGCCAGATGGCGATGCAGTATGGTGTCGCCATGGGCAAGAACATGATCGCCGTGGACATTGACGACGAAAAGCTTGCGACAGCCAGGAAACTGGGGGCAGCGCTCGCCGTTAACGCCAGAGACACGGACCCAGCCGCCTTCATCCAGAAAGAAGTAGGCGGCGCTCAGGGTGTGGTGGTCACCGCCGTTTCCCGTATCGCCTTTTCCCAGGCGATGGGCTATGCACGACGCGGCGGAACAATCGTTCTCAATGGCCTGCCGCCGGGAGATTTCCCGGTGTCGATCTTCGACATGGTCATGAACGGAACGACGGTCCGAGGATCAATCGTGGGTACACGGCTCGATATGATCGAGGCGCTGTCATTCTTTGCAGACGGAAAGGTGCATTCGGTTGTGAAACCGGACAAGCTGGAAAACATCAACCGTATCTTTGATGATCTGGAAAACGGTCGCATTGATGGCCGTGTCGTTCTGGATTTCCGGAACTGAGCCCGGCCGCGTCCTGAGCATGAACGCGGCATCCTCAACTGCACCGCAACAAGAAAGGAATTGGGCACATGGCCTACGCAACGACAAATCCATTCACCAATGAACAGATCAAGGTGTTCCCGAACGCAACGGACGCCGAAATTGATACAGCTCTTGATTCGGCTCACAACGCGTTCCTGTCCTGGCGCACCACCTCCTTCGCAGAGCGTGCGAAGGTGATGCAGAAGGCCGCCGACATTCTGCGCGCCAACATCGACGAATATTCAAAGCTGCTGACCCTTGAGATGGGCAAGGTTTTCGGTGAGTCCAAGGCCGAGACGGAACTGTCCGCCGCCATCTTCGAATATTATGCGAAGAACGCCGAGAAGCTGCTGGTTCCTGAAGAGCTGCCCGTCGCCAGCAAGGACGAAGGCCGTGCGAAACTTATCCACCAGCCGCTTGGCATCCTGCTTGCCGTCGAGCCGTGGAACTTCCCGTTCTATCAGGTCGCCCGCATCATTGCGCCGCAGCTCTCGGCTGGTAACACCGTTGTTCTGAAGCATGCGTCCAACGTGCCGCAGTGTGCCGCCGCCATGGACAAGCTGATGATTGAGGCCGGTCTGCCAAAAGGCGCCTTCCAGAACCTGTATCCGTCGCACGATCAGGTGTCCCGCATCATTGCCGATCACCGTGTGCGCGGTCTGGCCCTGACGGGCTCCGAGGGCGCAGGCGCCCGTCTGGCGTCCGAAGCCGGTCAGGCGCTGAAAAAGTGCACCATGGAACTGGGCGGTGCGGACGCCTTCATTGTGCTGGAAGATGCCGATCTCGAGAAGACCGTGAAGTGGGCCGTGTTCGGCCGTCACTGGAATGCCGGTCAGGTCTGCGTGTCTTCCAAGCGCATGATTATTGTGGACGCGGTTTATGACGAGTTCATGAAGCAGTATCGTGCGGGCGTTGCCAAGCTGAAGATGGGCGACCCGATGGACCCGGCCACCACGCTGGCTCCGCTGTCTTCCCAGAAGGCCGCTGACGATCTGAAGAAGCAGGTTGAAGGCGCGGTTGCAGCCGGTGCGAAAGCGGAAGAGATCCCACTGGAAATGCCAAACGCAGGCGCATTCTTCCGCCCCGTCATCCTGACGGACGTGAAGGACGGCAACCCCGCCATGCGCGAGGAGTTCTTCGGCCCGGTCTCCATGATCTTCCGCGTGAAGGACGAAGCCGAAGCCATCCGTATGGCCAATGACAGCCCGTATGGCCTTGGCGGTTCGGTCTTCACGAAAGATGAAGCCCGCGGCGTTCGCGTCGCCGAGCAGATCGAAACCGGCATGGTCTACATCAACCATCCGACAATGGTGAAGGCTGACCTGCCGTTCGGTGGCGTACTGCGCTCCGGCTTCGGTCGTGAACTGATCGGCCTCGGCATCAAGGAATTCGTCAACCACAAGCTGGTCGACGTTGTTGATATCGACGCGCCGTTCTGAAGACTGCCTCTGGAGGCGGAAGAGAAATCCTCCGCTTCCTTACGGTCTGGATCCGGTTTTCCTTTGCGGGGAAACCGGATTTTTTTGTGCCTGATTTGTGGGTGAAATGTCTGGATTGAAGTAGAAACTTATATCAATACTGCGGGCTATTCCGAAACAGGTCCTGCCTCCATCATCATATGATAATGCTGCATCTGTCCGGTTACTTCAAAAATGCGTCAGAAGACATTTCGTCAGACCGAAGCATTTCAAGGCGACACAAGTCGCTACGACAAGATGAAACCAACTATCTTCGTAACCATTCAACTCATCGCTGTAATTCTGGTATTTAGCAACGGCACGCCAGAAAATATGCAACAACTTCTAAACGAGGTTCCACGGAATGACCGCGCTGCAAACACGCTGCACGCTAACCCCATACACGTGAGAAACCATGTCATCCGTCAATACATCTGCGGGAAGCCCTACTGAAACAGGGGCTCCATCTTTCAGCAGAGCCACACGATCGCAGAAACGGGATGCGAGAGCGAGGTCATGCAGAACCACGACAATAGCGGCACCCTTTCGCGACAGATCGCGGAACAGGTTCATCACAGATAAAGCGTGAGCCGGGTCAAGCGCTGCAATCGGCTCGTCCGCCAGTAGAACGGGTGCCCGGACAGCCAGCGCCCGTGAAAGCAGCACTCGCGCCCGCTCTCCTCCCGACAGAGCCGTAACAGCCCGATGGGCAAACTCCAGTGTCCGGGTCTGCAGCAACGCTTCTTCTACGGCCAGACGATCTTCATCGGACTGCCCTTTTCCAAATGGGATACGTCCCAGCGACACAAGCTCCCGCACTGCCATAGGAGGGAGTGTCTCCGCCTCCTGCGGCAGGAATGCTATTCTGTGCGCCCTCCACAAAGCCGCCTTGTCGGCCAGGTTGGCTCCTTCCATCTGCACGCTCCCTTCATCGGGGGGCTGCAGGCCAGCAAGAACACGCAGCAGGGAACTCTTTCCGGCACCGTTCGGTCCTATCAGGCCCAGCACTTCTCCGGCGCGAACGGAAAGCGACACATCGCGGAGAACAACCGTCTTCCCATAACTTAATGTCGCATGATCGACGCGAAGGATTTCAGGACGTGTGTTCATGAGCCGTTTCTTCTCAGAACACTGACGCGCCAGAAAAATAGTGGTGCTCCTGTCAGGGCTGTCAGCACACCGACATGCAGTTCCGTGTGTGTGGGAATGAACCGCGCGCAAATGTCCGCCACCAGAAGAAGGATCGCTCCTCCCAGAAAGGACGGCAGCAGCAGCCGTCCCGGACGGTGCCCCGTCAATGGCCGGAGAAGATGCGGCACGACAAGACCGATAAATCCGATAGCGCCCGCAACGGCGACACCGGAACCAATGGCCAGCGCCGAACCGAGAACGATACGGTTCTGTGCGCCCCACACGCCTTTCAGCGTAAAACCAAGACTCTCGGCCACTTCATCACCGAGCGTCAGCGCATCCAGCACAGGTCCGCTCATGGCCATCAACAGTGAACCCAGAAGAATACCCGGCAGGCAAAGCCAGACCTGAAGCATGGTGCGATCCGCCAGAGATCCCATCAGCCAGTGCATGATTTCAAAGGAAGCATAGGGGCTCGGCACCAGATTGAGCGTCAGGGCCGTCATGGCGGCGAAGAAACTTGTCAGCGCCGTTCCAGCCAGCAGCAGGCTGACAACCCCGCCCTGCCCTGCCAGCCCGAGCAGTAGAGCAACAGCCAGCAGGGCTCCGGCCAATCCGCCTAGCGGAAGCGCGAAACTGAAAGCACCAGCCAGACCGGTATAAAAGACAAGGACAGCCCCCAAGGCCGCGCCGCTGGACACGCCGAGCAGTCCCGGATCGGCAAGAGGATTGCGCAGATACCCCTGCAAAACTGCCCCCGACAGACCTAGCGAGCCGCCAATCATGACGGCGAGGAGCGCACGCGGCAGTCGGAGCTGACCGAGGATCACGGCTCCGACCGTGTCGCGTCCTGCCAGCAGGTCTTCAAGAGCCGGTAGAAAAGGCAGCATGGTTTCGCCACGCACGAGCGCCAGTCCGAACAGCAGGAGCAGCACTGTAGTCAGGGTAATCAGCAGGATACGATCAGGGTGACGGGTCATTTGCCATCTTCCTGTATCATTTTCCGGGCTTTTGACAGCTCTTCGAGCGCATCGAGGGTCTGCGGCAGGCCGCAAAGCCAGAGAGAGGCAGGGATGTTGATCCGGTGCATCCCACGAAAAGCACTTTCCAGCGCATGATTGTCCAGCAATGCCTGCGCCTGCGATGTGCCCTGCCCCGAGCGATCAAGGATCAATAGATCGGGTTGCGCTGCGATCAGTTTTTCCAGCGAGATCGCCTGTCTCCGCTTCCTGCCAACGCTCGTCGCGAAATTTCTGAAACCGGCATGATGCAGCACATCGTCCGGCAATGAATGGGCTCCGGTGACAAAACCATTGGCTGCGTAAATCACCGCCTCCGGTGCATCCGGAGATAACGGCAGGGAGAGACGCGCCAGTCTCTCGTCAAACGCTTGCACCAGAATCTCGCCACGTTCTGGAACGCCAAGCAATTTCGCCATTCTGCGTATGGAGGCGGGAATATCCGCAAGCGACTGGGCTGGGGCAAACATCTCAAGACGTGTACCAACGGATTTTGCCGCCAGCAGGGTCACAGGCATGGTTGATGTGCCAGTCACCACAAGATCAGGCTTCAGCGACAGAATGGTTTCCGTGTTTGTACGAAACGCTGGATAAGAGCGTGCCTTTTCGCACATGGGCGCATTCGCGCAGTCGGACGCCAGTTGGGACAGTCCGACGATGGTCGATGGATCAGCCAGAAGCAGGAGCAACTGGTCTGTGCAGAGATTGAGAGAGATCACCCGACCGGGTGGTTTCCCTGCAACTGTCTCGGCGGCACTGGCAGCCGGATAATGAAAAAAACTGCTTAGCCACAATAGTGCGACGCTTCTCATCACCCCACGAAGACAGCGCATAAACAATCGGTCTTCGGGACGTGGCATCAGGTCTGTCGCTCGCAGAAAAATCTTCAGGCTGCCAAAGGCGTCTCCCTCGTAGCGTATTCAGACTGATGACGCACCCACCCGCCTCTCTGCGCGCCTCTGCTCTGGTTCAACGGGCAGTTTCAGACCACGGCATGGTGAGAGACACACTCCTGCGTACGAAAGTCTTACCCTGCACTGGCGGCGGCAGACTTTTGAGATAATCCATCAGTAATGGTGACGGCTTCTGCGACGCCTCAAGCATTTCACAGGCATGTATTTTTTCAGCGAAACTCAGACCGGTTATCCGGTCATCCATGTAATGGGCCGTCAGTTGGTCAATCCCGCCACGATAATCCGAAAAACGGGAAAAGCTGCTGCCAAAAGCAGCAAGCTGACGGAAGCGACGGTTGCCTGCCTCAAAAGAGATCATCAGGGAGTCAGGCCATGTCGTGACCGGCCAGCCGATCAGCAGATCTTCCTGCACAAGCAGAGTAAACTGGGCTTTTGCCGCCCTGGCGACGGACTCCCCCAACGCAGCCGCTGCTGCACCGTAAATCGAGCAGCGTCCGGCAAAGCGGATGAGGGCATGGATTGTCGCCTGTTCATTCGCCTCCAGCCAGAGAAGAACCCGACGCTCCGATCTTTCCACGGATTTGATCCGGGTGATTTCCCTGCTGATCCGATCACACCGGGCGTTGAACAGGTCGTAGACACCCATAATGGCCAGATCACAGAGCTCCAGCCACACCCTGGCGTCCGGCTGGATATGCGCCACCGCACGAGCGGTCGGAAGGATAATATCGATCTCGTTTCTGGACGCCATGAGCAGCGCCAAAGTGAAACACCACGCCGTGACGCCTCTTGCCGCCGCCTCTTTCAGAAGCAGGGCGAGATCATTTCGGTCAGGAACGACCGGCACCACTGCTTTTCTGGACTGAAAGAAGTGTCGCGCACCCGCAAAGACAATCTGGATTGCGGGAAGAAGCGCTTCAATGCTCGCCGTCCTGATGCCCGAAGTCTCGGACATTTCTTCCAACACGGCAGGTGGTATCGGACGTGAAAGGACATCGGCGGCACGCTGCCACAGCATCTGCGAGGCACGCCACAAAGGGTCCGCCCATTCCATCTCATCCAGTGGATCTCTCTCAGGCAGATGCAGCCCGTCGCCCAGCTCAATAAGCTTCTCGACAAGATGCTCCTGCGGAAAACAGTTCATGATCCAGATACGCAGTGGCTCCAGCAACGTATCCGGGATGGACCGCAGGGCAAGCTCGCTTGACCGCATCCACTCCGTGGAGGGAACGATGATCGGCCACAGCGGGCGGAACAGCAGCGTGAATGAGGTCGCAACGGGCCCCTCAGCAGAAAACTGATCACGCCTGCCATAGGACAGGACAGGAAGCGCCATCCTCAGTTCTCCTTGATATCGTAAAGGAGACTCATGTGAAGCAGTCTCTCGTTGCGTTCTTCGATATAGAGGCCGCGATCAACTTCATGCGGCCAGGACGCGATTGATGGCCTGCTTACACTGGCCAAAGGGGAACGTGCTGCCGACGCATGATTGCTGTGAGACAGAATCTGCGCCAGCGACGCCAGATCGGCCAGCATGTGCACAGCACATGGCGCACGGGGGATCTCCTCAAGCATCAAGGCAAAGCGTACCCAGCCATCAAGGGTGGCGATTTCCCTGATCGCCCCCTCATACGAGACATTGAAATGCGCGAGACGGGCCGGATCGTTGAGAAGTCCTGCATGCGCTCCATAGAGAGCCTCAATGCGTCGCAGCGCTTCCGTGGCCACCATGATCACAGCTGATGTCGTCAGGGCATTCCCTTCGAGAGAATTGAGGGAAGGAGCCAGTCCTCTCAATGCATTCCGGATAATCGCCAGACGGGGTGGAGTGCGTTCATTGAGTGCAAACGCCCCTCTTCCTGCGCGTATGCACTCCGGAGCAAATCCGAGATGGAAAAAAATATTCTCCAGATAGGCCGACAGATCGGGATGCACGGGAATGCCGGTGAGCAGTTCAGACACTTTCCGATGAATGGCTGCCCGCCTGACGGTGCGTCCGTTAGTTGCAATGCGGGCAAGTTTCTGCGTCTCGCGCCCCGCGAATCCTTTGACAGCCGTGTCAAGAAACCGCTCCCTGACGTCCTGTGGCGTCAGGGTCTTGAAAGAGGCTATCTGGCGGATGAGCACCCGGTCGAATGATGTCAGGGTGAAGCCCAGACTGTCCTGTCCTTCTACTCCGGCGACCATCACACCGGTCCCCAAGGGGTTGGGCACGAGAAGCTGAGGCCGTTCATCGGGGTAAACCCTGAGAGCCATGCCACCACAAAGGGGGCTGGCAGTCGGGAGAAAAATGGTGATCCCGGTAGCAAGAGAAAGTGTCTGCCGCATCGGGACAGGATCGACGATGAGAGTCTCCATGGGCAGTCCGGCCATGTCCTTTCAAACATCCAGTATGATGTGAAATACGAAATGCGCTCACTGAAAACGTACTGCTAAAAACCTGCCAGCGGCTAAAAACCTACTGGCACCGGCCAGCCTGACGTGCGATGTCCTCGCCATCCGATATTCACACCGGGAACAATGAACATTCCGTCAAACACCTCGCAGCCCCGCTCCCGCAACGGATCGAAAAAGACCGGCCCCTCCAGAAACGGACAGGCCCGATCAGGCCGCTCCCGTGCGCCCGCCGCGCCGGTTGTGCCGGATCCGACACGGGAAATCGCTTACGACATCGTGCGGGGCGTCATCGAAAACCGTCGCATGCTGGAAACGACGCTCGGCCGGTCGCAGGAAGCGCGTGAGGCCGAGCCGCGCGACCGTGCGGCTGCCCATCGTCTGGGAGCCGCGACTCTTCGTCATCTGGGCACGCTGTCGGCTGTACTCGAGCCTTTCCTCCGCAAGCAGCCTCCGGAACCTGTCCGCGTGGCGCTCCTGATTGGCGCCTGTCAGTTGTTGTTCCTTGAGACACCGCCGCATGCAGCTGTTGGCACCACGGTCAATCTGCTGCGTCGCCGTGACCTCGCGCCCTTTGCCGGACTGGCGAACGCCGTGCTGCGAAAGGTCGCCACACAGGGTGCGACGCTGCTGGAAGGACTTGATCAGGAACGGCTGAACATCCCCGGCTGGATGTGGTCTTCGTGGAAATATCTCGGTCCGGGCGTGGCGCGCAGAATCGCCCGCGGTCTGGCGCAGGAAGCGCCGCTCGATCTGACGTTGAAGCCCGATGCGCCGCCGATGGAGGAAGGAATTGTCCTTCCAACCGGATCGGTGCGCTTCCCGGCTGGAACCCGTGTTCCCGATCTGCCCGGTTTCGAGGAAGGCACGTTCTGGGTGCAGGACGCCGCTGCCGCTCTTCCGGCACGTCTTCTTGCTGCGAAACCGGGTGAGCATGTGGCCGATCTCTGTGCGGCTCCCGGTGGCAAAACGGCACAGCTTGCCTGCACCGGCGCTCAGGTGACGGCGCTGGAGCGTGATCCGGCCCGTCTGGAACGGCTGAAAGAAAATCTCACGCGCCTGAAGCTCGACATGGTCAAAACAGTCTGTGCCGATGCGGCGGCATGGCAGCCGGTGGCGCCGCTCGACGCCATTCTGCTGGATGCGCCGTGTTCCGCCACCGGGACGGCACGTCGTCATCCTGATGCACTGTGGATCAAGCGGCCGCGTGATCTGGCGGCGCTGATTGAAGCGCAGACAGGGCTTCTCGCGGCTGCTGCACGGATGCTGAAACCGGGCGGTCGTCTTGTTTACGCCGTGTGCTCGCTTCAGCAGGAAGAAGGGCCGGATCAGGCCCGCAAGATCGCCGGTCAGTTCGGACTGAAAGCCGACCCGATCAGACCGGAAGAGATGCAGGATCTTCCCGAGGCCCTGACGCCTGAAGGATGGGTGCGCACTCACCCCGGTCTCTGGCCGGATCTTGGCGGAATGGACGGCTTCTTCGCGGCACGCTTCGTCAAGGAAAGCTGAAGGACAGCGGGATGGAAGCAGCCCGGATAGAGCATATCGATACGCCGGAAGGACGCATCCTGTGGCGTGAGATGCTCGGTGTTCTTCCGGGGTTGCGCGCTGTCCTGAATTTTGTGACCAGCAGGCAGGCTACCTCTCCGTCAGGCAGGTTGCTCTGGTATCAGAAGGAACTGTTCGAACGCTGGTTCTTTCGCATCCCGTCCCCTCATACAGGCTGCATGATTCATTCCGGCGATTCCTGGACAGGGCGTCATCAGACGACGTTCTTCCGCTTTCCGGAGGCATCAGACATTGCTCTGGCGAGCTATAGCGGCGGTGAGGGCTTTCCGCTTGGCGCACTGTTCCTTGCAAAGCAGTCTCTTGCCACTGTTTCAGGCGTGGCTTTCGGCAGTCGCACTCTGTCTCTGCTGATTGAAGATGCCGCATCAGCCTTTCAGGCTTTTTCCACGCCGGTCTGGAAAGAGATGCCGGCTCTGTCTTCCGCAACGGCTATTGCTGGTTTTCCGCAATCGGATGATGCGAAAACGCAGTTGCTTGCGCAGGAAGTGGCGGCCCTGAAAGTCTGGCGCGCCCCTGTTGCTCTCAGTTTCCAGCACGTTCCCGGTGATCGTCCCTGTCTTTCGGATAATCGCGCCGGGCATGTTTCTTTCTGTCTTTAGCCCCGCTAGCCGGTGTGCACTGACTGATGCACCGGATTGTGAGGGGTTCAGATTACCGGAAGCCGTTCACGCGAAGACATCAATAATTTTCCTGTAAATCTGCTGTGTTTTTAAAGATTTCCACACCAAGGCAGTCCATTACTCGGACTCACGACCTGATCGTAATGATCTGCTTTCAGACCATCGAACTTCTGCACGCCTCTACCGGGTGTTGATGCCTCGAACTGACGGCCTGTCTGAAACAAACAGGAGCAGTCCATTCGGTTCGCCATCTTAATGACTGATTGCCAATTCATCGTGATCATCAGGAAACTGTTTTATTTGTAACAAAAAAGAAGACGACAAAGACCAGCTTTACTCATTTTATGCAGAACCCCTCAGAACTCCTGTTGCGCCCTTTCCGATGTTTGCCGATAACGAGGCCATGACCAGCATTTCTTCTCCTCTGATTGCACCGAGCATTCTGGCCGCCGACTTCGCCCGACTGGGCGAAGAGGTTGCGGCTATAGAAAAAGCCGGTGCCGACTGGGTCCATCTGGATGTGATGGATGGTCACTTTGTGCCGAATATTTCTTTCGGTCCGGCCATCGTCAAAGCGCTTCGTCCCCACTCGAAGCTGCCGTTCGATGTGCATCTCATGATCGAGCCCGTCGATCCCTATCTGGAAGCATTCGCCAGTGCCGGGGCCGACCATATTACGGTCCATGCGGAGGCCGGTCCTCATCTGCACCGTTCCCTACAGGCCATTCAGGCGCTTGGCGTAAAGGCAGGCGTTTCGCTCTGCCCTGCCACACCGCCGGAAGCCCTGTCGGAAGTGCTCGACATAGTGGATCTCATTCTTGTGATGTCCGTCAATCCGGGATTTGGCGGGCAGAAATTCCTGCATAGCCAGCTTCGGAAAATCAGCACCTTGCGCGGCATGATAAAGTCATCTGGCAAATCAATCCGGCTGGCCGTCGACGGCGGCATTGATCCGGAAACCGCTCCTCTAGCCACTGCCGCAGGTGCGGACGTTCTGATTGCAGGAAGCGCGGTTTACGGACGTGAGGATTATGCGGCCGCCATCAGGGCGCTAAGGAACAGCAACTAAAAACCGCAGTCGTGTAATCCCGGTTGAAGGAGGAGCTTGAGTATGGGTCTGGGCCGATGGTGGCGTGATGCGCGACTTTCTTTTGCGCTGCTCGGTCCTTTGGGTGGCCTGAGATCCATCCCCTCCACTCCGGCACAGACTGTTCGTGACCTCTGGCCCGGCGATGCCGGTAACGGTGAGTTGCTTGTCCGTGGTACAGCCTCCCACGGCGGTGAAACCATCTCGATCCGGAAAGGTGTCTGGTCTGACGAAACATGGTCGCCTTTGTTTCGCGACTGGTTCCAGAGTTTTGAATGGTTACGGGATCTGAGGGAACTCGGTTCAGAGTCTGCACGCGCGCAGGCACGCGCTCTTGTCGCGGACTGGATTGCCCAGCCCATCGGCATGACACTGCTGGAAGACTCCTCGACAACCGGAGCCCGTATCGCCGCATGGCTGGCGCAATACGATTTTTTCGCAGCCTCCGCTGATGAGGACTATCGTCGGGCGCTTCTTCAGAGGATCGTCCTCGAAGCCCGGACGCTTGCCGCCATCCTGCCGACAGACCGTCATGACTGGACGACCCTGCGCGGCCTGAAGGGTCTACTGGCCACGGCGGTCGCCATTCCGGAGCAGAAAGCCTTTCTCAGCCGCTACATGAAGCTGATTGACCCCGAGCTGGACATGCAGGTTCTGCCGGACGGGTGCCATGCCTCCCGCAGTCCCGGCGCACAGCTTCTCGTGCTGCGGGAACTGGCCGAGATGCGCCTGATGCTGCAGTCGGCCCGTATCCCGATGCCGACCACGCTTGCCTCAGCACTTGATCGCATGGCTCCGGTGCTCCGCGCCTTTCGTCATGGGGACGGTCGTCTTGCCCTGTTCAACGGCACATGGCCGCATGATCCGGCCCTGATCAATCTGATTATCGCCCGCGCCATGCCGCGTGGAAACATTCTCGCCCGCAACATGCGCGATGGACGTTTTGTGAGAGCGACATCCGGCAATACCGTTCTGTTTGTGGATGCGGGTGGACCTCCGCCCAAAGGATTTGACGCCCTCGCCCATGGTGGTCTGATGTCGATGGAGCTGTCTTCCGGGCGCTCACAGATTATCGTCAATTGCGGCGCCAGCCCGCGCGCCGGCTGGCACGAGGCCCTGAGAGACGCGCCCGCGCATTCCGTGCTGTCGATCCCGGCCTGTCCTCCCGTGCTCTGGCGGCGGGACGGCTCTGTGGATGTGCGGCCTGATGTCACATGGGAGCATTCTGTCTCTGGCATCGACCATATGATCGAACTGGCGTCAGACTGCTATCGTCCGGTGGGTTGTGGCTCTTACCGCAGACGTCTGTTTCTCTCCGGCGAGGGATCCGATCTTCGGGGAGAGGACAGGCTTGATACGGCAGGCGCTCCACCTGAATTTGTTCTGCGTTTCCATCTCCATCCTTCCGTGCGTGTCGAACTGGAAGAAACAGACATCCTTCTGCATGCCGGTGACGAAGTCTGGAGATTCCGCAGCAACGGTTATTCCACGATAGAAGACAGCATTTATTTCGGGTTCAAGGATCCAATGCCCACGCAGCAGATTGTTGTGCGGCCATCTGAGGTCCAGCCTGCGGTTCCGACTGTTGATGTGAACAGCCAGCCAGAAACCTCGCCTGAAAAACCGAATGAGACGGTGTCCCAGCAGTCTGAAGCCGAACCGACGCCTCCGCCCTCTTCAGAGTCTGAGGAAGAGGTAAAAGAACAGACGCCTTTGGCCAAAGCCATTGAAGCCGCGAAAGAAACCGAGGACACAGTAGATCAGGAAAAGGCTCCTGGTCCGCTCTCTGAAAATGACGCATCGGAAACTGCGCAGACCAGCGATCAGGAAGACAGCCCAGCCGAAGACGGTATCCGAAAGGATGAGGCTTCGGACATGGAATTACCTCCTCCGCCAGTGCCCCCTGTTCTGGCCAATGCCATCCGATGGGCCTTCACGCGCCTTGACGCCTGAAGTCAGGCTGCGGGCAGGGAAACACCGTGAAGATCCTTGAGGTCACCAACGTCGATTTTTCACTTCGTCACTTCCTGCTGCCGCTGATGCGGCAGTTGCGGACGGAAGGTCACGATGTCATCGGCTGCTGCGCCGAAGGGCCTCTTCTTCAGGATGCGCGGGCGGAAGGCTTTCGGATCGTTACTGTGCCGATGGCTCGGTCCTTTTCAATAAAGGCACAGGCGCGGGCCTTCGTCGCACTGATTCGGGTCATCCGTCAGGAAAAACCGGATCTGGTGCACGCGCACATGCCGATCAGCGGGCTTCTGGCGCGTTTGGCTGCCAAACTTTGTGGCGTTCCCTGCATCGCCTATACCTGCCATGGCTACCTGTTCAATCAGCCCGGCTCCTTTGTCCGTCACGCGCTGGCATTCACGCTCGAATGGCTGGCCGGACGCCTCACCGATATCTATCTGACCGTTTCGCAGGAAGAGGCACAGGACGCCCGGCGTCTGCATATCCATTCCAATCCCATAGCAGTTGGAAATGGCCGTGATCCTCACCTGTTCCATCCTGATCCGGGTGCGCGTGAACGGATCAGGCAGTCGCTGAATGTCCCGTCAGACCGTGTCGTGATTATCGCCGTCTCAAGGCTAGTCAGGCATAAGGGCTATCCTGAGCTTCTGGCTGCAATGGAAAGCGTTCCTGACGCGGAACTCTGGATTGTGGGCGAACGGCTCTCAAGCGACCATGGAGAGGTGCTGGAACCGTATTTCCGACGCGCTCATGATGCTCTCGGTGGTAGGCTGCGTATGCTGGGATACCGTTCGGACATTCCAGCGCTCCTCGCAGCTGCGGATATCTTCACGCTCCCCAGTCATTTTGAAGGTCTTCCGATGTCGATCATCGAAGCCATGCTGACTGGTCTTCCTGTGGTGGCCACAAATATCAGAGGCTCGCGGGAACAGGTTGTGCAGGGCGAAACAGGACTACTTGTTCCGGCGGGAAAGAGCGCCCCTCTTTCCGAAGCGCTGAACAGGCTCGTCGGGGATCAGTTCTTACGGACGACTATGGGAAAGGCCGGGCTTGTGCGCGCTCTTGCTCTGTTCAACGAATCAAGCGTCCTGACAAAAACTGCAGCACTCCTGACAACAGGGACGCAGATCAGGTTACGGAAGAGGAAGAAGCCTGCGCTGTCACAACAGGCTGCAAAAGATCGTTGATGAAGTTGTAGTGAGGCGGCAGCAGCGAGGCCAGACCGTAGCAGATCAGGGCGAAACAGAACGTCGTTCCATACAGGAGAATGGCGCGTGGCCAGCTCAGACGCAGGCCGACTTTGGCCACGAAGACACCTAGCCAGAGTCCGTAAAGATCGCTGCTGAAGACAATCGCCATGGCAAATCCGTTCGTCTCGGCAAGTGACGAAAACAGCAGACTTCCCATAGCCATTGCGACAGCGGACACCAGAACAGTTATCCACTCACACCAGCTGGCGGCAGTTGCATAGCGCAACCAGAGTTCCTCGCGTCCCCATTTTTTCGCAAAGAACCAGGAAATCACCGGAAGTGCGAGCAGCGTGCAGAAGGACAGTTCGACACGGATGAAACCGAGGACGGGTTCTTTCTGCAACGCAACTGTCAGCAGGCCTACGATGCACATCGCCAGACCGGGCGCGAGGGCTGCCAGAAAATTCTCGACTGAATTGCCGAAACGCTGAATGCCTTCGGATTTTCCGCTGGCAAGCAGCGTCATGCCTTCCAGAATCGCTTTTGGATTGGGCGTCGTGTTGCCTTTGAAAACGCCGCTCACGCCACTGTCCTTTCCAAAAGCCGTTCGTAAACACGCTTCAGGGTATCGAGATCTGAAACGGCTACATGCTCGTCAATCTGGTGCATACTCGCCCCGACAAGACCGAATTCCGCCACGGGGCAGTACAGGGCGATAAAGCGGGCATCCGAGGTGCCTCCGCCCGTATCCAGACGAGGTTCCCTGCCCGTCACATCCTGAACCGACACTTTCAGAGCGTTCAGCTCCGGGCCAGGCTGGGTGAGAAACGATTCCCCACTGATGCTGGCTTCGACCTGACAGTCAGGGGCATGTCGGTGACAGACAGTTTCGATCCACTCCCTCAGCGATGCTCCGGTGTGCAGATCATTGAAGCGGATGTTCAGAGCCGCTTTTGCTTCCGCCGGAATGACGTTGGTGGCGGTATTGCCGACATCCACGCTCGTCACCTGAAGACTGGAGGGCTCAAACCACTCTGAACCCTCATCCAGCGGTTTTTCCGTCAGTTCGCTCAGGATGCGGATCAGCCGATGGACCGGATTATCAGCACGGTGGGGATAGGCCACATGGCCCTGTCGTCCCTTCAGCGTAATACGGACATTGATACTGCCGCGGCGTCCGATCTTGATGACTTCGCCCATGACCGTCGGGTTAGTGGGCTCACCCACCACGCAGAAGTCCGGAATCTGGTCATGGACCTTCATCCACTCCAGCACCTTGACGGTGCCAAAGCGGGCGGGACCTTCCTCGTCGCCGGTAATGAGAAGGCTGATGGAACCCTGAGGTTCGGGCGTGTTTTCAAGAAAGGAGGACACTGCGGCGACGAAGGCGGCAATACCGCCTTTCATGTCGCAGGCGCCTCGTCCGTAGAGAATGCCCTGCTCCACGGAGCCTGCAAACGGCCCATGCTGCCATCCCTGCTGTCCGGGCGGGACAACGTCCGTATGCCCGGCAAAGCAGAGATGAGGACCACCCTTGCCGCGTCGGGCAAAGAGATTGGGCGTACGCTCCGCCCCTTCGCCGAAGGGAAGATGGAAAACCTCAAACCCCATGGCGCTTAATGTTTCGCCCAGAGCGGTCTGGGATTCGCCGGGATCCGGACTGACGGATGGATGACGAATCAGGTCAGAAGCGAGGGCGGTAACATCAAGCGCATGCGTCATGGAGTATTCTCAGTCGCGCAGCAGATCGTTGATGGACGTCTTGGAACGAGTCCGTTCATCCACACGCTTGACGATCACGGCGCAGGCCAGAGACGGGTTGGGCTGACCATTGGCGTTCAGAGGCACCTTGGCTGGCAGCGAACCCGGCACAACCACGGAGTAGGCCGGAACGCGACCCATGAAGACCTCGCCCGTCGCACGATCGATGATCTTGGTGGAAGCGCCAAGGAACACGCCCATCGACAGCACGGAGCCACGCTCAACGATTACGCCTTCAGCCACTTCGGAGCGAGCGCCGATGAAGCAGTCGTCCTCGATGATGACAGGAGCCGCCTGCAGAGGCTCCAGCACGCCGCCGATTCCCGCGCCGCCACTGATGTGACAGTTCTTGCCGATCTGCGCGCAGCTGCCGACGGTCGCCCATGTGTCGATCATGGTGCCGGAATCAACACGCGCACCGACATTCACGAAGCTCGGCATCAGCACGACACCTGGTGCGATGAAGGCTGAACGGCGGACGACAGAGCCCGGAACAGCGCGGAAGCCTGCTTCTGCAAAGCGCGCTGCATCCCAGCCTGCGAACTTGAGCGGCACCTTGTCAAACGCCGGAGCGCCTGCAGCACCACCTTCGATGATCGCATTATCAAACAGGCGGAAAGACAGCAGAACGGCTTTTTTCAGCCATTCATGAACCGTCCAGCCTGCCTCGCCGGGTTCGGCGACGCGGAGACGACCGGAGTCCAGTCCTTCAAGGGCTGTCTCGATCGCAGACCGGTCATCCCCGGTCGTGGCTGGCGACACAGTGGTGCGCGCTTCCCAAAGCGCTTCGATCCGGGATCTGAGTTTGTCTTCGCTCATCGTCTTCCACAGTCAAAATAGCTGAAAGGCGACCCTGCCAATGGGCCAGCACAGGTTACCTGAAGGGCGGACCATGCTGTTCAGGGCATCTTCTGTCAACGCAACCGGCTCTTAACGAGACAGAAACTATTCCCGGATGAAATGCGTAAGCATGAACACCACGCCTTCCTCTCCTGCGTCAGAATCGTCGCCACCCGGTCAGGATGGCAAACTGATGGACGCGCTTCTCGCCAGTCGTCGCCGCTGGAAAAGCCTGGCGCAGCTGGTTGCCGATTTTATTTTCGAAACGGACAATGAAGGCCGTTTCACCTTTTTCGAGGCCGGTCCGGCACTCGGATGGAATGATCAGGAACTGATCGGGGAAGAAGGCACCAGGCTCCTTCCCTGTGTCAATTCAGCTCCGGCCCCCAATCCTTTTAAAACCCGAAATGTTATCCGTAGCCGCCGCTGCTGGATCAAAAGAGCCGACAGCACTTTTGGCTGCATGCTGGTTTATGCAACCCCTCTCCTTTCTCCGGATGGGCAGCACGCCGGAGTGCGTGGGCTAGGCATTGATGTATCCGATGAAGTCGGATCAAACGCCGACCTTGCTGTGGCACGCCTTCACAGCGAAATCGTGCGACGCATCACCGCGACGATGCGGTCACGCGCCCTCTCCCGTCTTGGCATTCCACCCGCCTTCGATGAGCTGGCCGCCATGCTTGGCGCTGTCGGAGGCGTGCTGATTTCCGAATCCCCGGAAGGAAAAACGGAGAGCGACGAAGACGATTCCGATGAGGAAATTGTCCACCGTCTTCAGACTGCGACACCTTCTTTCGACGCCATGATTGAGGGCATGTTGCGGCAGCCGATAGCTGGCAATCTCTCATTCGAGCCGGAAATCAGGCAGATCGAGGGACATGACGTCATCCTGTGCCGTAGTCGCGTCCGGTACAATGCTCCCGCCGCCATGGCGCTGTGGAGAAACAATGTTGGCGTCTGGTCGCAGGACGACGCCAATCTGGCGGATGCCGCTCTGGCGACATTCGCCTCCGCGCTCGAGATGAGCGCTCTCAACCGTGCGTTGGCCCGCAATGCACGGTTTGATCCGCTCACAGGCATGCTGAACCGGAACGGTCTTCTGACCGAAATCTCCCGGCGGCTGCCGCGTCTTGATCGGGAACGCCTGTCCGGCACCCTGCTGGTCATCGGTCTGGACCGTTTTTCTGACATCAATGCCCGCTTCGGTTTTGAAGCGGGCGATAGCGCCCTTCAACAGGTCGCCAGCTATCTGCGGGATGCCATTCGTCCAACAGATCTCGCTGGCCGACTTGGGGGAGACATTTTCGGTCTCTGGCTTGATGGCGCTGATCATTTTGTCGCTGCTGAACGGGCGGAAGCCTTCTGTCAGCACGGCGCAGCCATTTTTGTCGCGGAACCCATCACTCTCACCTTCTCGGTCGGCCTTGCCGCCCGGAATTGGGAAACGGGCGAGAGCGTCGAATCGCTTATCGACCGCGCAAGTTTTGCCATGCGTAGCGTGAAACTCGCTGGAGGCGCTCGCTGGCACACTTCATTGGAAGAATCCTCACCATGAATCCTTCATTAGACCCAAAATTTTTTCAGATCCTGCCCACGCGCTCGCTGTCTTCCGTTCCACCCGGATCGATCAGTCCTGCATTGCGCGAAAAGTCGCGTGGTCCCACAACGACTGTCACAATGACGGCGGCGCCTGAATTATGGGAGTGCCTGAAAAGCCGCATTTCGGCTCTTCGACCTGATTTCAGCGCCCAACGCATTGAAGCCCTGACGACCTCTCTGCAGAGCTCCCTGAACCTTCTGATGGCCGAAAGCTGGCAGCGCGCGCGACGTGTCATTGCCCAGGCCGCTGGCGACGCACAGGCCATCTCAATTGTTGGTCCACTGTCAGAATCTCCTTCCATTGCCGACCGTCTCATGGGTGAGATTGACGACGCCACGCTGGAGCAGGAAATCAGCCGCCGGCAGCACAATGGAAAGATGGTCTCATCGGCCAAGACGGTGCACTCTCACGCCATTCTTGAGCATCTGGCAGAACGTCCACTAACCGAGCTGGAACCGGCTCTAGATGAAATGGAGCGGTCACCGGAAAGACCGACCACGCTCGAATATGCGTGCGTTACCACGGTGAAAAATCTTGTGAGAGAGCGCTGTGCGAACCTCGTCGCTCCGGTGAAGCACAAGATTGAAAGAGAGCTTTCCTTCGAGCTGGCGGCGACGTCAGAAGTCATCAAACCGACCAGAAACGCGCCTGTTTCCACGGTCATGAATGACAATATTGTCGATCTGGCTACGCAGGCCCTTCACGACGACAATGTCGACGCCATTATCGAGATCCTTGCCCGCACTCCGAATATTGCCCCGGACGTCATCAGGGAAACGCTGAACGGACGAAATGCCCGAGGGCTTGTGGCCCTGTCATGGAAAGCAGGCCTGCCAGCCTCTCTGGCTGCCGCAGTACAGATCCATCTCGCCCTGATCCCGCCGACACGCGCCATTCTGCCGTCTTCTGACGGTTCTTACGCTCTGACACCGAAAGAGCTGAACTGGCAACTGGATTTTCTCAGAGAGAAGTGCACAGCTGTCGCGGCCTGAAGCCGATAGAGCAGCCTGATCCTTTATATTAGGCTGCCTTTATTCTTCAAACGATTGGGAATGTCTGCTGCGCTGCATGGAGAGATAATCCAGTACGCCCTGCAACATATAGGCAGCAGCCATCTTATCGACGATTTCTCCACGTCTTTTCCGCGACAGATCGGCTTCACCAATGATGGTGCGGTTCACAACGCTGGAAGAAAACCGTTCATCCCATAAGACGGCAGCAATCCCGATCTGATCGGAAAGAGCTTGTGCCCAGTCGCGGGCGGCCTGTGCAGCCGGACCGAATCCGCCATCCATGGAAAGCGGCAGCCCCACTACCAGCGCTCCCACGTCTTGCTCGCTAGCAATTTCCACGATTTTCCGGGCCATAACCGAAAGTTTTTCGCGTTTCAAAACTCCATACGGAGAGGCGACCATCAGCATGACATCTGACAGCGCAAGTCCCGCAGTCTTCGCGCCGGGATCAATTCCCAGCAGCCGTTGACCGGTGGAAAGTTTTTCACTGAGGTCGGTTATGTTGAACAGAGGCATCGCCTGAGGGTATGGTGTCGCGCTGGCGGCGACGCCAGCATTATTTTTCATGATTTGAGAGTTTCTGCTTCATGTCGCTCGATCTCGCGACCACGAGACGCATTGCCAAGCTCGCCCGCATCGGGCTTGACGACCAGGAAATCGAAGCTGTCCGCGCACAGCTCGGAGGAATTCTCGGCTGGATCGAGATTCTCGACGAAGTTGATGTCGAGGGCGTACCGCCCATGATCGGCACCAGCACCAACGCGGCGCTTCTTCCCCGAGAGGATGCCGTGACTGACGGCGACTGTCAGGACAAGGTGTTGTCGAACGCCCCGGACCGTGAAGGTCCCTTCTTCACCGTGCCGAAGGTGGTCGAATAATGCTGACTGATCTCACGATCGCACAGGCCGCTGAAGGTCTGCGCAAGAAAGAATTTTCCGCCGTCGAACTGACAAAGGCGCACACCGACGCCGTCGACGCGTTGAACGGGCGGGTGAATGCCTACATCACTGTCACGTCCGACAAGGCACTTGCAGCAGCCAAAAAGGCCGACAGCACCCTGTCCGCTGGCGAAGCCCCTGCCCTGACCGGCATTCCGCTCGGCATCAAGGATCTGTTCTGCACCAACGGTGTGCGGACGACCGCCGCCAGCAAGATTATCGGCAACTTCGTGCCACCTTACGAGAGCACCGTCACGGCGAAACTGCTCGAAAACGGCGCGATCTTTCTCGGCAAGACCAATCTTGACGAATTCGCCATGGGGTCCGGCAATCTGACGTCCGCTTTCGGTAGCGTCGAGAACCCTTGGCATCGCAAGGATGACGCGTCAGTTCTGGTTCCCGGTGGTTCGTCCGGTGGCTCCGCAGCAGCCGTCGCTGCGCATATGGCGATGGGCGCGACAGGCACCGATACCGGTGGTTCGATCCGTCAGCCTGCGGCTTATTGCGGTATCGTCGGGCTGAAGCCGACCTATGGGCGTTGCAGTCGCTGGGGCACCATCGCCTTCGCAAGCTCACTCGATCAGGCCGGTCCGATGACCCGCACTGTGGAAGATGCCGCAATCATGCTGACCGCGATGGCGGGTCACGATCCGAAGGATAGCACCTGTGCGGACGTGGCTGTTCCTGATTACCGTGCGGCGTGTGGTCGCAGCCTGAAGGGTCTGCGCGTCGGTATTCCTGCCGAGTATCGCGCTCCGGGCATGTCGGAAGAAATTCTGGCCGTCTGGCAGAAGGGCATCGACATGCTCCGCGAGGCTGGCTGCGAGATTGTCGACGTCTCCCTGCCCCACACGAAATACGGTCTCGCGACCTATTACATTATCGCGCCAGCTGAATGTTCGTCCAACCTTGCCCGCTATGACGGCGTGCGGTTCGGTGAGCGGGCTGAAGGCGCGACCAGCCTTGACGATCTTTACGAAAAGACCCGTCACAATGGATTTGGCGAGGAAGTGCGTCGCCGTATCCTGATGGGCACGTATGTGCTGTCAGCTGGTTACTACGACGCCTACTACCTCAAGGCCCAGAAGGTCCGCACGCTGATCCAGCGCGACTTCACGCAGGCTTTCCAGAAAGTGGACGTGCTGCTGACCCCGACGGCTCCGACTGCGGCTTTCGCCCGCGACGAGAAACCGGAAGATCCGGTGCAGATGTATCTCAACGATATCTTCACCGTGCCTGCCAGCATGGCCGGCCAGCCAGCCATGTCAGTGCCGGTCGCGCTTGACGACAAGGGCCTGCCGCTTGGTCTTCAGTTGATCGGCAAGCATTTTGACGAGGAAACGATCATCGCGGTCGGGTCGGCTCTGGAAAAAGCCGCCGGGTTCACGGCCCGTCCGGACCTGCGTGCAGGAGTGAGCGCATGAGCTACACGATTGAAGGCAACACCGGCACGTGGGAAATCGTCGTCGGTCTTGAGGTTCATGCCCAGGTCATCAGCAAGTCGAAGCTGTTCTCCGGCGCGTCCACCCTGTTTGGGGGTGAGCCGAATTCGCATGTCAGTCTGATTGACGCTGGCTTTCCCGGTATGCTGCCGGTCATCAATCAGGCCTGCGTCGAACAGGCTGTCCGCACGGGTCTCGGCCTGAAGGCGCGAATCAATCTGGAAAGCCGCTTCGACCGCAAGAACTACTTCTATGCCGATCTGCCGACCGGTTATCAGATCAGCCAGTTCGAACATCCGATCATCGGCACCGGTGTCGTGCAGATCGAGCTTTCCGACGGCAGCACACGCGATATCGGCATCACGCGCCTGCATCTTGAGCAGGATGCGGGCAAGCTGATGCACGATCAGGACCCGAAGCGCTCCTTCGTGGACCTCAACCGTGCTGGTGTCGCGCTGATGGAAATCGTCAGTGAGCCGGACATTCGTTCCCCTGAAGAGGCCGGAGCCTATGTCCGCAAGCTGCGTCAGATCCTGCGTTATCTCGGCACCTGCGACGGCAATATGGAAGAAGGCTCAATGCGTGCCGACGTGAACGTTTCAGTTCGCAAGAGCGCCAGCGAGCCGTTCCGCACGCGCTGCGAAATCAAGAACGTCAACTCGATCCGCTTTGTCATGCAGGCGATCGAGATCGAGGCAGCCCGTCAGATCGAGATCTGGGAATCTGGCGGCGAGGTCGATCAGGAGACACGCCTGTTCGATCCGCACAAGGGTGAGACACGCTCGCTGCGTTCCAAGGAAGACGCGCACGATTACCGCTACTTCCCCGACCCTGACCTTCTGCCGCTGGTGATCGAGCAGAGCTGGGTGGATCAGATCAAGCAGACACTGCCGGAACTGCCGGACGAAAAGCGCGCCCGTTTTCAGCAGGATTACGGGATCACCGCTTATGACGCGGGCGTTCTGGTTGCGGAGCAGGCAACGGCGGACTTCTATGAAAGTGTCGCCAAGGGACGTGACGGCAAATCAGCTGCCGCATGGGTCACAGGCGATTTCTTCGCAGCGCTCAACCGTACGGGCAAGTCGATTGAGGAAAGCCCGGTCAGCGCAGCCAATCTTGGCGCGATGCTCGACCTGATTGCTGATGGCACGATCAATGGCAAGATCGCCAAGGAAGTGCTCGAAGACATGTTCGAGACCGGTGAGGCTCCGCTCGCCATCGTGGATCGCAAGGGTCTGCGGCAGGTCACGGATACGGGTGCCATCGAAGCGACGGCTGATGAGATCATCAGCAAGAACGGCGACAAGGTGGAACAGTATAAGGGCGGCAAGGACAAGCTGTTCGGCTTCTTTGTCGGACAGGTGATGAAGGCGACGGGCGGCAAGGCCAACCCTGCTATCGTTAACGACATCCTGCGCAAGAAACTCGACGGCTAAAGATCTTGTCCGACCAGATTTCATTGTCTGGCTGGATAAGGATTACGCCACACGACTGGCAGCAGGCTTTTCCGTGAAACATTCGAACGGATAAGCCTGTTTCTATTGAGTCAAACGGAAAGCGCTACCGCTCCCGTTTGACAGATGCGTCACCAGAGTGCGCTCAAGACCCGACTGTTTCTCTGCCTTGCTCTGGCGCTTTTCCCTACGATACTGATAAACACCAGCCTTTCCGAACGGGAGACTGCTCCCGCGTGTGCCACCCGGAGCCCCGAATGACCGCCATCCGCCGCAGACATGCGACAGAACTTGAAACGATTTCCGTCACTGTTCCGGAAATTGCCGTTGAAGCTTACGAGAACGCCATCAGTACGGTCTGCGCGACGGTCGGCATTTTTGAGTTCGACGAGGAAGAAAAGCTCTGGCGTGTCGAAGGGGTGAAAGACACGGGTCATGCCGAAGACGAACTGGCGGCCGCTCTTGCTCTGGCCGCGCTGACCACAGGCATCAACGCTGATCTGGAGCGCACCAACACCGAGACGGAAGGTTGGCTCGCCCGCACCTATGAATCGTTTCCGGCACAGGAAGTCGGCAAGTGCTTTATCGTTCGGGGTTCGCATCTGGATGAGGCTCCCGACAGCAACCGCATCACCATCACGCTGGATGCTGGTATGGCGTTCGGGTCCGGGGAACATGGTTCGACGCGAGGATGCCTGCGAGCGCTTGAACTGGTGGCGCACCGCAAACCCCGGAATATTCTCGACCTCGGCTGCGGGTCCGGCATTCTCGCTATGGGTGCTGCGGCCCTGCTGCATCGGCCTGTTCTGGCGACCGACATTGATCCGTGGTCTGTTCGGATCACGCGGGAGAATGCGGCCCGCAATGGCCTGTCACGCCTGATCGAAGCACGTCTCGGCAATGGCTGGTCCACGCCGGAAATCCGCCGTCGTGCGCCGTATGATCTGGTGTTCGCCAATATCCTTGCCCGTCCGCTTTGCATGATGGCCAAGGATCTGAGCCGTCATCTTGCACCGGGTGGCACGGTCATCCTCGCTGGGCTGCTAAACACGCAGGTCCGCATGGTGCTGGCCGCGCACCAGCGTTGTGGGCTGGTGCTGGAACGGCATCTGCGGGAAGGTGACTGGGGAGCGCTGATCCTGCGCAAGCCGTTTGGTGCAGCCCGTTAATCGGACCACAAGACAGAATATCGAACTGCCGGGGTGTTGGGTGCGCGCATCGGCAGCTATTGGATGAAGGATGCTTTCTTCCGGACAGACGGCTTCCGCTACCGCAACTGACTGTCCTTGCTGCCACGACGGTTGATGCTGCTGAATACACGCTGGCTGTCCCGCTCTGACTGGCAGTCGATGCAGAACTTCACTCCCGCCAGCGCCTTGCGTCTGGCTTCGGGGATCGGTTCTCCGCACTCACAACATTCAAGAGCGCTCTCTCCGGACGGAATGCCGGAGCGGGCCTGTTTGACTGCATCGGCGATGGTGTCGTCGATCTGTTCCTGCACTGCTCCTTCCGGAGCCCAGCCTGTCGCCATGACAAGAATCCCTGAAAGATTTACCGTTCAGCGGTCCGTAACTGACTGCTTATAGCGCGTATCTTCATTCGGGGTTTATCAGAAAACGACTTCTTTTTGCTGGAAAAGCGTTGAGCCGGGAATGGACGAAAACAATCCAGCCTTGTCGGCGGCGGTCGCTTCTTACTCTTCCAGCCCCTGACTGCGCACCAGGCGGGCATACAGGCCATCCAGCGCAATCAGTTCCGCATGTGTGCCCTGCTCCACGGCGCGGCCGTCTGCCATAACCACCACCATATCCGCTGAGCGGACCGTGGAAAGACGGTGCGCCACGATAATGGTCGTGCGCCCGGTCCGGAGTTTTCCCAATGCTTCCTGCACCAGAGCCTCGTTCTCGCTGTCGAGAGCGCTTGTAGCCTCATCGAGCAGCAGCAGACGCGGATCACGCAGCAGGGCACGCGCCAGAGCAATACGCTGTCGCTGACCGCCGGACAGTCTTCCTCCTCCGGGGCCGACAATCGTGTCAAAACCGTCGGGCAACGCCGTGATGAAGGGCTCGGCGGCGGCAAGACGGGCGGCTTCACGCACCTCGGCGCCTGTTGCGCCGGGGCGACCCATCAGAATGTTCTCCCGCACGGACACGTCAAAAAGCAGCGGGTCCTGACTGACATAGGCAATCGCGTTACGCAGATGCTCCAGACCGACATCGCGCAGATCGACACCATCGAGTGTGATTGCGCCCCGGGTCACGTCATGCAGACGGGGAATGAGAGACAGCGCCGTCGATTTGCCGGCCCCGGATGGCCCGACAAGCGCGACGGTCATGCCCGGTTGCGCCTCGAAGGAGAGATCGTTCAGCCCCATGCGACCGTCGGCATACTGAAAGGCGACCGTATCGAAGCACAGATGCCCATGCCCGGCAGGGAGGGCGAGCGCCTGCGGATGATCCTGCACGGCGGGTTTCTCGTCGATCAGGGAGAAGATACGGGAGAGACCGGCCAGACCTTCCTGCAGGGCAGCATTGAGTGCGCCAAGCGCACGCAGCGGACGTGACGCAAGCAGCAGGGCCGCGACAAAGCCTGAGAAGTCGCCCAGCGTGGCTCCGCCCATGGCAGCGCGCCATCCGGCAAAACCCAGCACGGCCGCGACAGCGGAGCCGCCCAGTGCCTCCAGCAGAGGGTCGACACGGGCGCGCCCCCGCATGATTCTCAGAAACGCCTCGTGAAGCTGGTTGAATGCCGTGTCGGCCCGTTTTTCTTCACGTTCCTCAAGACGATAAACACGGACTGTCCGGGCCTGAGCGAAGCTTTCCGTCAGGAAGGCGGCGGTCGAGGCAATCTGCTCGTTGACGTTGCCAGAGGCGCGGCGGACCTTCTTGCCAAGCTTCTGAATCGGCACAGCTGCGATCGGGTACAGGATGGCCGCGATCAGACTGAGTTCCCAGTCCATGTAGATCATCGCCACGATCAACCCGACGACCGTCACGACATCGCCGAGGGAGTTGACAGCTCGGATCATGGCTTCACGGATCGAAATCGCATCCGTCGTAAAACGGGCTGCCAGCGAGGCTGGCGCGTCCTGTTCGATACGGGCCACATCTGCCGTGGTCAGATGCTGGAACATCGATCCCTGCAGGCCACGGATGACCACCAGAACAAGACCCTGCGTGGCCAGTGTCTGGCCGTATTGGGCAGCAGCTTTCGCCAGTGTGATGGCCACGATCAGCAGCGGCACCTGATAGAGAATACGCTCGTCGTGCGTAGAGAACATGTCGAGCGCGCGCTGGATCACCAGAGGGTAGAGCGCGGTGAGCGTCGCCATGGCGATGGTCAGAACGAGAACGCTCAGAATCCTGCCGCGATGCTGACTGATCTGGTCTCGCCACAGGCGAAGAAGAAGCGCTCTGCTGTCATCAGACTGCGGGGACTTCTTCTGGAGATCAGTCAATGGGGCGCGTGGTGGGAGAGCATTCATTGGCGTCATCTACCAACGCGGATCGCAGACGAAAAGAACCACGGAGCGGAACGTCTCTCCGGGCGATGACCTGCGAACAGGCTAATAATGCATTTTTATAATAAATAACTTTTGTTATCAAAATGATGAGAAGCCATTTTAACAAATCAATTCAAAGAAAACTCTCACGTAGATCGTGCAGATAAGTCAGACACTCCTCCCGTCCGGCTCGACAGCCTGTCTGTAACCACCATGCCCGGATTGCGGAAAGCAGCTCCCCCACACGTGGTCCGGGCGGTATGCCTTTCGCCAACAGATCACGGCCTGCGAGAGGAAAGACCGGCACGGGCAGGCTCTCGAGTTGGGAACGCAGGCGTTTCCAACGGGCTTCGTCATGATGGGTGGGATCAGTCGCAATCTGCTGCGCCTCCGCCAGCCAGATCTGCCCCAAAGCAACATCCCGAGAAGTTTCGGCCAGCACACGGGTGACATCCCCATCTGTAACCACACGGTCAGGCGTGGGAGGATCTGCCTGAAGAAACGCCAGAACGAGAGATGCATCGGCGCGTGAGAGACGGAGCCGCTCGCCGCAGTGTTTTGCTGCCTCCGGAGCGCAATCCGCTCCTGCAAGCAACGCGGCCAGTCGCAGGGAGTGATCTGCTGGACCGCCAGAGGTGATGAGTGCATTGAGACGCTGGATCGCGCCCGGCAACTGCCCGGACAGTTCAGGCAGACAGGCGGCCAGCACGCCGGTCTGATTCATCAGGTTCAGCGTTTCAGTAACGCGTGGACCGGTCAGGATACGGCGCAGTTCAGACCAGATCCGCTCTACCGAAAGCCGGTCGATCATTTCGATGCCGTGCGTGATGGCATCCAGAGTGTCCTGATCCGGCATTCCTGAACCGAAGCGCGCCTGAAAGCGGAAGAAGCGCAGGATACGAAGGGCGTCCTCCCGTATGCGTGTTGAGGCGTCGCCGACAAATCTGACCTGTCCGGCCTTCAGATCCTCCTGCCCCCCGAAATAATCATGAACATGCCCATCCCGGTCGCAGGACATGGCGTTGATGGTGAAATCGCGTCGCGCTGCGTCCTCTTCCCAACTCTGGGTCCAGGAAACATTCGCATGGCGGCCATCTGTCACATCGTCACGGCGCAGAGTGGTGATCTCATAGCCGCGATGGTCAATCACCGCCGTGACCGTGCCATGAGACAGCCCCGTGGGAACAGCGCCGATGCCCGCATCCCGCAGATGCTTCATCACCTCCTGCGGCGTTTCCGGAGTGCCTAAATCAAAATCGCTCGCGGGCATGCCGTTCAGCATGTCGCGCACAGCGCCACCGACCAGCCGTGCCTGAGGCAGCACCTGCCATATCTGATGGAGAGCCGGAAAATCCGGGAGCGTCTCAAGAGGAAGCCGCACGACTTTCGTCATCAGCAGTCGTCATCCTCATCGTTGCCTTCCCGACAGCCACGAGGCGCGAGAGCCAGTGGGAAAAACTCTCCCGCGCTCCAGACGCCCAGACAGGCCTGCCCTTCACAACAACCTGGTTCAGCCAGAGCCGCCAGTTCATACCAGACAGGACGTGAGATGCGGGCCTGCAATGGCAGTTCACCCTCCGCCTGTCGCACGGTGATGTAGGGTGGCGGCGCACTGTCGCACGCATCGAGCGGCACGTTCCATCGGGCCAGAATGGGATGATCCGGGCCCGCGGTGATAACCTGATCTATGTTGGTGCGGAAGCACAGACGCTGCTCCCGTCCCACGCCACACCATTCCAGCTGAACCGCTACGAACGGTACATCCTCGACCTCGATCGTCCCTTCCTCGACAGGAGTGCGAAGCCAGTAGGCGCCGTCTGCTGCACGGGAAAGGGCCGATGCGAAAAGGCAGACCATCGGCTTTCGTCTGATCGGGGAACCACGGTAAAGCCAGACTCCGTCGCGGCGGATGAGGAAAGGCAATCGACCGCACTGATGCGGCTTGCGGCCCTTCTGATCCTCGCCGGAGATCTGGCGGAGATCTCCCGATTTTTCGTCAAAAGCATCTGATGTCACGTTCAATTAACTCACATCTGTTTGCCTGCGCACCATACCGATATAGGGTTGCCCCCCGGCTTGATGTAAGCCCCGGACGTGTCAGACTGGACCTATGACGCCTGAAATGATGCCAAACCAGACCGTATTCCTTTCCCCCGAAACGGGCTCCTCTGGCGGCCCCGCCTTCCCGGACAGCGCCTCCGCAGCCCAGCAGGTCGACCTTGTCGCCCGCCGGTTACAGGATGTGCGGGCAGAAATCGGTCGGGTCATTTTTGGCCAGAAGGATGTTGTCGATCAGGCGCTCGTCAGCATTCTGTCTGGCGGTCACGCTCTGCTGGTTGGCGCTCCCGGCCTCGGCAAAACCTTGCTGGTCACGACGCTGGGCACGGTGCTGGGTCTGGATTCCCGGCGTGTGCAGTTCACGCCTGACCTGATGCCGTCCGACATTACCGGCAGTGAAATTCTTGACGAAGACGCCGCCGGTCATCGCAGCTTCCGCTTCGTGCCGGGACCGGTGTTCTGCCAGTTGCTGATGGCCGACGAAATCAATCGTGCCAGCCCGCGCACCCAGTCCGCCCTGTTGCAGGCCATGCAGGAGCATCGTGTCGCCATCGCCGGAACGGAATATGCGCTCCCACGCCCGTTCCACGTTCTGGCGACACAGAATCCGATCGATCAGGAAGGCACCTATCCGCTTCCTGAAGCCCAGCTCGATCGTTTCATGCTTCAGATCCAGTTGACCTTCCCGGACGCCGCCGACGAACGGGCCATGCTGCTGGCCACGACTGGTGTGCCGCAGGAAGCTCCGCAGCAGATCCTGTCCACCGAAGACGTGCTTTATGCGCAGGCGATGGTGCGGGCTCTGCCTGTCGGTGAGCGCATTGTGGACGCGATCCTGCGGCTCGTGCGCTCGGCGCGTCCCGAGACGACCGATGTGCAGACCGTGAAAGACTGCATCGCGTGGGGTCCGGGTCCACGTGCGGCACAGACCTTGATGCTGGCCACTCGCGCCCGCGCCCTGCTGGATGGACGTCTCTCGCCTGACCTTGATGACGTCGCCGCTCTTGCGCGTCCCGTTCTGGCGCATCGTATGGCGCTCAGCTTCTCGGCCAGAGCCGATTCGACCCGGATCGAAGATGTGATCGACGGGCTCGTCTCCCGTCTGGGTTGATCGTGGCGCAAGACACTCCTTCCTCCTCCGGCGGTTTTTTCTCCAGACTGGCGGACAAGCTACGCTCTGCTTCGCCTGCATCCCGAGGCGACGCCGATGCTCTCATCAGCGGCAGTCCTGCCGTGCTGGCCTCGGAAGCGGACAGGCTGGCGGCGACACTGTCATCGCTCGTGCCGGAAGCCGAACGGATCGCGGCGACAGTGGCGGCCGGCCTGCACGGTCAGAGACGCTCCGGTCCGGGGGAGACATTCTGGCAGTATCGCCCTGCGTTGCCCGGAGAGCCGGTTACACGCATTGACTGGCGGCAGTCGGCCCGCAGTCACAAGGCCTATGTGCGCGAAACGGAAGCTGAGCACGCCCAGACCATCTATCTCTGGTGTGATCTCAGCCCGTCGATGGTGTGGTCGTCCCAGCCGTCATCCCTGCCCCTGAAGCGTGACCGCGCCATTCTGCTACTGCTGGCGGCGGCGTCCCTGCTGGAACGGAGCGGAGAACGCGTGCGTCTTGTATCGCCTTACGGACCTGCCGATCTGCCGCCCGGTTCGGGCAGAATTGCAAGCCGGATCGCTCTGGCGCTTGCATCACTGGCCCAACAATCGGATGAGACGGCGCTGCTGAAAGGCACGGTTCTGCCTCCTCACTCGCAGCTTATCATCGCCAGCGATCTTCTTGCTCCGGATGAAGACGTGATGACGCTCTTTCGTCAGTTGTCGGGCAGCGGTGTCCGCGCTCACATTCTCCAGATCATCGATCCTGCCGAACGTGATCTGCCCTATGCAGGACGTGTCCATTTCGAAGGACTGGAAAACGAGCCGGACCTCATTCTCCCTGCCGTAGAGACCCTGCGTCCCGAGTATGACGCTATTTTTGCACGCAGGCAGGCTCGCCTCAGAACCATTGCCGAGGGCTGTCGTCATACATTTCAGCCCCATCAGACGGATACTTCTGCGGCGTCTGCTCTTCTGTCTCTGAGCGCTTCCCTGTCGGGTCATCGTGGGGGCGGACGTCCATGATCTTTCAGTTCCCAGCCCTGCTTGCCGGTCTCATCACTCTGCCGGCCATCTGGTGGCTGTTGCGCGCCCGTCCGCCTTCACCACGCATCCAGACTTTCCCACCGATAGCTCTGCTGGCGTCCCTGCATCCCAAACAGGATGACGCGGCGACACCCCCATTCTGGCTGCTTCTTCTACGTCTGGCCGCAGCGGCGCTGCTTATTCTAGGTCTGTCCGGCCCAGTCATTCCCGGCAGGCCTGTACCCCTGCCCGGCAACGGCACCCTGTTGCTTGTCATCGACAATGACATGATGACAGCGCCTGACTGGAACGAACGCAATGCTGCGGCGCATGCGCTTCTTGACGCGGCAGGTCGTGCTGGTCGCCCTGCTGTTCTTCTGACGACAGCGTCCGAAGAACGGGAAAACCCGGTGACATCCCATGCCCTTCCGGCGGAGCAGGTTGCTCTGGCGCTTGATGCACTACGCCCACTGCCCTGGGCTGCCGATCGTGCGCTTGCCGCCCGGCAACTGGAAAAAATGAAATCGGATGGTCTGTCCGCTGGAGCTGTCATCTATCTGTCGAACGGTCTTGCTTCTGCGGGCAAGGACGGCGGCGCTGCGGACCGGTCTTTCTCCACGGCCATGCAGGCGTTTGGCAACGTTCAGGAAGTCCGCTTTACGGGTAACGGAGCTTTTGTCCTCAGCCATGCGGCGGAAGAAGCACAGGATACCTCACCCGACAGTCTTTCAACCGCTGGCGTCATGGCGCAACTGGAGGCTTTGCCTGCCGATCTACCACGTCGGGTTCGCGTGAGAGCCCATAGCGAAGACGGTGGCACACTGGCGCTGGCCGATGTGACGCTGCCAGCCGGAGCCAGCAGCGCGCCGGTTTCGGTTTCCCTGCCGACGGTGATGCGTAATCGTGTTGATATGCTGACGATCGACGGCAACGCCAGTGCGCCGGGCACATTGCTGCTGGATGAAGGCGACAGACTGCGTCCCGTCGGGCTGATTGCGACCGGTAGCGGCGATACGCCTCTTGTTGGCAGCCTGTTCTACCTGCGGCGGGCACTGGCGCCGAACGCTGATCTGCACACTGGCAGCACAACCACGCTCCTCTCCCAGCCTCTGTCTGTTCTGATTGCGCCGGATGGCACTCTCGCCGATGCGGAGACGCAGCAGAAAGTCGCGGACTGGGTGAGAAAAGGCGGCACGCTGATCCGCTTTGCCGGTCGCACACTGGCCGGGCATGAAGACAGCGCCCAGAGCACGCCCGAGACATCTCGCACTGAAACGGCGGCCCACGCTGACCCGGAAAAGACGCTGCTTCCGGTGGCGCTGATGCCAACAGCGCGTCAGCTGGGCGGGGCCATGTCATGGGGCAGGCCACAGTCTCTGGCTGATTTCCCGACGGATTCGCCTTTCCATGGTCTTGCTGTTCCCAAGGATGTCACCGTTTCCCGGCAGATCCTTGCACAGCCAGCGACTGATCTTTCAGCCCACAGTTGGGCGCGGCTTGCTGACGGCACACCTCTCGTGACCCACGCCACGCTCGGCAAGGGAGAGATTGTGCTGTTTCACGTCACCCCGACGGCGGACTGGTCCAATCTTCCGCTCTCCGGCCTGTTCGTGTCCATGCTGACTCGTCTTGTCGAGCATGCCAGTGGAGTGGACATTCCCTCCGACAACAATGTGTTGCCTCCGGTCATGACGCTGGATGGAGAAGGCGTTCTCGGCTCGCCCTCTCCGCTGGCGCGGGGGCTGGCCTCCAGCAAGTTCGGCACCACGCCTGTCTCTCCGGAGCACCCTCCCGGTCTGTATGGCTCACGCGCCGCACGACGAGCGCTGAACGTAGGTGACACGCTTCACGCCCTGTCGCCACTGCCTCCGACAGGGGCAGTCACCAATCCCGCCGGGCATCGACCCGACAGACTGATGGGCCCGACATTGCTGGCCATTGCTCTTCTGCTTCTGGCTGGCGATGCGCTGGCGACGCTCTTTCTGCGCGGCTTCCTCTCCTTGTCCCGTGCGCGCAAAGTCCTTCATCTCTCCATCTTTGTGGGTCTTTCTTCCATGGCCCTCTCGTCTTCCGGATTTGCACAGGATGCGCCTGTCGCTCCTGAAGCCGCTCCGCCCGCCATGGCCAGCGTGCCGGGAGCGGCTCTGGAAACCCGACTGGCCTATGTCGTCACGGGCAACCCGGAAGTCGATGCTGTTTCTCAGGAAGGACTTCAGGGCCTTTCAGACTATGTGAACGCGCGCACCTCTGCGGTGATCGGACACCCGGACGGCGTGCATCCGGGTAAGGATGACCTCGCCTATTATCCGCTGCTTTACTGGCCGATCACGTCGGACGCGCATGCCGATCCTGCTGTGACCAGCGCCCTGACCACCTTCATCGCGCATGGCGGCATGATCATCATCGACACGCAGGGGGTGGATACTGCGAACTCTGGTGATAACGACACACTGGCAGGCGAGGCTCCGGGCAGTGCGGCGGCGCTCCGGCGCGTTACGGCCGGGCTGCCCATCCCTCCGCTCATGCATCTTGATGACCATCATGTGCTGAGCCACACATTCTATCTGCTGCATGACTTTCCGGGCCGTTACGCCGGGCAACCCGTCTGGGTCGCCCGTGACGGTGAAGCCGAAAACGATGATGTCAGTCCGGTGATCATCGGCAGCGCTGACTGGGCGCATGCCTGGGCCGTGGATCAGAATGGCGACACCCGCTTCGCAGTCCTTCCCGGCGGAGATGAACAGCGGCGCACGGCCTACCGGTTTGGTGTGAATGCCGTCATTTATGCGCTGACTGGCAACTACAAGGCGGATCAGGTCCACGTCCCCGCGATCCTCAAACGTCTGGGACAATGAGGGCGGCATGATCGATACCTTTACTCACAGCATCGCCTTCGCTCCCCTGCTGCCGCACTGGCTGCTGTTCACACTAGCCGGACTTCTGGTTGTCATCACGGCGATTGGTCTGCTGGTGCGTATGCGCGGCACTGTTCTTCGCGCGCTGGCCGGTGCTGTCGTTCTGTTATGGTTATCCGGTCCGCAATCGCTGAAGGAAACGCATCGGGAACTGCCTGAAACCGCTCTGGTCATCGTCGATCAGACGGCCTCCATGCAGGTGAAAAACCGTGCCGCCATCGCCCGTGCCGCTGCCCGTATTCTTGGCGAGCAAGGTTCGGGTGGACCGGGACTGCGTACAGTCACCGTTCGGGGCGAGCAGACTGGCGGCACGCGCCTGTTCGACGCGCTGTCGCAGGCCGCCGCTGATATTCCACCAGAGCAACTGGCCGGCGCGATCCTGATCACGGATGGCCAGACCCGCGATGCGCCCAAAGGTATCCCGGAGCGTCTGGCCCTACATGACAGTCAGGGTCATGCGGTTACCCTGCCATTGCATGTGCTGATGGCCGGACGAAGAGAAGAAACGGATCGGCGTCTCCGTATCCTTCAGGCTCCCCCTTACGCGATTGTTGGCAAATCCGCGCTTATCCGCGTTCAGGTTGATGATATGGGGCCGGGAACGCAACCCGGCACACCGGCTACCATCACACTGACCACTGACGGCAACCCGGCCCTGAGCGTTCCTGTCCGTACGGGTGAACCGCAGGATATTTCCCTGCCTGTGTCACATCCCGGCGAAACACTTGTGGGTCTGAACGTCTCGGCGCTTCCGGGGGAGGTTTCCACCCAGAACAATCAGGACATTCTGACCATTACCGGCGTGCGGGATCGGCTGCGCGTGCTGCTTGTCTCAGGCACGCCCAATCAGGGTGAACGTGTCTGGCGTCGTCTGCTGAAAGCCGATCCATCCGTCGATCTGGTTCACTTCACCATTCTGCGTCCGCCGGAAAAGGATGACGGAACGCCGCTATCCGATCTGGCGCTGATCGCATTCCCCGTCGAAGAGCTGTTCCAGAACAAGATTGGCCAGTTCGATCTCATCATTCTCGATGGTTTCGAGAACAGACACATTCTGCCACCTGTCTATCTGCGTAATATTGCCCGTTTCGTGCGCAAGGGCGGCGGCCTGTTCCTGATTGCAGGTCCAGAATTTACTGGTCCCAATTCACTACAGGATACGGCGGTTGGCGATGTGTTGCCCGCACACGTTCCGGCGTCTCCTCCTGATCTGGCTCCGACCGATGCCGCACCCGGCGTCACCATTCGCCGTTTCCGTCCTGAACTGACAGACGAAGGGCGACGTCACCCTGTGACCGCCGAGCTTCCGGGAGCCCCTGCGCCACACGCTTCGGCAAATGCGAACAAAGAAATCTCTAATGAATGGGGCCCCTGGTATCGGGCGCTACGTCCTGATGAGTCGCATGGACAGGTGTTGATGAGCGGTCCTGATGCGTCTCCGCTTCTGGTGCTGGATCATGTGGAAAATGGGCGCGTGGCCCTACTTCTTTCCGATCAGATCTGGCTCTGGTCACGCGGAGAGTTGGGGGGGGGGCCGCAGGCCGAGCTTTTGCGGCGCATTTCACACTGGCTGATGAAAGAGCCTGATCTGGAAGAAGAGCGGCTTGAAGCGCATATTTCCGAAGGTACTCTGACTGTCACGCGCCACAGTGTTTCCAACACGGCTTCGACGGATATTACGCTGACAGCGCCAGATGGAACGAAATCGACACTCTCTTTGCATGGCGCGGGTCCCGGTGTCGCCGTCGGACAGATGCCGGTGACACAATCTGGCATCTGGACAGCTGACGATGGCAATCATCGTGCCTTTGCTGCGCCTGTGAAAGCCAATCCGGAAGAATTCTCTGACTTGCGTCTGACAGCTGAAATCGTCGGTCCTGTCGCAGCGCGCACCGGCGGAACTGTTGCGTGGCTTGGCGATGACATTGCCAAGTTGAACGTTCCTCCTCTTCGTTACGGCACTTCGACTGATGCGCTGGGCTTTCCGCAGCGACATGCCCATATCCTGACAGGAACAAGCGCATCGCCATTGCTGCCGGCATGGGCCGCGCTTCTTGCGGTTGTTCTGCTACTTGGAACGGGCTGGTATCGGGAAGGACGGAGTTAATCCTTCAGGTAATTGGCCCATGCCTGAGGACTTCTGGTAATCTAACCTGTGAAAATTTCTGGGTTTTGATCGAAACACCAAAGCAGAAAGCCGACATCGCTTCCGTCCGTTATGTCGCAAGAGCAGAAGTTACAGGACGTTGTCAGTAACGTGCAAGGTAATTGAAATTGATTGCATATCTCTTACGAAATAGAGCTGCATTGTTTTCCAGCATTTGGAAAAACATTAATTTTCATCACGAGAAACGGACATATATCCGCATAGTCGGCTCCGACTATCTACCGATGTAATGCTCCATCCACTGCGAAGAGATATCCGTCAGAGTCCGAAGCAGCTTATGAAAGAAAGTCAGTTCTCGCGAGGGAGCGCGAACAAAGAGTCGGAAACCTTCACACCCTGCTTTACATCAGACAGCGCCACTCTTGTCTGTCGGCCCTGAGCATCAATGACGGTCCAGCCCTGCAAACTTAGCGGCTGCTCAGATAGCAGCATGATCAACGTTCCCTCACCCGGAGAGGCGGTACGAACGGCTGATATCTGAAGCGTACCATTTTGGCGCTGAAAGCTGGTGACGGTCACGTCACCCGAGAGTGAGACATGCTCACTGAGCAGCAACCCCAATGGGGTGCGCTCCAGCGGGATTTCCGTGGTCTGGTCAAGCTGTGTATCGCGAAAAACGACCTTGCCATCATTTGCAACCAGCAAGAGTGGGCTTGGCTTGTCATACTCGAACCGCATCCGCCCTGGTCGAGCCAGCCAGACAGTGCCGGTCGTACGCTGGCCATCCGGCGCAACCTGTTCGAAACGCCCCTTCATGGTGGTGACGGCGTTCATGGTGTCCTGAACGCGGGCGACCCACCCCTGATCGACAGGCGAGAGTGCGGTCTGTGCATGAGCCGCACCAGACAATGACGTCGAAGAGGCCATGACCATGCCGCCAGCCAGAAAAACAGCTCGCAGCAGAGTGGTGCTTTTCTGTCGAAACAGCATGGTCCAGAGCCTCTTCATTCCACCAGTTGCCGGTCAGCGCCCGGTCATGATCCGTTCGATAAGCTGCTTCACCGTAGGAACGAAGCCATTCGAATAGAACGGATCCGTCGCAAAGCGCCAGGCGTTGGTGCCACCAAACATCAGGTTGTGGTCAGCAATTTCAGCCTGATCCGGCCCTTCAGCGTGCGAGATCGTCTGAAGGGTTTTCTGAATGCAGAATGACCGGGGATCGGCCCTGCGTCCGTTACTGTATTCCGGCGGACGCTGACTCCAGTTGGAGAAGCGACATTCCGACAGACAGCCCATGCAGGCCACCTGATCAGCCAGAATTTCCTTTGCGCGCTCGGGCGTCACGAAAATCAGGGTCGAATCCGGTGTACGCATGGCTTCCGTGAAGCCCGCTGCTTCCCAGCCCTTGATGTGCAGCAGATCGGCTTCCGTCACAAAGACTTCGCGCTTGCGAGCGCCGATACCATACCGGGCCACCAGTTCACCCAGCGGTTCAGAGGAATAGGCGACCTGCCGCTCCGAACGCTCACGCAGTTCCTGCATGAAGCTGTTGTTCACGGCGGAAGAGTAAAATCCGGTCGGTGAAAAGCGATTGAGGTAAACATCGCCTTTCTTCAGGGTCAGCAACCGTGATTTCCAGGCGTCCGGAATGGGGCTTTCCTGCGTGAGCAGAGGCCGTGTGCCAAACTGGAAAACAATCGGTCCCAGTTCAGGATTGTCGATCCAGTCCTGCCATTCCTCAAGCCACCACACACCGCCCGCCATGATGATGGGTGTGTCACCCAGCCCGAACGTCCGCATCAGCTTCCGCAATGCGAGCACGCGAGGATACGGGTCTTCCGGCATCAGCGGGTTTTCTGTGTTGGACAGGCCGTTATGCCCCCCTGCCCGCCACGGATCTTCATAGACCACGCCACCAAGAAGTTCGGCAGCCTTGCTGTAGGCCCGCTTCCACAGTGCGTTGAACGCCCGTGCTGACGAGACGATCGGGTAATAGTGAACGCCAAACTTCGCGGCTATTTCGGACAGGCGATAGGGCATGCCCGCGCCACAGGTCAGACCGTGAATCAAGCCTTTGGCGCCTTCCATGACGCCTTCGATCACCCGTTCCGAGCCACCCATTTCCCAAAGAATATTGGCGTGGATGCGACCTTTGCCGCCTGAACGCTCGTGCGCGATTTTCGCCTGGGCAATGCCACCCTTGATGGCATAGTCGATCAGTTCTTCCTGACGCTCCCTGCGCGTGCGTCCCTTGTAGATCTGGGGAACGACATTGCCGTTCTCATCATAGCTATCCGCGTTGACGACAGAGATCGTGCCAGCACCGCCAGCAGCGGCCCAGGCTCCGGCGGATTCACCCGTCGAAACGGAAACACCTTTTCCACCCTCAACGAGAGGCAGGACTTCAGCGCCCCCCAACCTAACTGCGTTAATAGACTTCATGCTGTTCCGTCATCGTCCCTGTTCGTGCCGCAAACATGGGCGCTCTTAACCCGATGCCGCTTCAGGCGCCATAGAGAAACGGGCGTTACGACCGGAGAGTCGCAACGCCCGCCCCCAGTTCAGACCTTGAGAGGTCTCAGTCTTCGCGACGTGGTGCGCGTGCAGGCTTCTCGCCAACGTCCGCTGTGATATCGGCACCCGTGGCCTGATCTACAACCCTCATCGAGAGCTTCACCTTGCCGCGATCATCGAAGCCGATGACCTTTACCTTCACAGCGTCGCCCTGCTTCACCACGTCCGTGGTGCGGGCCACGCGGCCCTGCGCCAGCTCGGAGATGTGAACCAGACCGTCCTTGGCGCCAAGGAAGTTAACAAATGCGCCAAAGTCAGCCGTTTTCACAACCTTGCCATCATAGATACGACCAACTTCCGGCTCGGCCACGATGCCGTTGATACGGGCAATCGCCTTCTGAGCCTGCTCGTCGGACGATGCCGCAATGGTGATCGTGCCATCATCACCGATATCGACCTTCGCACCGGAATATTCGACGATCTCACGAATGACCTTGCCACCCGTTCCGATCACATCGCGGATCTTCTCCTTGGGCACGCTCATCGTGGTGATCTTCGGCGCCGTGGAGGACACGCCTGCACGGCCTTCCGTCAGCGCCTTGGACATCTCGCCCAGAATGTGGAGACGACCGCCACGGGCCTGCTCCAGAGCGATTTCCATGATCTCCGGCGTGATGGATGTGATCTTGATGTCCATCTGCAATGCGGTGATACCGGCTTCGGTTCCCGCTACCTTGAAGTCCATGTCGCCGAGGTGATCCTCGTCACCAAGGATATCGGACAGCACGGCGTAGCCGCTGTCTTCCTTGATGAGACCCATCGCAATACCAGCGACCGGACGCTTCAGCGGAACGCCAGCATCCATCAGGGCGAGAGAGGAACCGCAGACCGTCGCCATGGAAGACGAACCGTTGCTTTCCGTGATCTCGGACACAACACGCATTGTGTACGGGAACTCGGCCTTCGTCGGCAGCAGCGGATGGATGGCGCGCCATGCCAGCTTGCCATGACCGATCTCACGACGACCCGGCGAACCCGTGCGACCACACTCACCGACCGAGAACGGAGGGAAGTTGTAGTGCAGCAGGAAGTTGGTGCGGTATTCGCCTTCGAGCGCATCGATGACCTGCTCGTCCTGGCCCGTGCCAAGCGTCGCAATCACCAGCGCCTGCGTCTCACCACGTGTGAAGAGAGCGGAACCGTGGGCACGCGGCAGGATGCCGACTTCGGAGACGATCGGACGAACCGTGACGAGGTCACGACCGTCGATGCGCAGACCCGTATTGAGGATCGCGTTACGCACGATGTCAGCCTCAAGGTCCTTCAGCATCGGCTTGGCAGCCTCAGCATCCAGATCGGCAGCCGTCAGCTTCTCGATGACTGTCTTCTTGGCCTCAGCAATTTTCTCATAACGAGCCTGCTTGGCCTTCTCCTTGTAAGCTGCGGTGAGCAGCTTGCGGCCCAGCGTGTCGACCTTCTTGCGAAGAGCGATGGCTTCCTTGCTCGGACCTTCCATCTCCCACGGTGCTTTCGCAGCGTGCTCGGCAAGCGCGATGATCGCATCAATGACCGGCTGGAACGCCTTGTGACCGAAGTTCACAGCGCCAAGCATGACGGCTTCGGATAGCTCGCTGGCTTCCGACTCCACCATCAGCACGCCTTCCGATGTGCCGGCGACGACGAGGTCCAGATCGGACTCCTTGGTCTCGTCAATGGTCGGGTTCAGCACATATTCGCCGTTGGTATAACCGACGCGGCAGCCGGCAACCGGACCAAAGAACGGGATACCGGACAGGGTCAGCGCTGCCGATGCACCGATCAGAGCCGGAATGGCCGGATCGTTTTCCATGTCATGGCTGAGGACCGTCGTGATGACCTGAACCTCGTTGCGGAACCCTTCCGGGAACAGCGGACGGATCGGGCGGTCAATCAGACGGGAGTTGAGTGTTTCGGCCTCGGACGGACGGCCTTCACGCTTGAAGAAACCACCCGGGATCTTGCCGGCAGCGTAGGCTTTTTCCTGATAATTGACGGTCAGCGGGAAGAAATCCTGTCCCGGCTTGACGGTCTTGGCGCCCACGGCCGTACACAGGACAACGGTCTCGCCATAGGTGACGACAACAGCGCCGTCTGCCTGACGGGCGATCTTGCCGGTCTCAAGGATCAGCGGGCGACCGCCCCATTCAATTTCTTTACGGAAATAATTGAACATTCTTACTTCAAACCTTTCGGCCATCCCCAGCGACAGCCCCGGTCCGGGCCTGACAGCGGCCCTGTGATTCCCGGGGTTTGAGAAACCGGATGCAGACAGCGTCTCGGACGGCATGGTGGCTGACGAAAACGTCAGAACGCCATGTGGCCTGAAACGCCGTGGCCAGCCCGGCCTCCGCGCGTACGGAACAGCGCAGCTTCACGTCCGGACCATCCGGACGCAAAAAACCCGAGGCTCCAAAAATGGAACCCCGGGCGAACCTTTACAGGATTATCGGCGCAGGGAAAACAGCAGATTGCCTACCATTCCACCTTTTGCCTGACCCTGTGATCAGCGACGCAGACCCAGACGACCGATCAGCGTCTCGTAACGCTGCTGGCTCTTGCGCTTCAGGTAGTCGAGCAGGCCGCGACGGTTACCAACCATCACCAGCAGACCACGACGGGAATGGAAGTCCTTCGCGTGGGTCTTCAGGTGCTCGGTCAGGTTGTTGATACGCTCCGTGAGGATCGCAACCTGAACTTCCGGCGAACCTGTGTCGGTCGGGGTTGTGCGGTATTCTTCAATCAGCGCCGTGCGGCGTTCTGCGGTAATCGACATCGTCGTCTCCCAATCTCAAAGCAAACGAACAGGCTTGAGCCACCCTTCTTCAAGGCGTCCCAGACCCAAAACCACTTCCCCGTCCATCATGCGGACCACATCATCCGGACCCGTTTCCGGGATACGGTCGACGAAATCCATCAGGCCAAGAGCCTGTCCATGTCGGATAAGCGCCGCTTCATCAGGCATCAGGGCCACCGCCGGGATGTCGGCCAGCGCGGTCGATACCGGAAGAAGCAGCTCCGGCGAAGCGGGGCCTTCTTCGGCGCTCTCGGTGATTTTGTCCAGTGAAATCGCATCGGCCTCGGTGAAGGGACCGACCCGCAACCGGCGCAGAACGGCAATATGCCCCACTGTTCCACAGGCCAGCGCCACATCGCGGGCCAGCGAACGCATATAGACACCCTTGCCGGATTCAACTTCAAACACGGCATGATCGGCATCAGGACGATCAATCAGCACGAAACGGTCGATACGGGCGGGACGGGGCGGCAGTTCCGGCGGACGACCGTCGCGCGCCATGTCATAGGCCCGCTCGCCCGCGACTTTCAACGCGGAGAACACGGGAGGCACCTGCATGATGTCACCCGTCAGGTCGGCTGCCGCCTGTCGCAGCTGCTCGTCTGTCGGACGCACATCGGATGTCGCCGTGACATTGCCATCGGCGTCATCGCTGTCGCGCGCCTCACCCAGCTTAAGGGTGAAGTGATACCGCTTGGTGCCATCCATAATGTAGGGGACAGTCTTGGTCGCAGCACCCATGGCGATAGGCAGAAGACCCGTTGCGAGAGGATCAAGCGTGCCGCCGTGACCGACTTTCTGGGCATTGAAGGCGCGCTTGAGAATGCTGACCACTGCTGTCGATGTCATGCCGGTTGGTTTGTCGATAACCAGCCATCCATCCAGAGGCCGCCCCTTGCGAACACGGTTACGCGCCATTCCTGCATCTCCCGATTGTCCCGTGACCGGACAAATCGGCCCCGGAAAGGCGCGGGTCTAGCCGAGCACAGCCCAGACCGCAACGCCTGCACGGCCTGTATCAGGCCACCGGGAGTCAGGTGGACTGCGGAACAGCGAAGCAGGCCACGGAATGCGTGTGGAGGATACGACAGGCCGTTGTCGCATCCTGCGCGGCAAATCCGACCAGACGGGCCCGATAGAGGGACTTGGCTGTTGGCGAGACTCTCGTGACCACAGGACTGGCGTCACCTTTTCTGCCAATAATGGCCTGCGCCTGCGCCAGAGCCACTCTCGCATCAGACCCCGATGAGAAAGCGCCCACCTGCACGGCCCAACCGCCACCACTCGAAGCGGGCCGCGTATAAGCCACCGGTGTCAGACGATAGGCCGGAGCGGCTCGCGCTGAAGCAGGCTCGAGATAACTGGCCAACCCCGCTGGCAATGCCTGCTGACTTGCCGCGACAGGGGGAGCCGAAGCCACTTCCACAGCGGGCTGAGGCGGAGCGAGCGGCGCGACTGGTACTGGTGCTACAGGATCAGCATGCGGCACATCCCGATCGACCAGACAGTTCGACGGGTCGTAGGCGGCGTCTACATTTCGCAGGCAGCCGTCAGACGTACGGGCAACCGGACCCGTTACGGCTGTGTTCTGAGCAACCGTGTTCTGGGCGACCGTATAGGCTGGCACAGTTCGCGCACTCGCCACCATGACCGGCGAGGCTGTCGTCGTCACAGCAGGAACGGCGTCGCCCAGATTCGGGCTGATGGAGGCGACATAATTGACCGTTTCATCCGGCAGTGAGCCGCCTGTTTCAAGATACTGCTCCAGACGACCCGGTCCGGCGTTATAGGCAGCAAGAAAACCCGGCGAGCCGAATTTATTGTAAAGCTGACGGATATAGCCGGTGCCCGCCATGATGTTGTCGTGCGGTTCGTAAGGATCATTGCCCAGCCCGAACTCCGCCGCCAGCTCCGACCATGTAGCGGGCATGAGCTGCATCAGACCCATTGCGCCTGAGCCTGAACGGGTCAGATGACCATTCTGATATTCGTGACCGCCCGATTCCTGATGCATGACAGCCCGAACCCACTGTTCGGGAACTGTGAAGCGATTGGCTGCCTCGCGGATATACGGCCCCCAGGGATCACTGGCCGGACCGGGAGGAGTATAATCTCCCTGCCCCCATTGCGATGGACTGCCGCCCGGTCGTGAGCTGCCGCTGCATGCCGCCAGACCAAGCAAGAGCCCCAGCGTCATGGACCGAAAGATTACAGTCTGCCCCCGACTCATCACGAGCCCCCTTGAAAGAATGGACGCATCCCAACATTACACTTGTGTATGCCAATGGAAAATTAAGGCGAAAATGAGACGAACCGGTCGGCGGCGATCCAGGGAACGTCTTTTCCTTGGTTGACGCATACTGTCTGAGCTGGCATGTGGCCTGCCCTTAGATTGCGTGCGGGTCTTCAGGTCGCACCATATACCGTCGGGGATTCGCGTCCCCTGCCACGAATACAATTCGACAGGTTTCATATGGCCCAGCCCGAACTCGGTTCCAAACGCGTCTGCGTCTCGTGTGGCGCGCGTTTCTATGACCTCACCAAAGATCCCGCTGTTTGCCCGAAATGCGGGACTGAGCAGCCGGCTGAAGTTCCTCGTCTCAAGCGTACAGGCGAGATCGTCCCTGCTACTCCGGTAAAGGCTCCGAAGACGAAGACGGACGAGGATGATGTTGATGATGATCTCGACATCGTAGCGGACGATGATGACGATGATGATGATGTCATCGAGGATACGTCTGACCTGGATGACGATGCCGACGACATCAGCTCCGACATTGATGTCCCGTCCGAGAAAGACGAACACGACTCCTGAAGTCACAACAGAACGGGGCCTGCCCTATGCGGCAGCGCCCTGTTTTCCTGAATAAATCTGTTTAGCTTACTGAAGATTGCAGCCGCGTCTCATCTCAGGCCGCGTGCGTGCTACCGGACAGGCCCGGTTAAAGCCTCAGCCCACACAATTGAATCGCATAGGCAGATTAAAAACCCGCCGTTTTCAGTCGCGCTCTATGGTGCATTGAAGCGGATGCTGGTTCTGTCTTGCCAGATCCATGACGAGGGACACCTTGCTTTCGGCAACCTCGTACGTGAAGACGCCGCAGACTCCCACGCCCTTCTTGTGCACATGCAGCATGATATTGGTGGCTTCATCGCGATTTTTGTTAAAAAACCGCTCCAGTACATGCACGACGAATTCCATGGGCGTGTAGTCGTCATTCAGCATGAGGACCTTGTACATCGACGGCTTTCTGGTCTTGGGAACAGTCCTGACCAGAACGCCGATATCCGATGTGTTGTCTTCTGAATTCTCCGTCATGAAACTCACTCGGCTGCTCCGCGGCGACATTTTCCTTGGCTCTTCCTGACAGAGAAGGCTGGGCTGCCACGCTTATCGTGCTTCTCTAAACCGCCCGACTGCGCAAGGAAACAAAAAATCAGGAACCGGACCAGCGGAACCCTTTCTGATGGTCAGTCTGCGTTGTGCACAGAGTGACCCTGTCACCCTGCCGCCAATTTTCTTAAAAAGTTGTTGCCCGCAAACGTCCGGACGGCTTTGCTTTTTCCGAAATATTAGTAACTTTACCTCTAGACGATGGATTCGGCACTGCTAAGCTCTTGTCCAAACACCCATCAGGATTGTTGTGCGCTCCGCCATGAAAAAGAACTGTGGATTCCCGGCCTGTTTCTCCGAAATGAATGACGGATCCGCTCGTTCCAAGGCAAAAAACTTCCTCTCTAAAATCAATAACTTATCGACAGTCAGACGCGCACCCCAAAAAGGACTCGCAGCCACACTCGTTCTCTCATCCCTTTTCGCCGTCGATTCTGCCCGCGCCCAGTATGTCGGACATGTGAGCGCGTTCATCGAAGACGCACGCAGCGGCACAGTGCTGGCGCAAATTAATCCTGACCTTCAGCGTTACCCTGCCAGCCTCACAAAGCTGATGACCCTTTACATGGCGTTTCAGGCGCTGCGTAACGGCCAGATCTCTCTGGATCAGGCCGTTCCGGTTTCCGTGAGAGCCGCCACCCGCGAACCGTCCAAACTCGGACTCGTGCCGGGCTCCTACATCACAGTGGAGCAGGCCATTCTCGGGCTTGTCACCAAGTCGGCCAATGACGCGGCCTGTGCGCTTGGTGAACTGGTCGGCGGTGATGAAGTGCGTTTCGCCGCCATGATGACGGCGCAGGCCCATGCGCTTGGCATGACCTCCACAACCTTCCGCAATGCGTCAGGCCTTCCCGATCCGGATCAGGTCACGACCGCACGGGATCTGGCCACCCTCGGACGTCGTCTGATTTCAGATTTTCCCGAGGACTACCACTACTTCTCCACCCCCGTTTTCTATTTTCACGGGCATGAAATTCCGAACCACAACCCGATGCTCCGGTTTTATCCGGGTGCTGACGGCATGAAGACCGGTTACACTGCGCAGGCAGGTCTCAATCTCGTAGCCTCCGCCATTCGCGAGAATGTGCGGCTGGTCGGTGTTGTCATGGGCGCGTCCTCCAATGCCGAGCGCACCCGCACAATGGCTGACCTGATGGATCAGGGATTTCAGGATGAGGGCGTCGCGCCTGTCGAAAGAAGAGCAATCGCTCCCCGGCCGCTTGTCATTGCCCGCGGCACCAGCGCTGCATCCCGGCGACATCAACTGCGTCTCTATGCAGCCAGTGGTTTAGGCAAAAAGCAGCCGCTTCAGGTTGCTGAGGCACCGCGTGGTGGTCGCCTCAAGAAGCTCGGCATCATTCATTTTGTGGTGGCGCGCTCACCCATTACGAAGCGCGCCAAGAGCAGCGAGGCTTCCCGTTCGCTCCACAGCGCAACCAAACCCGCGCATCGTTCCAAGACCTGAGCAAACTTTTTCGATGTTGCTCACAATCAGGTCGGCATCAACTCGCCGACCTGATGAATGGCCTCAACGCGACAGAACAATCGCTCGGGTAATGCCCGCCAGATCGGCACAAAGCTCCACAACCGATAGACCGGCTTTATGGGCGATATTCGCCACATCGTCCTCCTGACCGATCCCAAACTCCAGAATGGCCAGTCCCTCCGGTTGCAGCAACTCCGTCAGTCTGGGAATGATCTGGCGGTAAGCGTCCAGCCCGTCGTCACCACCATCAAGAGCAGCGCCCGGCTCATACGCCACCACGTCTTTCATCAGGCCGGGAATATCGTCCTTCGGAATATAAGGTGGATTGGAGAGAACCACATCGAAACGGGTATTCAGTGGATCACTCCAGTCAGCCACCACAAAATCCGCTCGTGACGCCAGATCGTTCAGCTTCGCGTTTTTCCGTGCCTGTCTCGCTGTTCTTTCGGCACGGTCCACCCCTATTCCGACAGCCTGAGGGTATTCACTCAGTGCCGCCAGCAGCAGGCAGCCACTTCCCGTCCCAAGATCCAGCACCGATATCACGGAGTGACGGTCTGGGCGATTCCGAAGAAGCGCTTCCACAAGCGTCTCCGTATCGCCACGCGGGATCAGCGTGTCTGGCGTGACTTCCAGATCAAGCGTCCAGAAGCCCTTCCTGCCGCTGAGATAGGCCATCGGCTCACCCGCACCGCGACGCCGCACGAAATCGGAAAACAGTTCTGTCTCGGGCATGATTTCGTCGGCATGTGTCAGTTGCCAACTGACTTCCCTGCCGTAGGCCAGTTCGAACAGCAGCCGGGCTTCCCTGCGGGCCTGCTCGATCCCGCGTTCATCAAGATACGCTGCCGCCCGCCTGATCAAGGCCCCTGCCCGGCTATCGTCTGCAGGCGTCATAACGTATTATAAAGCTGTTTCATGACATCGGTTTTTGCACATATCGCCGGTTGATGGCGAGCATCTCACTACCGGAGAGAGACAGTTTCTCATGACTGCACGCACTCTTTCGGGCTTTTCTCGCCCTTACGCCTATCGCTCATTGAAGGCCGCCTGCCTGCTGGCCACGATGATTACTCTGACAGGTGGTTCGGCCTGGGCCACGCAGTTTGTTGTTGAAGACGGCAAGGCAACACAGGAAGTCTCCGAAACTTCGCGGCTTTATATTGATGGTGAACTGGTGGCGACTATGGTGCTGGATGAAAAAACACCCCAACGTCGCGCCGTCGTTAATGTTCCGGACAAGCCATCCTACACCTACGCGCTTTGCGGTGAGATTGTTGTGCGGAACGCCGAAGGAAAGGCCGAGACGCATCTCGTCACCAGTCAGGGCACGCTTTACGATCCGAGCGGGCATGTCTTTCAGGCGATGGGCGCACAGAACTTCACGGATTTCTATCTGATCGACCCATCTTCGCCCGCTACCGCCCGGCATGAGCCGGGTCGCAAGGGCGCGTGCACGGTCGCGACAAGCTGAACCGCCCGCAGGATTTGCAGGCAACGCTGAACATTCCGGGACATGGTCAGGTGAGAAACATTCGAGGCTCCGAGCAACAGGAGCCTCTTCTTTTGTGCTCGGCATCTGATCGTCATCGGCTCACAGGATGCCGACAAAGGGGCTTTCCAGACGTAAATCTTATCTTTTTCACATCTGCCATATCGAAAGAATATACATCAACTCTCCCGGAGCACTGCCTTTCTTCCGTTTGGCGCTCTATGGTGGGCGGGATAGGAAAACAACAACTTTCAAGGCCCTTTCAGAATGTCGTCTCTCCAGAATAGCCCTGAACTCATTTCCACCCTGAAAACCATTGTCGGTCACGCGCACGTCATGACTGGCGACGCCTCCACTTACCGCTTCACGCATGGTTTTCGCTTTGGGGCTGGCAAGGTGCTCGCTGTCGTTCAGCCGGGCTCGCTTGTGGAACTCTGGCGCGTGGCGAAAGCCTGCACCGATGACGGCAAGATCATCATCATGCAGGCCGCCAACACGGGTCTGACGGGCGGCTCGACACCGGACGGTAACGATTATGACCGCGATATCGTGCTCATCAGCACACTGCGCCTGGATCGTTCACATCTGATTGGCGGCGGCAAACAGGTCGTGTGCCTGCCGGGTGCCACACTTTACGAACTGGAAGCCAAGCTGGCGGCAATCGGACGTGAACCTCATTCGGTGATCGGTTCGTCCTGTATCGGCGCGTCAGTTCTTGGTGGCGTCAGCAACAACTCTGGCGGTGCGCTTGTGCAGCGTGGACCGGCCTACACCGAAATGGCGATTTTCGGTCAGGTTGGAGAGGACGGACAGCTTCGCCTCGTCAACCATCTGGGCATCCAGCTTGGCAATGACCCGGAAGCCATGCTCCGCAAGCTGGAAGAGGGCAGCTTTTCCGAAGCCGATATCGACTGGAACACCGGACGTGGCCATGACGGCAACTATATCACTCATGTTCGTGAAATCGACGCCGACACCCCTGCCCGCTTCAACGCCGACCCGCACCGCTGGCACGAGGCCGCCGGCAGCGCGGGCAAGCTGGTCACCTTCGCCGTGCGTCTCGACACGTTTCCGGCCGAGAAAAATACCAGCGTTTTCTATATCGGCACCAACAGCACCGATGAACTGGAAGACCTGCGTCGCCATCTGCTGACGGGTTTCGATACTCTGCCGATCGCCGGTGAATACATTCACCGCGATGCTTTCAACATTGCTGAAAAATACGGCAAGGATACGTTTGCGGTCATCCGTTACTGCGGCACAAAAGTGCTGCCGACCATGTTCGCCCTGAAGTCCCGCTTCGATATCTACGCCAAAAAACTTGGCTTCCTGCCTGAACATTTCAGTGACCGGGTCATGCAGACCCTGAGCACCCTTCTGCCCCAGCAGCTTCCACAGCGAATGTTGAACTACCGTGACCGGTTCGAGCATCACCTGATGCTGAAAGTATCAGCCGAACTGACCGGCCCCGTGCAGGCTTATCTGACGGAATTCTTCGGCAAGGCGACAGGCGAGTTTTTCAAATGCACTGACGATGAAGGCAAGCGCGCCTTCCTGCATCGCTTCGCCGCCGCCGGTGCCGCCATCCGTTATCGCGCCGTTCACCCCCGCGAGGCGCAGGATATTGTCGCGCTGGACGTTGCCCTGCGTCGCAATGACCGGAAATGGTTCGAGACGCTGCCGAAGGAGATTGAGGACAAGCTGATCGTCAAACTCTATTACGGCCATTTCCTGTGCCATGTGATGCATCAGGATTACGTCGTGAAAAAGGGTTATGACGCCATGGAAGTTGAACATTCCATGCTGCCCGGTCTTGATGCCCGTGGTGCGAAATACCCAGCCGAGCATAATGTCGGCCACCTCTATCAGGCACCGCAGGAAATGCTGGACCACTACCGCTCGCTCGATCCGTGCAACTGCATGAATCCGGGGATCGGCAAGGCGACGAAACGGAAAAACTGGGTGGCGGAGAGCGTTTGAGGCTGGTGGAATGTAATGGGGCGAGAGCGTCAGCTTTCGCCCACACATTCCAGCCATTCGGACGGCCTTATATGGCCCTTCAAGGGCAGTCTCATCCTCTCTTGAAACTAAACATATTAAGTATAAATGAACTATTTTTAGATAATTTGTAGACTGCGATCAGTAAAGGTTGCCTGATCGCATATAACCTCGAGATTATATCCCATTCACAGAGAATATCTCATTAATGAAATTAATGAGATATTCTCTTCGTTTTTCGGGGGGTAAAAAATAGTCGCAAACCCTGTCTTGTTCATCTGTATCGCCGTCGGCATCAACCGTCCTCAATACCCATTCATACCAATTTAATGAAGCGCCTTCAGGTCGCAGAATAATACATGATGAACCATGAGAATTACTCAATGGAGGTTTCAACCAATAAGTTGCGATGCGTTTTTCAGAGTCGACATGTGGGTGACTTAATTCAAGAATGCTATTTTTGGAATTTTCTATGCGAAGAACTACGTCGGAAATTTCCGGAAAATCATGAACATGTAATCCGTTTTTTCGTGATACAAATTTAAACCATCCCACCAAAGATTCGGTATATTTAGGAATTACCGCAGTCAAAAAATCATCATTTTCAACACTGTTATTGGGTATTTCCCATCCGCTTGGGCGGGGCTTCTCGACGAGAACTCGTTTGAGTTCATTTAACCATTGCGTAACCGCATCAGGTAGATCCTGCTGTCCATTTGCCCATCGACGGACAGTTGTCGGATGAGTGTTTAAAATCTCTGCCAGACCACGCTGTGACCAATGAAGAGCCGTGAGCGCTTCAGCGAATTCCTGTTTTGTCATCATCAAAAGTTACTCCTCTCGATTGCCTGAGCTTTTTTGCTCTCGACGTGCGCATTGTGCGCACAGATATGGTTCGCTGTCCAGCAATAAATCATCCAGGAATTTTGTCCAATATTTCGGCGACGCATTGGACGTTCGTTGTTGAAGCAGACATTCCGCTCACCCCGCAAAGCAGACATCCTCCTCAATACCGATACTGCCACAACACCCCCACACTACTCCCCGGATCATTCTCTGGCGTCGTAAAGCCCGTCACGTTTCCGCCTGTGCCGACTGTTGTATTGAGTTTCAGGTGCTTGGTCAGATCGACCTGCACCTGCGCCTGCGTGCCGCTGCCGGAGGTCGCCTGCTTGGCGCCGACATAGACGCCTTTCATTACATACTTGCCTGCCTCGACACTGGCGCCGCCATTGCCGACGCCTGAACCGCCACCGATGGCGAGACGATCCAGACCGAGGGTTTTGCGGACGGTTCCGAGTGGGTCAAAGCCAGCGCCGCCCGCGATGGTCGCCAGAGCCGCGCCAAGTTCGGCCATCTGCGTGGTGGACAGCGAATGCGAGTCCGTTCCGAACAGAAGCATCGCCAGAATCTGATCCTGTGGCAGGGACGGAATGGATTCAAAGGTGATCTTCGGATCGCTGGCGTAACCGCCTACCTTCAGCATGGCCGTCTGGCCGCTGACACTACGCTCCGCGACAAAGTCCAGCGTCGGGTCGAGTTTGTGAGTCACGCCCGTGCCGTCAAACCCAACACGACCTTTTGTAAAGTTCAGCGTAATACCACCAAGACTGAACAGGCCGCGCTTCATGTTGAAGCCGCCTTCCACAATCGGCTGCGCCGCCGTTCCCTTCACGCTGAGCAGTCCGGCCATTTCCGCATCCAGACCGTGACCACGCACAAAGAACTCACCCGGCGAATTCAGTTTCAGGTCCAGACCGATAACGCGTTCCGTGGCTTTCTTGTCGGTCTCCGGTGGCTTGTCGCCGGGACGGATCACGTTCAGCGTGGCGACCGAACTCGGCATGGAGTTGGGAATATTGATTTCTACATGCGGCAACTTGACGTTTCCCACAACGTCGATGCGCGTGTCGGCCTGCCCCTTGACGTTAATGTCGGCATCCATGAGGGCCGTCAGGAGATCACTGGCAATCGGCTGTGCTTTGTTCGCGGTGAGATGCAGATCGACCGGCATACCGGGCGCGAACACGCCAACCGTGCCGTTCAGGGCCATCGTGCCCTTGCCTGCCTGCGCGGTGAAGGACTGGATGACCAATCGATCATTCTCAGCAAGCACATTAGCTTCGATATCCGAAAGATGCAGCCCCTGCGAGAAGTCCTGAATATCGCCCTTGTGCAACGTCAGTGAACCACGCGCTGCCGGATGGGCAGCGGTGCCACCTACGGTCATGTCGAAATTGACCATCCCCAGCGCCTGCCGTCCGCTTGCGCCCAGCATGGCGTTGGCGAGGGACAGATCCAGATTGCCGCGCGTGTGCAGATTAATCGGCCCGGTGCTGGATGTCGGCACGGTACCGTCCGCTGACAGATTGACCTTCGGACCGGCGCTGGCATGGGCGTTCAGGCGTGCGGTCGCGCCTGCCAGATCGGCTGTTGCCGCGATTTCAGCAGGCGGCAGCGAAGCCGCGTCACCTGACAGCATCCGCAGACCATGCCCGTCGAGACGCACAGAGCCGCGGGGAGCCCCGAGCGTTCCCGTCACCTTGGCGTCGGCGGACAGGGTGCCGGTTGCGTGCAGCATTGGCGCGAAAGGCTTGGCCAACGCAGGTGTCACGTTCCTGATTGTTGCTGTCAGATTCAGCGCGGGTTTGGCTGTGCCGGCAATATCGATGCTGGCCGGAGCCACGCCCGGAGGCGCGACCGTGGCGCGAAGGCGGTCAACACCCAATGTCTTGCCGTAAGAAACCTTGACAGGCGCTTCAAGTTTTAGGGATTCGCCCTTGGCGTTCGCCGTCAGACGGCTGACGCGCACGCTCTGTTCCGGAAGATTGGCCACAGCCGCCAGATCAAGGGCGGCCGGAGCACCATACAGCTCAGAGAACTTTCCGTTTGCATCAACAGCAATCGCGTTTTGCGGTCCCTTGACCGTCGCCCGCAGGCCACCTGCAATGGAGGGCGCTGCAACCTTGTCGAGTTGCAGGGACAGGTCCGCGCTGGGCGAGCCTTCGGGATCATTGACGAACCCGGTCAGCTTCAGCGCTCCGATACGGTAAGGGGACATCGCCACATCGCCGGTGACGTTGATCGCAGCTTTCAGCGGGCTGTTGTCAGTCGCCGCCGTGCTTTTCAGCGAGGCCGCAAGGGTGCCGCTGACAGGTTGGCCGATCAGGTTCTTCAGATCTGCCAGTCTGGCGACTTTCAGATCAAACGTGCCGAGCGGGATCTTGCGTTTGGAGGGCAGTTCCAGCGCGCCATCTCCATGCACGCTGTTCCAGTCCAGCTTGGTGATTTTCAGAGTGCGATTGCCGTCCTTGTCCTGCGTTGCGGAAAGGTCCGCTTTCAGAGGCGCTTTATCGAGCGTTCCTCCCGCCGTCAGATGCGCTGTTGGCGCGGAAGGCAGGTGGTCGGCGTCAAGGTCGAGCGTGATCGGTCCACGCGGCATCGTGGCCGTGCCGAAATCGCTGGCGAGATGCGCCTTTGCTGAAAGATCATCCGTTGGACCGGAGGCGTCGAGATCAAGTTTCGCTGTGCCACGCAGCATCTTTGCCGCTGCTGACAGATCTGTCAGCGACAGGCTGGCCTGCGCGGCATCCAGCGTGGTCTTGCTGTCCTTTGTGTTCGCTGTGGCGTTCGCCGTGAGATGCAGCGTGCGTCCATCGAGAGTGAACGTATCGAGATGAACGGTCTGTCCGTCATCCTTTTTGGTGAGGGTCGCGTGAGCCGCCAGCTTGCCGGTCGGGCCGATCAGACCGACCGCCTGTTCCAGCCCTTTGAGGGCGGCAATATTACCGGTCAGAGCAACTGTCGTGGTGTCACCGGAGGCTTCCGGTAACGCGAAGTTGGCGGCAAGGTCGGCATGACCTTCCAGCTTCTGCCCACCCACTGCCGCGAGAGGAGCGAGATCAGGCAGATTCAGGGTCGCATTGCCCTTGATGGCGGGCTTCGTGTCGGACTGTGCGTTGAGCTGAAGCAGTGGGTGCGTCAACGCCAGCATAACCGGCGCTGTCGGATTGTTGGGAGCGTATCTGGCGTCCAGCTGCAAGGGCGCGCTGGCCAGCAAGGTCGGAGAACTGCCGGGAATGCGCAGTCCGGACGCCGTCGCATGCAGATGCAGCTGATCGAGCGTCTCGCCCTGCCCCATCCCGTCGAAATTCACATCAAGCGCCCCGACCTGCGCGTCACCTGCCGCAAGCTGCTTCACGGACAGCGTTCCGGTTCCGGCGGGCGCGGTATAGGGACCACTCAATTTTGCAGCGAGGGCGATGGACTGCCAGCCGATGCTATTGCTGAGCGACATGGCGGGCGCATTGAGAGCGGCGGCAACATCAGCCGTATTGGCGACGAGGTTGAGCTTGCCCTTCACCGTGCTGGTGATGCTTCCCGCCTGCGCGCCGAAATCGAGGGCGGCGGCCTCCGTGGGGCCGGCCAGATGCAGGGTCAGGGAAACGGGCGTGACCTCCGGCATCTTGCTCAGCCCCGCAACGATGCCGTCCTTGCCGTCCTGCGCGGTCAGGTCGAGCGTCAGGGCCCGTGACTGGGTTTTGGCCGCAACCTTCAATGCCCCGTCTGCATCGAGGCGTTTCAGATCAACCAGAATATCGGCCTTCGGAAGATCCTTGAGGGACAGTCCGTTGATCAGCGCATCCAGTTCCGGGGCGGCGGCATGACCCTGCAGGGAGAAGGCTGCCGACAGTCCAGCGACGGGGGCGCCAATCTCGATCCGTTTGGCGTCCACCGCCCTGATGTCGATCCCGAGACCGGTCTTTGTAGGACCGCTGGAGGGCGTCGCCGGTTTGGAGCTGTCACTGACCGGCAGACGCGGCAGGGCCAGCCGGTCGCAGCTGAGCAGATCAACATGCACCGTGCGGCCGACCATGCGGAGCGGCGACCAGTCGAGACGCAGATTCTCGATGGTGAGCCAGACGCCTTTTGTATCCCGCAACTCGATATGCGCGATTTTCAGGGCGTCTGGAAAGCGTCCGCTCAGGCCCGTCACAACAACGGTATTACCCGTCAGCGAGGCCGCTTCCCGTTCAATGAAGTGACGTCCCGGATCAATATTCGCACCGACAAGCACAACACCGACGACCAGCACGGCGAGCCCTGCGACCGAGGCGGCGGCAATCCCGCTTCCTCTGGCAATACGGCGACCAAGGGAACGACGCGGCTTAGGGGGAGCATCAGGTGTCGTATCGGACATCAGAAGGTTTCTCCGAGACCGATATAGAGTTCCCACTTGTCGCCGCGTGGCTGGCGGTTAAGCGGCACAGCGATATCGAGACGCACGGGGCCGATGGGTGTGAAATACCGCGCTCCCGCACCCGCACCGACGCGCACCTTGCCGGTAAAGGGCGCGCTGCTCGACCCCACCTGTCCCGCGTCCATGAAAGCCGCTGCACCCCAGCTCTTGAAAAACCGCTGACGGAACTCGACTGTTCCGGCATCCAGCGATGTGCCGCCGATCGCATATTTGGAATTGGGAAACTGTGGTCCGACGCCCTGATACCGGAAACCGCGGATGGTCGCCGTGCCACCGCCATAGAGCCGCTGATCGGGTGGAATGTCGTATGTGGACGCCCCTTGCACGCTGCCGACAATTCCCCTGAACGCGAACACACTTCGGCCCGGTTGTGTCAGCCCCAGCCTTGCAAGATCGAAATAGGTCGAGGCGTTGGCCTGAAGCAGGGCGAAGAAGCTGGTGCCGTGGTTGAAGGACGCCGAGGGTGTCACGCTTAGGGAGACGCGCATGCCGTGGGTTGCCGGATCAAGAGGCGAAGGCAGATCGGTATTGTCATAGTTGGCGCTGAGAGGCGCAAAGATAAGAGAATAGTCACGGGTGACGCCAAACTGCTCGATCTTTTCCTGCTCTGCCGCCAGTCCATAGGACACATTCCAGCGCTTGCTGATCTGGCGGACGATACCGCCCCTCAGAATGATGGCTGTCTGGCGGTAGGAATAGAAAAGCTGCCGGATGCCTTCGACCCTGAAACTGGCGTTCTGACGACGACCGGGGAAATCCGGCTTGAAGAGGTCAGCATACACATCATAGCCGAACCCCTGCTGGGCCGTGCCACCGACGCCCGTGACCAGAGCCGTGAGCTTCAGCCGTTCGGCGTTACCAAACAGGTTGTGATGCGTCCACGACGCACCGACGCGGCCACCAAGGTCGGTCGAATAGCCGGCTTCGGCTCCAACCGTGTGACGCTTGGCTTCCTTGAAACTGAAAGCCAGCGGCATGCTGCCATCGGGTGCAAGTTTGGGCGCATCCTTCACACCCACAGTCGAAAAGATCCCGAGAGAGGCCAGATCCTGCCGGGAATCCTCAATTCTGGAAGGCTGGTAGAGCTGTCCCGGCGCAATCGTGAGACGTCTGCGGACAAATCTGGGATTGGTGTAATCCAGCCCGTTCAGCGTGATCTTTCCGATATCGGCTTTTGGTCCGATGGTGACAGGATACATCAGGTCGAGCGTTCTTGAGGTCGGCTGAAGCCAGGCGGTCGGCACATCGACCTTGGCCAGAGGATGGCCTTCTTCCTTGAGCGTATCGTTCAGCTGATTGGCGGCCTGCAGGACATCGCTCGCAACCGCAGGCGCTCCCGTCTTCATCCCGAACGCCTTCTGCTGGCTTTCAGTAAGAGTGACCGGTTTTTTGGTGTCTGGCTCGACGAGTTTTACGGAACCGACATGGTAGAGTGGCCCGGTCTTTGCCGTGACCTTGATGAAGAGCACCTGTCCCGACGGCATGGACGCCAGCCACAGCGGCAGACCAATATCCTGTCCGTCCATCGACATCTGAGGCGGGACCTGAGCGTTCTTCGGACGGTCCACCGTGATGGTGATCTCGCCGTCATAAAAGCCGAAACTCTCCAGCGCCGTGTTCAGGCGGCTGTATTCGTTTCTGATTCGCCCGGCGAGAGCAAACGGACCCACTGCCCGCGTTTTCTGGAGACTCAACAGATCGGATGAGGACGTCATGACAGCGTCGACATCCGCATTGCCCGTCGGTTCGATCTTTGTCGTATAGGACACCGTCGGCCCTATCGGCTCCGGCGTCTTTTCCTTCTGCTTCTTACTGTCTCCACTGGCAGCAAGGGTGGGTTGCGCTGCGCTCAGAAGAACCACGAAAGCAGACGCGACTTTCCACCATGACCTGTCAACACGCGGCTGGCGGCAGCGTGCGGCGCTGGGCTCCCCCTGATCGCACATCTTCTTATGTGCACGGGAGACTTGCGGGGAGACTGCGAAGGCGGACATCAAACCCTTAATGACAAGAATTTTCCTGAACGACGAGGTGAGTCCGACTCTTTTTATAATGATCTATGTCGTTTTTTTGGTCCGCCTGTCGTCCGTTGTCGAAAATCGTGATTTGAGGGTATGGAGAGGGATGCACCCAGTACTCCTTCTTCCCCTCCTGGACGGAGAGGCATATGCGCGCTTTTGCTAAGCCTTCCACTTCCGCACCTCTGAAAAGACGTGGTTCTCCGTTCCGGGCCGACCCAGCCGAACTGGACCGAATCGATGCAAAAGAGCGGGAACAGGCGAAGCACAGCCTTTTTCCATGCATCCGCGGCGTAAGCAGACTCCTTGCCATTACGGTATGGGTTCCGCTCTCCGTCGGGTTCGAAGCAGTGCTACTGCTCGTGCCCGGCAATACAAAAATCCGCTGGACGCGGGTGATCTGGGGCGTGCTGTGCCGTCTGCTGTCCCTGAAGATCAACGTCATCGGACGTCGGGCGGGCGGTGTCACGGGACCGAAATCGCGGGCACGCGGTGAGCGGCCGATCATCTACATCTCCAACCATTCGAGCTGGATCGACGTGCCGGTTCTCGGCACAGTTCTGCCCTCCGTTTTCGTGGCCAAGGGCGATATCGAACATTGGCCGATCATGGGACTGATCTCAAAGATCGGTCGCACCATTTTCGTCAGCCGCCAGCGCAATACGACTGGCCGTGAGCGCGATGAGATGACGTCCCGTCTCGCCAATGGCGACAATCTCGTGCTGTTTCCGGAAGGCACGTCCTCCGATGGCTCGCGCGTTCTTCCATTCATGTCGGCTTTTTTTGCCATAGCGAAGCCGCCACGCCTGCGGGAGCCGGAAGCAACCCAGATGCTACCGGATTTTCCGCCCGGCATGACGCCCCTGATCCAGCCCGTCTCGCTTGTCTATGACAGACTCGACGGGTTTCGCATCGGCAAGGCCCGTCGCACCGTATTTTCCTGGTATGGCGACATGGATCTTGGTCCCCACGTCTGGCAGCTGGTGAAGCGGAAATCCATGCGGGCTACCGTGCTGCTGCACCCACCTCTCGATCCCGAGGATTTTCCGAGTCGGAAGGCTCTGGCGCAGGCCACATGGCGTGCCGTCACAAACGGTGCCGCCCGTCTCCGCCAGAATGACGAGCCCGATCCGCCGGAATGGCAGGTGCGGCTCAAAGGACCAGCCAATTCATCACGGAACCGTGAAAACAAAAGGTTTCCTTGACAAATCCTTTGTATCTTTCGCCTGATGGAGACTGAAGGTCTGACCAAGTCACATTGGTCGCAACCCCAGCGTGAAGAGAGGTTCATGGCTTGATTGCCTTTCGCACTTCTTCTGCTTCTTCGTCCTTTGGCTCCGGCGTCGTGAGTTTCTGCCCTTGACCCGGACGCCCGCAATCAGGATTCCTCCCCTCTGTCGCACGGAATGGTCCGGCGGCGTGCCGGAACGAGCCTGAACTGTGACGACTGATCTCCCCACCACACTCCATAGCGCCAGCGCGTCGGAGGCCCGCCCCAACACCCGTGGTCTGCACATGATCACATGGGGCTGCCAGATGAACGTGTATGACAGCGCCCGCATGACGGATGTCCTGCGCCCGCTCGGCTATGCGCCGGTGGATGATCCCGCGCAGGCGGACATGATCATTCTCAACACCTGCCACATCCGTGACCGCGCCGCCGAGAAGGTGTTTTCCGAACTGGGACGGCTGCGTCACATCAAGGAGGAACGGAGCACCGAAGGTCGCCAGACCGTTCTGGCCGTGGCAGGATGCGTTGCGCAGGCGGAAGGTGAGCAGATCCTCAAGCGTGCGCCCTATGTGGACATCGTGCTCGGCCCACAGACCTATCACCGCCTGCCGGAGATGGTGGCCCGCGCCGCTCGCGCCGGTGGGTCCGTGATCGATACGGATTTCCCTGCCGAGCAGAAGTTCGACTTTCTGCCCGACAGTGAAGCGCCGCAGACCGCGGGCAATGTGACCGCTTTCCTCACGGTGCAGGAAGGCTGCGACAAGTTTTGCTCGTTCTGCGTGGTGCCTTACACCCGTGGCGCTGAAGCCAGCCGTCCCGTCGCCTCCGTGCTGGCGGAAGCCCGTCGCATGGTCGCAAGCGGCGTGCGCGAACTGACCCTGCTCGGACAGAACGTCAACGCCTATCACGGCGAAGGTCCGGACGGCGGGACATGGAGCCTTGCCCAACTGGCTTACGCGCTGGCGGAAATTCCGGGGCTGGAGCGCATCCGCTACATGACCTCCCACCCGCGCGACATGGGCGATGACCTGATCATGGCGCACCGTGATCTGCCTGCGCTGATGCCCTTCCTGCATCTGCCTGTGCAGGCGGGTTCGGACAAGATCCTCAAGGCGATGAACCGGGGCCATACGGCGGACGAGTATCGCCATCTTGTGGATCGTCTGCGGGCCGTGCGCCCGGATCTGGCCCTGTCCTCCGATTTCATCGTCGGGCATCCGGGTGAAACCGATGAGGATTTCGAGGCGACCATGCAGCTGATCCGCGATGTCGGGTTCGCGCTGGCCTACTCGTTCAAATACTCGATCCGACCGGGAACTCCGGCGGCGGGTGCTCCGTTGCAGGTAGCGGAGGCCGTCAAGGACGAGCGTCTTCAAGCATTGCAGGCACTGCTGCGCGATCAACAGGATTCCTTCAACGACGCTGTTGTGGATGTTGTCGCGCCGGTGCTGTTCACAGGTCGGGGCCGCAAACCGGGCCAGATGGTCGGTCGGTCCCCTTGGCTTCAGCCGGTTCATGTCGATGGACCGGATGATCTGGTCGGCAGGACTGTTCCTGTCCTGATCACAGAACGACGCAGCAATTCGCTGGTCGGAACGCTTGTCGAGGAGTGTATGCCCGCTTGACCCAGCCCATCGCACCCGGAACCTCCCAGCCCCGTCACAAGGGCTCCTCTTCCTCTCCAGCGCGGGACATGTCGCGAACGACAACCCTGCAGTTCGGAGATAACGCCCTTCTGGCGCAACTGGTCGGCGACCATGACCGACATCTGCGTCACATGGCGGAAGCTCTGGGAGTGCGCATTGCCTGCAAGGGCAACCGGATTGCGATTGTCGGGGAACCGGGCCGCACGGCGCTTGCTCACTCCGCGCTGACGACTCTCTATCGCAAGCTGGAGCGTGGCACGCCGATCAACACGGATGAGATCGACGCCGCCATCCGTCTTTCCGACATTCATGCCGCCCTGCGGGATCAGGTGCCCGGTCAGACGCCGGAAGCGGCCACCGAAGTCGAGACGAAGCCGAACAACGGCCCACGGTTGATGATCAATGATCTTCCAGCCATTCGGACCCGTCGGGGGGCTATCGAGCCACGTTCTCCGGGTCAGGCCGCCTATATGGAGATGCTGGCCCGCAATGAGATGGTGTTCGGCGTCGGCCCAGCCGGAACCGGCAAGACCTATCTCGCGGTGGCTCAGGCTGTCGCGATGCTGCAATCAGGCCAGGTCGATCGGATCATTCTGTCGCGGCCTGCTGTTGAAGCGGGCGAACGGCTGGGCTTCCTGCCCGGCGACCTGAAGGAAAAGATCGACCCCTATCTGCGCCCGCTCTACGACGCGCTGCATGATATGATGCCCGGTGATCAGGTCACCCGGCGCATGGCGACTGGCGATATCGAAGTCGCGCCTCTCGCCTTCATGCGTGGTCGCACATTGGCTCATGCCTATGTGATTCTCGATGAAGCGCAGAACACGACCCCTGCGCAGATGAAGATGTTCCTGACCCGCATGGGCAATGGAACACGTATGGTCGTCACAGGTGATCTCAGTCAGGTCGATCTGCCGTCCGGCACGACTTCCGGTCTGCAGGACGCGCTCGATACGCTGGAAGGCGTACAAGGCATCGCCATCAATCGCTTTGACGCGAGAGACGTTGTGCGGCACAGACTGGTAGCGCGCATTGTTGATGCGTATGATGACAAGAAGACGGTGGAACGGGAGACCTCCCGCAACCAGAGATTCCGCCGGGAGCACAATGGAACCGCCAAGTACTGACAGCTGCGCTCTTCAGAGCGCGGCAGACGGCGAGCCCTCCCCTTACGGGGCTGGGCTCTTCCCCTTCCCTCCCACACAGTGGGAGGATGACACCGGAACAGGTGACAATGGTCCCGAGATCATTGTCGAAGACACGGGGTGGCGCGCTGTCGTCCCTCATGTCGAGCGACTGGTCCGACGCGCCAGCGACGCCAGTCTTGTCTGGATGGAGCGTCGCTTTTCCGGAGTGGCCCTTGTGCTTCCGGAAACGATCGTCCTGTCCTCGGACAGGGTCGTGAAAAAGCTCAATGCGCGTCATCGCGGTCGTAACAAACCGACCAATGTCCTGACATTCGAGCCGCCGCCCGGTTATCCCGGTGGCGAAATCATCCTTGCTCTGGGTGTTGTGTGCAGGGAGGCCCTGACTGCGAGAAAACCTGTTGCGCATCATCTGGCGCACCTGATTGCGCACGGCATTCTTCATCTCAGCGGCCATGATCATCATGAAGCTGGCGATGCACGACGCATGGAGATGGAAGAAGCCCGTGTCCTGGCAATGATGGGTCTTCCCAACCCGTGGAAGTCCCGGACATGAGCGACACAGACCATTCAAACGGTGCAAACGGGTCGCAGAAAACCCGTAAAGGCCTGTTTTCTTTTTTCAGTCGCAAAAAAGATCAGGGAGTCCGCCATTCCATTGCTGCACTGGTGCAGGAAGCGGCGGACGCTGGGGAAGGTGGTGATAAAGCCCCTGAGCTGGACCGTCAGGAAAGAGCACTGATCGCCAATGTGCTGCGTCTGCGTGAAACCAGCGCGGATGACGTGATGGTGCCGCGTGCGGACATTGTGGCGATGCCCGCCGATATCAGCCTCGACGATGCACTGGCGATGATGCGGCGCGAGAACCACTCGCGCATGCCGGTCTATCGCGGGCAGCTCGACGATATAGTCGGCATGATCCATGTGAAGGATCTGATTGCCTATGTCGGCACGAGCGAGGCGTTCAATCTGGAAACGCTGCTGCGCCAGCCTCTGATGATCGCGCCGCAGATGCCGGTGCTCGATCTGCTGCTGATGATGCGACAACGACAGGTCCATCTGGCGCTTGTGATCGACGAATATGGCGGTATCGACGGCGTCGTCACCATCGAAGATCTGGTGGAGACGATTGTCGGAGATATTTCGGATGAGCACGATGAACCCTCAGTCGCACTGATTGTCGAACGCCCCGACGGCTCCTTCGACGTGGACGCCCGCTGCCCGGTAGAGACGTTCGAGGAACAGATCGGCCCGATCCTGACAGACTCAGAGCGGGAAGCGGAGATCGAGACCATTGGCGGTCTGGTCTTCCGGCTTGCGGGTCATGTCCCGACACGCGGTGAAGTCCTGAACCATGAAAGCGGCTTTGTTTTCCGCATTCTGGATGCGGACGCCCGTCATATCCGCAAGGTTCGTGTCAGAAAACCAACAGAAATTCAGGCACCGCCTGCCGGCACGGGAGCGGAGAACAGCGAAAGCTGACGTGCCAATAAGATAGAAAGATGGAAGCTTCATAACGAGACTTCCATCCGTCTGCGCGAGATTGCCTTTCCCGAAAGTGGAGACCTTCAGACTTCCTCAATAGAGGAGATAGCCGCTGATTTCTGCTTCGGGCTCAAGATAATACGGCACGAAAAATTCCGGATACCCTTCGGAATAAACATGATCAACGCCGCTGGGCGCTACCGCTGGTTTTACGCCATGACTGGTAAGGCAGCTGTAAAGCGTGCTGCGCAGCTGGTCGGAAGCAAGTCCCGTCTGCTTCGTTCCCTGAAACAGATCTTCTGCATACGGCATGCAGGGAGCAGGCGTATGAGCGAGCTTGTTGGCAATCTGCTTTTGCTTGTAGGCAGCGATATCAGCGTCTGAGGCCCAGATTCTGAGCGTATCCGGTGAAGATGGCTGGAGCCACAGGTCGCGCCAGCCGATAGGTCCACCGTGGAAACGCGTCACAGCGATACCTGGCTCTTTGCTGCCATCGGCTCGAACGAGCGTGCCGTGGCATGCCAGGACCTGATAGTGGGAGCCGAAAAGATGGCCTTTTATTTTGCCATCCGTGAAAGCCGTCGCCGGGCTTGCAGGTTTGCTGGTCACCACATCGGGCATTACCGTCGGCGCGTTGGCAACCGCGACGATTGACTGATCCACTGCCGGATCGGCACAATAATTCTTCAGCGGGTCAATGGTATAGGAACATCCGGCCAGAAAGACGGTCAGAACAACGGGAATATAAGATTTCATCGGTTTGACTCGCGGAAATATCCCTGTCAGGCCACAGGAGAAACCCCGCTGCCTTTTGACTGCGAGGCGACAAAAACCTGTTTCTGCCTAACCTTCGGCTTCCGGCTGGTCAATCACTCACAAGGTGAGAGGAGCCATTCATTCTCCGGCAAGCTCTTTAAACCGCGCAAAATCCGGCTGCCCGTCGAACAGGAACAGCATGTAGTAATCGAGGTAATGGCGTCGGTTGCGCGCAACTTTCGTATAAAACGGATAGACGTCAAACGGTCCCTGCATGTCTTCCGGACGAGGCTCGCTTTCCAGAATACATTTGGCCCTGAACAGAGGCGCATAGGTGGCGGAATCCTCAACGTCCCGCCGACGCACATGATAAAGGTTCTTCCGAAAATGCTTCATCCTGTCAGGCAGGATGAATACGATGCCTTTTTCAATGAAGGGGCGAGGCAGATCCTCACCCCTCATATAACGCAGGCTTTCCGGCATATCGCAGAACCAGGGATGATCCTGAACGATCACGGTTCATCCCCGGCCACAGCAACACCTTTCATCAGGCTCAGACGTCGAGATTGGCGACCTTGAGGGCGTTGCCGACAATGAAGTCACGACGCGGCTCAACCACATCACCCATCAGCGTCGAGAAGACCGCGCCAGCCTCTTCCATGTCCTCGACACGGACCTGAAGCAGGGTGCGGGTCGCCGGGTCGAGCGTGGTGTCCCAAAGCTGCTCGTCGTTCATCTCGCCGAGGCCTTTGAAGCGGTTGATCGCCAGCCCCTTGCGTCCCTGCGCCAGCAGACGGGCAAACGCCTCTGCTGGTCCGGCGACGGTGACTTCCGTGCCAGCATCCAGTCTGAGATGAATACCGTTGGAATAATCACGCAAGAACCGCTCCAGATTGGCGGCGAGCCAGCGGGCGTCATTCCCGGCCAGCGTGGAGGCTTCCATGCGATAGGTCTCGCCGATACCGCGCACGCTGCGGCCCATTTCCAGACCGGAATCGTTGAGCGAAATCTTCCAGCCACGCTCGGATTCACGGGAAGCGGCGTCCAGACGTCGCTGCAATTCCGGAACCTGCGCCAGAGCTGCATCGCGATCCGTATTGAAGATTCCGGCAATAGCAGCCTGTTCAATGACCCAGAGCGGGATACGCGACGACAGACGTCCGATGACACGAGACGCATCCCGCATGAAGTTGATCTCTGCGAGCAGATCCTCGCCTTCCAGAACGCGACCCGCCCCCAGCGTCAACGCAGCATTTCCCAGCGCCTTGTCGAGCAGATACTGCTCAAGTGCTGCATCATCCTTGAGGTAGCGCTCTTCATTACCACGCTTGGCGCGATAGAGCGGCGGCTGCGCGATGTAGAGATAGCCCTTCTCAATCAACTCCGGCATCTGGCGGAAGAAGAAGGTTAGCAGCAGCGTGCGGATATGAGAGCCGTCAACGTCAGCGTCAGTCATGATGACGATGCGATGATAACGGAGCTTGCTGATATCAAAGCCACCCTGATCCGCCTCACCGCGCCCGATGCCCGTGCCAAGCGCCGTGATCAATGTGCCGATTTCCGCAGAACCGAGCATACGGTCAAAGCGTGCACGCTCGACGTTCAGGATCTTGCCCTTGAGCGGCAGAATGGCCTGAAAACGACGATCACGTCCCTGCTTGGCAGTTCCGCCAGCGGAGTCACCCTCAACGATGAAAACTTCGGCCTTGGAAGCGTCACGTTCCTGACAGTCAGCCAGCTTTCCCGGCAGCGAGGAAATATCCAGCACGCCCTTGCGGCGGGTCAGTTCACGGGCACGACGGGCAGCCTCACGTGCGGAAGCGGCATCGAGCACCTTGGCGACGACCAGCTTCGCTTCTTTCGGATGCGTCTCGAACCAGTGGCCGATCATGTCGGCCGCAGCCGTATGCACGACCGGCTGCACTTCTGATGAAACCAGCTTGTCCTTGGTCTGCGAAGAGAATTTCGGGTCAGGCACTTTGACCGACAGCACGGCGGTCAGACCTTCGCGCATATCCTCGCCTACCAGCGAAGCCGAATCTTTCTTTGCAATGCTTTCCGCGTATTTGCCCACGATGCGCGTCAGCGCCTGCCGGAAACCGGCCAGATGCGAGCCACCATCCCGCTGCGGGATGTTGTTCGTGAAGCACAGCATCGTTTCATGATAGCTGTCGTTCCAGGTCAGGGCGAACTCGACCTTGATGCCGTTTTCCGGGTTTTCAAGACTGCCCGAAATGGGCGGAACAATGATTGGCGTGCGGGCGCGATCGAGCCACTCCACGAACGCGATCAGGCCGCCATCATAATGAAAGACTTCTTCCCTGAACGGCTCGGTGCGTTCATCGCGCAGAGTAATTTTCAAGCCGGAATTCAGGAATGCCAGCTCACGGAGACGGCGCTCCAGCACAGGAAACTCAAAGATTGTCTTGGCAAATGTCGCAGCACTTGGCTTGAACGTGACCTGAGTACCCCGCTCCTCGTCCGACGGCCCAACGACCGTGAGCGGCTCGATACGCTCACCGTGGGCGAAGCGGATCACATGCTCCAGTCCCTGCCGCCAGATACGCACTTCCATCCACTCGGAAAGGGCGTTCACCACAGCGGCGCCGACGCCATGCAGACCGCCAGAGACCTTGTAGGAATTCTGGTTGAATTTGCCGCCTGCATGAAGCTTGGTCAGAACGACTTCCGCCGCGCTGATCCCTTCTTCCTCATGCATGTCGGTCGGAATACCGCGACCGTTATCGCGCACAGTCACGCTGCCATCGGCGTTCAGGATCAGTTCGCAGTGTGTGGCGAACCCCGCCTGCGCCTCGTCAACGGCGTTATCAATAATTTCGAAGGCCATATGGTGCAGACCGGACCCGTCATCCGTATCACCGATATACATGCCCGGACGTTTGCGTACTGCGTCCAGTCCCTTGAGCACCGAAATGGAGGACGCGCCGTAGTCGTCATTTTCGGCGGAAGAAACAGAACTGGAAGTTTCGGTCATAACGGGATGAGTACTCCGGTCGTTCGCATAGGGTGCAGCGGAGGATGTTTATAGCCTCTTCTCGCGTTCACGACCAGCATATGAGACGCCTATGCACGTCTTCTTCTAAGGTTTTTCCGCCTTTTCCCGGCGTATTTTTCAGTCAGTGCGCGCTGCGACAATCTGGCCGTCCTGTAGCGTGACGAAACTGGCCTTATCGGTCAGTGGCGCAAAGGGAGAGCGATCGGTCCCTGTCAGCAAAACCGGCGTCTGAAAATCGAGCAACGTCTCAAGCAGGGCTTTCCGACGCCGCTGATCGAGATGCACCAGAGGTTCATCGAGTAAAAGCATCGGCGCGGTTCCGGCGCCCTCCCCCATCAGGCGGGCATGCGCCAGAATGATGTCGATCAGCAGAGCTTTCTGCTGTCCCGTACTGGCCTCCGCCGCCTGCCGTCCTGTCTCCAGATCCCGAAGCGTAAAATCGGTGCGATGCGCTCCGACAATCGCATGGCCACGTTGCCGGTCTGCTGTGCGCCCTTCCCACAGAACGCTCCGCAACCAGTCTTCAACCGCAAGCGCCGGCTCATTATCGAGCCGATCAGCAATGGGGCAAAGTAAGGAAAGATGCGCGGAAGGAAAGGCTCCCTGCGGATCTGCGCCCATGACGTTCAGGCGTGAAACCATCTCCCGTCTTGCCGCGACAACGGCCACGCCATGTCGCGCCATGGCGTCCTCGATCCCTGACAGCCAGACATCATCCGTCCGTCCTTCGGAGAGAAAACGATTCCGCTGCGCTGTCGCCCGTTCGCAGGCGGCCAGTTCGGGCGCGTGCTGCGGCACCATCGCCACGACGAGGCGATCCAGAAAGCGGCGACGTCCGCTCGCGCTCTCGCCAAACAGCCGATCCATTTGCGGGGTCAGCCAGACAGCGGACAGATTGGCCGCCGCAATATCTCGCGCGCGCATCTGCGAACCATCGAGTAGAAACTTGCGCGCACCCGACTGTCCGGCCTCCATGCCAGTGGAGACCTCGAAATCGCTTGTATTGTCAGAAAAACGGGCGGTAACGCCCCAACCTGTTAGAGCGGGCTCGCCGGAAGCTTCCCGCAAAGGAAGATCCGCATTTCTGGCCCCGCGAAGGCCTCGGCCCGGAACCAGCAGCGACAATGCTTCCAGAAGATTGGTCTTGCCGCTGCCGTTCTCACCGGTGATCACAACCGGCGAGCACTCCGGCTCCCACACAAACCTTCGATAATTGCGGAAACCGGCCAGAACGAGACGATCAAGAGACGTCATGGCTGCGACCGGTCAGAAAGAATGGCCCAGATCAGACCCGCATGGGCATCAGGACGTAAAGCGCCGAAGGGCTGTCCACGTCACGCACGATGGTCGGAGCCGAACTGTCGGCAAAGACGAACTCCACATCCTTGCTTACCTGATCAGTGATGTCGTTCAGATAGCGAGCCTGAAACCCGATCTCCATGTCGTCACCGTCATAGGTGACGCGCGTGTCGTCCAGCTCTTCCTTCGCTGTGCCCTGATCGGCGCTCGTGGCGGAAAGGATGAGCAGATCACGCGAGAGAACCAGCTTCACGGGGCGCGAACGTTCCTGGCTGATGGCTGCGACGCGCCCAACCGCATCGGAGAAATCCTTCTTGCCGACGCGCAGGGTGCGGTTGTTGCCGGATGGAATCACCCGCTGATATTCCGGGAACGTGCCATCGATCAGTTTGGATGTCAGGGTGATGGACCCCACGCCGAACTGGATGCGGGTATCGGAGACAGAGACATCCACCTCATCCGGCGCTTCGTCCAGCAGCTTGCGGATTTCACCAATGGTCTTGCGCGGGATGATCACGCCCGGCATGCCGGAAGCCCCGGCAGGAACCTCGGTTTCGACACGAGCCAGACGGTGTCCGTCTGTAGCAACCGCGCGCAGCAGACCGCCTGCCTCACCCTCTGTGACGTGCATGTAGATGCCGTTCAGGTAGTAGCGGGTTTCTTCCGTGGAAATGGCGAAGCGGGAACGGTCGATCAGGGATTTTAGCACACCGCTATTCAACTTGAACTGGTGTGGAAGATCACCGGCTACCATGGAGGGGAAATCATCGACCGGAAGAGCGTTCATCCGCGTCGTGTAGCGCCCGGCGCGGAGATCAAGCTGCGCCTCGCCGCCGGGATGGCTGAGTTCGACTTCAACACCGTCCGGCAGCTTGCGAACGATTTCATACAGCACGGCGGCAGGAGCCGTCACCGCGCCCGGCGTATGGATTTCAGCCGGCACTTCCTCGACAACCGCGATTTCCATGTCTGTAGCGGTCAGACTCAGATGACCGTTATTGGCGTCAATCAGCACATTGGCGAGGATGGGAATTGTGTTCCGCTTCTCGGCAACGCTCTGAATATGTGCAAGAGCCTTGAGCAGCGTTGCGCGATCGGCCGTAAACTTCATCGACACCAGTTCCCCTGTCCGCGGACTTTGTTTCCGTGTTCCAACCCTGATCAAGCAGATCGGAAATCAAGGCAGGCAATCTAGCAGGGGACACGTCCCGGGCAAAGAGTCGCAGCCCGGTTTTCTTTGTGGAACAGCGTGTTTTCTTGCGTCAGCTCTCAAGCATCCGACGCAGAAGCTCGACATCCTCGGCAAACGCCGTGTCCCGCTCCATAAGCTCCTGCACGCGAGAGACAGCATGCATGACCGTCGTGTGATCGCGGTTGCCAAATTTGCGTCCGATTTCCGGCAGCGAGCGACTGGTCAACTGCTTGGCCAAATACATGGCGACCTGCCGGGGACGCGCAACGGCCCGGGCGCGGCGGGCGGAAGACATGTCGGTCAGACGGATGTTCCAGTGCTCGGAGACCTTGCGCTGGATTTCCTCGATCGTCACGCGGCGGTCATGGGCCTTGAGAATATCGTGCAGAACGTCCTGCGTGGATTCCAGCGTGATCGGACGCCCGAACAGATTGGCGTGAGCGATCAGCCGGTTCAGCGCCCCCTCAAGCTCACGCACATTGGTGGTGATCTTGTGGGCAAGAAACTCCAGAACCTTGCCCGGCACAACCACGCCCGAAGCCGTGGCTTTCGCTTCCAGAATGGAGATGCGAAGCTCGAACGTCGTCGCATGGATATCCGCGACCATACCGCAGCCGAGCCGTGTTCTCAGACGATCCTCAAGACCGGACAGATCGGACGGCGACTTGTCTGCTGACACGACAATCTGTCGTCCCGCATCGACCAGCGCATTGAACGTATGGAAGAACTCTTCCTGCGTATTATCCTTACCGATCAGGAACTGAAGATCATCAATCATCAGCACATCGACCGAACGCAGATGGTCCTTGAACTCGACAGTCGACTGGGAGCGGATGGCGGCGATGAAGCGGTACATGAACTTCTCGGCCGACATATACGCTACCGAGATACCGCCCCGACGTATCAACTCAGCACCAATGGAGTGCATGAGATGCGTTTTGCCGAGACCAACACCGCCATACAGAAATAGCGGATTGAAGCCGACGCTGGATGGTTTTTCGGCGACACGGCGCGCGCAGGCGTAGGCAAACTCGTTGGGCTTGCCGACGACGAACGTATCAAACGTGAAACGCTGATCAAGCGGAGCCACTAGATCGGATCTTGTATCTGAGACACGATCGCTCGGGGCGGAAGCAGCGCGAGCCGCTGGTGCGGGCGTCACTTCAGCAGGCGCAGCAGACGCGCCACCCTCCCCATCAGCCGCAGGAGGCGCGGCGACCACATCCCCCGGACGCATGACCTGAAGTTCGACGCGACGAATGGCGGGAATTTCCTGATTCCACAGCGCACTCAGCCGATCACCATACTGGCTCCGGACCCAATCCCGCAGAAAGCGTGTGGGGAGCATCAGGGTGACTTCATCACCATCGACAGGACCAAGAACAATCTGCTGAAGCCAGGTCCGGTATTCGACGTCCCCGACTTCGGCTCTCATGCGGCCTGCAATCCTGTCCCACGCCTCTGTGAGCAGACCTGACATACCACCTGAAGCAGACTGCGATCCGGCACCTTCATCTGAACTCAACGGCATTTCGGAGGATGGGGTTACCGGCATCGTTTCTGCACACTCACTTCCCCGGATCATTGCTGGATCAGAGCGGCCCTGCAAAGCCATCCCAGCACGTTCGGCGACCAAATCATAAAGACACGCCCGCATTGCGGACAAAACACACCTTCAGGGAAGACCCCCGAGGTTCATTTCGGACAAAAACAGCCGGATAACGGCAGCATGCTGAATTC